>NZ_KB849705.1:403800-1953969 GCF_000368805.1 Acinetobacter johnsonii ANC 3681 | reverse complement strand
AAGATCATTAAGAGATTATGAAGAACAACTTGTGTGGATTTTTACTGATTGATCGATCGAAAATATTTCATTGATTGAAGGTAAAAATTACTCGAAGTTTATTTGAGAAATATTTGTCAGAAAATTGATGAGCCAAGATTTGTAGCCATAAGCTACTAATGATTTTTAACTGAAGAGTTTGATCATGGCTCAGATTGAACGCTGGCGGCAGGCTTAACACATGCAAGTCGAGCGGGGAGATGTAGCTTGCTACATTTCCTAGCGGCGGACGGGTGAGTAATGCTTAGGAATCTGCCTATTAGTGGGGGACAACATTCCGAAAGGAATGCTAATACCGCATACGCCCTACGGGGGAAAGCAGGGGATCTTCGGACCTTGCGCTAATAGATGAGCCTAAGTCAGATTAGCTAGTTGGTGGGGTAAAGGCCTACCAAGGCGACGATCTGTAGCGGGTCTGAGAGGATGATCCGCCACACTGGGACTGAGACACGGCCCAGACTCCTACGGGAGGCAGCAGTGGGGAATATTGGACAATGGGCGAAAGCCTGATCCAGCCATGCCGCGTGTGTGAAGAAGGCCTTTTGGTTGTAAAGCACTTTAAGCGAGGAGGAGGCTACCGAGATTAATACTCTTGGATAGTGGACGTTACTCGCAGAATAAGCACCGGCTAACTCTGTGCCAGCAGCCGCGGTAATACAGAGGGTGCGAGCGTTAATCGGATTTACTGGGCGTAAAGCGTGCGTAGGCGGCTTTTTAAGTCGGATGTGAAATCCCTGAGCTTAACTTAGGAATTGCATTCGATACTGGGAAGCTAGAGTATGGGAGAGGATGGTAGAATTCCAGGTGTAGCGGTGAAATGCGTAGAGATCTGGAGGAATACCGATGGCGAAGGCAGCCATCTGGCCTAATACTGACGCTGAGGTACGAAAGCATGGGGAGCAAACAGGATTAGATACCCTGGTAGTCCATGCCGTAAACGATGTCTACTAGCCGTTGGGGCCTTTGAGGCTTTAGTGGCGCAGCTAACGCGATAAGTAGACCGCCTGGGGAGTACGGTCGCAAGACTAAAACTCAAATGAATTGACGGGGGCCCGCACAAGCGGTGGAGCATGTGGTTTAATTCGATGCAACGCGAAGAACCTTACCTGGTCTTGACATAGTAAGAACTTTCCAGAGATGGATTGGTGCCTTCGGGAACTTACATACAGGTGCTGCATGGCTGTCGTCAGCTCGTGTCGTGAGATGTTGGGTTAAGTCCCGCAACGAGCGCAACCCTTTTCCTTATTTGCCAGCGGGTTAAGCCGGGAACTTTAAGGATACTGCCAGTGACAAACTGGAGGAAGGCGGGGACGACGTCAAGTCATCATGGCCCTTACGACCAGGGCTACACACGTGCTACAATGGTCGGTACAAAGGGTTGCTACCTAGCGATAGGATGCTAATCTCAAAAAGCCGATCGTAGTCCGGATTGGAGTCTGCAACTCGACTCCATGAAGTCGGAATCGCTAGTAATCGCGGATCAGAATGCCGCGGTGAATACGTTCCCGGGCCTTGTACACACCGCCCGTCACACCATGGGAATTTGTTGCACCAGAAGTAGGTAGTCTAACCGCAAGGAGGACGCTTACCACGGTGTGGCCGATGACTGGGGTGAAGTCGTAACAAGGTAGCCGTAGGGGAACCTGCGGCTGGATCACCTCCTTAACGAAAGATTGACGATTGGTAAGAATCCACAACAAGTTGTTCTTCATGACGATGTATCTGAGGGTCTGTAGCTCAGTTGGTTAGAGCACACGCTTGATAAGCGTGGGGTCACAAGTTCAAGTCTTGTCAGACCCACCAAATCTGACTAACAAGCATTATTAAATGCTGAATACAGAAAAGCAGAGACATTGACTTATTGATAAGCTGGGGACTTAGCTTAGTTGGTAGAGCGCCTGCTTTGCACGCAGGAGGTCAGGAGTTCGACTCTCCTAGTCTCCACCAAATTTCAAGACAAGAAAAGCATGCTTTTCCTTGAAATTTAAGCAAGAAGCTATGCTTCGCGCAGATAGGTTGGATTACAGAAATTAGTAAGTAGATAACTTATTAACTTCTGTGATTTATCACAGTTTCCTGACCTGACGAAGGCTGGAAAAATCATTAACAGAATATATTTGAGTTGAAATAATTTGTTCATACTCGTTTTAGTTAACTTAACAAGCAATTGTTAACGTTGAATGAAATGAGTTACTAGCGAAATTAACTGAATCAAGCGTTTTGGTATGTGAATTGAATTGAAGCTGTACGGTGCTTAAGTGCACAGTACTTCAAACTGTAATGTTGAACGTTCTCACTTGTAGGAACGATCGACTGTTTGGGGTTGTATAGTCAAGTAATTAAGTGCATGTGGTGGATGCCTTGGCAGTCAGAGGCGATGAAAGACGTAATAGCCTGCGATAAGCTCCGGGGAGGCGGCAAATATCCTGTGATCCGGAGATTTCTGAATGGGGAAACCCACCTGTCATAAGGCAGGTATCGTATGATGAATACATAGTCATACGAGGCGAACGAGGGGAAGTGAAACATCTCAGTACCCTTAGGAAAAGAAATCAATTGAGATTCCCTCAGTAGCGGCGAGCGAACGGGGAAAAGCCCATTAAGTCATATAAGTTCTAGTGGAATGCTCTGGGAAGTGCAACCATAGTGGGTGATAGTCCTGTACACGAAAGGGCTTATATGATGATGTCGAGTAGGGCGGGGCACGTGAAACCTTGTCTGAATATGGGGGGACCATCCTCCAAGGCTAAATACTCCTGACTGACCGATAGTGAACCAGTACCGTGAGGGAAAGGCGAAAAGAACCCCTGTGAGGGGAGTGAAATAGATCCTGAAACCGCATGCATACAAGCAGTGGGAGCCGACTTGTTCGGTGACTGCGTACCTTTTGTATAATGGGTCAGCGACTTACATTCAGTAGCAAGGTTAACCGCATAGGGGAGCCGTAGAGAAATCGAGTCTTAATAGGGCGTTTAGTTGCTGGGTGTAGACCCGAAACCGGGTGATCTATCCATGAGCAGGTTGAAGGTTGGGTAACACTAACTGGAGGACCGAACCCACTGTCGTTGAAAAGCCAGGGGATGACTTGTGGATAGGGGTGAAAGGCTAATCAAACTCGGTGATAGCTGGTTCTCCCCGAAAGCTATTTAGGTAGCGCCTCGGACGAATACCATTGGGGGTAGAGCACTGTTTCGGCTAGGGGGTCATCCCGACTTACCAAACCGATGCAAACTCCGAATACCAATGAGTACTATCCGGGAGACAGACTGCGGGTGCTAACGTCCGTAGTCAAGAGGAAAACAATCCAGACCGCCAGCTAAGGCCCCAAAATTATAGTTAAGTGGGAAACGATGTGGGAAGGCATAGACAGCTAGGAGGTTGGCTTAGAAGCAGCCACCCTTTAAAGAAAGCGTAATAGCTCACTAGTCGAGTCGGCCTGCGCGGAAGATGTAACGGGGCTAAAACTATATGCCGAAGCTGCGGATTTGCAATTTATTGCAAGTGGTAGGGGAGCGTTCTGTAAGCCGATGAAGGTGTATTGAGAAGTATGCTGGAGGTATCAGAAGTGCGAATGCTGACGTGAGTAACGACAATGCGAGTGAAAAACTCGCACGCTGAAAGACCAAGGGTTCCAGTCCAACGTTAATCGGGGCTGGGTGAGTCGACCCCTAAGGCGAGGCCGAGAGGCGTAGTCGATGGGAAATTGGTTAATATTCCAATACTTCTATGTAATGCGATGAGAGGACGGAGAAGGTTAAGTCAGCCTGGCGTTGGTTGTCCAGGTGGAAGGTTGTAGGCATGTATCTTAGGCAAATCCGGGGTACTCTATGCTGAGAACTGATAGCAAGCTGTACTTGTACAGTGAAGTGGCTGATACCATGCTTCCAGGAAAAGTCTCTAAGCTTCAGTTACATAGGAATCGTACCCGAAACCGACACAGGTGGTCAGGTCGAGTAGACCAAAGCGCTTGAGAGAACTCTGCTGAAGGAACTAGGCAAAATGGTACCGTAACTTCGGGAGAAGGTACGCTGCCGACGGTGATAGGATTTACTCCTTGAGCTATTGGCAGCCACAGAAACCAGGCCCCTGCAACTGTTTATTAAAAACATAGCACTCTGCAAACACGAAAGTGGACGTATAGGGTGTGATGCCTGCCCGGTGCTGGAAGGTTAATTGATGGGGTTAGCGTAAGCGAAGCTCTTGATCGAAGCCCCAGTAAACGGCGGCCGTAACTATAACGGTCCTAAGGTAGCGAAATTCCTTGTCGGGTAAGTTCCGACCTGCACGAATGGCATAATGATGGGGGCGCTGTCTCCAGCAGAGACTCAGTGAAATCGAATTCGCCGTGAAGATGCGGTGTACCCGCGGCTAGACGGAAAGACCCCGTGAACCTTTACTGCAGCTTGACATTGAACTTTGATCTTACTTGTGTAGGATAGGTGGGAGGCTTTGAAACCGAGACGCTAGTTTCGGTGGAGCCAATCTTGAAATACCACCCTGGTAATATTGAGGTTCTAACTCTGTCCCGTTATCCGGGACGAGGACCATGTCTGGTGGGTAGTTTGACTGGGGCGGTCTCCTCCTAAAGAGTAACGGAGGAGTACGAAGGTGCGCTCAGCGTGGTCGGAAATCACGCGTAGAGTATAAAGGCAAAAGCGCGCTTAACTGCGAGACCCACAAGTCGAGCAGGTACGAAAGTAGGTCTTAGTGATCCGGTGGTTCTGTATGGAAGGGCCATCGCTCAACGGATAAAAGGTACTCT
The DNA here is from genome assembly GCF_000368805.1 of Acinetobacter johnsonii ANC 3681. NCBI lineage: Bacteria > Pseudomonadati > Pseudomonadota > Gammaproteobacteria > Moraxellales > Moraxellaceae > Acinetobacter > Acinetobacter johnsonii. The sequence continues at coordinate 1,949,168 of NZ_KB849705.1, read as the reverse complement.
GGGGATAACAGGCTGATACCGCCCAAGAGTTCATATCGACGGCGGTGTTTGGCACCTCGATGTCGGCTCATCTCATCCTGGGGCTGAAGCAGGTCCCAAGGGTATGGCTGTTCGCCATTTAAAGAGGTACGCGAGCTGGGTTTAGAACGTCGTGAGACAGTTCGGTCCCTATCTACCGTGGGCGTTGGAAATTTGAGAGGATCTGCTCCTAGTACGAGAGGACCAGAGTGGACGAACCTCTGGTGTACCGGTTGTGACGCCAGTCGCATCGCCGGGTAGCTATGTTCGGAAGGGATAACCGCTGAAAGCATCTAAGCGGGAAGCCTACCTCAAGATAAGATTTCCCTAGGACTTTATGTCCTCTAAAGAGCCGTTGAAGACTACGACGTTGATAGGTTGGATGTGGAAGCATAGTGATATGTGAAGCTGACCAATACTAATTGCTCGTGAGGCTTGACTATACAACACCCAAACAGTTGGTGTTGTGGTTCAAATCACTGCAAACAACTTGATTTAGTTATAAAGCTAGATACAATATCCAACTCAAATATACCTGTTAATAACTCATTTGATGAAAGTTAGGCACGAAGAGCACTGCTCTGAGGTTAGACCCAACGAATAGTCATAAACAGTTGTGCTGGCGACAATAGCAAGAGTGAACCACCTGATCCCTTCCCGAACTCAGAAGTGAAACCTCTTAGCGCTGATGGTAGTGTGGAGTTATCCATGTGAGAGTAAGTCATCGCCAGCTCATTAATTCTAAATCCCCCTAACTCAAATGAGATAGGGGGATTTTTTTATGCAACATATATTCAATAATTTAAATAAAGAATTATTAAGTGGGTAAGAAGAGAATTAGAGCGGAGAATACACGCTAAATTATACAAAAATACATTTATATAATTTAAAATTATGTGAAATATCTACCATTTATCAGAAATATCAGTATTGCATAATTTTGTTACTTGCATTTTTTAGGGTATAGAGTAGCTGCCCTAAGAGTACATCTTTTTCAGTCAAGGTTACGATAATCATTGGATGATTTGGAGAAGGAGTCGAGGTTAAAATGGCTTTACCATTGTCCGCATCCAAAGTAATCGACTGACAACCTTCGAGATGAATTTCATTCATAAAAGCAGCAACCATAGCTAAAATCGAGCTACTAACTGCTGCAAGTTTAGTGCTGTTATACCCATTTCTCTTATAAACATGGGCTAACTCGAAGCCATCTGTGCTACACAGCATGACATAATTGACACTGCGGACATTCATGAGAACATCTTGAATCGCACTCTTTGCAAAATCAATTAACCCTTTTGGTGCTGTGCGGCTTTGAGCTAAAGTAAACATATAGAACCTCGTTAAGGGTTAATTGGCAATATTTGAGTTGATCTCAATGGATGTAATAAGCGCTTCTAATAATAACAAAACGTCATCTTTCTTCCTTGCATCGATAAAGAAGAGTGGAGAAAAGAGATCATTTTGTAATAACCAGTCTTTATAGATAGTGGTTGATTTGGTTGACTCAGAAAGAAGATCGGTATGTGTAATGCCGATCGCAATATTGTCGGTAAAGTTTTGAAAGGTTTCCAGATAACTTTCTAATTCTTGAATAGGGTTATCTGAATGATGGTCAATCAAAATTACAGCACCAATAGCACCTTTAGTAATGGCAGACCAAATAAAGTCGAAGCGGCTTTGCCCAGGTGTACCATATAGCCCAATGGTCAGGTTTTCATCAAGCGTGATTTCACCATAATCAATACCAACTGTAGTTTCCAATTTGGTATGGCGCTGTGCATCTGTGTTGAAAGCCTCCGTTTGCAGTACAGGAATCTCTGAGAGTGATCGAATCGCCGCGCCCATACCACCAGCAAAAACAATTTTAAAGCGTTGTAAAATCATATTATTATCCTATATGCCTAGTTTTTTTCTTAGTTGTCCAAAAAAGCTTTTAATTAATCCTGCTTCTTCTGTAACTTGAGGCATTTCTGGTGGGTTAAAGTGTTTATCCCAAATATTGATTTTTGAGAGATTATTGGTCGCGATATTAGCTGCAATAAAGCGCTGCACAGTTTCAATAGGAAGGTTCAACTGCGTTGAAATTTTTGAAATTTTACCACCTTGAATAAAGCAGCTGGAAAGTTGAAAAATGGTTTTCCTGTCCACATTGCTTGCTGGCTTAGGCCACATATGGATCTTAAAATGGCCATCTTCAGGTGCAATTTCTTTCAAAAATATGGGTGAATCCCAAAAAAATGCCATAACCAGTCGCTAAGTATATGGGGGTGCTTACGTGAGACTTTCATGAAGTTACTGGTGCTGGCAATGTCATAATCAAAACCAGAATCTGTAAAGGCTTGTTCGCGCTCTGTATTGAGCCAAGCGATATTGTTTTGAATATCAATGATGGCAATGGTGCCTAATGTATCAAAAAGATGGAGCTTTGAGTTGCGTTCGCTATCCAGCATTTTGCTGAAATATTCTAATTTGTACGGTGTTTTTTTATTCTGAGTTTCGATAGGAAGGATTTGTTGATTGTCAAAAGAGGGATGTAGTAGATGTTGAATAATCCAATTCGAGAAGCTTTCAAGATGCGTAATTGGTAAAGAAAGTGTATTTTCGTGGAGTCGGTTTTCGTTATGGGTTTGCTTAGAAATTTTAGCCATGGGAACTGACGACTTCGAATGATCTTTTGGCTCCCTTCAGTTTCATAAAAACTTTCATGGATAAATAAACAATCAATAGTTGGGTCAGCCGCGGAGCTCCAGTTAATTTGATACTCTTGAGGAATGAGATTACGTAGCTGTGTTTTAAGTTCGTCAGAATGGTTTGAACTCAGGCCAGTAATCGCAATATTAATATATTGCTTATTCATAGTATTTCTTTAATTTAATTAGGTTGAAGAGGACAACGCATACAACCCCTTTCGCAAAAGGATGAGAAAGGGGCAATTCAAATTAAGAAAAATCTAGGCCTTTTTCATATCCTTTGAGTTCATGGCGAGCCATAGCAAGGTTTGCTTTAGAGCGTTCAAGGACAAGATATAAGAAAATTTTGTCATTGCCTTCTAAAGGACGAATAAGGTGATACTGCTTACCCAGTGTAATTAAAATATCTTCGATGGTGTCATTCAAGTTCAATGCTTGTGCAACACGTCGTTTTGAGCGAACGACTTCAGTATTACCTGCAGCCGCGAGTTCTAAATCGATGCTTCCACCGCCTTGAGTTGCTAGGGCCAAACCGCTTTCTCCATCGACCAATGCTGCTGCATAGAATCCATCGATATTTGCTAATGCTTCCAATGACACTTTAGCCATAGTTTTTCTCTTCATTTTTATGAGTTTTAAAATCCTTTTAACTTGTTGTTTCACAATTCGATTTAATTATATGGACGGCGTGAAAAAATTATCAATATAAATAAATGTAATAAAAAAAAGGATGAATAAATGTACAATTAAACCCGAGGCTTTTAGTCAGTTTTTGCTAGAGATTTTGTGATTAGGTTTGCGGATTTTAGATAGGAGTGTGAAAAAGTTTATTGTTATTTGAAAAGTGTTTAATTTATTTACTATTGTAACAAAATGTAACTTTTACCATTTGGACAAATAAAAGCAAAAAAGAAATCGATTTTTTTGATTTTTAAAGATGCAATATATAATTATTTTTCATTAAAAAATAAAGGGATGCGCAAAATGAGTGCATCCCTTGGAGATTAGACAAACATTTGACTTGCTGCGCAATAAAGTCCCCATAAAATCACGATAGCCACAGCAGGCTCAATCAGTTTTGCCCATGTTGGCGTTGGATTTTGCTCTGCTACCTGTGTGTGTAGCTGATCTGAGTGGTCTGTTGCGTGTTGATTTACCATTTGATTAAACTCCTTCATCGTCTCTTCTAATGATAGCTCTTCTTCAGGCTTTGGTTTAGAGCCTATCAGTTCTGTTAGCTCACTTGTTGTCCAAACCCAGTCATCCGCTAGACCTGAGAGGTGCTCAATTTGACCGATAAGCAGCTCTCGTATTCCATGTTCGCCAAAGTTTCCCGTGACATCAAGTTGTTTGAGTTCAGCAAACTGAAGACCTAGCATGGTGGTCAAGCTATGTTCTAAGTCTGCCTTCGCTAACTGTGATTCATTTTGCGGAGACGTGGTGAGATGCCTTGCAAGTTCTTGAATATAGAGATGATCTTGGGTTTGTATCTCATGATAGAGCTTGGTGCCATCTTGACGCATCAAAGTGATGAGTTTTCCAAGAGAGAGGGTGTTGGCCTCAGAAAGATATTGAAGTCGCTCCTCATCTGAATATTGACTCAGAAGCTCAGGCTTTTGAATTTTAATCTGCTCTGCAAAATATTGTACTAAATCAAAAGCCATATAATTACTCCATTTTATTAATCTAATAACCTTAAACTTGGTTTTTTCTTAGCGGGTTCAGTTTTTTCTTCATTGTCTGATTTTAAAGCATTTTGCTCACTTTGGGTATGATTGTCATACTCACTTGGGTCGAAGAATAAGCCTTGTCCATTTTCACGGGCATAAATGCCAATCACAGCATTAAGTGGTACATAAATATCACGAGATATCCCACCAAAACGTGCAGAGAAGGTAATCGCATCGTTGCTCATATGTAGCGCATGTACGGCATGAGGGACGATGTTTAAGACAATCTGTCCATCTTGAATAAACTGTTCAGGAACGAGAGTATTGGGCTGGGTTGCATCGACCAATAAATGTGGTGTCAGTTGGTTATCACAAATCCATTCATAAATTGCACGAGCTAAATATGGACGAGTCGGCGTAAGGTTTAATTCTTGATCAGACATAATGTTCTCTACGGCTGTTTAAATTCAGATTGATAATGGTTTTTCTCCTGCAAAGTTAAAGACTTTAAAAATGCAGGACGACTAAAAATACGTTGACAATATAAATAGATTGGGCGGCATTGCTGTTTGGGTAAATGCACGCCCATACTGTTTAAGCGTAGAAAGATAGGAGCAAGCATGCAATCTAAAATGCTAAAGCTTTCCGACATGAAATAGGGGAAATGCTGAAACAATGGTGTCAGGGAAATGAGTGTGTCTTTCAGTTTTTTTTGTGCTTTCAGTTTTGCTTGTTCATCAAGTGTATCTGGATGGCGTAACATCATATCGGCAAGCTTTAACCAATCTTGTTCAAAGCGCCAAATATACTGACGCTGTTCCGCACGAGGCATAGGTGCGTCGGCATAGAGCTTGTTTTGACGATAACGATCGTCTAAATACTCAGAGATGATATTGGTATTAAATAGTTTTAAATCATTTTCAATCAACATCGGCAGCTGATTATAAGGGTTTAAGCTGGCGAGATCTTCATCATCTGCATCACTTAAAACCAAATGGTATTTGATTTGCTTCTCTGCAAGTACATAACGAATCCAATGGGAGCGAAAATCATCTGCATGGCTATACAGCGTAATTCCTTGAAGCGGAGTAGTTTCGACAGACATATTTCAAGAAACTAGGTGAAGTGAATCGGTTAGAATACTAAAAATAGCCAATAAAATCATCTTAACTTTAATATGCTTATACAATCGAACAACTTGGAATAAATGAAAAAGAAGGATAGAACCATGCAGCTTAGGCTCAGAATCACCCAATCGATTGCAGTTATTATACTAATGACTTCCATCTCAAGTAGTTATGCTCAAAATCAAGATGCAGCCGAACAAGTAGATGTAGCGCAGCAGACTGCTGAATATGCAGCTTGTTTTGCCGATGAAGCCTGTGATGTTGCTACTTCTGTATCTGAGGATGAGATGTATGGCGGCATTCAGCAAGAATATACAGTAAAAGGCTGTAAGGTCACTGTTTATAATGATGGGCCTGTGAAAATGGTCGATGAGAAAACTGATGAGCCGTGTAATGCACCACTTTCCAAAGATCATCAATTTTCAAAATAAGCTGGAATATACAACTAGAGGCATGTAGTACGAATAAAGCAGGAAGCATAGACTTAAAACTTGAAAATGACGCATAAAAAAAGCCTTGGATAAACCAAGGCTTTTTTGTCCGATTCGGTAAACGAATTAACGTTTAGAGAATTGAGGACGTTTACGAGCTTTACGTAAACCAAGTTTCTTACGTTCAACTTCACGAGCATCACGAGTAACGAAACCAGCTTGACGAAGAGCAGGTTTAAGTGTTTCGTCAGAAGCGATCAACGCACGAGTAATACCGTGACGGATAGCGCCAGCTTGACCACCGATACCACCACCAGCAACAGTGATGTAAAGGTCATACTTTTCAGTAACTTCGAGAAGCTCTAAAGGTTGACGAACAACCATACGAGCAGTTTCACGACCGAAGTATTGCTCAAGAGTACGGTTGTTAATTACGAGCTTGCCTGTACCAGCTGACAAGAAAACACGTGCAGTTGCGGTCTTACGGCGACCTGTACCATAATTAGTAGCCATGTGCTGTATCCCTTAGATGTCCAAAACTTGTGGCTGTTGAGCAGCGTGTGGATGCTCTGTACCTGCATACACTTTCATTTTCTTGATCATTGCATAACCAAGAGGACCTTTTGGTAACATACCTTTAACAGCTTTTTCTAAAACTGCTTCAGGTTTGTGAGCGATTAACTTTTCAAAGTTAGTCTCACGGATACCACCAGGGAAGCCAGTGTGGCGATAGTATTTTTTATCAAGCGCTTTTTTACCAGTCACTTGAATTTCTTCAGCATTGATTACAACGATATAATCGCCAGTGTCAACGTGAGGAGTATAAGAAGTCTTGTGCTTACCACGTAGACGACGAGCGATTTCAGTCGCAAGGCGACCTAAAGTTTTGCCAGAAGCATCAACAACGTACCAGTCGTGTTGAACTTCAGCAGGCTTAGCGCTGAGAGTTTTCATTAAACCACTACCTATTATAGTTGGTTTGGACTATGGAATCTGTCCAAACAAAAGGAGACGCGATTCTAAACGAAGTTGCTCAGAATCACAAATGAAAATATAAAATTTCAAGAGCCGTATTTTAAGGTATTTCCCTACATAAAGGAAGAGATCAGTTTATTCTTTTTAAAAAACGACAAAAGAGTTCAAACTTTAAAAAATGAGGAAACAGCGATATTGAACTTTATGACTTCACTGAATGAAATGCGGGATCATCACCATAGAACCATTTTAAAATAACGGATAGTACAGGAGTTACGACTCGCAATTTCTTTGCTCATGTTTTATATGTTTGAGGCTTTATTTTTTCTTTGAAAGTCGATGGAATGTGAAAACAGGATAAGTGAGGATTTAAATATAAAAGAATAGGTTCAAGTTGAGTACGGTGAATGCGGAGATACTGGGTGAGACGTTGTATAATAGTCAAAACGCATTTTATTTGAGTTGATCATGCTGCCTTTATATGTCACCAGTGGTGAACCTGCTGGGATTGGTCCAGATATTTGTTTAAGCCTTGCCGCTCGTATAGATGAACGTCCGATCGTGGTCCTTGGTGATATGAACTTGCTGCGTACACGTGCAGCACGTTTGGGATTGGAGATTGAACTGATTGAATATTCAGGGCAAGAAGCATCATCAACTCAGGGGCAACTTTATGTTGAGCATGTGTCGTTAAGCGAAGCCGTTGTAATGGGTGAGCTCAATCCTCAAAATGCACCTTATGTGTTAGAACAGCTACGACGTTCGGCCGATTATGCCATATTCGGTAAAAGTGTAGGTGTTGCAACGGCACCTGTACAAAAGTCAGTTATCAATGATGCTGGGATTCACTTTAGTGGACATACCGAATACTACCAAGAGTTTGCTGGAGTTGAACGTGTGGTGATGATGCTCGCAACCAAGACGTTGCGTGTCGCGCTGGCTACTACACATTTGTCATTAAGAGCTGTACCCGATGCGATTACCAAAGAACGACTGCATCAAGTGATTGATATTTTAATTCAGGACTTAAAAAGCAAATTTAAAAAAGAGCATCCACATATTTTAGTGTGTGGCTTAAACCCACATGCAGGGGAGGATGGCTATTTGGGGATGGAGGAAATTGAGGTGATTAACCCTGTGCTGGAAAGCTACCGTGCTCAAGGCATAAATATGAGCCTGAGCCTACCTGCCGATACCTTATTCACCCCAGAAAACTTAAAAGATGCCGATGCTGTTTTGGCGATGTATCACGATCAGGGCTTACCTGTGTTAAAATCGCAAGGGTTTGGTGATGCCATTAATATTACTTTGGGCTTGCCGTTTATTCGTACCTCAGTCGATCATGGCACAGCTCTCTCCCTCGCAGGCACAGGTCTTGCGAAAAGCTCAAGCTTACAGGTCGCTGTTGATTTAGCGTTAGAATTAGCTCGTCACTAATGTTCAGTGATTAACTCACGTTGGAAAATTTTATGTATCAAATTAATGCCTTAAACCCTAAAGATGAAGGGCACCATACGCGGAAGCGTTTTGGGCAAAACTTCTTACATGACCAACGTGTGATTGCCAAGATTGTACGTTCAGTTGCACCACGTTCAGGTGATAACATTGTAGAAATTGGCCCAGGTTTGGCAGCCTTAACCTCTCCGTTGATTGGTGAGTGTGACGCACTTACGGTTGTCGAATTAGACCGTGATTTGGCGGCAGGTTTGCCAGGGCGTGTGCCACATCCTGAACGTTTAACCATTATTGAAACTGATGCACTGAAGTACGACTTCACTAATTTATTTGAAGATGGTCGTCCTTTACGTGTTGTGGGGAATTTGCCGTATAACATTTCGACGCCACTTTTGTTTCATCTCTTGGAGTTTGGTGACAAAGTTAAAGACATGCATTTTATGCTACAAAAAGAAGTGGTTGACCGTATTACGGCTTCTCCAAATAGCAAAGAATATGGTCGTTTGTCGGTGATGATTCAGTATTTCTGCAAACCTACGTTCTTGTTTGAAGTACCACCGGGTTCATTTAACCCGCCACCAAAAGTGACTTCTGCGGTGTTTCGTCTAGAGCCGTATGCGGTTAAGCCGATTGTGGCAAAAAATGAAAAAGCCTTAGCACGTTTGGTCTCGCATGTCTTTACTCAGCGCCGTAAAACTTTGCGTAATAGCTTAAAAGGCATGTTGGTTGAAGATGGTTTTGAACAAGCAGGTGTTGATCCGATGGCGCGTCCAGAGACTTTGACACTGGCTCAATTTGTGGCATTAGCAGATCAAATGGTGGCTTAAGGTGGCAGGTGCAGAGATTCGATACAATTATGTCATTGGTGATGTGCAGGGTTGTTTTGAAGCACTAAAAGCCTTGCTAAAGACCATTCAGTTTGATCCTGACCAAGATTTTATTTGGTTTGCAGGGGATTTGGTTGCTCGTGGTGAAAACTCATTAGGTGCTTTACGCTTTATTAAAAAATTAGTAGAGCGTAATGCGGCTGCAACAGTTTTAGGCAATCATGATTTAACTTTGCTGGCGGCTGCACGTGGCATTAAAGCAATTAAAGACAAAGATAACATTCGTGATGTGATTGATGCGATTGATAGTGATGATTTGATTGATTGGCTACGTAAACAACCTTTGTGTGTGTTTCCAAACGCAACCACGGTTCTAACTCATGCAGGCATTCCAACCAATTGGACAGCGGAACAAACTGCTGCTTTAGCCGCAGAAGTTGAGGCGGTCATTGCAGCGGATGATTTTGATGTTGTCGATGCTTTTTTAAAAGAAATGTATGGCAAAGAGCCTACCTTATGGTCGGATGAACTGACGGGGCATGCGCGTTTACGTTGTATCGTAAATTATTTGACTCGTATGCGTTTAACCGATAGTGCTGGGCGTTTGGAGTTTAGTTTTAAAGACTCGCTCAACGACCCGATGCCTGAAGGCTTCAAACCATGGTTTGAATTTGCTTCGCAAGCGGCACAAACCCATAAAGTTGTGTTTGGTCACTGGGCAGCTTTACAAGGCAAAACCATTTCAGACTCGATTCAAAATGTAGATGGCGGTTGTGTTTGGGGGCATCAATTAATGGCCTACCGTTTAGAAGATGAGACCTTATTTGCCGTTGATAATCCAGTTCAATAGCACATGCATTAAAAAGCCACGAAGTTCGTGGCTTTTTTATTCTTAGTCGATTCTTAACCAGATTTGGTTACGACCTAAAGCAGAAACACCGATGTATGCACGTAGAGAAAGACGCTTTCCTGTGGCATTCAGTTTCATTTTCGCATCATAAAGTTTGCCAGACAGTGGATCAATCACACGACCTTTTTCATAGTTATTTGTGCCATCCACATGCTTTAAGCCTTTAATAATGTCCATACCCAAAATTGGTTTGTTGGTATATGGCGTAGGGCAATTCACACAAGTTTCTTTTGGTGTATAGCCTGGGCGTGGAGTAATTTTTACAATTTTTCCAGTGTAAGTATTATTCGATTCTTTACGAATTTCGATAACGGCTTTCGGTGAACCTGACTTATCATCAATTTGTTGCCATGTCCCTGTTAAGTCCTGTGCAAATGCTCCCCCGCAAAGCATGGACAATGTTAATCCCGCGATAAAAAACTTACTTTTCATATAAGGTTCTCTATAGTTTCATAAAAAGATATCCAAGACACAGAAAAATAAACAGTTTGCATAAGGCAAACTGTTTTGTGTTTAGATATGAGTTAGGCAGTTGCCTTTAAAAATTGAAAAATCATACACGCTGAGCTGAAACTCTTTTATTCATTGAATTTGAAACCATCAGACTAAGTTTGAAGCAATGTATGAGTGACTCGGTGGTGGTCTACAAAATCTAAAATGAATGTATCAAGTGATTGCGTAGACCAAGCTTGTTCAGTAATAGAACTCAGATTATTCTCGAATCCACGTTTGACTACGACCTAGAGCAGATATGCCCACGTAGCCTCGCAAGGTTAAGCGTTTGCCATTCGAACTGAGTTTTGCTTTACAGCTATAAATATTACCAGACAGTGGATCGATGATTTTTCCACCCGTGTAATTGGTATTACCGCTGTGTTTCAAACCTTTCATCACATCCATGCCTAAAATGGGCTTATTGGTATACGGCGCAGGGCAATTAATACAAGTTTCTTTTGGTGTATAACCCGGACGAGGCGTCACTTTAACGATCTTAGCGGTATAGGTCCCATTTGATTCTTGGCGAATATCAAGGATGGCTTTTGACGACCCAGTTTTGTCATCAATATTTTTCCAAGTGCCGCTAATATCTTCAGCGAAAGCTGTACTACCCATAACGGTTGTAGCGAATGCGATTGCAAGTGTCAATTTGCTCATGAACAAAATCCTTTTATCATTTAATCAACGACAAACTCATCTTAAGTCGATTTTTTAAACAATACAATTGTTTATGTGAGGAACATATCACATTTTTTGCAAGTATAGAATAAACAACGGTAACCAGATTGCTGTAAACACTGCATTGACAGCCATTCCAAAGGCTGCGTAACGTCCAGCAATACTTCCCCGTTGCCATGCTTGAGCTGTACCGATGGCATGGGCTGCAAGACCTAGCGCTAAGCCCGATGCCCGCTCGTCATTAATGTGTTTGAGGATCAGTGGCGAAAATGCAGCACCAATCACACCAGATAAAATCACGATTAAAATTGCCAGACTCACAGGGGCTTGCAGCAGTGTTGCAATGTTAATTGCGATAGGCGTTGTGACTGCTCGTGTGGCAAATGCCATAATGGTAGGGTCAGACAAATGTAGTAGATAAGCCAGTCCCATCGGCAGTCCGACCGCACTGATACTGGCAAAGACCAAGATGCCCACCACGGCTTTGAGAGGGAGGTCGTCATAGCGCATGGCAGCCAATGGAATAGCTAATGCGACCGTGACATAACCGAGCAGATGGTTAAACACTGGATTTACCTGTGCCATATATTGCTCATACGGAATGTTTAACAACAAGAGCAGGGTAATCACAAAGCACATGCCAAAAACAATCACGGGAATTTGTGGCAGTTTTTTGTTGAGTGGCTTTGCCAGTAAATAGGCAACGAGGGTTAGGAAAAAACCGAAAATAATGGGAATCATGTGCACACTCCTAAAGCCATTTCTTAGACATTTTTGCGTAAACCCACAGTGGAATTAGTGTGCTGACAAATAGCACCACCAAGAACATTGGGATTTCACTGCCTAAATGCGTCATCATCAGCAGGGAGCCTGCACTGATAGGTAGAAAAGCAAAGGCACTTTCTTTCATGATTTTATTGTTGGTATCGACCAAACGTGCTGGAATTTTATGAAATTTTCTCCAACCCAAAAGGACGATTAATAAACTAATCAGTCCAATTAAATTGCCCAGTTCAGGATGTCCAAAACGTCCAGTGATCCACACAGCCGCTTCACGAAAGATGATGATCAGGGCAACCGTGCCGATCCATGCTTTCCAATCAACAGTTTTTATCCATTCCATTTTGTTCTGTCATTAACATTTTACTTATCACGTTTTAACCGATTTAGTTTTTGATTTCAAATTCTTCGAGTTCACGATGAAATTGTTTTGCTTTCAAACCTAAAATTTCATCAATCGGTAAATGTGCTTGTTTAATCAATTGTTCAAGTTTATGTGGTGCAATATACACTTGTAGGTGTAGGTTGCCCTCATCATCATAATTTTCAGATTGAATCACATTTAGGGCGTACAGTTGATTACGTAATTTGCCATAGGCAGGTTTGAGTAAGACGTCAAAGTTTTGAATTTGACCCATCAAGCACTCTTGTACCGCTTGGCGTAATAGATCAAATCCTTCGCCTGTATGTGCTGAGACATAGACACGCTCAGGTACATTGGGTTCAGCGTAAATGATTTTGGCTTGTTCACCACTTTGATCGATCTTGTTATACACTCGTAGGATCGGAATATCTGCACCAATTTCTTTGAGCACTTTTTCAACAGCTTCAATTTGTTCCATATGGTCTGGACTACTCGAGTCAATCACATGCAACAGCAAACTGGCTTCTAATGTTTCCTCTAGAGTCGCTTTAAACGATTCTACTAAAGCATGTGCGAGATTACGCACAAAACCAACCGTATCGGCTAGGACCAGTGGGCCAATACCATCCCATTCCAAACGTCTTAAGGTTGGATCTAAGGTTGCAAATAACTGATCTGCGGCATAAACATCAGATTTGGCAAGAGTGTTAAACAGGGTTGATTTGCCCGCATTGGTATAACCAACCAAAGAAACGGTTGGAATCGCGGCTTTTTGACGTGCAGCACGCCCTTGAATACGCGTCTGACGGACTTTTTCTAATTTATCTTTAAGTTGTCCAACACGGACACGAAGTAAACGACGGTCAGTTTCGAGTTGCGTTTCACCTGGACCACGGAGTCCAATCCCGCCTTTTTGGCTATCGAGGCTAATGCCTGTACCGACCAGTCGAGAAGACAAGTGATCCAATTGAGCTAATTCGACTTGAAGTTTCCCTTCATGGGTACGGGCACGTTGTGCGAAGATATCTAGAATAAGGCGTGTACGGTCAATAACGCGGCACTTGATAATGCGACTCAGATTACGTTCCTGACTGGGTGTCAGGGCATGGTCAATAATCACCAGCGTGGCTTCAAGTTCCTCAACACGAGCAGCAATTTCTTCTGCTTTGCCTGAACCAATGAAATATTTAGCATCGGGTTTGAATCTTTGAGCGTGAATATGCTCCAGAATTTCTGCACCTGCCGACTTAGCAAGCAAACGAAATTCTTCTGCATCAAGGTCTTCCAGAATATGGATGGCAACACTGACTAAAATGGTTTTTTCGCCACCTTGCTTCTGCTCAAAATATTCCACTAAATTCGATCTCACATTGAAAACTCTAGTGTAGATGAATTTGCTGAGATTGAGCGAAATAGTTATGCTGTTGCCTTACATTGAGCGAAATAAGTGAACCAAAAGCAGCAAGGTGCCAAAGTATAAAATACTGAGCCCTATAATAAATTTCAGTGCCTGAACAGGATTTAACGGTGGAGCTGGAGGATTCATTTGAGCGTTCATGTACACACCATGTTTTGGTATTTCGATTGATTTATTTTAATTAATTTGTTTAAACGATTAAAATTGAAAATAATCATCTGGTCCTTCGGTTTTTATGATCAATGCAAGTTAGTTAAGATCAGTATAGAATGAGCCGAAATCAATGATTAAATGTTGAATGAAGCTGTGCCAAGTGAACCGTCTATGCAATCGAATACTGAAATAAAAACAACATCACTAAAAGGTGTCTCTAAGCTTTTTTTGTATGGTAAAAAGTTGGCTTCGGGGCTTGGCGCCGTGTCCGAAGGGTTTTATTTGGTCTATCGACATGGCTTGTATAAAGACATTAACAATCCACAAAATACCCGTTACGTGCAGTATTTCTGTCGTCGACTGTGCAAGGTTTTTAACATTGATGTTCATGTCCACGGGGATATTCCACGTAAGCCTGCACTTTGGGTCAGCAATCATATTTCATGGTTAGATGTAGCGGTTTTAGGCTCAGGAGCACGAGTTTTCTTTTTAGCCAAGGCTGAAATTGAAAAATGGCCTGTGTTTGGCAAATTGGCAAAAAGTGGTGGAACCCTGTTTATTCAACGTGGTTCAGGCGATTCCATCAAAATTCGAGAGCAAATTACAGCGTTTTTAAAACAAGATATTCCTGTGTTGTTTTTCCCGGAAGCGACCACGACCGATGGTTCTAAAGTGAAAAAGGTGCATGGACGTATATTAGGCGCAGCAATTGAGGCCCAGCGTGATGTGCAAATTTGTTTGATTTGCTATGTGAATCAACAGGGCGGACTTGACCAAGTCTCTCCGTTTATCGGTAACATTAGTTTTGCCGAGCATGTTAAAAAAGTACTAGAAATGCCACAAGTCACGGCACATTTAGTTGCGCTCCCAGCCATTTGTACCGCAGGACATACGGTTGAGAGTTTAACGGCACTGGTCCAACAAAAAATGGTGCAAGGTTTGGCTGATTTACATCAGAAAGTTTTGAAGTCCCAACCCAACATGCAACAAGCTTGAAGGCTTACATAAAGCCTTCAATCGGTAGCCAAGAGACGACTTTGAGACCAGCACGTTTGAACCAATTCATTTTTGGTTCAGTAGTATAGGTTTTGGTAGAGCCATCAGCTTGTTTGATTTGCCAGTTAATGTTTTTATTTGCATCTAGGACCAGCTTATAGGCATATTTACTGAGGTTTTGGTCCATGGTGTAGTGTACCGCTTTGGCCAGCGGCGGACTGTTCAGTAAAACCCCAATTTCTGTATTTAGGTTGGCAGAGCGGGGATCAAAATTAAATGAACCAATAAAAACCTGTTTCTCATCAATGGCCATGAGTTTGGCATGCAGACTCGAGCGGCTTAATCCTTTGATGCTGACTTTGGCTTTTTTCGAAATTTCTTCATTGTTTTCGTTTAGGGCTTCGGCCGCAGGCGTGGCTAAAAACTCATAGAGTTGAACACCACTTTCCAGCAAGTCTTCACGATATTTTCCATAGAAGGCATGGACCAACGGCACATCATTGGCTTTAAATGAGTTGGTCAGTACGCGAACTTGAATGTCACTTTGAGCGAGGTTTGCCAGATGTTTTTTGCCTTTACGTTCAGGCACAAAATAGGCCGAAATAATGTCGATGCTTTCCATTGGCTTTTCTAAATGGGTTTGCAACTGGAAGTTTAAATGTTCTTCTTTTTTCGCACGAGACTTGGTTTTGCTTGGCGAGTCTTTCACCACTTCGGCTTTGACCCAATCGAACTGGATACTATCATTTAGCCAGTGTTCAAAGGCCTGCGAACGATTGGCCAGATCCAAATAATTTTGTACGGTCACTTCCTGATAGTGCTGCTCTAACTGGGTTTTTAAACCTTCATAACGCAAGCTGTAATGGTTAGCGTTGACAATTTGACGCACTGGAAAGGCATAGTCGTCATTCCAGTATTCATCGAAAGAATGCACAATTTCATCTGAGGCAGAGCCGACCAACATCACATCAACATCAGAAAATTGATAACTGTCGCTGACGTTATAATATTGATTGCTCATGTTACGCCCACCAATCAACGAAATTTGATTATCGGCAATGAAGCTTTTGTTGTGCATACGACGGTTGATGCGTTTTAGATTTAAGACCATATCCATC
The DNA here is from genome assembly GCF_000368805.1 of Acinetobacter johnsonii ANC 3681. NCBI lineage: Bacteria > Pseudomonadati > Pseudomonadota > Gammaproteobacteria > Moraxellales > Moraxellaceae > Acinetobacter > Acinetobacter johnsonii. The sequence continues at coordinate 1,933,058 of NZ_KB849705.1, read as the reverse complement.
GCACGATAGTGACGGAAGCGGTAGGGGTTATACAGTTTGATATCAATATTGGCGTGTTGATCGAGCGCCAAATAAATGCCTTCCATTTTCTTGGCATTGTTATCATCGATCAGTAAGCGAACCTTCACTCCACGATCGGCGGCTTTCAAAATAGAATAAAGCGCTAAAGAACCAATACGATCATTGTCCCAAATATAGTATTGTAGATCTAATGTCTTTTCTGCTTTATCAATGAGATGGATACGTGCAGCCAATGCCTCGAGCGGGTTGTAAAGAACATGAAAGCCCGTCAGTCCTGGATTTTGCTCACGCAAAGGCAGTACGATTTTACCTAAACTGGTTTGATCTGTTGGTAGATCAAAGGCATAGACGGGCGTCTGTGGGATCTGTTTGGGTAAGGTATTACACGCGGGAACAGTCAAAACCATACAGCTCAGCAACAACAATTTGGCATTTTGCTGAGTCGAAGATGAACGGAATGAAGTTTGTTTTGCTAAGCCGTGAGGTTTTTCCATCATCATAAAGTCTATAAATTTGGTTTGAGTATAATTCTGAGCTGTGAAAAGATAAACAGAAGATTATGTGTTCTTGATGAACAAATTGTGAGTAAAAGTCTATGATCAATACACACTCCGTCGTGTTCTATTTTTATATTGCGATGGCCTTGCTTGCAGGGTGGGCGGTGTATCAGGCATGGATCAGTCAAACCAATACGGAGACGATTCATCCGTTTAAAGCCTTTGTGCATTTATTGGCTTTTTATCTTTCGTATTTACTCATTCCTTTGTTTTTCTTTAGCTTGTATGCAGGTTTTCAGGGCTATTATTCATGGCATGAAGCTATTTTTGTGTTTTTGGTCAGTGGTGTACTGTGTTATGCACGTTTTATTGAACCGCATTTTGTACATGTCAAAACCACTCAATATCAAATCCAAGAAGATTATAAATTACTCAAACCCGTTCGTATTGCGTTAATTGCGGATTTACATATTGGCCTATTTTCAGGGCATGAGCGACAGCTGAAAACCATCGTCAAACGACTGAATGAACAAAAACCTGATTTGGTGGTGGTTGCAGGGGACTGGACTTATGAACCTGAAAATACACTGGCAGAAGAATTAGAAGTGTTGCAAGAAATTAATGCCCCAGTCTATTCGGTCAATGGTAATCATGATGAGCAGTATCCTGGTCCGCCGATTCAAAATTTGTTGAGACATGCTTTGAAGGTGAATAATGTGATTGATATTGAAGGTCAGATTGTTGAATTTGAAGAGTTTCGTCTGATTGGAGTCGGGGATTTGTGGGCAGGCAAGGCGGATATGCGTTTTATGCCGCATTTACCGCAGGACAAACCGTGGGTCATCCTATCGCACAATCCAGACACGATCGATATGGTACCTGCTTTACCCAGCCGTCCTTTAATGCTTTCAGGTCATACCCATGGTGGTCAAGTTGAGCTGCCATGGCTCACAGACTATGTAATGAAAAAAGTGTCTATATTAGGACACAAAAAAGGCTTGTACCGACATGAACATGCGGATGTATTTGTTACGGTTGGAACAGGCATGGTGGGTGTGCCGTTTCGTTTTCGTGTACCACCGACGATCGATATTATTGAACTGATTTAAGTTGGGTTTAGAACCAATAAAAAATAAAGCTTAAAACCAAAATGACCACAGCCAAGATGATCCAAAGGTTGTGGTTTTTTGTATGAAGCGCTTGTAGGTCTTGCATGGTGTCGAGGTTATTCACTGCTGTGCTATGCGGGCTTTGTGGCTGTTGTTGTGTAAAGCTCCGTCCTTCAGACACAAGGGAGCTGTGGTGTCTTAATTCAGCGGTTGATATGCGTTGTTGTTGATGGCGTTTATGGCGATACATGCTTTTTAGTGCAGCATCATGCCGCTTCGTGAGTTCAGTCACGATCTCTTGTGCATCATCGTATTGAAAAGCGGTATGTGTGGCGATATATTGAATGGCTTGAATAATTTTATTTTCTTCAACTAATACGATGACATCAAGGAGTTGTTCATTGGTGAGTTGTTGTATTTTTTCATCCATTTTTCGGTCCTATTCATCTGTATCTCTCTCTATTTTTGAAGTAAAACGACAGATTTTAAATATGGTTTTTGTAGCGTTTGTGAACGCATTGGTATAAAAAAACCAGCATCATTGTGCTGGTTTTAGACATCAAATTCAGGGTTAAATTTGATTATTTACATCATCATTTTTGGTTTCACGAATCATTAAGAACGCACATAATGACAGAAGCGATGCCGCCGTGAGGTAGTAACCTACTGCGTGTAAACCGTAGGTGGTTGCAAGCTTAGTGGCAATGAGAGGTGCAAATGATGCCCCAAAGATCCCCGCAAGGTTAAAGGTCAGTGCTGAGCCTGTATAACGAACGGATATTGGAAAAATTTCAGAGAGCACGGTGCCAATCGGTCCATAGGTTAAACCCATGATGGATAAACCAATACATAGGAACAAGAACACAATAAGTGTACTCCCTGATTCCAACATGCTTGAGAATACTAAACCAAATAACGCCGCAGCAATACAGACTGCAATAGAGGTGGTTTTACGACCAAATTTTTCCGCAAAAACTGCTGACAAGGGGATGAATGCAGCAAAGCACAGGGTTGCGACCAGTTGAAGTTGTAAGAACTGTTCGCGGGTGTAACCTAGCTGTTTGGTACCCCATTGTAAAGCAAATACTGTCGTGAGGTAGAACACCACAAAGGTGCAGATGGCTGCAATGGTACCTAAAATTAACATGCCCCAGTGCTTGGTGATCACTTCTTTAAATGGAATGTTAACTTCTTTTTGCTTGTCTAAAACTTTCTGGAACGCGGGGGTTTCATGGAGTTGCAAACGAATCCACAGACCTACAATTACCAATAACGCACTTGAGATAAAAGGAATACGCCAGCCCCAAGTCATGAACGCTTCTTCAGTCATAAAATGACCCAGCGTTAAGAATGAACCCGTTGCTAAGATAAAGCCAATCGGTGCGCCCAGTTGGGGGAACATACCAAACCAAGCACGCTTACCTTCAGGTGCATTTTCTGTGGCAAGCAATACCGCACCCGACCATTCACCACCTAACCCGAGTCCTTGACCTAAACGACACAGTGCAAGTAGTAATGGCGCGACAATTCCAATTTGTGCATAGGTGGGCAATAAGCCGATACACACGGTTGAAAGTCCCATGGTCAGCAAAGCTGCAACCAAGGTCGCCTTTCGGCCGATACGATCACCTAAATGTCCAAAGAGTGCAGCGCCAATCGGGCGTGCAATAAAGGCAATGGCGAAGGTTGCCAAAGACTGAATAGTCGCAGTCATTGGATCGGTACTTGCTGGAAAGAACAGGTACGGAAAAATAATGACAGCCGCAGTGGCATAAATATAAAAATCGAAGAATTCGATAGTTGTACCTACCAGACTGGCTGTAAGTACGCGGAATTTTGAGTTTACAGGCTGCTGTTCAGCAACAGCAGTATTTAATGACGCCATGGTAGACCTTACACTTAAAAAATAGTCGAACTGAGTTTTAAAAGCGTCATCTTTTTAAAAAAGGCGTAATTTTTTAAAAAAATACGAATGTTCCTCGGGCAGACTACGGAATTAGGGTTGCTAAAAAATGTAGTGCGCGCGGGTTATATCACGTAAAGATAGATGGACAGGAAATGTGATCCTGCACCAATCAATACAAAAATATGCCAGATAGCGTGCGTATATCTTACCTTTTTTAGCGCATAAAACAATGCACCGATGGTATAGGAAAGTCCACCAATGATTAAAAAAGTCAAAGCTGGTTTAGATAAAAAGCGTTGCATATCATCCATTACCAGTACAGCCAGCCAACCCATGAGCAGATAAGCAATCAGTGAAATTTTTTCAAAGCGATGAATGAAAACTAACTTGAATAGTGTACCAATGAGTGCAATCACCCAAAGTGCAATGAGCAGGTAATGGGCTTTTTGTGTGGGCAGTGCGATAGACAAAAATGGGGTATAGGTGCCTGCAATCAGATAATAAATGGCAGTGTGATCTAATTTTTTATACCAACCGCGACGCTCTGGAGATTCGGCAAAATGATACAAGCTCGATGCGGCAAACAATAAAAATAAGCTCAAAGCATAGACCCACAACCCGATCCACTGCGCTGTTTCTAAGTAAGCCCCTTTGATAATCAATAAAATACCCGCTATGAGTGCAAGCACTGCACCAATAGCATGGCTAATAAAGTTGATTTTTTCTTCAACTGGATCGTAGTTTATAATAGGGCGAGCGCTCATAAGTCATGTGCATTTTTATAAAATATACAACTGTATCGTAATTCAAATTTGCATTTAGCGTAAGACGCTTTAAAATTTAATCGCAATTCTTTTTTTGGTTTCTATTATGACCGTTTCGGTATCGTCCTCTGCACAAGAGCAGCAATTCCTTCAGGCCTTTCAGCAAGCGCTTGAATCTCAAAGTTTTGATCGGATGATTCTGAGTCAATATCAGGGTGAACTTGAGCAACTCGAGAAGATGACTTTTCGAGTCGTCATGTTGCAAGGACAACCTGTATTGAGCTGTTTATATCGCCATAAAACCCAAGATGTCACCAAAAATTATTCATTAGACATAGCACTTGAAACGGTAACTGCACTTTTGGCGCAGTGTAAACAAGCCAATCTGCTGACAACTGAACAAGAGTGGCAACTGAAAAAGAATAAAAAGAAAGCCATGCTGACACAAAGTAAAAATAAAACGGTAACCAAAGCTGTTGAGCAGCAAGGTCATGACCGTGCCAAACAGCGTTTTGTGGATCAAGACAGTTATTTCTTACAGCCTCTAGGCATTACCGATGCAAAATCGCACATCATTCCCAGTATGGCGCGTAAGTGGAAGCAGATTAATAAGTTTGTCGAAATTTTCTCAGGGGCATTAAGTCATATTCAGCTGCCTGAACAACTGCGCGTGGTCGATTTTGGCTCAGGAAAGGGCTACTTAACCTTTGCTTTGTATGATTATTTGCTAAAGCAAGATCTGAATCCTTTTGTGACTGGGGTTGAGCTAAGCAGCAAGATGGTGGAATTCTGTCAGGAGGTTGCGAATAAGTCAGATTTTCAGCAACTTGATTTTTTTCAGGGTGATGTTCGGACGTACCAACCTGAACGCCTTGATGTGATGATCGCGTTGCATGCTTGCGATGTCGCGACTGACTTTGCAATTCATACCGGCATTCGTTTAAATGCCGAAATGATCATGTGTGCGCCGTGTTGTCATAAAGAATTACGTCCACAACTGAAAGCTCCGCTCGTGTTACAACCGATGTTGCAGTTTGGCATTCATGCGGGACAGCAAGCTGAAATGCTGACGGATACTATTCGTGCCTTATTACTCAAAGCCTATGGCTATGAAACGAAAGTGTTTGAGTTTGTAGCACTTGAGCATACCAGCAAGAACAAAATGATTTTGGCAACCAAGCGTAAGGATTATCAAGCGCCCGATGTTGCTGTCTTGGCACAAATTCAAACCATGAAAGAGATGTATGGTATTCACAAGCATTCACTGGAATTGCTGTTGAATAATCAATGGGATCAGCAAGATGTAGGGTGTAAATGCTGATCTGAACATCACTTTTTAGTGCAATGATCAATACAAAGATGATTTATAGGGAAATGAAAATGCCAAGCTTGAGAATTACGCACGGAACATGGGAAGAGTCGCAACAGGCTGCGAAAATGATTCGTGAGCAGGTCTTTATTCAAGAGCAAAACATTGCTCCTGAAGATGAATGGGATGAGCAAGATGAAATCGCAGTTCATTTTGTTGTCTATGAGCAAGATCAAGCCATCGCCACTGCACGACTTTTGCAAAATCATAGTATTGGTCGTGTTGCAGTTTTGAAGTCACATCGCGGTTTGGGCGTGGGCAAAGTTCTGATGCAGGCGGTGATTGCATATGCTCAACAGCAACAGCGTCCATTTTTAGTCTTATCCTCTCAAGTACATGCGCAAGCGTTTTATCAGGCTTTGGGCTTTATGCAAGAGGGTGAGGAGTATTTGGATTGTGGCATTCCGCATATCCATATGCATTTATCATCCATAAAAAAGCCCTGATCTTTCAGGGCTTTTTTATTAGTCACAGCATATTAGTGACCATGTTCAGATGACATTTTCGCGTGTTCATCGGCATTCATACCGTGCTCATCAGAGCTTGCATGTTCTGTGGTATCTTCAGAAGCTGCTTGAGCTCTTGCTTCACGCGCTTCTTTATCCGCTTGTGCTTTGGCCATGGCTTCTTCAGACATCGCAGGCGCATTTTTAAAAGCATGTTGCTGAGAGTTTTGCTGCGTTTGCTGACTTGGCATATAGTCAGGCTCATTGGTGATCGCAAGGTAGAAGATACCTAAGAAAATTCCACTTAAAATGAAAGCAATAATCAGTGCTTTCCAACCCCATGGTGATTTTTCAGGAGAAGTATTGTCAGTCATGTGCAACAGCCCAATTGAATAAAAATAAATCTAAAACTATGTAACTTTATAACACAAAAAAACTGCGTCGGGCTTGAAAAGAATGCACTAAAATAAGTCAAAATTAGATGCTGAATCAGCAGGTTAATTTTGTTGTGTGCTGAGAGTGCAAAAAAGGGATCTGCTGATCCCTTTTTTAAGGTGGAAGTTTTAGCGAATCTGACCCGATGGCACCGATTCAACCAGACGTTGCGGTGCTTTGAAACGCTCACCATATTTCGCTTCAAGTTCATTGGCACGTTGTACAGCTTTGTCTAAACCATATTGATTTAAAAACTGAATTGCACCACCTGTCCACGGCGCAAAACCAATCCCAAAGATCGAACCGATATTGGCATCAATCACAGACTCAAGAACATTTTCTTCATAACAACGTAAGGTATCTAACGATTGTACAAATAGGAAGCGGTCAATCATTTCTTGTTCAGAAATATCTACGTCCTTCTTCCAATGGCTCAAACCTTCCCAAAGATGTTTTTTACCACTTTCTGGATAATCATAAAAACCTGCACCTGCAGCTTTACCCTTACGGTCAAAAGTATGAATCATGGTTTGAATCACATCATCTGCACCTGAACGAGGTAAATCTTTACCCTCAGCCTGCAATGCTTTACGTGTTTCATTGGCAACATGTTCAGAAAGCGTCAGCGCAACTTCATCTTGAATGGCTAATGGGCCAACTGGCATACCTGCTTTGAGTGCAGCCATTTCAATACGAGCTGGGTGTACACCTTCATGCAGTAAACGTAAACCTTCCTGAACAAAAGTACCAAATACACGACTTGTGAAGAAGCCACGGCTGTCATTGACAACAATCGGGATTTTGCCAATTTGCTGTACATAGTCATACGCTTTTGCCAAAGTTTCAGCAGAAGTATTTTTGCCTTTAATGATTTCGACCAATTGCATTTTATCGACTGGGCTAAAGAAATGTAGACCAATAAAGTTCGCTTGATCTTTCGATGCATTTGCCAAACCAGTAATCGGCAATGTTGAAGTGTTTGAAGCCATCACACCGCCATCGATAAGGAATGCTTCAGCTTCTTGAGTGACTTTCGCTTTGAGTTCTTGATTTTCAAATACAGCTTCGATAATTAAATCACAGCCTTTCAGATCTTCCGCAGATGCTGTTGCAGTAATCAAGCTTAAAACCTGATCACGTTTTTCAGCCGTCATACGACCTTGCGATACTTTTTTATCCAGTAACTTTTGGCTATAGGCTTTGCCTTTTTCTGCATTTTCTACAGAAACATCTTTCAGTACAACAGGAACTCCTTTGATTGCTGCCGAGTAAGCAATGCCTGCACCCATCATCCCTGCGCCAAGTACACCGACTTTGCTTGCTTGCCATTTTGCAACATCTTTAGGACGGCTTGCACCTGCTTTAATAGCATTCAGCCCATGCCAAAAAGTACCGATCATATTTTTTGAAATTTGACCTGTGGCAAGATAAGTAAAATAACGAGATTCAATGGTCAGTGCCGTATCCACATCAACTTGCGCACCTTCAACCGCAGCCGCCATGATCGCTTCAGGAGCAGGATAACAACCTTTGGTTTTATCACGTAGCATCGCTGGAGCAATCGCCAGCATTTGTGCAACCGCAGGTGTTTTAGGATCACCACCCGGAATTTTATAGCCTTTAACATCAAAAGGTTGTTGTGATTTCGGATTAGCTTTTACCCAAGCAATCGCTTTGTCCATCAACTCTTCAGCTGTTTCCGCAGTATCTTGAATTAAACCAAGAGATTTTGCTTTATCCACACCAAACTGCTTACCTTCCATTAAGAATGGAAAAGCATTTTGCAGACCTAAAAGACGTACCATGCGCACGATACCACCACCACCTGGCAGTAGACCTAAAGTTACTTCTGGAAGTCCAAATTTAGTTTTAGGATCATTCAATGCAATACGTGCATGACAGCCTAAAGCGATTTCCCAACCACCACCTAAAGCCGTACCGTTCAATGCTGCAACAACAGGAACACCTAAAGTTTCGATATAACGGAACTCTGCTTTCATTTTCTGAATCATTTCAAAAAAAGGTGTGGCATCTTCCAAACGTGCTTGGACTAATTCATCCAAATCACCGCCTGCAAAAAAGGTTTTCTTCGCTGAACGGAGAATAATCCCAGTAATCGATGTTTCAGATTTCAGTTTAGAAACAACATTTTCCAAAGCCACACGGAAATCTGCATTCATGGTGTTTGCAGATTGGTTTGGAGAATCTAAAGTCAGAATAATAATGCCATCGTCATTTTTTAAATATTGAATTGCGCTCATAAAGTTTTTATCCAAATGATTTTTTGAACTTGGAATGTATACTTCTGCATAGTTGTATGAATTTTCAGCATCGCAGAGTCATTCCAAATTTATTTTAATTTCGGGTTTAACCTTCGGTTCGACCTACTTTTGTTTCGTCAAAAGTAGGCAAAACCATTGTCATACGCAAAACCTGTTTTAATGACTATTCCTATCGAAAGGATTGCAAAAACATTAGATTCAAAAAATGGGTAGGTTGCGTATGACTGATTTGTGTATCAAATGCTCAATAAAATTTAGGTGGTTATACCAACTCAATAATGGTCGCAATACCCATGCCACCACCCACACATAATGTTGCCAAGCCACGCTTTTTGCCTTGACGTTCTAATTCATCCAGTAAAGTTCCGAGAATCATCGCACCTGTCGCACCCAATGGATGCCCCATTGCAATTGCGCCACCATTCACATTGACTTTCTCAGCAGGAACTTTTAATTCCGTCATAAAACGCATCACCACTGATGCAAATGCTTCATTGACTTCAAATAGATCAATATCATCAATCGTTAAACCAGCTTTTGCCAATGCTTTACGCGCAGCAGGCGCAGGCCCTGTCAGCATAATGGTTGGATCTGAACCCACCAATGCAGTCGCCAATACTTTGGCACGTGGTTTTAAACCTTGTTCTTTGACTGCTTTCTCGGAAGCAAGTAATACAAGTGCTGCACCATCGACAATACCCGATGAGTTTCCTGCATGATGCACATGGTTAATTTTTTGCGCTTCTGGATATTGTTGTAATGCAATCGCATCAAAACCCATTGCACCCATCATTTCAAAACTTGGATTGAGTTTTGCTAAACCTTCTGCTGTTGTTGACGGTTTGATAAATTCATCTTGATCTAAAATGGTCACGCCTGCTTTGTCTTTAATAGCAACCACTGATTGAATGAAATAACCCGTAGCTTGCGCAGCTGCTGCTTTGCGTTGCGAATTTGCAGCAAATGCATCGACATCTGAACGTGTATAACCATCCAATGTTGCAATTAAATCTGCACCAATCCCTTGCGGAACAAAGTGTGATTTTAAATTTGTTTCAGGGTCTAATGCCCATGGCCCACCATCTGAACCCATTGCAATACGTGACATCGACTCAACACCACCTGCTACAACCACATCTTCCCAACCTGAACGTACTTTTTGCGCAGCCATATTGACAGCTTCAAGACCTGATGCACAAAAACGGTTAATTTGCACACCAGCAACATCATTATCCCAACCTGCCGCAATTGCAGCAGTTTTTGCAATATCACCGCCTTGGTCTGCAATAGGCGTGACACAACCCAAGACAATATCGTCTACTTTAGAGGTATCTAAGTGATGACGATCTTTGAGTTCATTCAATAATGTTGTAAGTAAAGTAATCGGCTTTACTTCATGCAATGAACCATCTTTCTTTCCTTTTCCGCGTGGTGTGCGAATGGCGTCAATGATATAAGCCTCGCTCATAGCTGTTCCTTTTTATGACTTTTAAGTTGTTATGCATTTGAGTGTACAAATTAATGGCCGTGATGCAATGACTAGAACGGGTCAGGTCAGATGAGTCTTTTTGCCAATAGACTGAAGAGTTGAGCATAAAAAAACCCAAGATCGAAATCTTGGGTTTAGCAATGTGCCGAACCGTCGTCAAACTAAAAAATTAGTGATAGCCGTGTAGTTGGCGATATAAACCAGGTGTGACCCCAGTCCATTTCTTAAAGGCACGGTGGAAGGTACTGGTTTCACTAAAGCCCACTTGTTGTGCCACATCTTCTAAAGTCAAACCTGGGTTCAATAGTAGGTGGATTGCAGCATCACGACGTAATGCATCTTTCACGCCTTGGTAACTTTTGCCTTCAGCAGCTAAGCGGCGACGCAACGTTTGTGGGGATAAATACAGCATAGAAGCCACATCATTCAGAGTTGGCATTTCCTCACCAATTTGACTCTTCAATACATCACGAATACGTGAAGTGAGTGAGTTGGTGTTTTTAAATTTCACCAGCAACTGTGCAGGCGCGGCTTTTAAGAACTCTTCTAACGTTTCTTCATTCTGACGAATTGGTAAGTCCAAATAATCTGCCGCAAAAGTGATTTCGGTACGCGGCATGTCGAACTGCATCACAGGTGCGAAGAATAGGGCATCATACTCATCTGCATGAGTCGGACGTTCATAACCAAAGTGTACACGTTCCAGTGGTAAACGACGTTCAATCAACCAAGATGCGAGACCATGCCAAATCATCAGCATACTTTCGGTGATGAAGTGATCTGGGTCCATCGATTTCGGAATCTGAGGAACAAGACGAGCTTCATGCTTGTCGCGTTCTAAGGTCACCGACCACTCATCACCAAACAGTTTATAAAACTGTGAAGACAGTTCTAAAGCATCACCTAAGGTTTTGGCATGAATAATCAGCTGACACATGATGGCAAATGTACCCAAACGACGTGGTTGCTTATCGAAACCAACATGTTCGTCTTGGGTCACCATCCATAACATTTTAACGAAGCGAGTATATTGTTCTGGAGAAATACGGGCTTTAGGTTGACGCAGTAGTTCTGCCTCAATCCCTACGTGAGAAAGTAATGTTTCGACATCCATGCCGAGACGTTTTACGCCAGTTAAAGCCGCATTGACGAAATGGATACTAATGGTATCGCGGCTCATATTTAATCCTTCAGTCTCTTTTATATTCACTTGCGTTTGACCTAAATGACGCTAAAAAAAGTATTTTAGGCAATTTACACTAAAGTTTTTTGCCTTTTTACATGTTAAATTGCCGAAATGATCAAGGTAAATGGCTGAACATGACATTGTTTTGTTGCTTTTATATTTCTAAAATAGCTAAAAAATCAACATAAAAAGAGAAAATAAACATGGATATGGCATTGAAAGGATTGAAAGTTCTCGATTTTTCTACACTTTTGCCCGGACCTTTTGCAACAATGTACTTAGCAGACTTAGGTGCAGAAGTGATCCACATCGAGTCTCCAACCCGCCCCGATCTGATCCGTTTAATGCCACCTTATGCCAATGGACAGGCCACTGCACATAGTTATCTCAACCGAAATAAGCATGCTGTCGCTCTTGATTTGAAAGATCCTGCCAATATTGAACTGATCAAATCGAAAATTTCAGACTATGACATCGTAATTGAACAATTCCGTCCAGGCGTGATGCAAAGATTAGGGCTCGATTATCAGACCTTATCTGAAATTAATCCGCGCTTGATCTATTGTTCCATTACGGGTTATGGGCAAACAGGAGGGTATCAAAATAAAGCAGGACACGATATCAACTATGTGGCTTTGTCAGGGATCGCGGGACATAGCGGCCGACAGCACAGTGGCCCCCCCCCAATGGGGATTCAAATTGCGGATATTGCAGGCGGCTCTTTGCATAGTGTGGTTGGAATTTTAGCCGCAGTAATTGAAAGACAGCGGAGTGGTTTGGGGCAGTATATTGATATTTCTATGACCGACTGTGTGGTGGGGCTCAGTAGCATGGCCGCAGCTGCGAGCTTAGCAGGACAGGAAAAACAAGGGCCTGAGCAAAGCTATCTCAATGGTGCGACTTTTTATGACTATTATGAAACCCAAGATGGACGTTATTTATCGATTGGGAGTTTGGAGCCACAGTTTTTATATGGGTTGGCCCAGATTTTAGAGTTGCCGATTGTGGCTGAAAAAGGAGCCTCATTGACAACCGAAGACCGTCAGGTGGTGAAACAAGCAATAAAAGACAAAATTAAAACCCAAGATTTTGCCACGTGGAACGCAATCTTTCAGCAGCAAGATGTCTGCGTTGAGCCTGTATTAAAGTTGGATGAAGCACTCAATTCGCAGTTGGCAAAAGATCGTGCATGGGTGGTTTCTGTACCTTTACAAGAGGGGAGTACAAAAAGCGAACAACAATTAGCTTGTCCAATTAAGTTTTCACGTTCAAAAATAAGATATGAATTTATAGGCAAACCACTTGGTTTTGATTCTTTATAAATATCATATAACGATAATTTGGATAGATTTAAAACAACAAAACGTCATAAAATGGGTTTTTATACAAATAAAGCGTATCATATCGATTAGTTGTAATTTTGTAAGAAAGGTCACCAATTATGAATAAATGTAAAAGAATTTGGTGTTTTAACCTCAGTCTCTTAGCGCTCAGTTGCTGCTTTCAAAGTGTGTATGCTGCAAATGCCTTTGAGGCAGAAAGCCCTTGGATGCTGGGTGACTGGAATGGTCAGCGCAGCTTATTGCAGCAAAAAGGCTACGACTTTAGCTTTGGCTATACGGGTGAAATGGCAACGTTGCTCGATGCCTCAGATTCTTCAAGTCATGGTACCGAATATGCAGACCAGTTTGCATTCGGTACGCACTTCGATTTAGACAAGATTTTGGGCTGGCAGGATACTGAGGCTCAAATCACCATTACCGAACGCAATGGGCGTTCACTTTCTCAAACATCCGATGCTTTAGATGGACATTTAAGTTCCACTCAAGAAGTGTGGGGACGTGGACAGACGTGGCGTTTAACTGATTTGTGGATTAAGAAAAAATTCATGGATCAAAAGTTAGACATCAAAGTTGGTCGTTTTGGTGAAGGTGAAGACTTCAACAGTTTCGACTGTGATTTCCAAAACCTTGCGCTCTGTGGCTCTCAAGTTGGTAACTGGGTCGGTGATCAGTGGTACAACTGGCCTGTCAGCCAGTGGGCTGCGCGAGTCAAATATAACCTTCGGCCAGACCTATATGCACAAGTCGGGGTATATGAATATAACCCTGAAAACTTAGAACGTGGCAAAGGCTGGAACTTAAGTACCGATGGTTCGCATGGTGCCATTATTCCTGCTGAAGTGGTGTGGCAACCTGCTGTAGGTATAAATAAGTTACTTGGCGAATATCGTGCGGGTTATTACTACAGTTCGGCAGATGCCACAGACATTCAAAACCCACAGCAAACCTCACGTAAACAAGGCGGCTGGGTTGTTGCCAAGCAGCAACTCACAGCACATCACGGTGATGCTGCACGTGGTTTAACAGGCTTTGTGAACCTTACACTACATGATTCAGATACCAATACGGTTCGCGACATGCAGAATATTGGTTTGGTCTATAAAGGCGCTTTTGATGCTCGCCCTCAAGACGAAATCGCGATTGGCTTAGCCCGTATTAATATCAATGATGATGTCAATGACGTAAATATTGTCAATAACAGTGTCGACGCCCGTGGCCTACAAAGTGAAGAATATGATGCCGAGATTTACTACGGTATTCATGCAGCTAATTGGTTAACCATTCGTCCCAATATCCAATATATCCGCCATGTAGGCGCGTATAAAAATGGTGAAAATGCATGGGTCGGCGGAATTAAATTCCAGACCGCATTTTAGTTTCTAGATCGATAAGTATTTGTACAACAAGGTTGATAAATACTTTTTACGGTTGTTCAAAGCATAAAACTGTTCGAAATAAGTCGTTTGGACAGATACTTAAAATCTAAAAACTGTCTAGGTGCTCATATCGATATTTAAGCGATATGGGCTTTTAACAGAATCTAAGAAAAAGGTGGTCAATATGAGTACTCCGTCTTCAGGTTCAGGGCTTAAAACTTTTACAGCTGTGATTGCTGTGATCTTTGGTTTAGTCCTGCTGATAGGAGGGATTTATCTTGCAGTGCTTGGTGGGTCTTGGTACTACATCATTGCAGGTTTACTCTTCATCGCGACTGCAGTTCTACTGCAAAAATTAAAAAGTACGGCATTAATCGTTTATGCGTTGTTGGTCTTGGGTACAGTGGTTTGGGGCTTATGGGAAGTGGGTTCAGACTTCTTTGCCTTGGCGCCACGTTTAGATATCCTTGGTTTATTTGGCTTATGGTTACTCATTCCAGCGGTAACGCGTGGTTTTGACAATGCTAAAGGTGCAAAAATTGCTTTAACAGGTTCACTGGCAATTACCATTGCAGTGATGATCTATGCTGTATTTAATGACCCTCAAGAAATTCGAGGTGAGCTGAGCAGTAAGCAGCCTGCAACCGCGCAGTCCATTCCAGGTGTTGCTGATGGCGACTGGCCTGCATATGGCCGTACTCAATCGGGCTTGCGCTATTCTCCTTTAACGCAAATTAATTCTGAGAATGTTAAGGATTTAAAAGTCGCTTGGACCTATAACACAGGCGACTTTAAAACAGAAAATGACTCTGGTGAAACCACCAATCAGGTCACCCCAATTAAAGTTGGGGACAATATGTATATCTGTACCACGCACCAAAAACTGGTTGCACTTGACCCAGCTACAGGTAAGGCGAAATGGACTTTTGATCCGAAACTCAAAGCGGACAATACTTTTCAGCATTTAACCTGTCGTGGTGTGTCTTATTATGATGCGAACAATACGGCTGGTTTTGAAGCCAGCTTGCAGAATAAAAAGTCATCGTCTGCGCTATGTCCACGTAAAGTAATCCTACCTGTGAATGATGGCCGTTTAGTTGCCATCAACGCTGATACTGGTGAGCGTTGTACTGACTTTGGTAAAAATGGTGAAGTCGACTTACAAAAAGATATGCCGTTCCCTTATCCAGGTGGTTATATCCCAACTTCGCCACCGGTGGTCACAGGCACGACTATTATTATTGCGGGTTCAACCACAGATAACTATTCAACTGAAGAACCTTCAGGTGTGATCCGTGGTTATGATGTGAATACCGGCGCATTGTTGTGGGTCTTTGACACAGGTGCTGAAGATCCAAATGCGATTCCAGCTCCAGGTCAAAAGTATGTTCAAAACTCACCGAATGCATGGGCACCATTAGCCTATGATGCAGCCTTGGATATGGTTTACATTCCAACGGGTGTGGGTACGCCAGATATTTGGGGCGGTAACCGTACCGAGTTGCATGAGCGTTATGCCAACTCAATGCTGGCACTGAATGCCTCAACAGGTAAGTTGGTGTGGAATTTCCAAACCACGCATCATGATTTGTGGGATATGGATGTACCATCACAACCGACATTGACTGACATTAAAGACAAGTCGGGCAAAATGGTTCCTGCCATTTACGTGTTAACGAAAACAGGCAATGCCTTTGTTCTAGACCGTCGTACTGGTGCAGCCATTGTTCCGATTACGGAAAAACCTGTACCACAAACAGTGAAACGTGGGCCACAAACCAAAGGTGAGCGTTACTCTGCGACACAACCTTTCTCAGACTTTGACCTTGCGCCAAAAGAGAAACTGACAGATAAGCAAATGTGGGGCGCAACCATGTTTGACCAGTTGATGTGTCGGGTGTCTTTCCACAAACTGAACTATGACGGTATTTATACCCCACCTTCAGAAAACGGAACTTTGGTTTTCCCAGGCAACTTGGGTGTATTTGAATGGGGCGGTATGTCCGTTAACCCTGATCGTCAAATTGCGGTGATGAACCCAATCGGTTTACCGTTTGTATCTAAGCTTATTCCAGCCGATCCAAACCGTCCGAAAACAGCCAAAGGTGCAGGCACCGAAGCGGGTGTACAACCGATGTATGGCGTGCCTTACGGTGTTGAAATCAGTGCGTTCTTGTCTCCATTTGGTTTACCATGTAAACAGCCTGCTTGGGGCTTTGTGGCGGGTGTGGATTTAAATACTCACGAAGTTGCATGGAAACGTCGTATTGGTACGATCCGTGATAGTTTACCAGGGATTCAATTACCACCATTTAAAATGGGTGTACCTATGCTTGGTGGTTCAATCTCAACTGCGGGTAATGTGATGTTTGTCGGTGGTACGCAGGATAATTATATCCGTGCCATCAACGTGACCAATGGTGATGAACTTTGGAAAGGTCGTCTACCAGCGGGCGGTCAAGCAACACCAATGACCTATGAAGCCAATGGCAAACAGTATGTGGTCATTATGGCGGGTGGTCATGGTTCATTTGGCACCAAGATGGGAGATGCTTTGGTGGCATATGCCTTACCAGATGCAAAATAATCTGCTGTAGTCATTTAAACTTTAAAATAGCCTGATTCGTCAGGCTATTTTTATGTGCGGTCTGATTAAAATGGAAAAGTGACGAGGAGGAAAGAATAGAAAAATTGAGATCTGCCCAGATAAGCAGAGTTTAAAATTTGCGCAGTAGCAATGGATGGGTTAGTGTGTATGTGATCGGCTGAACGGAGTTAGCTGAATAATGTATAAGTATCTAATAAAAAATACTTTAATCAGAAAAAACCTTTAGGATTAGGGACAAACAGTACATCTACTTATCCTTATCAATAAAACAGCTATGAAATATGTAAAAAACGCATTTTGTTGATAGTTTAAATCTCGTTATGCTGTCAGCCGTTATAATGAAACTACTAGCTGTACGCCATGTATTTATATACTGATTTCGATCAGCAACTGATCAATGAACGTGTTGCACAGTTCCGTGACCAAACGGAACGTTATTTAGCTGGAAAACTCACTGAAGATGAGTACCGCCCATTACGTCTTCAAAACGGTCTCTATGTACAACGCTATGCGCCAATGTTACGTATTGCTGTGCCTTATGGCTTAATGAACTCAACGCAATTGCGCAAAGTTGCGGAACTTGCAACTGAGTTTGACCGTGGTTATGCACATGTTTCAACGCGTCAGAATATTCAGTTTAACTGGCCTGCGCTAGAAAATGTTCCAGACATGCTTCAAGAGCTAGCTTCTGTACAAATGCATGCAATCCAAACTTCAGGTAACTGTATTCGTAACACGACTACAGACCAATATGCAGGTGTGGTTGCTGGTGAAGTGGCTGACCCACGTCCAACGTGTGAATTAATCCGTCAATGGTCAACCTTCCACCCAGAGTTTGCCTTCTTGCCACGTAAGTTCAAGATTGCTGTATCAGCACTTGAAGAAACTGATCGCGCAGCGACATCATTCCATGATATTGGGGTGTATATCGTTAAAAATGAAGCGGGCGAAATTGGCTATAAAATTAAAGTCGGTGGAGGCTTAGGTCGTACCCCTGTGATTGGTAGTTTCATTCGTGACTTCTTGCCGCGTGAAGACCTGATTGCTTACTTAGAAGCAGTACTGCGTGTTTATAACTTACACGGTCGCCGTGATAACAAATACAAAGCACGTATTAAGATTTTGGTGAAAGCGTTGACGCCTCAAGTTTTTGCTGAAAAGGTCGAAGCTGAGTTTGCACACACCATTAAAACTTTAAAAATTCAGCCTGAAATTTTGCAGAAATTAGACGAAGAATTTATACCGTTTGATTATCAAGATTATGCAGATGAAGATTTTTCTGAACAGTTTGCTGCGCATCCAAAATTCAAACAGTGGTTCAATATCAATACCAATGCGCATAAAGTGAAGGGCTACCGTATTGTAACGATTTCGTTGAAACGTACGGGTATTGCACCGGGTGACGTGACCACGGAAGAGATGAATTTGATTGCAGACCTTGCAGACAAATACACCTTTGGTGAACTGCGGACCACGCATGAGCAAAATATTTCTTTGGTGGATGTTCCGCAGAAAGATTTGTTTGAACTGTGGACTATTCTTGAGAAAAACAATCTAGCGCGTGCGCACATTGGTTTCTTAACCGACATTATTTGCTGCCCAGGCGGTGACTTCTGTTCACTGGCAAATGCGAAATCAATTCCTATTTCAGAAGCGATTTCACGCCGTTTTGATGATTTAGATACTATTTATAACCTTGGCAAACTGGATCTGAATATTTCAGGTTGTATGAATGCATGTGGTCATCACCATGTGGGTAACATTGGTATTTTAGGTGTAGACAAAAAAGGCGCTGAGTTCTATCAAATCACTTTGGGCGGTAATGCCGATCATGATGCTTCAATTGGTGACATTTTAGGCCCATCATTTGCAGCTGAAGTTGTGCCAGATATCGTTGAAGAAATTTTAAATACCTATCTTGACCTTCGTGCTGATGGTGAAGAATTCATTGATACTTATCGCCGTGTTGGCATTCAACCCTTTAAGGAGCGTGCATATGCTTAATCTAGCACTACAAGTCCTCTCTAAAGATGGCTCGATTGCAGACAATACTTATCAAGTAATTGGTGAAGATGGTGTTTTACCGCAAGGTGATGTGGTTTTAACGGTTGAGCAGTTAGATCAATTGGCTCAAGTTTCAGGTAAAAAAGCACTCCTTGTTACAGTTGATGCTTCTCCTGAAACGCATGAGTTCCCTTTAGATCAGCTAGATGCCATCTTTATTGATTTTGCGGGTTTTAACGATGGTCGTGGCTATTCATTTGCAGCGCTATTACGTCGCCAAGGTTTCCAAGGTGAACTACGTGCAACAGGTGATGTGTTTAAAGATGTCTTGAATTACATGAAACGTTCAGGCTTTGATACCTTTGTTGTTAAGGAAGGTAAAGACATTCTTGAAGCTGCTGCGGGTTTAAATGATTTTAGAAATCCGTATCAAGCATCAACAGCCGTTGCTCAAGCCAGTTATCAAACAGGCGCTTAATTTTTAAGCAAGCAATAAAAAGCTGGACTTCGGTTCAGCTTTTTTGTATTTATACGCAACATTTTTGATGAACAAATTGAAGAAAAAGAAACAGGTAAATTTGACATGATGGCACTTTTTGCAAAAATTAATCCCGGTGTCATTTGGCTACTTATTGCTATTGCTACAGATGTGCTTTCGACTTTTTATTCCGCAAAAGGTAATGGCTTGGTCAATAAGTTGGATCAGGGCATTGCACTGGTGCTTTACATAATTTCTTTTGCGTGTGCAGCCTATGCCTTGAAATTTATGCAAGCGGGAATTTTATATGTGCTGTGGTCTGGCATTGGTGTCATCGCCACAGCACTCCTTGCTAAAGCATTTTTAGGACAAAGTATCGATTTGGCTGGATGGATTGGTATCGGTTTTATTACCGTGGGGCTCACTATTATTGCGCAATTTTCAAATATTGATGTTTAAAAAGAAGACGCTTTTATCCTTCTTCTAATTGGCAATTCACCATCCACTTCACTCCAAATTGATCGGTAAATGCACCATAGAGTGCGCCCCAAAACGTTTTCTCTAGAGGCATCTCTATTTTTCCATTGACTGAAAGCGCATCAAATAAGCGGTTTGCATCGGCTTGTTCATGGGCATCTAAGTTAATCGAAATATAGTGGTTGTTGCCTACAGTAAAGACAGTATTGGTTTGAGCACAAAACTGATCGTTGGTATCCGAAGCCATCAGAATCGTGCTGGCATTGATGGGAAGTGAAACATGCATGATTTTTTGTTGGTCAGCTTCGGAAAGGGCGACTGAACTTTCATCTGAAGGTAAGTCTCCATAACGCATGAACGTTGCAAACTCTCCACCAAAGACAGATTTGTAAAAATTAAAAGCGGCTTCAGTTTGACCATCAAAGTTGAGGTAGTGATTCAGTTGCATTGTCTTATCCTTGTTGTTTTTTTCGTCGTTATTTTAACAAGTCGTTGAGATCGACCCTAATACAATCTTGTAATAAAAAATCCCTCGCAGTCGAGGGATTTTCATAAATATCGCTTTTATATCAGCTAATCATCCAATCTTTTATTGTATAAAATATGTCAATAAAAGAGGGCTACTTGCATCTTAAAGTAATTCAATTGCTACAGCAGTTGCTTCACCACCGCCGATGCATAGTGCCGCAATCCCTTTTTTACCACCTGTGCGTTTAAGCGCATGAATCAAAGTCAGGATAATACGTGAGCCTGTTGAACCGACAGGGTGACCCAGTGCGCAAGCTCCACCATTGATGTTCACTTTTGCAGGATCAAGTTTGAAGTCATCGATTGGACACATAGTTACCATCGCAAAAGCTTCATTGATTTCCCAAAGATCTACGTCCTGTGCATTCCAGCCTGTTTTCTTAAGCACTTTTTCAATTGCACCGACTGGTGCAATGGTGAACTCTGATGGATGCTGTGAATTCGATGCATAAGCCACAATTTTCGCTAATGGTGCTAAACCTTTGTTCGATGCATTTTCTGCTGAAGTTAAAACTAGTGCGGATGCACCATCCGAGATTGAGCTTGCATTTGCTGCAGTGATGGTGCCATCTTTAGCAAAGGCAGGGCGAAGGCTTGGAATTTTTGCAATATTGGCATTGAACGGTTGCTCATCTTTATCAACGACAACATCACCTTTGCGAGATGAAACTGTCACAGGCACGATTTCATCTGCAAAGTAACCTTCGTTGACCGCTGTTTGTGCGCGCTCTAAAGAGCGAATCGCGAAGGCATCCATTTGCTCACGCGTATAGCCACGAGTATTGGCCATATCTTGTGCAAAAGAACCCATCAATCGACCTGTTTCTGCATCTTCTAAGCCATCAAGGAACATGTGGTCTTTAACATCGCCATGCCCCATACGGTAGCCCGCACGCGCTTTGGTTAAAATATAAGGAGCATTGGTCATCGACTCCATGCCACCTGCAACCACGATATTTGCTGAACCTGCTTTGATCATATCCGCAGCTTGCATTACCGCTTTCATGCCAGAACCACATAATTTATTGATGGTCACAGCACCTGTTGAATCAGGTAAACCTGCTTGGCGCATAGCTTGGCGTGCTGGACCTTGCTTTAATCCCGCAGGTAGAACACAGCCCATGATTACTTCTTCTACATCGTTTGCGTGTAGGCCAGCACGAGCAATCGCTTCTTTAATCGTCACAGCACCGAGCTCTGGAGCGGTTACACTGGCTAAACTGCCTTGAAAACCGCCCATTGCTGTACGAGCACCATTCACAATTACGATGTCTGTCATTTTCTTCTCCGAATCACTTATACATTTTGTTGGAAACTTAAGCAGTATATGCAAATTTGCTAGTGAGAAAAGCTGAAAACGTGATTATGGACTCATGGGTCTAGTTACAGGTATTGATGAGTTCAGTTCGGATCTGCCCCATTTTGCTCATGACCAGTTTAAAGTGATCCTGACTTTGTATAGAGCAGTAATAGAAAGTTCCATTTGAGCCAAGGGGGAGGCCATTTTCAGCTTTAAAGCTTAAAGATGGAAGACTGAGTGCGCCACGCCAATCAAGATTGCCATATTTGAGCTGCTGTTGTTCTGTCCGAATAATCGTTTCGCTGGTATCTACTCGTCGGTTTTTATTATTATCGATAAATACAATAAAGCCTGTGTTCCATTGATGATTCTGACATTGAACGAGGTCTTGACTTGGACAAATGGTGATATTTTGACGTTGCAGGTTGGCCATATTTTTGGCTGCCTGAATACTATTTCGTAATGTATTCAGTGTTTTGCTGCGCTCTTGTGAGGCCATATACTGATGAAAATGAGGAAGCGCGATTGTACAAATGATCATAATAATGCTAATAGTGATCATGAGTTCGAATAAAGTGAACCCTTTTTTATTGATAAAAAACATATGGTTATCCAGTTTTATTGTTATAGAGCTATTTTTTATTTATTAAAGCTTTGTTTATCAAACAAATTTTATACATAATTAGTAGTACTCAACTTGTTTAAAAAGCTGTTAAAATGTAATACAAGTGAAAATAAGCTATTCGCAAGTAAAAATTGAGTAAAAAATTACCGAATTACAACGGAAATTGTAAGTAATTTTGTCAATAATTTACTTGATTAAAGTTATCAAGCACTTGGAAAAAAAATAAAGTGTTTGTATGATTCATTGCGAATAGCTTAAAAATAAAACTGGGGTATAAAAAAGCCTATCTCAGAATGGTTAAATAAGCTTAAGCTTGAAAAACAATTGTTATCTCTGGAGGATAAATCCATGAAAATGAGTCGTATTGCATTAGCAATGCTCGTAGCTGCTCCTTTAGCTGCTGCAAATGCGGGCGTAACTGTTACTCCATTAATGCTTGGTTACACTTTCCAAGACAGTAAACACAACAATGGTGGTGATCATTTAACAAATGGTCCTGAACTACAAGACGATTTATTCGTTGGTGCAGCACTTGGTGTTGAATTGACTCCTTGGTTAGGTTTCGAAGCTGAATATAACCAAGTTAAGGGTGATATTGATTCTGCTGTTGCTAACTCAGAATACAAACAAACTCAAATCAACGGTAACTTCTATGCTACTTCTGATTTGATCACTAAAAACTACGACAGCAAAATTAAGCCATACGTACTTTTAGGTGCTGGTCATTACAAATATGACTTAGGTGATATTGGTCTTAAAGATGACGAAGGCACTCTAGGTAATGCTGGTTTTGGTGCTTTCTGGCGCTTGAACGATGCTTTATCTCTACGTACTGAAGCTCGTGCTACTTACAACATTGATGAAGATTTCTGGAACTACACAGCACTTGCTGGTCTTAACGTAGTTCTTGGTGGTCACTTGAAACCTGCTGCTCCAGTAGTAGAAGTTGCTCCAGTTGAGCCAGTTGCTCCAGTTGAACCACAAGAGTTAACTGAAGACCTTAACATGGAACTTCGTGTGTTCTTTGATACAAACAAATCAAACATCAAAGACCAATACAAGCCAGAAATCGCTAAAGTTGCTGAGAAGTTAGTTGAATATCCAAACGCTACTGCTCGCATCGAAGGTCACACAGATAACACTGGTCCACGTGCATTGAACGAACGTTTATCTTTAGCTCGTGCTAACTCTGTTAAATCGTCTCTAGTAAACGAATACAACGTTGACCCAGCTCGTTTGTCTACTCAAGGTTTCGCTTGGGACCAACCGATTGCTGACAACAACACTAAAGAAGGCCGTGCTATGAACCGTCGTGTATTCGCGACAATTTCTGGCAGCCGTACAGTTCAAGCTCAGTAATCTGAGTTTTAACTAAAAAACGACTCTTCGGAGTCGTTTTTTTTTATGTCTAAAATAATGAAATTTATGTTTACTCGTGTTGTTGAAAATAAGCTCAATGCTTGAGCTGTTAAGACTTATGGTGGTCATGGTTATTTACGTATAGGATATAAGACACTGTTAGAAGTATTTCATTTTAGGGATGAATCTAAGAAGAATGAAAAGGGGATTCCCATTACTCATGCTTCACGACATCGATAACAACTTTGCCTTTAGAATGAATGGATATTTCTAGTTATTTAGCTTTACACGGGTTTGTTTGTCAGCGAGATAATATTTCTGGCTTGATATTTAGGGGCTAGGAATTTGAGAGAGAGCAGTGCTCAATAAGCCGTTTTATTTAGTCATGGCTGTGCGAATTGAGAGGCTAAATTTTTACTACCTAAATATGTAAATTGTTCATCGCGCAAGTGAACGGATGCTAGTTACAGAATATTAACTAATTTTAGGCTAGATCAGAATCATAGCTATCGATTTTATGTGACTTCAATAATTGAACTGTCTTATTAAAAATTTAATTATTAATCAATGTATTATGTTTTGAATGAAAGAATAAAAAATGAGATGGAAATAATAAAAAACAGCCCGAAGGCTGTCTTTTATTATGAAAGGATTTTATTCGCGATCTGGATTCATTGGACTGACATCCATTTCTTGGTATGAAACCAGTTTAGTTTTGTATTTCCATTTATAGCCGAGCCAAATCACCAAGAATAAGAAAATACCAATATAGGTTGATAAAACCGAGAGCCATTTGCCATCAAGTACTGCTTGGTAGTTTTGACCTAAAACAACAATCGCACACAGGATAAAGGCAAACCACGGTGCAAAAGGGAAGAATTTCGCACGATAAGCTAAGTCTTCAACCTTATGACCTTGGGCAACATAGCCTTTACGGAAACGATAGTGTGAAACTGCAATCCCCAGCCAAACGATAAAGCCACACATACCCGACATGTTAAGCAACCAGTTGAAAACTTGTTCTTCACCAATGAAGGTGGTTAAGAAACAGAGAGCAGCAATTGCTGTTGTCGCATAAAGCGCATTCATGGGTACGCCGCGGGGGTCTAATTTGGCAAACACTTTAGGTGCACTGCCATTTTGAGCCATATTGAACAGCATACGCGTCGATGAATACATCCCTGAGTTACCTGCCGATAGAATCGCAGTTAAAATCACAGCATTCATCACGCTGGCAGCAAAGGCAAACCCAGCTTTTTCATAGAGTAAGGTAAATGGAGAGAGTGCAATATTCTCTGATGAAGCTGCTTGTAGCAGAAGTGGATCATCATATGAAATGAGCGTGCCGATAATGAAAATACACACCACATAAAACAGTAGAATACGCCAAAAAATCTGTTTGATGGCAATCGGAATCGTCTTTTGTGGATCTTTCGACTCACCTGCAGCAACACCGACCATTTCGGTACCTTGGAACGAGAACCCTGCAATCATCGCCACACCAATCAGTGCAGATAAGCCACCAACGAAGGGCGCTTCACCTTTGGTCCAGTTGGCAAAAGTTGCAACACCAGGCGTCATCATGATTTTACCAATCATGAAAATACCAATGATGATAAATACAATGATGGCAAGGACTTTGACCAAGGAGAAGAAGAATTCACTTTCACCAAAGCCTTTGACTGTCAGTGCATTGATCCCAAAGACAACAGCTAAGAAGAGAGCACTCCAGTAGAAACCAGGCAGGTCGGGGAACCAGAATTTCATGATGAATTGGACTGCAACCAATTCAAATGCAACCGTAATGGCCCAGTTATACCAATAGTTCCAGCCAAGGGCGAAACCAAAACCGCCTTCAACATACTTGGTGCCATAGGTGAAAAATGCACCCGATGTTGGGTTGTGTGTTGCCAACTCACCCAGACTGGTCATGAGAAAGTAAATCATCACACCAATTAAGCAGTAGGCCAATAACGCCCCGCCAGGGCCAGCATTTGCAATGGTTGCACCTGAGGCAAGGAATAAACCTGTACCAATTGAACCACCAATGGCGATCATATTCAGATGGCGAGCTCCAAGCTTCCGCTTGAGTTGAGCTGGTTGAGTCGTTTCGCTCATCATTGTTCCTTAAGATTTCTTTTGTGTGCTAGCAAACAGCACTTTAAAGCCTTGTTGATCGGCTTTGGTTGTACATTGGCCAAAACTTTGCTCAATGAGTAATGGATAATTCAGAAAGCGGTTGGCAACAATCCACAACTCGCCATCCGATTTAAGATGGCGACGGGATGTTTTGCATAAATTTTCGCTGGCATTGTAATCTGTATGAATGCCTTGATGGAATGGGGGATTACTGACGATTGCGTGTAAAAACAGAGGAGCATCCTCAATTCCGTGTACCGCCTTAATCTCAAGTTGTTCTGGTAAAAGGTTATTTTTCTCAAAAGTCATTTTTGTTGAAGCGAGTGCAAAGGCATCAACATCGAGTGCAAAAATGCGATTTTTCGGATTTAACTTGGCCAAATAAGCACTGATCACGCCTGCACCACAGCCAAAGTCTGCAATTTTTCCAGAAGTGACCTGTGAAAGGTGAGGCAATAACACAGCTGTGCCCACGTCTAGACGATTTTGACTAAACACACCCGGTAATGCGCAAATCTGTAATTCACCTTTTGGGGTTGGCACTGTATAGAGTTGTGCCCAATCGGCCAAAGGTTTTGCCGTTACGGTTTTTTCGGTGACTAACTGCCACATTTGACAATGTCGAGCGCTGTCTAATTTGAGGGTTTTACCAAAAGGTTGCAGCTGTTTAGACGCGCGTTCTACACCGCCTTTCTTTTCACCGACTAAAAAGATCGATGCGCCTACGGCCAAACGACTCACCAGTTGGTGTAGGACATAATTGAGTAGTTCTTTTGACTTTGGAACAAACACGATGGCTTGATCAAAAGCGACATCAGGCAAATCTGTACCAAAATGCACATCACTTTGTTGGTTTTGGAAATATTGTAATTCGTTAAAATTCCATGTCCAAAAATGTGGTTCTACAGTACCAATTAGCTGTGTGTTTAATTCGTCACACGGTGCATTGACCAGTAAAACTGAACCAGAGAGAAACTCCTGCTGGCGAAGAACAACTTCACTTCGTGGATCCATTTTATATACTCCATTGTAAAAACGATGCCCAGACAGTGCTGGGCAAAGTGCATACTGAAATGAACAATTATTTCTTCGTTTCAGGAAGAATAATATTTAATAACAAAGCTGCAATACCACCTGTCGCAACACCTGAGCTAAAGATATTACGGAATAATTCTGGTAAATGTTCCAAAATTTGTGGAACTTGTGCAACACCTAAACCGAGTGCCAATGAAATGGCAATAATCAGTAGTGCGCGGCGGTCAAGATGAATACCTGACAGAATGTTAATTCCAGAAGCTGCTACAGCTCCAAACATCACCATTACAGCGCCACCTAAAACAGCTTGAGGGACCGCCTGAATCACACCTGCAACAGCAGGGAGTAAACCTAGAATCACCAATAATACGGCAATCCAGATGCCGACATAACGGCTCGCAACGCCAGTGAGTTGAATTACGCCATTGTTTTGTGCAAAGACCGAACTAGGAAAGGTATTGAAAATACCCGCAAGGAAAGAGTTTGCACCATTTACCAAGACACCACCTTTAATACGCTCCATCCAAGTGGCACCATCGACAGGTTGGTTGGAGAGTTTAGAGGTTGCTGTAATATCACCAATTGCTTCTAAAGACGTCACTAAATAGATGAAGGCCATTGGAATAAACAAGCTCCAAGAGAAGCTGAGTCCAAAATGCATTGGCGTCGGAACTTGTACTAAAGGCGCATCTTTTAAACCTGAAAAATCCAGATGCCCCATAAAGCCTGCAAGAGTGTACCCTGCAATTAAGGCAATTAAGATAGCAGAACTTTTTACCCATGTAATACGAATACGGTTCAATATAATGATCAGTGCCAGTACTGTACACGACATGATTAGGTTGTCTGCATTGGCAAAGGTATTGTTTGACATGGCTTGATAGCCACCACCCATGCTGATCAGACCTTCTTTAATGAGGGTCAAACCAATCAATAACACCACAATGCCTGTTACCAATGGGGTAATTAGCATTTTCACCCAAGGCAGAATACGTGACACGCCCATTTCAATAAATGAACCTGCGATTACCACACCAAAAATTGCAGCCATGACGGATTCTACTGGAGTACCTGCAGCAACCATGGCAGAGCCGATTCCAATAATCGGGCCGATAAAGTTAAAACTGGTGCCCTGAACAATTAATAAGCCTGCACCAAAAGGTCCAACTTTTTTACATTGTAAGAAGGTTGCAATCCCTGAAATGACCAAAGACATGGATAAAATCATGTTGGTGTCTTCTTTCGACACACCAAGCGCTAGACAGATGAGTAAGCCTGGAGTAACAATTGGGACAATAATTGCAAGGAGATGTTGAAAGGCAGCAAGAAAAGCAATGATTGGGCGAGGGCGGTCGTTTAAACCATAGACCAAATCGAGTTGATCTGTTTGATTGGAAGAGAGTTTCTGATCAGACATATGTCAAAGGGTGTTAGCAAGGTGGCGCTATTCTAATCGCTTTACACAGCTTTACAAAATTAATTACACACCACTTATCAAAAAAAATGAGTCTGTCAATAAACTGTCACTACTAAATTCTATTATTTTTCTGTATAATTTGCCCTCAAACTTTAGGCGTATCGAATTTACATGTCAGATATCAAAACTCTCCGCAACATTGCCATCATTGCGCACGTTGACCACGGTAAAACCACTCTAGTAGACAAACTTTTACAGCAATCAGGTGCACTTGGCGATCGTGCAGGCGAGATTGAGCGTGTCATGGATTCAGGCGCGATTGAAAGTGAACGTGGTATTACCATTCTTGCAAAAAACACTGCAATCAAATGGTTAGATGCACGTACCAATACAGAATACCGTATTAACATCGTCGACACCCCAGGACACGCGGACTTCGGTGGTGAAGTTGAACGTGTAATGTCGATGGTTGACTGTGTACTTCTTCTTGTTGACTCTCAAGAAGGCCCAATGCCACAAACTCGTTTCGTAACGCAAAAAGCGTTCGCACGTGGTTTGAAGCCAATCGTAATTATCAACAAAGTCGACAAGCCAAGCGCGCGTCCAGATTGGGTTATTGACCAAGTATTTGATTTGTTTGATAACCTTGGTGGTTCTGACGAACAGTTAGACTTCCCAGTTGTTTACGCTTCAGGTCTTCGTGGTGTTGCTGGTCCATCTCCAGAAGAACTTGCTGAAGATATGACTCCATTGTTCCAAACCATCGTAGACATTGTTGAGCCACCAGCAGTTGATGTTGATGGTCCATTCCAAATGCAGATTTCTTCACTTGACTATAACAGCTTCGTAGGTGTTATTGGTGTTGGTCGTATTCAACGTGGTTCAGTTGGTCTGAACACTCAAGTTACTGTAATTGATAAAGAAGGTAAGACTCGTAACGGTCGTATCTTAAAAATCATGGGTTACCACGGTTTAGAACGTGTTGATGTTGATTCTGCTCAAGCAGGCGATATCGTATGTATCACAGGTATTGATGAGCTTCATATCTCTGACACAATTTGTGATCCGAAAAATGTTGAAGCTTTACCACCATTGTCTGTAGATGAACCTACAGTAACGATGACTTTCCAAGTAAACAACTCACCGTTTGCGGGTAAAGAAGGTAAATTCGTAACTTCACGTAACATTCGTGAGCGTTTAGACCGCGAATTGATTCATAACGTAGCGTTACGTGTTGAAGATACTGACAGTCCAGACCGTTTCAAAGTATCTGGTCGTGGTGAACTTCACCTTTCAGTTCTTATTGAAAACATGCGTCGTGAAGGCTTCGAGATGGGCGTATCTCGTCCACAAGTAATCTTGAAAGAAGTTGATGGCGAAAAGCAAGAGCCATACGAAAACGTAACATTTGACGTTGAAGAACAGCACCAAGGTTCTGTAATGGAACAAATGGGTCATCGTAAAGGCGAAATGACGAATATGGAAGTTGACGGTAAAGGCCGTATCCGTATTGAAGCAACTGTTCCTTCACGTGGCTTAATTGGTTTCCGTTCAGAATTCTTGACCATGACTTCTGGTACAGGAATCATGACTTCAAGCTTCTCGCACTACGGTCCAATGAAACAAGGTACTGTTGCGAAACGTCAAAACGGTGTGTTGATTTCTATGGTTCAAGGTACTTGCCTGGGCTATGCATTGTTCACATTGCAAGACCGTGGTCGTCTATTTGCTAAACCTCAGTTAGAAGTTTACGAAGGTATGATCATTGGTATTAACTCTCGTTCAGATGACATGACAGTTAACCCAACTAAAGCAAAACAGTTAACAAACGTACGTGCTTCTGGTACTGATGATGCGTTGACTCTTGTTCCTGCTGTTGAATATACGCTTGAACAAGCGCTTGAATTCATTGAAGATGATGAATTAGTTGAAGTAACACCTAAGTCAATCCGTATCCGTAAGCGTTACTTGACTGAAAACGAACGTAAACGTAACCGTTCTGGTAAATAAGTTTTAAAAATGATGTTGCCTCATGCGGGGCCGCAACATTTAAAAATGCCATCAATTTATTGATGGCATTTTTTTGTTTAAAATTAGCAAACCAATATATAAAAGCAGATGATTTCCGAGTAAATTACGTGGAAATGAAGCTATAAAATTAATGTATACTTCGTCACATAAATTAAAGTCAAAAAATAACTGGAGATTTAGATGAGTATTGTTCAAGAGTTCCGCGAATTTGCGGTAAAAGGCAACATGATTGATTTGGCTGTCGGTGTAATCATCGGTGGTGCATTTGGTAAAATTGTCGATTCATTGGTGAAAGACATCATCATGCCATTGATCACGGTTGTGACTGGTGGTGGTGTAGATTTCACACAGAAATTCTTTGTTTTAGGGGATAACCCAAACAATTTACAGTCTTTAGATGAGTTAACCAAAGCTGGGGTAAACGTCCTGACTTATGGTAACTTCCTTACAATTTTAATTAACTTCATCATTTTGGCATGGGTGGTGTTCTTAATGGTGAAAATGATTAATCGTATGCGCCGTAAACAAGAAGAAGCAGCGCCAGAACCAGCAGCAACGCCAGAAGATATCGCGTTGCTACGTGAAATTCGTGATGAATTGAAAAAACGTCAGTAATCGAACGGTTAAAATAAAACGGCACATCAAGTGCCGTTTTTTTATGTCTGAGACTGATCCGAAGACTGGTTTTTGTACAGTTTTGGTTTTATGATGCGCGCTGATTGAATAGCTATGGGGATGCCGAATGAACCAATTATTTGTCTACGGGACACTTCGTCCCAATCATGAAAATGCCCATCTTTTAGAGCGTATAGGTGGAACATGGCAAAAAGGCTATGTGCATGGCGTGGTGCATATTTTGGATTGGGGACCCGACAAAGGCTTATTCGCCATTGTTTTGGATCCGCAAGCAGCAGCAGTTGAAGGATATTTTTTTAGCAGTGAAAAATTAACCGAACATTGGGATGCGTTGGATGAGTTTGAAGGGATACAGTATCAACGGGTGAGGGTACAAGGGACGTTGGAATCTGGCGAACACGTTGATGCTTGGACATATGAGATGAAAGAGGCTTAATCAAATACAGTGTTTGTGATGTGTTTAGGCTTAAACACATCACACAACGCGCAGCTTTTAAAAATCCATACGGAATTTAATTTCTAGTAAATGAAAACCAAATTGGCTCTTGATGGGACCATGTAGTACTTTTTCAGCAGCACTAAAGACCAATTTATCAATCACAGGCACCAGTTGGCCTTTTTTGACTTCACCCAGTTCACCGCCGCGTTTAGCTGAATTACAGGTGGAATATTGCTTGGCAATTTTGGCGAAATCGGCGCCATCGTGGATTTTCTTTTTCAGTTGTTCAGCGAGGTCTTTGTCTTTGACCAAAATATGACGAACAATGGCAGTTTTCATTTGGTTTTTCCTCGAGCTGTGGCTTTGGGCTTCGGTTGCACTTTTTTCAGCGGTTGGCATTCGGGACAAAATACAGAAGCACGCTGTCCCAGTTTGATGTTTTCAAGCGTGGTTTCGCAGTTCACACACATTTCACCTGCTCGGCCATAAGCCAATAAGGTTTGTTGAAAGTAGCCATTTTCACCCATCGCATTGGAATAGTCCCGCAGGGTAGACCCACCTAAGTCGATGGCCTGCTGCAAGATACGTTTAATCTCGACCACCAATTTTTCAATTTGGTCGTGCGTTAAACTAGACGCCACTTGCGCAGGGTGTATGCCCAAATTAAACAAACTCTCTGTGGCATAGATATTTCCGACACCAACCACCACATGATTATCCATGATTGCAACTTTTATGCCGACCTGTTTGTTTTTCAACTTTTGACTTAAATATTCAGCGTTAAAATCAGCACTCAGTGGTTCAGGCCCAAGTGTATCGATTAACTTGGTTTGCGAATATTCATCCAGCCATAAAATACAGCCGAAGCGGCGCGGATCATGGTAGCGTAGCTCGACATCTTCAAAACGAATAATCAAATGATCGTGTTTACGCAGGGTTTCACCGACCTCACAAATACGGAAACTCCCTGACATGCCCAAATGCCAAAGCATCGTGTCTTGTTCAAAAACGGCCAAAATGTATTTAGAACGGCGTTTGAGTTGAATTAAACGCTGTCCCACCAGTTTGCTGAGATCGGCGGGAATCGGCCAGCGCAGGCTCGACTGGCGAACTTCAATACTGAGTACTTGTTGATCTAATAACGGCGCTAAACTGGCTTTGGTGGTTTCAACTTCGGGTAATTCTGGCATGGCAACATGAGCTGATAAAACTTGAGGCTAATATTGCGGTGTACACGCAAGATTGCAAGTGATTTCAGCAAGAGGCTTGGCTTTAGCACATTTTTAGAAAGCTAAACTGCGGGATTGCTTGCTGTGATCAGGAATTATCCTCTTTAAATTGCGTTCTCGAATCGTGTGAAAACTGCCATGAATCACCCAAATCAAATCTTCTATTTATCACTGTGGGTGATATTGATAACTTTTTTTTGACTTAATGATAAAAATTTTGCTGAGATCTTTGTTTAAAAATTATGTACTTTTCATTAAATTTTTCATTTAAATGAAATGAATTGTTCTTCATTTTAGTTTGGGGCTTAGGTTTTATGCGACAGTTTTCTTTCTCTTTATTTGCAACAGCAATGTGTGCCTGGGCGACAGTGAGTCATGCGGAGCAGATGTTAGATGTACAGGGTCAGTATTTGTTTGGTGACTGGCAGGGAAAACGAACTGAATTGGCGCAAAAAGGCATTAAGTTTGAAGCCAATGCTTTAACAGATACCAACTATTTGGCGGATGGCGGCCGCAATGCAGGTGCAAGCCCAAGTACCGCTTCGCAGTTTTGGTTAGGTACACAATTTGATTTAGAGAAGCTAGCGGGCTGGGAAGGGGTCACCATTCGTTTTGTTGCGACTGCGCGTCAAGGACAAAGTACCTCTATTCGCGATTTACAAGATCCTTCTGCACCGCAATTAGCCAATGTACAAGCCACCTATGGCCGTGGAAACCAAGACAGCCGTTTGTCAGAGCTTTCGATTGAAAAGCGTTTTAAAGAACAAGGGCTCAGTGTCAAAGTTGGGCGACTGGGTTTGGGTTCTGATTTTGATGTGATGGCCTGTGATTTTGTCAGTAATGCCTTTTGTGCCGCACAAATGGGGAAATGGCAGGGCAATATCTGGATGAATACGCCGGTTTCACAATGGGGCGGTCGCATTAAATATCAAGTGACTCCTGAAGTGGCAACGCAAATTGGGGTGTACGAATTTAATCCAGATAATGGCAATGGCAAAGCCGAGGGACAAGGTTGGAGCCTAGACACAGAACATGCCGACGGTGTGACTATTCCAGTAGAAGTGATTTGGACACCGAAAGCTCTGTTCAATGGTTTGGCGGGGAGCTATCGGGTCGGTGGAATATATAACACCGCCGATGATCCAAACAACCAATATAACGTGGCTTATGGCAAAGGTGTGGTTGGCGAAGATCGGACATTTGCGGGATGGATTGCTATCGAACAGCAACTGACTTCAGCGGGTGCAGGGCGCCAAGGTTTGCATAGTTTTGCCAACTTTACATGGCATGACCGCATCACCAATAAAGTAGACAACTCACAGCAAGTGGGGCTGAAATATATTGGGGTATTTGAACAGCATCCGACCGATATTTTAGGTTTGGGAGTGAATCGAATACATCTGAATGAGCGATTCACTGCGGGTAAAGCACAGTATGATGCGAGCGCGGAATACAATATTGAACTGAACTATAGCTATAACGCTACGCCGTGGTTAATGTTACGTCCCAACATCCAATATGTGATCAACTCAGGTTCAAGCCATGTGGTGGATAATGCATTGGTTTTGGGGCTTGGAAGTCGCATTATTTTCTAAATGGATAGCTATAAAAGTGCAAAAGTCTGACAGTAGATTTGCACTTTTAGCGTTGAATACAAGGCACTTTATTTGTTATAGATCATAGTGAGTACAGGGAGAGCTGTGATGCCATTATTATTTCAACCCATTCAATTTGGGGATCTAAACTTAACAAATAAAATCGTGATTGCACCGATGTGCCAATACTCAGCCAATGATGCGGGTGAGCTGAGCTATTGGCATGAGCAACAATGGGCCAATTATGCATTGTCAGGTGCAGGCTTGTGTATTGTTGAAGCGACAGCCGTACAAGCGGTAGGACGGATCAGTTTTGCGGACTTAGGATTGTGGAATGATTTGCAACGTGCGCAAATGAAGGCCTTACTTCAAAAAGTCAAAACACTCTCTCCAATGCCTTTTGCCATTCAACTGGCACATGCGGGACGTAAAGCATCGACCGACCGTCCTTGGTCGGGAAAAGGTCAGATCAAACCGAATGAACCGCATGGTTGGCAAACGGTGTCTGCCAGTGATGTCCCCTTTAAGCCTGAAGAGCACGCACCACATGCTTTGAGTATGCCGGAGATGCAAGACATCATTGATGACTTTGCTAGCGCCGCTGTACGTGCAGTAGATGCAGGTTTTGAGCTGATTGAGCTACATGCAGCTCATGGCTATTTGTTGCATCAGTTCATGTCCCCCCTTTCGAACCGACGTACCGATGAATATGGCGGAAGTTTTGAAAACCGTATTCGATTTACCTTAGAAGTATTTCAAGCCATTAAACAAGCTGTTCCTGAAAAATATCCCGTAGGTATACGTTTATCTGCGACCGACTGGATGGAGTCGATTGCAACAGAAAGTTGGGATATTGATTCAACGGTTGGGCTGTCGAAAGCGTTGGAACAACTCGGTGCGGCTTATATTCATGTTTCAAGTGGTGGCTTGCATGTGGAACAAGACATTCAGGTTAAGGCCAAATATCAAGTACCTTTTGCCCACGCAGTGAAGCAAGCGGTGAAAATTCCAGTCATTGCGGTGGGATTGATTACAGAAGCCAAACAGGCTGAACATATTTTAGAAGCGCAAGAAGCCGATGCAATTGGTCTGGCGCGCGCCATGTTGTATGACCCACGATGGCCGTGGCATGCAGCCGCAGAACTGGGTGGGAAAGTCTCTATCGCACCGCAGTATTTACGGTGTCAGCCACATGGGATCAAAGATTTGTTTTCTGCGTTCTAATCGCATAAGCATTTTGCTTCGCCATTGGGCTTTAAAAATATTTCAACTGAGTAAAGGTGTATTCTAGGATAGGTCTTTACTTACATCATCTGGAAAAGGAACAACTTGAATGATTTTTTCGGTAATTTTTCCAGTTTTTTTCCTGCTCTTTCTCGGTTTTGCCTCTGTCAAAATTCAGTTGCTCGCTAAAGAGCAAATGACTGCAATCAGTGCTTTTGTCATCAAAATTGCGTTACCTGCTTTATTGTTGCACGCCTTAGCTTCAAAAGATTTACATGAAATTTGGTATCCCGCTTATTTTTATGTTTATGCAGCTGTGACCTTTGGCTTATTTTTTACGGCTTTTATTTTAGGTCAAAAGCTATTTAAGAATCACTTTACCCATGCTGCAGTTTTTTCACTGGGTGCATCCATGTCCAATACGGGGTTATTGGGAGCAGCAATTTTGACGCTGCTGATGGGAAGTGAAGCGATGATTTATATTTCATTGGTGGTGATCATTGAAAGTGTATTTCTTGTACCACTGATGCTCACTCTGGCAGAAATAGGGCGACAAAGACAAGCCAATTTAGCCTCCATTTTAAAAACCACATTTCTCACTTTACTTAAAAATCCACTGTTTTTGTCGGTGATGATTGGTATGAGTTGTGCGATTTTCGAAATTCAAATTCCACATTTAATCGACCAAGTATTTGCGATGCTAGGCCAGACTGCTGCACCTTTAGCGCTCTTTATTATTGGTGGGGGAATGGTGGGTCTCACTATTCAGTCTTTTAACCTGCAAACGGTTTATCTGGTGGTATCTAAAAATATTTGTATGCCGCTATTGGTTTATTTAGGGCTGACCTATTTGACTGCATTGGACCCAAAGATGATTTATGCAGGGACCTTGATTGCAGCTTTACCGATGCCCTCTCTATTTGGAATTTTTGGGCAAGTGTATGGCTTAAATGAAAAAGCACTCACTCCACTGATGATCAGCACGCTATTGAGTTTTGTGGTGGTCAGTGTCTTGATTGGTCTTTGGTGGTGAAAAAAAACTCTCCGAGGAGAGTATTTTTTGAAGAAGCGATTTATTTTTTGACTGCTGCTGTTGCAGGGGACTTAGCTTGATTCGCCATCATGGTTTCAACCTGCGCTAATGATTCTTTCGCTTGTGGCACATTTTCTTTAGCTAAAGCGGTAAAAATTTTCTTCGCTTCAGGTAAGTTCTGCGGAATGATATTGCCATTGGCAAACATATTGCCTACGGCCATCAGGGCAGGAATATAGCCTTTTTTGGCTAAGTCTTGAATGCTGTTGAGGCCTTTTTGAATCGGCGCTTCTTGTTTGTTTTTAAAGCCTGTGCTGATGTCATACAAGGCTTGAGCATGAATGGCTTGATAGTTGCCTTTTTTCACCAGAGGCTCAAGTTTTTTAAGGGCTAACTTTTCAGACTCGGGTTTATTTTCAGAAAATAACAGCACGGCATATTCAACGGTTGCATCATCAAAGTCTAGTTTAGATGCGGCTTCAAAGTGTTGTTTGGCTTTGTTGATGTCTTGAGGCAAGCCTAAAGTACCAGTGACATAGTTTTTCGCAAGCACATAATGCGCAACAGGGTAGCCTTTGTTTGCAGCATCTTGATAGAGCTGAATGGCTTTCTTCTCATTCTTCGCTGTGCCTTGGCCAGTCTGAGTCAAATAAGCCAAGTTATACATGGCTTGTGGGTTGCCAGACTTTGCCAGTTTTTCTAAAGCCTGATATGCCCCCGCCATATTGTTGGCTTTAACCATTTCCTCAATCTTGGCAAATTCGGGGTTGATGGTATCTTGAGTGGAGGCTGCAAGTGCAAGCTGGCTAGAGAGTGCAATTAAGCTTGCAAGTACGATTTTCTTCATGTTTTATAAACCTTTTTCTTACACATAAGTCCATCTATGTGTGTATTTGTTTTTAGTCATTTCACATCATAAGTTGAATTGTGTGAATGTAAATATCTGAATTGTGTCTTGGTCTTACAAATTTCCGTTGATTGTGTTGATCGGTATATATTTTTCCAATACAAACCGCGTGCTGTAGGGTGGAAAGGACCGAAACGTGTTATTGCTATTTGCAGCTGATGGCTTCGGGTTTTATTAGGATTCTGGCTTAGATTCTGTTTAAATAGCGCTGAAAAATGAGAAACGAGTTCAGCATGTTTATTAAGTCAATTAAGCGAAATTATTTAAAAGTTTTGGCCGATGAGTCGATTCCAGATGGCGAAAAAATTGATGCCTTATTGATGAAATTGGGTGGTGAGTTTTTAGTGAGCAAAGATGACCGCGTGTATATCTTTGAAAAAGACGGTGTGACCGCAAAATTTGATGCTAAACATGCACGAGACTTTTCATTTAAAGACTATCTCTGCAAAGACATGAATAAGCTGTTTCATGATTTTTGATGTTTAATCTTCATTGAAGATGAGTGAACTATTAAATAAGGCTCTAAAAATAGTTTAAGTCCTTAGATGAGCCTTTTATCCAAGAACTGATGCTTGCTATAGAGTTCTAAAGCAATAACTTTTTTTATGTTTTGTTTATACCCGAAGAACGAGTGTGAATGTCTTTACCCACTGCAAAGATACTTGCAGTGGTCAGGCTAAAAGATAATATAAAATAATAGTTTGTATATGAAGAGCCTATACGCTTTTATACCAAAAGCATTTGATTCTGTACTCCTACTCAAGTTATATCATATAAAAAAGAAAGTTACTTTTCATAAGATGAATTGTGAGGTATCACAATATGAAGAAGAAAATACTGTCAATCTTACTTCTAAGTTTATGTTGTTCAATGGCAGTTTTAGCAGGGCAGCCAAATCTTGTGCCTCATCAAATCAACTTGAAAAATGGGAAGCGCTTTTCTCTCAATCTGCCAGAAAATTACGACATCATTCCTGCGGCTGAGGGTTTAAAACGCGTTCGTTTTTTTAGCAAAGCACCTGACGGTAGAATGTTTGTAACGGACATGCATGATTTAACCGACAATAAAAAAGGCATCGTTTATGTTTTGGATGAGTGGAATGCTAAAACGGGTAAATTCAGTAAAATAATTCCTTATATGACAGGTTTGAAAAATCCAAATTCAGTCCAGTTTTATACCGATTCTTCAGGGCAAGATTGGTTATATTTGGCTGAAACTCATCAGCTCACCCGACGGAAATTTACCCAAGGTGAAATAAAACCAACGGCCAAAGCTGAAGTTTTAGCGACTTTTCCTGATTATGGTTTAAGTTATAAATATGGTGGCTGGCATTTAACACGAACCATTGCCGTGGGTGGGAACGGAAAAATGTACGTTTCAGTCGGCTCAAGTTGTAATGCTTGTGCCGAGAAAGAAAAAGTTCGAGCAACAGTTTTAGAAATGAATCCCGATGGTTCGGAACAAAAGATTTATGCCACAGGCTTACGCAATGCTGTCGGTTTGAAATGGGTGGGTAAATTTTTATTTGCCACCAATCAAGGTGCAGATCATCTGGGTAAACATAAACCTGATGAAACTTTTTATGCACTCATGCGTGATGCAAATTATGGTTGGGCTTCATGCTATTCGTCGAATGGTAAAATTTTAGCAGACCCAAAATTTAAACGTCCAACAGGATGTAAAAATGTACCATCTCCTTATGCTTATTTTCCTGCACATTCATCTGCACTAGGCTTTGACTATTTTGATGATCCAAATACGGATGACCTCATTAAAAACTCTTTTTTAGTGGCTCTGCATGGTTCTACGGATGCCACAATTGGTCATGGTTATAAAATTGTGATTATGCGTAAAGGGCAAAAACTTGAAACCTTTATGGATGGTTTTTTAGTGGGGAATAAGGTGAATGGTCGACCTGCGGATATTTACCGTATAGATGCAAATTCCTTTTATTTTTCAGATGATAAGGGTGGTGTGGTTTATTATGTGAGGAAGGAAGAGCCTTCATAGCTCTAAAAAAAACCAAAGCATCTTGGGCTTTGGCTATATCTGATAGTTCGTTCTACCTATTACACTTTTCAATATGCTGGAAAATACGTTCGCAAAGTTCTTTCGCTTTTGGTGTAAGTTGCCAATTAGGATGATCATCAAAATCTTTAATGATTTCACGGCAAAAATCTAATTTATATTTAATAGTTCCTACACCTTGTCCGTCAGCAAAAGCCGTTTTTGTAGTGGTAGATGTAGGTTTCTTGATTGCTTGATCAAGAAGTTTTCCGATACCAAACTCACTATGATCAAAATAGTTTTCATCAGTAATTTCATCAATTAATAGTATGTCATAGCTCTTTTTAGTTTCGGCTCTCAATCGAGAAAACTTAGATTTAGCCACATTAATGATTGAATCTTTAGGTAAAGTATTTTCTGTTTCTTTACATTTAAGAATGAAGTAATTTTCTTTTTTAAATTCAGTTTGTAAAGCTTTAACACGCTCAGGTTTATTTTTAATATCGCCATCTGCAATAAGTAGCATTTCACTTGCTACAGCTTTGGCGCTAAGTCCTTTGTCATCTAAATGATCTGCGTAATCATCACTAAATGACCAGTGCGTTAGGTTACTTCCTGAGTATTCCACAAATGTGTAGTGATAATTTGGCATAAAACGACGGTATTTTTTATATTGTTCAGAACCAGATTTTTCTAATTCGGCTAAATATTTTTCCATATATTTAGTGATATACAAGCGGTCAGTAATGCCTTCGACCCAAATGGTGCAGTTAGCTAAATAAACCGAAGAGGGTTTTAGTCCAAGTGAAGCAAGCAGGTCACGATCTCGGTCACAGCGATAAATTTTAAAATCAAAGCCATCTTTAGGATTCTCTTTTGGTTGTTTTACGAATTTTTGGATGATGACTTGATCTGATTCATCTGCCATATCTAAAAGATGATTGGAATGTGTTGTGAAAAAATAATAGTGTTTGGTTTCATTTAGATAGAAGTTCATCAACTGACGAACCATGCCCGCATGCATATGCAGTTCAGGCTCTTCTATAAAGAAAGCATGTGTTTCATCTTTTTTAATAAAAGCTTCATAAGTTAAGATAATGACTTGTTGTAAGCCATCACCTAATTCTGAAATAGGCAATTGTCTGTCGTTTCCAATTTTAATATTTACAACATCTTGATCATGTTTGGGGATGAGTGTAATTGACTCATTGTCAAAGAAATATTGGCTGAGTTTTTCTTCATAATTTTTAATGATTTCTCGTTGTTCAGGTTCACCAAGTAAGTGCGTTTTTAGTTCATGATATAAACATTCGCCCGTAATGATGTTTTTTGAATTAAATTTTTGGCTATTAGAAAAGTAATCTTTTTGAGCTCTTTCTATATACGGTTGTTTATTTTCTATTTCAGTGACAGGGCGCATACCTCTTAGAATTGGAATATAAAATTTTTCTAGATCAAAGTTTACAGTAGAGGTGTTTGTAATCTGATTTGTAAAAAGTTCTTTCGCTTGAGGCGCATTATTGTTGCTAACAAGTAAGTTTAAGACACCTAAATTGGAAAGATATTGTAGAATATGACTGAATTGCTGAATAGCCTGATTTCTTCTACTGATAGTGAGGTTATTTTTTAAGTCATTGAAAGTATTTGAAAAATACTCATAATTTGGGTTTTTTCTAGTTTGGTTGTAAATATCATCATTTAATTTTTTATCTATTTTACATAATTTTAAGAACAGTTCAGATTGATAAAAAGTTTGCGAATTAAGTGATTTAAATAAATTTCTCAAAAAACGACTTTTTCCCGCATTATTTTTACCAATAAAAAAGTTTAGCCGTTTTATTTCTATAACTTGATCATAGTCCTGTTCATTGTCTGAACTATAGTTTTCTAAATTTTCAGCCCAATAGTATAATTTTTCAGTCATTAAAAAGCCCCTAAATCTAGGAGCTAATTTATCACAACATTTTAAAAAATATAAACTTACTGCGGTCTTGCCACATCACCATTTAAGCGTTCTGGTAAGTCTAAAACTGTCACATCCAGTTCGGTCAAAGACTCAGGACGTGCCACCACCAACGCGATATAACCGTCATCAAGCGCAGCGCTATTCACCACTTGAATACCTTTATTCAACTGTTCAGCTTGCGCAGGTGCACTGCCTGTACCCTGAATTAAATGCAACCATGCTTTGGGTTTGGCTTTAAACCATAAACGTGCAATCACTTCCTGACCCAAGTAACAACCTTTGTCATAGTGCACGCCTTCACGTTGGTGTAAACGTAGCTCTTGAGGTTGAAACACATGCTCAATGGCTTGGTCGATAAACGCTTCACCATGAGTAATGGCTTGCACTTGCCATGCAGCAATATCGGTAGGCTCAGCAGAAAAGGTGGTGCGGTCTTGCGTGAAGGTTGGAAAAACTGAACCCATAGGTTCAAGTTTCATTTTAGAGAAAGCACCAAACTTTTTAATGTGTTTAGCAAACTCTTCTGACTGGTCTTGAGTGGTCACAATTTCAAAATGTTCAGGGTTACGTTTTGTCAGCCACAAACCAAAGTGGATACGGCCTTTCAAGTCACAAATGGCGGTGTATTGCGTTGTATTTTCAGCTAAAGCTTCAACGTTGACCGTCACTTGGCCTTGTAAAAATTTGAGTGCATCTACACCAATTAAAGTGAAAGAGGAGAAAGCTAGATCGCTCATGAATTGCTCGCCTACCTTAAAATCTAATACTAAAGAATTAGGGCTATTTTCCGCTATTTTTCAGAAAAAATCATATTTAGAGTAAATATTTAAAAGTTAATGTAACTAAATATTTCAAAACCCCCTGTTTTTATATCTAAGTATATGAAATATAAACGATTTGGGAAATGGGTTTTCGACAGTGTAGTATGCCTAGCAGACAAAGATGAATTGTCTAGTAAAGACAGTGAAGAAAAATGAAACACCAAAGGCAGGAACGCTATGAACAATAATCACCGCAAACCACTGCAAGGCACCCAGCTAGAATACTTTGATGTGCGAGAAGCCGTTGAACAGATTCAGCCAGGCGCTTATGCAAAACTTCCATACACCTCAAAAGTATTGGCTGAACAGTTAGTGCGTCGTTGTGATCCTGCCATTTTGGAGCAGTCACTAAAAGAATTAATTTTCTCAAAACAAGATCACGATTTCCCTTGGTATCCTGCGCGTGTGGTGTGCCATGACATTCTTGGACAAACGGCATTGGTTGACCTTGCTGGTTTACGTGATGCGATTGCAGACCAAGGTGGCGACCCATCTAAAGTGAATCCTGTTGTGCCGACTCAGTTGATTGTCGATCACTCTTTAGCAGTGGAATTCGGTGGTTTTGATCCAGAGGCGTTTGAGAAAAACCGTGCCATTGAAGACCGTCGTAATGAAGACCGTTTCCACTTCATCGAATGGACTAAGACAGCATTTGAAAATGTTGATGTGATTCCTGCGGGTAACGGCATCATGCACCAAATCAACTTGGAGAAAATGTCTCCTGTGGTACAAAGTCGTGAAGGTTTGGCATTCCCAGATACTTGTGTAGGTACGGATTCACACACACCACATACCGATGCGCTCGGTGTAATTTCGATTGGTGTCGGTGGTTTAGAAGCTGAAAATGTAATGTTAGGTCGTGCATCGTGGATGCGTCTTCCTGACATTATCGGGGTTGAATTTGTTGGGCAACGTCAAGCAGGGATCACTGCAACCGATATCGTTTTAGCATTGACTGAATTCTTGCGTAAAGAGCGTGTAGTCGGTGCATACCTTGAGTTCTTTGGTGAAGGCGCAGACAGCATGTCTGTGGGTGATCGTGCCACGATTTCCAATATGACCCCTGAATATGGCGCAACTGCGGCAATGTTCTATATTGACCAAAATACGATTGATTATTTAACCCTGACAGGTCGTGAAGCTGAGCAAGTTGCACTTGTTGAGAACTATGCCAAAGAAATTGGTCTTTGGGCATCGGATATGAAACAAGCGGAATATCCACGTGTACTTCGCTTCGATCTTTCAACGGTAACACGTAATATTGCAGGCCCATCAAACCCACATGCTCGTGTATCAACTGCGGATTTAAAAGAAAAAGG
Source organism: Acinetobacter johnsonii ANC 3681 (assembly GCF_000368805.1). Classification (NCBI taxonomy): domain Bacteria; kingdom Pseudomonadati; phylum Pseudomonadota; class Gammaproteobacteria; order Moraxellales; family Moraxellaceae; genus Acinetobacter; species Acinetobacter johnsonii. The sequence goes on along the minus strand of NZ_KB849705.1, from coordinate 1,889,658 downwards.
CATTGCGGGTGTTGTTGAAAATCGTACCGATGGCTTAATGCCTGACGGTGCTGTGATTATTGCTGCAATTACTTCTTGTACCAATACATCAAACCCACGTAATACCGTTGCCGCAGGTTTATTGGCACGTAAAGCTAATGAATTGGGCTTAACACGTAAGCCTTGGGTGAAATCTTCTTTTGCACCTGGTTCTAAAGCTGCTGCTTTGTATCTTGAAGAAGCAGGTGTGTTGGATGACTTAGAAAAACTCGGTTTTGGTATCGTAGCGTATGCATGTACCACATGTAACGGTATGTCTGGTGCTTTAGATCCAAAACTGCAACAAGAAATTATTGACCGTGATTTGTATGCAACTGCGGTACTTTCGGGTAACCGTAACTTCGATGGTCGTATCCATCCTTATGCAAAACAAGCATTCTTGGCATCACCTCCGCTGGTTGTAGCGTATGCGATTGCAGGAACCATTCGTTTTGATATCGAAAAAGATGCATTAGGAAACGACAAAGACGGTCATCCAATTTACCTGAAAGACATTTGGCCTTCTGATGAAGAAATTGATGCATTGGTCAAAGAAGCGGTGAAACCTGAACAGTTCCGTAAAGTGTATATTCCAATGTTTGATTTAGGCGTAACGGAAAAAGCGGCAAGTCCGCTATATGACTGGCGTCCGCAAAGTACCTATATCCGCCGTCCGCCGTATTGGGAAGGGGCTCTGGCTGCACCTCGTACACTGGCAAATATGCGTCCGCTTGCAATCTTGCCTGACAACATCACCACGGATCATTTGTCACCATCGAATGCAATTATGATGGATTCGGCAGCAGGTGAATATCTACGTAAAATGGGTGTGCCTGAAGAAGACTTTAACTCCTATGCAACGCACCGTGGTGACCACTTGACTGCACAACGTGCGACATTTGCGAATCCAAAATTGTTTAATGAAATGGTGGTTCGTGCGGACGGTACGATCAAGCAAGGTTCGAAAGCACGCGTAGAGCCTGAAGGCGAAGTGATGCGTATGTGGGAAGCGATTGAAACTTATATGAATCGTAAGCAACCGTTGATCATCATTGCAGGTAAAGACTATGGTCAGGGTTCTAGCCGTGACTGGGCTGCTAAGGGTGTTCGTCTTGCTGGTGTTGAAGCGATTGTGGCGGAAGGTTTTGAGCGTATTCACCGTACTAACTTAGTCGGGATGGGCGTGTTACCGCTTGAGTTTAAAGCAGGAACTGACCGTAAAACTTTAGGTTTAGATGGTACGGAGCTGTATAGCGTGATTGGTAATATCGCGCCGCGTTCGACGTTAACTTTAGTCATTGAGCGTGCGACGGATGAAGGTAAGAGTGAAATTGTTGAAGTGCCTGTCACTTGTCGTCTAGATACTGAAGAAGAAGTGTCTGTATATGAAGCGGGTGGTGTATTGCAGCGCTTTGCGCAGGATTTTTTAGAAAGTCAGTCAGATAAAGAGCAATTAAGAGCTTAATTTAAAGTATTTGAAATTGTTTAAAAAAAGCCCTACTTTAGAGTGGGGTTTTTTAATAGAGATACGAATGGAACAGCATACTATAATTTTGAACTGGGAAGGTCCTTTTACGTTGGAAGAGGTTCTAGAAAATAAGCAAAAATCTAATGGGTTATATATTATTACAGGGAAAGGTAAATACGAAAGAGATTTAGATATTCAGTATTGCGGAATAACAGAAGGTAGTTTTTATAATAGGTTGAAAAATCATCATAAAGCTTCTTTAGTGACTAGGGAGCAAGAAATTTGGTTAGCAAAAGCAGAATATCCAGCTGAAGCAACTAGGACGTTCTTAGAAAAGGCTGAATCTATAATTGTTTATTTCTGGCAGCCTAATCTGAATGATAGAAAAAAAGTCTATCCACCTACACCTATAACGTTGGTCAATAAGTGGTACAAAACAGACGGATCACCTCGATTACGTCAACATCCGATAATGAAGAATTTAGCTGATGTACTATGTTGGGATGGCGAAATGTGGAGAACAGGTAATTTAAGCGTTTACGATAATTAAAAATATAACTTTTTTGCAGTAGTGATGACTACGAATGCGATAGATAGAGGTAAAAGGCAGGTTGTTGAAGTACCTGTAACTTGTCGTCTAGATACTAAAGAAGAAGTGTCTATGTGCAAAGCAGATTGTGTATTACAACGTATTAGGCAGGATTACTTTAGAGGGAATAGTATAAAATATTAATTATATTTAATAAAAACCCTATCATTTAATAGGGTTTTTATTAAAAAGATTATAGCATTTTGTAGTATTGGTTAATTTTCATATAAAAATATTAATTATCTTTGATAAAAATGTTAAAAATTAGTTTGTTCAAATTTTAATTTATTGATTGAATTTTACTCAATAATATTTTATTGTTAAAGGATTTAATAAATCTAAAATTACAGAGAAAGTAATGAGCACATCATATCCTCCTTATATGAATTCCACAGGGCTAATAACTAAAATTCTTGAAAAGATTCGAGTTGCGGCAACGCCAGATAGATTTACTCAGGATTTTTTATCAACTGAGTTAGGATTTAATAATGGTGGAGCCAGGGCGTTTATTTCATTAGCAAAAAAAATAGGTTTTCTAAGCAGTGACGGTAGTCCAACTGATTTATATAAGCAATTTAGAAATTCAAATACTTCAATTTCTAAAGCTGCAATGGCAGAAGCGATCAAGAAGGGCTATTCAGATATTTATATACGTAATGAGTATGCTCACAATCTGAGTAAAAATGATCTTGAAGGGTTAATCATGGAAATGACAGGCTCTGAAAAAGGAAATAAGACAGTTCAGGCAGTAATAGGATCATTTGAGGCTTTGAAGCGGTTTGCTAGCTTTAATGTTTCAACTACTGATATTGTCCATCAAAAAGACAATGAAAATGATAGTCCTGAACCATCTTTAGAAGATGAAATTCCAAAGAAAAGTATTGATGAAAATATAGATTTGAATCTGTCATATACTATTAATCTAGTTTTACCGAAAACAGATGATGTGGCAGTTTTTAATGCAATTTTTAAAAGTTTAAGAGAGCATTTATTAAGGAAGTGATATGCAGAATAAAATTAAATTATTTGCAATGTCTAACCAGATGACTGAAAGAGCATTAGACTATTTTGAAAGAGAAACAAAAATTGATTTAGGTCGAGAAATCGAAAGTTCTGCTGAAGATAAAGACAATCAATATTATCCGCAATTTCAACATAATATTAGAGTAGAAGCTAAGGAAATGGCCTTACATTACGAGATTTTCTATTGTTTAGAGGTTTCAATTAGAAATATTGTTAAAGAAAAGTTGCGATCAGAATTAGGCGAAAGTTGGTGGGATGTTTCAGATATTCCTGAAAATATCAAAAAAAATGTAAAAGATAATATTCAAAGAGAGATAGATTCGGCTTTTACTCAAAGATCAGATGATGAGCTTGATTACACAACATTTGGTGAGTTAGGTGAAATTGTAAGGAAAAATTGGGAAAGATTTGGTGATATTTTTAATAGCCAAAAGGGGTTTAATCGAGTGATGAATAATTTGAATTTGTTGCGAGGCCCCATAGCACATTGTAGTCCTTTAGCAGAGGATGAAGTTGTACGATTAAGGCTCACTCTTAGAGACTGGTTTAGATTAATGGAGTGATCATTTATTTTTGTATCAAATAAATGATCAGTTTTTATTATTAGATACTTCTCTACATACTTATTTTTAATTTTTATAAAATAAAAATACAGAAATTATATTGGTCATTTTCGTATCTAATGAATAGATATGTTTTTAACGTATTTGTCTCTGTTTAATTTATAGTTATTGTTTCATGTTTTGGACACCGTGTTGCTGAATGTTTCTCTTTTAACGAAGTAGATGGTTTAGTAACACTAAAATTTGCTACCTAACACCTTGTAAGACGTTTAGATTTTCTATGGAAATCATTTCTTGCCCAAATGCCATCATCATTTGTCGAAATGATCAATAGACATTCATCATAAAAGGCATATACTAGTAAGACCATTTTCTAAACATATGGAGAACAAAAATGGTTACTGCTGGCGAAAAACCTGGAACAGGCTTCTATTTTTGTGTTCAATGCGGACACCGCGTCTACTTAGAAATTGGTACAGATCGTTTACCCCCGTGTACCAAATGCCAAGGCAATCAATTTAACAATAAGAATGCCTAAGCTAAAGATTTAACAGTTACCCACTGTTTTAAAGAAAAGCCCTATCACCCGATAGGGCTTTTTGCTAAGTTATAAAAAAGATAAAAACATCCCAACTTAGGCCACATAGGAAAAGCACATGGAAACCATATTAGGACTTTGTATCGGTATTGGCTTAAGTGCGGCCTGTGGCTTTCGTGTCTTTGTCCCGCTCTTGGTCATGAGCCTTGCATCTATTATGGGTTGGTTCGAGCCCATGCAAGGTTTTGAATGGTTAAGCATGCCATCGGTATGCATTGCCTTAGCTATTGCAACTGTCTGTGAAATAGCAGCCTATTACATACCATGGGTCGACAACGCTTTAGACACCATTGCAACGCCAGCTGCAATGGTCGCAGGAACACTCACCACTATGGCAGTCAGCAGCGGGGAAATGTCGCAGTTTGCCAGTTGGGCTGCCGCAATCATTATCGGTGGGGGAACAGCAGGCGCCGTGCAAATGAGTACCGTTGCTGTCCGAGGAGTTTCAACCGCGACGACAGGTGGAGTTGCCAACCCTTTGGTGTCTACCGTGGAATGGGTCGGAGCCGTTTTACTGTCCGTACTGTCACTACTGGTTCCAGTCCTGGTGGTGATTGTGGGTATTATTTTAGCAATTTGGGCCGTGCGTTGGTTTAAACGTAAAAAACAAGAAAGTATCAGCACCCCTTTATAGTCTCGGCAGTTTTCTTATGGCGTTGCTGGGTCTCTAAATTTTAAAAATAGAGTGGCTAATTTTTCGGTTATATGGGCATCAATTCTTCTATGTTGATATGACTTAGAGGTCAGTTTCACTTTTAAAATAATGGTTGATTTTTATACGGTATCCGTTTAATTTTATAAATACATACTTTTTGTATGGTTTTATTTGTGGTTGAACTTTATAAAAATTATTCGGGGAACTGTAAATGATAAAATTTATTGTAAATGAACAGCCTAGTGAAAAAGGCATCCATCATATTCATAATGCATCCTTAGGCTGTGCAGACTTACCCAGCTTGGAGGATCAAATTTTGATTGGTTATTTTGCCAATTACGAGCTGGCTTATAAACGGGCAAGAATGAACTGGCCTAGAGAAAAAGTCGAAGGTTGTGACAAGTGTTGTTTCAACTAATCAAAAACAAAAAAGCTCTGCAAATTATTTAGAGCTTTTCATTGTTGGATATGGATGTTCTATTTTTTAGGTACTACAAGATTAATGAATTTCAATTCGGGTCGTGACTTTAATTTTTCGACACTCTCGGTCAGCTTCGACTAAAGCACGAATTTTAAAGTCAGAAAATCGAACCACTCGGTTTTGCATGGCAAACTGTTCAGATGTTTTAATTTCTAAGCACTGAAAAGGACGCAGATTTTTTAGGATGTGCTTTTGTTTTTCCGTCATGTTCTGTGTCGATAAATATGCATAGCCTTTGGTGGTTTTTAACAATACTTCATGTGGCTGTGCTTCGGTTGAGCTGGTGACTTTGACGATATGTGTTTTTAACACTTTGCATGCACTGAGGGAAAGCGCAAGGCATAGCATCAGTAGGGCAGTTTTGGTTTTCATGATGAAGCGTATTTGAATGGTCTTTCGCCACTTTAGCCGAAAGTTTTCAACGGCAGCAATCAAAAAATGACACGGATACAGTCATCTGCTTTAACTGTAGAGCATCCTACAAATAGACTTCTGATAAATGCTAAGCTGTGGCACTGATGTCAAAAATGAAGCATTCATTAGTGTGCTCTTTACCTACTTTACTTAAAAAATTAAGCAAACTATGAAAAATCAGTTCATTCTCACTTCTCTAATGTTCGCTGCAATGTTGGGTATATCCACCAATCTGTGTGCGGAAAACTTAAGCGTAGCGGATATAGCGGATATTCAGCGACAAAAAGCCACCAGCCAATACCAAGCTTACCTTCCCGCAAAATATACAGTGTTTGAGGTCGTACAAGGGGACTTAAACAAAGATGGCTTGAAAGATGTGGTTTTAATCGTCAAAGGTACAGATCCGAAACAGTGGGTCACCGATGAATACCGAGGAAAACTAGATCGCAACCGCCGTGGTGTGATTGTATTGTTGAATACCAAAGGGCGTTACCAAAAAGTGGTTCAGAACCTGTCACTATTTTCTTCAGAAAATGAAGATGGCGGTGTGTACTTTGCGCCTGACTTGGTGCCCTCTATCGAAAAAGGCCTGTTAAAACTACATTATGCACATGGTCGTTATGGATATTGGGCCTATCAGTTCCGTTTAGAGGGGCGTGATATGCGCTTGATTGGCTATGACAGTTCAGATAATTTTGGCCCTTATGTGAACAGTGAAACCAGTGTCAATTTTCTCACCGCTAAGAAGCTGGTCAGAGAAAATCTCAACAAAGACTCGGATAGCGACCCTAAATTTAAAGAAATATGGAGCAAAGTGAGTGTTGCTCCGCTGTATTTGAGCAAAATTCAGGACATCGATGATCTGAGTCTTGAATAGTGTTGGCTTAGTTTTTGCTAACTTATATTTCAAAAATGCACTTTTATGAGTGACGTGAGTCTGAGGCATCAGTCACATGACTGCTTGATCATGTATAGGGGAAAGAGATGGAAAGTAAAGAACTGGCCTTGAGTGTTGAAGAGAAACCTAAGCTGAGTACAGCTGCTCATTTGATGGCAGGTTGGCCTTTGTTTTTAGTGATGATTGGTGGTGCAATCGGTGGAGCCTTAGCTGTGGTTGCGTATGTAATTAACCGAAAAATCTATCTGTCTCAGCTCAGCAATATGCAAAAGGTGCTTGCCAATTTACTCTGTGGTATGTCTGCGATCAGTTTATGGTGGTTTATTGCAACATGGTTGCAAGGCTATATGAGGACTTAAGCGTTCTGAAATGATGGTGTAAAAAATGATAGAAGTTCATTTTTATGCGATGAAATAGATGATTCAACTGTCGTTATGAATATTTTTATCAAGTCTGGTTTTATTTATGGAAATATTTTTCATCATCGCTTGAAATTAGCTAATCTTCGGAAATTCATCCCGCACCAATTTGCTTAATATAGCGTTTAAGGGCACAGGAATCGAAAAGAGTAGTTTGCGACTCGTTATCTATCAGATCAGCGTCGTACTTACCCACAAGGTCTCGATTCAGCTTAGGACGCTATAGATTATCCATTTATAGGCAAAAGTTTAGAACTTACCCAGTTTTAACCGTTGAAGTTATCTCCTGATCCCTAGAAACCACATGATAAAAACAACACGATAAAAGACACGTCCATTCAAATATTTTCTTCCATTTTAAACGTCTATATTGCCCCGAATTTATCCAAATATTTGCTCTAACTGTGACCAAACAAATTGGCGCTTTGGTTTGCGAAAACGGCTTTAAAAAAATTGCGATTTGATAACATTGGAACGCTTTGAGTTCTGCTATAACCATTAAAAGTCTGATAAAAATATGGAACAACAATGAAAATATATGTCACCAGTATCATGGTCGATAGCCAAGAAAAAGCCTGTCAGTTTTATACAGAAAAACTCGGTTTTAAAATCAAACATGATGTACCTGTGGGGGAGTATCGTTGGCTGACCTTGGTTTCACCCGAAAGTCCAGAGGGTGTTGAACTGCTACTGGAGCCTGATGCACATCCCGCGGCACAGCCGTTTAAGGCCGCAATTAAAGCAGATCTAATTCCCTATACTTCTTTTCAAGTAGATGACCTTGATGCGGAATATGAGCGACTCAAAAACTTAGGGGTGCGCTTTACTAGTGAACCGATGCGGGCCGGAAAAGTCAAAGTTGCAGTCTTTGATGATACCTGCGGGAATCTCATTCAGCTGATGCAGGTCTGTGCAGGAAGTTGAATTTCTCATCTGTGATGCAGCAAAGAAATAAAATCCTGAGAAAAGCGCTTTTATGTGAGAAAAAAATCATAAATACGCTGCATTTGGGAAAATATTTTTTAGATAACCTGAAAGCCAAGATTTTTTTCCAAAAATAGCCAAAAAGACTTTATCTTCGGGAAACAATCCCGCCCTTGGATTGTTAAATTATATCTCAAGGGTGTGACGGGATCGAAAAGAGTAGCATGCTACCAGTGGCGCAAAACGCGTGAGTAGTACTTACCCAAAAGGTCTTGATTCGGCTTAGGACGCTATAAATCAAAAGTTTATAGGCTATAAGATCATCACTTACAAAGTTATGATAGTTGAAGTAAACAACATGTTTTCCCAGACACCCTAAAAAATTTGAACTCGAATAAAATATAAATCAAAAAAAATAAATTTTAATATTTCCCGCGAAAACCGAAAAATCCTGCTGTTGTAGTTTCACTTACATCATTTTATTTTAAGCTTTCAATCTAATCAGCGCTGCTAAAAAGCTGGCTTTATATAGGGTGATGGGCGCCTAGGATTAAGCTGTTTTCGATATTTGGTGAATGATTGACAGCAGAAACACAGCTTGCTATTTTTCGCGCTCGCTTTTGTATGCTGTTATTCCTATGGCTCTAAATGACAACTTTATATATTCACCACCCCAAGAAGACTTGGTGATCGTTTATGAAGACGATGATTTGGTGGTAATTGAAAAGCCTGCGGGCTTGTTGTCTGTACCGGGGCGTTTACCAGAACACCAAGATAGTGCCTATTTACGGGTTTTAGCGCAGTACCCACATGCCAAAATTACCCATCGTTTAGATATGGCGACCTCGGGAATTTTAATGTTTGCCAAGCACCGCGATGCCGAAGTCGCCGTCAGCAAAATGTTCCAAGCCCGCACGGTGGATAAACACTATATTGCTTTAGTTCAAGGCCAGTTGGATGCCGAAGGCAGTGTTGAAGTGCCCCTGATTACTGACTGGGAAAATCGACCACGGCAGATTGTGCACTTTGAACTAGGTAAGCCTGCAAAAACACTTTATCAAGCTCTTAGCTATGATACTGAGACCGATATTACGCGAGTTTTACTGACCCCAATTACGGGGCGCTCACATCAGCTCCGTGTGCATATGCAATATATTGGGCATCCAATTACAGGGGATAAGTTGTATCACCCTGAGCCGACACGAAGTCCATTAAAACGTATGGCTTTACATGCCAGTTTTCTCGCCTTTCAGCAGCCTTTAAGTGGACAATCGGTTGCGATTCATGGAAGTGTGCCATTCTAACTGTGTCACACTTTATTTCTATTTTGAGAAATACTTAAAATTTGGGATATCGGGCAGTTTAAAAAACCGTTAGCGTAAGTTGTGTAAGTATCCTTTTATCCAGTGTGCTTATCTTTGTGGAAATTAACATTTGAGTTTGGCTTTTTGGCCATGGTTACGACTGAATGAAAATAGGTTTGTCTGTTCCAAGGCTTAGTGTTCGAATTTGATGTGTTCTTACAGCAGAGTCTTTAAAAGAAAAATGATGTTCCCTTAGGGAGATAGACCATGCTTTATGTATTCGCTGTCATTCTTGTGCTGCTGTGTGCGGTTATATGCTGGCAAAAAATACACAGCCTTGCCCAAAAAAAGAAGATTGAATCCTTAGAAATCAATTTAGAGCGCAGTCGAAACAGTTTAGAAGTTTATGAACAGCAGCAAAGTGAATTACAACATCGGCTGACCAGTTTAAGAATTGAGCTTGGAACACTCAGACAACGTAACGAAACTTTGAGTCCTTACCAAGAAATTACTGATGTTGAGCACTATGTTATTGAACGGCACAACCAAGTGGAATTGTTTGCTGAAACGGTCAAATTTGATGCTGAACAAATGCTTAAACAATGTCGGCAGCACATTGAAAAAGTACATCACTTCTTAACGGAGTATGAGCGTAAAGCCAAAGAAGTTACCATGCAGCGCGCCAGAGAAAAACTGGGTGCTTTTTTTCACATGGCTGAAGAGCGACAACATCTGGCTGAAATATCAAAGGCCTTACACCATAAAATTGAAACCTACAGCCAAAGTTATCAACTGCCTTCGGAGCAGTTATTAGATGAACTCATCGAAGGCTATGGGAAAACAGATGCGGCCTGTCATCTACTGAAAGTTCGGCAACAGGTGATTCGTGCGGTTGAGCAAAACGACGTTGTGAACTGCGCCTTTATGGATGAACATCGGCGATTATCGATGATGGTTTTGGTTTCACAGTTGTTTAATACGAAAGCAGACTTTTATTTACAACGTGTGAGCAAAGACAATCTTGGCCTTTTGATTCAAGCTTTGCAGGATGACTTTACCCTGATCAATCACTATGGTGTGGCTTTCGGTCATACTCAGATACAAGAGCGTTATCTAGCTTTACGCTTAGAAGAACTTAAGTTTGCAGCCTTATTAGAAAACTTAAAAAGGAGTGATTTACAGTTTCAAGCGGACATTTTAGTTGAAGATCGGGTTTTACAATAACGCGGCAAAGTCTACGTGCAATAAAGTCCAAACAACCTTCGAAAAATCAGATGTAACTGCTATAAAAATGAGCAAAATATGCTATGTTGAAGTCACTATTTTGTCACTTGCCAACGATATATTGGCTAAAAAGATAACAAGGACATACGCATGACACGTGATTATGAATTATATCCAGATGATGATAACGGAAATGTACTTTGGCAAATGGCTGAGGATGGCGACGACCTATCTGAACCGCATGAAATAGAATATTCGATTGCCTTTCAAGAGCAGTCACAAGCAGAAAAGTGTGCGTTGTATTTATTACAAGAAGAGCAAAAAATCACTTTGTTTGTCGATGAAGAAAGCGACGTATCTGAGTGGATTATTACCATCTATGTGTATATGGAACCTGAGTATTCAGACATTGTTGACTTAGAACAATGGTTTACTAAAATTGCAGAACAGTTTGGTGGTGAATATGACGGCTGGGGCTGTATGGCCTATGTCTATGACGACGAAGATGATGAGGACTATGAGCAAGGTCAAGCCTAAGAAATGGTCAAAGTTAAAGCATGTTGAAAAACATGCTTTTTTTGTTGGTGGGTAGAAAAAGACAGCAGGCCACGTTTGGCTATTTAAAAAAAAGATGCACAAAAAAAATACAGTATGTGGGTTTGAGCGTTTTAAAATAAATCTGAATATTTGAAAAGAACGAGAACAATCATGTCAAATAGTGTTCAATTACACCGCGTATTTAGTGCGCCCGTCGAGCGCGTCTATCGTGCTTTTACCACCGCAGATGCTTTAGTGAAGTGGATGGCACCACACGGTTTTACCGCACATGTAGATCACTTTGATTTGCGAGAAGGTGGTCAATATCGCATGTTCTTTACCAACTTCAGTACAGGCATGCAGCATTCATTTCATGGCACTTATCATGAAATTGTTGAAAACTGTTTATTACGCTATACCGATGAGTTCGATGTACCTGAACTAGCAGGAAAAATTGAAGTGCGTGTTGAGTTTAAAGAAGTATCTGTCGGTACAGAGGTTCATATTACGCAGTCTGGTTTACCCGATGTGATTCCTGTCGATGGCTGTTATCTGGGCTGGCAAGAGTCATTGCAACTCTTGGCTTTTTTAGTGAATCCAGACATTCCTGATGAATAGTGAATTGTCATCGTTGAACAATAGAATAAGTTGCACAATAGATTTAAAAGGAGTTTTGCATGCCAATACGCATGAAGCGGATTTATGCACCTGTCGAGGCAGAGGATGGCAAACGGGTTTTGGTCGATCGGTTGTGGCCACGAGGGGTGTCAAAACTTGAGGCTAAAATAGATGAATGGCCAAAAATTCTCACGCCATCCAATGAACTACGGAAATGGTATCACCAAGACATGGTGGCACACTGGGATGAGTTTAAAGTCCGTTATATGAAAGAACTGGAAGCACATCCCGCCGAGTTGAATGATTTACGCCAACTGGCAGTACGTGAGCAAATCACTTTACTCACCGCAGCCAAAGAAGAACAGCATAACCATGTGGTGATTTTGAAGCAGTGTTTGGAACAAAAGTAAGTATTGAGCTGATGCTACTACAGGGGAAATTTATATTTTCCTAGGCTTTATTTTATTCATCCCATGATAAGGCTAAAGCCTTAAAATAAATATGTGATTCGCATCGCTTTCGTCTGAAAAATGCTATATTGGCGCTTTGAGCAATGTGAATTGCTTATTTTTTTATTTTTGAGGTTTTTATGTCTTTACCCAACTGCCCAAAATGCCAGTCCGAATATACCTATGAAGATGGTGACTTGCTGATTTGCCCTGAATGTTCAAACGAATGGAAAGAGGGAGAAGCAACAGAAGAAGTGGTGGCAATTAAAGATGCTAACGGCAACTTACTTGCTGACGGTGACACGGTAACGGTGATTAAAGATTTAAAAATTAAAGGTTCGTCATCGGTGGTGAAAGTCGGAACCAAAGTGAAAAATATTCGTTTACTGCCAGATGCCGCAGATGGTCATGACATTGACTGTAAGATTGACGGTGTCGGTGCGATGAAACTGAAATCTGAGTATGTGAAAAAAGCCTAATCCGCTGAGTTTGCAGTTCGAGATTAAAACGGAGTCAATTAGACTCCGTTTTTGTTTTTTAGCCATTTTGAAAAGATATTAAGCGTTGAAACACCAGCACAGCATGCTATAAAGATAAAAACCTGTTGAAGAATACGCTATGCCACATATCCACCTTGAATATTCAGACAATATCGATACCCTTGAAGTTAAGCCGATGTTACTGGCGTTAAACCAAGCTTTGCTGGATGGACAGTTTGTACAATCGGGCAATGAAGTGAAAAGTCGTGCCATTCGACAGTCCGATTTTGTGATTGGGGTAGAAGGCGATGCACAGGCTTATTTGCATGCCAAAGTGTCTTTATTAAGCGGACGAGATGAAGCCACTAAGTGTGCCATTTCGAGCCAATTGCTTAAAACCTTGCAGCAAAACTTTACTGCTCCTCAGGATTTAACGGTACAAATTTGTGTAGAAATTATTGAAATGCCAAAAAGCAGTTATAGCAAATTGGTATTAAAAGCATAAAATTATGAAGAGTGCCAAACCGTTTATTGGGCCGATATCGCGTGTCATTTAAACGGTTTGTGGCTGTCATGCGTTATTCATATAGCGCTGTTATTTTAAAAAAATAAAATTTGGGCTGGTAGTAAATGCACTTTTTTTTATAAAAGAAGTCATTTATATTTTATGAAATTGGATGATTTTTTATTCGGTTTTGGTGGGTCTACAATCACTTTAAAATAACAATAGGTGAGCTTATGTCAGGATGGTACGAAGTAAGTCAGGCAAATGATGGCCAATATCGCTTTGTTTTAAAAGCGGGAAATGGCGAGGTCATTTTGACCAGTGAACTGTATAAAGCAAAAGCATCAGCACATAATGGAATTGAGTCGGTGCAAAAAAATAGCCCCGATGATACGCGTTATGAACGCTTAGAAGCCAAAAATGGTAAACCTTATTTTAACTTAAAGGCTGCCAATCATCAGATTATTGGTACCAGTCAGTTTTATGCCAGTGAGCAATCCCGAGATAAAGGCATTGAATCGGTCAAAAACAATGGTTCAAGTACCACGATTAAGGATTTGACGACTTAAGATCAGATTACATATTTTGCTTGTTTTAAGAATTAAAGAAAACCGCGTGTTTGCTATGGATGGCGCACGCGTTTTTTTATGCGGTTTGATTTGTAGTGTGGGAGTGTGATGTGGATTTTCGATTAGTTGGAGATGAGCATGCAGGGCATGAAATTATCTTCAAACTCAAACAATGGGATGATGCCATTTGTAAAATGGATGTACAAAATATCATTCGTCTTTGTCAGAGTGATGTCAGCTTGTTTGATATTGGGTTTGAGCTACAAGGCGTGCAAGCCTATCAAGAATTGTGGAGACGATATGCCCCATTTTTTCAAGGGGAAATCAAAGTGTTCAGGCGTGACATCAATATTTTTAGTCGTGATGGTTTAGCTTTTTTACATTGTTATTCTAAACTGGATCATGCCAGTGGTGTTGCAACCCCAGAGATTCCTTGGTGCAGAACCACGCTATGTTTTCAAAAAACGGCAGGTGAGTGGTTGGTTGCCCATCAGCATATTTCGGTGCCTGTGGACTTTGAAACTAAAGTGTCAAAGCCGATTTATTTTCCAGACTGAATCTGACTAAAGCTTTAGCTTGGGCACAGATAGAACCACCTCAGTTTTAGTGGGCTATGTTTGAATGACAACATGAACAATTTAAGAAGAAGGTATCTATGGCATTTCAAGACTTTTACCGACTGAGTTCTCATGCAGTGCTGACCAATGACGCAGGACAGGTTTTGCTACTGAAAGCCAATTATGCCGATCAGGCTTGGGGGCTACCCGGTGGAGCCTTGGATATGGGAGAAACTATTCATCAGGCTTTGCTGCGTGAGTGCCAAGAAGAACTTGGTTGTCAGGTTCAGATCGATTATTTGTCGGGTGTGTATTTTCATTCGGCAGTGACCTCGCATGCCTTTATTTTTAGATGTCATTTGGCTGCATCTGCTGAGATCAGGCTTAGTGATGAACATACGGCCTATGCTTGGTTTGATCTAGATCAGCTGTCGAAAGTACAACGGATACGCGTTGAAGATTGTTTAAATTACACAGGTATCGTGCAAAGCCGAAGTTTTTGAGTGCAAGATTAAGATTCCTCTGAAGTGGAGTGAGTGCATATGTTGAATAATAAAATCATAAAACGAAATAGTCCCATTATTGGTGTGTTGCTGATGAGTGCCTTGAGCCAGTTGACTCATGCTGAAACGGGTAACTATTTTATGCATAAAGACTGGGAGCTTGCCTGTGATAATACGGGTATGTGCCGTGCGGTAGGATATCAAAGTGATGCTCAGTTTGGTCATCCAGTTTCATTACTGATTTCTCGTCCCGCAGGTGCAGGCAGTGCGGTGCTCAGCCAAATTCAAGTGGCTGAGGAGTTTACGCAGGATACTGAAGCCAGTTTAAACGTAGGAGGAACATCTCTGGGGAGCCTGACCATTGATGCCAAGAAAAGTACAGCGAAACTGTCCAGTGCTCAAAGTGCGCAGTTGCTAAAGGCTTTGGTAGGTGCAGAAGATATTCGTCTCACGACCCAAGCACAGCAATGGCAAATTTCAACTGCTGGGGCAAATGCAGTTTTGCTTAAAATGGATGATATACAAAAACGTGTAAATACACCGAACGCGGTATATCAAAAAGGTAATCAGTCTGAGCAAAATGTTCTACAGCCCAAAGCCATCCCTAGAATTGGTATTACGGGATACCGACCTGCGGTTGCCAGCCACTTTGCCGTGGACAGTAAAAATGCCCATCAACTTTTTAAAAAGTTAAAAGCAACAACAGATGAACAAGACTGTCCAAATTTGTATGAGGCACGGTTTTTTGAGGATGATCGGGTTTCAGTCTATCCGCTGAATACAGAGCAAGTGGTGGTTCAAGTGCCATGCTGGCGTGGAGCATACAATGAAGGTCTAGGCTACTGGGTTATGGACAAAGCATTACAAAAGATTCAGCAGCAAGTCACCACATCAGGCTCAAGTTTTAGTGAGGCACAAATTTTCTCAGAGCAAAAAGGTCGGGGTATCGCAGACTGTGGTATTCGTTCCGAGTGGGCTTGGAATGGAAAGGTTTTTGTCCTCAGTTATCAGGCACAATCGCAGCAATGTAAAGGCTTTGCAGGTGGTGCGTGGAACTTACCCACTTATGTCGCGATCGTTGCGCGAACGGATTAAGTCGCGCTTGCGTTTAGTTTAAGAATAATGTCATCCAGCGGCTTGATACGTTTGACTTCATCCCAGAGGGCTTTGGCTTCTGGATAGTGTTTAGACATCATGCCAAGCCATTGCTTATAACGTCCGACCATATTCATTTCTTTTTTATAGCCGCTGTTTAAGAAACGGATTTGTAAGGTCAGTAGCTCATTCCATGTCAGCAAAGGTGTGTCGATATTTTGACGAATACATTGGGTCAAATCAGGTGTGGTCACGGCACCACGTCCAATCATCAAATCTTCACAGCCAGACTCTAAGCGACACTGTTTCGCGTCTGCATTGTTCCAAATTTCACCATTAGCAATCACATTGATCTTCAATGCTTCACGAATCGGGCGGAGCTGATCCCAAAAAGCGGGTGGGGTATAACCATCGGCTTTGGTACGTGCATGCACGGTAACCCATGCTGCACCTGCATCTTCGATGGCATGAGCATTGTCCAGCATATAATGTCTGTCCATATAGCCTAAGCGCATTTTCGCAGAAACAGGAATGTGTGCAGGAACAGCATCACGTACTGCTTTGACCAGTTCATGTACCACTTCTGGCTCATCTAAAAGCACCGAGCCACCACGGTGACGGTTCACGGTTTTGGCTGGACAGCCAAAATTCATATCAATGGCGGGTGCACCGAGTTTCACTGCACGGATGGCATTGGCAGCCAACATTTCAGGGTCATTGCCCAAAAACTGCACATGCACGGGTGTTCCCGCTGCTGTTTTTCCGCCATTGAGTAATTCTGGGCAATACTGGTGGTAAATATGATCGGGTAAGACTGAATTGGTCACACGGATAAACTCGGTCACACACCAGTCGAAGCTACCTACAGACGTGAGCACATCACGCATGATTGGGTCGGTTAAGCCTTCCATTGGTGCAAGAATGAGTTTCACAGCGGTGTCACCAGTCAAATAGAAAAACGGTGTTATACGCAAATCCGATCACGCTGTCTAGTCTAAGGTGTTTGGGTTAACGCGAAATAGCTTTGAATCTGTGTCTCCTCGACAAAGGCGTCATCATGTGAAACTAAAATAACCGCCCCTGTAAAATCGCGAATAGCCTGTGCCAATAGCTGTCTTGAGTCGATGTCGAGATGATTTTCGGGTTCATCCAGTAGCAGTAAGTCCACAGGCTGTGCTGCGAGACTGATACACAGTAAAGCAACTTTGAGTTGTTCACCGCCACTGAGTAGTGAGATGGGAAGAAGAGCTTTATCTCGTCGAATTCGAAGTTGCCCCAATTGATTCCGACACTCCTCATCGGACAAAGACGGATTCAATAACTGTAAATTGTGTACCGCATTCAGTTCTGGATTCAGTAGGCTAAAGTTTTGATCTAAATATAACGATGCTCCTCGCTTGAAAATGTCTCCCGATTGAACATGACTATGATTTTGAATGGCACGAAGTAAGGTCGACTTACCTGAACCATTTTGGCCGCGCAGTTGGATTTTTTCTCCGCTATGTAAGGCAAAAGAAATAGGGGAGATAGAGAGTGCTGCTAAAGCCACTTCTTTTAAACGAAGAATTTCACCAGTTTGTTTAGGTTGAAAATGGAAATCAAACTTTTGTGACTTAATCTGTTCTAGTTGCTGCTGTTTGTTTTTGAGCTCATCTTGCGCTTGTTCCTTTTGGCGAAGTTGTTGCTGCGCGACTCCCGATAAGGTTTGACTCGCACGTTCTTTTTTAAAGTCGAGCAGGATTTTGGCTTGAGAACCAGAACTTCGTAATTTCTGCCCAGACTTTTGCCTTTTCTGAGCTTTCATGCGCTGCTCATGCTGTTGGATTTGTAATTGTTTGAGTTCGCGTTTCTCTTGCGAGATATTGTGTTGTAGTGCCTGCTGTTGTTGCTCTGCTTGTGACTGATACTCGGCATAGTTGCAACGGAAGTGTTGCAAACCAAAATCATTTAAAACATAGGTGTTGGAGATTTGATTTAACAATGTGCGGTCGTGGCTAATGACTAAACAGCCCACAGGATGCTGAAGGATTTTTTGACTTAACCATGCACGACTTGCATGGTCTAAGTGATTACTAGGTTCATCAAGAAGTAAATAATGCTCAGTTTGTAAAAAAAGGCGACACAGTGCCAGTTTAGTTTTCTGACCTTCACTCAGTTGAGAAACTGAGCTAGATAGATCTGTAGGTAAGTTTGCACTTTCTAGCAATTTCAACCATTCAGTGGGTTGATGCCATGCATGTTCGACGCGATCATAGTCTTCAAAGCTCGCAGTCGATTGTTCAATACGCTGAAAACTTACATACAGGTCAGCAATATTAAGGGCTTCGGCAAGCGTACAGTTGCTTAAACGCTCGAGCTGACTTAAGTAGGAAAATGACATATGCCAAATCACTTCGCCACTCGCATAATTGGGCATGTGCGCCTGAGTGAGTAGCGACATTAATATTGATTTGCCTTGACCATTGCGTCCGATCAGCGCTGCACATTGGGCAACGGGCAATTCAAAGTTTAAATGCTGAAAAAGTGGTTCATGAGTAAATTGAACACTGAGATTTTTTACAGTACAGGCCTGTTGGGTCATTGAAGACTCCTTTATACAGGACATACAAAATAAATTTTTATAGAGATATAGAGCAGTAAATAAGTTTATTTTGCACGTCAGAAAACACATAAATTAGATTTGACGGAAAATAAGACTTACTTCATTGGCGTTACTCTAAATTGGAAGAAGGGGAATAAATATGTAGCCAGTATAACAAGTGGATAAAAAATGATCCATCTCATTGTCTTTCTTATGTACTTAAGGTTTATCGATCAATGCTATTGGTTAGGGAGTTTGTCATACACTAGTCGAAGCTTTCTGTAGATGTAAGTACAACCCGCATGATTGGTTAAGTGAGGCTTTTGTGAGTGCGTGGATGAGTTTTAAAGTTATTTCGCATAACACCCACTTCATTAAATAGAAGGGGTAAGGATTTATTACAGAAAATATATTAGATAAGTGAGAACATTGTTATTTGTATTATTGAGGCTAATAGCAGGAATGTTATCTAAAACCCAAAAACTATTTAAAACTAGTCTCTTTACCTTAGCCGTGGGATGTAGTGTCCATTCAAATGCATATGAAATAGAGGCAAATCAAAAAGATATTGAAACTGCTGTTAACCAGTCATTTAAACCACTTATGGAACAGTATGGTGTGGCAGGAATGGCGATAGGCGTCATCTATAAGGGAGAAAACTACGAACACTATTATGGTCTTCAATCTAATAATGATAATAAAAAAGTAGATAGTCGGACTATCTTTGAGTTGGGTTCTGTCAGCAAGCTTTTTACTGCAACCGCGGGTGCTTATGCTAAGGCTCAAGGAAAATTATCTTTTAAAGATCATCCAAGTCAATATTGGCCAGCTTTAAAGAATTCAGAAATTGATAGGGTGAGTTTGCTGGAATTAGCGACCTATACTAGCGGCAATTTACCTTTACAATTTCCTGATTATGTCAAAACAGATGAGCAAATTTTAGACTATTTTCAAAATTGGCATATAAAAAAACCTTCTGGTAAATATCGTCAATATTCAAACCCAAGTATTGGATTGTTTGGCGAGTTAACAGCAAGATCAATGAAAGTCCCTTTCCCATCATTACTCGAACAGGTGATTTTTCCAAGTCTTCATTTAAAACACACTTATGTGAACGTTCCAGAGGAACAGATAGAACATTACGCTTTTGGGCATGATCAAAAGAATAATCTTATTCGAGTTAATCCTGGTGCATTAGATGCTCAAGCATATGGGGTTAAATCTACACTTCCAGATATGCTGAATTTTTTAAACTCAAATTTGAATGTAGAAAAAAATAGTTCAAAGATAAAGACAGCCATTTTAGAAACGCACAAAGGCTATTTCAAGCTTGGAAATATGACGCAGGCGCTTGGGTGGGAGACATTCTCTTATCCGACTACCTTAGAAATTTTGCAAGAGAGCAATGCTGAAAGCGTTGTTATGCAATCAAATCCAGTTATAAAGGATATTAGTCAGTCAAAATCCAAAGTTTTTCATAAAACTGGTTCTACTAATGGTTTTGGAACTTACGTTCTTTTTATTCCTGAAAAAGGCTTTGGGCTAGTCATGTTAATGAATAAAAGAATCCCAAACGAAGAACGGATAAAAGCGGCATACAACGTATTCAACACAGTAAAAAGTATTTAAGTTTTTCTAAAATTTACATAATACGAAATGCACTCGATAATTTATTCTAAATCAAAATATTGAGGTTTACTAAAAAGCCCAGCTTGGTCAAGCTGGGCTTTTCTATTGGGTTATCAAGTTGCACATCTACTTTGTGAGTAGAGCTCTGTATCTTTAATAAAGCGAACTAAACAAAAGACTTTATCGACCTAAAATCATTTCCAATACAAACTTAGATCCGATAAAACCGACCGCCAACAAGAAGAATCCAATTAAGGTAAAACGAATCGCTTTTTGACCCCGCCAACCAAAACGGTAATGTCCGATGAGTAAAGCCCCATACACAAACCAAGAAATAATACTAAAAGCGGTTTTATGTGCCAGATGTTGGGCAAAAAAGTTATCGATGGTAAAGAAACCAAACACCAACGCCACGGTAAGTAAAATAAAACCCGTTTTAATCAAGTCAAACAGTAAAGATTCCATGGCTTGAAAAGAAGGCAGTAAGTTGACCCAAAAGCGTTTCTTCTGTTTGTTCTTTAACTCACGATCTTGGAACCATAAAATCACGGCTTGTATGGTCGCCATGAGTAGCACCGCATAGGCCGACAGCGATAAAATGATATGAATATCTAGGCCCAATGAGCGCTGTTCAATAAATTGAGTGGACTGGCTAAAGGCAAAACCTAAAATGAGTCCTGTAGCGGCCACAGGAATGCCAATCAGGTTCAAAGCAAGAATTGGACGATAAGTGCTATAGAGTAGACTGAGTAATAGCATGAGCCCCGATGTAAATGACATTAAGACAAAAACGTCATAATTCACCCCCATTGGCGTGAGCATGTGATGGTACAAAACAGTTGCATGCAGTAATAAGCCTAAGCCTAAAATAATGCCAATAAACCAATGGTTTGGATCACGTTTAGCCATTAACTTGAGAAACAAATACCAAAAAGAAGTGGTATAAGCGACTAATGCTAAGATGGTGTAAACCAAGGGCAGGCTAATCATGTCAAACCTTTTTCAGGATGATGAATATTCATTTATATAAATTCGGTGCGAACTACAGTATCCTATAGCATTCTATGCATAAATTTTCTATTTTAAGAAAGATTTTTTTGCAACTAGCAATTTTAAGCGGATTTTGCAATGTTTGATACCTTAACGGAACGACTCACGCAGAGTTTAAGAAATGTTACTGGCTCTGGGCAGCTAACCGAAGACAATATTAAAGATACCCTACGTGAAGTACGTATGGCACTTCTTGAAGCCGATGTTGCACTTCCTGTAACTCGTGAATTTATCGCGAAAGTTAAGGAAGAGGCGTTGGGTCAAGAAGTCATGACTCAATTATCGCCGGGCCAAGCATTTGTTAAAATCGTGCATGACGAATTAACAAAAATGATGGGCGAGGCAAATGAAAGCCTTGATCTTGCAGCAAAACCTCCTGTTGTAGTCCTACTCGCGGGCTTACAAGGTGCAGGTAAAACAACAACGGCTGCAAAACTTGCTCGCTTCTTACAAGAACGCCAAAAGAAAAAAGTAGCGATGGTATCTGCCGACGTATACCGTCCAGCAGCAATTAAACAGCTACAAACCGTTGCAGGTGAAGTTGGCGCGATTTTCTTTGAATCGAGTGCTGACGAAAAACCGATTACTATTGCAACGCGTGCAATTGAACAAGCCAAAATTCAGTTTGCGGATGTCTTGATTGTCGATACTGCAGGTCGTCTACACGTAGACGATGAAATGATGGCCGAGATCAAAGAACTTCATGCGGCCATTAAGCCAACTGAAACTTTGTTCGTGGTCGATGCAATGACCGGACAGGATGCGGCAAATACAGCCAAAGCCTTCAATGATGCACTGCCATTAACGGGTGTGATTCTGACCAAAACTGATGGTGATGCACGTGGTGGTGCGGCGCTTTCAGTACGTGCAATCACAGGTAAGCCAATCAAATTCTTAGGTATGGGCGAAAAGCTGGATGCCTTAGAGCCATTCCATCCTGAACGTGTTGCACAACGTATTTTGGGTATGGGTGACGTACTTTCTTTGGTCGAAGAGCTTGAACGTAAAGTCGACAAAGAAAAAGCCGAAAAAATGGCGAAAAAACTGCAAAAAGGCGGCAGCTTCAACTTTGAAGATATGCTAATGCAGTTTGAGCAAATGAATAAAATGGGCGGCATGATGGGCTTCTTGGATAAGTTGCCTGGCATGAGCAATGCAGGGATTCAAGATGCGTTGGCGCAAGCGAACCCTGAAAAGCAAGTGAAAAAGATGGAAGCGATTATTCAATCGATGACCATCAAAGAGCGTCGTAATCCGGACCTGATGAACCCAAGCCGTAAAAAGCGCATTGCAGCAGGCTGTGGTATGGATGTGGTTGAAGTCAATAAATTGATTAAACAACATGCGCAAATGGCGAAAATGATGAAGAAATTTGCCAATCCGTCAGGTATGGCAAAAATGATGAAATCGCTCAGTGGTATGCAAAAACAATTCGGCGGTGGTGGCGGTATGGGACCATTGTTCGGTGGGAACGATAAGAAGTAATCTGCTTCTAACCATTTCAGAAAAAGGCGCGTTGAGCGCCTTTTTTTATGTTGTTTTGTGAGTCATGGAAATTATTGTGTGCGTTTTCAATACCGTCGCTTAATAACAAAAACGCACTATTTATGGCTTGAAAGTTGCGTAAAATTTATTCTTTTCAAACATTATAATAAGAAGTTGAAAATGAATGGATCAAAACAACATATCTATATTGTGCATGGCTATCAAGCATCGCCCAATGACCATTGGTTTCCGTGGCTAAGTCAAAAACTCAGTCAGATGGATCCGCATGCTGAAGTAAAACGCTTAGTGCTCCCGCACAGCGATGCACCACATTTCGAAGAGTGGCAGCAGGCTTTAGCCCTGCAAATGACCGCTTTGGGTGAACATACCATCATCATTGCGCATAGTTTGGGGTGTCTGGCGACTTTACATTATCTCAGTAGTAAACTGCGTGAACGTCGAATCAAAGCGATCTTTTGTATTGCGGGCTTTAAAGCGGCTTTAAAAAGCTTACCTGAGTTAAGTGGCTTTATTGCGCAAGCGAAGTTGGACAGCGGTATACTCCACTCTCACATCGCTTCACGTGTGGTGATGTTTTCCAATAATGACCCTTATGTTCCACCGCCTTTGGCCCTTACCTTTGGGCACTTCTTGAGTGCAGAGGTACTGGAGGTGAAACGTGCAGGGCATTTTATGCGTGAAAATGGCTATGCTGAATTTGAGCTACTGCTCAATACCTTAAAACCCCTTTTACAACAGCAGGCGGTGGCTCAGGGTTGATGCTGAATATAATATTGTAGCCCTTTAAGTAATAAATCATTTTCAATGCATGGTGCATACTCTGCCAAATAGCGCGCAAATACAGGCGCATCACCGCCAGTTAAAATCAGTTGGCGTGGAGATTGTTGCAAGACTTTTTCAATGGTACTGACCAAGCCGAGCAAAATCCCATGATGCACTGCGTCGATGGTATTACGACCGGGACCGAGTTCATCAAAAGCCGCATCTGGAATTTTAATGCCTTTGGTGTTTTGGATCAGCGAGTCTCGTTGTAAGTAGAGATTTGGTAAAATATAGCCGCCCAAATGCTGCAAACCATCCGCCAAGTCGATGGTCAGCGCCGTGCCACAGCTAATCACACAATAGTTCTGCTCTGGATTACGTGCGACGGCCAACACTTGCAACCAACGGTCAATTCCGAGTTGTTCTGGATGTTCATAACCACACTGTAGGCCTGCATAGTTGGCCTGTACTTGGGCAAAGGTGATCGGTACATTTAAACTTTTTAAAAGTCTACGGATTCGGTCATTATTTTTTTTGTCCTGAACCGAAGAAACACCAATCTGTTGGATGTTTAAGTTTTTAAAATGCTGAATTAGACCTAAAAGCAAATCGGCAGGGGACTGTAAATGTAACTCAGCCCCTTGTTCCAAAATTTGATCTTCCTGCGTAATCCAATACTTCAGACGAGTATTACCAATATCTAACCATAAATTTTTCATGATGATGCTCAATCATTTAAACAGGGATCATTGGGCGTAAACGGCCTTGATAAAAGCTTTCAACACCATTGCTGGTCTGAATTTGTACCGCACCATCATCTTGAATGCCTAAGAATAGGCCTTGAGACAGACCTTTCATATGTTCAAATTCGACCGGTTGCTGCATAAAGGCTGCGTAATGATTGAAACGAGAAGCCAAATTTGCACTGTTATGGGTGAACCATAGGCCTGCCTGTTGAATCGCTAGATATAGTTCCGCCATTAAGCGAATGCGATCTGCTTGGGCTAAACCAAGCTGTTCAAGTGAGCTGGTGGCTTGATCAAGTTGGGTATCTTCGACTTGGTTGATATTGATGCCCACCCCAATAATAGCTTGGTGGCTCGACAGTGGTTCAACTAAAATTCCGCCCCATTTACCTTGAGCACTGTAAAGGTCATTTGGCCATTTCACTTGCAGAGCAAGGCCTTGCAAACTCGGCATTTGCAAGATATTTAACGCAATTTCTAAAGCCAAGCGCCCATCTATAGGTGTTTTGGTCTGTAGCAATGTGCTTAAATAGATGTTTCCTTCAGGAGAAACCCATTGTCGTTGACGCTGTCCACGACCTTGAGTTTGTCGTGTACTGCAGACCAAAACGCTCTGAATCCCTTTTTGCGCAATTTCACGCACATCATCATTGGTGGATGTGGTAACTGGCTTAAGCAATAAAACTTCAGGAAGTTGCTGTGCTTCAGCGAGAAGCTGTTGTAATTGGCGTGTCTCTAAATCCATATGAATCTGAGAAAAGTGAAAAATGATCATGGAGTTAATCATATATTTACTGATTGGTGCAATCGCTGGTTTTGCTGCGGGGCTATTTGGGGTCGGTGGTGGACTCATTATCATCCCGATTTTATATGTGGTGTTTACTCATCTGAACTATGACCCGAGTGTCATTATGCATATGGCGGTTGGCACATCACTGGCGACTATTATTGTCACGTCAATGAGTTCCGTGAGTGCACATCATAAACGCGGGGCAGTGTTATGGTCTGTGTTTCGCAATTTGGCTCCTGGTCTAGTCATGGGCGCTTTTTTAGGTGCGGGCATTGCAGACTATATGTCGGGACATGGCTTACAGCTGCTGATCGGTTTTTTTGCGGTGTGGGTGGCGTACAAAATGTTTAGTGGTGCACATGTTGAGGTTGACCCGTCGCGTCAGTTGCCCTCTACAGGCAAACAGTTATTTGTCGGTGCTGGCATTGGTGTGGCTTCTGCGATCTTTGGCATTGGTGGGGGAAGTTTGACGGTGCCGTACTTAAACCGTCATGGTGTGGTTATGCAAAAAGCGGTGGCGACGTCTGCGGCTTGTGGCTTACCAATTGCAGTGGCTGGAGCTATAGGTTTTATGTGGTTCGGGCATCAGGCTGAGGTCAACGTACCAAATACCATTGGTTATATTCATGTCTATGCTTTTTTGGGGATTGCGGTCATGAGTTTTATCACCGCGAAGTTTGGTGCGAAAGTAGCGCATCTTTTATCGCCTGCGATGTTGAAAAAGTGTTTTGCTGGTTTGTTGGTGGTAGTTGGTTTATATTTTATTTATCAAGGTTTTAGTTCTTAATTTCTTTGATAATATTGTGTGCGTTGCTGTTGATTGGCATTATAGACGGTAAAATTGTTAGACAATGACATAGTGTTTAGCGTTTAAGATCGGGTAAAACCTAAAAATAGGTCACTAAAGACCATGGATTGCATCTTATAAAAACAAGTTAGGAACAGTATGCAAGCACATGATACAGAGAGTTTGTCCGAACAAATTGCCAAGCACATCAGTGAACAAATCATTCGCGGTGAGTTGGTCGAAGGTGAGCGCATACAAGAATTACGTATTGCCGCTGAACTGGATGTGAGTCGCGGCTCGGTGCGTGAGGCCTTGTTACTGCTTGAACGTACACATCTGATTGAAATCTACCCGCGTCGTGGTGCCATCGTTTCTGAAATGTCGGCTCAACAAGTACGTGCCTTGTTTGACACCAGCAGTCTGCTGTTGGGGCAAATTGTGCAACGCATAGCGGAAACATGGCGTAGCTATGAAGCGGAACGTTTACAGCTGTTATTGGATGAGTTGGGGAATCAGCTGAAACAGGGCAGTATCGAAAAATTTTATGATTTGATTTTTGAAGGATTGGCACGGCAGCATGAAATGGTGGGCAATGCCTATTTGATGAAGTTTTACCAAGAACTGTTGCCCTCGATACGGCGGAGCTATTTTTTAACCTTAAATACTTCGCGTAGAGAGTTACAAGAATCTTATGATTTATTTAAACTGGTGACTGATGCAGTTTTAATCAGAAAATCACAACAAGCTACTTTATTTATGGAAGATTTTTGTCGACACTTACGTAACTTGGTGTTGGAATCTCTGACCCGAATGAAACAAATTGAACTTGCGTGGGCGAGACGCTCACGACGTTAGTCAGGACATTATGCGTTTAAGCAGTTTAAAACTTTCCGGCTTCAAATCTTTTGCCGACAGTACCACATTACACTTTAAAGATAACCGCACAGCAGTGGTTGGGCCGAACGGTTGTGGCAAATCCAATGTGATCGACGCTATTCGCTGGGTCATGGGTGAATCCAGTGCGCGTCAGTTGCGTGGTGGTAGTATGCAGGATGTCATTTTTACGGGCACTGCAAAGCGTAAACCTGTCAGTGTCGCCAGTGTAGAACTGCGTTTTGACAACACTTATGGCAAGTTAGGCGGTAGCTATAATGCCTATACCGAACTGGCGGTCAAACGTCAGGTTAACCGAGATGGCAAGTCTGAATACTTTTTAAATGGCACCAAATGCCGTCGTCGGGACATTACCGATATATTCTTGGGCACAGGTTTAGGGCCACGTTCTTATTCGATTATTGAACAGGGCATGATCAACCGTTTGGTCGATGCAAAACCTGAAGAAATGCGAGTTTTTATTGAGGAAGCCGCAGGGGTTTCGCGTTATCAAGCACGTCGCCGTGAAACTTTATTGCATTTGGATCACACTACGCAAAATTTATCGCGTTTAGAAGATATTGCCTCTGAATTAAGATCACAGTTAAAAACTTTAAAACGTCAGGCTGAAACCGCAATTCAGTACAAAACACTGGAAAGCCAAATTCGCACCATTAAAGTCGAAGTCTTGTCTTTTCAATGCGAACAAAGCAGTCGTTTACAGCAAGAATATACGCTGCACATGAATGATTTGGGTGAGCAGTTTAAGCTGGTGCGTTCAGAGTTAACCACTTTAGAGCATGATTTGACGTCAACCAGTGAACTATTTCAACGCCTGATTCAGCAGTCCACGCCACTACAGAGTGAGTGGCAACAGGCAGAGAAAAAGCTGGCTGAGTTGAAAATGACTTTGGAACAAAAGCAGAGCCTGTTCCAGCAAAACACGACTACTTTGGCACAGCTTGAACAGCAGAAGGCGCAAACCAAAGAACGTATGCAACTGATCGAGCTGCAACTGGAAAGTTTGCACGAACAAAATGAGCTTCATACCGAACAGTTACAACAGCAAGAAAGTCAAAACCAACAGCAAAGCCAAGGTTTAACGGATTTAAAAGCACAGCAGCAACAGTTGCTTCAACAGTTTGAACAAGTCAAAAGTTTGGTTGAAAAACAGCAGCAACAAAAAACGCAAATGTTGGCGCAAAGTGAACAGCTGGCCAAAAATATTTTACGCTTTGAACAGCAAAAGCAGATTTTAGAGCAGCAAGCGGCGCAAATTCAAAACCAAAGCCAGTTGGATGCGATAGACCAGCTGTTACATGCAAAGCAAGACGCTGAGGCACAGCAGTTACAACGTGAGCAAAGTATCATTGAGGTACAGTTGCAGCTGGATGATTTGCGTATCCAACATCAAGCTGCTCAAACTGAGTTGAATCAGCACAAAGCAGATATACAGGTTTTAAGTGCCGAGCAGAAGCATCTAAAGCAGTTGTTGGTCAAAGTCAGTGCCCTAAAAAATAGTGATCATCCACAGTTGATGCATGTGCTGAAGCTTAAAGATGCGGCTAAAACCCATGCCGCGCTGGTCGAAAAATTCTTAGCCAAATGGCTTTCAGCGCACTGTTTGGAAAACAGCGATGCATTCACCGATGCCGTTGCACGTCAGTTAACGCCTCAGCCGCATGTTGAACTGATCGAAATTGCAGGTTGCGATAGCCTAGCCAGTTGGATTGAATCGCCACAATCCTCTTTGTGGCAGCAGGTGGGGGTGACCACCAACTTAAAACAAGCCTTGGCTCTGCAAAAGCAATTGAAAGATGGTCAGTCTCTTCTGAGTTTAGACGGTTACCATGTCGGCGTGGACTGGGTGATTGGTTTGGATTATGACGAAGCGAGCCAAGCTGGACAGGGTGCGCTAAGTCATCGAATTCGTTTAGATGAAATTGAGCAGAGTCTTGCTGAAAAAATAGGACTTCTGACTCAGCTTGAAACGAAAACCACAGAGCTTCGTACTCAAGTCCAAGCGGTGGATGAGCAGTTAAAAGCGGATCAACAACTCTTAAAAAAAGAAGTTCAAGCGACGCAGCAGATTGATTTGAATATTGCCAAAGTGCAAAGTACCAACCAAGCCTTTGAAGTGCAAAAACAACAATTGGCCAATCAACTGGCGCAGCTAGACAGTCAGCTTGAAGAAGATGCCATGCAAAAAGATGATCTGGAGATTGATCTGCATGCATTGAATATTAAGCTAGAGCAAAACTTACCGAACTACAAAACCATGCAGTTCCAAGTAGAGTCTTTGACTGAGCAACTGGATGATAGCCAGCAGCAGGCACAGCAGGTTTGGCAAGCGCTTGAAATGGTGCGTCGTCAGGCGGTGCAAACCACACAGCAGATTGAACTGTTAGAAAAAGACAGTACTTTCTTAAAAGCGCAGTATCAGCAAATTTTGTCGCAGATGGAGCAGGCCAAAAAGTTTATTGACCCTGTACAACTTGAGCTGCCTGCCTTAGAAAGCCAGTTCAGCGAACAAGCACAGATCACTGAAAAGCTGCAAAAAACATGGTCTGAATGGCAAGTTGAGCTGAATGCGGTGCAAGAACGTCAGCAAAGTTTGACCGAACACCGTCATCAACAGCAACAACAAGATGAAAAGCTGAGAACCCAGTTAGAAGAGAAACGTTTGGCGTGGCAAGCGGCAAAGTCAGACTTACAACATTATTCTGAACAGCTGAAAGAGATGAATGTTGAACCTATTGTGGGTTTGAGTATTGAGATCAGTAGCCATCAACAGATTTTGGAAAAAGCGCAGCAACAGTTTGAGAAATTGGGCGCAGTCAATTTGGCGGCTTCAGAAGAATATGAAGAAATATCAAAACGTTTTGAAGAGTTGAGTCATCAAATTCAAGATTTGGAAAATACCGTTGAGCAGTTGCGCGCTGCAATGAAAAGTATTGACCAAGAAACCCGTAAACTGTTCATGAGCACTTTTGATCGGGTTAATGCTGAACTACAAGATCTGTTCCCGAAAGTTTTCAATGGTGGCGAAGCGAGTCTGACTTTAGAAGATGACTGGCAGTCTGGGGTTAAACTCATGGCCCGTCCGCCAGGTAAACGTAATAGCTCTTTGGCGCTACTTTCAGGGGGAGAAAAAGCCCTGACTGCATTGGCCTTGGTGTTTGCGATTTTCCGTCTCAACCCATCACCATTTTGTGTTTTGGATGAAGTTGATGCGCCTTTGGATGACGCGAACGTGGGAAGATTTTGTAATCTTGTAAAAGAGCTTTCTGAAC
Source organism: Acinetobacter johnsonii ANC 3681 (assembly GCF_000368805.1). Taxonomy (NCBI): domain Bacteria; kingdom Pseudomonadati; phylum Pseudomonadota; class Gammaproteobacteria; order Moraxellales; family Moraxellaceae; genus Acinetobacter; species Acinetobacter johnsonii. The sequence continues at coordinate 1,859,751 of NZ_KB849705.1, read as the reverse complement.
AAGTGCAATTCATTTACATTACCCATAATAAACTCGCAATGACGATGGCGACCGACTTGTTAGGTGTTACGATGCCTGAACCGGGAACATCAAAGTTAGTGACTGTAAATTTAGAACAGGCAAAAGAATACGGTTTAGTCGCGGAGGTCTAATAAGATGGAATACACAACAATTATTGGTATCGTCATAGCAGTGATCATTATGCTGTTTGGGGTTCGAATGATTTTTCGAAAGCCGGCAGATGCAGCGCCTTCACTTGAGTCTGCATTGCATATCGATGCTGACAGTCAAAAACCGATTATCCCGCGTCACGTACGTGACCAATTGCAGACGGCATCAGTTGAAGAGGCTGAACGTCAAGAGCCGACTTTAAACGAAAACTCTGTAGAAGAGACACTGTCTGAAAAAGCCGAACCGAAAGCTTTGGATGCAGACAGTGTGCTCGAAAGCAGCAGTACTGAACCAAGTTTGGATGCGTCAGCTGAGATAGAAAATAAAGCAGCAGATTCAGTTGCTCCTGAAAATGCTGTAGCTGATGCAACGGAATTAACGACTGAAAGCGCAAGCACCTCACTTGTTGATGACCAAGCAAAAGCGGATAAAGCTGAATTTAGTTTAAATGCCAATGTCGAAAAAGCCGAAATTTCAGAGTTTGACGATGAAAGCAGCATTTTAGATGCACATTTGTATGAGCAAAAAATTGTTGATGATGAAAGTGCCTTAGCCACAGCAGAGTCGTTTATTGCCCTGAATGTTTATCCTGAACGTCGCGCGTTGTCTGGTGAGAAAACCTTAAAAGTTTTAATGAAGTATGGTTTACGTTTTGGCGAAATGTCCTGTTTCCATCGTTATAACGAAGATGGAACCAAGTTACTGTTCTCTGTGTTGCAAATTACTGATACAGGCATGGATGGTTTTGACTTGGAAAATCTGTCGACCGATCCAATTAAAGGCTTGGCATTTTTCTTGGCTTTACCACACCGCGATGTCCAAAATGCCTTTGACACCATGGACAGTATTTCACGTTTGATTGCTCGTGAAATCGATGGAACGGTTTATGACCAAAACAACCAAGAGTTCACTCCACAACTGCGTGAGCATTGGCGCCACCTGGCGATTGATTACCGTGCTGGACAAGCAATCGATGCTTAATCTGATTGAAAGCAGAGGTAACGATTTCTATAATAGACAGTAGAAATACAATTTTTAGGGCGGAACAAAGACCGCCCTTTTTTATGGTGAAATTATGACTCAACCTTCTACTGTCGTTGCGCAAATGCGTCAACTGATCCAAATTTTGGCACAGCATAATCATGCTTATTATGTGATGGATCAGCCGACCATTTTAGACAGTGAATATGATCAGCTTTTTCATCAGTTGAAAGCTTTAGAAGAACAATACCCTGAGTGTATTCAGCCAGATAGCCCGATCAATAAAGTCGGTGGTAAACCTTTGGCGAAGTTTACGAGCGTGACCCATGTGGTACCGATGCTGTCTTTAGGGAATGTGTTTAATCAAGACGAACTGTTTGCCTTTGCACGCCGTGCAGAAGAACGTTTGCCGAATCAAACGATTCAATATGATGTCGAACTGAAGTTTGATGGTCTTGCGATCTCACTGTGGTATCAACATGGCGTGCTGGTGCGTGGGGTGACGCGTGGTGATGGTGAAACAGGGGAAGACATTACCCAAAACGTCAAAACCATTCGGAACTTGCCGAAGGTGTTGACCACAAATCAGGGCGAAGTACCTACACTACTGGAAGTTCGTGGCGAAGTCTTGATGCCTAAAGCAGGTTTTGAAAAGCTCAATGCAGAAAATGAAGCCAAAGGTGAGAAGACTTTTGCCAACCCACGTAATGCCGCAGCTGGAAGTTTACGTCAGTTAGACCCGAATATTGCGGCTTCACGTCCACTCGCATTTTATGCTTATGGTATTGCGCAGTGTGAACCCAATCATGGTCAAAGCACCATGTCGGAAAGTCTAGAGTGGTTGCAACAGTTTGGTTTTGCGGTTGGAGAGCGTCATTTTGTCTGCGATAGTATTCAAGAAGTTCAAGCGGTTTATGAACAAATCAATGCGGAACGACCACAATTGAGTGTGGAAATTGACGGCATGGTGATTAAGGTCAACAGTCTCAAACAACAGCAACAGCTCGGTTTTTTAAGTCGTGAACCGCGTTGGGCAACGGCTTATAAATTCCCTGCGGTGGCTGCGCTCACCACGGTTGAAAATATTGACTGGCAAGTGGGGCGTACAGGTACATTGACCCCTGTGGCGCGTTTGAATCCTGTTGCTGTGGGCGGCGTGACCGTTTCAAATGTGACCTTGCATAATATTGGGGAAATTCACCGTTTAGATGTGCGAATTGGCGATACTGTCAGTGTTTACCGTAGTGGTGATGTGATTCCCAAAGTGGAAAAAGTGTGGCCTGAATTCCGTCCTGTCGATGTGACTGAAGTTGAACTCCCGAGCCAATGTCCCGTGTGTGAATCGCCAGTGGTGATGCCCGAAGGTGAAGCTTTAGCACGTTGCTCAGGTGGTTTGTATTGTGCCGCACAGCGTATTGAGGCGATTCGCCACTTTGTATCACGTAAAGCTCTTGATATTGAAGGTTTGGGGGATCGTTGGGTCGAATCACTGTTACATCTTGATCTGCTTAAAGATGTGGCTGATATTTATCACCTACATGAGCACCGAGAAAAGCTATTAACCATTGAAAAAATGGGTGAGAAGTCCGTTCAGAACTTGATTGATTCGATTGAAAATAGTAAGAAAACCACTTTGGCTGCATTTATTTATGCACTGGGGATTCGTGGAGTGGGTGAAACCACAGCACGTATGTTGGCCAATACTTTCCAAACTTTAGATGCGCTACGTGTTGCAGACATTGAAGCTTTAAAGAAAACTCCAGATGTGGGGGATATCACGGCGGAGTGGATTGTCGACTTTTTCCAAGCACCACATAATCTTGAAGTTTTAGACCGATTATTGGCGGCAGGTATTCACTGGGACGCGCCTGTGGCACCAAGTCGCCAACCTCTAAATGGAGAAAGTTGGGTCGTGACGGGTACACTCAGTACGATGGGGCGTGATGAAGCAACACAGCTCTTGCAAGCACTGGGCGCACGTGTCAGTGGTAGTGTGTCGAGTAAAACCAAGTGTGTTGTTGCAGGTGAAAAAGCAGGTTCAAAGCTGGATAAAGCGGAGAAGCTTGGGATTGCTGTGATCAACGAAGCTGAGTTTATTCAACTGATGAAAGATTATGGTCAATTAGACGTTTAGATTGTTGACTCAGGTTAAATCAGAAATATGATACTTGGGCACGTCATCTGCAACCTGCGTGGTGTAAGTAAGATAATGTTTCTGCGACATATTTCTGATACATCAAAAAGAGAACAGGTTTTGCAGATGACAATGGTTTTGCCTACTTTTGCCGAAACAAAAGTAGGGCCAGCTGCAGGCTAATGATGAAATGGGGTGAGAACTTGATAAGACTCCGCCAAGATCATTGCTTTTCAATGAGCTGGAGGAATATTTAAGTCAAACTTAGGTTGTTTATTTCAGGGAATATATTGCTTAATGACACCGTCATCGAGCAATTGTTGGAAGTGCTCAACGAGGCTTTCTTTGACATCTCGGTACTCTAAACCCAATTCTTTTTGGCTCTTGTTCGCATCAAAATAAATTGGATAACCCATATTCAGCTCAACAAACTCGCGGCTAAAACCAATGAATGGACCAATCACCTTAAAGGCTGCTTTGGGCAGTTCATTTCGTGGAAATGGAAACTTCCAACCAAAATGTGCTTTAAGCAATTGACCGATTTCAAGCAGACTTAAAGTTCCACCACTTACGATGTAACGACCCGTTGCTTCTAGGTTGAATGCTGCTTGTAAGTGTGCTTCAGCAACATCTTGAACATCGACCACACCATTCCACATAGGTGGGACACCAGCTAAAGTCAAACCATTGGTAAACTGTTGTAAGACCTCAATTGAGCCTGACTGTGTATTTGGTGTCAATGAACGACCAAAGACCAACGCAGGGTTAATGCATACCAACTGCCAACGATCTTGTGCCTCAGCCATTTCCCAAGCTTTACGCTCAGCCATTACTTTAGAATATGGATAAGGCTGATGGGTCTCAGAACTGCTGGTGTTCCAGTGACTTTCATCAAAAGTATTGTGGTCCGTTTTTAAAATATCAATGGCATCGCCATAGGTCGACGCAATACTCGAAGTGACAATAACGCGTTTAACAGACTCGGTTTCATTGACGGTGTTTAAGACATTTTCTGTACCCAAAACAGCAGGTTCAATGATGTCTTTCACCGCATCTTTATAGTTAGTAACGACGAAAGGAGAGGCCATATGAAAGACAATTTCACAACCTTGCATCGCTTCTTTAAAGGAGTTGGGCTCGAGCAAATTGGCTTTAAAGAGTTTCAGTGTTCCAGCACTGCTGTCTGCAATTTTAGATAAATGCGCGAAGCTTTGGGTTTTGTTCAAGTCACGTACAGTGGCATGAACGGTATACCCTTGGGTTAATAATTTTTGAATCACCCAACTGGCAATATAACCCGATGCACCTGTAACCAGTACCGGTGCTTGTGTTGCTAAGTTTGTCATAGATTACCCATTGTTGTTTTAAGTATTGGCTTAGTGTAAACGTGAATGCCATGAAAGTCTTTGCTTATGGGGTGAACAGGTGTCTGACTTATGCGTCATTTTATAATATTGCACCACACTGTATTGAAAATGAGCGAGTAAAACGTATTTTTTCGCAGTAAGCTTAAATTTGTATTTTAGATCAGATAGATAAGTCAAATGATAAAATACAATAAATAATGATAATTATTTTACATATAATAATGATTCTCATTAAAAAATAAGTGTTGTTTAAAATGAAATCCTTCTCTAAGAAAATTCTTGCAAGCTCTGTTGGGCTTTTGATGATGGGTGGAGGCTGTTTACAGCTTGCTTTTGCAGAGGAGGTTTCAGTTTTACCTGCCTTAAAATCAGAAGCGCAATCACAACAAGGCTATGCCGATGGTAAATTGGCGAAGACGGCTAACTTGGGTGCTTTAGGGAATAAGTCAGCGATTGATACACCATTTACGGTTTCTACTTATACAGAGCAACTGATTCGTGATCAACAAGCATCGACAGTGGGGGAGGTTTTAGAAAATGATGCCAGTATTCGTGCGACGACCAATCAAGGTCATTTAAACGAAAACTTCCAAATTCGTGGTTTTAGTGTCGGCTATGATGATATGGCTTATAACGGGTTATACGCTGTAGCTTCTATGGGACGTATACCAACAGATTTACTAGAATCGGTGACAGTATTGAAAGGACCGAATGCTTTGGTTGCAGGTATGGCACCAGCAGGAAGCGTTGGCGGAGTAGTGATTGCTAATTCTAAACGTGCCGACCAAGATCTAACACGTATTTCGACGTCATTAGAAGATGAGAGTTATTATAAAACCAATGTGGATGTTTCTCGTCGTTTTGGTGACCAAAAACAATTTGGCGTTCGTGTAAACGGCACATATGGAGACGGTGAGCATCTTATTGAAGGTATGGATGACCGTTTAGCGCTTGGTTCGATTGCAGCGGACTATACGACCGATAAATTAAAACTAAACTTTGATGCTTATGCCATTCGTGAAAACCGTGATAATGGTTCACCTGCAATGGTCTCTATGCAAAAAACAGGCGTAGTTGCTGCACCAAAGGGTGATAATAATTACTTTGATCAAATTCATGGGGAAACCTATAGCCGTTATGCGGGCTTAAATGGTGAATATAAATTCACTCCTGATACTAAGGTTTTTGCAGGTGTGGGTTATGTTGAAAAAGGTTATTCGGGGCATATTTTTGGTACGCGTATGATCTTGCAGAACAGTGCAGGTGATGCAACTTCGCAGTATTATCGAGTCGCATCTAAAGAAAATAACCTAAGTGGTAATACGGGTATTGAAACTAAATTCAATACAGGCGCCATTAAACATACCCTTGGGTTACGTGCAGATTATGTACATCGCGAATACGATCAACACTCTCGTGCGACAAGTTCATCATTTACAACGAATCTTTATAATCCTAACTCGAACGGGACAATGCCAACGACCTATCCAACAGTTGTACCTTATGAAGATGATAAATTCATGAGTTATACCTTGACGGATCAAATTTCAATGTTGGATGACAAATTGCAGTTGATTTTGGGTGCTCGTTATCAAGATATGCAGTTAGAAAGTCTCACTACAGATGTGAAATACGATGAAAATAAGCTTTCACCAAGTTTAGGCATCGTAATCAAACCGTTTGGAGAAAATTTATCTTTTTATGCAAGTTATGTTGAAGGTTTATCAAAAGCAGACTCAGTAACTTCTACCGCGGATGTGAATGAAGGAAAACTGTTTAAGCCTTACGAAACGAAGCAATATGAAGTGGGGACGAAGTATCAAGCTGGTTCTTGGTTAAATAGCTTGGCGCTTTATCAAATTGAAAAACCGACTCTGATCACAACAGCTTTGGCGACAGCGGTTAATGGTAATACACAGATCACTGAAGATGGTGGGGAAAGTCGATCACGTGGTATTGAATGGTCCTTCTCAGGGAGTTTGACAGAGGACTTAAGTCTACTGGGAAGCATGGCTTATATTGATGCTGAATATACAAAAGGTTCTACAAGCACCACTGATATTTCAGGCAATACGATTTATGGTGTACCAGACTTTACTGTCTCATTAGGTTTGGATTATGCCGTACCTGTGGTAGATGGTTTAAATGTTAATGCTCGGGCTAACTATGTTAGTGAACAATATTTAGATAGTTTGAATACCTATAAACTTCCTGACTATACTATTCTTGATGTTGGTGCGCGCTATAAAACAAAACTGGGTGGTGTAAACACGACTTTCTTAGCCAATGTAGATAACGTGACTAATAAAAAATACTGGGAAGGTGTGTTCAACTCTTACTATGCAACGGTTGGTGGTGCACGTACCTATAAACTTGGCGTCACTTTCGATTTCTAATTTTTATGATCAGCCCATTGCGATGCAGTGGGCTTTTTTATGTCTGAATGCTGTCTCATTTAAGTTGAACGCAATGATGAAATTTCTCGGTTTACTCCTGTGCTGTGGTGGTTGTGTGCTGCTGTATTTGACCCATCCTAACCAAACGGTTCTTAAACAGGCTGTGGCGAAAAAGTATCGTTGGGTCGGGTGGATTGGTTTTGTTTTGGCATTGGTTCTTTTATTGGCGGTATTACCAAAACTGGTGGCGGTGTTGATGTGGTTACTGATGCCATTGGTGTTGTGGTCAGCACTACCATTTATTCCTTTATTACATGGGGCTTTGACGCATGAGGTTACTACGCGATCAAAAGATACAACCTGACTGGTGGACGAAAAGCTTTGCAGGAGCAGTTCTTGGACTCAGCCTAGCTTTCGCTTTAGCTGCATTAATCACAATGTGGGGACTGCAATCTGAGTATCGTAGTCTTGCTCCACAGTTAGGGATGTGGTCGATTCCGTGGATTTGGTTACCACTCTTTTTCGTGGCCTATTTTATTCCACGTGGATGGCAGTCCATTGTGATTTATCTGTTTTTCAATATCGTGGCTTACACACTTGTGTTTTGGCTCAGAGGGGAATAGGGCATGAAGGTACGTACAGATATTCTCCGACTGGCCAAAGAGTTACATACGTGGGTAGGAATTTGCGCAGGCATTCTCTTGTTCATTTGCTTTTTTGCAGGTGGGCTGAGTATGTTTCAGCATGATTTGAGTAAGTGGGCAACGCCACCGCAACAAAGTTTAAATACGGTTGAATTCCATCAGTACAACGATTTGGTGTCACAGGTACAGCAGCAGTATCCTGAAGCGCAAAAAAGTTTCCAGATCAATTTAAACTCCAAAGAGTTCCATTATGCCCCGATTCAGTGGCAACCTGCGCAAAGTCAAGCACATGATGATCATGCCTTTGATACCGATCAAAGCGCGATGTTAGCAACACTGAAACCAGATGGGACTTTACAGGTTGAACAAGAAAACTTATCTAAACTGGGTTGGTTGATTGAACAACTGCACGAAACGGCAGGCATTCCAGGGATGCTTGGGCATCATACACTCGGTGTTTATGTGATGGGTGTGGTATCCGTCTTATATTTTTTGGCGCTAATGACAGGTTTGATCATCCTCTTGCCGACTTTGGTTAAAGACTATTTTGCGATACGGCAAGGTAAGAACAAAAAACGCTTTTGGCTCGATGCACATAATGTGATTGGCATTACCAGTTTACCGTTTCATATTTTGATTAGTGTGACGGTGATTGTTTTTGCATTTCATGATCTCTTTTATGATGGCTTGGGGCAGTTGGTGTCCAAAGGCAAACCATTGTTTGAACGTCCCGCTGCGGTGCAGATTGCAGATCCAGTTCCTCAAATGGATGTTGAAAAAATACTCTTACAGGTACAGCAACAAGCACAGGGCTATGAGGTCTCGTCTGTAAGCTTTAACAATCTAGACCAACCCGCCAAGGCATCTGCACGCGTCAGTTTATATAGTCCAGATCAGATGTTACGCGGTGATAACTTCGACGTGATGTTTTTCAATCCTTATCAGCCTGCACCCTATAGTACAGCCAATTTAAATACGCAGAGTTCTGGTCTAGATCAACTGATTCGATCGATGTTCAGTTTGCACTTTGGTAACTATGGCGGAGATTTTACCCGTTGGTTGTATTTGGCCTTGGGTCTGGGAGGAGCATTTTTATTTTATTCAGGCAATATTCTATGGATTGAATCGCGTGTAAAGCGACAAAAAAATCCAGATTTAGCACCACCTGTCCAGCGTAAGGATGTCCAATTCATCGCAAACTTAACCATAGGGGCATGTTTGGGAACGGTCTTTGGCATTGTTATGAGTATGTTGATCGGGCGTTGGGCCTATGTACTCAGTCCTGAGCTACATAGTATCAATGCATGGTTTATGTATATCTATTATGCGATTTTTATCTTCAGTTTAATGCTGAGCTTCGTACTGGGCGCAGCACGAGCATTCCCAACGTTATTGCTGTCGATTGTGATTGTTTTACTGCTCATGCCTTTGACTTCTGCTATCGCACTGCTCTTACCTGAGATTGGGCTATGGTCATCTTCTTCCTCTTTATGGTGGGTTGACGTCTTTGCTATTCTTTTTGCAGGGTTATTTTTTCGTTTTTATCGCCAAGCTCAGGCTCGAGTCCAGTCCGCGGAAGTGGGTTCTCTTTGGTCTGTTGCACAAAAAAAATGAAAGATTGTACGCCGTTCTAAGGCTGAAATAAGAAGCATTTTTAATGATTACAAAATGAAGCACAGGGCTGTTCAAGCCTAAAAAGCCTTTACAAAAGGGATGAAGTTTTGCAAAGGCTTCTTTTATAACTATTATTTTGATGATTCATACTGCAAATGCGTATGTTTCTCATTTTAATTTTATAAAAATCATAAACTTACATAATTTATCTTTTGCAAAGTGAATTAAATGTGTCCATAATAGTTGCATTAGAGAATGGAGATTTTGAAATGCGTGGCAATCCTGAAGTCGTAGACTACTTAAATATGTTGATCGGTGGAGAATTGGCTGCACGCGATCAATATCTCATTCATTCACGTATGTATGAAGATTGGGGTTTGAGCAAAATCTTTGAGCGTATCGATCATGAAATGCAAGAAGAAGCACAACATGCGGATGCAATTATTCGCCGTGTTTTGTTTTTGGAAGGCACACCAAATATGCAGCGTGATGACGTTGAAATTGGTGAAGATGTCGTTTCATGCTTAAAAGCCGATTTAAAGCTTGAATATCATGTACGTGAAAAATTAGCGCAAGGCGTAAAATTGTGTGAAGAAAAGGGTGATTACATTACCCGTGACATGTTACGTCAGCAAATGTCAGATACTGAAGAAGACCATACCTATTGGTTAGAAAAACAATTACGTTTAATTGAATTGATTGGTCTGCAAAACTACATTCAGTCTCAAATGTAAGAGATACATGCCACTTTATGTAAAAAGTGGCATGTATATTTACATGTTGAGTAATTAAAAAGCCTTTGAATCAATGTTCGAAGGCTTTTTTGTATGGGTTATTTTTTAGAGAACTTTTGAATATCTACCAATACTTGTCCCGCATGGGTTTGGGTATTTACACTGCTGTAGTGATAGACCACCGTACCTTGTGGGTCGATCAGAAAGGTTTCACGTTTCGCAATTTTCGCGATGCCCAAGTTGCGTACGATGCCGAGCTGATTTGCCAGTTGATGATTGTGATCAGCCAAAATAGGGAAATTCAGCCCTAACTTTTTAGAAAATTTTTGATGTGACTGTACATCGTCCAAACTCACGCCTAAGACCACCGCATTATTTTTGCTAAATTGTGGGTAGAGTGATTTGAACTGATTGGCTTCTTGGGTGCAGCCCGGTGAGTCATCTTTCGGATAAAAATAGAGAACGACCCATTTGCCTTGATATTGTTTGAGCTCATGCCATTTGGCATTTTGATCTTGTAACTTAAAACTCGGTGCGGGCTTGCCGACCCATTGTTTTTGATCACTGCTTGCGGAATTGAATAAGCTATTATTGGCATACGCCGGAATGCTGAAAGCACTGGATGCGGCAATGCTGAGTAAACTAATTTGCATAAGGCTGGTCATTTTCATGGGGCATTTTTTTATGGAAGCTTGTACTGATCCTAGCAGATTTTGAGTTCTTCCTGAGCAGCGAGTGTTTGCAATTGTTTCTGATCTGTTGAATAGTCACTAAGTTAAGAATAAAAATTATTTTGTTGGAGATGTTATGGATGTAGGCGCGGTATTGATTCAATTAAAACCTAAGACAAAAGAAAATGTAGAAGTGTGGAAGCAAGAACTGAATGAACGTAAAGATGAAGCCATTGAAACCTTAAAGGCAGAAGGTGTATTTGTGGAATCGTGGTTTCATGTGGATCTTACAGGTCAGGATTATTTAACTGCTTATATGCGTGCAGAAGATATTGCGCGAGCACAGCAAATTGGCAGAGAAAGCAACTTTCCAATTGATGCTATGCATAAGCAGTTTAAAACCAATTGGGCAAAAGTTTATCCAGCTGCATTATTGGTAGATTTGGAAAATATGGATAAATAGATGAATGCTATTAAAGCAGTTTTATTAACTGAACCTGCAACAGAGCATCTAACTGAGCTCGATCAAGCATATTGATCATAGGAACGGCTTTGAAATTATTTCATAATATTGATGTTTTATCTTGATAAGAGTATTACATTGAATCAAAAAATTTTACTCATCACAGGCTGGGGTGGTGGGACTAAGTTACTACAACCTTTGGCTCATGCTTTGCAACACCAAGGGCATACGGTTGAGCTGATCAATATTTTTAATGGATTGGACGCACAGGTGTTGCAGCAACATGCTGAACAAGCCAAAGACTTTGATGTCTTGATCGGTTGGTCTTTGGGGGGGCAACTGGCGACTTTATTGGTCGAGGCTGTTGAACAGCAGTATCAACAGCAAAAAGTATTAATTACTTTGGCTTCAAATCCGTGCTTTGTGGCGTATGAAAATTGGCCAATCGCGATGAGTCCAGCGACATTTCAAAGTTTTAAACAATCCTTCGAAGCAGATGCGATTGAAACCTTAAAGAAATTTGGATTTATGGTGTGCCAAGGGACGGCAACCACCAAGCAAGATTTTTTGCAGTTGCAAAGTTTGCTTCAGCCTCAGTCTTTAGATCTGTTAAAACAGGGACTCAATTGTTTAGAGCATTTAAATACGGTTGAGATCTTACACAATTATACGGGGCATCAACTCCATCTGCTGGCTAAACAAGATTTTTTAGTTAGCTACAAAGTCTTGGATAATTTAAACGCTTTAGGTGCAAATTTTTTAGATGCGATGCTTTTAAGTGGTTCACATGGGCTTCCAGTTTTTCATGCCGATGAAGTAACTGACAAAATCTGCCAATATTTACAAAAAATGGATTAAACAATTCGCTGAGTGGCGAATATCGCAATTTCTTTTTGATGCGCGCAGGTTTAAGATCAGTCAAATTGAAATTTTGCTGTAACTGTAGTCGATATGGAGTTAAGGATGACTGAGATCAATGCCAAATTGGATGGTGAGTTGGATGACTTAGCATTTGATCGGGAACATATTTGGCATCCTTATACCTCGATGACCAATCCGCTCCCCACCTTTAAAGTTAAAAAAGCCTTTGGCTCAACCATTGAACTAGAAGACGGGCGTCAGCTGATTGATGGAATGTCTTCGTGGTGGTGCACCATACACGGCTATAACCATCCTGAACTGAATCAGGCGGTGACAGACCAACTGCAAAACATGTCACATATTATGTTTGGTGGCTTTAGCCATGATCCCGCCATTCAACTGGGTAAATTACTGTTGCAAATCACCCCGCCAAGTTTAGATAAAATTTTCTATGCAGACTCGGGTTCTGTTGCGGTTGAAGTGGCGTTAAAAATGGCAGTTCAGTATTGGACTTCGCTTGGGAAACAAGACAAAACCAATTTTGTCACCCCGCGTTCGGGCTACCACGGTGACACGTGGAATGCGATGTCGGTCTGTGACCCTGTCACAGGGATGCATCAAATTTTTGGCTCAAGCTTACCCAATCGTATTTTTGTTCCTGCACCGCAAGTTGCCTTTGATGCAGCCTGGGATCAGAAGGACATTCGTGAGCTTGAAAACACCTTAGCTGCACAGCATGAAAGTATCGCCGCGCTGATTGTTGAGCCGATTGTTCAGGGTGCAGGAGGGATGCGTTTTTATCATCCTGAGTACTTACGACAGGCCAAATTGCTCTGTGAAAAATATGGTGTTTTACTGATTTTTGATGAAATTGCGACGGGTTTTGGGCGTACGGGGAAACTCTTTGCTTGGGAGCATGCACAGGTCGAACCTGACATTATGTGTATGGGTAAAGGTTTGACAGGCGGCTATATGACCCTGTCTGCAACCTTAACTACAAAGCATATTGCTGAAACCATCAGTCGAGGCGAAGCGGGTGTGTTTATGCACGGCCCAACGTTTATGGCCAATCCCTTGGCGTGTGCGGTGGCGGCGAAAAGTACAGAACTCCTCATTTCACAAGATTGGCAAAGCAATATTCAACGCATCGAAACACAACTTCGTACCGCTTTGACCCCGTTGCAGTCACTTGAATATGTCCATGAAGTTCGTGTATTGGGTGCTATCGGTGTGGTTGAGCTGACGTTTAATGTAGATATGAAGACCTTACAACAGGAGTTTGTCCGCCGTGGTATTTGGGTGCGACCATTTGGAAAACTGGTCTATGTGATGCCCCCTTATGTGATTACCACACAGGAACTGAAGACCTTACTTGAGCAACTGGTTGAAGTGGTAGCGCAGATGCAGGAGCCTGTTGTATGAAGCATGTAGAACATTTTGCAGCACAACTGGATATCCTTAAACAGCAAGGCAATTTGCGCCAGTTTACGTCCAATGTGCAGCAAGGGCGGATGATTCGAATCAATGATCATGAGATGTTGAATTTGGCATCGAATGACTATCTAGGATTGGCTGCAAATATCGAATTACGTGAACAGTTTTTCGATGAAACACCGAATACACAGCGCTGGATGAGTTCAGCCTCTTCACGTTTATTGACGGGTAATTTTCCTGAATATGAACAGTTCGAGGCCAATCTTAGTCAGACTTTTCATGGTCGAGCTGCTTTGGTATTCAACAGCGGCTATCACATGAATATTGGTATTTTACCTGCGCTAGCGGACAGTAAAACCCTAATTCTGGCTGATAAGCTAATCCATGCCAGCATGATTGATGGTATTCGTTTATCGACAGCGAAGTTGGTACGTTATCGCCATAATGACTTGGCGCATTTGACCCAACTTTTGCAGAAGTATCATGCCGATGATGCTTTTGAGCGAATCATTGTGGTGACCGAGTCCATTTTTAGTATGGATGGTGATGAAACCGATTTGGCTGAATTGGTTCGCATCAAAAAACAGTTTGAAAAAGTCATGCTCTATGTCGACGAAGCACATGGCATTGGCGTACGTGGTGAGCAAGGCTTGGGCTGTGCTGAGCAATACCAAGTGATTGATGAGATCGACTTTTTAGTTGGTGCTTTGGGTAAGGCTATGGCTTCAATCGGTGGCTATCTGATTTGTCACCCTGTGATTCGAGACTATCTGATCAATACGATGCGCCCATTGATTTTTAGTACGGCACAACCGCCGATCTGCATGGCGTGGAGCAACTTTATCTTGCAACAAGTCTTGCAGTTAAATAATACACGTCAGCATTTACACAGTATCAGTCAGCGTCTACAGCAAGCAGTTCAGGCTAAAGGTTTTGATTGTCCATCAACGTCTCAAATTATCCCTGTGATCATCGGTGATTCGAGCAAAACGGTGGAGAAGGCGAAAGCTTTGCAACAAGCAGGTTTTTATATTATGCCTGTACGACCACCGACTGTGCCGCAGCATAGTTCTAGACTACGTATTTCCTTGACCGCTCAAGTTCGCCATACTGATTTAGATCAGTTGATTCAGTTGTTGTGAGTGAGTCGTGAAGAATTTAGAGATTGATAAAGCACAAGTCGCATTGCGCTTTGCTCAGGCAGGGCAAAGCTACAGTGAGCATGCGGTTGTGCAAAAGCAAATTGCACGCCAGCTTTTTAATTTAATCCAACGTTATGCTGTTAAATCGCAATTTGAGCGGGTGTTTGAAATTGGGTGTGGTTCAGGCAATTTAAGCCATTTACTGCTGAATGATTTCCAAATTCAGCACTATTTACTGAATGACTTATATGCCGAGGTACAGCAGCACTTTCAAGGCTATTCAAATATAGACTGGTTATTGGGTGATATTGAACAGCTTGTTTTTCCAGCTCATTTAGAACTGATCGTATCGACCTCTGCGCTGCAGTGGATGACGGATCTTGGTGCTGTTTTGCAGAAAGCGAGTGACAGTCTACTTTCACAAGGGCTGTTTTGTTTTTCCACTTTTGGTGAGCGGAATTTACAAGAGATTAAGACCTTAACGGGGCAAGGCTTAGATTATGTCAACCTTGATCAACTACGGGAAAAATTGCAGAACCAAGGTTTTGATGTTCTGCATTTGTCTGAACAAATTGAGTACTTAGACTTTGCGACACCGAAACAGGTACTGCAACATTTAAAAGCCACAGGTGTCACGGCAACTGCATCGAGCTTTCGTTGGACCAAGCACTCGCTCGAATGCTTTTATCAAGATTATCAACAGTTTTCACAACTCGATACCTCTGGGCAGATTCATTATCGCCTGAGTTATCACCCTATTTATTGTATTGCACGGAGAATGCCATGACTGGATCAGTTTACTTTATCAGTGGAATCGATACAGGCATTGGGAAAACCTATACTACGGGCTACTTAGCCAAGCTTTGGAATGAACAAGGCCAAAAAACCATTACCCAAAAGTTAGTGCAAACGGGTAATGTGGATGTTTCTGAAGACATTGAACAGCACCGTAAAATTATGGGTATGGGCTGGTTTCCTGAAGATGACAGTAAGCTGACCATGCCTGAAATTTTTAGTTATCCTGCATCGCCACATTTAGCGACTAAAATTGATGGTCGTGAGATTGATTTTGCAAAAATCGAGCGTGCTACTCAGCAGCTGGCTGAAAAATATGAGGTGGTGTTGTTAGAAGGTGCGGGTGGTTTGATGGTGCCTTTAACCACAGATCTGCTCAGCATTGACTATATTGCAGCCAAGCAACTGCCTGTCATTTTGGTGAGTTCGGGGCGTTTGGGCAGTATTAACCATACCATTTTAAGTTTAGAAGCACTGAAAAGTCGTGGTTTGGAGCTCTATGCTTTAGCCTATAACTTAAATGATGAGTCACAAGATGAACTCATTTCTAAAGATACCGCGACCTATTTAAAAGCTTATTTGGCGACACATTTTTCGCAAGCATTGTGGATCGACATTCCCGTATTGAAGTAATTCGTAGAGTCATTAAAAAAATAAAAAAACCGCTAACAGCAAAAGTTGTCAGCGGTTTTTTTGACGGTTTTATTTATTGATTACTCACGACTCCAATTTTTTTTACATCAAGGCGTTGGGCTGCGGCCATGACCATCGCAATGTATTTATATTCCGTTGCGCGGTCAGCTTTGAGTTTAATTTGGTCTTGATCTGCTTTTTGAGCAACGGTTTGAAATAAGGCTTCGAGCGCTTGTTTGGACTCCACAGCTTGTTCATTCCAAAACATTTTGCCTTGAGCATCTAAGCGTAGTTCCACGATTTCAGGTGGTTTTTCCTGAACTGGTGGTGGTGTGCCATTCGGGAGGTTGATATTAATGGCGTTGTTTGGCAATGGAATCGTGATAATGAACATAATCAGTAATACCAACATGACATCAATCAAAGGCGTCATGTTGACATCAAGCATCACATCTTCATCATCTTGATTGGAACCAACATTCATACCCATAGCTGAATCCTTCTTTGATTAAGGTGAAGAGGGCGGTGTGGTGACAAAGGCAATTTTGCCAATCCCCGCTTGCTGCGTGGTAGTAATGACTTGGTCAATCGCATCGTATGGCGTAAGTTGGTCACCACGAATGTGGACATCGGGCTGAGGTCTCTTTTGTGCCTCTGTTTGTAGTCGTGCCAGTAAGGTGGCTTTATCGGCAATGTAACTTTCATTCCAGAAAATATCGCCATTTTTATTGACTGCAAGTTGAATATTTTCAGGTTTGGTTTCATAAGGCACATTCTTTTCTTCAGGCAAATTGACTGGTACGGTATGAACTGCAACAGGCACTGTAATGAGAAAAATAATTAGCAAAACCAACATAATATCAACCAGAGGGGTGGTATTAATGGTTCCGATTACATCATCATCGCTGTCATTTGAATTTACCATCATTCCCATGGCTGATTCCTCATGTTCTTATTTCATGTCACGGTTAACAGGATTGTTGGTGCTGATTTCACCACTTAACAGCACAGCATGCAGGTCTGAACCAAAGGTACGAATTTCTTCCATTACGGCTTTATTTCGACGGGTTAACCAGTTGTAACCAAGCACTGCTGGAACAGCCACGGCTAAACCAATTGCAGTCATAATTAAGGCTTCACCCACAGGGCCTGCGACTTTATCAATAGATGCTTGACCCGATACCCCAATCGCGGTTAACGCATGATAAATGCCCCAAACCGTACCGAATAAACCCACGAAAGGTGCGGTTGAACCTACAGTTGCTAGAAAAGCCAGCCCACCACTTAAATGGCTGTGAATTTTGTCAATAGCGCGTTGAATCGAGATAGTGACCCAAGTATTAAAGTCGATCCGTTCTAATAATGTTCCACCATGGTTTTTTGTCGACTTAATGCCTTTTTCAGCAATAAAGCGATACACACTGGCATCATCTAAACCTTCAGTTGCAGTATCAAGAGAGGTTGCTTCCCAAAAGTTTTTATCGGCATGTTGGCCTTGTTTGCGGATTTTGCCTTGTTGTAAGCACTTGGTAATAATGATGTACCATGTCCCAATCGACATAATCACCAAAATAAACAGTGTCACTTTAGACACCAGATCACCTTCTTTCCACATTGCTTCTAAGCCATAAGGGTTATGCACTTTTTCTGAAGCAGAAGGTGCTTTCTCAGCTAAGGGTGGGGGAACAGGTGTTGCTGCTTTCTCAGTCGTAGTGACTGGTGTAGTCAGTGCTGTAGTGGTCGCAGCTGTTTCCTCTGCGAAAACAGCTTGTAGAGGAAGTAATGTGCTGATTCCTAGTAGGCTTGCTGCGGTAAAGTTTTTTAATTTTTGCATTGTGTAACTCCTAATGTCGGCTGATCTTTTTCAATTATTCGAGAACAAATTCGTATGGGATGTCGAACCAAGCGCTTTGAGCTACGCCATCTTTCATTGCAGGTTTAAATGTGCACAAGCTATACGCTTTCGTTGCAGCACGGTCTAAAGTACGGTCACCTGTAGAACGCTTTACTTTGACTTCTTGCGCCTTACCATTGGTATCGACAAAGACCGAAATCAGTACGGTGCCTGAAATGCCACTCATCTCTGCTTCGCGTGGATAGCTTGGTGCTTTACATCCAGCTTCCCCTTCCGATACTCCACGTGTAACACCTGTGGGTTTGGGTGCAGGTGATGGAGCAGCGGCAGTCGGTGTTGGGGTTGGAGATGGGCTTGGAGAAGGCGATGATGCAACTGGCGTCGGCGTGCTTATCGTCGGTTTGGTGACGGGTGTAGCAACTGTTTTTTGCACTGGGACTACTTTTTCTACAGGTTTGGGGTCAGGTTGCTGCGCTACTTTTTCCACCATTTTTGGTGGCTCTGGTGGAACTTCTTTAGGTGGTTCAGGCTTAGGTGGCTTGATATCTTGCAGAATGACCAATTCCACAGGTTCGGTTGAGGGTTTGACAATATCTTTTGCCAAACCTGCCATTAGCACCAAGCCAACAAGAACATGTAAGAAAATCACAACGCCAATACCTGTGAGTTTTTTGGCGGAGTTTTTTTCTAAATCTTCAAATGTAGTGCCCATAATTACTCCTAAAATTTAAGCCAAATCTACTTTTTAAAAGCATTGGATTGCACTTGGGAAAATCCATATATATCTGGTTAAAGTTGAGCATGTATAAACATCACCACAGATTGAATATTTCAATCTGTGGCTCAGATCCGCTTAGAACGTATATGTACCTCTTACATAGAAAGTACGTCCTGTTGGGTCGCTGTAACGTGGGTCATAGCCGTATTGGAAGTTATCTAGAACATTCGATGCAGCAGGTTCTTCATCAAATAGGTTTTTGATACCACCCGTTAGGGTTAAGTTTTTGAAACCTTTATAGGTGCCTGCAATGTTGTAGAGGGTATAGTCTGGAACTTTGTGGTTATCAAAGCCTTCTTCACCTGTTGCATTTTGGTCGTGATAACCTCGGAAAAATTGCTGTTCAAAGACCAATTTCCAGTCTTCATAGCTCCAGTTGATGTTTGCGGTATGTTTCCAGCGCAGTACAGCAGGATCATCATAAACGCCCACTAAGCCCTCCCAGTCTCCATTTTTTTCTTCTTGGTAGTCATTTTTGATGACATAGGTTCCATTAATTCCAAAGCCAAACCGACCGGTTGATGTCATAGGAGTGAGGTAGTCTAAGCTAATGTCGATCCCTTCAGTTTTGATGCCGCCTGTATTCATTAAAGTGGTATTGATGTATTGGATACGGCCATCTGCATCTCGCACAAAGCGATCTGCATATTTGGTTGGATCTTCGAAAATGGAGGTTTCACCCGTTAAGCCAATAAGATTTTCGATTTCGATATTGTAGTAATCGACTGCTAAGACCAGGTTCTTAAGGGGCTCAAAAACAAAGCCTGCTGTAAATGTTGTTGATTCTTCGGGCTGAAGCTCAGAGTTACCACCTTGCATACGCTTAAACTGAGTATTACATTCTGTTTGATATTGCGGTGAAGTTGCTACGCCACCTGGACAGAGCACAGGGTCATCGTATTTTGCCCCCGTGTAAGTTTGGCTTTGCGGCGCATTAATTTCATATAAGCTTGGTGCACGGAAACCTGTACTGTAGGTACTTCGGAACATTAGTTGTTTTAAAGGTTCCCAGCGTAAACCCACTTTCGGGTTGAAGGTGTCGCCAAAGTCACTGTAGTCATCATAACGGGCTGCAAATTGCGCTTCTAAAGTGGAGGTAATCGGAATTTGTAGCTCTGAGAAAACGGCTGTAATGTCACGGTCACCCTTACTGATAGGTTTGTCAGGGTCAATGCCACTACCTGGGACAAGTCGAACAAGGTCTGAGTTTACCTTTGCCTCCCAGTCTTGCGTGGTAAAGCTACCGCCGAAGGCAAAACCCACGTCACCCGCAGGAAGGGTGAAAATTGGACGGCTGATCGTAAAGTCAAAGGTGGTGGAGTCTAGGGTCGCATCATTGGTCGTACCGCTGACTTCTAATGAATTCCAAACACTTGAATCCGCTGAAGGACCAAAGGGGTTAATGGTGCCGTTATCTAGCCCTTCTTGTAGTTGACTACGATTTAAATAGCCACTAACGAAACTGTCCTTTGCTTTACCTTTTGCATAGGTTACGCCGCTGTCGATGTTCCAGCCATATGCTTCACCTTCAATCCCTGCAAAAATACGATGTGATTCATTGGTTGTCTTAGAAACACGGTTACCCGCTTGTGAGCGAAGATAGAGTTGTAAAGGATCACCACTTAAACCGGGGACATCAGGAGTAATACCTTCCCCTGGATAATATTGGCTTCCTTTAGGAAGTGTCACAGATCGGCTATAGACATCGGGTGCGATTGAGGTAGTGACTTCATTTTTTGCATATACATATTCAGCAATCGCGTTGAATTGGTCACTGAGTTTGAACGTTGCACGCCCTAGGGCCGATAAGTCTTCTGTTTCTGGTTGAATACCAATCAAGGCTTGAGTGTTTAAAAAACACAGACCATCTTCCGCAACGACATTAGGAGTGTTGTTACAGTTGGCATTACCGTAAGGATTGGCTAATACACCACTGGTTGGGTCATAGAAGTTAGCAGGAAAACCATTCGCAGAGCCAGCATCGATCCCTAATTCAGGTAAAAGCCCACCACGACGGCTAACTTTACGGTCTTTGGCCATAATTTCTTTAGACTTTTGGTAGCTGATAGCACCATATACGTTAAAACCTTGTTCGTCTAAGTCGCCATAGCCGCCAAAGATAGAGACATCGTATTCTTCCCCCCCTTTTTCTTCGGGTTTGAGTACACCACTGCTGATACCGAAACCTTCATATTGTTTTTTGGTGATGAAGTTAATCACCCCAGCAATGGCATCTGCACCATATACCGCGGATGCACCATCTCGAAGGACTTCAATGCGTTCAACCATTGCTAGAGGAATCGTATTGAGGTTGGTTTCAGAGGTACTAAAAGGGCTATAAGCCAAGCGGCGGCCGTTTAATAATACTAAGGTTTTGTCTGGACCTAGGCCACGTAAGTTAGCTGTTGAACCAGAGGTATTACTTGCCCCCACGTTTTGCGCGGTTGTGTAACCCGCTTGGTTGGCACTGATTTTGGTTAAGGCTTCTTCGGCAGTTGTGACGCCTTGTTGCGCAAGCTCTTCGACTTTAATGACGGTAATGGGTGAAGAACTTTGAGCTGCAACTCCTTTGATAGAGGAGCCTGTGACAGTCACTTTAGCAACTTTTTTAGTTGGTTCTGCTGAGACTGAGCTTTCGGTTTCTTCTGCATGAGCTAAAGACAAACACATCATACTTAAAGTCAGGGTACTTAGTTTAAGTAGTGATTTGCTGATGGTTGGGGTCCCCATAGATCGAACAAGTTTGTTTTTTTGCATCGTAAATTCAACCCTTCTTTTTCTATATTTAGCGGTATTGCTGTGCTGAGGGAGTGCAAGGCAAATGCCAACTTTCAGGGATAGACAAAAGACTGTGAATTAAGTTATTGGAAAATATTGTTTTATTTTATTATTTGTATGGATTTATGTAACTTGTTTTCATTTTTCTAGAATTTAAAAAATTAAAATGGCAAAAAATTACTTATAAATCGATTAAAAAATAATCATAAAATGATTATTCATATAATAAGTGATCAAAAATGAGTCGTGATTTTTTGAATTTTTAATACAAAATCTTATTTGTAATTATACTGAAATATTCATATTTATCTTTAATAAATAAATACTTGTAATGTTTTATTTGGTTTTTTGTATTTCTTGAGATGTTCGAATTTGAATCATTGGTGTATTAAATCTGTGCAATAGTTTATTTAAATTGAATATTTAAAAATGGCTACTAATTGGCAAAATGTTCCGATGTGAGTTGAGCCTCTCATTTATAACTAATTAATATCCATATATTTTTCTTACAAAATGTTAAATTAGAATGATAAAAAAATAGGCGTGGCATGATATTCGCTTTGTTGCTGAGGTGAATATTTGCCCATGACCGTTTTTTAAATTTTGATAATTAAAATTTAATTTATAAAACATGGGTTTATGTTTTAAGTTTTTGTCAGTGTTGTCTGAAAAATAAAACACTGACATTGAACATGGATGGCATGAGATCACCTTGCTTAAAAAAAGATGTGTATAGGTATGAACTTGAATTCAAAAAAACTGAAGCTTGCTGCTTTATCCCTTGCGATGGGTTTTGGCTTTTCTGCCTATGCAAAGTCGCCTGCAGATCCAAACAAAGTATTAAATATCGCTTATGAAGCGCCTGATGATGGTTTTGATACGGTTAAAACCTATAATTTTTATAGTGGTAGTATTGCCCAAGCCATTTTTGAACCACTTTTAAAATACGATTATTTGGCGCGCCCCGCTCAATTGGTTCCAAACACAGCAGTGTCGATGCCAAAAATAGAACAAGAGGGCAAGGTCTATATCTTTAAAATTCAGCCCAAGATTTATTTTAGCGATGACGCGGCCTTCAAAGGCAAGCCGCGGGAGTTGGTGGCGCAGGATTATATTTATTCCATGATGCGGATTATGGATCCGAAAAATCGCTCACCGACCTATTCATTTATTGAAGGCAAAATTGTCGGTGGCGATGCTGCTGTTGCTCAAGCCAAGAAAACAGGACAGTTTAATTACGATGCCGCGATTCCGGGTTTAAAAGCCCTCGATAAATACACATTACAAATCACATTGACCCGTCCTGACTATAATTTCCCATATATCTTGGCTTATGCCACATTTAGTGGAACAGCGCGGGAAGTGGTGGAGTTTTATGGGGACCGAATCGCGCAGCATCCGGTGGGGACAGGGCCTTATCAACTGAGTAAATATGTACCGCGGAGTCGTATTGAACTGGTGGCCAACCCGAAATATCGTGGTTTTACTTGGAATTTTAAATCTACAGGTTCGAGTTGGGACAACCGTCTGGTCAAGGAGATGCAAGGCAAAAAAATGCCGCAAATCGGCAAAGTCAGCGTCAGTATTATTGAAGAAGAACAGTCTCGCTGGCTCGCGTTTAAATCGGGACAACTCGACTTTGACAAACTGACTTCCAATGCGGTACCACAGGCTTTAAATGGCAAACAACTCAAACCTGAATTGGTCAAGCAAGGCATTCAGCATTTTCCCAATAAAGACGCTGAAATCACCTATACCATGTTTAATATGCAAGACCCTACGGTAGGTGGCTTTGGGCTTGAAAAAGTTGCATTAAGACGTGCGATTAGTCTGGCCTACAACCAAGCAGAAGCCATTAAACAACTGTATAAAGGGCAGGCGGTGAAGTCGGAGATGTTGGTGCCTGAGGGGGTACAAGGCTTTAATCCGAATTATCGGAGTAGTGTGGCCTATAACCCGCTCTTGGCGAATAAATTACTGGATCGTTTTGGTTATAAAAAGGGGGTAGATGGTTACCGTCGGCTACCGAATGGTCAGCCTCTAACGCTTAAGTTTATGACTGAAAACAGTTCCAGTTCCGTGATTCAATCTGAACTTTGGAAGAAAAATTTAGATGCGATTGGTCTGCGTGCCGACTTTGTGGTGAGTAACTTTGCTGACAATTTAAAAGCAGCGATGCAATGTAAATATATGATTTGGGGTGGGGCTTGGATTGCCGATTATCCTGAAGGGGAAAACTTTGCCCAGCTGCTGTATGGGCCCAATTCGGCGCAGGGCAATCTCAGTTGCTACCAGTCCAAAGCCTATGATGCACTTTATACACAAGCGATGGCCTTACCACCGCCTCAGCGTTTGCCATTTTATGAAAAACTCAGTCGTCAAATTGAGGCCGATAATCCATGGATTATTCATAACAGTCGCATTCGAAATTGGTTGTTACATCCACAGATTCAGGGTTTTAAAGCACATCCGATGATGAACACCAATTGGCAATATTTGGATATTCAGCCCATAAAAAAATAATTGAGATGTAGAACATAATGAGAGATCTAAATCAGAAATTGAAACGATGGGGTTTGGGAATTTTGGCAGGCAGTATTCTGCTGAGTAGTTCAGTTTCCAGTTTTGCGCAAAGTCCTGCCGACCCGAAAAAAGTTTTACGTTATGTTTTTCCTGTGGCTGAAACAGGCTTTGACCCTGCGGGCGTGCATGATTTGTACTCGGCGCATGTCAACGGTTCGATTTTTGAAACGTTGTTTACCTATGATTATTTGGCCTCACCTGCGAAATTGGTACCACGAACAGCTGCGGCTTTACCCGAGGTGAGTGCGGATGGATTGACCTATACCATTCGTCTGCAAAAGGGGATTTATTTTGCTGCTGACCCAGTGTTTAAAGGTAAAAAGCGTGAGCTGACTTCGGCCGATTATGTATATACCTTTAAGCGTTTACTGGATCCGAGCTTGCATTCACCCAACAGTTGGCTGCTCGATGGGCGAATCTTAGGGATGGAGGCTTTGCTGAAACAGGCGCAGAAAACGGGAAAATTCAATTACGACCAATCTGTCGCGGGCTTGCAAACACCAGACCGTTATACCTTGGTTATTCGCCTGACTAGCCCAGATCAGAACTTTCCAATGTTGCTTGCGCATCAGCCTGCAGGTGCAGTTGCACGGGAAGTCATCGAAAAATATCGTGACAAAGCGGGTTTTGTGATGGGGCATCCAACAGGAACGGGGCCGTATATGCTCAGTCGTTGGACGCCGGGTTCGCGGATTATTTTAAAGGCCAATCCTGATTTCCGAAGTTTTGTTTGGAACTTTAAGGCCAGTACGCCTGAGGATCAAAAGATCGTCAAAGCCATGCAAGGCAAAAAAATGCCGCAAATTGGCGAGATTGATATTCAGGTAATGGAAGAGGGGCAATCACGCTGGTTGTCCTTTATTAAAGATGAAGTGGATTTGTTTGCCTTAGATGGTGAGCTGACGGTTCAAGCCTTGCAAGATGGAAAGTTAAAACCTGAATTGGTTAAGAAAGGTGTACAGCTGTCACGGATCACCGATCCTTCGATTGACTATCATTATTGGAACATGCAAAACCCAATAGTCGGCGGCTTAAGTAAAGATAAAATTGCCTTACGCCGTGCTATGGCGATGGCTTTTTCAGCCGATAATTACATCAATATTTTACAAAAAGGCGATTCGCAAAAACTGCAAGCACCGATTCCAAGTGGTGTGGTGGGCTATGATCCCAATTATCGAAGCAGTATTCCTTACTCAGTCAAAGCGGCAAATTTATTGTTAGATCGTTATCACTATAAAGTAGCTGCGGATGGTTGGCGTACTCAGCCGAATGGCAAACCTTTGGTGATTGAGATGACGCTTTCGGGCAATAATTTACGCAGTCAACAACAGGCTGAGTTTTGGAAGAAAACCTTAGACAGTATCAAAATTAAAATGACCACCAAGTCGATGCCTTTTGCTGAGGCTTTGAAATTAGAAAAACAATGTAAAACCATGTTTAAAGCATCAGCATGGATTGCAGACTACCCAGATGCAGATAACTTTATGCAGCTGTTTTATGGCAAAAACATCAAGATTACCAACAATGGCTGCGTCAAAATTCCTGAATATGACCGCCTATATGAACAAGCCCAAAAGATGACACCAAGCCCAGAGCGCGATGCAATCTACGCCAAAATGTCACGTCTGCTGGAAGTGTATATGCCTGTACAGGTGATTGGCGCGCGTTACCGCAATATCTTGGCACAACCGCGTGTGATTGGTTTTAAAAAGCATCCCATACTGCCCGCAGAGTGGATGTATATCGATATTGATTTGAAAAAATAGAAATTAAACAAAACTGGAGTCATGATGAAAAAGCAACATTTTAAATTCACTGCATTGTGCATGTTGGGCCTAGGGATGAGTCAGATGGCTTTGGCGGAAACAGCACCGCGCCAAACATTACCCAGCTTTCAAGCCAAAGACATCCCTGCAATGTGTAATGCCAAAATTGCGGATGTGAAAAAGCAACTTAAAACGTTTGAAAATAAGCCCCTTAAAAATGAAACGGCAGCAGCGCCTGTATTGGCTGAATGGGATCGTATTTTTGCATCATTTGAAGATTTTTACGGCCCGATTGGTCTGTATAGCAATGTTGACCCTGATGAAGCACTGCGTAAAGCGGCTGAAAACTGTGAAATTAAAATTAGCCAATTCCAAACCGATGTGTATCAGAATCCAAAGCTATATCAACAAATTAAGAAAATAAAAATTGCTGATCCAATTGAAGCCAAGTTCCGTGAAGATATTTTGGAAGGTTTTGAAAAAACCGGGATACAGCTTTCAGCAGATAAACAAGCACGTTTAAAAGCGATTTTTGATGAACTGGCAAAAATTGAACAAGAGTATGCGCGTAATGTCCGTGATAATCCTGAAAAACTTGAATTTAGCCCTGATGAGCTAAAAGGCTTGCCACAAAGTTATATCGACGGTTTAAAGAAAAATGACAAAGGCAATTATTTACTCGGTTTTGAGTATCCCGATTATCGGCCGTTTATGGAGTTGGCAGATAACGATGATGCACGTAAGCGTTATCAAATGGCATTTACTCGGCGTGGTGGCGAGAAAAATCTGGCGCTGTTGAAGCAAGCCATGGACTTACGTTATGAGTTAGCACAACTGTTTGGCAAGTCCAGTTATGCGGAGTGGGTACTACAAAGTCGGATGGCGAAAACCCCTGAAACCGTGAATAAATTCTTGGCAGAGGTACATGCTACCGTGGCGCCCCTAGAGAAAAAGGAAGTTCAAACTCTACGTGAGTTTAAAGCGCAAAGTTTAAATATCCCTGTTGAGCAAGCCAGTATTGAGCGCTGGAGCGAAGCATATTGGAGTGAAAAGTTACGCAAAGCCAAGTATCAGGTCGATCAAGAACAGTTACGTCAGTATTTTCCAACGCAAGCCTCTCAAGACTGGCTATTTGCCATTTCTGAAAACCTGTATGGCATTAAGTTTAAGCCTGCAAAAGTCGAGGTTTGGCAAGATGAAGTGGAATATTACGATGTGACAGATGCCAAAACAGGGCAACTGCTCGGCGGCTTATATATGGATAAATTTCCACGTAAAGGTAAATATGGACATGCTGCTGTGTGGGGTGTTTATGGCGGCAGTAGCCTAACTGGACGCAAACCGATTTCAGCACTGGTCACTAACTTTAACCGCAATGGTTTAAATAGTGATGAGTTAGAAACTTTTGTACATGAGTTTGGTCATGCGCTGCATGGCATTTTATCCAACACACGTTTTTCATCTCAGTCAGGAACTTCGGTTGAGCGAGACTTTGTTGAAGCACCGTCACAAATGTATGAGGAATGGGCACGACGTAAAGAGACTTTGTCAAAGGTAGCGGACTACTGCAAACCTGACTGCCCACGCGTGGATGATGCGTTGATTACGAAACTCAATGCCGTACATAGCTATGGGCGCGGTTTGCATTATGCTCGTCAGACGTTGTATGCACAGTATGACATGGCGCTACATGGTAGTGATGCGCTAGACGTTCAGCCCTTAAAGGTTTGGGAAAAAATGGAAGGGGCAACGGCCTTGGGTTATGTTCCAACCACCGAGTTCCCGGGGCAGTTTGGTCACATCATGGGTGGTTATCAAGTCGGTTATTACGGCTATATGTGGTCAGAAGTGATGGCGTTGGACATGCTTTCAGCCTTTGGTGATAACTTAAATAACCCTGAAGTGGGACAGCACTATCGTCAAACCATTTTGTCCCAAGGCGGTCAAAAACCTGCCAAAGCATTGGTCAAAGACTTTTTGGGTCGTGAACCTGATAACAAAGCCTTTTTCGATGAAATTACCGGTCAACGGGTGAAATAAGGGGCATTTTTATGCTGGCATATATTATTCGCCGAATTTGGCAAATGATCCCGACCATGCTTGGGGTGGTGTTGCTGATTTTCTTCTTGTTTAACTGGGTCGGTGGTGACCCTGCCTATATTTTGGCAGGGAAAATGTCGAATCCTGAACAGATTGAAAATATCCGACAGCAGCTTGGGGTCGATCAGCCCTATTATGTGCAATTGTGGATTTTCATTAAGCAGATTTTGACATTTGATTATGGGCTGAGTTGGAGTACAGGGGAGTCAGTATCGCAAATCATCATGACACGACTCGGGCCTTCACTCACTTTGCTTATTCCACTGACGATCTTACAAACCATTATTTCTATTGTGTTGGCTTTGGCGGTGGCAGCCGTGCGCGGCAGTTTAACGGATCGTATGGTGATGATGCTGTGTACGATTGGCATGTCGATCAGTATCTTGGTGTATATCATTGTTTTTCAGTATGTCTTTGCCTATCAGTTGAGCTGGTTTCCGGTACAAGGCTGGAGCGATAGCTTTAGCGAGAACCTGTTTAAATATGCTTTATTGCCTATTCTGATCATGTTGGTGGTCAGTATTGCCCCGACTTTACGGTTGTATCGTAGTTTTGTTTTGGATGAAGTCAATCAAGACTATGTTCGTACTGCACGTGCCAAAGGGATTGGCGAACGGCGCATTTTAGGTGTGCATGTGCTACGCAATGCCTCAATTCCGATTATTACAGACGTGATGGCAAGTTTACCTGCTTTGCTGATTGGTGCATTTTTGATTGAGCGCTTCTTTGGTATTCCGGGCATTGGTCGTGAAGTGATTATTGCAGTAGAGCGCAGTGATTTTCCTGTGATTAAAGCCATTACCGTGTACGTTGCCCTCGCAACGATGTTTTTCAACTTGATTGCCGATTTGATTTATAAATGGGTCGATCCACGTGTACAGTTGAAGTAGGTGAATTATGCTCAGTGTTCTCACTAAAAGAAAACCAGATACTGCTGAACCTACAACAGCGTCTACAGGACTATGGCAACTCGCCATGCGCCGTTTAAAACGCGATCGAATCGCGATGTTTTCTCTCCTCATCGTGTTGTTTTATTTGGTGCTGTTAGTCCTGTCATCGACTGGCTTAATTGCCAAAGATTGGAATAAAGAAGTCGCGGTGAGTTATGCACCACCTACGTTTATCGGCGCAGCTGTAGTGCCACTCCCGCAAAGTGAAACACAAAAAGTCGAAGCGGCTGTGCCTGAAAATCCTGTTGATCCTTTAAAAGATGTGATTCGTGAGCTCAATGCAGAAATTGCTGCTGAACAGGGTGTGGGTGGGGCAATTGATTACTATGGAGTTGTTGATCCTTTAGCCGAAGATATGAAAGCGATTGATCAAGCGCTGGGTGGTCATTTACTAGATCAGCAAGCGGAACTCAAGCAAAGCCTGATTTTAGGTGCCGACAAATGGGGACAAAGTGTTTTACTGAAAACCATTAAAGGCGCAGAAACATCAATTATTGTTGGCTTAGTCGCAGCTTTTCTTGCTGTGGTGATTGGCACGGTTTTAGGTGCCATTTCGGGCTACTTTGGCGGATGGGTCGATGATGTCTTGAACTGGTTTTATAACATTTTCACTTCGATTCCTTATTTGCTCTTGGTTTTAGCGATTGCCGCAGTACTGCAACAAAAAGGTGTTTTATCCATTGTTTTGATTTTGGGTTTAACGGGGTGGACGGGAGTATATCGATTAATTCGTGCCGAATATATGAAGCATACTTCGCGGGAATATGTGCTGGCGGCAAAAGCAATTGGGGTGAGTCATAGCCGACGTATCTTTGTGCATATATTTCCGAATATCAGTCATATTGCACTGGTTCAAATGTCAATTTTAGTGGTGGCCTTTATTAAGTCAGAAGTGATTTTGAGCTTCTTAGGTTTTGGTGTCCCTGTTGGTGTGGTCTCATGGGGCAGTATGTTGAATGAGGCGCAAAGTGAATTGATTTTAGGCAAGTGGTGGCAGTTAGCGGCCGCTTCGGTAGCAATGGCGGTTCTGGTCACTGCATTTTCAATGTTTACCGATGCACTGCGAGATGCATTAGACCCGAAACTGAAATAGGAGCATGAGAATGTCTGAACTTAATCATACGACAGCGCCAGCCTTACTTCAGGTGGAAAACTTGCGTGTCAGCTTTAAAAATGAAGAAAAGCAGTACATTGAAACGGTCAAAGGCATCAGTTTTAGTATTCCAGTGAATACCACTGTGGCCTTGGTTGGGGAGTCAGGCAGTGGAAAGTCGGTCACATCGCTAGCGACTATGGGGCTATTACCTACAGAAAGCAGTCAAATTTCTTCGGACAGTAAAATTCTGTTTGAGGGACAAAACCTACTCGATTTACCACGCCGTGAAATGCGGAAAAAGTGCGGTAAAGATATTGCCATGATTTTTCAAGAGCCGATGTCATCACTGAATCCTGTGTTTACGGTAGGTTCACAAATTGCAGAAATTTTGCAGTTACACTTGGGCAT
The DNA here is from genome assembly GCF_000368805.1 of Acinetobacter johnsonii ANC 3681. Classification (NCBI taxonomy): domain Bacteria; kingdom Pseudomonadati; phylum Pseudomonadota; class Gammaproteobacteria; order Moraxellales; family Moraxellaceae; genus Acinetobacter; species Acinetobacter johnsonii. The sequence continues at coordinate 1,829,397 of NZ_KB849705.1, read as the reverse complement.
GAGTCGTAAGCAGGCGCGTGCACGTGCTTTGGAACTCTTGATAGAAGTTGGGATTCCATCTCCTGAAACCAAGATTGATGCTTATCCGGGGCAGTTGTCGGGTGGGCAGCAGCAGCGCGTCATGATTGCTATGGCAATTGCGTGTAAACCCAAACTATTGATTGCTGATGAACCGACGACAGCGCTGGATGTCACCATTCAAAAGCAAATTTTAGATTTGTTGGAGTCTCTGCGGAAGAAGCATCAAATGTCGATGCTGTTTATTACCCATGATTTGGCTTTGGTCGGGGAAATTGCCGATCAGGTAATCGTGATGCGGCATGGTCAAATTCGTGAACAAGGCTGGGTTAAAGATGTACTTGAACGTCCTCAAGATGTCTATACCAAAGCGTTGTTGCACTGCCGTCCGCAACTATCTAAACGTCCCATGCGTTTGCCGATGATCAGTGACTTTATGCAACAAAAGGGCGATGACTATATTGAAACGCATAGCGTCGATGTCGAGTCACTTCAACAAAGATCTCGCGGCTTAACTGGCCAAGAAGCGGTTATTTTAGATGTGCGTGACCTTAAAAAGTCATTTTATAGTCGTAAAGGACTATTCGGAAAAGAGGAATTTCAAGCGGTCAAAGGCGTGAGTTTTCAACTGGCAAAAGGCAAGACTTTGGGCTTGGTGGGTGAGTCTGGTTCGGGGAAAACTACCATCGGATTATTGCTGATGCGTTTACAGGAGGCGACAGGAGGAAAAGCGCTGTTTGAAGGTCAAGATATTTTAGCCATGTCAGAAAAAGAGTTTGCTCGGTATCAACGCAAGATTCAAATCATTTTCCAAAATCCCTATGCATCACTCAATCCTCGTTTTACTGTCGGGCAGATTTTAATGGAGCCGATGCAAGTGCATGGGATCGGAGCGAATGATGCTGAACGCAAACAGATGGCTTTGGACTTGTTAGAACGCGTGAGCTTACCTGCACAGGCTTTTTATCGTTATCCACATGAGTTTTCAGGCGGACAGCGTCAACGTATTGCGATTGCGCGCTGCCTAACCTTAAAACCTGAAATTTTGATTTGTGATGAGTCTGTTTCAGCGTTGGATGTTTCGGTACAAGCCCAAGTACTGAATTTGCTGCAAGATTTACAGGATGAATTTGGACTGAGTTATATCTTTATTTCACATGATTTATCAGTGGTGAAATATATTTCAGATCAAATCATGGTCATGAATCATGGTGATTTGGTGGAAATAGCCAATTCGGATGATTTGTACCAGTCACCACAGCATGAATATACCAAGCGTTTGCTCAGTGCCATTCCGCAAAGTGTGGCATGAATGGGTGGCTGTTGTTGTAATAATAAAAACGCTCAATAGATTGGGCGTTTTTATGAAGAGCTTACAGCTTCTTTCTGATCTAGAACAGAAAGAAGGCTTATTGTGCAGCGTAAATACATATAAAAAGAGCCACTCGAAAGTGGCTCAAATTTTGACTTTAAAAATTAAAACTTCTTAAAGCCTTTATTTCCAAAAGGTTTACGTGGCGCATTTTCATCACGTGCGTCGCGTTGACCATAGGTGCCTTTGTTGCCAAAGTTCTCTGGACGGCTGTCACGTTGTGCGTAGCCTGAGTTTTGGCGTGGTTCACGTTGGCCATAACCTGTTTGTGCATTGTCCTGACGACGCTGGCTATGTCCATTTGGATTTTCACGGCGTTCACGGTTGAAAGCTGGCTTCGCTTGTTGTTGGCCTTCATCTTCATTGTCACGGCGCTGTTGACGTAAGAAACCACCACGACGCGCAGCCATTGGTTTTTCTTGCATACGTTCAGTACGACGTTTTGCCATGCCGTACAAACCTGTGCCTTGACGTGGTTTTAACTCAACGGCTTTGGTTAAGTTGTCGATGTCGTTTTTGTCCAACTCCATCCAACGACCCGTACGTAATTCACGCGGTAAAATAACCGTGCCATAACGTGTACGGAGTAGACGGCTGACTTTTAAACCTTGCGATTCAAAAATACGACGTACTTCGCGGTTACGACCTTCTTTTACTACCACTTGGAACCAACGGTTAATCCCTTCACCACCAATTTCAGAGAATGATTCGAACTTAGCTGGGCCATCATCTAACACCACACCTTTGAGCATGTTGTTTTTAATTTGCGGGGTCACTTCACCCATAACACGCACGGCATATTCACGTTCGATTTCATTCGATGGGTGCATCAGGCGATTTGCCAACTCACCATCGTTTGTAAATAGTAGTAAACCTGTTGAGTTAATATCCAGACGACCGACCATTACCCAACGATCATTCGCGATTGCAGGCAATTGCTCAAATACAGTTGGACGTGACTCAGGATCACTACGTGAACAAATTTCGCCTTCTGGTTTATAGTAAATCAGAACACGACGACGAATTTCATCTTCAATTTGGAACGATACTTTACGACCATCGATGCGAAGCTCATCACCTGGTTCAATACGTTCACCTACTTGGGCAACTTGGCCGTTGACACTCACACGACCAGCGGCAATGACTTCTTCCATATAACGGCGAGAACCCAAACCAACTCGTGCGAGTACCTTTTGCAACTTTTCACTCATGACAGCATAACCTTAGAAATTATCATCAACAGTTCACCTATTTACGACTTCGGTGCATTCGCATCGAGCGCCATAAAAGCTTCCTTGGCATCCTGCAGGGGAGGCAACTGACCTAAAGAATTTAGGCCAAATGCATTTAAAAATTGGGGCGTCGTAACTAACAACGCAGGTCTTCCTGGGAGTTCACGAAAACCAGATTCTTTAATCCAGTTCCAATCAAATAACGTGCGTAACAGTTGACTGTTATTTGAGACTCCTCGAATTTGTTCTATATCTGCTCGTGTGACGGGTTGATGATAGGCAACCACGGCCAACATTTCGAGTAGCGATGGCGAGAGGCGAGTTGGTCGCTCTGGCCACGTTTGTGCAATAATTTGACGGTATTTTGCTCGAACCTGAAAACGAAAACCTTGAGCAGTTTCAATCAGTTCGATCGAACGACCATGCTGTAGCATGGCAAGTTGTTGTAAAAACTGACGTAAATCTTGTTTGCTATATTGATTTTGGAACGATTCTTTCAATCGCGCAAGTGAAACAGGCGCATCACTGGCAAAAATAATTGCTTCTAACTGCATCAGCACTTCATGCAAGTTATCTTCATTCGTTAAAGGAGCGGTTTGTTCTAACATTATTTTTTGACTCCTTGTATCGAAAGTGGTGCTTCAACACCTGAACTCACAATTTGAATACGTTGCTGACGTGTTAACTCTAAAATGGCCATAAACGTCACGACCATGCCCATACGACCTTGGATGGGACGCAGCAAAGATTCAAAAACTAAAACTTCACCTGAAGCGACTTTGCTTTCAATAAAAGCCATGCGTTCTTCAAGTAAAACAGGTTCTTGTGCAATTTGATGGGTGATCGGCTCAGGTCGGTTAAACACGCAGAACAGTGCATCACGCAGCTGTTGCACATCATGACCGTCATTATTGTTTAGAGTTTGGCCTAAGCTGACATTGGTTGAGAAGGTGTCTCGCTCTAATATAGGCATTTGCCCTAAGCGTTCAGCCGCTTGTTTAATACGGAGATAAGTTTCTAAACGGTCAATCAGCTCTTGTTTTGGATCTTTTTCAACTTGGATTGCATTGGGTGCTTTTGGCAACAGCAAACGTGACTTTAAGTCAGCTAAGAGTGCGGCCATCACCATATAGTCTGCTGTCAGCTCAATGTTAAGCGACTTCATGGCATCCATATAAGACAGGTATTGCGCTGCAATCGGAGCAATATCTAACTGTAATAAGTCGAAGCCGTTTTTTTGAATCAGGTAAATCAGAAAGTCGAGTGGTCCTTCAAAATGCTCTAAAAGAATTTCAAATGCAGCTGGAGGAATATATAAATCCTCGGGGATGGAGTCATGCCACTCATCCATAACACGGATTTGTGGAAGATCTTCCATGGCATTATGGACGGATTGATTCATTACAGTTATTGGCCACGCGAATTTTCAAAGGCATGATTATGTTTTTTCGAATCAGTACTTAAGGAGAAAAAGTAGAGGCGATTTAAAAAATACATAATTTTAATAGGGCTTAGTGTAAAACAAATTGCGGCGTGAATACATGATTTCACCGACCAAATAACAAAAAAAGCTGTAAATAAATAGAGAGTATTTATTTTTGTGATGCTTTTTATCTACTGATGTCGTGGCTAAATCTGCAGAAATGGGTTGGGTTTAAGAGAACATGACGTACTTAGGGCCTAGTCCTGTGGTTTGAAAAATAATCGATTTATTGTAAGTAGCTAGATGGGGCTGCATAGTGCGGCATTATGAATCTCAAAAGCAGTCTACAAAATAGGCATTGGATGAATACCTTAAAGAAAAGCGCTGAAATACGAAGAAAGTATTTCAGCGCGGCTCCAACTTCAGAGACTTTGAAGTCTCAAATTTTGGGGTATTGATCAATCTCAGATCGTCGTGTTTAAAAATATTTAGTCTTTTAAATCGATTGTGACGGTATCGATTTGACCTGTGAATGCATACGGCGCTTTTTCATTGTAGCGAGGTGAAACGGTTGAGCCTAAGTCCATCCCGATGTCGAAGGTTTCAGTTGCTGAGAAGCGGTAAGGAACCACTTTTTCAACCTGACCTTGGGCAACCGTCTCGCCATTGACGCTGATGGTCACGGGTCCGCCAATACCATGTCGACCTTCACGCGGAGTTTGTTGATAGTCTACGACGATGCTGTGTTTCCCTGGTGCTAATGCTTTGGTGGAAGCAATCCGATAATACGATTGGGCAAAGAAGTTGTATTTGTACACAGGTATGCCATTTTCCAAATACAAAGAGAAGCCACCACCTGAACCACCTTCAGCCACAATTACACCATTGGCACCGTTTTTAGGAATGACAATGTCAGCCTTAATACTATGCGAGCGCTGATACATGGGTGGTGCACTGCCTTCAGGCAGACGCGTGGTTCCTGCTGAATAGGTGAATTGCTTTCGGCCACGAACTGAAGAAGGCCGTTCTGGATTAAAGGCACGTTCCACAAAACGGTCATCTAACGGATAAACGCCATATTTGCCTGCTTCTTGGTCGAATAGCTTCTGCATTTCTGCTAAGCGTTGAGGCTCTTTGGCTGCTAGGTCATGCGCTTGGGAAAAGTCCTGTTTGATATTGTATAGTTCCCACGGACTATCTTTAAAGCCTAAAGAGCCACTGAGCTTCCACGGTACGCCATGGAAGGATGAGGCAACCCAACCGTCTTGATAGATGGCTCTATGTCCACCCGTTTCAAAGTATTGGGTATGACGCTGATCTTTGGCTTTTGCATCATTGAAACTGTATGCCATGCTAATGCCAGACATTGGCGTTTGTTTTACACCATCTACTAAGTTGGGCTGCGGAATATTGGCTGCTTCTAAAATGGTTGGGGTGATGTCGGAAACATGATGGAATTGGTTATGGATCGCATGCGTGGCTCTAATTTTTGCAGGCCAAGAAACGATCATGCCATTGCGTGTTCCCCTGAAGTGAGAAGGGACGCGTTTCATCCATTGAAATGGAGACGAGCCAGCCCATGCCCAACCGACAGGATATTGGTTTTCGTGTTTAGGTCCGCCAATTTCATCAATATGTTTTAATTGATTTTCAACGGTATCTGGAAAACCATTTTGAGTCATTAGGTTATTGATAGTACCCGTTAACGTCCCTTCAGCACTGGCACCATTATCCCCCGCAATAAAAATAATGAGGGTATTGTCTGCATCAGGAAGTTTCTTGATGGCTTTAATCAAACGTCCCATTTCATGATCTGTTTGTGCGAGGAAACCTGCAAAGACTTCTTGATGTTTTGCAAACAAGCGCTTCTCATCTGCACTCAGAGCAGCCCAAGCTTGAATACTGTCTGGGCGAGGTGTCAAGTCGGTATTTTTAGGAACAATGCCCAATTTCTTCTGACGGGCCAAGGTTTCTTCACGGACTTTGTCCCAACCTTGGTTGAACTGGCCTTGAAACTTATCAATCCATTCTTGATTGACATGCAGTGGTGCATGGACGGCACCGGGTGCCATATAGACAAAATACGGCTTATCTGGAGAGACTGAGCCTTGACGATTGATCCAACCAATTGCATCATCAACCAAGTCAACATTCAGGTTATAGCCTTGCTCTGGTCGTTTAGTGGGTTCAACGGGTGTCACCCCGCGGATCAGCTGTGGTTCCCATTGGCTCGATTCACCACCAAAAAAGCCATAAAAATATTCGAAACCGAGACCTGTTGGCCAGCGTTCAAAAGGTCCAACTGGGGATGTTTCCCAGTCAGGGGTGTTGTGCCATTTACCAAATGCCGCAGTGGCATAACCATTGTCTTTAAGGATTCTGGCCACACTGGCACTTTCCTTGGGCCATATCGTGTTATATCCCGGATAACCTGTTGAAAGTTCGGTAATGGTTCCCGCTCCAACTTGATGTGGGTTTTGTCCCGTTAAAAGCGCTGCACGTGTTGGAGAGCTAATCCCTGTGGTATGAAAACGATTGAAAATCACCCCATCGTCTGCAAGCTCATCCATTTCAGGCGTCGGTACAGGCCCCCCAAAGGTGCCAGCTTGTCCAAAGCCCAAGTCATCTAACAAAATCACCACCACATTGGGTGCGTCTTTAGATGCTTTTACAGGTTGAGGGAAATCTTGTTTAGAGCCTTCAAAGGTTTCTTTAATCACCCCTTTAAATGTGGGTGTGGGTTGGGGTAAGACCAAGCCTGTCTGATTGAGGGCTTGAGGTGCTGTACTTTGGGTTTCAGGTGTGGCTAAAGCGACATGTGATGCTGTAATAGCTGCGACCAAGGTGAGGATGCGTGTCAGTGGTTTCGGTATTGAGTTTAATGGTCTATTCTTGTTCATATACAATCCCTTATTAAAAGTTTCCTTGTTGTGGTGTTGAAAAACCGTATTTAGTTTTGAAAAAAATGCGCGAAAATGCGAAGTAGAAAGAAAAGACTTACAGAAGAAAAAGGCTTAGATGTTTGGGTATTCCGATTGATTTAGAGCTCCAGACATGAGGCTTTCACAACTTTTCCTTATTTCATACAGCCTGTTGTAGGCTCGATTTAAATGAAGCTGAGATAGTTGTTTGGGGTAAATTGAATGTAATGGATTGGCTTAGATGCACTGGAGTAGTTGAAACTGCAAACAGGCCTAATCTTGTTATATTCCCTTGGTTCGGCATTTTTTGTCCTTATTGATTTGATTATGATGTGGCTGTTTTTCATGCCCATGACGATCCATCGTCAATGTACGGCGAAATATGTTTGATGTTCTGGCCGTACAGTAGCAAACTGCTTCGGAAGATGAACCACTCAAAAGAATGGACTAGGCTGTTTTTTCCGCACTTTAAAATGAAGATGGCTCTTTGCAGTAACATCGGTTGTGAGCGATAAAGCCGCACAGGTGAAGTGCTTTAATTTTTATTGATGTGTACTGATTTGAAAGCCTAGGGATGTAAAGTGCGTCCAACATATGAATAAATGCGTCAGTTGACGCCAAGGAAAAGATTCATCCACAATTTACTCAGGTGCTTGTAGCGCAAATTCAATGATGCGCTGACAGTTGTCTTGTAGGCAGAGATTTTTGGGTTCAAGATATTTAAAGTATTGTTGGATGGTCGCGATCGGCAGAAAATAGCTGTACAGATTCTTTTCCCGCATAATGCAGTTGATTGAACTCGGGCTTTGCACCAAAGTCTCAGACTCAAGCGTCCAGGGACGCTGCACATATAAACTATGTTGCTCGGGAAATTGATTCAGATTGAGCAAAACCGTAAACAGGGTCATGTTGATCTCTTGAGAATGTGAGATTCAGTTTCCCTAGCGAATAAATGCAGCGCATCACTCAAATGCGCTGACATCGCCAAGCCCACGGCGAATCACTTCAGGGTGATCACCTGATAAATCAACAATACTGGTGGTGCTTAATGTGCCCAGCCCGCTGTCGATAAACACATCAATTCGTTTTGAAAGTTGCATTTCAATGTCATAGGGATCATCCAGCGGTTCTTCCTGATTCGGCAGGATTAAAGTACTGGTTAGTAGCGGCTCGCCTAACTCTTTGAGTAACATTTGGCACACTGGGTTACTTGGAATGCGTAAACCAATGGTTTTCTTCTTTGGATGCATCAAGCGTTTTGGAACTTCACTGGTTGCAGGCAAAATGAACGTGGTCACGGCTGGCGTATTGTTTTTCAGTAAACGATACATGGCATTGTCCACTTTGGCATAAGTGGCAATATCGGACAGATCTGCACAAATGATGGCATATTGATGTTTGGCCCCAAGGCCGCGAATTTGAGCAATCCGCTCCATGGCATTTTTATTCCCAATCTGGCAGCCAATGGCATAAGCGGCATCGGTCGGGTACACCACCACATCGCCTGCGCGAATCCGTTCTACTGCTTGGCTGATTGAGCGTGCTTGAGGGTTATCAGGATGGACTCTTAAATGAAGCATCGTTTTTATCTCCTGATGGTTTTTTCAACATTATCGCGCTTTATCTCGGTGATGTTCAATGACCAAAATGTGAATCGTGTGAAATTTATTCGAGCATTTCTCTTTGAAATTCATCGCTCTGTAATGTTTTGCCAGCACGAGTACATAGGCAAATACAGTCAATGAAGTGTTTAGCATCGCGCGGTAATTGGGCTTGGCCTGAAAAATAAGCCTGAACTTGAGCGAAAACATGGTCTTTGAAGCGGTTGCCGTCACCACCTTCACCAGTCAGATTGTCCAAGGAAACACGGAACTTTCGACCAAAAGCTGTAGCAAATAACCATTCAATGGCTTGCGGTTTAATTTCAACCTGTTCAAATAAAGCTTGTTGTTCCGCTGTTCGACCATCGGGTGCATACCAGTAGCCTAAGTCGGGGAGTAGGCGACGTTGTTCACCCGCAATGCTCCAATGGCTGATTTCATGTAAGGCACTATTAAAAAAACCATGGGCAAATTGGATACGCGCAGGGGTGCTTTCTGTAGCGGGAAAATATTCAGGTTCAAAGTCACCTTTAACCAAGTTGACATTCAGGTGGGAAAACCAACGATTAAAGTGTAAGATGAGCCAATCAACTTGTTCTGCTTCTGTACACAAATTCTTCCACGTCGAGAGTTGCGCTTGGCGGTTTGAAATGTCAGAATCGACAGTTGAAATTGTGCTCACAAGTGATGAAATACTCACTTCTGTTTGCGGCTGCAACAGATGCATGACTTAAGTTACCCAAATGGTCTGTCTAAATAAGTACAAAATTGTATCTTAATCTTTGACAGAGTACTGATGAATTTGTAGAATTGCCGCCTTAATTATGTCAGCAAATACCTTTCCGGCACAGATTGAGCCGTTTAAATGGGCCGAACAAGGCTTTACATGGTCAGGAACACTGCCATTGTCTCGCTTTGCTCGTATAGCCCGTGAAGCTGTTGGATCAATTGATGATCAATTGATTAACATAGACTGTAAGCTATCAATGGATGCGTATCATCGTATTGTATGGCTAGATGGTCACGTTGAAACGAACGTTCCAATGGAATGCCAGCGCTGTTTAGGCACGGTAAACATTGAACTCGTTTCAGATTTTCATCTAGCTCTAGTGGATGATGAGTCACTGATAGAGCGCTTGGATGAGGATGCTGATTTCATCGTCTTAGGTGAAAGTGAAGCAACGACGAAAGGTAGCTATGATGCGCCTGCGACGGCTGATTTACTGTCTCTGATAGAAGATGAATTGTTATTGTTGATGCCTTTGTCTGCTAAGCATGACGCTTGTGAACATAAGCACCAACCTGCCGTTGAAGAACTTGTTGAAGAAAAGCGGGATAATCCGTTTGATGTTTTGGCAAGTTTGAAGGGTAAACTTAACTAATTTTTGTGTTATACTCTTCCGTATAAGACAACTGAATTTGTTCTGATCCATATTTTTCGATTTGTAAGGAGCCATCATGGCCGTTCAGCAAAACCGTAAAAGTCGCTCTCGCCGTGACATGCGCCGTTCACATGACGCTTTAACCGAGAATGCATTAACTGTAGACCAAGCTACTGGCGAGATTCACCGTCGTCACCATGTATCTAAAGATGGTATCTACCGTGGTCGTCAATTATTCGCTAAAGCATCTGCTGAATAATTGTCGAAGCATTAAGCTTAAAGCTTAGTCGAAAAAAGGGGAGCGTAAAGCTCCCTTTTTTTGTTGTCGAATTTTTATCGCTGCTGTTTTTGTTGTATTTGGCAATTACATCGACCTAAATTAAGTGTTAAATTTTCGCTCCATAAACGAGAGCAAAGACAAGAAAGGACTTTTTTATGTCTGCGAAACAACTTGATCAAGTCGCTCAGGCAACAAAAACAGCGTTTGTATTTCCCGGTCAGGGTTCACAAAAGGTTGGCATGTTGGCTGAATTGGCAGAACAATTTGCCAGTGTTGAAGCAACATTTGCAGAAGCCTCTAAAGCGGTTGGATTCGATTTGTGGCACATTGCACAATCTGGTGAAGGTTTAGACCAAACTGAATTTACCCAACCGGTAATGTTAACTGCCAGCATTGCTTTGTGGCGTGTATGGTTAGAACTTGGTGGTGTTGCACCAAAGTATTTGGCGGGACACTCACTTGGTGAATACAGTGCGTTGGTTGCAGCAGGAAGCCTAAGCTTAGGCGATGCAGTCAAGCTGGTAAACTTGCGTGGCAAGTTAATGCAAAGTGCTGTACCTCAAGGTAAGGGTGCAATGGCGGCCATCTTAGGTTTAGATGATGCGCAAGTTGTTGCTTTATGCCAACAAGTTTCGAGTCAAGCTGAAGGTTCAGTTGAAGCGGCTAACTACAATGCTCAGGGTCAAGTGGTAATTGCTGGTGAAAAAGCAGCAGTTGAAGCAGTCATGGCTTTAGCCAAAGAAAACAGTGGCAAAGCGATTGCATTACCAGTTTCTGTTCCATCGCATTGTTCATTGATGAAGCCTGCTGCAGAACAGTTCGCAGAAGCTTTGGAACAAACTGCCATTGAGCTGCCTAGCATACCTATAATACAAAATGTGGGCGCGGAAATTGCTACAGATGTAGCACAAGTCCGCCAAGCACTTACAGCTCAGTTATATGAGTCTGTACAGTGGACCAAAACAATGCAGTTTATTCAGGATCAAGGGATCCAATATGTTGCAGAGTGTGGTCCAGGCAATGTTTTGGCAAACTTGGCAAAACGTCTACCTAATATTGAAAAAGCATTTCCACTCGATAGTAAATCACGCTTGGAAGATGCACTAAATGCCATTTTAGTGGCTGAAGGAAAAATTGCATGACACAGGAACGCAAAATTGCACTCGTGACAGGTGCAAGTCGAGGGATTGGTGCTGCCATCGCTCAGCAACTTATTCAAGACGGTTATTTTGTTGTGGGTACTGCGACATCTGAGTCAGGTGCAGAAAAACTGGCTGCAAGCTTCGGTGAACACGGTGCAGGTAAAGTGCTCGATGTTCGTGATGGTGCTGCCATTGATGCGCTTGTAACTGACATTGAACAAAACTATGGCCCTGTGTTGGTTTTGGTGAACAATGCTGGGATTACCAAAGATAATTTGTTACTTCGTATGTCAGAAGATGACTGGGATGATATTTTAAATATCCATTTAAAAGCAGTTTACCGTTTGTCGAAACGCGTTTTAAAAGGTATGACCAAAGCACGTTTTGGACGAATTATTAATATTAGTTCTGTGGTTGCGCATTTTGCCAACCCAGGTCAGGCCAACTATTCAGCAGCGAAAGCTGGTATTGAAGCATTTAGCCGTAGCCTTGCAAAAGAAATGGGCAGCCGTCAAATCACTGTAAACTCAGTGGCGCCTGGTTTTATTGCAACAGAAATGACTGAGCAATTAAGCGAAGATATCCGTAAAAAAATGAGCGATCAAGTGGCTTTGAACCGTTTAGGTGATCCACAAGATATTGCAAATGCGGTGAGCTTCTTGGCATCAGACAAAGCAAATTACATTACTGGTACGGTAATGCATGTAAATGGTGGTCTATACATGAGCTAATTGGCTGATGGATAAACTTTCAAAATTTTAAAGATTCAATTAAACTAACGGCATTAAAAACGCCACAAGCAATGAGGAGAATTCCTGTGAGCGATATCGAACAACGCATCAAGCAAGCAGTTGCAGAACAACTTGGTCTTAAGGCTGAAGAAATCAAAAACGAAGCATCTTTCATGGATGACTTAGGTGCTGACTCTTTAGACCTTGTTGAGCTTGTTATGTCTTTCGAAAACGACTTTGACATCACAATCCCAGATGAAGATTCTAACGAAATCACAACTGTACAATCTGCGATTGACTACGTTTCTAAGAAACTAGGTTAATACATATTGTTTCAGCTTTGCTGAATGAAAAGGCCACCCACTTGGGTGGCTTTTTTATGCCTTTCAAAAATGCAAAGCGCCTAACTCACCTTTAAAGTCTGCTATTTACTCGGGTAACTTACAAAGCTTTACCTTAAGAGGACTATTCGCTACCAAATCTGTTGTCTTTTTTGGGTATAAAAAAGGGTGTCTCATTTTTGAGCATTCAATATAACAACACTGATATAACAAGATGGAGCATACACATGGGTCTTTTTGATTTTGTTAAAGGCATTGGCAAGAAAAACACAGCAGCAGCCGAGCCTCAAGCCGCACCAAGTACACCAGCAGAGCCATCTGCTCAAGAAATTGCTAACAAGTTATTGGGTCATATCAAAGCATTGGGCTTACCTGTGACGGGACTTTCAGTCAGCTATAACTCCACTACGGATTTGGCGACCGTGAAAGGGCAAGTTCAAACCCAAGCTGATAAAGAAAAGATTGTTTTAGCTGTCGGTAATATTGACCATGTGGCACAAGTCGATGATCAACTCACTGTGGCTAGCCCTGAACCTGAAAGTAAGTTCTACACGGTTAAATCGGGGGATAACTTATCGAAAATTTCCAAAGCATTTTATGGTGATGCCAACCAATACAATAAAATTTTTGAGGCCAACCGTCCGTTGTTGAAAGATGCAGATGATATTTTCCCAGGCCAAGTGCTGCGTATTCCTGCTTAAGTCCAAAGGTTTAAGAAAAGGCGCATGAGGCGCCTTTTTTATTTGAGAGTGGAATGTTGATCGAGTGCTTAGCGACTTGCTTTCACAACAGCATGCTGACTGAGCATACCTAAGGTAATTTTTTTGACTTCATCTCGACTTTGTTGAATGTGCGCGCTGATCTTTTCAACTGCGAGCTCTGCCTGTTGCTGTGCTATATACTTCAAAATGGCTTGATGCTCCGCATAGGTAGCTTCAATCCGATCTGTTTTTGAAAAATCGAGGCGCCGAATAATGCGAATTTTTTCACTGACCTCTTGATGCATTTTGATCATTTCTTGATTGCCAATGGCACGAACCAATGCGCAGTGAAAATCTTCATCAATTTTCGCCATGGCTTTTAAACTTGACAGATACTGCTCAGGTGCAACCATCCAAATTTTGTGTAGGTGTTTCATTTCCTTCGATGGTTGAGATGCACTGCTGCATAACTTTCGAATTGCGTACTGCTCAATCATGATGCGTAGCTCATACAGCTCATCGTAGTATTGCAAGTTCAATGGACGGACAGTCCAGCCACTACGAAATGCTACCTCTACATAGCCTTCTTGTTGCAGACGATATAGCGCTTGCCGTGCAGGCGTACGACTGACCTGATAGTTCAAGGCGATTTCGGATTCGGTAAAACGTTCACCCGGCATCAATTTGAAATCAAAAATATCGTTTTTTATTTGCTGGTAAACCAGTTCAGACAAATTGTCTGAACTTGAACCTGCACGTGTCATATTCGGCATGCGTTATTCCATATAAACTAAAGGCTCACCGCTATGAACGGTTTGTCCAGCCCGACAAATAATGGCTTTGACAGTACCATCATCCGCAGCGTACACCGGTAATTCCATTTTCATTGCTTCAATGATAGCAATGGTTTCACCTTTTTTCACAATCTGACCTTGTTCCACTAATATTTTCCAAATATTACCGGTCATCGAAGCATGTAGCGCTGCATAGGCGCTGTAGTCAGTCTCATCACGTACTTCTGCAAACAGGTGTTCTTGATGATCAACACTTTCTTTCCATAAGCCCACTTCAGCACTAAAAGCCTGTTGTTGCTGTGCTCTAAACTCGGCAATGCTGTCTTTTTCATCCTCAAGTAGTTGTAAATACGCTGCATAGTCAAACTCTGTGTCTTCAATGCGAATTTGTGCTTGACCATTTTCAAAGTCGGCACGCCATTGCTTTAACTCTGACTCAGATACGGGGAAGTATTTGATTTGGTCAAAGAAGTTTAGGAACCATTCTTTGTCGCCAAACTGTTTGTTCTTTTTAAACTTATTCCAAATGGGTAGAGTGCGTCCGACCAGTTGATAGCCGCCTGGAGAGTCCATGCCGTAGATGCACATATACATGCCGCCAATGCCTACGGTACCTTCAGCGGTAAAGGTACGGGCAGGGTTGTATTTTGAACTTAACAGGCGATGGCGTGGGTCAATCGGCACTGCACAGGGCGCGGTGAGATAAACATCACCGAGGCCTAAAATGAGGTAATGGGCATTGAAAATAATTTCTTTGACTTGCTCTCGGCTGTTTAAACCATTTATGCGTTGAATAAAATCGACATTGTTCGGTAGCCAAGGTGCTTTGGCACAGACACTTTCTTGATAGCGTTCAACGGCACCTAAAGTTGCACTGTCTTCAAATGCCATCGGGAGATGAATGATCCGTGACGGAATCTTGATTTGGCTTAAATCTCCCATTTGCTGTTCAAGCTTGAGTAGAAATTCGATCAATTGATGCTGTGGAAGCGTGAGTCCATCGTATTTGATTTGCAGCGAGCGTACACCAGGCGACAGTTCCAATATGCCTTTAATATTGGCTGTGCGAATGAGTTGCATGAGCTGATGAACGCGTAAGCGTAGCGCCAAGTCTAAAACGTTGTCACCGTACTCCAGTAAGATATAGCTGTCACCCGCTTGGCGGTATACCGTGCGTGGAGACACATCAGTTGCCTCTAAGCTGGCAAGAATTGCGGATGGTGGAATGTCACTGCTTGGGGGCTCAGAATTAAGTGCTGCGTGGGCAAAGTTTTCGATCCGTTCAATTTGTTGTTGTTCTAAGGCATTGGCTTGTTCAACAGTTAAAGGATAAAAGCTGATTTTATCATCGGCTTTAAGCTGACCCACTTTCCAAAGTTCAGCTTTGGCAATGGTTACAGGGCAAACGAAGCCACCTAGACTTGGCCCATCTTTGGCTAAAATGACAGGGAAGTCACCTGTGAAGTTAATTGCACCAATGGCATATTCACAGTCATGGACATTGGATGGGTGGAGTCCTGCTTCACCGCCATTTTCACGTGCCCAGCTTGGTGTTGGCCCTGACAGTCGGATGCCTAGACGGTTGGAGTTGAAGTGTACGGTCCATTCGGAGGCAAAAAACTCTTCAATATATTCGGGTTTAAAGAAGTCAGGTGCACCATGTGGTCCATACAGAACGCCAATTTTCCATTCTCTGCCGTAGCTTGGAATGAGTGCAGGAGATAGAGCTTGTGGTTCTTGCGGGGCTAAAGGGGTGTCGCTATTTGGATGGGCTGTATTGACGAGTTTGATCATGTCACCTGCACGAAGCACACGTCCTGCATGCCCGCCAAAGTTACCTAAAGCAAAAGTAGAACGACTGCCCAAATATAGGGGGACATCGAGCCCATGACGCACTGCTAAATAGCTACGACAACCAGACTCGACCTGTCCTAAGCTGAGTACTTGACCTGCGCAAATGTGAATCGGTTGCCAAAAGTCCACGGGCTTATCGTCGAGTTGCGCAGGGCATGGTGCACCTGTCAGTGCAATCACAGTGTCTTGGTGGAACTTGAGACTTGGGCCTTGCAGGGTGAACTCGAAACCTGCTGCGCTAGCATCATTCCCCACAATTTGATTGGCCAATTGAAAAGCATAGTCATCCATAGGACCCGATGGTGGTACACCAATATCCCAATAGCCAACACGTCCTGGAAAGTCCTGAATTGAGCTTTGCGTGCCAGCTTGGAGTACTTCAATCACATTCGGTACGTAGTCAAAGTCGTCTAGCAAACGCGTCCAGATTTGCATTTGTGCAAAGCGTTCATCAGAGATCACGCTATGTGCATAGTCTAAATTGGTGCTGATGCCATTTAAACGAGTTTGAGAGAGTACATTTTTTAGTTGCTCAATGGCTTGTGCACGGGTGTCCGCATGTACGATGATTTTGGCAATCATCGGGTCAAAATATTGCGAAATTTCTGTTCCTGTTGAAACCCATGTATCAACACGACAATTGTCTGGAAATACAACTTCGGTCAGTACACCCGGGCTAGGTTGGAAGTTTTTAACTGGATCTTCTGCATAAATACGCACTTCAATCGCCGCACCTTGCGGTTGGATGTTGCTAAGTGCCGTCCAATCCAGTGCATGGCCCGCAGCAACTTTAAGCATGCATTCAATCAGGTCTAAACCCGTCACCATCTCAGTGACAGGATGTTCCACTTGTAGTCGGGTATTGACCTCAAGGAAGTAAAATTCATCGCGTGCAGCATCATAAATAAATTCGACCGTACCTGCGCTGCGGTAATTGACAGATTTGCCGAGTTCAACTGCTGCTTGGTGTAGTTTTTGACGTGTGGCTTCGGGCAGATGAGCAGCAGGGGTTTCTTCCACAACCTTTTGGTTACGACGTTGCAATGAACAGTCGCGTTCGCCTAATGCAACCACTTGACCTTGACCATCACCAAAAATCTGAACTTCGACATGACGCGCACGGTCAATAAAACGTTCTAAAAATACGCCCGAATCTTTAAAAAATTGTGCACCTAAACGTTTGACGCTTTCATAAGCTTCAACTAAGGCTTGTTCATTATCACAGCGGGTAAGACCAATGCCACCGCCGCCTGCGGTGCTTTTCAGCATGATGGGGTAACCAATCTCTGTAGCCGCAGAAATTGCCTCATCTAAGCTTTCAAGTAAGCCTGTACCCGGTGTCATAGGCACCTGTGCAGCGGCAGCTAGTTCACGTGCACGGTGTTTTAAACCAAACTCTAAAATTTGTGTCGCGGTTGGCCCCATAAAGGCAATATTATTTTTCTCACAAGCCTCTGCAAATTCAGCACTTTCTGATAAAAAGCCATAGCCGGGGAAAATAGCTTCAGCCCCCGTTTTTTGAGCGGCTTGAATCAATTTTTCAATGCTTAAATAAGTGTCGGATGGTTTTAAGCCGTCTAGAGCAATGGCAATGTCCGCGTCTTTGACATGTTGTGCGTAACGATCACTGTCTGAATATACCGCTACACTGGTCATCCCCAGTTTTTTTAAAGTGCGAATTGCACGTACGGCAATTTCGCCACGGTTTGCAATCAATACAGTTTTAAACATTTTATAATTCCTAAATTTGACTAAGCTTGTTCTACTTTTGAATTGTTACGGTGCTGGATATAGGTGCGCCAACCGCCAAAGTGACTGATGTTTTCGGCATCGTTTAAGCCATAAGGTTCACAAATGAAACCTTTCACCCATCGACCGTCTGCCAGTTCGACATTGCCCATGCCCAGTGGTGTCGGAATCTCTGCGACAAATTCGCCAAAGCGAGCGGTCGGTACATCCCACAGTTCAACAATGATCTGCTGACCGTGTTCATCGACTCGGGCTAGACCGGGTTTAGGCGGGATCGCGCCATTCAGGGCAAACAGGGCATAGTGCTCAGCGGTATGCGTGGTTTCCACAAGCACAGCATCACGGGTGAGCAATTGGAAGTTCAGCGGCATTCCAGTCAGGTGTGCCCCAACCACCGCAACACGGATATGATGTGGAGAGACTGAGTTCTGTAGCTTTGGAATGGGTGCATAGCGGTCTAAAGCCCCCAGCTTTAAGTTCAAATGCATCTGCCAAATTTTTCCGAATTCAATCAGGGCTTGGTCATACCATGCAGGTGCAATTAGGCTGATGCCGAAAGGTAAACCGTCAGTGCGGAAACCTGCGGGCAGGGCGAGAGCACTTAAATCGGCGAGGTTGGTAAAATTGGTATAAGTCCCAAACTCAGAGTTCAGACTAATCGGTGACTGTTCCATTTCTGCAAGGGTGTGAATGGTTGGAGAGGTGGGAACAATCAATGCATCAAATTGGGCTAAAGTATCTTGAATTTTTCGGCTTAAGTCTTGCTTTAAGTACTCTGCGTTATAGGCATCGACTGCACTAAAATCATGACCTTTTTGAATGATTGCACGTACTGTCGGATCGAAAACCTCAGGCTGCTGCGCCAACAACTCGGCAACCGCCGCCGTACGTTCTGCCACCCATGAGCCTTGATAGAGTTGGGCTGCCAATTGTTCAAACGCTGAAAAATCAATTTCAGTAATTTCAGCACCGAGAACTTTTAACTGTTCTACAGCCAGTTGGAAGGCGTACTTAGCGTGGTCATCACCAAAGAATTCCAGTTTTTGGGGAATAGCAAAATGTGGTTTAGCCGAGAGTTTAGCAGGTGCAGTCTTTGGATGCTGGCGTGAATAGCTATCTAGCGCATCGTAGTGTTCTACCATTTGGGCAATGGTGTCGGCGTCTGTTA
Organism: Acinetobacter johnsonii ANC 3681; assembly: GCF_000368805.1. Lineage (NCBI taxonomy): Bacteria > Pseudomonadati > Pseudomonadota > Gammaproteobacteria > Moraxellales > Moraxellaceae > Acinetobacter > Acinetobacter johnsonii. The sequence continues at coordinate 1,810,688 of NZ_KB849705.1, read as the reverse complement.
CCGTTAATGCAAAAATCGAAATACAGTCCAAACTTTTACAGGCGGGGAGTAGCCCACGATTTGAAAAACGACCTTTGGTGGGTTTTAGTCCAATAATATTGTTAAATGCAGCAGGAACACGGCCAGAGCCTGCAGTATCTGTTCCGAGTGCAAAGGGCACTAAGCCACGAGCAACAACACTGGCTGAACCAGAGCTAGAGCCACCACTGACATAGTCAGCATTAAACGTGTTGCTGACTACGCCAAAGGGAGAGCGTGTCCCGACAAGCCCCGTTGCGAACTGGTCTAAATTGGTTTTTCCTACAACAATGGCCCCTGCATTTTTAAGCAGGCGAATGGTTTCTGCATCTTGCGTAGCAACAGTTGTCAGGGCCTTGCATGCGGCCGTGGTGACAAAACCAGTAACATCGATGTTATCTTTCACTGCAAACGGAATGCCGTATAAAGGCAATTCTTTGCTGAGGTCTGTGGCTTGATCTGCTTTTTGCTTTAAGGCTTCAATTTGTTGGGAAAGTATTTCTGTCGTAGCAATTGAAATCCATGCATGATCAGGTTGTGGTAATTGCGCTACATGGTCGATTAAATCTTCAAGATGAATGTCTTGGTTAAGATAAGCGGTTTGCCATTCTTGAAGTGTCCAGCCAATGCATTTGTTCTGACTCATTTTTTTGCATTCCAACTTGTATACATGATGGAATACAAAAATGCAGAATCTATGCCAATCTAATCAATTTGATTTATCTTTGATTATAATTTTTATAAATCAATTGGTTAAGAGTAAAGCTTTGGATTAATTGAGTGATTCTCAATGTTTTTAGAGTTGCACCAAAACAAGCGCATAGGGGAGCTAATGGTGCTTTTTATGATCAAACCTTGGGTAGTTTGACGTTAAACTATTTAAAAATAGGGTTTAAATCATATTCGTTTTTTTATGTGAATTAAAGCCAAAAGAATTGAGGTTAAAACATATTATAAAATAGGATGATTCAAAGAAAATATACACACTCAGTTTTTAATTTTTATGTATAACTTAATGTAATTTAAGCTATACCAAATCTGGAAAGTTGCAAGTTTCATTTAACTCTTGACCAATACAACCGTTGAAATTTGCAGAGATAATCAATAAATCACGCGTATAACTTATAATAAACTATTATTTTTATAATTTTTCATTCAGATTTTCTCATCTTTCCTGTGTAATTAATTCTATGCCATATATTGATATACATAAGCAGGCTGGATCTCAATTCAAACATCTGACGTGAATAATTGGGTCTTTTTTTCGAATAATAATTGATGTACTTAACTTGTATTTATCCTGCATAAGGTGATGATCTAAACTGTCTGTCGATAGCAGATCAATTGCTACTATGTATAAGCTATTGGTAGTAGCCTACTGTATCATCTATGAGGGAGTGCCTATATTGCCTGATAAGCAACAGCTTCAAGAATTGCGGGTTATGCAGAAGGTTGTAATTGTTAGCGGGTTAAATGAAGTTTGAGTAAATTGCAAACCAGTATGAAAAAAATAAAATTTTAGTGGTCTGGTATTAACTGAAAAACTTTAATATTTCTATAGAGGGCAGAGAAATGAACTGGGTTAAGCTGAATATGACTGGGATAATATCAAAACTAAAAAAATAGAAACTTACAGATGGATCGGTCATTTATTGAAAAAAGGCTCTGAAACTTAAAAATTCTATTAAAGTTACAAAAAATTAAAGAAAATTTTTGAGACTTTTGTACAATCAGCCACAACTTAAAATTTAATAATAACGATGCCCAATAATATTTATGCTGCAATAGAGCAACTTGGACTTAGTGCACAAAAACGTGTCATTCATATTCAGTTCAGCAATACTTCGCTCAACGAACAAGTATTCCTTCAGCGCATAGATGGAACGCATGAACTGAATGCAGGTATAGAGTTACAGCTCCTTTGCTTATCTACCTCCGCTCATATTCCGTTAAAGCAATTCATCGGTAGTCAAGTCGCTGTCGATATTGTCACTGAAAAATCAGAACTCAATCGTATTTCAGGCATCATCACTAAGGCGGATGTGGGGGCAAGTGATGGCGCTTTAACCATATATCGTTTAACCGTGGAAGACCCGACAGCTTTATGGAAGCATCGACGCAACTCTAGAGTTTTCATGGCGAAGTCTGTTGTTGAGGTGGTTCAAACTATTTTTGCCGAGTGGCAGCAACGTAGTCCCTTATTTGCTTCGAGTCTGACATTGGATAAAGGTGGTTTAAGCAAAGAATATGATGTGCGCCCATTCATTATGCAAGCGAATGAGTTGGACAGTGAATTTATTCAAAGGCTGCTCTCTTCAGAGGGGATTAACTGGCTTATTGATGAGTCTCAGCTCAAAGTGTCCAGTTCAAGTGAACCCATTCAGCCGCAAAAACTTAGACTGATTGATGACAACGCCCAATATCAAAGTTTAGAGCGACAGAATATTCGCTTCCATCGTAGCAGTGCTGTAGAAAGCAGTGATTCGATTACAAATTTTGTCGGACAGCGTTCTATACAACCAACATCTGTCCATATTCAACATTGGCAACCAAATACTTTAGAAGTAGAAGAAGGTGCGGGTTCAGTTCAAAGTAAACATAGTCATAGTGATAATCAAGACAACGCCAGCCTAGGTTTAGAGCAAGCATGGCATTTCTCACCTGCATGGATACAAGACCTTAAAGGTGAAGATGGAACGACCAAATCAGGCAATAGTCAGATTGAAAAGTTTAATCAAAATCTTGGTCATTATTACGACTTACAAGCCAAGCAATTTATGGCTACCTCGACCGTACGAGATGCACAAGTGGGTTACTGGTTTGAGCTCAACGAGCACCCTGAAATTGATCAGCATAGTGGTTCAGATAAAGAATTCTTAATCACATCCAAAAAATTCTATAATCAGAATAATTTGCCTAAAGATTTGACCGATCAAATCACAGCTTTGCTGAAACAAACCAATTGGCAACAGGCTGAAATTACGACAAATAATAAAGACGAACGCCAAGCCAATCACCTCGTCTTACAACGACGTAATATCACTATTGTTCCAGAGTATAATCCTCTGCAACAACGGCCTATTGCATCACCACAGCGCGCGAAAGTGGTTGGACCAAGTGGTGAAGAAATTCACGTGGATGAATGGGGGCGTATTAAAGTCCGTTTCCTGTTTACGCGTAGTGAAGACAATACTCACGATAGCGGTGCAGGTTCAAATGACAATGACACAGATTCTGCTTGGGTTGATGTGCTCACACCTTGGGCTGGTGAAGGTTATGGTGCACGCTTCTTACCACGTATTGGTGAAATCGTGGTTATCGACTTCTTTGATGGCAATATCGACAGACCCTTTGTGGTGGGACGCATCCATGAAGCACAACGTCATCCAAGCAAATTTGACAATACAGGCAAACTGCCTGATACCAAAAAACTGGCAGGGATTCGATCAAAAGAGGTTCAAGGCGAGGGCTTTGGGCAACTACGCTTTGATGACACGACGGGTCAGATCAGTACCCAACTACAAAGCAGTCATGGTGCAACACAACTGAACTTAGGGAATTTGAGTCATCCTAAAGAAACGGACACGAGTGAAGGGCGAGGTGAAGGTTTTGAACTGCGTACTGACCAGTGGGGAGTCGTCCGTGCAGGGCAAGGCTTACTTGTTTCCACGTATAAACAAGATCAAGCCAAAGGTGAGCATCTAGATGCTGAAGTTGCCAAGAAACAATTAGAAGGTAGTCAGACGAACAGTAAAGCTTTAAGTGATATTGCTAAAAACCAAAAGACTGATGAGATTGAATCGCTTGAGCAGCTTAAAGAGTTTGCAGAACAACTCGAGCAAAAAATTGCAAAATTCAAAAAAGCAGTTTTATTACTCAATTCACCTGATGGAATTGCGCTAAGTACAGCTGAAGATATTCATTTCTCTGCTGATTCACAAATTAATCAGATTGCAGGCGATAGTATCAACTTCAGCACCCAAAAGAACTGGATTGCTCAGGCGCAAAATAAACTGAGCTTGTTTGCTGCTCAAGGTGGGATCAAAGCCGTTGCCGCACAGGGTAAAGTTGAGATCCAAGCTCAATCAGATGCGTTGGATATACTTGCTAAAAAAGGCATCATTATTTCCTCGACTGAGGACCGTATCGAAATTAGTAGTCCTAAAGAGATTGTCATCACAGGGGCTACATCACAAATCACCTTAAACGGTTCAGGGATTTCCCTGAAAACAGGCGGTGAATTTAGAGTGAATGCAACACAGCATGTGTTCCAAAGTGGGGCCAGTGTAAAAAACCAATCTCCTGTGTTACCTAAATTTAATAATAAAAATTGGATTGCATTAGAACATTTAGATGCTGAAAATGAGCCATTTGCAAATTTAGGTTATAAAATTTATTTTGAAGGAAATCAAATTATAGAAGGAAAATTAGATGATCTTGGGAAAGCTCATCATGATAATGTGCCGCAAAAAGCAATTAAAGTTGAGTATGAGCAACGTGATTATCTAGATGAGCCATGGGGTTTATATGATTTAGTTTTAGATCAGTTGAATGAATTAAAAAAAGAAGTGAATGAAAATAATGACTGATTTCTTACCATCAAAAAAAGATCTACTTAATGCAATGGCTGCGATAGCAGCTCCAGTAAACAAGGCAATAAAAAAAGGACAGGAAACTCTCACGGATATTGCAGATTGGCTTTGGGTTGTAATTCAAGGTGATTTTGCTGAGGAACAATCTACTGCTCAAATTGTGACTGGTACTGTAATTTCAATGATCCCATTTGTAGACCAAATATGTGATGTAAGGGATATTTGTGCAAATTGTTCTAAAATTAAAGAAGATAATAGTAATCCATGGGCATGGATTGGTTTGATTCTAACTTTAATTGGACTGTTTCCTGTATTAGGTTCTCTCTTCAAAGGAATATTTAAAGTAGTTCTCGCTCCTGTTCGCCGTTTTATGCTGAGGCCCACAGCAAAATTAGCACAATTAACAGGTGCAAATATTTATAAAATTGCAGAACCGTCAATCGAAAGTGGTATTAAGGAATTAAATAAATTTTTGGCACGGCCCGCAGTCAAAAAAGCCCTAAAAGAAGCTAAAATTACTAATGTGTATAAATCTACTGCAACTAAAATTCGTGAAGTTAAAGGAAAGCTAACAACTAAGGAATTATTAGAAGTATTTGATAAGCTTGTTAAGTATTTGAAAGAAACAGTGAGTTTTATTGATAAGTATGCAAGTAAAGGCGTAGCACTTAAAGCTAAAAAATTGTTGAATGTCGTAATTGAAGTTAGAAATTCTGCGAATAAAGAACTAGGAAAATTTTTAAAACCAGTTCAAAATTTTTTAGAAAAGTTAGCAGTTCGAATAGATAAAGAAGGCGATGCTGCATTTAAAGCAACAACAAATGTAAAAAATTTAACTCGATTGAGACGAGTTTCAGATGCAGAAGAATTAGAAGCTTTTAGAAAAAGTAGACCTAATTGGGTTCATGTACTTCCAAAAAATAAAATCGTACCTTTTCCTGAAGCTAAAATTGACCCAAAAACCTCAAAAACTCCTTTACACCCAAGCTTAGGAAATGTTCAATTAGCTTTAAAAAGTGGTTTCTCTCATCCTTTAAAGGGTAAATATGATACTTTTGCAAAGGGCATGATTAAAGCTCAGACATTTAATGAAGGTGAAGTGTTAGTTCGCGTTTTAGCACCAGGAAGTTTGGATAATAGTATTTGTTGGATGAGGAAGTCCGAATTTGAGAAGTTAAAAAATAGAGAAGAATGGCGTGATAAATTTGCTGTATGGGCAAGTTGGAATAGTAATGGTGAATATTTGGAATATACGGTTCCAAAAGGTAAGAAATTATATGCATGGGAAGGTCCTGCGGCATCTCAAATACGTGGTGACTTTTATTTAAGAGGTGGTGGCGTACAAGTTGTACTAGACCCTAAAGATTTAATCCCATCGGGTTTAAGTAAGCGTAAGCTAACAGGTTGGGGGTATGGGACTGATACAACAATTGGTGATTTTTCAGTGGTAGGAGTTCCTACTTTAAAAACTCAAAGGGGAGATTTTTCTTTGGCTCCTCGTTTGGAACATAAATCCAAATAAAATTATAGATAATATATTGAGAAATAATATGATTTATAGAATTAATCCTAAAGTTGCTTATCTATTGGAACAATTTAGTTCATTAGAGTTTTTTGAAACCATGCGAAATAACTATCATCTTTTCTTAGAGGGTTTAGAAGAGTTGTTTGAAATATATATGCATAATCTTCCTTATAATCTAAGAGATTTACCATTGTCAGAACAGGCAGATATTAATTGGGGGGAGACGGTTTTACCAAATTTAAGAGGGACAATGGATCGAATAGATATTGCTTATGCAAAAATAAAATCTGGGGATTTCACTTATTTATACTGTGCTTCTGAGATTCGTTCTAATGATAAAGGTTTAAGTGAATTTTCTCTACATTGGATGGATGATTTACCTTATGAAAAAGTTAAACAATGTTGGGATTATTATTCAATTGCAAGACAGTACGCCTCAATTATAGAAAGTACATACCCTACATCTTGGGATATGGATACTCTCATCTACGATTTTAAAAAAAACGATTTATTTAATGATATTAAGCTTGATTTGCCGAATAGCTATCCAATTTACCGTATAAATCCAGAAATGATGGTTAAGTCTAATGAAAAATTAGAAAAAACAGGTATTTATTTGTGTCAAGACGGGGAGGGGGAGCGAATTGAGTTTATGGCGGCGAGTGAGGAGAAGGATAATGGTGTTGCCAGTGTTCTTGCTGTTGGACATGATCCTGAAACATATGAAACATTATATGCAGAAGTGAACTGGGTGTTGATTGAAAGAATTGCTGATGAAGGTGGTTCTGATAATTCTGTGTATGTGGAAAATATTAAGGCATTAGCTAGTCAAATTTGCCCTCAGTCAGGCAACTGGTGGAGCCCTGCGAATCAATCTCGATCACGATATTTTAATCAAGGGGAAATTTTTCCAGAAATTGAAAGTTATTGGGGAGAAACAATTTGGTATTTAGAGGTTACTAATAAAGTAGAATAAATGAGAAATAATAATTTAACATATCTTAAATATACAGGAATTTTAGTTATACCATACCGTATGGTTTACCCAGATGGGTTGGGCGAATGGTATTTCAGAGATGAATGTAGTCGTGTAGTTAGACATATTGATACTGACGCAGCGGTCAATAAATATGAATTTGGTGAGAATGGCAACCTAACCACAATTACCCAATCTGATGGCGACCATCCACTATGACTGTGATGATTCGGATCAACTCATTGGTATGGTGGATGCTGAACAAGGTCGTTGGTTTAAAGAATATGATGGCTCAGGAAACATAATAAAAAAATTGATCCGTTAAAAAGAGAAACAAAGTACAACTACAATGCTATGGGTCTTCCTATACAAATCACAGATGCGAAAGGTGGAAGCAAACAACTAAAATATGATGACCAAGGAAACTTAATCAGTTATACCGACTGTTCAGGTAAAGAAACAAAATGGGAGTATGACCTCAGAGGGCGAGTGACTTCAGTCGAGAATGCTTTAAAAAATAAAGTTGAATATTTTTATAGTGATTTTACGGCTGAAAAAAGAGAACCTCTTGAACAAGGTTTGCCATTAAACTCGTTTGGTCAATTAGAAAAGATTAAATATAGCGATGTATTAGAAGAACATTTTATTCATGATGCCGAAGGCCGACTGTTGGTTTATATCGACCCAACTGGGAAAAAAACACGTTATGACTATGACCCAGCAGGTTTAATTTCTTATCGTATTGACCCTCTGGGGTATAAGATTAAATATGAGTGGGATAAGTTAAGCCGACTCAAACGATTAATCAATGAAAATGGTGCAGCCTTTGAGTTCTTTTATGATGTAGCTGGCCGCTTAATCAAAGAAATTGATTTTGATGGCAAAGAAACCCTGTATCAATATGACGAGACAAATGGTCAACTTCAAACCAGTATCGAAGTTGCTATGCTTCAAGGGCAAAACTTGTCTGGAAAGCTGGCACCAAAAGATCGTATTCAGCACTTCGTTATCGATAGTATGGGGCGGCTTGAACAACGTACTTCTGGTTTTGGATACAAAAGTCAAAATGAATTAGAAGAACAGCAGTTAGAAGAGTTTGCCTATAACAGCCATGGTCAAATTTTATTGGCAAAAAATGCAGAGAGTAAGGTTGAGTGGTTCTATGATGTTGTGGGTAATTTAGTCCGAGAGCATATTCAAGACAACAAAACTCATAAGACAGCAGTGTGGAAACATGGCTACGATGAAATCAATGACCGTATTAAAACGATACGCCCAGATGGACAAGATATTGATTGGTTGACTTATGGAACGGGTCATGTCCATAGCTTAATTTTAAATGGCCAAGATATTGTTAGCTTCGAACGCGATGATTTGCATCGCGAAATTGCACGACATTATGCAAACGGTTTAAGCCAATTTGAACACTTTGATGAACAGGGGCGGTTGAGTCAGCAACAAATCGTACAAGGCCATGAAAATGGCTATGCAAATGCGCAATTGCAACAAGAACAAAATGCTGTTCAAGACACTACAAGTCTATTATCACGTGTCTATCGTTATGATAAATCTGGTCAGCTTGCTCAAATTCAGGACAGCCGCCGTGGTGATATTCATTATAAATATGATCCACTTGGGCGTTTACTTGAAGCAACGTCTAAGTTCGGTAAAGAAAAATTTAGTTTTGACCCTGCGAGTAATTTAATAGACCGACATCTGGAACAGCAAAATCAAATTCACGAACATAGAACAGATGAAAACCAGTATGGCTATTTGAAGTTGGTCAATAATGTTGTTCGTCAATATTTAGATCAACAATATCAATATGATGCTTATGGACAGTTGACTACTCAAAAATCAAATCAAGGGGATTTAAACTTATCTTGGGATGTTTTAGGTCGTTTGGTTCGAAGTCGTAATACTGAATATACGGCTGAATATCGTTACGATGCGATGGGGCGACGTTTAGCAAAAAGAAGTAAGCACCATCATACAGGTCAAGAGTTGGATTTTGTTTATGGATGGGATGGTGATACGTTAGCATATGAGTCAAATACCAAGCATTATATTTATGAAAAAGACAGCTTTACTCCCTTAATTCAAGCCGTTTATCAAACGCCTATACAGGTGCATACAACACCTGTTTGGGATGATAAATATAGTTTTACTCGTGATTTACTTTGGAAAAAGACTCAGAGTAGTCAAGGCTTTGATGATGTTTGGTTCTATCACTGTGACCATTTGGGGACTCCACAAGAGATGAGTGATCTTAGTGGTCAGATCATTTGGAAGGCACAATATAAAGCTTGGGGTGAATGTAAAGCAGAGAAAGTGAAATCAAACTTCTTTGAAAATAGTGAAATCATTTCAAATAATATTCGCTTCCAAGGGCAGTATTTTGATGAAGAAACAGGGTTTCACTATAACCGTCATCGTTACTACTCGCCTTACGTAGGGCGCTTTATTTCTAAAGATCCAATTGGGCTTTTAGGTGGGCATAATGTTTATGCTTATGCGCCGAATCCTATTGATTGGGTTGATCCGAGAGGGTTAGCAAGAGTAAAAGGTTCGAAAGGAAGTAGTGGAAAGGGGGGAGCGGTTTCATCTAAGAAGAAACCTTGTCCAGGCAATCCTTGTGAAGGACGAAATCCTTCAGCATCTGCGAGATCATGGCAAGGTAAAGACCCTTACCTAGGTAAAGATAGTTATAAAAATGTAGTTTTAAAAAAAGGAACAATTTTATATACATTACATCCCCATGGAAGAGATGAAAATCCTTTAAAAAATCCAACTCCTAATTATTTTGGTAAAACTCAGCAAGTATTGAAAATGCAAGGTAAAGGAGCAAGAGCATATAATGATGCATTACAATTATCTCATGATGAAAATACACCTGGCTCAAGATATAAAGTGAGGAAGCAGTTACACCAATTTGTAGTTGCTCAAGATATTTGTATTGCACAAGGTTTTGCTAAAGAAAATCCGCATTTAGGAACGGGTGGTGGACAGCAGATATTTGTAATGAATAAAGATAAAAATTATTTGGAAGCAACTGGTAAATTATTTAATTTGGAGTAGATAATGAATTTAGAGCTAAATAAATCAACAGGAAATCTATTTGTTAATAAGAGTGAGTTTTTTTTTGATAATGAACAATTTATTTCAAATAATATTTTTTTGAAAAAACATCTTAAAGTGAATGGTTTTGATACTTATGGCTTTGAAGTTGTTTTTTTTGAATGTAATTTTAGTTTGAATATTATATTTAAGGATGGTGATTTTGTTAGATATTTTTTCTTAACATTTGATGAGGATTGTTATGATGATACTTGTTTAAAAAAGAAACTTGTAGAGTTAAGTGGTTTCGTTACAAAAGAAGTAAACATAAAACCAAAAAAACAAGAGTGGAAATCATTTTTCGAACTGGAATGGGGTAGTATAGAGTTAAATGCGATTAGGCAAGATTATTCAATTACAATGAAGATTCATAATGTATAAATATAATTTTTATAAGAAAGAGTAACACTGTTATAACTGTCATTATCATTGTTAATTTTATGTAGATCATTTTATTTCAAAAGATCTAATTGGGCTTCTAAATAGGTGTAATGTATATGCTTATGCTTCGAATCTTATTGAGTGAATCAAGGTGAAGGAAGCGGAGTGTTAGTTAAGCACGCAAGTGGGTAGGCTAAAAATAGTAATGTCTAAATCTTTAGTTGCTTGCACTGAAAAATATCCTACTAAAACGGCAATATTATGGGAAAGAATATCTCTTTTTTATGAGGTTGTTCTCTATAAAATTGATATCTTTGGATTGGTGGGGGCACAAATTTTCATTGAAAATACTGATAATAAAAATTTTAAATTATCATTTAACTTTAATTATGAGAAATAGGTATGGATTGTAAAGTTGTTTTAGATAGTAAAAAGATCTTAGTGGACAGAGATGAATTAAATTTTGGAGCTAATATTTTTCCAATGTCTTTATTTGAAGAAGATGTTAGTAGTTATAGATTTAGAAAAATAGATCTTAAATATTTGAGTGATGATATTGAATTACTGATCTCGAAAAGTAGCAATACTGTATATGTTCTATTTGAAAAATCTGATTTTTTTGATAATCATTTATTAAAATCAAAAATATTAAAAAGGTTTAAGAAAAAATATGTGTTAACTGATGATGACTTTATTGTTGAGCACCCAACTAAAGTTTCATTAAAAAAAGAGAAGCATAACTGGGACGAGATAAATTTTTCTTATGATCCGAGGCAAGGTGATATTTCTATGAGTTTGTATTTTTAATTAATATTCTGTGCTGGGTGAATTTTGATTGGTTGCTGTCTAGGTTTTGTAAAATTTTAGTTAATTGAAATAATTAATAAAAGCTTATATCGAATAAATAATTTTTTTTTGTAATAAATTTTATTTAAGGTTTCTTTGTTGTTGTTATTTTTTATATTTAAATTTATGGGTTTTTATTTGTGTATAGACTGAATTTTAATAGTAATACTGGTGATATACATGTAATTGGAAATTTAATTGATTATAGGCTAAGTGACTTTTATTTTGAGGGTGAAAGTTATAATGAGTTAAATGTTCTTTATGAAAATTCGTTTGTGGTTTTTTTAAATGAAAAATTTAAATTAAATATAATTTATATTCAGGATAAATTAAAATTAATTAATTTTAAACTTGTATATGAATCTTATGATGAATTTGATCTAAAGATGGATAGTCTTTTAGGTTATTTTGATAAAACACAATTTTCGAATAAAAAAGTAGATGATGTAAAACCATATACAGAATATTTTTATAATTGGGGAGTTATTTCTGTATATAGTGATCTATCTCTAAATATTTGTTTTTCAGTAAGATGGGGGAAAGAGTGTTGAGAAATTTCAGTGAAAAGTAAGGAAATACATATTTGTGAATGCTTGGAGAAGATCCTCGTTAAGGAGTTGGATTTAGGAAATCCTATTAGATCTTATAATGAAATGCCTGAATGGCCCAAGAAAGATAGTAGATTCATTTTTTTAAATAACAAACTTGCCCCAAAATCATTGGTCGATATACCTTTATGGATCTTTGTAAGTGTGAATAATGACATGAATTATACTTGGTATAATGAATATATTGTGATAAACATCATGATTTATTGGCAGCTGGTGATATGTGATTTTGAATAAAAGCCTTTTTGCGCTGTGAAAAAGATTAAAGTACAGAAGTACGCTACTCTGTAAATTTAGAGATGATCATCAAGAATATTTGATTTCAATAAGTATGATCAAAGAATTACTATAATTTGTTTCTAATAGAAAAAGGCTGCAAATAGCAGCCTTTTTCTATGACAACATATGTGTCGCGTGACGGTTTACCTTACCAGCTCAGCGCACCACCAGTCTGATAATCTGTCACACGCGTTTCGAAGAAGTTCTTCTCTTTACGCAAGTCCATCATTTCAGACATCCACTGGAATGGGTTGTTCACACCAGCAAACTGCTCAGGCAAGCCCAACTGTGCTAAACGACGGTTACAGATGAATTTCAAGTATTCTTCCATCATCGCAGCATTCATACCCAATACACCACGTGGCATAGTGTCACGCGCATATTCGATTTCAAGCATCGTACCTTCAAGAATCATTTGAATAATTTCTTCTTGGAATTCAGCAGTCCACAAGCTTGGGTTTTCGATCTTGATTTGGTTAATCATATCGATACCAAAGTTCAAGTGCATCGACTCATCACGTAAGATGTATTGGAATTGCTCAGCTACACCATTCATTTTGTTACGACGACCCATCGACAAGATTTGGCTGAAACCACAGTAGAAGAAGATCCCTTCAAGAACACAGTAGAATGCGATCAAGTTGCGAAGCAAAATTTGGTCGTTTTCAGGTGTACCAGTTTGGAAAGTAGGATCACTTAAAGACTGCGTATATTTCAAGCCCCAAGCCGCTTTACGCGCAACTGATGGAACTTCGCGGTACATGTTGAAGACTTCGCCTTCGTCCATACCTAAAGATTCGATACAGTATTGGTAAGCGTGAGTGTGAATGGCTTCTTCAAATGCTTGACGCAAAATGTACTGACGGCATTCAGGGTTGGTAATGTGGCGGTAAATCGCCAACACCAAGTTGTTTGCAACCAATGAGTCTGCTGTAGAGAAGAAACCAAGTGAGCGCATAACAATGGTACGTTCGTCTTCAGTTAAGCCATTTTCAGACTTCCAAAGCGCGATGTCATGGTTCATGTTGACTTCTTGTGGCATCCAGTGGTTTGCACAACCGTCTAGATATTTCTGCCAAGCCCATTCGTATTTGAACGGTACAAGTTGGTTTAAGTCCGCACGACAGTTAATCATCGCTTTATCATCAACCTGTACACGTTGCGCACCCATTTCTAGTTCTTCTAGACCTGGAGCAACATCTAAACTTTCTAAGGCGTTAGATGCTCTTGCCAACGGATCGGCTGAATTTGTTGATCGGCTTCGAGGGGTTGAAGCGGGTTGTGCAGTTGCCACATTCTTCTGTGGTTGCTCTGCAGCAGATACCATCTGCGGATTAGCCGCTTTTTGCGGTTCGACGGGCGCAGACTTGTGTTCAGGTGCAGCCGGTTTTTGCGAATCATCTTCGAAATCGTCCCAACTTAGGATAGACATATCAATTCTCTCTACGTTGCTTTATATCTTTTATCGACATCCAGCAGTGCTGAGATGTCTTACTATACGCTTAATTTGTGAAAGCAAAATTAAGTTTTGCCAATCATTGTTCTAAAACTGTGCATAGAACGTGATTCTCACGACTTATTTTGCTTTCGCTTTTTGCTTTGGTTTGCTTTTACCCAAAAGTAGGCAATCGGCATATAAAACAAAACCACAAAGGAAATCACCAAGGTCGCAAGACCTAACATATAGTTATGTGTCATATGGAGCATGGTAGGTTCCTTGGTTCAAATTGTGTGAATCCTAGTTAACTAGGATTCACATTTTAAATCATTTTTTAGATGATTTGGTTGGCTTCACTGTTTCAACGACTGTAGTTTTGGGATGCTTTTTAGCATATTCCAAAGTTACATATTGACCAGTGATAGCACTTCGAGCAGCTTTTGAATTTGCAGCCATCTTCGGTACTCCTTGATACAAAATCAAGATGACTCTTACTGGCTCACAAACTAATTCAATGATAGAATTGCCCATGCATTAACATATGCCAGCCTCTTTGTGATCATCTTGTTATCACATCGAGATTGAAAGCCTTCTAGTTAGTTTTGACGGACGCTAGAGGGCTTTTTTATTGCCTAAATTTTTAATCTCCCTAAATCCCTCTTTTAAAAGAGGGACTTTCACACCTCAATAAGTTTGGTGTAATTCCCCTCCTTTTAGGAGGGGTTAGGGGAGGTTATTACTGACAAGCCTCACAGTCTGGATTGTCAATTGAACACGCCATTGGCACTGGAGCTGCTTGACCGAAGCCTTCGTCTTCAGCAACCACTTCTGGTTTAACTTCCTGAGCAACCGCTGCAACAGGCGCTGCCGTTACAGTTGCAGGTTTTACTGCGTTCAATGCACCAGTGTTAATGGTTGATTTCTCAGCAGAAGTTGCACCTAAAGCTCGGAGGTAATACGTTGTTTTCAGACCACGTAACCAAGCCATTTTATAGGTCAAGTCAAGTTTCTTACCGTTTGCACCAGAGATGTAAAGGTTTAATGACTGCGCTTGATCGATCCATTTTTGACGACGTGATGCAGCATCCACAATCCAGCGTGGCTCAACTTCAAATGCCGTCGCGAAGATTGCTTTAAGCTCTTCAGGAATACGAGAAATCTTCTGAACTGAACCTTCAAAGTGTTTCAGATCATTCACCATCACAGAGTCCCATAGACCACGGTCTTTCAACGCACGTACTAAGTACGGGTTGATCACTGTGAACTCGCCTGATAGGTTCGATTTTACATATAAGTTTTGGAATGTTGGCTCAATCGACTGAGACACACCACAAATGTTCGAAATGGTTGCAGTCGGTGCAATGGCCATCACGTTCGAGTTACGCATACCGTCTTTTTGAACTTTGGCACGTAGAGTGTCCCAGTCCAAACGTTGAGTGCGGTCAACTTCAAACATACGCTCAGGGCGTGTTTTAGCAACAAGGTCTAGCGAGTCAATTGGCAGGATGCCTTGATCCCACAGTGAACCTTTGAATGTCTCATAAGTACCACGTTCAACAGCCAAATCACTTGATGTTGAAATTGCGTAGTAGCTGATCACTTCCATCGATTCATCAGCGAAGTCTACTGCTGCATCAGAGCCATAAGCGAGTTGCATTTCATACAGCGCATCTTGGAAGCCCATGATGCCCATACCCACTGGGCGGTGTTTCAAGTTCGAGTTTTTCGCTTGAGGTACAGCGTAGTAGTTAATGTCGATCACGTTATCGAGCATACGAACCGCTGTTTTTACTGTACGTGCAAGCTTTTCACGGTCTAACACACCACCTTGAACGTGTTGTACAAGGTTGATCGAACCTAAGTTACATACTGCAATTTCATCTTTGCTTGTGTTTAATGTGATTTCTGTACACAAGTTAGAAGAGTGAACTACGCCAACGTGTTGTTGTGGTGAACGTAAGTTACATACGTCTTTGAATGTGATCCACGGGTGACCTGTTTCAAACAACATCGACAGCATTTTGCGCCACAAATCTTTTGCACGGATTTTCTTGTGCAACATGTTTGTTTCTTTTGCAATTGCTTCATAGTGTGCATAACGCTCAGCGAATTCTGCACCCATTAAGTCGTGTAGGTCTGGTGTTTCAGACGGCGTGAACAGGGTCCATTCAGCATCTTCAAAAACACGTTGCATAAACAAGTCAGGAACCCAGTTTGCCGTGTTCATGTCATGCGTACGGCGACGGTCATCACCGGTGTTTTTACGTAACTCTAGGAATTCTTCGATGTCCAAGTGCCAAGTTTCAAGGTATGCACAGACTGCACCTTTACGCTTACCACCTTGGTTTACCGCAACAGCAGTATCGTTCGCCACTTTAAGGAATGGAACTACACCTTGTGACTTACCGTTTGTACCTTTGATATACGAGTTCAAAGCACGAACTGGCGTCCAGTCATTACCTAAACCGCCTGCCCATTTAGATAGCATTGCGTTATCACGCATCGCGCCATAAATGTCATACAGGTCATCATCAATCGTGGTCAAGTAGCAGCTCGACAATTGAGGACGTAGCGTACCTGAGTTAAACAGGGTAGGCGTAGATGCCATGTAATCAAAGCTCGACAAGAGGTTGTAGAACTCGATTGCACGTTCTTCACGGTTTGCTTCGTTGAGTGAAAGACCCATCGAAACACGCATAAAGAATAACTGTGGCAATTCGAAACGCACGCCATCTGAGTGGATGAAGTAACGGTCAAATAATGTTTGTAGACCTAAGTACGTAAATTGGTTTGAGCGTTCTGGTTGAATCGCTGCGGCCAATTTCGCAAGGTCAAAGTTGAGAAGTTCTGGTGAAAGTAGGTCTAGCTCAATACCTTTCTTTAGGAAAGTTTCTAAAGCATCGCCTTCAGCTGTGTCTTCAGACAAGCCAAGGAAAGTCAAACCTGTCGCGACCAATTCATCACGAAGTAGGCGAGCCGTCACGTAGGTATAGTTTGGTTCTTGTTCGATACGTGTACGTGTTGCCATCATCATCGTGGTTGCGATATCTGACGCTTTTACACCGTTGTAAAGGTTTTTAATGGTTTCATCGATGATCGCTTGAACATTGATGCCTTCTAAACCTTCAGCCGCTTTTGTTACAGTCGCTTCAAGCTTACGCATGTCAAGCGGTTGAAGCTGTCCATTGGCGTCAGTGATTTGTAAGGTTGGGTGATGGTTTTCACCTGCTTGTTTACGTGCATCAGCACGTTGATCGCGGTAGATGACATACGCACGAGCAACTTTCTGTTCACCTGTACGCATCAGCGCAAGTTCAACTTGGTCTTGGATTTCTTCGATGTGAATTGTACCGCCAGAAGGTAGGCGGCGACTGAACGTATTTAATACCATCTCGGTAAGTTGAGAAATACGATCGTGGATGCGGCTTGAGTCAGCACTTTGTTGGCCTTCAACAGCCAAAAATGCCTTACCAATGGCAACAGAGATTTTTTCTGCGTCAAAGCTGGCAACATCTCCAGTGCGTTTAATCACCTGAATTTGACCAGGGGTTGAATTCGATACGCTCATGCTAGCATAGCTCCATTTTGTCATCTATTTTTATGTCTATGGACCGTTTGAACTGGGCAATTTTTATGCCACAGTGTTTGAGGTTTAAACACAAGACCTAGTGGTTTAAAAATTAATTGAACACAAGATACGGGAAAATTCAGGGTAGATCAATATTGACATTTTATTAAATATTTTGATCGATCTGGTCTCGAAAAGATCTCAAAAAGATCCCTTTTTTATGATTCTTGTATTAAGCCTTATTAGACAAGGCGATAGCATAACAAAGCTCGGTTTAAGTGCTTATAGATAACATTGTGGATAAGTTCAAAACAGACGAATGAGTGAGTTATAAACTGTTCAAACAGTGACTTGGTATGAAAAAACGCCATTTTGTAAAGAAACGTTTCTTTTGCTTTGGTTGGATATACAGCAAACGCGAGAAAGCGCTCATTTGGAGGCTAAAAAAATGTATAACAAAATGCTACTTTGATGTATCAGTTTGGTGAACAAGATCTTGTTTACAATGTAAACGTGTGTATATTGCAAAATATATCAGAGCGTATCCCTTGGATTTTAAAGGATACGTTAAGTCGTCAAAATAAAGGGGCACTCCATGAGCCAAGAAGAAAAGTTACCAAAAATTTTAATCGTAGAAGACGATGAGCGCCTAGCTCGCTTAACTCAAGAGTACCTGATCCGTAATGGTCTTGAGGTTGGGGTAGAACCCGATGGTAACCGTGCCATTCGCCGTATTATTGCAGAACAACCCGATATGGTGGTGTTGGATGTGATGCTTCCAGGTGCAGATGGTTTAACCATTTGCCGTGAAGTTCGTCCACATTATCACCAACCGATTTTGATGTTGACTGCACGTACCGAAGATATGGATCAAGTGCTTGGTCTAGAAATGGGTGCAGATGACTATGTGGCAAAACCAGTTCAGCCACGTGTTTTACTTGCACGTATTCGTGCTTTATTACGTCGTACTGACAAAGCGCCTGAAGATGAAGTTGCACAGCGTATTGAATTTGATGATTTGGTGATCGATAACGGTGGTCGTTCAGTGACTTTAAATGGTGAGTTGGTTGACTTTACCAGTGCTGAATATGACTTATTGTGGTTGTTGGCTTCAAATGCAGGTCGCATTCTTTCTCGCGAAGACATTTTCGAACGCTTACGTGGTATCGAATATGACGGTCAAGACCGTTCAATTGATGTGCGTATTTCGCGTATTCGTCCAAAAATTGGTGATGATCCTGAAAATCCAAAACGTATTAAAACGGTACGTAGTAAAGGCTACTTATTTGTAAAAGAAACCAATGGTCTTTAAGCCGTTTATTTGATTCGTTAAAACGGGACATTTTTAGTGTTCAAACACAGTATATTCTTGCGTATCTATGCTGGGCTGGTAGTGCTGGTTGCTATTGTTGCCCTCATGGGATATTTGCTTGTACAAATTATTAACTATCAGCGAGTGCAAGAATATCGCGAGTCTTTGACGGACGGGATTTCCTTTATTATTAGTGAAGGTGTATCCCGTCAGACCAATGCACAGCAAAAAGCAGACTGGATTTCAGATGCTTCAGATTTGCTTGAACTACCAATTAATATGATCCCTGCCGATAAAGTGGATTTGAGTCGTGCAGAGTTAAAGCGGATCAGTGAGCGTAAAGCAGCTGTGCGTTATGATGCGCAAACGCAAGTGGCGTACTTGATCATTGGTCTAAAAGATGATCCGAATCATTTACTGTATATTAAAGTAGATAAAATTGGTGAGCTGCAAATGAAAGCACTCCCGATTTTTATCCTAGATTATCTGGTGTACTACCCAGGCCAAGAAGAAGAGTACTTGGAAAAAGTACAGAAACATTTCTCTTATCCTGTACAAATTGAAGAAGTACAAAATCTGGCTTTAGAGTCGGAGCAGATTGGTCGTTTGCGTTTAGATCATAGCGTGATCTTATATCGTGATAGTGCTTCTGTGCGTGGCACCACCATTTCTATTGTGTCTCCACCTTTACCTAGTTCACCGAGCAAGGTTTTGGTATTGGGTCCTGTGCCTATTTTCAACTGGATGCCGTTTCAGCTCGCAGCAGGGATTACCTTGTTGAGCCTGTTTGTGCTGAGTTTAGGGGTGTATGGCTTACTTGTACCGATGCAGCGTAAACTGCGCGAGGTCAATTACGGTTTAAACCGTATGAAAGCGGGTGACATGACCCTACGTTTGCCTGTCGATGGCACGGATGAAATGGCCAGTCTAGCCAATAGCTATAACAGCATGTCAGATCATATTCAGCGACTCATCGAGGCGCAGCGTGAGCTGATGCGTGCGGTATCACATGAGCTTCGTACGCCTGTTGCTCGGATTCGTTTTGGTATGGAAATGTTGGCTGAAGAAGATGATTATGAATACCGTCTTCAGCAAGTTGATATGATTGATAAAGACATTGAGGCCTTAAATACCTTAATTGATGAAATCATGACTTACGCCAAGTTGGAGCAGGGCACACCATCACTCGATATTGAAAACATTGTCTTGTTTGAAGTCTTAGATCAGGTGGTGGTTGAGACGGAAGCCTTAAAAACCCAGAAAGAAATTCATTTAAATGCTCCTCCTTTAACCTTAAAAGTTGAAGCTGAACGTCGTTATTTACACCGCGTGGTGCAGAACTTGGTTGGTAATGCGGTTCGTTATGGCGACCATCAGGTGCTGGTCGGTGGTGGTATTAATGACAGCGGTATGGCCTATGTTTGTGTTGAAGATGACGGGCCCGGTATTCCAGAAGACGAGCGAGAGCGCGTTTTTGAAGCCTTTGCACGTTTGGATGATAGCCGGACGCGAGCATCGGGTGGCTATGGTTTAGGTTTGTCGATTGTGAGCCGAATTGCCTATTGGTTTGGTGGTAGCGTTAAAGTGGATCAGAGTCCAAGTCTCGGTGGTGCACGTTTTACCATGACATGGCCGGCACATCGCTTTAGTAAGTCTAAAAAGAAGTATAGTGTTAAAGATAATACAGACTCAAAAAGCTAAGTATTAAAAAAGCACCGAATTTCGGTGCTTTTTTATTTTTTATGCTGACTTATTCTTGGATGCTGGCATCGGGAGAAATAATCTGTTTGCCTTGTTTTAGGCTTTCAAGCGCATCTGCATTAAAGTCAATCAATAATGAGTTATTTTGCGTATCTATGCCATAACGGCTAATGAGCTTTTGATCACCATTAATCGTTTCAATTTTATATTCATCCACAATATTCATAATGCCATCAAGGTTGGTGGTGGCTGAAGCTTTGTCTTGGCGAAAAAGTTCATAAATGTCGCGTAAATCAAAGATGGCATTATTGGCATCGGGGTGTTTACGAACATAAGTTTCAACATGGCGAATAAGCAACTGGGCAAATAAAAAATAGTTAGGTTTATGGGTGAATTCCAGACTCATGTGGTGCTCCTTATTCTTTGTTGTTGGTTGTTTATATCAATAGCACAAGAAAAAGCCAAGTGCATTAATTGATTGGGGTGATTTGCAAAAAAATACAAAAAATATGAGTGACTTAATCTACTTTTTTACTTTTTAAATAAGCAAAATGCTGCAGTTGAAGAGCTGAGTTTTTTAAACTGCTGATTGTGTGATTGTTATCGAAATAAGGCTGAAAAATGCTTTATAGGCTTTGTTTGAATGTTAAAATTTGGAAAAATAATAGAATAGTAGTGTTTTATTAGATAAAGCGATTGGTTTCGAAATAAAAGGGCTTTCATCGAAAAAATCTCAAAAAACGAAGAGAAATCATCCTAAAGACGAAGGTCTATAAGCTAGCAACTTACGTCAGCAATCGGGTACAATTGGCGGGATTAATTTTGTGTTTGGTGTATTTGAAGGCCAATACATGCATTCTTTGTTAATAAATTAGGCCTGCCAGGAGTTATCCCCGCATGAGTGCCATTACTCCATACGAATGGGCAATTATTGCCTTCGTGATCGGCGTTACATTTCTTTGCGTCTTTATGCTCACTGTCCCATTACTCCTTGGGGGTAAGTCATGGGGCCGTGCAAAGCAAGAGCAATTTGAATCAGGTGTGGTTGGTGCTGGTGGCGCACGTATCCGCCTGTCAGCAAAGTTCTATTTGGTTGCAATCTTCTTCGTCGTATTCGACTTAGAGGCGCTTTACCTTTATGCATGGGCTACATCGGTTCGTGAAGTGGGTTGGGTGGGTTTCACCACTGCAGCAGTATTTATTTTAGTTTTACTCGTTGGTTTGGTTTATGAGTTGTCTACTGGTGCGCTTAACTGGTCGCCTTCTGACAAACGTAAAGCAGCAGGGATTAAACCTAAAGTTGGTTCTCCAAATATGAATCTTGCAGAAATCACTCGCTTTAATTCAATTGAAGAGTTGGTTATGGACCCTACAGGTCAAATCCCAGCTCAATCATCTGGTCGTGTGAAAGATAAGTCACCGGCTAAATCGTCTGATAAGGAGTAACTCGGGATGAAATATACATTAACCCGTGCGAATCCGGATGCTGATCAATATCCGCTTCAAGAGCGTCAAATCGTAACGGATCCGCTTGAAGAAGAAGTGAATAAAAATGTGTTTATGACTCGTTTAGAGGACGTGGCACATACAGCAGTGAACTGGGGCCGTAAGAACTCAGTTTGGCCGTTTAACTTTGGTACATCTTGCTGCTACGTAGAGTATGCAACGACTTTAACCGGCGTGCATGACTTGTCGCGTTTCGGTGCCGAAGTAATCCGTGCTTCACCTCGTCAGGCTGACTTGATGATTGTTGCAGGTACATGTTTCGTCAAAATGGCTCCAGTTATTCAACGTTTATATGAACAAATGTTGGAACCGAAGTGGGTTATTTCAATGGGCGCATGTGCAAACTCTGGCGGTATGTACGATATTTATTCAGTTGTACAAGGTGTGGATAAAATCATCCCAGTCGATGTTTATATTCCAGGTTGCCCACCCCGTCCAGAAGCATTAATCCAAGCATTAATGTTGTTACAAGACCAAATTCAATTAGAGCGCCGTCCACTTTCTGCCGTGATTGGTGATGATCTTAAGCCAGTGTATAAGCCAAAGATGATGCCAGAACGTGACCGTAAGAATGCTGAACGTATTGCAGTGAAAAACTTACGCTCTATGGATGAAATTAAATAATTTAAACGACAGTTGTTTTGATGCACCCGGTCTGGGTGTAGTTGTCGTTTAGGTTGAATGAATTTGTATTAAATAGGAAGCCAAGCCAATGGCTGAAACTGAAAACGCTATGCCAGAGTCAGCGCAAGTTGATTCACGCCCAGCATTTGCAATTGTAGAAGAGCTCAAAACCAAATTTGGCGAGAACTTCTATGTGCAAACGACTTTTGAAGACTTTCCAACAGTCTGGGTTGAGCGCGCGCGCGTACAAGAAGTTTTAATGTTCTTGCGTACAGTGTCACGTCCATACGTGATGTTGTTTGACTTGTCTGCGGTAGATGAACGTTTACGTACACACCGCGACGGTTTGCCTGCGTCTGACTTTACTGTGTTCTATCACTTATTATCGCTTGAGCGTAATAGTGATATTCGTATCAAAGTTGCATTGAGTGAAAATGATGTAAATCTTCCAACTGCAACCAACATTTGGCCAAATGCCAACTGGTACGAACGTGAAGCTTACGATATGTTCGGGATCAATTTCGAAGGGCATCCAATGCTCCGTCGTATTTTGTTGCCAACCTATTGGGAAGGTCACCCTCTTCGTAAAGAATACTCTGCACGTGCCACTGAATATACACCGTATATGCAGAACCAAGCGAAGCAGGATTACGAACAGGAACACCTACGTTTCGTACCTGAAGATTGGGGTATGAAGCGCGGAAATGACGACGAAGACTTCATGTTCTTGAACTTAGGTCCGAACCACCCATCTGCGCACGGTGCTTTCCGTATCATTTTGCAGTTGGACGGTGAAGAAGTGAAAGACTGTGTGCCTGATATCGGCTATCACCACCGTGGTGTGGAAAAGATGGCTGAGCGTCAAACTTGGCATTCATTCATTCCTTATACCGACCGTGTCGACTACTTAGGTGGTTGTGCGCAAAACATGCCTTATGTGATGGGTGTGGAGCAAATGGCGGGTATTACTGTACCTGACCGTGCACAATGTATCCGTGTCATGATGTCTGAATTGTTCCGTATCAATAACCACTTATTGTATATCGGTACTGCGATTCAAGATGCCGGCGGTATGACACCAGTCTTCTACATGTTTGCGGATCGTCAAAAAATCTATGACGCGATTGAAGCAATCACCGGTTACCGTATGCATCCAGCATGGTTCCGTATCGGTGGTACAGCGCATGACTTACCAAACAACTGGCAGCATCTGATTCGTGAAATCCTAGATTGGATGCCGAAGCGTATGAATGAATACTACACAGCAGCGCTTAAAAACTCTGTGTTTGTAGGTCGTACGCGTAACGTGGCTCAATATGATGCAAAATCTGCGTTGGCTTGGGGCGTGACTGGTACAGGTCTGCGTGCAACAGGTATTGATTTCGACGTTCGTAAATATCGCCCGTACAGTGGCTATGAAAACTACGACTTCGACATCCCACTTGAGTACGAAGGCGATGCATATGCACGTGTGATGGTTCACTTCCGTGAAATTGAAGAATCACTCAAAATCGTAAAGCAATGTTTAGACAACATGCCTTCAGGTGCGTACAAAGCAGATCACCCATTGGCTGTTCCACCACCAAAAGACAAGACTTTACAAGACATTGAAACCTTGATTACGCACTTCTTAAGCGTATCTTGGGGTCCAGTAATGCCTGCAGGTGAAGCATCTGTGATGGCGGAAGTGGTAAAAGGTGCGTCGAACTACTACTTGACTTCAGACAAGTCAACCATGAGTTACCGTACCCGTATTCGTACACCGACCTTCACGCATTTACAGCAAATGCCTTCTGTGATTAACGGCAGCTTAATGTCTGACTTGATCATTTATTTAGCGACTATTGATGTCGTTATGGCTGACGTGGATCGCTAAGGGGTAAACGCATTATGATGATTTTGACTGATAAAAAGCCACGCGTGAATGTTGAAGGGATTTTGACTGCGGACGAAATCCACGAAATTGAACATCACATTGGTCACTATCCGTACCCACGTGCAGCATCTTTGGATGCTTTGAAGTGTGTACAACGCCGTAATGGCTGGGTAGATGACGCGCAGCTAAACGCCATTGCTCAGTTATTGACAATCAGTGTTGCTGATTTGGAAGGGGTTGCAACTTTCTACAACCGTATTTACCGTCAACCCGTGGGTCGTAACGTCATTTTACTTTGTGACTCGATCGCATGCTTCTTGATGGGTGCGGAAACTTTAGCAGAAGCTTTTCAGCGCGAGTTAGGCATTCAGTTTGGTCAAACGACTGCTGATGGTCGTTTTACTTTGCTGCCGATTTGCTGCTTAGGTAACTGTGACAAAGGCCCAACCTTAATGGTGAATGAAGACACTCACGGTTTGGTTGAAGTTTCTTCAGTGAAACAGTTATTGGAGAAGTATGTATGAATACCGAACCAAAACCAATTTATGGCGAAGGTAACCCAGAAACGCATCCATTAACTTGGCGTTTGAGTAAGCAAGAGCACGTTCGTAATGCAGATGATTATGAAGCGCTTGAAGGTTACGCGGGTCTAAAAAAAGCAATCACCATGCCGCCGAAAGATGTGCTTGAAGTGATTAAAGCTGCGACCGTAAAAGGTCGTGGTGGTGCAGGCTTCCCAGCAGGGATCAAATGGTCTTTGATGGCGCCAAATGACAACTCAGGTCCACGTTACCTGATTTGTAATGCCGATGAGATGGAACCAGGGACCTTTAAAGACCGGTTGTTGATGGAAAAACTTCCTCACCAATTGATCGAAGGGATGTTGATTGCAGCGTATACGCTAGAAGCAACGCATGGTTATATCTTTATTCGTGGCGAGTACATTGAAGCAGCTGCGTACTTAAATGAAGCGCTTGAGCAAGTTCGTGCCAAAGGTTACTTGGGTGATAACATCCTTGGAACTGGCTGGAACTTCGAGTTGCATGTGCACACGGGTGCGGGTCGTTATATCTGTGGTGAAGAAACTGCATTAATCAACTCGCTTGAAGGTCGCCGTGCAAATCCACGTACGAAACCACCATTCCCACAAGTTGCAGGTGCTTGGGGTCGTCCTACCATTGTTAACAACGTAGAGACCTACAATAACTTACCGGCAATCATGTTGCGTGGTCCTGAATGGTATATCGGCTTATCTGCGGGTAAGTCGAAAGATCCAGGCACAAAAATTTATGGTGCATCTGGCAAGGTGAAATTCCCTGGTCTTTGGGAGCTTCCATTTGGTACAACTGCGCGTGAAGTCATTGAAGACTATGCGGGCGGTATGCGTGATGGCTTAAAGCTTAAAGCATGGTTACCGGGTGGTGCGTCTACAGACTTCTTGGCTGCTGAACACATTGATCTACCGATGGATGCTGAGAGCATCATGAAAGCAGGTTCACGTTTAGGTACGTGTTTGCTGATGGTGGTGGATGAAACGCAATGTATGGTTTCAGCGACACGTAACTTAGAAGAATTCTTTGCACGTGAGTCATGTGGTTTCTGTACGCCTTGTCGTGATGGTTTACCGTGGGCGGTGAAAGCACTGAAAGCATTGGAAGATGGCACAGGTAAGAAAGAAGATATCGATCACTTACAAGAACTTACTCGTAAGCTTTGGATTGGTAAGACTTTCTGTGCGCATGCTCCAGGTGCAATGGAACCGTTGATGGGTGCACTCAAATATTTCCGTGGCGAGTTTGAAGCAAAAGTAGTGAATGCTGCTGCGCAAACTAGCAACGTAGAACAAGCTTAAGGAATTCGACTATGGCTACAATTCATGTCGATGGCAAATCGTACGAAGTCAATGGCTCAGAGAACTTGCTGCAAGCATGTTTGTCTTTGGGTATTGATATCCCGTACTTTTGTTGGCATCCATCCTTAGGTTCTGTCGGTTCTTGCCGTCAATGTGCCGTGACTCAATACGCGAATCCTGAAGATACGCGTGGCCGTTTAGTCATGTCATGTATGACGCCTGCATCTGACAATACCTACATCTCGATTGAAGACAAAGAAGCGAAAGACTTTCGTGCCTCTATTGTTGAGTTCTTGATGACTAACCACCCACACGACTGTCCAGTCTGTGAAGAAGGTGGTCACTGTCATTTACAAGATATGACTGTGATGACTCAACACGACCGTCGTCGTTACCGTTTCACTAAACGTACGCACTATAACCAAGAACTAGGTTCATTCATTTCACACGAAATGAACCGTTGTATTGCATGTTACCGTTGTGTTCGTTACTACAACGACTATGCGGGTGGTACAGACTTTGGTGTGTATGCAAGTGCGTCACGTGTTTACTTTGGTCGTCCTGAGTCAGGCACTTTAGAATCTGAATTCTCGGGTAACTTGACTGAAGTCTGTCCTACAGGTGTATTCACTGACAAAACTCACTCAGAACGCTATAACCGTAAGTGGGACATGCAGTATGCGCCAAGCGTATGCCAAGGCTGTTCTTCGGGTTGTAACATTTCTCCGGGTGAGCGTTATGGCGAACTTCGTCGTGTCGAAAACCGTTTCAACGGTGAAGTGAACCAATACTTCTTGTGTGACAAAGGTCGTTTTGGTACAGGTTATGTGAACCGTGCAGATCGTCCACGTCAACCGCAGTTCCGTGATGGTGCTGAAGCAACTACAGTTTCTGTAGATCAGGCATTAGATACGGTGATCGCAAATATCCAAGGCAAAAAAGTTTTGGGTATTGGTTCTCCACGTGCATCACTTGAGTCGAACTTCGCGCTTCGCGAATTAGTTGGTCAAGAGAACTATTCAACAGGTATGTCTCAAAAAGAGCAAAACTTGGTTGAATTGGCTGCATCGATTATGCAAACCGAAGGTGTATATAACCCAGGTATGCGTGAAATCGAAAGCTACGATGCTGTGCTTATTTTGGGTGAAGACTTAACGCAAACAGCGCCACGTATGGCATTGTCTGTTCGTCAAGCGGCGAAAAATAAAGCCAAAGAAATGGCTGCGGAACGTCGTACTCAAGACTGGTTAGCAGAGCCGCTACAACGTATTGCTCAAGATGCGAAATCACCGATTTTCATCCTCGCTGCAACGCAAACACGTTTAGCGGATGTCGCGGCAGGTGAAGTGGTTGCTTCTCCAAACGATATCGCTCGTTTAGGTTTTGCCGTTGCTGCTGCTGTGAAGGGTGATGCAATTCTTGGTCTAGCAGATGATGCGAAAGCATTTGCTCAGAACATTGCAGATACATTGAAAGCGGCGAAGAAACCACTGATCATTTCAGGTACAAGTTTACAAGATGCATCCATCATGGAAGCAGCTGCACAAGTTGCGCAAAACCTTGGTGGAAATGCTGGCTTAACCTTGACGGTTCCTGAAGTGAACTCTATGGGCTTAGCAATCTTCGGTGGACAAAGCTTAGAACAAGCGTTTGCACAAGACTATGACACGGTTGTGATCGTTGAAAATGATCTATTCCGTCGTTTGCCAGCGGTACAAGTTGAAGCAGCACTTTCTGGTAAAGACGTGATTGTTTTAGATCACTCTGAAACTGAAACTGTGAAGAAAGCGGATATCGTACTTTCTGCTGCGTCATTTGCTGAAGGCGATGGTACGGTTGTCTCTCAAGAAGGCCGTGCACAACGTTTCTACCAAGTGTATGACCCAAGCTACTACAAACCTGAACTGGCGATCAAAGAATCTTGGCGCTGGTTACATGCCATTGAAACCGGTGTGAAGGGTAAAGCGATTTCTTGGACCTTGCTTGACGATGTCATCGAGTCAGTTGCGAAAAACGTACCTGCACTTGCTGCGATTCAAGATGTGGCTCCAGATGCGGGCTTCCGTGTCCATGGTTTGAAAGTTGCGCGTGAACCGCGTCGTTACTCTGGTCGTACCTCTATGCGTGCACCATTGAACGTGCATGAACCGAAACAACCGACAGATATCGACTCTGCATTAACATTCTCTATGGAAGGTTATGTTGGGAACCAGACTCCGTCTCCACTGGTACCATTTGCATGGTCAGCAGGTTGGAACTCACCGCAAGCTTGGAATAAATTCCAAGATAACGTGGGTGGTCACTTAAAAGGTGGTGATTCGGGTGTGCGTTTATTCGATCGTTTAGCGAAGCGTCCAGCACGTACTTTCGTTGCTCCAGCGGTTGTTGTTGCAAACCCTGAAAGCTTCCGTTTAGTGCCGATGCATCACATTTTTGCTTCTGGTGAATTTACTGTGAAAACACCTGCGATGGAATCGCGTATTCCTGAAGCAGTCTTTGCAGTGGGTGAGCAAGATGCAACTCGTTTGAATGTTCAAGATGGTCAAAAAATCACTGTGAAAGCAGGCGAGACTTCGATCGTACTTCCAGTTCAAGTGATTGATTATTTACCTACAGGTTATATTGGTTATCCAGTTGGTCTTGCACCTACGGTTTCACTTGCTGAGCCTGTATCAGTCGCGGTAGGAGCGTAATTCATGCAACAAGAATTAATCCGTCAAACGCCGCTTTGGGCTGAGAACTGGCCAATTGCCTACTCAGTCATTCAAGCGATTGTGATTTTACTCGTTGTAGTACTCATCGCTGCGTTGATGTCTTTTATTGAGCGTCGTTTACTGGGCTTATGGCAAGACCGTTATGGTCCGAACCGTGTAGGTCCTGGGGGGATGTTCCAGATCGTTGCCGACATGTTGAAAATCATGTTCAAAGAAGACTGGACACCAAAGTTTGCTGACAAATTGACTTTCCGTTTAGCTCCTGCTGTTGCCATGGCAACAGCGGTGATGTCGTTCATGGTTATTCCTGTATCACCATACTTAGGTGTTGCAGACATGAGCATCGGTCTATTGTTCTTTATGGCAATGGCAGGTATTGCCGTCTATGCCGTATTGTTTGGTGGTTGGTCATCAAACAATAAATATGCATTGCTTGGCGGTCTACGTTCTGCAGCTCAAACCATTTCGTATGAAGTGTTCTTGGGTATTTCATTGATGGGGGTGGTTGCGATTGCAGGCTCATTCAACATGCGTGAAATTGTAGAAGCACAAAAAGATGTATGGTTTGTAATTCCACAGTTCTTAGGTTTCTTAATCTTCGTGGTTGCAGGTGTTGCGGTAACTCACCGTCACCCATTTGACCAACCAGAAGCAGAACAAGAATTGGCGGAAGGTTACCACGTCGAGTACGGCGGTATGAAATGGGGGATGTTCTTCGTTGCGGAATATGTCAACGTAGTTCTAATCTCTGCATTGATCGTAACGCTATTCTTCGGTGGTTGGTTAGCGCCATTTAACATCGATATTCCGTTCATTCCACCAGTATTCTGGTTCATTATCAAAACAGCATTCTTTGTGATGATGTTTGTCTTGGCTCGTGGTTCACTTATGCGTCCGCGTTATGACCAAGTGATGAACTTTGGTTGGAAGATTTGCTTACCATTAGCGTTAGTTAACTTATTAGTTACTGGCGCAGTGATTCTGTGGTAAGGGCAGGGAGAATAAAATGTATAAAATTCTAGCTGGGTTTGGGTCAATCGTACGTTCACTGTGGATGGTTTTCTCACACGTGACACGTAAACGTGACACCATTCTTTACCCAGAAGTGCCAGCCGAACAAATTGTTCCACCACGTTTCCGTGGTCGTATCGTGTTAACACGTGACCCAGATGGTGAAGAACGTTGTGTTGCGTGTAACTTATGTGCAGTTGCATGTCCTGTTGGCTGTATTTCACTACAAAAAGCAGAAAAAGAAGATGGTCGTTGGTATCCGGAGTTTTTCCGTATCAACTTCTCACGCTGTATTTTCTGCGGTATGTGTGAAGAAGCATGTCCGACGACTGCAATTCAAATGACTCCAGATTTCGAGTTGGGTGAATACGTTCGTCAAGACTTGGTATATGAGAAAGAAAACTTACTCATTTCAGGTCCTGGTAAATACCCAGACTACAACTTCTACCGTGTAACAGGTATGGCTGTAACTGGAAAAGACAAAGGTCAAGCGCAGCGTGAAAGCGCACCAGTTGATGTACGGAGCTTATTACCATGATGTGGCCATTTTATTTGATGGCACTTGTGGCCATCGTTTCTACGATTCGTGTTGTGACCAACGCGAATCCTGTACACGCTTTATTAAGCTTGATCGTGTCACTTCTTGCAGTTGCAGGCATGTTTATGATCGTGGGTGCGCCATTTGCTGGCGCGCTTGAGATCATCGTCTATGCAGGCGCGATCATGGTGTTATTCGTATTCGTAGTGATGATGTTAAACCTTGGTCAACACACCGTTGAACAAGAGCGTAAATGGTTAACATCGTCTGCTTGGGCCTATCCAGCACTCATGAGCTTCTTAATGGGCTTGGTGTTGGTGTGGATGCTCGGCTCTGACTACACAGCGGCTGGCCCTGTTATGGGTACTGAAGTTGTGGGTCCAAAAGTCGTTGGCCAAGCACTCTTTACTCACTATTTATTATTGGTTGAAGTTGCTGCCATGTTATTGCTTGCTGCGTTGGTTGCAGCATTCCATCTTGGCAAA
This sequence comes from Acinetobacter johnsonii ANC 3681, assembly GCF_000368805.1. Classification (NCBI taxonomy): domain Bacteria; kingdom Pseudomonadati; phylum Pseudomonadota; class Gammaproteobacteria; order Moraxellales; family Moraxellaceae; genus Acinetobacter; species Acinetobacter johnsonii. Next base: position 1,779,721 of record NZ_KB849705.1, on the reverse strand, counting down.
CGTGAACCAGGTGCAGAAGAGGACAAACAATAATGGGCAACATCCCTTTAGAACATGGTTTGATTGTTGCAACCATTCTTTTTGCACTGGGTTTTTACGGTGTGATGGTGCGACGCAATCTATTATTTATGTTAATGAGCCTTGAAATCATGATGAACGCAGCTGCGCTTGCGTTTGTTTTGGCTGGTAGTACATGGGTACAACCAGACGGACAAATCATGTTTATTCTGATCTTAACGCTTGCTGCGGCAGAGGCTTGTATTGGTCTTGCGATCGTCCTTCAGTTCTACCATCGCTTCCATCACTTGGATGTGGATGCTGCTAGTGAGATGCGCGGATGAGTTTTTTATATTTAACAGTATTATTCCCGCTCATTGGTTTTGTCCTTTTAGCGGCAGGTCGCAACAAGCTTCCTGAAAATGTCGCTGCCATTATTGGTGTGGGAGCGGTTGGCCTTTCTGCATTGGTTGCTTTGATCGCTGGTCTAGACTTTGTTAATAATGGCAAAGTGACTTATGTTCAACATCTTTGGACATGGTTCAATGTTGGCAACCTAAGCCCAGGCATTAGCTTACATCTTGACGGTTTATCACTGCTCATGATGGGTATGGTGACAGGTGTGGGTTTCCTTATTCACATCTTTGCATCATGGTATATGCGTGGTGAAGAAGACTTCGCGCGTTTCTTCTCTTATTTCAACTTGTTCGTTGCCAGCATGTTGCTGCTCGTATTAGGCGATAACTTAGCGTTATTGTTCTTAGGTTGGGAAGGCGTAGGTCTATGCTCTTACTTGCTGATTGGTTACTACTACCAAAATCCTGCAAATGGTTTTGCAGCAATTAAAGCATTCACCGTAACACGTGTCGGTGACGTTTTCTTACTGATCGCTTTGTTCTTAATTTACCAACAGTTCGGTACTTTAAACATTGCAGAAGTGGTTGCAGCTGCACCAACAGTGATGACACAAAGTTCATCTTTAACCATTTGGACAGCACTGATGTTGTTCTTGGGTGCTGCAGGTAAATCTGCACAGATCCCATTACAAACATGGTTGGCCGATGCAATGGCAGGTCCTACTCCTGTATCTGCATTGATCCACGCTGCAACGATGGTAACTGCAGGTGTTTACCTGTGCTGCCGTATGTACACCGTGTTTGAAATGGCCCCTGAAGTGATGATGTTTATCTCAATCACTGGTGCGGTAACGTTGTTGGTGGCTGGTTTTGCTGCATTGGTTCAAACCGATATCAAACGTATTTTGGCTTACTCAACGATGAGTCAGCTGGGTTATATGTTTATGGCTGTGGGTGCTGAAGCTTACCAAGCAGGCCTGTTCCACATGCTGACTCACGCATTCTTCAAGGCATTATTGTTCTTGTCTTCAGGTGCAGTGATTTTGGCTTACCACCACGAACAAAACATCTTCAAGATGGGCGGTTTGTTCTACAAGAACAAATTCCTATTTGCTTGTTTCGCCATTGGTGGCGGTGCATTGGCCGCGATTCCATACTTCACCGTGGGCTTCTTCTCGAAAGACGCGATCTTGGGCGCAGTTTGGGTACAAGGCGAATCAATCGCAGTGTATAACTCATTGTACTGGGTGGGTGTAGCTGGTGCTTTCTTAACGTCGATTTACACATTCCGCCTCATTTGGGTTGTGTTCTTTGGTAAAGAAAATACGCCGTATCATGCGATTAAAGGCATTACCTTCTGGGGGCCTTTGGCAATTCTTGCTGTACTTTCAACTTTCGTCGGTGCGGCACTTAAAGCACCTGTGGAAAGCATTTTAAATGCAGCAAAAATTCCAGCATTTGTGATTCCTGAAGCTTTAGAACATGGCATGCATAGCGCTGAATGGACTGCTGTGGGTATTGCGTCGGTTGGTTTAGTGATTGGTGTGGTCTTGTTTGCGTTTGCTTATAGCGCAGTGAAAGGCTTTGCAAAAACGTCATTGGGTGCAGGTCTTGCAAACATTTGTCGTAATGCACTGGGCTTCGATGCGCTTTATGAAATCGTTTTTGTGAAACCATATTTGCTTATTGCGAAGATTTTAGGTCGTGATCCAATTGATCGCTTGTGGTTAGTCTTGCCTGCACTTGTAAAAGGCGGTCACAGCTTCACAAGTTCACGTCAAACGGGTTCATTGCGTGATTACGCATCAAGCATGGCATTAGGTATCTTTGTATTACTAATGGTCTTGATCGTCACTCAGATCGTGGGGAAATAAGATGGAAATCACAAACAACTGGATTCTACCCGCGCTGATCTTAGTTCCGTTCATTGCTGGTTTTATTTGTTGGTTAGTCGACAAACTCGACGACAAACTGCCGCGTTATATCGCGTTAGTGGGTATGCTCATTACTTTGGGCTTAACTGTTGCCCTATGGCAGACAGGTACATTTAACTACGAACTTGGCGCGAAAGTGCCATCGTGGTCTGCTGAATTCATGTTGCCATGGATTCAGACTTTAGGCATTAACATCCACTTAGCTGTGGATGGTCTATCTCTATTAATGGTGGGCTTAACGGCACTTTTAGGTGTGTTGGCTGTCGGCTGTTCTTGGGGTGAAATTCAAAAGAATGTTGGTTTCTTCCACTTAAACCTTTTATGGTCTTTGGGTGGTGTGATCGGTGTATTCTTAGCGATTGACATGTTCTTGTTCTTCTTCTTCTGGGAGATGATGCTTGTACCTATCTACTTCTTGATCGCACTTTGGGGTCATAAAGGGGCAGAAGGTAAGTCACGTGTTTATGCTGCAACCAAATTCTTCCTCTACACGCAAGTAGCGGGTCTTATCATGCTCATCGGTATCCTAGGCCTTGTGGTTTACGGTTACATGATGACGGGTATGATCGGTTTTGATTACAACTATTTATTAGCTGTAGCCAATACTTTAGACAAAGAATTACCCGCTGTTGCTTTTGCATTCATGCTGTGTTTATTCGTCGGTTTTGCGGTAAAACTTCCAGTTTTCCCATTACATGGCTGGTTACCAGATGCGCATGCGCAAGCCCCTACAGCAGGTTCGGTTGACCTTGCAGGTATCTTAATTAAGACGGCTGCATATGGTTTACTACGTTTTGTGATTCCATTCTTCCCAGCGGCTTCTGCACAGTTTGCAGACATCGCGATCATTTTCGGTTTAATCGGTATCTTCTACGGTGCTTGGTGTGCTTTCCAGCAAACCGATATGAAACGTTTACTTGCGTATACGTCAATTTCACACATGGGCTTTGTTTTACTTGCGATTTACGCAGGTAACATCTTAACCTTCCAAGGTTTGATGATCATGATGTTGGCACATGGCTTGTCATCTGCTGCATTGTTCATTATGTGTGGTCAAGTGTACGAGCGTGTTCATACCCGTGATATGCGTTTGATGGGCGGTATGCGTGGTCAGTTCCCATATCTTGCATTCTTCCTCATGTTCTTCGTGGCGGCGCTTGTAGGTATTCCAGGTCTAGGTAACTTCATTGGTGAGTTCCTGATCTTGATGGGTTCTTATGCAAAATTCCCAGTGTTTACTATTCTTGCGGCAGTAAGCTTAGTATTTGCAGGTCTTTATGGCTTGATTCTGATCCACAAAGCGTTGTTTGGTACGCCAAACGAAGAACAACAGCAGCACTACAACAACCCATTGAAAGACTTAAATGCGCGTGAAGTAGTGATCTTGTTAATCTGTGCTTTCGGTCTGTTATGGCTTGGTTTGTACCCACAAAGCTTCCTTGATATTTCAAACTCAAGCATGGCGTGGTTAGCGAACAGCTACATTCCTGTACAAGAAGTAGTTGATGTTGCGAGTCAAGCAACTGTTCAACTCGAAAATGTGGAGATGCAATAAGTCATGAACTTCACAATGTCATTTTCTGAGCTTATGCCTTTAGCTCCTGTGATGATCGTTGCTTTAACAACGATCGTCGTGATGATTCTTACTGCAATTAAGCGTAACCATAACTTAATTGCGACAGCATCAGTGGTGGGCTTAAACCTTGCAGCAGCATATGTACTATTCACAATGTTCGGTGGTGCTTTTGCACCTGCGAACGTGATGGGTATGTTCATGGTGGATGCGTTCACCTTGCTGTACCAAGTGATTATTCTAATTGCGGCTTTGGCATGCTGTACTTTGTCGCATGCCTATATTGAAAGCTATAAAGATAACCGTGAAGAACTGTATATCTTAATGTTGTCATCAGTGACTGGTGCAATGTTAATGGTAGCAAGCTCTCACTATGCATCGTTCTTCATTAGCCTTGAGTTGATGTCGATTCCTGTATATGGCTTATTGGCCTATACACACCAGCGCTCTAAGTCTTTAGAAGCAGGGGTGAAGTACTTGGTGCTTTCAGCAACAGCTTCGGCAATGTTGTTGATGGGTATGGCGTATATTTACGCGTACACAGGTTCAATGTCGTTCTATGACAATGTTCAAGCGTTAATGCAAAACATCCAACAGCCAATGGTACTTTTAGGTTTAGGTCTGATTGTTTTTGCTGTGGCATTCAAACTGTCTTTAGCGCCATTCCATAAATGGACACCAGACGTTTATGCAGGTGCACCAACTCCGATTGCAACATTCCTTGCTACAGCTGCAAAAGTTGCGACAATTGGTCTGTTTGTACGTTACATTCTAACGTCAGGTGCGATCCTTGTTGACTCAATCGTGACGATCTTAACCGTGATTGCGGTATTATCGATCTTGGTGGGTAACTTCCTTGCAGTGAAACAAGTGAACTTGAAACGTATCTTGGCATACTCTTCAATTGCGCACTTTGGTTACTTGTTGATTGGTTTAATCAGCATGACTTATGCAAGCCTTGGCAACGTATCGGTCTATGTGATCACTTATGTGTTAACTACGATTGGTGCATTCGGTGCGGTTGCATTGATGTCTAGCCCATACAACAACGTAGACGAAGCAGAAAGCTTAGCGGACTACCGTGGTCTATTCTGGCGTCGTCCAGTGTTGACTGCCGTATTAACGGTGATGATGCTATCGCTTGCGGGTATTCCTTTGACAGCGGGCTTCATTGGTAAGTTCCTTGTGGTCATGGCTGCGGTAACGACTCAACATTGGTTCTTAGCTGCGATGATCATCGTTGGTTCTGGTATTGGTCTGTACTACTACCTCCGTGTGATGGTTGTTATGTACATGACACCACCAGATGCACCTCGTGTAGACGCTGTGGATCATTGGGGGCAAAAAGTGGGTGGTATTATGGTGCTTTTAGCTGCGGCAGCAGTGCTTGTGATTGGTATCTATCCAGATCCAATTATCAAGTTAGCACTTCAGTCAGAGATTCTATCTCCAATCCACTTTATGCTTTCTCAACAGCACTAATTTTTAAAAACGTTTCGTTTTAACAAAAAAGCCTCCATCAATTGGGGGCTTTTTTGTTTTTATCGCACGATAAAAAGCTTTATAATGTAAGGAATTTTATTTTACCTTTTAGGTGCTCTCCCGTGGCTATCCATGAAATTCGTCATCCACTGATTCGTCATAAGCTTGGTCTTCTTCGTCGTGCTGATATCAGCACCAAAAACTTCCGTGAGCTGGCTCAAGAAGTGACTATGCTGTTGACCTATGAAGCGACCAAAGATTTACCTGTTTGCGATCATGAAATTGATGGTTGGAATGGTAAAGTAACAGTAGACCGCATTGTGGGTAAAAAAATCACGGTTGTGCCAATTTTACGTGCGGGTATTGGCATGTTAGATGGTTTCTTAAACTTGATTCCAAGTGCTAAAGTGTCTGTACTAGGGTTAGAGCGTGATGAAGAAACGCTTGAAGCACGTACTTATTACAAAAAATTAGTTCCAGATGTACAGAACCGTTTAGCGATGATCATCGATCCGATGCTTGCCACAGGTTCTTCATTGGTTGCTGCGATTGATGTATTGAAAGCAAGTGGCTGTAAAGACATTCGTGTGATGGTGTTGGTTGCGGCGCCTGAAGGCATTAAACGTGTTTTGGATACGCACCCAGACGTCACTATTTTCACGGCTTCAATTGACCAAGGCTTAAATGCCAATGGTTATATCGTGCCGGGTCTAGGTGATGCGGGCGACAAAATCTTTGGTTCAGTTCAAAAAGATTAAGATTGAGCCCCAGCAAAAAGAGGCTTTTATAGCCTCTTTTTTATATACTACAACAAAGCGTGTACATATTAGGATCTGTTTATGAAGGCCGAGCAATATCAAGGAAAAGTTAAGCAATATAACGCTGACAAAGGTTTTGGCTTTATTTCCTCACCTGAAGGCGACGTATTTTTTCATATCTCGGATTTCCCTGCAGACTCAGGTGAGCCGAAACGCAATGAACGCGTGAAGTTTAATGTGGTTGAAAATGGCGATCGCAATAAAGCGATTAAAATTGAGCGAGTTGAAGACAACTCTGCTAAAGCCAAGAAGTCGAAAGTCTCAAGCCATAATAAATCGATTACTACAGATTTATTGTCTAATTTTCGACGCTAAGTCAGCGTTGATTCAGCGTTCAATCGTACAAAGATTAATCTTTGTATTTTGAAGCAAAGAGGCTTTTTAGCCTCTTTTTTATTGATTACAATACGAAAAATACAGTTAAATAGAGCAGATTATGTTTCTGAAAGGAAAAATCAAAAGCTTTAGTACCCCACGTGGTTTTGGTTTCATTGAAGTGGAAGGGGATATTGATGATGTGTTTTTTCATATCAAAGATTTGCCACAGCACAACATTGAACCCAAGATTGGCGAAGCACTTCAGTTTATGATTGTAGAAGACCAAGGCAAGTTTAAGGCTGGCAATATCCAGCGGCTCGGTCTGTCCTCAGAAAGCAAAGCAACGACACCATCAAATAAGAAAAAAGCACATACCCAAGCCTCACCACGTTACCATGAGGCAGGGCATAAAAGTACTATCATCACCGTGATTGGCATCATTATCGTCGCGGTATTGGGCTTTTTGACCTATGGGAAATATCAAAGTTATAGTGCAGAAAAGCAGCGTAAAGCTGAGCAGTTGATGCTCGAGCAGCAACAGATTGTAGAAGAACAGCGTAAAGCTTTAGGAAAGTTGCCCGATCAAATCTTATCTGAGCAAGGGAAGCGTAATTTAGATGCAGGTCTGCATCAGACCAATCAACCACGCTCTGAATGCGTGACGGAAAGTATTGATAAACAAAATGGTCGCTTACCTGTCAGCACAGGGCAGTTTAAATGCGATGGACGAACCCATTGCTCCCAAATGCGTTCTTATGAAGAAGCGGTTTATTTCTTAAGAAACTGTCCAAATACCCAAATGGATGGGAACAATGATGGTGAGCCTTGTGAGCGCCAATTTGGGAAATAAAAAAAGCACCCTCGGGTGCTTTTTGCTTACTTATTTTTCGCAGAATTTCATAAAGGCTTTGAGTCCTGGCCCTTGGTACTTCTGACGATGTACCAACATGAACAATGGACGGGTTAGAGACCAAAATGGAGTATCAAGCACCACCAGCTGACCTTTTTCACGCAAAGGTTCAGTGGCCAGCTTTGAAATACATGACATCCCTAAACCACCCGCCACGATTTTTAAAATCGCTTCATTATGACCCAAGGTCAGACGGATATTGGCATCAGGTAAGTCTTTTAAAATAGCGTTATCAAACACTTCGCGCGTACCTGAACCTTCTTCACGCAAGATCCACTCGACCGATTTAAAGTCTTCAGGCGTTAATGTACGATTTAACTGTGCCAAAGGATGTTCTGGTGCACAGCAGACCGCTAATTCATCGTCACGCCAGTGGATACATTGGAGCTGTGGCAAGTGACAAGAGCCTTCAATCAAGGCCAAATCTAGTTGGAACTGATTCACCGCCTCAATCATTTGACGGGTATTACCAACTTGCAGCTGTAAATGGGCTTGAGGTTGAATTTGTAAGAAGTCAGCCATCAGGTCAGGCATGAGGTAGTCACTGATGGTCAGGGTTGCACCCAAACGTAAATCAATGCTTTGTAACTCACCTTTAGCAGCTTGCTCGAAAGCATCACAGCGACCCAAAATTTCTAAAGCCTGTGGCAGCAGGAAACGACCCAAATCATTGAGTTGAAGACGCTTACCTAGACGGTCAAACAGTGGAGCCCCCAAACCATCTTCTAGATCTGCTAAAGCCATACTCGCAGCACTCTGGGTGAGTCGAACCGCATCACTGGCTTTGGTTACTGTGCCTTCTTGAGCAACTGCTACAAAAACCGCCAACTGGCGTAAAGTCATGCGCATGAATATAGCCTTAACATTTAAAAAATATTAACAAATTATGTGGTCATGCTAACATGAGCAACGTCTTTGATGCCACGCTGAAATCATGTCAATTGAAAAATTTAGCCTAGAAAAGGTTTTATCCGTACACCGTTGGACCAATACACTTTTTAGCTTCACCATGACGCGACCTGCACATTTTAAGTTTACCGCAGGACAATTTGCCCGTATTGGCATCAAAGTGGGCGATGAATTGGTGGTTCGAGCGTATTCGGTGGTGTCCTCTCCTTTTGATGAAACTTTAGAGTTTTTCTCGATTGTGGTGCCTGAAGGTGCATTTACCTCAAATTTACAGCACTTAAAAGTCGATGATGACATCTACCTCGAAAAGATCCCGTATGGCTTTTTGACTTTGGCGCGTTATCAGTTGCCGTTACCAAAAGACTTATGGTTACTGGGCACAGGGACAGGGCTGGCACCTTTTATTTCGATGTTACAAGACTTTGAGACGTGGTCGAAGTACGAGAGTATTACGCTGGTTTATAGCGTACGTACAGCCTCTGAACTGGCGTATGCAACACGTATTCAAGAAATTGCAGAGACTTTTGGTGAAGGGCATACAGGCTTTAAATTTGTGCCGATTATTACCCGTGATCCACATGCGCCACTGCATGACCGCTTACCTGTACTGATTGAAAATGGTGAGCTTGAAAAAGCAGTTGGTTTGAGTCTGAACCCTGAAACCAGCCATGTGATGCTGTGTGGTAACCCGCAAATGGTCGAAGACACCAAAGAAGCCCTGAAAGCACGCGGTTTGACTATGAATCGCCGTGGTGAAGGAAATATTGCGGTCGAAAACTATTGGTAAAGCTATTTCGCTAAATAAAAGGCTCATCGAATGATGGGCTTTTTTCACTCAAAATTTGAATCACTCAGATTCTAATATCAGCTTAAAGACACTAGCGCTGCTTGTGCGCTAAGATCGCACTATAATTTCTCTTTTGTACTGGGTTGGATGGGGTTATGTCTTCAGTGTTAAAAACGACGGCTCAGCCAGAGGCTCAACTCAGTCCGCAGCAGAAAAAATTAAATCGTTTGATTGAGCGTATTGAACAGCAAAAACAAGAACTGGCAGCATGGGAAAATGTGCAAGCTGACATTCAAAACTATACGCACAGTAAGCTTTTGTCTGTTTATACAGAGTTACATACGGTTCTATTTACACAGCTCGATACCCTGTGGAATCATTTGGCCAGCGATGCCTTTAGCAAAGCTAATTTAGTACAGATTGACACCAAAATAGCCGCTTTAGCCAAGATGCTAAAAAAATCACAGATCCTGACTTCTGCGCAGAAAGAGCAAGTAGAGAAAGTGGATACTTTCTATATGCAGCATGCAGAGCATGTACGCGTGAAGAAAACCAGATCAAACTCAATACAAAATCATGACCTCGCTGAAACGGTAGAACAAAACGTAGATGTAGACTGGGCAAATTATGAATATGATTCTGCCCAATATGAAGTAGAACGAGAACGTGCCAAGCAGTTAAAACAACAAGAAAAACGTGAGCAAGCAGCCAAAATGGCAGCACAGTCCTTGAAAACTGTATATTTAAAAATTACTGCGATGATTCACCCTGACCGTGAACCTGATAAAGCGAAGAAGTTAGAAAAAACTGAACTTTTGCAGCAGGTCAATGAATCTTATGCAGAGCAGGATTTATTTTATCTATTGAAACTTCAGTTACAGCTAGAGACCAATAAAGGCCTAAGCTCAAAAGCTTTAAGTTCGGAACAAGTGAAGTTTTATCAGTTGTCTTTGGAAGCACAGAGTCAGAATTTGCAAAGCCTATTAGAAGAGATCTTTGCGTCTTTTCACTTGAGCAGTCATATCAACACTAAAAAGCTCAAAATGAGTGATGTGTATAAGGTGATAGATAAGGATGCTGCTGAATTAAAACAGCAGTTGAAGTGGGAACAAGAGCGTTTAAAGCATATGAAAAAGGTGAGTGGGGTGGAGATGTTGTTGGGGCATGGAGTGCTTTAAGTACCTTCTCCCAATGGGAGAAGGTCAGGATGAGGGTTATGCAGATTGTTGAAGTTTTAATTGTTCAATTTCTTCGAGAGCAGTACGCCATTTTGTATCTTTTTCTAAATAACCACGAAGAATGGCTGAAAAGGCGTAATGAGATTTGAGTCGATGTTTAATATCATCTGCTTTTTTAATTTTATCTGCTTCTTGCCAGTTATCTAGTTCTTTAAAGAATTCTCTTCTTAAATCTAGAAATTCGTTATGCACTTCAATAATTTTTTCTCTTAAATCTTCTTTGCTAACCTCTTGGATGCCGCTATTGGCATTATTGAAGCATTTTGTAATTAACTCTTTAGACGTCTCAGCTTTCTCATGATATGGATGGTCATTAGAACAAGCATTAATTACTTCAATGTCTTCATCAGGCATTCTGTAATAGACTTTTATCCACTCTTCAACTAAATGAGCTTGATTACAGCAATCAAGCATATCATCGTAGTATTTATTTTTGATTGAATTGCATCTTGAACATGCGTAATAGAGATTGTTCCAATCAAGCTTAAGCGTTTCATCATCTAAATGTGGAATGAAATGTTCAACATTCAAATTCGGGAAATGCTTCTGTTCACAGATATAGCATTTACCATAGAAATCTTTCTTTAATTGCTTAACAACCACAGGATCCTTATAGTCCTTCGTAGTCCAATCCGTTGGTCTAGCAGATTTGGATACTTTAAACATCTAAATCCTCCAGTTGATTTTTATCTGCTAGGAGATTGATTGCTTGTAAATATAGGTTTTTTAAACTTTTATCTAATAGATCATTTTTTTCTAGTTCGATTAGGCTTTTGACAATTGATCTTATATTTTCATAATTGCTTGGATTTTCATTTAATAGGTTTTTTAATATTTCAATTGAATTCTTTGTGTCCGAACTAATAGGATTGACGTGGAATAGTCCTTTAATAACAGATTCATAAGAATAACGACTTAAATCTTCTTCAAATAATTCGCGACTAGAAATGTCATAGACCACAGTATCATTATCTGTTGAAGTAATAACAAATGGTGAGTGTGTAGTTACAATAAATTGAATTTGAGGAAATAATTTAGAGAAGAAAGGAAGAATTTTTTTCTGTAAAGAGATGTGTAAGTGAGCATCTGTTTCATCAATCAATACAATACCTTGCAGTTCATTGGGTGTGATTTCAAAGAATTCTGAGCGCACTAATAAATCAGCTAAAATTTCAAAAATTGCTAAATAACCTGATGAAAGTGTTTGAAAGTCAAATTCACGATTTTCTAATGAGATTTTAAATTTAAAGTTTTGACGATAAAAAACTAAATGGGCATTATCATCTTCAAATAAAAATTTGAGATGATTATCGAAGTTATCAAACCATTCTTGAAATTGATTAGCTTGTTCTTGATTTTTATCTTCAGTGAGAGCTAATGATTGATTTACTTTGATATTTACTAAATGTTGTTCAAGTTTATTACCAAAACTTTCACTATTTCTATTTTTTAGGTTTTGAATGGCTATATTTTTTTCATCTTCAATAGATGAGGTATGTTTTGTTTCAGTAATAGAAGCTATGCGCATAGCTTTAAAATAAACAAAAATAGCTTTTAACTCATCATGTAAAGCTAAAAAGTCTAGTTCATTTTCAAGTTTTAGTATAAGGCCCTCTTCGATATTCTTACGATTTTGATATAAATAATTCAGTTGATACTCTGCTTGGGAGTATTCAATACTTCCTTTATGATGGCTGTTTATAATATCTTCATAATGTCTTATTGAGCTTATTTGTCCATCAGTTAAATAGGCTTTCTTGTCTAAATGTAATAAAATTTTTTGTTCTAATAACTTTAAAAAACTAGTTTTTCCACTACCATTCTTACCTGTAATAATTAAATTACGCCCTTCCAGTGGGATTTTTATGTTTTCAATTTTTGCATGTGGAATATTACCACTGATATTAAATAAATATTTCATATTAAAAAATAAAGGGCTGAATAATCAGCCCTTTATAATACAGATTAGATTTTAAACTTCAATAACTTAAAGCGCCGCAATCTGCTCCATATTCGCTTTAATCTTCGCTAACTGGTCAGCAAACTCAGCCAGTTTCACTTTCTCACCTTCAACCACAGCCGCAGGTGCTTTTGCCACAAAACCTTCATTCGAAAGTTTGCCTGCAATGACGTCATGCTGCTTTTGAACCTTATCTAAGTCTTTCTGTAAACGACCTAATTCCGCTTTCGGGTCAATTAAACCTTTCATCGGAACAAAGACAGACACATGTCCAACAACAGAAGAAGAAGACAATGGCGGTTGTTCAGCATCTGCCAAGAACGTAATGCTTTCTACTTTCGCCAAGGCTTTAAACAACGCTTCAATACGGGTGATCTGTGCTTTCTCAGCTTCCGTTGTGTTTTGTAGAAGCACTGGTAATAAACGTGCATTACCTAAGCCCATTTCACCACGGATGTTACGCACCGCACCAATCAAACCTTGAAGCCATTGCATATCTGCTTCAGCCTGTTCGTTTACACGCTCAGGGTTGGCAACAGGGTATTGCGCCAACATGATGGTTTCGCCAGAAATACCAAGTTTTGGTGCAAGTGTTTGCCAAATTTCTTCAGTCAAATACGGCATAAGCGGATGTGCAAGACGTAAAGAAGCTTCCATTACCGCAAGGAGTACACGACGAACTTCAGCTTTACGCTCAACCGATACATTTTCATCGTTCAGAACAGGTTTGGTCAGCTCGACATACCAGTCACAGTATTCATTCCAAATGAACTCATAAATCGCTTGTGCAGCCAAGTCTAAACGGTAAGTTGCAAAGGCTTGTTGTACCGCAGCTTCAGCTTTTTGTAAGCGGCTCACGATCCACTGTTCAGGCAATTCCCAAAGGTCTTGACGAACTTCAGTACCAATCACTTGCTCTTCACAGTTCATCATCACGAAACGGGTTGCGTTCCAGATTTTGTTGGCAAAGTTACGGTAACCTTCAACACGCTTCATGTCGAACTTAATGTCACGACCTGTATTGGCAAGCGCACAGAAGGTGAAACGCACTGCGTCCGTACCATAGGCTTGAATGCCTTCAGGGAACTCTTTACGGGTTGATTTTTCAATCTTCGCTGCTTGTTTCGGGTTCATTAGACCTGTAGTACGTTTTTGTACCAAGGTCTCAAGGTCAACACCGTCAATCAAATCTAATGGGTCAAGCACGTTGCCCTTAGACTTCGACATTTTTTGACCTTCGCCATCACGAACTAGACCGTGAACGTATACCGTTTTAAACGGGACTTGTGGCGTACCATCTTCATTCTTCATGAAGTGCATCGTAAACATAATCATACGAGCAACCCAGAAGAAGATGATGTCAAAACCAGTCACCAATACATCCGTTGGATGGAAAGTATTGAGGAAATAGTTTTCCGCATCTTTCTTGGCATCGCCAGTCCAACCAAGGGTTGAGAAGGTCCACAGCGCAGAAGAGAACCATGTGTCGAGTACGTCTTCGTCTTGGCTAAGCGCAACATCAGCAGGGATGTTGTTTTTCGCACGGACTTCCGCTTCGTCACGACCCACATAGATGTTGCCTTCAGCATCGTACCAAGCAGGGATACGGTGACCCCACCAAAGTTGACGAGAGATACACCAGTCTTGGATGTTGTTCATCCACGCCATGTACATGTTGCTGTACTGTTCAGGAACAAACTTAATACGACCGTCTTGAACCGCTTCAATGGCAGGTTGCGCCAATGGTGCAATTTTTACATACCATTGATCCGTCAATAATGGCTCAACGATTACGCCTGAACGGTCACCGCGAGGTGGTTTCAAGGTATAGGGTTGAATTTGGTCTAACCAACCTTCTGCTTCCGCTTGTTCAACCAGTTTTTTACGTGCTTCAAAACGCTCTAAACCAATGTAGTCCGCAGGAGCAGGGATGGTTTTAGAAATTTGCTCGCCCGCTTTCGCGATGTATTCAAACTCAGCCAACACTTCTGCATTTTTATTGAAGATGTTGATGATTGGGAGTTCACAACGCTTACCGACTTCATAGTCGTTAAAGTCGTGCGCAGGGGTGATTTTCACACAGCCTGTACCGAATTCTTTATCAACATATTCATCTTTCACGATTGGAACAGCACGACCTGTAATTGGCAAAATGATGTTCTGGCCAACAAGGTGCGTATAGCGTTCATCATCAAGTGCCACAGCAACTGCGGTATCACCTAACAAGGTTTCAGGACGTGTGGTCGCTACAACAATATGGTCTTTGCCATCATGGGTACGGAGGTTTTTATCTTCAAAGAAATATTTGAAGTGCCACAGTGAACCTGCTTCTTCTTTATCCGACTCAACTTCAAGGTCAGAAAGGGCAGTTTGTAATTTTGGATCCCAGTTTACTAAACGTTTGCCACGGTAAATCAAACCGTCTTCGTGCAGTTTAACGAACACTTCTTTGACTGCATTGGATAGACCTTCATCCATGGTGAAGCGTTCACGCGACCAGTCGACTGAAGAACCTAAACGACGGATCTGACGGGTGATAGTGTCGCCTGATTGCTCTTTCCATTCCCAAATTTTTTCGATGAATTTTTCACGACCAAGGTCATGACGACTCACACCTTGAGCACCCAACTGACGCTCAACCACCATTTGCGTGGCAATACCCGCATGGTCTGTACCCGGTTGCCATAAGGTATTTTTACCTGACATACGGTTGTAGCGGGTTAACGCATCCATAATGGCATTGTTAAAACCATGACCCATGTGCAAGCTACCGGTGACGTTTGGCGGCGGAATCATGATACAAAATGACTCACCTTTTTCAGAGGGCTTGAAATAGCCACGTTCTTCCCAAGTTTGGTACCATTTTTTCTCGATCTCGGTCGGATCGTAAGTTGTAGCGATATTTTGCGCTGAATCAGTCATAGTTCAAACAGTTCAAAAGTAGATAAAAAATTGCATCTATTGTAGCAAAGAAATCGCAAATGGGGGCATGTAAAGCAAATGCGTTGATCTAGCAATTGCGACATGATGCAGAGCACTTTATGATGTGTCTAAGCCTAGAGTGCGCTTTGTTCGCAGTAAAAATCAAAAAAAAGGGGGGATCACTATGACTTATCAAATATCATTAAAATTAAAACCTGAAACTCACCAACGTTTTGCACACATTCATCAACAGCTTAATGCCGGCGAAAGCCAAAGCCTTGCCAAACCTTTGGGTGAGGTTTTAGCGGATATTTCATGTGAAGTGATTGATCAAGTCTTTGGCGATCTTGCGCGTTTGTCTACCTCAGGTGATGGGGAGTCTGAGAAAATTATTCAGCACATTGTAGACACTATGCGTAAGTACATGCCGTGGTCCGTGTCGTTTTTTTCAAATGACCGTCTAATTCCAATGGTGAATTATCTAGAGCAAATGATGTATGACACCGAGAGCATGCATTTTTTAAGCTACCCAGTCGAAAAAACCTTAGTTACCGAACTTTTGGGTTGTGCGGAACAGATGGAAAAGGGCAATAACAGTTATGTTGCTCCAGCTTTGAAGGTGTTTACACAAATTGTCGATCAAGGGGTGACCAGTTTGGTTCGTGAACCCAAAAAAATGCTTAAATTTAATCTGGTGGTCGATAAAACACTGAATGGGGTGATTAACTTGACGACCCAGTTGGGCTATAAACGTTTTGATAAGTTAGGGCGTATCTATGATGCGCAGATGATGAGTCAATATTTTGATCATTTCCTGACTTTTTTAAATGATCAATCTGCAAATAAAACTTCGGTATGAGGCAATAAGGACATGGCACAGTTAAAGAGTTTAGACGCTAAAGTGGTATGGATCACGGGGGCATCTTCAGGGTTAGGTGAAGCACTAGCCAAAGAATGTGCTTTACAGGGTGCTGAGGTCGTACTCACGGCAAGACGTTTTGACGAACTCGAGAAAGTTCGTGTCGGACTGCTGAATCCAGATCAACACATTTCCATTTGTGCGGACATTACCGACGAAGCTCAAGTTCGCCATGCCTATGAGCAAGTGCTACAGAAAAAAGGTCGAATTGATTGGTTGATTAATAATGCGGGTTTAAGCCAGAGAGCCTTGATTGCTGACACCAGCATGCAGACTGAACGTGCAATTATGGAAGTGGATTATTTCTCACAAGTGTTTTTAACCAAAACTGTTCTACCGACTTTTTTAGCGCAAAAATCTGGCCGTATTGCTTTTGTTTCGAGTGTTGCAGGGCTATTGGGGACACAGTACCGTGCCAGTTATTCAGCAGCCAAAGCGGCCATTCATATGTGGGCAAATAGCCTGCGTGCTGAAGTGGCCAATGAGGGGGTGGACGTATCGGTGATTTTCCCAGGCTTTGTTAAAACCAATGTTTCGTTTAATGCTTTAAATGGCGAAGGTAAACCGCAGGGTCATCAAGATGAAGCAATTGAAAATGGTTTAGAACCCGATATTTTTGCGCAAACGGTGGTGAGTGCATTGCTTAAAGGTGAAGAATACATCGTAGTCGGCGGTCGCAAAGAGAAAATGGGGGTTATGGTGTCTCGTTTATCGCCTACCACGTTGTATAAAATGATTCGTAAGATGAAAGTGAAGTAAATTGAAAAAGGCAGGAGGAACGTCTCTTCCACCTGCCTTTTAGGATCATGATGTTCACATATCCCATCCCCCCATGTTTTGATAGGGGGGAACACCGCTGCACTACTTACTGATTTTATTTAAATAATTTAAGAACAATTCCGCATTTTTTCCACGCACTTGCCAAGACATACAACGCACACCGCCGCCCATATGACAGACATTAGAAGACTGTACTGGAACAACAGTACGTTTGGTTACGCTACGAATTTGCTGTAACGCGACAGCATCTTCTTTAATCCCAAATTGCGGGAAGTAAATCCGTTCAGGCGTGACCAACATATTGGTGTATAGGCCACATGCAGAACCAAATTTTTCATCGTAAATTTCTCTGCCATCATAAGGGGTGATGATTTCACGAATTTTAACATTGGGAATACCGCGCTTTAAATCTGCTTTGAGTTGCTTGGCATAGTCGGGATCTTCAGGGTAGGAGTTAATCACCAAGGTATTTTGGTCGACAAAGCTGACTACGCCATCGGCATGTTCCAAGCCCCCTTGTTCATCGGCTTCAATGAACGCAATCTGCTTTGCACCCGTCAATGCCATGAGTTTCTTACGGGCTTCGCTTTCGGTGAGCTTGTTATCCGCTAGGAATTTGGTGCTGAGGACGACATTGCCATAACCATCTTCCACCCAGTTTCCGCCATCATTCAACAGTTTGCTTTGCGTAAACTGTAAGCCAGCCTTTTGGCTGTAGTATTTAAATTCGTCTTGCACTTCATCTGAAATGGCCTGACCTTTTTTAGCGCCACCTTGTCCTGCCGCCGTGTAGCGGAACATGACGGGTTGAGCTGGGTTGGCACTGGTGAAGTCGCGCATCCAAATGTCATGCATCGGTGCGATTGCCACATGCTTTTTGCCCAAGGCTTTGACATAGTCGGGGTAGAGGTGTTTGTCCGTTAGTACAACGACATTGTCTCCATTTTTAATAATTTTTTTTGCATAATCGACGTGAAAATCAAAAATATCATCAATCATTTTTGCATAGTAAGCATCATTACTTTGAGGCGATGCCAGTACAATTAATTCAGCTTTGGCTACAAGTGGAAGCATAGTGAGCACAGCCATACTTATTTTCAGTGCTAAGGATTTCATTATCTGTGACCTATTTACAGTG
Source organism: Acinetobacter johnsonii ANC 3681 (assembly GCF_000368805.1). NCBI lineage: Bacteria > Pseudomonadati > Pseudomonadota > Gammaproteobacteria > Moraxellales > Moraxellaceae > Acinetobacter > Acinetobacter johnsonii. The sequence goes on along the minus strand of NZ_KB849705.1, from coordinate 1,761,680 downwards.
TAGGTGATGTCCATTTTTATTGTGTTCAGTGTAGAGAATTATGCTCTAGCGAGCAATCTAGCATCCGAATGTACACTAGAAAGCATGAGCTATTTTGAACGCTCATGCTGTTTGAGTTTAGTGAATAAATGATTGATAAATAGTAGAGTTGTTTAAGGACTTTGAATGGCGGTTCCATAAGCAAAGACTTCGACCATGCCACCTTGCATGCCCATTTCTGTGGTCGCCAGTCTCATGCAGGCGATATGCGTTGCGCCGTGTTTTTCCGCTTCAAGCTTAAGTCTTACAATGGCTTCACGACGAGCACGATCGACAACACTTTCATAGCTGGTGAGTCTACCCCCAAAAAAGTTCTGCACGGTGGCCAATACATATTTGAAATAATCATGAGAAATCACAACATTGCTGCTGATCATGTGCCCAGACTGCTCGAAGCTTACTTTGCGTAAATTACCCAAGGTAATGTAGGCAAGACGCTTCTCATTCTGTTCAAGCTCAGCCAAATGTTTGCGTTCATTATAGCGACCAAAGCCAAAACCGATGCTAAAGAGCACCGTAAAGATCAGCAGTTGGAAAACTAAACTTTCCATTGCTTAGGCCTGTGTTGGAAATGGATCGGGGAGATGGTTGTCTAACGGTGTGACATGGACCGCAGTGCCATAAACAAATAACTCAGAGGCACCTTGGGCAATATTAGAAGTTGAAAAACGAATACCTACAATGGCATTGGCCCCTAAGCCTTGTGCTTTTGCAATCATACGATTCATAGCTTCTTGGCGTGATTCTTCTAAAAGCTCGGTATAGGCAGTGAGCTCACCACCGACAATATTTTTTAACCCTGCCAAAAAGTCACGCCCGACATGTTTACTCCGAACCGTACTGCCGTAGACTACATCCAGTTGTTGGGAAATGTGATGTCCAGGAACAGACTCAAGGTTACTTAAAAGCATAATGTTCAATATTCAAATGATTTGATTATCTTTGAAGATAGGAAATTGCTCAGCAAAAAGCAATAAAAAAGCCCACCGAAGTGAGCTTTTGATGTTGTAAACCTTAGTTTGCTGTTTTGTTGTATTTCACATCTGAAGAAGAAGGCTGTTTCACCACTTGATCAGCAGTGTTGGCTTTAACGCCGCCACCGAGGGTTTTATACACTTCAACTTGGTTGTTTAAGTTTGCTTGTTCAAGCAATAACAACCCTTGTTCCGCTGAGTACGATGTACGCTGTGCATCAAGTACAGTCAGGTAGTTATCGATACCTGCACGGAAGCGGGCCGTTGAAAGCTTATAGGTGGTGTTGGTTGCATCTACCAGACGACGTTGCGCTGCTAGACGGTCACCAATATTTTCACGTACTGCCAAGGCATCATTCACTTCACGGAAAGCGGTTTGAATGGTTTTTTCATAATCTGACAACGCAATTTTTTGGTCAGTTTCTGAAATCTTCACATTGGCACGACGTGTGCCCCAGTCAAAGATTGGAATATCTAAGCTTGGGCCGAGTGACCATACAAAGGCACCTGATTTAAACAAGTCGCTTAAATCTGTCGATGCATAACCCGCTGTGCCTGTTAAGCTGATGGTTGGGTACAACTGTGCTTTTGCCGCACCTATGTTGGCACCCGCAGCAGACAATTGATATTCCGCAGCGCGGACATCAGGACGGTTATTTAACAAGTCGCTTGGCAAGCCCGCTGTCAACGCCGTACTTTGGGTAATGCGTTTCACAGGTTGAGGAGACAATAAGTTTGCAGGAACAGGCTGACCCACCAACAGGTTGAGTAAGTTCTGTGCTTGTGCAACTTGAGTCTTGTAGTTCGCAACGTCATTACGCGCAGTTTCAACCGAAATTTGCGCTTGACGTACAGGGACTTCGCTGTCTATACCCACATCAAAACGTTTTTTGTTCAGGTTGTATGATTCAAGCTGTGCTTTTAAGGTTTGGTCTGCCAGTTTTAAGTTGGCATTTGCAAACGAATAGCTCAGCCATGCTTGTGCAACCTGACCAATCAACGAAATTTGTGTTGCATCACGTGCACTTTGAGTCGCTAAATAGCTGTCTAAAGCATTGTCTTTTAAGCTACGAACACGACCCCAAAAGTCTAACTCATACGCGGTTACGCCAAGGCCAACATTATAGGTTGTCATGGGTTTGCTGCTGCTGAGTGTATCTTGGCGAAGCACACTACCACTTGCACCAATGGTTGGCAGTTGGTTGTTTTCGCTAATTTGATACGCTTGCTGAGCACGTTGAATATTTAAAGTCGCCGTACGGAGGTCACGGTTATTGGCTAGTGCTAACTCGATGACTTGGACTAAACGCTGATCAGCAAAAAAGTCTTTATAGCCTTGTTCTGCAACAGATGGACCTGTCGTTGAACCAATATATCCTGTTGGGATATCCGCTTGAGCGACGGGTTCTGGACCACGCATGCTTTGACATGCAGTCAAAGCAAGCGCAAGTGCAGATACCGCAATGCTACGACCTGAAATAGACCATACTTTTTGCATCACGATGTTTGCTCCTGATTATTTTGTTTCTTAGGTTTGTATTTGAAAATACTACGAATCCAAACAAAGAATACTGGAATGAAGAAAATACCCAACAGTGTAGAACTAATTACACCACCAAGGACACCAAAGCCTACCGAGTGTTGACTACCTGCACCAGCGCCTGTTGAAAGGGCAAGCGGAAGGACACCAAAACCGAAAGCAAGGGTGGTCATGATAATTGGGCGTAAACGCATTTTTGCAGCATGAAGGGTTGCATCAAACAAGTCTTCACCTTGTTCTTGCAACTCTTTTGCAAACTCTACGATCAAGATCGCATTTTTCGCAGAAAGACCAATCACGGCAACAATCGCAACTTGGAAGTAGATGTTAAACGATAAGTTTGGATCGCCCTTAATGATCATACCTAACCATGTCAATGCAAATGCACCAAGAATACCGAGTGGTACAACTAGCAATACTGAAACAGGGATAGACCAACTTTCATACAATGCGGCAAGACATAAGAAGACGATAAGCATCGAAAGAACAAGGAGCGGAGCTGTTTGATTGCCCGAATCACGTTCTTCTAAAGATAAGCCTGTCCATTCATAGTCGAAACCTTGTAAGCCCATAGACGGTAACTTGCCAATAATTTCTTCCATCGCGAGCATCGCATCACCCGAACTTACGCCCGGTGCTGGAGTACCTTGGATGTTTACAGAAGATACACCGTTATAACGCTCTAGACGTGGTGAACCATAAGTCCATTCGCCTGTTGCAAATGCTGAGAAAGGAACCATCGTGCCACTGCTATTACGCACATACCACTTGTTCAAGTCTTCAGGCATCATACGTGTATTTGCTTCACCTTGGACATATACCTTTTTCACACGACCACGATCAACGAAGTCATTGATATAAGTACCACCCCAAGCCATGCTCATGGTTGTATTTATATCCGCAATACTCACACCCATTGCACCCGCTTGCGCTTGATCAATGTTGATTTGGTATTGAGGCGTATCTTCTTGACCATTAGGACGGACGCCTGCAAGACGTTTGTCTTGTGCAGCCATACCTAAAATAGCATTACGTGCAGCAATCAATTTCTCATGACCTTGACCACTTGCATCTTTCAACTGGATGTCAAAACCAGCCGACACACCTAACTCAGGCATTGCAGGTAACTGTAATGGCATGATGTAAGATGCATCTTTAATCATGTTCAATGACATGCCGCGCTGAATGATGGCACCAATTTGCGACTCAGGTGTCGTACGCTCACTCCAGTCCTTCAGCTTGATAAAGGCAAGACCTGCGTTTTGACCAACACCTGTGAATGAGAAACCAGAAACAGTAAAGATAGACTCTACATGTTCTTTTTCTTTATTCATGAAATAGTCTGTCATTGTGGTGATGACTTTATCGGTACGTTCAAGGCTTGCACTTGGTGGAAGCTGAACTAAAGTCATGACGACGCCTTGGTCTTCGTCAGGCAAGAATGAGGATGGTAAAGCTTTATATAGGCCAACTAAGCCTGCAATCACCAGTAAATAAACCACACCAGAAAATACTTTATGATGGGTCATACGGTTGACACCACCTTGGTATTTTACGGATAGCTTTTCAAAGCTGCTGTTAAACCAACGGAAGAAACGCGCAAAAATATTATTACTTTCTGGCTTGTTTGCATCATGTTGTTTTAACAAGGTTGCACACAGGGCAGGGGTGAAGGTTAATGCCACGATCAGTGACAAAATCATTGCGGTAACTAGCGTAATCGAGAACTGACGGTAAATAACACCGGTTGTACCTGCAAAGAATGCCATCGGTACGAATACCGCAGTTAATACACTGGTAATACCGACCAAGGCACCAGAAATCTGTTGCATTGATTTTTCGGTCGCAGCTACAGGGTCGAGGTGTTCTTCTTGCATTACCCGTTCGACGTTTTCCACCACAACAATCGCATCATCGACCAGAAGACCAATCGCTAAGACCATCGCAAACATAGTGAGCGTGTTGATTGAGAAACCGAAGATGTTAATGACAGCAAATGTGCCCAATACAACCACTGGAACAGCCAATGTTGGGATAATCGTGGCACGCCAGTTCTGTAAGAATAAGAACATGACAATGAACACCAACACGACAGCTTCAATCAACGTGTGTACAACACTTTCAATCGACAGCTTAATAAACGGTGTAGTGTCATAAGCCAGTTGATCTTTTAAACCATTTGGGTAGTTTTTACGAAGTTCACTGAGGCGCTTTTCTACAGCCGCTGCTGTATCTAGTGCATTTGCACCAGTTGCAAGTTTAATCGCAACACCGCCAGCAGCCTTACCATTAAATTTAGAGTCGAACTGATAGTTATCTGACCCGAGTTCAACACGCGCAACATCACCCAAGCGAACCTGAGCACCTGAAGCTGTATTTTTTAGAAAAATATTTCTAAATTGTTCAGGGGTTTGCAACATGCTTTGAGCATTCACTGTTGCGTTCAGCACTTGACCTTGCACAGATGGTGCACCGCCTAACTGACCTACCGCCACTTGTGAGTTTTGCGCATTAATGGCAGTTGCAACATCACTTGGAGTAATTTGTAAACTGGTCATTTTCGCTGGATCAAGCCAAATACGCATCGCGTATGAACCACCAAAAACTTGGACTTCACCCACACCTGCAACACGGCTCAGCGGTTCAGAAATGTTTGAGTTTACATAGTCTTTAATGTCGGCAGCAGACAAGCTTCCATCTGGAGAGTAAAATGCAAGAACTTGCATAAAGCTCGCACCAGACTTGGTGACTTTTAGACCTTGACGTTGTACATCTTCAGGTAAAAGCGCCGTTGCCGATTGTAGTTTATTCTGTACTTGAACTTGAGCAATATCAGGATCGATGCCTTGTTCAAAGTTTAAGTTAATAGATGCTTGACCGTTACCCGCACTGTTTGAAGAGATATAACGTAGACCATCCAGACCATTCATTTGTTGTTCAATGATCTGAGTGACTGTGTTTTCAACAGTCTGTGCAGAAGCACCCGGATAAGTTGCAGAGATTGTCACCGAGGGCGGTGAAATCGTCGGATATTGGGCAACCGGCATTTTTGTCAGCGTGATAATACCCGCCAACATAATCACCAGTGCAATCACCCACGCAAAAATGGGGCGATGAATAAAAAATTGAGCCATTCAGTCTACCCCTTATGCGTTTGAAGTAGCTTTTTGTTCAGTTTTTGCACCAGCTTCTGTCTTTTTAGCATCCGTTGTTGGAGCTTGAGGTGCTGCTGCTTTAGGTTGATACGGTTTCGCAACAACTTTCTGTTCAGCTTTAACTTTCGCTATTCCGTCAACAATAACTTTTTCACCTGTTTTAAGGCCTTCAGTCACAATCCAGTCTTGGCCTTGAATGCCAACTGTGGTGATTTGACGAGGCTCTACTACGCCTTTGTCATTCACAATCATTGCCATCGCTTGACCTGTTGGTGTGCGAGTCACCGCAATTTGCGGCACTAACATCGCATTTGGGATTACGCCTTGAACGATTTGTGCATTGGCAAACATACCAGGAAGCAACAAGTGATTCGGGTTCGGGAACACCGCACGAATCGTCACAGTCCCTGTATCTGGATTGACACTAGCATCAGAGAAAGCTAAACGGCCTTCGACTGGATAGTCACTGCCATCTTCAAGTTTCAGCTTCACACGCGTGTTGTTACTGCTGTCTAAGCTACCTTTACTCAATTGTTGACGTAAACGAAGAAGTTCAGAACTAGATTGGTTGATATCAACATAGATTGGGTCTAAACGTTGAATTGTCACCAATGGCTCTGTTTGGTTTGCAGTCACCAAAGCACCCGCAGTAACTGTAGAGCGGTTGGTTTGACCTGAAATTGGTGAGCGGATGGTTGAATAACCTAAGTCCACTTCAGCATTTTTAACTTGAGCACGTGCTGCTGCCACTTGTGCCTCAGCAACATTTACTTGACCCACTAAATCGTCATAGTCTTGTTTCGCAACAGCGTTGCTTGAAACCAGTTGCTGATAACGATTTAGTTTGGTTCTGAGTGTGCTTAAATTCGCTTCTTGTTGTAATAATGCTGCTTTGGCATTATCAAATGTTGCGCGGTTGGTACGAGCATCAAGTTCATAAAGTGCTTGACCTTCACGTACATAACTGCCTTCCGCAAACAAACGTTTTAGAATGATTCCACTCGTTTGTGGGCGAACTTCAGAGATTTCAAATGCCGTGGTTCTGCCAGATAACTCTACAGATTGTTCTACATTTTGTGGTTGTGCAACAATGACACCGACTTCAGTAGGTGGCGTTTGTTGAGAAGCGCCAGCTTGCTGCGCATCTTTTGGGTCTTTGCTACAACCAACAAGTGCAATACTCGTTGCTAATGCGCAAGCGGTAAGGGCTGGGGCCCAAAGCTTTGCCGACATCATTGTTCCACCTCGATTAGATTCTTATCTAAAAATAATGTGTATTTAATTGGGTATATCTGCCGCACAAGATGTAAAGCAGTGAAATCCAGATAATACTAATGCTCCAACCTGCGAGAACGTCGGATGGGAAATGTACTCCAAGATAGACTCTTGAAATTCCCATCATCAGCATCCATAAAAGAGCAATGCATACAACATAACGATGTGCAGGAAATGGTCGACTTAAGAAAATGGCAAGACACGCCAAAGTGGCAGCATACATACTGTGCGCACTCGGAAAGGAAGCACCATAGCTCGTCACTAGGTGAAACATTTCTGGTGGACGTGGTCTTGAAATTAGAAATTTAAGTAGCCAAGCAGAAGCAATACTTCCAACAACGCCTAAACCAATAAAAACAACATCTCTATACTTTTTATACCATGCATGATGGAAACACCATAGAGTGGTTAGAAATAATACAAACGGCATGCCACCGAGTGCCGATAAAAGTATTGCAAGTTTATCTATAGGCTCAGTTCTTAATATGCTGAAATATTCGACCATCGCCAGATCTAAAGCTGTGAGTGGTTGAATGCTTAGAGCTAATGCACTGATTATAAATAAAATAATACCGATAAAAAGCAACAAGTAAGGCATGCTGGAACTCGTGTCATTTCAACCGATTTAAGCGCGGTTATTTACTGGGTTAAAGTGTACTCATCAGTACACTTTAATTCAAGTGTTGATTAATCATGTATAAAATTTTGTTCACAGTGTAACAAGAGCTCAAAATGGGTACAAAATCATTTTGTATGGTGTTTTGTATTGTTCGAACTTTCATCAACTTCAAGAGGTACTTTCGGTGGCCAAAAGAAGTCACTTGGTCGCGTTAGAAAATGGGTTAAAACCAATTTTGCTAACGGTTTCCACTGTTCAAAACGTACCCGACGTGCGCGTAAAGCCACAATAATCGTGAGGGTAAAACTGACAAATAAGTTCGTCAGGCCAATAGCGAGTACCCCGAGGAAAGATACAATAATCAAGCCAATCTCAGGACTACCATTAATATTCATCAGGCCTTGAATGAAGTTTGCTGAAGCAAAGGCAATATGGCGAATATCTAGGGGTAAACCCAAAATATAACCAATGGTTCCCATACTTCCTAACATAATTCCGAACAGAAAATTACCCGCCAACGCACCTAAGTTGCGTTCTATATAGCCTGCAAATTTATCGAGTCGTTCTTGCCCCATGATTGTTTTGAGACGAGGGTGTGCTTTTAAACGAGGCCCAACTTTGCGATAAACCGCCATATTGTCAAAATAACCCGCCAAAAGTCCTGATAAAAACAAACAGACACCCGCAATCGCGGCATGCGGAATGGCCAAAGAAGTAAAAGGGTTTAAGTCATGTAAGACTTTCGCCGCTTTTGCATGATTGAGTAGCGGTTCATGCATGCCAGTTGCCCATGCCCATGTAATAAAAGCGGCAACAGGGATGGCAATTGAGATATTGCCCAAAATAGCAATAAATTGGGTGCGAATAATGTTAATAATCAGCGCTGCTAATTCAGCAATTTGCGCTGTTTTTGAACCTTTGCGCTGTTGTACGGTTGCCGCGAGTGCCGCCGCTGTCATCGCTGGTTGTTTGGTTGCTACGGTAAAGTGCAACACATGAATCAACATAAACCCCAATGAGTAGTTCATGCTGTAAACAAAGGCTTGCATGAGCGGCGCCATGATCATCCGTGCCGACAATATTTTCAGGGTGGCCATGGTTGCAATGATGACACCTGCACCCGCTGCGGACTTATACATGGCTAAAAAGCCTTGTTTGTCTGTACTTACATAGTGTTCGCCCGTTTTACTGGCATTTTCAGTCACCTGTAAAGCAATTAATTCACTATTGGTCGTCAGTAAAGAGCGTACACTCCGTTCACTATAAATTGCAGCGGTAATATCAACCAAGAGCAGACTCACCGCTTCATAGTGTGCTTCGCCTTCTTCTACAATTAAATTGAGCAACAGTTCGACACGGTCTAAGCATTGCTCAAGTAAGGAAATCAGATAGGTTAAACTGACACTGACCCCAATGCGTTTGGTCGCACGGCGAATTTTTAATACTACATCACGACACTGCTCAATCATGACCAGTGCTTGAGAGGCGTCGGGTGGGGCAACCACACTCGAGGTTTCAGCTTCTTGATGTGCCTTTTTATACTGTTGAATGAATTCGACAATTTCGCGGTTCTGCACTAAAAAAGGCGATTCATATTCGGTCAGCTCAGGATGCGCATTAATAAACTCTGGATATAAACCAATACCACTAATCCGATAAGACAGCACCGTAATGGCTTTAATCACTTCACTGCGAATTTTGACTTTTTCTTTTTGATTGGCATGCCCGTGATTGAGCAGGTTCAGCAGTTGTAGCCAGTCACTGTCTCGGATGTTATCGAGCCAATATTTATCACTTCGGTTGGGGAAAACGCGACGGACTAAATCTTGCAATTGAGTTTCGTCATTAATCAGCGGGAGAAAATGTGCCCCTAAACGCTGCGACAATTGATTCCAAAATCCATCTAAAGACAAGATGCCTGTGTCGGCATAAAGACTGGTTTGTTTATATTGGGAAATAAGCCGCAGCACAAAGCTTTGTAAGGTCGATGCGGCATCGGGTGTGATGAGTAATGCTTGAATGAGCGCTTGAAATTTGTGATGGATTTCATCGGTTTGATACGCATCTATTGGACGAATACGCTCCACCAACTCAATTAAAAGTTGATCATTTAAAACAGCTTGAGGTTGCTCAAGCTGTTGCTGCATTTGAGAAAACAGATCATTAAATTTTATATGCATAGGCAAGTTAAAAACATTTTAAAGCATCATTTGTTATTGAATTCGATGTAAAGCCAGTTGGGTTAGATTGACCAGTGCTTGACGATATTGGCTGTCAGGTAAAGCCTGTAATGCTTGAAGTGCGGCTTCGGTTTCTTCATGCGCCCGTTGTCGACAGTAATCTAGTGCGCCAGAACTGTTTACGATAGCAATGACTTGATCAAGATCTGCCGTTCCGCCTGTCGCAATACTTCGACGAACAATGTCATGTTCTTCACCCGTTGTATTTTTCAATGCTGAGATTAACGGCAAAGTCGGTTTACCTTCCATTAAATCATCGCCAATATTTTTACCTAATGTTTCAGCATCTGAGGTGTAATCTAAAATATCATCAATTATTTGAAAGGCATTGCCAAAGTGGCCAGCAAATAAACGCAGCGGTTCACGGTACTGCGGTGTCCCAGAAAGAATGGCAGCCCCTTCAGTTGCCAGTTCAAATAAACGTGACGTTTTACCGTGAATAATATCTAAATACGTTTGTTCTGTGGTTTCAGGTTGGTGCTGTGCTTGAAGTTGTAACACTTCACCTTCGGCAATTTCACAAGTCCCTGTAGAAAAATCTTTGAGTAAGGTCATGTCACCGAGATCGACCAACAAATCAAAGGCACGTGAAATTAGAAAGTCACCCACCAGTACAGCGGTCTGATTGTTCCAAGTCGCGTTGGCCGTTGGGCGACCACGACGTAAGCCAGATTCATCGACCACATCATCATGGACTAAGGTTGCGGTATGCAGCATTTCAATGATTGCAGCAAGTTTACGTTGGCGTTCAAGGTCTTCTGCACCACAGGCTTTGGCGGCCAATAAACACATAATGGGACGCATGCGTTTACCACCTGCTTCAACCACATGTTTACTCACCGCCATGACTAATGCCACTTTAGAGGTAATGCCTTCATTAATAAATGTGTCCATCGTGGCAAAGTCTTGAGCTACAGGGGCGAGAATATCTTGCTTAAAATCGATGGTCATTTGAAGAGCGGCCTCATCTATATAAAGTGATAAAAATCAGCATTACCAGTATTGTGTAAATAGGGATACCTGTCTAAATGATTCATTTCAATCATAAATAAGACTCGCTAGTGTGCGAGGCTGTATTTTACGAAAGACAGTTCCTTATTTCCCCAATGTATAAGCGTACTGCATTTGTAGGCTTATTTACATTTTAAAAATCAATTCATCCATACTATAGCGGATTGATTTTAAAAATCTATTTCATTGTAAGCAAAGTCAAGCCAGAGTTGAACTGTAATTTGTTGATTGAGTTTTTCTCGATTATTAAATAATCGTTAATTTAGTCTAATAAGTTCGGCAAATCTCTTGTTGTTTGAGTCAATATCACTTAAAATCCTTGCCCTTGATTAACCCCAGTGGCGTTCGTATTAAGATCGATATATTCCTTTATCGGCACGACGACACGGGCATGTTTGGAGTACATTATGTACGCAGTAATCCAAAGCGGTGGTAAACAGCACCGTGTTGTAGAGGGTGAAACCCTTAAAGTTGAATTGTTGAAAGCTGAAACTGGCGCAACTATTACGTTTGATGACGTATTAATGCTAGTAAATGGCGACAGCATTCAAATCGGTGCTCCAGTTGTTGCTGGTGCTACTGTAACTGCTGAAGTAGTTAGCCATGGTCGTCACGACAAAATCCGTATTGTAAAAATGCGTCGTCGTAAACACTACCGTAAACAACAAGGTCACCGTCAATGGTTCACTGAGTTGAAAATTACAGCTATTTCAGGCTAATCACGAGGAGTAATGAGACATGGCAACTAAAAAAGCCGGTGGTTCGACTAAGAACGGTCGTGATTCGAACCCTAAAATGCTTGGTGTTAAAATTTACGGTGGTCAATCTGTGACTGCTGGTAACATCATCGTTCGTCAACGTGGTACAGAATTCCACGCAGGTCAAAACGTTGGTATGGGCCGTGACCATACTTTGTTTGCAACCGCTGACGGCGTAGTAAAATTCGAAGTGAAAGGTCAGTTTGGCCGTCGCTACGTAACTGTTGAAGCGTAAGTTTTAATAGTAAGAAAAACCCACATTTTGTGGGTTTTTTTTCGTCTATTCATATGGTTAGCTTATTTTTCTTGTGTTTTTATATTTTGAGATAAAGCACTAAATACCAATAAATAATGATGTGCATCACAAAAAATAGGAGTGTAATAGAAAAACAAAACTAAAAGAAAGGCAGACGGATATGAATAAAATAGATACAAATGTCTTGGGCAATCCAGACAGCCAGATAACGAAAGTCTCTGGTCAGAACTTAAAACAAGAACATACTCATATTAGTACTGCAGTATCTGCTGCAATGAATCTACAAACACTTAAGCCAAACCATTGTCTACAAAGGTTTGCTATGAACGTGCTTGTTTTAAGTGCGATTTTAATGACAGCGAATACAAATGTTTTTGCAGGTTCGTGTAACTCTAATCAAGACACAGGTAGTTGTCCCGAAAGTGGAATCCCAGGACCCGCAGGACCTGCAGGGGCTGATGGTGATAGTGCTTATCAGGTAGCTGTGAACAATGGTTTTATAGGTACAGAGGAGGCCTGGTTAGAGAGTTTGCAAGGAACAGATGGTATAGATGGCACTAACGGAACCAATGGTATTGATGGTGTAGATGGTCTTAACGGACTTGATGGTAAAGATGGCGTAGATGGTCTTAACGGTCTTGATGGTAAGGATGGCGTAGATGGTCTTAACGGCATTGATGGTGTAGATGGCGTAGATGGCATTAATGGAACCAATGGTATTGATGGTGTAGATGGTCTTAACGGCATTGATGGTAAAGATGGCGTAGATGGCATTAATGGAACCAATGGTATTGATGGTAAAGATGGTGTAGATGGTCTTAACGGACTTGATGGTAAAGATGGCGTAGATGGTCTTAACGGACTTGATGGTAAAGATGGCGTAGATGGTCTTAACGGTCTTGATGGTAAAGATGGCGTAGATGGCATTAACGGAACCAATGGTATTGATGGCGTAGATGGTCTTAACGGACTTGATGGTAAGGATGGTGTAGATGGTCTTAACGGACTTGATGGTAAAGATGGCGTAGATGGTCTTAACGGAACCAATGGTCTTGATGGTAAGGATGGCGTAGATGGTCTTAACGGTCTTGATGGTAAAGATGGCGTAGATGGCATTAACGGAACCAATGGTATTGATGGTGCTAAAGGTGACACTGGTGCAACAGGTGCAACAGGTGCAACAGGTGCACAAGGTCTCCAAGGTGAAACGGGAGCACAAGGTGAACAAGGTCTCCAAGGTTTACAGGGTGTGAAAGGTGATACTGGGGCAACAGGTACAACTGGAGCGCAAGGTGAACAAGGTCTCCAAGGTGTGCAAGGTGAAACGGGAGCGACAGGATATAATGCTTATCAAGTTGCGCAAGTAAATGGTTTTGACGGTAGCATCACTGAATGGCTCGCGAGCTTAAAAGGCGATATGGGTAATACAGGGATGACAGGTGCAACAGGTTTTAGTGCTTATGATGTTGCAGTTGGTAATGGCTTTGAGGGTAGCATTACTCAATGGTTGGCCAGCCTTAAAGGTACAAATGGCACCAATGGGATCTCTAAAGAAGTGATGGATGCTGCTGATACCTACATCTTGAATGAAGCAAAAACCTATGTGAACCAAGTTGGGCAACAAACCCTCAATCAAGCAAATGCTTATACCGATAGTCGTGTAAATGCCTTGAACCGAGACATGCGAAAACTCGAAGATCGAACCTATGCAGCAGTTGCATCAAGTATTGCGATAGCATCTTTACCGCAACCGACAGATGCTGGCTACAATATGTTTAGTGCCGGTGTGGGTACATGGGAAGGTGAGCAAGGTTATGCTTTTGGTCTCAGCGGTGTGACTGAAAGTAACAAATATGTATACAAAGTAGCTGTGACAACCAATAGTGAAGGTGATTTCGGTGCAGGTGCAGCAATTGGTTGGCAATGGAAATGACAGTCATAATTCTTAACCTTAGTTAGAAAAGCCTCTGCACATTCAGAGGCTTTTCTATATGTAAAGAGCACATCTTATCTTCATCATGATGGATATTTCACAACATTAAGCACCAATAAATATACAAATCTTCTTATATTCTAAATTATTAGCCATAAAATTTGATTTAAGATAGCTCATCTAACAAATTGCGACTGCGCAAATTATAAAAGGTGAGATTATGAAAATGCTTCGTAAGACTTTATATGCAATGACAGTGGGTGTAGTAACACTTGGCCCTGTTATGAGCAGTACAGTATTTGCAGCTCCGGTTGCAGCATCGGAGCAACAAGCGACGACGAGTTTAGTGAAACAGTTGAGTGGTATTCAAAGTATCAGTTCTAACTTTGAGCAAACCACCAAAGTTACAAATTCATCTAAAGCACCGAAGAAACAAGGTTTATCTGCTCAGCATATGAATCAGACCTTTAAAGGGGTGATGAAAGTTGAGCGTCCAGGGAAATTCTATTGGGAAACAACAAGCCCTGCGAAACAAACCATTGTGACTTCGGGCAAAACGGTTTGGATTTATGATCCAGACTTACAGCAAGCAGTTCGTCAGACTTTAGATGAACAGGTGGCGAATACACCTGCACTATTATTGTCAGGGAATACGGAACAGATTCGTAAGTCATACCGTATTACGCAACCAAATCAGAGCAAAACTTACTATACCCTGTACCCAAAAAGCGATGATGGTGCGTTTCAAAGTTTAACGATCAGTTTTGGTGCGAAAAATGCGCCAACGCTAATGATCTTAGAGGATTCTTTGGGACAAACAACCTATGTACGTTTTAATAACACTAAGGTAAATACCAATATTCCAGCTTCAACCTTTAATTTTACTCCGCCTAAAGGCACAGACATTATTGACCAATAATATGAGCCTGTTGTTTAAAACCACCTTCGGGTGGTTTTTTATTGGATCACGTTCAGTTACATAACGTGGTGGGAAGTTATGGCTGTGCTTTGTATAGTCTGTGCTATTGAATACTTAACTGCGGGTAAATCATGATATTACTTCATAACAATAAAATTGGATCTGTCTTCGCAATGATGTTGTGCGCGGGATTGCTCAGCGCATGTCAGCCACGAAATGACAGTAATGCTGCAAAAAGTGAAGAGACAACTAAACCAGCTCAAGTCACACAGACTTTACCACTGATTGAGGCAAAAGTTCGACCATTACAATTGGCGCGTTCTATTGCATGTGATGAGGAAGGATGTACCCAATACAAGCTGTACAGCTTGGACACCAATGTCCCATGGATCAGTCAATATTTTGATGAACGGATGAAAAAAGCCAATCCTGTGGCATTTGAAAGCTCGAAGCAAGCAAAGCCACAGATCGATGAAAACATGCTCAGTGAAACTTTGTCTGATGTCCGTTATGTGGCGCAGCGTGGAAAATATGCTGATTTTGTCTTGATGTATTATCACTACCCAGCGCGTGCCGCGCATGGCATGTATCACAACGAATACATCACCTTAGATTTGGCAACGAAAAAACGGGTTGCGCTGAGTGACATTGTGGTGGACAAGACTGAATCGCAATTATTAGATGCATTGTATAGTGCCAATAGCATGTGGCTGTCCGATCATAATATTTCACGCGAGCAATTGAAGCTGACAGATAATTATTATATGAGTGCCAAAGGTGTGGTGTTCGTCTATCCCTTATACGAATTAGCGTCTTATGCAGAAGGGATGTCTGAATTGGTTTTACCGTATCAACAAGCCAGCGGCTTAATTAAGGCGGAATATTTGCCGAGTTTTGTCGATTATGCAGCTGAACGAGAAAAAGCGAGCAAAGAAAAGCCATGAAAATTGCTGTAATAAGCCACAGCTAGTGATCGCGTGACTGTATTTTTCGGCCTGAAGCGCTTACACTATAGCCAGTTTTTTTCTTTGCAAAAGATTGGCTATGATCGACCCGAAATTACTCAGAAATAATATTGAGGCTGTAAATTTAGCCTTAGCAAAACGTGGTGTACAACTGAATGTTGAAGAATGGGCATCACTAGAAGCTCGCCGTAAAGAGATTCAATCCAAAACTGAATCTCTTCAGGCTGAACGTAATTCGGGTGCAAAACAAGTTGGCCAAATTAAAAAAGCTGGTGGTGATGCATCTGAAATTATGACGCGCATGTCAGCGATTGGTGATGAAATCAAAGCCGCAGAAGTCGCTTTGTCTGAATTACAAGCTGAACTTGAAGCAAAATCACTTAGCATTCCAAACTTGCCAGATGAGTCTGTTCCTGAAGGAAAAGACGAAAGCGATAACGTGGAAATCCTCACATGGGGTACGCCGCGTACGTTTGACTTCGAAATTAAAGATCACACTGACTTAGGTGAGTGGATGGGCGGTCTTGAGTTTGAAACTGCGACCAAATTGACAGGTTCTCGTTTCAGTGTGCTCAAAGGGCCACTTGCTCGTCTACAACGTGCGATTACCCAGTTCATGTTGAATACGCATACTTTGGAAAATGGTTATACCGAAGCTTATGTGCCGTATTTAGTCAATGCTGACTCACTCCGTGGTACAGGCCAATTGCCTAAATTTGAAGAAGATTTATTCAAATTACAAGGTGAAAAAGAGTATTACCTCATTCCAACTGCGGAAGTGCCTGTAACCAACTTCGTGCGTGATGAAATCATTGATGCAGACCGTTTACCACTGAAATATGCAGCACATACGCCATGTTTCCGTAGTGAAGCAGGTTCATACGGTCGTGATACGCGTGGCTTGATTCGTCAACACCAATTCGACAAAGTTGAAATGGTGCAAATTGTTAAACCTGAAGACTCAATGCAAGCACTTGAAGAGCTTACAGGTCATGCTGAAGGGATCTTGAAAGCACTTGGTTTACCGTACCGTAAGATCATTCTTTGTGGTGGTGATATGGGCTTCGGTGCAACTAAAACTTATGATCTTGAAGTTTGGGTACCAAGTCAAAACACGTACCGCGAAATTTCTTCATGTTCAAACATGGGTGACTTCCAAGCGCGTCGTATGAAAGCACGCTACCGTGCAGACCAAAAGAAAACTGAATTTGTGCATACGCTGAATGGTTCTGGTTTGGCTGTGGGCCGTACTTTACTTGCGGTCATGGAAAACTACCAACGTGCTGATGGTTCGATTGAAATTCCGACCGTGCTTCGTCCTTATATGGGCGGCGCTGAGTACATTGACTAATAAAGTCGATGTACTGCACAGTTTTGTGCACAATAATTGCTTTAAGACAGTCAGATAAAACTCATTGAGGTCGTGTGTGGATATTTTTCCAATCTCTTTAAAGTTGCAACAGCAACCTTGTCTGATTGTCGGTGGTGGGCATATTGCTTACCGTAAGGCAGTGTTGTTACATAAAGCAGGAGCGGTGATTCATATCATTGCTCCTGATATTGATGCAAATTTATTGCAACTGGTTGAAGAAAGCCAAGGGCAATATATCCAAGCGCTATATCCTGCGCAGATTCAACTCAATGACTATCGTTTAGTGATTGCTGCAACAGATGATTATGCGGTGAATACTCAAGTCTTTGAGGACTGTGAAGCGCTGAAAATACTGGTCAACAGTGTTGATGATCCACCGCATTGCCGTTTCATGGTTCCTGCTATTGTCGATCGTTCGCCTTTGGTGATTTCAGTGGCCAGCAATGGTACATCCCCCGTCTTATCTCGCCAAATTCGAACCCAGCTTGAAACCAGCATTCCACATGGGATGGGTAAGCTGGCTGAGTTTTCAGGAAAATGGCGTGCAGCGGTGAAGGCAAAGATTTCCAATCCTGATGAGCGCCGTGTTTTTTGGGAAGACTTATATGCAAGTCCCCTGAAAGAACAAGTTTTTCATGACAATCTTACAGAAGCGGATCGTTTAATCGAGCAAGCACTAGCAGAGTGGAAAACCCCGAAAGGTGAGGTATATTTGGTTGGTGCAGGTCCAGGTGATCCTGAGTTGTTGACCCTCAAAGCATTGCGTTTGATGCAACAAGCCGATGTGGTGATTTATGATCGTTTGGTTTCTCCTGCGATTATGGAACTCTGCCGTCGCGATGCAACAAAAATTTATGTAGGTAAAGCCCGTTCTAACCATGCTGTACCGCAAGAAGGCATCAATGCCTTACTGGTGGAATACGCCTCAAAAGGTCAACGTGTTTGCCGTTTAAAAGGTGGTGATCCTTTCATCTTTGGTCGTGGTGGTGAAGAAATTCAAGAGCTTTTTGCAGCAGGTGTACCATTTCAAGTAGTGCCAGGGATTACAGCAGCTTCGGGTTGTTCGGCTTATGCAGGCATTCCGTTGACACATCGCGATTATGCACAAAGCGTGCGTTTCCTTACGGGACATTTAAAAGAAGGTTCGCCTGAGTTACCGTGGGGTGAGTTGGTCTATCAGAATCAAACGCTTGTGCTGTACATGGGCTTGGTCGGTTTAGAAAAAATTTGTGAAAAGTTAATTGAGCATGGCCAGCGCCCAGACATGCCTGTTGCTTTGATTTCGAAAGGTACCACGCCAGAACAAAAAGTGGTGGTCGGAACCTTAGCGGATATCGCATCAAAAGTTGAAGAAAATCATATTCAAGCGCCTACATTGACCATCATTGGTGATGTAGTAAGCTTGCGTGAACAATTACAGTGGCAAGATTAATTATTGCTATATTGAAAGAGTAGAGAAAAGCTGTGATCCATGTTGTTTTATACGAGCCCGAAATTCCTGCAAACACAGGCAATATCATTCGTTTATGTGCTAATACTGGAGCGCAGCTGCATTTGGTTAAGCCTCTCGGCTTTGAGCTGGATGATAAAAAACTTAAACGTGCAGGTTTGGACTACCATGAGTGGGCGCGCATGCAAATTTGGGAAACATTCGATGAGTGTTTAGCAAATTTAGCCCTAAAAGGTGTCGATATAAACGCGATTTATCCTCTAACCACCAAAGGAACGGAAACGCCGCATACTTCGGATTTGAATCGCCCCGTGGCTTTACTCATGGGACCTGAGACGCGTGGTCTGCCTGAGCAGATTCGTATGTTGTTTCCAAAAGAGCATTGGATTCGTCTACCTATGGCTGAAAACTCGCGCAGTTTGAATTTATCCAATGCGACCGCCGTGATTGTGTATGAAGCATGGCGTCAGCAGGGTTTTAAGCCTTTAGCCTAATCAAATTGCTGTAACAGAGCCCGCTTAAGCGGGCTCTGTTTTTTCTAGCTTTTGATCGAATCCAGCTCTGGATTTTAAAACTTTAAGCATATTGGCTTCGACCCAATCTTTCATTTGATAGGTATTTTGAGCAAAGTCTTTGCCAATCTCGGTTAACGCATATTCCACGCGAATCACATTGTCTTCATGAATGGTTCGCGTCAAAAAACCATCGCGCTCTAAGATCTTTAATTTTTGTGACAGCACTTTAGGGGAAATACCTAAAACATTTTTCTTGAGCTCATTAAAATGTTGCGACTCTTGATCCAGCGTATACACAATCAATAAAATCCACTTGTCTGCAAATTTTTCAAAAAAAAGACGAGCAGGACAATCTGGATGAAAAATATTAAATTTCATTGGCTTATTCATTTTTAACCATGCTCCTTTTACGTTCTATCTTCATTTGAAACAATCAATCAGACCAGTTACCAGGTGGTAACTAATTGATACTAGGTTTCATAAGTGTATCATGAATACAGACTTAATGCAGCGCTGTCATCAGACTACGCTTTCGCAAGATATTGGCAATTGGATGGATCACATGATGAAAGTTTCAGAGGCTGTTGTTTTTATTACGGGTGCAAATCGTGGTTTAGGACTTGCCATCGCTCGGGAGGCACGTCGTCAGGGTGCTAGGAAGATCTATGTGGGTATGCGCCAGATCGGTAACTTTCAGGAAGAAGGGCTTACCCCGATTCAACTCGATGTAAATGATGAAGCATCTATTCAGCAGGCAGCAGAACAGTGCGCAGATACCACGATTCTTGTGAATAATGCGGGCATTGCGCTTTTGAATGAGCATCCTATCGATGCCAGTATTATCACGACTACGCAAAAGATTTTGGAAACCAATTTGTTGGGCTTGATGCGAGTGACGCAAATTTTTGCTCCGATCTTGCAAAAGAACCAACAGGCTTATGTGGTCAACATTCTATCGGATGTGTCATGGGAGCCAAGCACTGTTTTGACCAGTTATGCCATTTCCAAGGCAGCAGCATGGTCCTATACCAACTCAAGTCGTCAGTGGTTGTCTCAATTTAATATTCAGGTCATGGGAGTGCATGTGGGTTTTATTGACACCGATCTGACTCGTTCATTACCCATTCCGAAGATTGCGCCAGAAACAGTAGCTCAAGAAATCTTTCAAGGCATCGAGCAAAATGCGTATGAAGTTTTGGTCGGTGAAAAGACCCAGCAGTTGAAGCAGGGCCTAAGCGATGAAGTTGCAAGTTATTTGAAACTTAAGCCCGATCAGGCAAGTGTTTAAGATATTTCATACTGTTTATTTTTAATGGTTTACGTGGCACAGCATCATGATTGACGCAGCGATGCCAATCAACTAATTCAAAAGAGGAAACTAAAATGTCGAATATTTCAGTGGTTTTTTATTCAGGTTATGGTCATACCAAAGTGATTGCACAAACTTTTGCGCAAGAAATTGGTGCAAATCTGGTGGAGATTGACCCAAATGGAGACATTCCAGAACAAGATTGGCAGACATTGGATCAATCTGATGCAATTGTATTTGGTGCACCAACTTATATGGGCACTGCGCCGTGGCAATTTAAAAAGTTTGCCGATGCATCTTCAAAAAAATGGTTTACTCGCGCATGGCAAGATAAAATTTTCGGTGGCTTTACCAATAGCGCAAGCTTAAATGGTGATAAGCAAGTGACCTTAATTCAACTACAAACACTAGCATCACAGCATGGCGGTATTTGGGTAAGCTTGGGCTTATTGCCTGCCAATAGTAAAGCGGCAACCCGTCAAGATGTAAATAATTTGGGTGGTTCTGTAGGTTTGTTGGTTCAATCACCATCGGATGCAAGTACGGATGAAATCCCAGCCGGGGATCTCGAAACCACAAAAGCCTATGCACAACGTATTGCTAAAATGACTAAACAATTTAAGGGCTAGTTTTTTAGCTCTAGTTTAAAAAAGAAAAAGACGCACTTGGCGTCTTTTTCTTTTTGAATGAAAGATTAGAGCGGATCGTCAAATTCATTATGTTGTGGTGCAGGTTGCTTAAAGCCTTTGGTTTTATAACCTAAGTATAAAATACCAAACATTGCCCACCATAAACCGAATTTCAACGCTGTTTCTTCAATCTCTAGCCACATGGCAAAGATGCTGAGGAATCCACACATTGGAATTATCACAAAGCTAAAGATATCTTTAATATTCTTTGTGCGGCCATCACGCAGTGCATATCTTGAAATCACCGATAAGTTTACAAAGGTAAATGCAGTTAATGCACCGAAGCTGATCATCGAAATAACGATGTCTAAGTCCATGAAGCCAGCGGTTAATGCTACAGCACCTACAATGAGAATGTTATAAGACGGTGTAAAGCTTTTCGGACTAATATGGCCAAAAATCTTCTTGTTAATTACGCCATCGCGGCCCATCACATACATTAAGCGTGAAACGCCTGCATGTGCCGAAATACCCGATGCCATAACAGTCACAATTGCGAAGTACAACACCACCGTTTTAAACGCAACGCCACCGACGGCTTGTAAAATGTCAGGCTGTGTTGCAGCAACATCTTCAAAGTAAGTCTTTGGATCGTTCGGGAAGTAAATCTGCATGAAGTAGGTGCTGATAATAAAGATCACACCGGCCAAGAGTGCCGTTAAGAAAATCGCTTTAGGTAGTGTTTTCTCGGTATCTTTTGTTTCTTCTGCCAGCGAGCTGAGTGAGTCAAAACCTGTGAATGAGAAGCACAGCAAAGTTGCACCTGTAATCAGGGCGCCCAGTGAGGTAAGCTCATTCCAGAATGGCTCTAAACTCCATAACTGATATTTTGCATTGACCAAAGTACCATCTGCGTTGACGCCACCAGCAAGTAAGCTGTAAACCAGCCACGTGAAGTAAGCAATCACACCTAACTGTACAAAAACGATCAAACCATTAAAGTTTGCAACGAAGCGTGCACCACGTAAGTTGACCGCGGTCATAAATGCAGTTAAACCTACCACCCAGACCCAATGGTTTACATCAGGGAATAAGGCTTCAAGGTAAATCACGGCAAGAATGATGTTGACCATTGGAGACAATAAATAGTCTAACCATGATGACCAACCGACCATAAATCCGACATTCGGATGGATGGATTTTTGCGCATAGGTATAGGCTGAACCCGAGGAAGGGTAGCGACGAATCATGTGACCATAACTGATCGATGTGAATAAAATTGCAATTAAAGCAATAATATATGACGTTGGAACATGATAATGACTTTCTTCTGATACTAAACCAAAAGTATCAAATAATGTCATCGGTTGAATATAAGCTAAACCAATAATAATGATGTGCCAGAGACCTAGCGTTTTTTGCAGTTTAGCTGCCGATTGAGTCCCAGAAATATTAGTCAACGGCGTTATCCTCTTAATCGTTGATCAAGGATCAGTCATGTTTAATAAGGATCGTTTGAGACGAACGATCCCCCCTGTGTTTAATTTCAAAAGTGCGCCAATCTACATTAATTTGGCCGCTTTTGTCAGTAACTTTTTCAGATTTTTTAGCAGTTTTTATGCCAATAGTTATAAGGAAAGCATTATTCCTTATGGCAAATAAAAGCCCGATGTTTAAAAAAGCATCAGGCTAAGATTGTCGCTATATTGGCTGATTTTTTATGAATTACCAAGCTTTTTCTAAAATTGCTTTTAAATCTTTTAAGCTGGCTTCTTTCGGGTTGTAAATGATTGAACCATCGTTGAGGGCCTTTTCTGCCACCTCATCGAGTTGTTCTAAGGTCACTTTTCCTGTTTCACTCAAGGTACGGGGTAACTTGGTTAGGGTAAATAAGCGATCACGCATGGTGAGTAATGTGCTGATGGCTTTGTCTGCACGTAAGTGGGCAGGAGTCTGCGCATAAATGTCTGGCCCTGCAAGTGGTAACAGGAGCTCTGCAATCTTGTCTCCATTCACTTCCTTGTTAAATTCAAGCACATAAGGGAGGAACAGGTTCATGCATAGTCCATGCGGCAAGTGTGCCACTGCACCTAAGGCATGTCCAAGTGAGTGTACAAGGCCCACCATCGAGTTTGAAAATGCAATGCCAGCCATGGTCGAAGCTTGAGCCAATTCTAAGCGGCCGTTGGCATCGCTTGGATTATCCAGCACATTAAACAAGTGATTGCTGACTTTCTTAATTGCAGCTGTAGCATAGGCATCTGAAATCGGATTGTGTGCCATGCATGTATAGGCTTCGACGGCATGGGTCATGGCATCCATTGCGGTCATCGCGGTTAAGTGCGGTGGCAGGGTTTGGGTCATGCGTGGATCGAGAATCGCAGCATGCGGCATTAAATAGTACGATGCGAAAGGCAGTTTGACATTTTTCTCTGGATCAGACACCACGGCAACCATGGTAACTTCAGAACCTGTACCTGATGTGGTTGGAATCACAAAAAAGGGTTTGAGTGGTTTAGGTAGGTTGTGTGCCCCAGAGTATTTCAGTAAGTCATCACCACCTTCAGATACCAAAATATTGGTGGCTTTCGAGGTGTCAATCACCGATCCGCCACCGACAGCAATAATTGCATCGCACTGATGTTCACGATATAAATTGGCCGCTTTACGCACCGTCTCTAAGCTTGAATCGGGTGGAACATCATCAAAAATTGCACCAATCACTGCATCGGTAGACTCAAAAGCCGCTTCAATGGGTGCAAGTAAATTGTTGGCACGAACACCTTTGTCGGTAATGATTAAAGGTCGGGTTGCCCCTAATGTTGCCAGTTCAAATGGAATGTGTTCTAAAGCAGCATGACCAGCGATCACTTTTACAGGACAGAAAAATTCGTAATAAGGCTTCGCCATGTTATGCACTCCGTTTTAAATATGATTGGGCTACTTTGAGATAAATATTTGCAGCGCCTGTGAGTTTTTCTTTTAAACCCAATTCAGTTGGGTATTCTTTGACGGCAAGTTCAGCGACCATTTTCGGTAAAATCAACGATTCCATTTTATTCAGACAGCGGACGAGGCGAATTGCATAGGAGATATCTCCATCTGCAATCATACGGTCATGCGCAAAAGCTTGTGCTGTACTTTCTTGAAATGAAAACACCAAAAAGGCGTGGCTTAGATGTTTAAAGGTGATGGTTAAATCTGCCTTTAAACTTCCCGGAGTGAGTAGTTCGAGTTGATGGTTTTCGGTCACTTTGGCTAAAAAAGCTGGGCCGTTTGGAAAGACATTCATCGATAAGGTGAAATTGGCTGGAAATTTGGCAACTTCTTGTTGAATTTCACTATCGACTTGGCTGGCCATGACCAATCCTCGGCCAATCACATCCATCATAAGTTTGACATAGGTCAATTGCAGAGCGGGTTTCACTGAATTTACGTTAATCACTCGCTGTTGTCCTTTCTAAAAATAATTATTAGTTTAGAGTAAATACTCTAATTTATTTTTCCATGAAAAGCAAAGTCTTTATATATGCTGTACTTGAATTTCTTTAAAGTAACCGCTGTGCTGTAAAGTTTCAATAATGTCGGCACATAAGTTTTCAAAACGCGGGTAGTCTGATTTGAGGTCTGAGATACGTACCATTTCTAAGCCCGCATAGCCGCACGGGTTGATGGTGTGAAACCCAAATAAGTCACAGTCAATATTTAAGGATAAACCATGATAACTGCGGCCTTTACGAATTTTAAAACCCAATGAGCCAATCTTGCGTCCATCGACATACACGCCGGGTGCATCAGGTTTGGCATAGGCTTCAATCTCATATTTTTTGAGTAACTCAATCATTAGGTTTTCAGCATAAGACACCAAGGTGCGGACGTTCCAACCAAGTCGGTTGAGGTCAAACATAAAATAGGCCACCAACTGACCAGGACCATGCCAAGTGACTTGCCCCCCGCGATCCGTTTGTACCACGGGAATGTTGCTGCTCATGAGGATGTGTTCAGGTTTTCCAGCTTGACCTTGGGTGAGCACGTCGTGATGTTGTAAAATCCAAAGTTCATCTGGTGTGTCTGCATCTCGTTGTTCAGTCAGTGCTTTCATTTCTACAAAACGGTCAGCATATGAAGTTAAGCTATCAAACTGGCGAATAATGAGTTGTGGTTTGAGAACGGCATCTGACACGGCACTTGCGTCCTTATAAAACAAAAAGTATGTCTGAAATTATAAAGAAAAGATCTAGAGCGTAGGGGGATTTCTTCAGTGAATAAGCTGAATTCAATAGATCAAAAATTTAGGCACAAAAAAACACGCTCGTAAGCGTGTCTCATTGATACATCATTTGCATTACAGCGCCGTTTTAATTAACGGACAAGCCGCAAGGTCTGCATACAGTTGATGAACTTGTTCTAATTCTTCAAAACGCAATTGGGCAGTTAAAGAATGGTATTTACCTGTGCGTGATGGCTGGACTTGGATCGATTCACCATCAAACTCTGGAAAATGTTTGACTAAAATTTCAACCACTGCAACATGTAACTCAGTGCTCGCAAAGCCAATGAGTTTGATCGGGTAGTCCATAGGGAATACCCAAAGATGTTCTTGTAATTCACGTGATGGTGTACGGTCTAACATAGTCATGAGCGTCAGTCCCCCTTATTTCAAACGCCTGCGAAACTGCAGGCGTTAGGTGTTGCTCTTAAATACTTAATGGAGACTCGTGATTAAATTTCAAGTCTCCAGTGTATCGGTATTAATTAGTCGTTTTCTAGGAATGAACGTAAGTGTTCAGAACGAGAAGGATGACGTAATTTACGCAGTGCTTTCGCTTCAATCTGACGAATACGTTCACGTGTCACGTCAAACTGTTTACCTACTTCTTCCAAAGTATGGTCCGTTGGCATGTCGATACCAAAACGCATTTTCAAGACTTTCGCTTCACGTTCAGTCAAGTTTTCAAGCACTTCACGAGTTGCTTCTTTTAAGCCTTCAGACGTTGCAGCATCGACAGGTGAAGTGATGTTGCTGTCTTCAATGAAGTCACCCAAATGCGAATCTTCATCATCGCCAATCGGTGTTTCCATCGAAATTGGTTCTTTGGCGATTTTCAGCACTTTACGCACTTTGACTTCGTCCATTTCCAAACGTTCACCGAGTTCTTCAGGTGTTGGTTCACGGCCCATTTCTTGCAGAAGTTGGCGTGATACACGGTTGATCTTGTTAATGGTTTCGATCATGTGTACTGGAATACGAATGGTACGTGCTTGGTCGGCAATTGAACGAGTAATGGCCTGACGAATCCACCATGTTGCATAAGTCGAGAACTTATAACCACGACGGTATTCAAACTTGTCTACCGCTTTCATCAAACCAATGTTACCTTCTTGGATCAAGTCCAAGAATTGTAAGCCACGGTTGGTGTATTTTTTTGCAATCGAAATTACTAAGCGTAAGTTTGCTTCAACCATTTCTTTTTTCGCGCGGCGTGCTTTCGCTTCGCCTACAGCCATACGTTTTGAAATCTCTTTGATGCCTTTAACATCAAGGCCCAAATCTTTTTCAATGTCTGCAATTTTTTGTTGGAACGCTAAAACGTCAGGGCGTACTTTTTCAAGATAGCCTTTTTGGTCTGGCGAAGCTTTCGCAATTTGTTCATTTAACCAAGCAAAGTTTGACTCTTGACCTGGGAAAGAGGTGCGGAATTGAGTACGATCCATACGACCACGACGTACTGCATAGCGCATTACTTCACGTTCAGAGGTACGGATTTGTTCATGTGTACCACGAATCATTTCTGAAATGATGTCAAATAAACGTGGTGTAAATTTGAACATCATAAACACAGTTGCAAGTGACTCTAAAGCATCTTCTGCTTCTTTGCTTGAACGACCATGTTTCTCGATGATGGTTCGGGTGTTTTTCCAAGCCGCAGTCAGTTCGTCAAAACGCGCTTTGGCAATTTCAGGATCTGGGCCAGATTCACCTTCAGAATCATCATCACTTTCAGACTCTTCTTCTTCCTCGTCATCATCCAATTTTACATCTTTGGTTGATTTGGTTGAAGAATCATCTTCTTCATCAATTTCAGACTCTTCTTCGAGGACTTCTGGAATCGCTTCATCAGTTTCAGGGTCTAAATAACCTGAAAGGATGTCCGCAAGGCGACGTTCGCCCGCTTCATAATCTTTGTATTCTTGTAATACCACTTCAACCGCATTTGGCCAGTAAGCAATCGAGTGAAGAACGTCACGAATCCCTTCTTCAATACGTTTTGCAATACTAATTTCGCCTTCGCGCGTTAACAGTTCAACAGTACCCATTTCACGCATATACATGCGGACAGGGTCAGTGGTACGACCAGGCTCATTTTCTACAGAGGCAAGAACAGCAGCGGCTTCTTCTTCAGCAACTTCATCGGCAGCTTCATTGCCACCTTCAAACATTGCATCATCAGATTCAGGTGCACGTTCGTGCACAGGAATACCGACATCTTGAAGCATTTGAATAATGTCTTCAATCTGTTCGCTTTCAGTGATCGAGTCTGGGAGATGATCGTTAACCTCAGCGTAAGTTAGGTAACCTTGCTCTTTGCCTCGGCTAATCAGAGCCGCTACTTGTGAAGTAGGGGAAGTCATATCGCTCATCTTTGCTTACTCTTCGTTGAATCTGTGGCAGTGGAAAACTGTGCATCTGGGCACAATTCGCTTCATAAACTTATTTGTAAATAACTGCGTATTCCATCAGGGATAGTCAGCCAAAAGCTGCCTGATAAAATATTAAAAATATAAATTCAGTGATTTAGATGGGGGTGAATTTGTTGTTTTCAAGTTCATCCCGAGCGTGCTCAAGTTCAAAACCCAAATTTGAAATCTGAACAATTTGGATTTTATGTGACCATTTTAAAGTCGTAAACTACAAAGACGCAGGGTGGATTATATCATGCCATAAAAATTGGTTAGAAATAAAGACTAAAAATCAAATTAATTGCTCTAAATTCAAATAAAACTTGACAAGGTTCTGGAACCCATATAAATAGCGGCTAAGACCCTTCACATTTTTTCACTATGAGGTAGTTTTAGTGTCTTCTACAGATTTTGAACTAGATGATAACTACGCTGATGATGATGTTAATTTTGATGAGTCATCAAGTAAAATTAGTGCGAAAGAATCATTAGAAAAACGTCGCCTGATTGATGACCTTCTTGCACAGCGCCGTTTGGAACGTGAGCTTAAAGATTTTGATTACGACATCGACGATGACGACGATTTTGACGACGAAGAAGACTAAAATCAGATGTAGCATCGTGTCTGAAAATGCTATGCTAATGCCCTAATCAGTTTCTGAATTTGGATTTGAAATGAGTGCTTTAGATTTAGACTTATTGAGTGAATATCTAGATGGTGACCAAAATGAGTATGGTCTAGATTTTGCAGCGACTCATGGTTTCTTGTGTGCAATTGCAGTTGGTCCTACTTTTGCAAAATGGTTGGATGAACTTTTTGATAATAATCAAAAGAAAGTGCCTGCCGAGATCATCGCGCAAGTGAAAGCTTGGCTTGAGTCTATTCGTCAAAACCTTGCCAATGAAGAAGGGATTGAATTTCCTTTTGAAATTGAAGAGGCAGATGTTGAGTCAAGCCTAGGGGATTGGAGCGTTGGTTTTGTCGATGCAATGTTCCTCAATGAAGATGCATGGTTCACGCCTGAGTTTGAAGAGCAACTGGTCGATCTTACTTTACCAATTATGGTATTTAGTGGGATTGATGAAGAAGATCCGCAAATGGAAACTTTCCGTCGTAACGGTCAGTTAATGGATGAGCTTGCAGAAGAAATTCCAGAGAACTTAAACGAACTTTATCTCATGTATCATACGCCAGCATAATTGTTCTTGTGTCGTGACATCAGCGACGTAGGCATTAGTAAGCAAATAAAAAAACGTCCTTAGAGGACGTTTTTTTATGCCCAAATTTTAGGGTTTAAAATGCAGGTACCACTCATGCTTAGTTTGTGAGAAATAAGCAAAGTCCTAAAGTTGCGAGTACGGTACCGATGACACGGTTTATACTCACTTGTTTGCGTAAAATTTTATTTTGGATCACTGGGGTTGAACAGAATAGTGAAATGAGTAAAAACCACAGCAGATGACTGACCGAGATAAACATGCCATAACCAATTAAATGCATTAGACCATGATTGCCTCGCAGTAACTGTGCAAAGATGCTCATCACAAATAGCGTAGTTTTGGGATTCAAACTGTTGCCAAGAAAACCTTGTATAAATGCTTGATGTGGATCCAGTAAAGTATGAGTGGCATGGTCACTAATTTGCTGATGGGTAAATGTTTTGTACCCAATATACATCAGATACAGTGCGCCAATATATTGAATGATATGCAATAGGTTTGGAATGTAGTGCTTTAAGAAGCTGAGCCCCAGTACGCTATAGCTAATGTGGATCCATACAGCACAAGCAATACCATATGCGGTATAGATCCCTTGTTTACGCCCATATAGATAACTATTTCGGCTGACCAAAGCGAAGTCAGCACCGGGACTGATGACTGCAAGTAGGGTGATGATGGCAATTGCTATAATTTCATTCACTCATTGATCCTTGTTCGGGTTGAATTAAAGGATTTATATATTTTTCATATATTTGCTATAGTGAAAATCGATTTTAATTCTTTCCTATCGATGAGTTTTTGGAATGATTGAGCGCTTATCACTGAATTCTCTTAAGTTTTTTTATTATGTCGCTCGCTATGACAGTGTCACCATCGCTGCTGAAAAACTTTTTGTCACTCAAGGTGCGGTCAGTAAACAGTTAAAAAATTTGGAAGAGGCACTGGGGCATCGTTTATTTATTCGTGACGGCAAAAAGTTACAGCTGACGGAAGATGGCCTCGCACTGTTTGATTGTTGTGAGCAGGTCTTTCCTCAGATTGACCAATGTCTTGTACAGATGGCAAAAGAAAAGAAGAATGAGAAGAAGAGCTTAATCTTATCCTGTGACCCGACCATCGCCATGAAATGGCTGATTCCGCGCTTAGTTCAATTTAAGCTGCGTTACCCTGAGATTGACATCAGTTTGTTAACAGGTGGTGGAGAAGCGGATTTTAAAGCGCAAAACATCGACTTGGCCTTAAGGCGTAATGATTTTGAGTGGGGCAAGGCCATTTATAGTGAAAAAATGGCAGATGAGCATATGGTTTGTGTGTCGCGTCGCAATCATTTAGCCCCGACCTCACAGCTGTTTATTTCCAGTTCGCGACCTAAAATTTGGACACAATTTAAGGATGCATATAAAGCGCAGTTTACGCATTTTCAAAAAGTAGCATTGGAACATTTTTATTTGTGTATAGAGGCTTCTTTAGCAGGGTTGGGGGCAACAGTGGTTTCAGCTTATATGGTTGAAAAAGAGCTCGATTTTCAAATGTTAGATATGCTTAGCCCGATTGTGCAAGACGGCTCTGCTTATTATTTACTTTCCGCATCTCCTTTTGAGGATGATCCGCATAAAGTCATTTTTAAAGATTGGTTGATTGAAGAAATGAGAGCCAGCCAGACAAAGTTAATGGCACTTTCCACTCAAAAGAACTAATCACGTGCGGCATTTGATCGTTATGTATTAAGCATAAAAAAACACCTCAAACGAGGTGCTTTTTTTATGGCAACTTTTTAAAACAATAGTCTGCGTACCAACCATAGGCAATATGAAAAATAGCGCCATGAATCGCGACCATACACAGCATAATGACAGCAGTGAGTCCAATGCCGGCATTATCGACGGATTTCATAATCGCTTCAGCATTGGGGTTCATTAGCACTAAAAATAGTACAAAGAAACTACCGATGATAATTGCGACAGCACTTGAACCCCAAACCAGTTGAATTTTTTCATGATTGTTTGGAACACGGTGTTCTTTTTTTACGAAGTGTCCGACACTAATCAGTGCACAAGCCACTAAGGTCGGAATTAAGGTTAAACCGCCAAGGTTTAAACCAAAGACCAGTACGGTGATTAACAGCACCAAAGCAATGCTATATACCGCAGCAAAATGCAGTAAATAGTGTTTCATGTATTTCCCCCAAATAAATAAATTAGCTGCGTGTTTTACGCAAATGCCTGCGATAAAAAAACCAAAGGATAATCACAGCGACAATGGCAATAATGACATAACCGACTTTGCTAAAAATTTGATGCATCAGTGCTTGGTTTTCACCAAAGTAATAGCCGACTGTTGCTAAAAATGTTGTCCAGATAATTGTACCGAGTCCACTATAAAACATGAACTGCCAAAAGGGCATACGGCTCATCCCCGCAGGGATACTAATCAGTGAACGCACTGCAGGAATCATGCGACCAAAAAATACAATACGGTGACCATACTGCTCAAACCAATCTAAGGATTTTTTCACATCGGCGGATTTGATAAATAGATATTTACCATAGCGGTCGACCCATCTGAAAATGTACTCTTGTTTAAATTGATAGCCGATCCAATACAGCACTGCCGCGGCAAAGAGTGAACCAATACATCCTGCAATAATGACCCCAACTAACACCAACTCACCTTGTGATGCGGCATAACCTGCAGAAGGCATAATAATTTCAGAAGGAATAGGCGGAAAAACATTATCAAGAAACATCAGAAAGGCTATTCCCCAATAACCCAGTTGTTCCATGACGGAGATGATCCATGCAGTGAGGTTCATATAGACCATAAAAATAAATGCGATAAGTTATCTTAAGGACTTATCGCATGTGGGTAAAGAATTGAAATGTATTGTTTTCTATTCGTCGAAACGAGTGTGGGTCAGCGTGTGAATATAGACTTTACGTAAGCTATAGGCCAGCGCAATCGGGATTAAACTAAGCAACGTATAATTTAAAATATTTGAGCTTAAATGGTAACCAATGCCGAGCGCGATACTTGAACCGATCAACATGCCTAAAACCACGATAAACAAATGCGTGCGTTGTTCAAGCTTGGCTTTGATTTGGTTGAAGCTGGTATTGTGATATTGCTCGATCCGGTTTGCTGCGGCATTGCGAATCAGTGTGCGATGGCGTGGCATGATTATTTTATGCATGGCAATCATCCTATTTTCGTCGTTTAGGCATGTCATTTTTATTGTTATGTGGAGACCTTCAGGGCACCACTTTAGCTTATTATTTATACAGTATGACTCAGATTGAGTTCAATGTTGTGACAAAATTGTTAAATATTTTTAAAAAACGCGAACTGGATAAAAGAATAAGCCCTCATTTGAGGGCTTATTCTTGACTTAAATAATCTGAATGATTTTAAAGGCGTTTACGTTTAGCCGCAGCAATCTGTGATTGGCGCATACGGAAGCCTTCTTTTTGTTTTTCTGTGGTGTTGTCGATACAGTATTTGCATGACACACCATGTTCATAGCTAGCTTCTTCTGCTTCAGCAGGAAGAAGTGGCCAACCACAAGCATGACACTTAATGTTAAGGCCTTCTTCAACACCATGAGTGACTGCAGTACGGCCATCAAAAACGAAACATTCACCTTCCCACATGCTTTGTTCAACAGGGGTTTCTTCTAAGTATTTTAAGATGCCACCTTTCAGATGATAAACCTCGTTGAAACCTTCTTGAAGAAGAAGAGAGGTCGATTTTTCACAGCGGATACCACCTGTACAGAACATCGCAATTTTTTTATCTTTGTGCTGTTCAAGGTTTTGTTTAACGTATTCTGGAAATTCGCGGAAACTTTCTGTTTTTGGGTCAATGGCACCCTTAAATGTTCCGGCTTTGTATTCATAATCATTACGAGTATCGATCAAAATGACGTCATCACGAGCAATCAGGTCATTCCATTCTTTCGGATCAAGGTAGTGACCGACTAAATCACGTGGCTTTACTTCAACGCCTAAAGTCACGATCTCTTTTTTAAGTTTAATCTTCATTTTACGAAATGGTTTGTCTGCACTGTCAGACTCTTTGTATTCCATTTCTTTAAAACCTTCATTCAGAAGGAATTGATGAATCATATCGATCGCGGCACGGTCGCCTGCAACCGTACCATTAATGCCTTCGCCCGCTACAATCAGAGTACCACATAGGTTGATGGTTTTTACCAAGTCTAAAAGACGTTGTTGAAGATCAGCAGGATCTTGAACTTCTTTGAATTGATAAAGTGCGGCAACAACCCAACCAGTCGTCGCTTGCTGTTCTACAGGTGCAAGCTGTTCTACAGTAGCGTTCATGGAGTACTCCAATGTATTTTGATAGATAATTTTAAGGCGCACATTTTACATGGAATTGAATCAAGATGCGAGATAAGTAAACATTTTAAATGGCTTCTCAAGTGGTAGGGGAGCGTGTATATTCAGTTGCCCAAGACAAAATCCGTTTTGTTTTGGTGCGTTTATTAACAGGAGTATGTTTTGAGTACAGATCGTCGAATTGCCTCTTTGACCCCATGTGCAGGGCGTTGTTCAACGGTATTTGGTGATTCTGTGTGTCGTGGTTGTCGTCGTTTTAATCATGAAGTGATTCAGTGGAATACCTACACTTCGGAGCAGCATCGTTCAGTTTGGCAACGCTTAGATGCACAACTAGATCAAATTTTAGTACCAATGTTGCCTTTTGCTGATGTGCAGCAGGTCGAAGCTTTTGTTTTATCTAAACGCGTTCGTTTACGTCCCGATGCATCAAAAGGGCGGAAGCTTTATCATGCGTTAAAAGTATGTGAAAAAAATAAGAACTTTACCGAAGAAAGTGGTTTAGGTATTCAAGCGCACCAAGTGAAACCGATTTGGCAAGAGTTTGAGCGCCGTGTTCTTGCACTTGCTACAGCCAGTTATGATTTGGCATTTTTGCGTGCTGACGCAATTCGACAACATCTCATCCATATGGAAGAGGACGAATAAGTCCTCTTGGTTTGAATAAAAAGAATACTCCGCATACCTAAGCTATTTGCGAGAGTGACTGGGGGAAAAGGGTTTTTCGATGGTGAATGTATTTGAACTGGCGTTGTACTGTACGGCTGTGGTAGTCATGATTGCAACACCTGGCCCAGTGATGTTGTTGGTTGCTAGTGCAGGTCTAAAAGGTGGGTATAAGCAAGCCTTAAAAACCATTTTTGGGACGAATTTAGCCTCTTTGGTTCTTATTGTATTGTCTGTACTTATCTTAAAAGGCTTTTTAAACATTGCAGAGCATTGGTTAAATGCGATTAAGATTTTAGGCTGCGTATATATTGCCTATCTTGGTTTTCAAATTTTAAAAGAAGCCATTGCTCAAGGAACAGAAACATCGCCTGTGCAACTAAAGGCGGTGCAGGGGGGCTTTAAGCAAGGTTTCTTGGTGGGTATTTCGAATCCGAAGGATATTATTTTCTTTGCCTCATTTTTCCCACAGTTTATTGAAGTAACCAGTGATGTCGATGTCAGCCTTGTACTGTTGACCATTCTCTGGATTATTCTAGACTTCAGCACGTTGTCTTTGGTTTATTTGGGTTTTAATAAACTATCGCAGTCCGCTTTGTACAATAAGTTATTAGGCGTTTGTGGTGCGATATTGGTCAGCATTGCGCTCTATGGTATTTATACTGTCTTTGTTTGATGCTGATGGTATTGCATCAAAAAGCCTCCAACATGGAGGCTTTTTGATTAGGAGCCTAAAAATCAAACCCCGTGTTTAATGCGATATTGCACCAATTCTTCAATGGTGATCACAGTCAACTGATGCGTTTGCGCATATGCCAACACTTGAATGCCAGAGGCCATAGTTCCATCGGCATTGGTCAGTTCACACAATACACCTGCTGGTTTTAAGCCTGCTAAACGAGCTAAATCAATCGTTCCTTCGGTATGACCGCGACGGGTGAGCACACCGCCTTGGCGTGCACGAAGAGGGAATACATGACCAGGGCGGTTTAAGTCGCTGGCAACAGCCCGATCTTTAATTGCTGCTTTGACTGTGGTGGTGCGATCTTGCGCAGACACACCTGTGGTCACGCCAGTTGCAGCTTCAATGGTCACCGTGAATGCAGTTTTAAACTGACTTGAGTTATCTGACACCATAGGCATAAGCTCTAAGTGATCGGCCAGTTCATCGGTCAGGCATAAACAGACAATGCCAGAGCCATCACGAATCATGCGTGCCATCGTTTCGACGGTGAGAGTTTCGGCAGCTACAATGAGGTCGGCTTCGTTTTCACGGTCAAAGTCATCCATCACCAAAACAGGTTTGCCTTGGCGGATATCTTCTAAAGCTTGTTGGATACGTTGTTCAGCTGGAGAAAGGGCTGAAAAGAAAATTTCGGGTTGAATCAAACTAGACATTGAAACGCTCGCGTAAAATTGAAGTACGGTTGAACATTTCAGGACTTTGAAAAATTGGCGTAGCAATAAATCCTCACAGGTTTGTACCTGAGATTCTATTGGTCACGTCGTCTTCTTTCATCCGGACTATACCGTCGGCTTTGGAATTGAACCAAATCTGCGAGCCAAACAGATGTTTTTTGCTTGGCTGGCTCGTGGGCTGATTCAGTCTGAGTCATTCAACTGAACTTACCACCGGTGGGGAATTGCACCCCGCCCTGAAGCGATGTAACTCCATTATAGTGCTAAATATTTAGAAAAACAGGGGGAGTTTTAGAATGATCAGTTTTATACATAGAACAATTTTTGCTATAGGGTTGTTTATGTTATTGGTTTGCTAAAGACCAACACTCTCTGTGCATGATTTCATTTAGTATGAGTTTAATGTTCAAAAATGAATATCTGAGAAAAACCATAAACATGAATAAGAAGTTTTTCTATAGTTTGAATGGTTTGAAATGATCAAGATAAAAATAAGAGTGAGGAGTTAGAATTGATCAAAATTCAACAATATGATTATCCTTGGAATGCTGAATCCTTCATAAAGCATCTGCAAGTTTTTGGTTTTACACTCATCGCGGTCAGTATGTTGTATTTGGTTGCTGCTAATTGGTTTATGTTGCCACAGAATATTCAGCTGGCTATTCCTCAGTTGTTATTATTACTTAGTGCGGTTTGCAGCTTGTGGCTGACAAAACATGATTTTCTAGTGCAGTGTTTACATAGTGTCTGTGCTTTGATGATTGGTTTAAGTCTGGCTGTAATTGGTCAAATTTATCAAACGGGTGCTGACAGCTATTTATTATTTCTACTTTGGTCTGTGCTGCTTTTACCGTGGTTATATCGTCCGAATATCGGTGTATTTTTCCTTTTATGTATTACCAGCCAATTGGCGTTGTTTCTGTTTTTTATACAAACCTTTTGGGGGGATCAATATTCAGATCTCTTTTTAATCAGTATTCATGTATTTGCACTGATTCAATTCTATTTCTGCAATAAATATTATTCGAAACTTCGTTATTTATTCTTACTATGGTTTGCCATTCTCTCGATTTGGCATATGGCGATGTATCTCTATGCGGATAAAAGCATTCTTTATTTCATCGTGTCTTTTATCTTGTTGGGCATTTCACTGGCTTACTATTATCAAAATAAAGATCAGTTGTGTAGTGCACTTTCAGCCGTGGGCTTAGGCATTAGCTTTACCTTGATCATTGTGAAGGCGGTAACGGAGTGGTTTGGTCAGAATGAAATTTTTGAATTATTTTTTATCGCACTGATTATTTTTGCGTGGTTTGCTTTCATCACTTACATGTTGATTAAATTTATTCCACATAGTCGGTTCAATGCTATTCCCCTTGCTGTGGGAGCTTGGATTGCGGGTATCGTCTTTGCAACGTTGATGCTGACCTTTTGGGGGAATTTCTCCTTGATTATGGGCATTGTCTTTGTAGTGTTGGCAGCTTATCTGTTAAAAGCCAAACAAAGTTTATTTTTAAGACAATTCGCTTATTGTCTCTGGGTTGCAGGACAAATTGCGGTGATCTTTCACACCGTTGATTTAATGAATCAAATTCTTCCGATTCTATTTTTACAATTGGCGATGCTAGCACTCGCTTATTTCATGCGAACACATTGGTTCTTTATTTTTGTTCAAATTTTCGGTTTATATGCAGCAGGTGTGGCGTGCATTTGGGATATTAATGCACATCTCAGTTGGCGTAATATTGTTGAAAATTTTGTTTATTTAGCACTTTGGAATTATGTTTTCTATCTGGGAATTCTGGCTATAAAATTCATACAGCCAACTGAATATCAACGCAGTTTATTACTTTCTGCACTTGGGATTATTCTATTTTCTATGGGCTTTTATACTTTATTTGGAAAATATGAATTAGCGAAAATTGAGCACATTCAGATATTGGCTTTTGGCTTACCGATTTTATGGTTTGTACTTTTTGTCTTTTTACATATTCAAAAGCAGTTTCATTTATTTGCGCATTTTATTTTGACTGCTTTTGCAGTAGGGCTGTTTTTTTATGGTTATTTCGATATTTTTATTTGTTTGGCCATCATTTCATGGGCATTAAAAACACAAGATAAAGTGATCTATGGATTTGCGCTGGCAACTTTCGCTGTAATTTTAGGGTTTTTATATTATTCCCTTGATGTGACCTTTCTGATTAAAAGTTTAAGCATGTTCTTGTCAGGTCTGATGTTGCTCTTGCTGACATTGAGCTTGATGCTATTTAAGCAAAAAGAGGAGTTCGGCATATGAAGAAAATGATTCCTCTTGCTTTTGCATTACTCTGCATCGCGGTATTTTTAGGCTTAATTTTTAAAAATGAATGGCACTTAAACCATAGTCAAACCATGTATGTGCGTTTGCAACCTGTAGACCCGCGTTCGATTATTCAGGGGGATTATATGGCGCTGAATTATCAACTTTATTTTGCGCCTCAGCATTTGAGTCCAGAAAGTACTAACCAAGCCAACAGCAATCAAGAAGATCAGATTTTTTCAGGTCATTATTTGGATGAAGTGATTAAGAACAAATCTTCGGTACTCACTTATGTTGAACTCGATTCACAGAGGCGCGTGATACATAGCTATTTTGAGTTGCCGAAAAATGTTCGTACAGCTCGACTGATTTTACAAAACCCGAATAATCGCTATAGCGAGCTTTATCCTGCATCGAGAAGTTTTTTGTTTGCAGAAGGTTTAGCGGATTGTTATCAGCAGGCAGAATATGCTGAGTTTAAAGTCGATGAGCAGGGCAATGCGATACTCACGGCATTGAAAGGTAATCAGCTACAAGATTTAGGCTGTGAAAGCAAACGAGATTGGTTGAGTGGGTTTCATACTGCTCAGAATTGATCCAATGGCATTATTCTGCTCATAAAAAAATCCGCACGCAGCGGATTTTTTTAATTTATTGAGCTTAAGCCACTTGTACTGGAATGCAGTTTGCCATGTGACTTACAGTATTGTCTGGATTTGCATAAACTAAACGTGGTTTATGTGCATTTGCTTCAGCTTCTGTAAAATCACCAAAGGTAGCAATAATCATTAAATCGCCTACATCGGCCTGATGTGCTGCACCACCATTGACTGAAATGATGCCAGAACCTTCTTCACCACGAATTGCATAGGTACTGAAACGCTTACCATTAGTCACGTTCCACATGTGAATTTCTTCATATTCGCGGATACCGGCTAAATCTAATAAAAGACCATCGATTGCACATGAACCTTCATAATGAAGTTCAGCTTGGGTAACAACACAACGGTGGATTTTTGCTTTTAATAAACGAGATAGCATGGCTAGCGTCTCCTGAGTGGACCTAAGATCGTTATCTTATGGTTGAATCAATCTGAACTTGCTGGATAAGCAATCAGGCAAGCGCATTTTGCCTTTAAAATGACAGTATGGCAAGCAACATGGTTCAACATTTTTTTGACTTATCAGTTTGGTTTGTAAGCATTGATTTGATTCATGGCAGGCTGAATCTCACCATTCACCAGCATTTTAGTGCGAGCTAATGCGTGATGGATTGCGTCATCCATTAAATTTTGTTCATTGCTTGGTGCTTTGCTTAAGACATGTCCTGAAACACGTTCTTTTGAACCGGGGTGACCAATACCAATGCGTAAGCGATGGAAGTTTGAACCGATATGAGGAACTATGTCACGTAAACCATTATGACCACCATGACCACCACCTGTTTTTAGGCGAATGACACCAGGGTTCATATCCAGTTCATCGTGAGCAATCAGTATTGCTTCTGGAGCAATATTGTAGAATTTTGCGAAGGGAACAACACTTTTACCAACAAGATTCATAAAGGTTGTGGGTAATAGCAGACGGACGTCTTGACCTTCGATATTACCACGCCCACTCATTCCATTGAATTTTGGGTCTTTTTTAAGCGTAATGCCATATTGTTCTGCAAGGCGTTCAACAAACCAAAAGCCTGCATTATGGCGGGTTTGGGCATACTCAGAACCTGGGTTGCCCAAACCAACAATCAGTGAAATATTTGACACTAATTACACCAATAACACTTATGCGCGAACGAAGTCAGCGTGCATAGGCGTGTTTTTAGCTGGGTGACGTTGTAACGCTTTGATTTTAACGCTTTCAACTTTGTCGCCAACTTTGATTTCAACAACTTCTTCGAAGAAAGCGTTGTTTTCTAAAGCTTTAACAAGCTCACGAAGTTCTAAAGTAACAGCTACAGGTTCAGCAGCACCACCGTAGATGATAGCTGGAACTTGAGCAGCGTGACGAAGGCGGCGGCTCGCACCTTTCCCTTGGTTAGCTGCTTCACGCGCTTGAGCGTTTAATACGAAGTTTGCCATGATAGACATCCTTAATTTAAGTTTTAAATAAACTAGATCTGCGACCGACCTAGTGAGACAAAGCCCTGCACTGGGCAGGGCTTTTAAAATTCAGCACTATATTATAGATAAGAATCAAACATTGCGCTAATAGATTCTTCGTTGTTAATACGACGAATTGTTTCAGCAACCATACTCGCAACTGAAACTTGGCGAATCTTACCAAGAGCTTGAGCTTCTTCAGAAAGAGGAATGGTGTCTGTAACAACCAATTCATCAATCACAGAGTTTTTCAAGTTTTCGATAGCTTTACCTGATAAAACAGGGTGAGTTGCATAAGCAACCACTTTGCGCGCACCAAATGTTTTCAATGCATCAGCAGCTTTACATAACGTACCTGCAGTATCCACCATGTCATCTACGATGACGCAGTCACGGCCTTTAACATCACCAATCAAGTGCATGACTTGTGATTCGTTTGCCTTTTGACGACGTTTGTCGATGATAGCAAGGTCAATATCGCCCATTTGTTTAGCAACAGCACGTGCACGAACGACACCGCCAACGTCAGGAGAAACCACCATGAGGTTATCATGTGATTGTTGACGAAGGTCAGCTAAAAGTGCTGGTGTACCGTAGATGTTGTCTACAGGGATATCGAAGAAACCTTGGATTTGGTCAGCGTGAAGGTCGATCATTACCACACGGTCAATTCCTACAGTTGTCAGCATATCTGCGACAACTTTTGCAGTAATTGGAACACGTGATGAACGAGGACGACGGTCTTGACGCGCATAACCGAAATAAGGAATCACTGCGGTAATACGACCAGCACTTGCACGACGCAAAGCATCAGCCATAACGAGGATTTCCATCAGGTTATCATTCGTTGGGGCACAAGTAGGTTGTACGATAAATACGTCTTTACCACGAACATTTTCAGTAATTTCGACAGCAATTTCACCGTCAGAAAATTGACCAATAGATGCAGCACCTAAAGGGATGTGCAAGTGGCTTACGACTTTTTGGGCGAATTGTGGATGTGCAGATCCACTAAAAACGACAAGATTGGGCATGAAGCACCCTTGGCGGTTGGCAATTTAGGAATTAGATGGCAGGGGTAGCTGGATTCGAACCAACGGATGCCGATATCAAAAACCGGTGCCTTACCACTTGGCGATACCCCTAATGCGGCAGAACTTTAATATTTTTGCGTCATTCTGTCAAGGTAAATTAACAGTAGAACAGCAAAGTGTTGTTCTGTCTTTTTTGGAAAATGGCAGGGGTAGCTGGATTCGAACCAACGGATGCCGATATCAAAAACCGGTGCCTTACCACTTGGCGATACCCCTAAATTTGATTACTGTAAAATGGCAGGGGTAGCTGGATTCGAACCAACGGATGCCGATATCAAAAACCGGTGCCTTACCACTTGGCGATACCCCTAGTACAGTCATCTACAGGTGAAATAAAATGGCAGGGGTAGCTGGATTCGAACCAACGGATGCCGATATCAAAAACCGGTGCCTTACCACTTGGCGATACCCCTATCAGGTAACGTGGAAATGTCTTATTGGTGATTCATTCAAGCTGTTGACCAAGTAAGCTTTACATGGTGCATTTGCAAGAATATCATCAATGTTCATATCACTCGTTACTTCAGCAAAAACACAAGCACCTGTACCTGTAAGTTTTGCAACACCGAACTGGTCGAGATATTGCATCGCTTCATCTACTTGTGGATATAAACTTCTTGCCAAAGGCTCAAAATTATTTCCAAAATCAGATGGCTTTAACTGATAGGCGCAAAATTTAGAGCTCTTCGTGTTTCTTGTCAATGTTTTTTGTGAAAAAAGCAATTGAGTGCTGATAAAACAATCAGGTTTTAGCACAATGTATTGTTTTTGATCTAAGTCTATGAATGTTAAGTGCTCACCTATACCTTCAGCCCATGCATTGCGACCATGGACAAAGATGGGAACGTCTGCGCCTAACTGAACACCCAAGTCTGCTAATTGCTCAGTATTTAGCCCGCATTGCCACAGTTGATTGACCACGATTAATGTCGTCGCGGCATCCGATGAACCGCCACCTAAGCCTGCACCCATCGGAACATTTTTTTCAAGACGAATGGATAAACCGGTGGCTGTTTGTGCATACGGCTTAAGTATCTGTGTCGCTTTATAAATCAGATTTTGACTCAAATCGACACTGTTTAAACCTTCAATATGAATCTCTTGATCCGTACGAGGCTCAAATTCCAACCAATCACACAGATCGATCAACTGAAAAATACTTTGCAGTTCGTGGTAGCCGTTTTCACGGCGACCCGTAATGTGTAAAAACAAATTCAGCTTTGATGGGGCAGGGACACGGATCATAACGAGATAAACTAGCGGTTTTGAATGACCATTGTAATACGGTTTTCTGCACCATTTTCAAGTGCTTGTTTTAAAATTAACCGATTTGGCATATGGGCTTGTTCGTTATAGCTCAGCTCAACGCTCCAACCATCTTCAATGATCTGTACTGCTCGTTTGGCACTGTCACGTTGGATTTGTGCTTGAACTGTTGCGGGTTTGGCCTGAACCCAATTGACTAAATGGGTGATGGGTGCCTGCCAACCAGTTGCTGTTTTTAAAAGTTCTTCAGGAGTTTCTGCTTGAATCAACCCAGTTTTAGCACTATTCAGGCTAACTTCACCTGGACGACCGGTAATTTGCGTTTTACCAACGCCTAAAATTCCACTGAGTTCAATATCAAATTCTTGTTGCTGTTGTACCCATGTAAAAAAAGCACTGCCTGTTTGTTCAGGTGTACGCACCCCAATTTTACCCTGTAAGCTAAATTGTTGATCAGATTCGGTTTGTATGGTGTTTGGGTCAAGCTGTGGTTTGGTAAACTGTTGACAGCCTGTTAGTGCCAA
The DNA here is from genome assembly GCF_000368805.1 of Acinetobacter johnsonii ANC 3681. Classification (NCBI taxonomy): domain Bacteria; kingdom Pseudomonadati; phylum Pseudomonadota; class Gammaproteobacteria; order Moraxellales; family Moraxellaceae; genus Acinetobacter; species Acinetobacter johnsonii. The sequence goes on along the minus strand of NZ_KB849705.1, from coordinate 1,719,094 downwards.
GCTACTTGCAGCAAGTAAGCTTAAGCTCAGATTTGAGAAAATACGCATAAAAACTATGAGCTCTTTTTCAGTTGTTGGGGTAACAATAAAGTATTGAGTTGATCCAATTGAGGATCATTTGGATGTTTTTGTTTGAGTTGTTGTAACACAGTGGAGAATTTTTGCAGATCACCGAGCATATAGACTGAACGCGCATAACGCACGCCAATATTGACACTACCACTGATGATGTAGGCTTTTTCTAAGACTTTGGCTGAAGTGCTAAAGTCATTTTGTAAGTAACAAATAAAGCCTAAGGTATCTAAGATGGAGGCTTGTTCGGGGGCATATTCTAAAGCATGTTCAACAAATCTACGTGCATCATCTAAGCGTCTGTTTTGCAAGGCTAGAGTGTATGCATAAGCATTGAGATAGGTTGGGCTATTAGGCTCGATGCTTAACAGTTGATTCAGCAACTTCTCTAGTTTGTCTTTATCCGTATGTGGATCCAACATTAGCACTTCAGAATAGATCAGTTCAGGATCATCCGGTAAGTTTTTAATCGCCTCATCTAACAGTCGCATGGCTGCAGCTTTGTTATTCATGCGCTTTAAAATATCGGCTTGCGCCTGATACAAAAAGCTTGCATGTTGTGGGTAGTTCACGCGTTCTTGGGTTAGGAAGCGTAAAGCATCGTTGGGTTTGTTTTGCTGGGTATAGATACTGATGAGGCTACGACGCGATACGGTATACAGGCTACCATCGACCAGACGATAGTAGGCTTTTGCTGTTTCAAAATGCTGTTTTCGCTCAGCATTCACTGCTAGATAGTAATAGGCTTCATTTTGATATTCGGCCGAATTACGTAGTTCAACCAGATATTTTTCCGCTTTTTCGTACTTCTTTAAGTCAATACTGGTTAACCCCGCAATAAACAAGGCTTCTTCTTGTTTAGGCCATTTTTTAATCAAGCTCTCAAGCTTGGTTAAGGCCTCATTTGACGCATTAATTTTTATTAGATATTTGGCTTCGGCTAAACGGACATCGACATTGTCGCGGTGTTTACGACTCGATTTTGAATACCAATTACGGGTTTCTTCCTCTTGGCCGAGTGCGCTGAGTAAGTTGGCCTTCATCAAAATGTAGCCTGTGACTTTTCCGCGCTTTTTTAGGGCTTTATTAATGGTGGTTAGGGCTTGGTCAAGCTGGCCATTTTGAGCCTCTAAACCTGCAATCAACGCCAAAATAGAGGGATTGTTCCGCTCCTTACTCGAACGTAACGCTTGAATGAGAATTTCTTGATCTTCAGGTTCTTCAGGGGCAATTCCAGCAAGGATTTGCTCTAAATCAGCATTGGCATCAATGTTGAGAATTTTATCGAGCGTTTCAGCCGCGAGTTCATATTCATGTGCTTTGAGTGCAATGTGCGACAAATAAAATAAGGCTGGAACATCGGTAGGCTCTTGCACCACCCAATGCGTTGCAATGTCGAGTGCGGCATGCAAATCATTTTGTTCAAGGGCAATATTTAAAGCGCGTTGTTTAATGGTGGTGGAATTACTTTTAATCGCCAGCACAGTATAGTTGTGCAAGGCAGTCGCGCTGTCTTGGTAAGCCAGTGCAAATTCGGCAATCATACTTTGTTGAATTGCATCATAATTAGATAGCGAAAAATCTCCAGCTGCTCTAAGATGAGCACTAGATGCCATGCTACCGACGAGTAAGAATGTGGTAGAATATTGCTTAATTCTCGCGCCGCTCAGTCGACAATGTGTTTGACGCAATTTTTCTTGATCCAAGTAATGCTTTTTATGACACCGTTATTGCACAATAGCATAAATTTAGCGAAATGATGATCTGATATGTCTTTCTTTGCATTGGGTGTCAACCATCAAACCGCCTCCGTAGAATTGCGTGAGCAAATTGCATTTAACCCTGAAAAGTTAACGCAACTGCTTGAGCAACAAGGCCAAAACCAAGACTTAAATGAAATGGTGGTGGTGTCTACGTGTAACAGAACAGAAGTGTATGCCATGTCTGAAAATTCAGATATGGTATTGAACTGGCTCGCCCAAGCAAATGGCATAGATGTTAAACAATTGTTGAATCATGTATACCGTTATGAAAATGCGCAGGCTGTCACTCACTTGATGCGTGTTGCAAGCGGTTTAGATTCACTCATGCTTGGTGAACCGCAAATTTTGGGGCAGGTTAAATCTGCACTATCTCTAGCGAAGACGGCTCATACTGTTTCTCCTCATTTAAACCGAATTTTTGAATATGCTTTCTATGCGGCGAAACGCGTCCGCTCTGAAACGGCTGTGGGTAGTCATGCTGTATCGATGGGTTACGCGGTGGCTCAGCTTGCATTACAAGTGTTTAGTAAGCCTGAAAAGTTGACAGTCATGGTGGTCGCTGCGGGCGAAATGAATAGCTTGGTGGCGAAGCATTTGGCTGAAATGGGAGTCGCAAAAATCCTCATTTGTAACCGTACCCGTGAACGGGCTGAAGCTTTGGCTCAAGAAATAGCCCATCGTGTAGATGTTGAAATTATTGAGTTTGATCAGTTGGCCAATAACTTAGCGCGTGCAGATGTCATTTCCAGTTGTACGGGAAGTTTACATCAGGTGATTCATTATCCAGATGTAAAAGCTGCCTTAAAAAAGCGTCGTTATCAACAAATGTTGATGGTGGATTTGGCTGTTCCGCGTGATATCGACCCGAAAGTGGAAAGTTTGGATGGCGTCTATTTATATGGCGTAGATGACTTACAGTCGGTGATTGATGAAAACCTTGCTCAGCGTCGTCAGGCGGCGGTTGAAGCAGAGGTGATGGTTAACCAACTAGCAACGGAGTTAGTGACCCAGCAAAAGGTCAATCTGGCGGGTGAAACCATCCATGCTTACCGTCAGCAAGGTGAACAGCTAAGACAAGAAGAATTAGATCTAGCGTTGGCACGAATTGCAAAAGGAGAACAGGCCGAGCAGGTGATGCAAGAATTTGCACATCGTTTGACGCAGAAATTGCTACATCCGACCTCGATTCTGCTGCGTGAAGCAGCCAAGTCAGAAGATCCGAGTCATTTTGAGCAAATGCAAACGTGTTTAAATGAGACTTTTGCTAAACGTCGTAAAACTAAAAAGTAAACCCAGATAAAAAATGCAATAGGTTTAAGTAATCAGTCTTAAGCCTATTTTTTTGGTCAGTTCAAAGAGTTTATGTTTTAAATTTCGTGTCTCAATTAATGAATTTGGGGCTTTAAGTTTAAGTTTTAAATATTTTTCTTCAAGCGAAAGGGCATATTCACTGGCCAGTTTATCCGCCAGTTCTGGTGTTTTAGTTAGTTCTTCAATATTTGTGCGCTGCATAATATCAGCAATTGCGTTGGCATAACGGCTACATGCACCCAAAACATAATAGGTTGCCAGTTCTTGGTCATCAGGTAAATCATCAAAGATGCCATCTAAGACTTGTAGCACATGCGCTAAAAGTTCATCTTCAGGTAGATAGGCGCGTAGAGTTTCAAAGTGAATATACAAAAACGGATGATGGATCAGAACGGCGAGGGCGAAGTCTTCATCTTTGGTACGAATATTAAAAGACAACGAGGCATCGTTGCTGACTTGAGGTGTCCAGCGACGACCAAAACCGAGTTTTTCTTTGAAGGATTGATTCAGCAAATAACGGAAAGAGCCTGTTTTGGGCAATAAATCCGTTAGTTGGCGTAACTCACTCATGACCTGACTTTTACCTTCAGGGCTGCTGATGTCATGGTTCTGCGTCAGATGTGCAAAAACAAAGTCTGACAACAGTGGGGCCTGTTGGAGCAGTTTATTAAAGTTTTCAATCCCTTCGCGACGAATCAGTGAATCTGGGTCATGATCATTCGGTAAAACAAAAAATTTTAGCTCACGACCATCATTAAGTAAGGGGAGCGCAATTTCTAAAGTACGGCGTGCCGCTTTTTGTCCAGCCACGTCACCATCAAAGGCAATGGTAATACGGTTGTTTTGTTTAAACAGAATATTTAAGTGTTCGGTGTTACTGGCAGTTCCTAAGGTCGCCACGGCACCTGCAATCCCATACTGCTGTAGCGCAATCACATCCATATAGCCTTCGACCATCAGCCAGTCTTGGGCTTTTTGTTTACGGCCTTCATATAAACCATAAAGCAATTGGTTTTTATGAAATACTTCAGAGTCTGGCGAGTTGATGTATTTGGGCTTAATTTCGTCATTTAGAGCACGACCACCGAAGCCCACCACGCGACCTTTGGCATCACGAATCGGAAATATGACACGATCCCGCAACAAGTCAAAGTCACGACCGTTATCGCTAGTACGGATCAGTCCGAGTAGTTTTAAGCCTTCGATATCTTGCGGGAAGGCTTTTTCTAAGTGTTGCCAGTCTTCAGGTGCATAGCCTAAACGCCAATACGCAATAGTATCTCGGCTGAGTCCACGCTGTTTAAAGTACTGCTGAGCAGCACGACTATGCGGTAGTTGTTGCTCATAGTATTGCGCAATATTTTCTAACAGGTCGTATAAGTTACCTTCCTGAACGGGGGCGGTGTTGAAGCCTTCGAAGGTATCAAAATCAGCATAACCTTCTTGGTAGTCCATGGACTGAAATTCAGCAAAAGGATCATGCTCAATCTGAAACTCCGGTTGTGCTGGAGCTGGCTCAGCTTTCTTGGCTTCTGCGACATCGACCTGTGGTTTTTGGACAGGTTTAGCTTCGCGCTTATACACCAGTTTTTTCGAGTCACGGTTGTCTTTTGGAAGTTCGATGCCTGTTTGACTCGACAAATCCTTCATCACATCAATAAAGCTACGACTGTCGATGTCCATTAAAAAACGAATGGCATTACCATTGGCCTGACAACCAAAACAGTGAAAATATTGTTTGTCACGATACACGTGAAAAGATGGTGATTTTTCTTGATGGAACGGACAGCAGCCTGAATAGGTGCGACCTGACTTTTTAAGTTTCACACGTTGACCAATCAGGTCGACAATGTCGGTCCGATCTAAAATTTGGTCAATGGTGTGTTGAGGAATAGCCATGTCGAATCGTCAGTCGCTGATGTTTTGAAAACCGTGAGAAGAAGCAGAGATGGAGGTTTTAAAATGCAAAAAACCATCGAATCTAGATTGTTTTGTATACCTTTTAGGCATTTTGATCAAGCAAAAATCGCACAAAACAAAAGGGCAAGTATGATAACTTGCCCTTTCTAAAATAGCGAATATTTCAGAGGAATTATTCGGTTTCAGTATTGATGTTTTGCTGTGTTTCAGGACGATCGAGCAAACCGAAACTGATACGGTTGGTAAAGCTGCGCTCTGTTGTTTGTTTCGGCTGTTCGATTTTTTCTTCAGAACTGTTTTGTTCTTCGCGGCCAAACACACCTAAAGTCGCACGGTTGACCCAACTTGCTTCTTTACGTGCAGCGCGTAAGTTCACTTCACCATTCGATTTCACTAAATTTGGATAATTTAGTTTCAAGACATCGGTATATTGTTGAGCAGTTTGCTTGTCGCCCAATTGGTCATACGAATAAGCAACAGTTGCTAAAGCTTCAGGCACTTGAGGGCTTTGTGGATAATGTTCAATCACCCATTGCGCACGCTCTAGTGCTGCGACCCATGCTTTACGTTTGATATTAAAACGTGCCGCATTCATTTCGCTTTCAGCCAACTCATTGCTGATAAACTTCATGCGCTGTGCGGCATCTACAGCATAAGTGCTTGAAGGGTAACGACGAATAAAGTCTACGAAGTTTTGATACGCCACTTTAAGATAGCTCACATCGCGATGTGCTTGCTTTAAAGATGTATAGCGAATCAAACCATCATAGTTTTGTTCCATGTTGGCTACACCACGTACATAGTAGGCATAGTCCACGTTTGGATGCTGAGGGTTCAAACGAATGAAACGATCAGCCAGTGCAATCGCACCTTCATAATCTTTCTGCTGAAACTTCACATAGAGCAGCTCTAGTTGAGCTTGTTGCGCATATTCACCTGTAGGGTAATAGGTATCTAATGCTTCTAAGTGTTTTGCAGCGTCGGTATATTGACCACTTTGCAGTGCTTTTTCTGCTTTTTGAATATAAACCTGTTCACTCGATTGTGGACCGGTATCTACCACTTCTTTCTTGGGATTGCTGCTACAGCCTACCATTGCAGATGCAATGCCAATCGTTAGAGCAAGCATTGTCATTTTATAATGTGGTAGCGACATAAAAATTCCTCTGTTAATACGGGCAATGAGCTACAATTGCGCTATTAAATCACTTTTATTTGAATGATCAAATGGCTCAAGCACAATCTTCCGATCCAAATTTCCCTGAAACCGATTTCAATTTACTTGAAGATTCTGAGGATGCAGATAACCATACTTCAAGCTCTACTGCAACACGTTTATCGTTGCAATTTCAATTGGATGAAACTTATCTCGGACAGCGTATAGACCAAGTTGCAGCAACGATTTGGAGCGACTTTTCGCGTGAAAAACTCAAACAGTGGCTAAAAGAAGGCCATTTGTTGGTAAATGGTAACAGTGTCAAACCGAAATATAAATGTGAAGGATTTGAACTGTTAACCCTTGAAGTTGAGTTAGAAGCCCAAACTCGTAGTCTGCCTGAAGATATTCCGCTGGATATCGTCTATGAAGATGATGACATTATTGTTGTTAATAAACCTGTTGGGATGGTGGTTCACCCAGGTGCGGGCAACTCATCGGGTACGTTGGTAAATGCATTATTGCATCACTATCCAAAATCGGCAGAACTGACTCGTGCGGGTTTGGTACATCGTATTGATAAAGATACTTCTGGTTTATTGGTCGTTGCGAAAAACTTAGAAGCGCAATTTTCACTGAGCAAGCAATTGGCGAAAAAAACGGTTTATCGTGTTTATGACCTGATTGTGTATGGCAATGTGATTGCTGGTGGCACGGTGGATGAACCAATTAAACGTCACCCTGTAGATCGTGTCAAAATGGCGGTATTACCAGGCGGTAAAGATGCTGTAACACACTACAATGTGAAAGAACGCTTTCAACATTTCACCCGTATTCAAGCTCGTCTTGAAACTGGACGTACGCATCAGATTCGTGTGCATTTTAGTTATATTGGTTTTGGTTTAGTTGGCGATCCTGTGTATATGCCACGTGTGCGCGTGCCAGCAGGTGCAACAGAACTTTTAGATGAGACCTTGCGTAGTTTCAGACGTCAAGCTTTGCATGCAGCAGAGCTCGGTTTGAAACACCCTCGTACAGGTGATGAAATGTTGTTTAAAGCGCCGTGGCCAGCAGACTTGGCGACCTTGGTCGATGCACTCCGTACGGAAAACAAAGCCTACTAAGTTATAGCTGAATCATCATAAGGACAGTATATGCAATTTGTTCAAGGACTTCCGGCAGGTGTTTTTGTGGGGCAAACCCGTGTGCATCATGATCGTGCTTTAGAAACCACTCAAACTGAACTACAAGGCTTTAATTTGGCTTTGCATGTACAGGATGATGCTGCACGTGTGCAACAGCATCGCATGATCTTGCTCGAAGAGTTTGCAGGCTATGGGGTCGATAAAATTACGTGGATGACGCAAACCCATAGCACCATTTGCTGTGTAGTGAATGAGCAAATTGACTTTGATGCTCAAGAAGGGGATGGTTTGGTGACACAGCGCCCGAAGCATGCCCTGATGATGATGACAGCCGATTGTTTGCCAGTGGTTTTAGGCAATGCAGATGGAACTGAAGTGGCCAATTTGCATGCAGGTTGGCGTGGGCTGGCGCATGGCATTATTGAAAATACCATTGCCAGCATGAACACTCAGCCGACATGGGCTTGGTTGGGCGCAGCTATTAGCCAACCTTGTTTTGAAATTGGGGCGGAAGTAAAAGAAGCCTTTTGTTCAAAGTATGCTGAACTTGAGTCTGCATTTCAAACAGCTGAGCAAGCTGGAAAATATTATGCTGACTTATATGCGATCGCAAAATTCATTCTAAAACAGCATGGTGTTGAAGTGGTTTCTGGCGGTGATCAGTGTTCATTTAGCCAGTCGGATGAGTACTTTTCTTATCGACGTCATGCCAAAACTGGGCGTATGGCGACCTTTGTGTTTATGCAATAGTTTGGCTTTTGATGAAGTGCTTGGCTGTTTTAATCCTTGTACTTACTCCCCCTCAGTGATTGGAAGTGTTAAACTTAACTCAATTCTTTGGTCTTAAAAGTTTCCATGTCTGTACCTGATCTTGTTTCTGCTGCACCTGTTCATATGTGTGTGGTTTATCATAGCGCCTATGGTCATACGGCGAAAGTCGCTCAGTATATTGCACAAGGTGCAGAGCAGGCGGGTGCTGATGTGCATTTAATTTCGGTTGCTGCAGTACAGTGGGACTTGTTAGATCAGGCCGATATTATTGTGATGGGTTGCCCAACGTATATGGGCAGTCTTACCGCAGCGCTTAAGCAGTTTATGGAAGATTCCTCTAAGCGTTGGTTAGCACGGGCTTGGCAAGGAAAACTGGCTGCAGGCTTTACCAATGGTGGGGGCTTAAGTGGCGATAAACTGGCGGTATTACAACAGATTAATTTATTTGCTATGCAGCATGGTATGTTGTGGGCTGGTTTACCGTTTATGCCGACGGGACGTAGCCAGCACGATATTAATCGGATGTCGAGCTTTTTAGGCTTGATGACTCAGTCCGACAACGCGAGTATTGAAATAACCCCACCTGAAGGTGACTTGGAAACTGCTCGAAAGTTCGGAAAGTATTTGGTCGAGCTAAAAGCTGATTATTAATAATAAAAAACCTCCACATGGGAGGTTTTTTATTATTTATGCATAATGCGGGCTTTATCACGTTGCCAGTCACGGTCTTTTTCCGTGGCACGTTTGTCATGCAGCTGTTTGCCTTTCACTAAAGCGATTTCTAATTTCGCACGTGGTCCTTTCCAATAAGCAACAAGCGGAACACACGAATAACCTTTTTGATTGACTGCGCCGAGTAACTTATCGAGTTCACGACGGTTCAACAGTAACTTACGGGTACGGGTCGCTTCAGGAACAATGTGCGTAGATGCACTGAGTAAAGGCTGAATTTGAGCACCGAACAGGAAAGCTTCACCATTTTTAAAGGTGATATAACTCTCAGACAGCGTCATACGACCTGCACGTAATGATTTCACTTCCCAGCCTTGCAGTGACAGGCCAGCTTCAAATTTTTCTTCAATAAAATAGTCGTGACGTGCACGTTTATTCTGTGCAATCGTCCCGCTGGTATTTTTTTTAACTACAGTTGCTTTCGCCATAATCAATTACTTCCAACAATGTACCTATTGTGCCTTAAAGCAGGGTTAAGGTGAAGTTTTTTCAAATTTATGGAGTTTCTTCACCTATAAAACAAGTTTTTGCTAAAATATGGCTCTACAAAATCAACAGAGTAAAAATGGATGTCTAAAACTCGCGTCATTTACCCGGGGACTTTTGATCCAATTACCAATGGTCATATTGATTTGGTCACACGTGCATCACGTATGTTTGATGAAGTGGTGGTAGCCATTGCCATTGGTCATCATAAAAACCCTCTCTTTAGTTTAGAAGAGCGTGTGAGCTTGGCCAAAGCATCATTAAGCCATCTTGATAATGTTGAGTTTGTAGGTTTTGATGGTTTGTTGGTAAATTTCTTCCGTGAACAGAAGGCAACGGCTGTACTGCGAGGATTGCGTGCAGTGTCTGACTTTGAATACGAGTTCCAGTTAGCCAATATGAACCGTCAACTTGATTCACACTTTGAGGCAGTATTTTTAACGCCGTCAGAGCAGTATTCATTTATTTCATCGACGTTGATTCGTGAAATAGCACGTTTAAAAGGTGATGTGACAAAGTTTGTACCGCAAGCTGTAGTCGCTGCTTTTGAACGTAAACATCAACAAGGTTGGTAGCGTGTCTTTATATATAACCGATGAATGCATCAATTGTGATGTTTGTGAACCTGTGTGCCCCAATGAAGCCATTTTCATGGGGGAATTGATTTATGAAATCAATCCAGACTTATGCACAGAGTGTATCGGACATTATGATAAACCGCAGTGTCAATTGTTCTGTCCAGTGGATTGTATTCCGCTGGATCCTAATCATGCGGAAACTGAGGATGAACTCATGGATAAATATAAAAAGCTGATTGCTCAAAAAAGCGCAAGCAATTAAGTCTAAGATTTGATACTATGCGCCTCGAAGTGAGCCAGACGATCGCTGCTGTGGAGATCTCCGTGATTGAAGCAGGGGAGGAAAGTCCGGGCTTCATAGGGCAAGGTGCCAGGTAACGCCTGGGCGGCGTGAGCCGACGGAAAGTGCAGCAGAGAGTAGACCGCCTTCATTATGGTTTCGAGCAATCGAAATCGGAGGTAAGGGTGAAAGGGTGCGGTAAGAGCGCACCGCATGACTGGTAACAGTTCATGGCATGGTAAACCCCACCGGAAGCAAGACCAAATAGGGATCCTTTAGGCATGGCCCATGCTGGATCCGGGTAGGTCGCTTGAGCGTATGAGTGATTGTACGCCTAGAGGAATGATCGTTCTCGACAGAACCCGGCTTATCGGCTCACTTCGACAAATTTTGATCAATTAAGCGCGCAAGGTACTTGACGTACTGGTGAGAAAACCACATAATGCGCGCACAGTTTACGGCTATGTAGCTCAGTTGGTTAGAGCACCGCACTCATAATGCGGGGGTCACAAGTTCAAGTCTCGTCATAGCCACCATTTTTATAGACCACGTTCCAAAACGTGGTCTTTTTTTATCCTTATTTTGGGCTTAATATCCACCTCCAATTTGCGTTTGTTGTTGTGAAGAAACTTCCTGAGCAGTAATTTTCTGCTGATTATCTGTTTCAATTAAATAGGTGGAAGAACGTTTTTTTGAAATTAAGCCAAACTGATAGCGAGCGGTGAGTTGAACATAATTTTCTAGATTTTTTGCACGATGACGTGGTTCTAATTTGAAAATATATTGTGCAAATTCTTCAGCATAACTTGGATTATTGAGTAAATTAGGATCGGTAATCGTGGCTAAATAATAATGTTGAGTTGGATTTATACCTTCCTCATTTTTAGGCAGGATGAGATAACCATAATCAAATTGGCTTAATTCCTTAAATTTTAGATTTTGTAAGGAAATAGGAATATAGTCTTGATCACTTGTAATACTGTTCCAAACTTGTAACCCTGAAAAAATTAAAACTAAAATAGTCGCGATGTAAAAATGTACATTCCATGTTGTAGAAATAGTCTTGGGTTCAACCCCATTTTTTATGACAATTGTGTGTGCTAGATAGTCGTGAATAGAGCGGCGATTTTTTCGGTTAAAAATATATAAATAAAGTATAGAAATCAGTAAGCTACCTAAGAGTATCGTAAAGATGCTATTCAATACTGGGTGAAAAAGTAGCGTAAAAGACATTAAGCAGAAAGGGGCATATAAAATTGCCGATCGTAGAAATGAGGCGGATAGGCTGAGATACTGCTGATCTAGTTTGACGACTTTAATGGATTGAAGAATTTTGCCGATTGTTTGTCCATTATTGTTAACGCTATTGCAATAAGTAAAATATAGAACAACGAAAAGATAACCAATTAATGTTATGAGTATAGGGTATTCATAAGGAAATTTACCTAATAGGCTAGAGATAATGTTACAGAAAGCACCGATGAGCAAAGCATCAATGATAAATGCGAAGCTTCTACGCCAAAAGCCTGCAATATAAGGTTGTGTATCAGGTGATACATCATTTTCAATTGTATTATCCAAAATAATGACTCATGCTGTTATAAAATTATTGGTTTTGATGTTAAAAGTAATCAGTAATTAAAAAGTTTTAATCACTTTATTAAATAGTGAGCTGTTTTACAGAATTGTAGAGATGAAATCAATAATTCGAAGAGATTCTTTTTATTTATATTAAGTTGATACTTCTGCAATTTTAATCCTTGGCCGCTGTTTTTTTGGTCTGCATATAGGCAGTACATTGTTCTGCAAAAATTTATTTTTTTAGCCTGTAATTTTATTCTTTGTTCAGTTTAGTTGCGCATAGCATTTAGCATTGCAATTTCAAGTTGCTTATATGGTGATCTTTTTGAACATGATATAAGCGTTGTCAGGTCTTGCTGAGCTATGCCATGTATCGTTTTTTTGTTACATGTTCTATAAGTGTTGATTGATGATTCATTTGGCAACATCCATGTAAGCGTGATTATAATTGACCAAGGCTGGACTCACGAGCTGGCATGCACTTAGTGCTGTTAAGAGTGTAGTAATAAGCAAGGATTTGATCTGAGTAAGGATAATTTTCTTTATGTATTTAGCTATTGTGCCCTATGTTTTTTTACTAAATATGTATTAATTTTAAACATTTAATTATCAATTGTTTAAATGCTGATCATTGGGGTGGGGTGGGGCTTGACGGGTGTTTAATATGTATAGATAATGCCCCCACAGTTTACGGCTATGTAGCTCAGTTGGTTAGAGCACCGCACTCATAATGCGGGGGTCACAAGTTCAAGTCTCGTCATAGCCACCATTTTAAAAGACCAAGCTCTCAGCTTGGTCTCTTTTTTTGTGCTTAAAAAATAGATTTGAATATGTCGATATAAAAAAGCCCAAACACATGTTTGGGCTTTTTTATTGGAGAAAGTGCTTATACGCCAGCTTTCCAGCCATTTATGATAGGGTAGCGACGTTCACGGCTAAATGCACGTGAGCTGATACGCGGACCAATTGCGCCTTGGCGACGTTTGTATTCATTGAAATCGACCAAACGAATTACTTTTGAAACCATTTCAGCATCAAAGCCTTTGGCAATGATGTCATCTTGGCTCATATCTTCTTCGATATAGGCATACAAAATGGCATCCAGTACATCATATGGCGGTAAAGAGTCTTGGTCTTTTTGATCTGGACGTAGCTCTGCTGAAGGTGGGCGAGTAATCACACGCTCAGGAATCACAGGCTTGTCTGAAATGCTGTTACGGTATTTCGCAAGTTCAAACACAATGGTTTTATACACATCTTTCAGTACGGCAAAACCACCGACCATGTCACCATAGAGCGTGCAATAGCCCACCGCCAATTCTGATTTATTGCCTGTAGACAGGACTAAATTACCAAATTTGTTGGATAAACCCATTAGCAGTGTACCGCGGGCACGCGCTTGTAAGTTTTCTTCAGTTGCATCCGCAGGGCTGTTGCCAAAAAACGGATAAAGCGTTTGCATAAAGCTGTTCACAATCGGGTTGATTTCAGCAATCCCAAAAGTCACCCCCATACTCTTCGCTTGTTCAGCTGCATCTTCTACACTGATTTGAGCGGTATAAGTATATGGCATCATTACGGCTTGGACTTTATCGGCGCCAATCGCATCGGCTGCAATGGCAAGAGTTAGAGCTGAGTCGATTCCGCCTGATAAACCCAAAATCACCCCAGGGAAACCTGAGCGCTGTACATAGTCGCGAGTCGCCATCACTAAGCTTTGATAAATCTCTGCCATAGTGTCTAAAGCAGGCGGCAGCGCATTGGCCTTAAAGGCTTGTTGTTCTGCTTCGTATTCAGCGAAATACAGAGACTCTTTAAAGCTTTCAGCTTGAAGTACAACTGAACCATTTTTGGCAATCACGAAGCTTGTACCATCAAAGATCAGGTCGTCTTGACCGCCGACTTGGTTGGCATAAACCAAGTTGAGGTTCATTTGTTTTGCCAGTGCAGACATGGTTTCAACGCGGTGCTGTGGCTTACCGACTTCATATGGTGAAGCATTTAAGACCAAAGCCGTTTCTACATTGAGCTGTGCCAGTTGTTGTACTGTTGAAAGTGACCAAACATCTTCACAAATCAACACACCAAACTTATGTCCCATATATTCAAAAACAAGATGTTGATGCCCTTCGGTGAAGTAACGCTTTTCATCAAACACGCTATAGTTTGGCAAGTTTTGTTTGTTATACACACCCAAAACTTGTCCATCTTTCATGACCGCAGCGGCGTTGTAGCGTTGACCGTCTTCAGTTTGGTTGACAAAACCAAAGACCATCACAATGTCTTTTACTGTTTTAAGTTGTTCAAAAACTTGTTGCGTGCGTTTGGTTAGGCTAGGACGTAGAAGTAAATCTTCTGCTGGGTAACCAATGCTCGAAAGTTCTGGAAAAATAATTAAATCAGCATTTTGTTTTTTTGCTTCATTGGCCTGCTCCAACATTTTTTGGGCATTTGCTTCAAGGTTGCCAATGTGCGGAGAGAACTGTGCAAGTGCAATTTTAAAACTTTTCATTTCCAACTAAATCCTATACCTATAGGGATATACACGACGATTGAGTTTGTTATAGCTATAAGTTCTACGTGGTGTAAGTGACGATAAACAAATAGAAGTATTAATCAATAATAAGTGCGAATACTATATACGAAATGCGATTTTTTTTAAGGGATATTCTAAAAAAAATCCGTAAATGTCCTTAAAAAGAACAAATTATTCTAATGTCTTTATGGAGTGTGATTGTGTGGTTTCAACCGCTTTTACAAAAAATACAGCAAAAGTTTGAACTTAAAAATCGGCCCTTGACTGAAGCGGAGAAAAAGCTCGCCAGCAGCATTTTTGGGAACAGTCTGAACATGGATTCGGTTCGAATTATCGCGCATCGGGCAGTGCTGCCTCATTATGCGATTAGCCCGAATGGACATGTCTATTTTAATATCAAAGACTGGTGCGAAAACTTTGCTGATCAATCCATTCATCAACAAGCTTGGTTGATTCATGAGCTTGCACATGTTTGGCAAATTCAACAGGGACTCGCTGTAGTCCGTAAGGCACTTTTTAACCGTCAATATCGTTATGCATTAAAACAAGGAAAGCAGTTTTTAAGCTATGGTATTGAACAGCAGGCGCAAATGGTGCAAGACTATTTTCTCAAAAAACACTATGGCGAAGAGTGCTCAGCCTATGAGCAGTGTATTCCCTTTGTGGCACACAAAGCCTCGTTCTGACCCCGATAGATAAATCTGTAGAGTGATTGTTAGACAACAGATTTTAAAGTCATAAATTGCAAATCATTTGAAGAAAAATGCCAGTGGCATAGGGGAAGCGGACTCTTATTTTGAATGCAAAGCACTGGTAAAAAATCGTGAGATTGAGCCTGAAAACGATCTAAAAATAAGAAGGAATGTCCTATGCGTATCGCTCTTCCATTGAAAGGCAAAGCCAGTCAAATTTTTGCAGGACCCGTATTCGATGCGGAAAAACAGTCTGCGATTATTCCAATTCGGCATATGAAATTTGACTTTGAAGCGGAGAAAATTGATCCCAAATTCTACTTAAATGCGGAGTTGGCCAGTGCTTACTTTGCATCACTCTCGATCTTTCTGACTTATGGTGAAGACTTGGTGATTGACACCGCCCGTTATCACCGTGATTTCCTCACTGACCCTGTATTAAAACAACGTGTGACGTCTTTGATTGGTCAGGAGGCATTGCATTCAAAGCTACATGAAGAATTGAACGATACTTTTAAACAGGTTGATTTACCCGTTGGCATTTTTCGTTATTTAGCTGAAATCGTTTTTGACTACGGTTTTAACCGTTTACCACAACCGATGAAATTGTCTTTGATGGCAGGCATTGAACATTTTACCGCAGTGCTGTCTGAATACATGATGAACCATGAAGAAATTTTTTTCGATTCTCAAGACGAAAAGCAACGGGCGATTTGGATGTGGCACATGCTAGAGGAATCTGAGCATAAAGACATTGCATATGATGTGTTTCAATCACTTTCCAATAACTATGCCTTACGTATTACAGGCTTTTTTCCAGCCCTTATCACCATTTTGCTATTGATTTCAGTGGCGTCAGTTTTTGTCCCGTTTTATCGCAAACCGTCTAATTTGGTGAGTCTCAGTTATTGGAAGGATGTACCGCGCAGTTTCAGCCTCTTGTTTGGGCTGAAACGAGGTGTTTATGGCAGTAGTTGGAAGCATATTTTTGACTATTTACGTCCGAGCTTTCACCCGAATGACTATGACACTTCTGCATTTTTAGATTATTACAAAGAGCGTTTACTACATCCTGAAACAGGAGTATTAACCCCCTATTTCACCAAAGAATTTACTCCAGTACTGAAATCATAAAAAGGAGGTTATGACATGGGACTGTTGAGTAAAAAAAATAAACCAAGTGAAAAATCCTTCGCAGTTGTAACGGGTGCAGGTAGCGGAATTGGTCGTAGCTTTGCATTGGAACTGGCAAAACGCGGTGGTGATGTTATCTGTGCAGATATTGACTTAAGCTCAGCACAGGAGACGGTAGATTTAATTCAGTCGATGACATCTACGTCAGCCTATGCGGTGCATTGTGATGTTGGATTAAAAGAATCTGTACACGCTTTGGCGGAGCAAGCGGAACAGCTTTTGGGACATCCTGTCACCTTGCTCATCAATAATGCTGGAGTTGGGTTAGGTGGTAAGTTTGATGAGGTGTCGCTGGAGGATTGGCAGTGGTGTATGCATGTCAACCTGTGGGGGGTAATTCATGGTTGCCACTACTTTGTGCCCCAATTTAAACAGCAAGGTTTTGGTGCCATTATCAATGTGGCATCGGCTGCGGGCTATACCGCAGCTCCTGAAATGACAGCGTACAACGTGACCAAGTCTAGTGTTTTGGCTCTATCAGAAACCTTAGCTTCAGAGCTTTATGCCTATAACATTGCAGTCAATGTGCTGTGTCCGACCTTGGTGCCGACCAATATTATGAAGAATGGTCGCTTGCCGAGCCACTATTCCAGACTGGCTGACAAACTGCTGATTAACCATGCGTTTACAACCAGTGATGCTGTAGTCAAAAAAACATTGAATCGCTTAGACGCAGGCAAGCTTTATACCATTCCACAACCCGATGCCAAATTGTTCTGGTGGATGAAGCGTGCATCACCAAGCTTATACGTCAAGCTTTTAGGTTTGGGTTATCCACTGTTTAATCAAATCACAAAATAAGAATAGAGAAAAATGAATATGGAAACGCAATTAGAGATAGAACAAGCAGATGTGCAAGAGTCGTCTGATCAAATGCGAGATCAAACTACGACGCCAAAAAGTGTGGAAGCTCAACCTAAGCAGACCCGTAAAAAGGCTGTGCTTCGTCCTAAAGCTGTACATACTTACGATACCATTGTTGTAGGGGCTGGGATTTCGGGCATTGCTGCGGCTTATAAAATGAAACAAGTCGGCTATCAGGACTATCTGGTTTTAGAAAAAGCGGAGAGGGTTGGAGGTACGTGGCGTGATAATAATTACCCCGGCTGTGGCTGTGATGTACCTTCGGCGTTGTATTCATTTTCCTTTGCACCTAGTCATCAATGGAGCCATTTATTTGCGAAACAACCTGAAATTTTAAGTTACTTGGAACAGGTGGTTGAGCAGTTTGAGCTGCAAGATAAAATCCGTTTTCAGCATGAGTTGCTCAGTGCAAAATGGAATGAAGAGGCGAGTATTTGGCAACTCGAAACTTCTCAAGGGGCATATCAAGCACGAACCGTGATCTTTAGCACAGGGCCGATTACAGAACCGTCCTTACCTAAAATTAAAGGGATAGAGGGGTTTAAAGGAGAAATGTTCCATTCAGCCCGTTGGAATCATGATTATGACTTAACGGGAAAGCGGGTTGCAGTCATTGGAACTGGCGCATCTGCCATTCAGTTTATTCCACAAATTCAGCCGTTGGCGAAAGAGTTGATCGTATTTCAGCGTACTGCGCCGTGGGTCTTGCCCAAAGCGGATATGCAGCTCAATGCTAGCGTGAGGTCGCTGGTCGCCAAATTCCCGATGATTCAGCAAGGCTGGCGGAAGAGTGTTTCCAGTATTTTAAATGGAATCAACTTTGGGCTACGTCATCCTTCACTGCTGGAGCCAGTCAATGTTTTAAGCCGTCAATTATTAAAATTGCAAATACAGGATGACTCCTTACGTAAAGCCGTAACGCCTAGCTTTTCGATCGGCTGTAAGCGACTTTTATTTGCCAATAATTATTATCCAGCACTGCAACAAGACAATGTCACGTTGTTGCCACAAGGTTTGGTCGAGATTGATGAGCAGAGTGTCATTGCGGCAAATGGGGAGCGATTTGAGGTCGATGTCATTATCTGGGGAACTGGTTTTGAAGTGGCACATCCTCCGATTGGCCAACGTGTATGGGATGCTCAAGGTGAGCGATTGGCCGACCTTTGGAAGGGCAGTTCTCCAGAAGCGTACTTAGGTACAAGTTTGGAAAATGTACCGAACGCGTTTTTAGTATTGGGGCCAAATATCTTGGTTTATGACTCTTTTATTGGCATTGCTGAGGCGCAGATTCAGTATATTGTAGATGGTCTACTAAAAATGAAGCAGCAAGGCTTTAAACGTATGATGGTGAAGCGAGATGTTCTGCGTTATCACAATGCCAAGGTACAAACTCATTTGAAAACCACCGTATTTAACCGAGGTGGTTGCTCAAGCTATTATTTAGATCAAAATGGGCGTAACTTCGCGGCTTGGCCGTGGTCCTTGGCCGAGTTAAAGCAACGTTTATCTGCGCTTGAGCTAAAACACTACGATGTTGTTGAAGCTTAAAGTAGCTACATTAAGTATTAAAAACAGCCTGAGTCTGTTCAGGTTTTTTAATACTTAAACTGTGTCACTTGTGAATTATTGATTTAAAATTCAACATATAAAAAAACCACCCATGCGGGTGGTTTTTTGTCTATCAACGCAGACCGAATTAACGGTTGATGTCGCGTTGAACTTCGCCAGTGTAAAGCTGACGAGGGCGACCGATCTTGTACGGACCGCTGTGCATTTCTAACCAGTGGCTGATCCAACCAACAGTACGTGCAAGCGCGAAGATCACTGTAAACATTTCTGTCGGGATACCAATCGCTTTAAGGATGATACCTGAGTAGAAGTCTACGTTCGGGTATAGGTTACGTTTGATGAAGTATTCATCAGAAAGCGCGATACGTTCAAGTTCCATAGCAAGAGCAAGCTGTGGATCGTTGATGCCAAGTGCACCAAGAACTTCGTCGCAAGTTTCTTTCATTACTTTCGCACGTGGATCGAAGTTTTTGTACACACGGTGACCGAAGCCCATGAGTTTAACTTCTTTAGTTTTCACTTTTTCCATGAAGTCAGCAACGTTCTCTACAGTGCCGATTTCATCAAGCATCTTAAGAACAGCTTCGTTCGCGCCGCCGTGAGCAGGGCCCCAAAGTGCAGAGATACCCGCAGCGATACATGCATATGGGTTCGCGCCAGTAGAACCAGCTAAACGTACTGTAGACGTAGAAGCATTTTGTTCGTGGTCTGCGTGAAGCGTGAAGATACGGTCCATTGCTTTAGCAAGGATCGGATCTACTTTGTAATCACGGTCTGCTGGAGTAGCAAACATCATGTATAAGAAGTTTTCAGCGTAGCTTAAGTCGTTACGTGGGTAAACGAATGGTTGACCTACAGTGTACTTGTAGCTCCACGCAGCCAAAGTAGGTACTTTAGCAATTAAGCGAATCGCTGTAATTTCACGGTGATCAACATTTTCGATGTCTAAGTTGTTGTGATAGAACGCAGAAAGCGCACCAACTACACCAACCATGATCGCCATAGGGTGAGCATCGCGACGGAAACCATTGAAGAAGCGGCTAACTTGATCGTGAACCATAGTGTGGTTACGAACTTTAGCATCAAATACTTCTTTTTGTTCAGCTGTTGGAAGCTCGCCATTGAGAAGTAAGTAGCAAGTTTCTAAGTAGTCAGCTTTAGTTGCTAACTGGTCGATTGGGTAGCCACGGTGTAAAAGCACACCTTTGTTACCGTCGATGAAAGTGATTTTAGACTCGCATGCAGCAGTAGCCATAAAACCAGGATCAAAAGTGAAGTGACCTGCGGCCAATACATCCTTAACGTCGATTACATCTGGGCCCAATGTGCCGCTGTAAATTGGTAATTCAATTTCTTTGCCATCAAGCTGTAAAACGGCTTTTTTGCCAGTTGCTTCAGACATTCAATAGATCTCCTGTCCTGGTGAATGATTTATCTGACTCGAAATACTCATCTTTTAATGCACGAATCAGACGGATTAAAAATTTGCTCTAAGAGTAGAGAGTGCTGAAATTTTGTCAATTATACTTATGGATAAAATGATGACTTCCAAAGTTATAGTTAAGATTTAATCCATTAAAATTTGCATAAAATCACAGCACCGACACACTATAATAAGTTAATTCAACGAGCAAGTGCATAAATAAAAAATGTTGCTGGCGCAATTGTAAGCAGTTTTATATTGAAAAAAGCGCTTGAAAAGAAACAGAATTCAAGTCGTCATATATTTACATTTATTATGATTCTCGTAACTTACGCATCATTTTAAAAAGAAAATGCTGCTTTCGTAGTCATTGTTAAAAACAATAAGTGACTCAAAAAAAATGATTTAATTGTATAAAAAATAGCTTATTTGGTATTTCGAAAACGATATATAAGTCACTTTTTTTATTTATACGGATGTGAAAAAATTGTTTTAATTAAAATTTATTACGAGATATTTCAATCTTGTAGGGGATTAATCTGTTGCACCAACATCATGCATATTTATGCCACTATATTAAAATAAAATAATGAACATTTTATATATAAATAAAAAATGCTTAAAATAATGCAGTGAAATTCCCCAGTTTTAAAAACAAGACTTTTTTGTGCATCTTTAGTCTAAAGTCGAATTTTACCGTTTTTGTATAAATTTTAACGCTTGAATTTGGTGTTTATTTTATAAAAACCAACCATATAGCTGAGATTTAAAGCTAAAGTGTTGTAGCGCAAGGTATTTATCTATGTGTTAATGATTCTTATTTAAAGAATTTTTATGCAAAAAGGCAAAGGGCATTGTTTGTATTTTGATAGTTCACGTCTTATAATTCAGTGTCGTTTTAAGTTCAAACGCTATTTAATTTAGAGTTTTAAAGTAGCTGCTGAACAATGCCAGCTTTCCTTCGAATTAATTCCAACAAACTCCGGATGGAGTTTTTACTTACAGGATGCCCGCTGTGAAAAGCAACAGACCTGTCAATTTGTCCATGGGTCAAGTTTTAGAAGTAAACTTAAAATCCCCTGTGGCTATTGCATCAATCTTACACCGTCTATCAGGTGTCATCGTATTTTTACTCGTACCGGTACTTCTATGGATCTTAGACAAGTCATTGTCTTCGCCTGAAGGATTTGCTCAAGTTCAGGCTATTTTTAATAGCTTCATTGTGCGTTTTGTCGTATGGGTATTTGTAGCCGGCTTAATTTTCCACTTTATTGCGGGCGTTAAGCACTTACTTGCAGATATCGGTATTGCTGAAGAACTGCAAAGTGGTCGTATCGCAGCTACTATTTCATTGATCTTGTCTGCAATCGGTATCGTTGCGGCATTTGTATGGATTGTTATCTAATGAAAAGTGCTACTGGTTTAACGGGTTCAGGTTCTCGCGATTGGTTTATCCAACGTGTAAGTGCTGTCGTATTAGCGGTTTATACAGTTGTTGTTTTAGGTTGGATCCTATGCAATGGCGGTTTTAGCTATGAACAGTGGTACGGCTTTATGATGACAGCTCCAATGAAGATTTTATCTTTATTGGCCGTCTTATCTCTTGTTGCACATGCTTGGATTGGTATGTGGCAGGTATTCACGGATTATGTGACTACTCGTCAAATGGGTCCTTCAGCTTCAGGTTTACGCCTTGTACTGACTTCAGCAGTAATTATTGCTGTATTTGCATATGCGATCTGGGCAATCCAGATTTTTTGGGCGAATTGATAGGAATAGATCATGGGCGCTATAACCCCTAAAGAAGATTACACAAATATTCCACACGAAACTTTCGATGCTGTCATCGTTGGTGGTGGTGGTTCAGGTATGCGCGCGTCTTACCAACTTGCTCAAGCTGGTTTGAAAGTTGCTGTTTTAACTAAAGTATTCCCAACTCGTTCGCACACAGTTGCAGCGCAGGGTGGTATTGGTGCATCTCTTGGTAATATGCAAGAAGATAACTGGCACTACCACTTCTACGACACTGTTAAAGGTTCTGACTGGTTAGGCGACCAAGACGCGATCGAATTTATGACGCGTGAAGCGCCACAAGTGGTTTATGAGTTAGAACACTTAGGTATGCCATTTGACCGTAACGCAGACGGTACGATTTACCAACGTCCATTTGGTGGTCACTCTGCAAACTACGGTGAAAAAGCAGTTCCACGTGCATGTGCTGCTGCTGACCGTACAGGTCACGCACTTCTTCACACGCTTTATCAAAGCAACGTGAAAATGGGTACGCAATTCTTTGTTGAGTGGATCGCGCTTGACCTGATTCGTAACGAAGCAGGTGATGTTCTTGGTGTAACAGCAATTGACCAAGAAACGGGTAAAATTGCAGTATTCCAAGCCAAAGCGACATTGTTTGCTACAGGCGGTGCGGGTCGTGTTTACCGTGCATCAACCAATGCTTATATCAACACTGGTGACGGCCTTGGTATGGCTGCGCGTGCAGGTATTCCATTGCAAGATATGGAATTCTGGCAGTTCCACCCAACGGGTGTTGCTGGCGCAGGTGTATTGTTAACTGAAGGTTGTCGTGGTGAAGGTGCAATCCTTCGTAACGATGCTGGCGAGCCGTTCATGGAACGCTATGCACCTACTTTAAAAGACTTGGCGCCACGTGACTTCGTATCACGTTCTATGGACCAAGAAATTAAAGAAGGTCGTGGTTGTGGTCCGAAGAAAGACTACATCTTGCTTGATATGACGCACTTGGGTGCTGAAACGATCATGAAACGTCTTCCATCTGTATTTGAGATTGGTAAGAAATTCGCGAACGTTGACATCACCAAAGAGCCAATTCCAGTAGTACCAACAATTCACTACCAAATGGGTGGTATTCCAACGAATATCCACGGTCAAGTGGTTGTGCCTGAAGGTTCTGAAACGGAAGCATTTGCAGCACATTATGACAAAGATAGCGATATCTATTCGACTAATGCGGGCGATCGTAACTTTACGAAACCTGTTAAAGGCTTCTATGCAATTGGTGAATGTTCTTGCGTGTCTGTACATGGTGCAAACCGTTTAGGTACGAACTCATTACTTGACTTGGTTGTATTTGGTAAAGCTGCGGGTGAGCACATCATCGACTACGTGACTAAACATCACGGTGATGAATACCAACCACTTCCTACGACTGTACTTGAGCAAACTGTTGCACGTATCCGTAAGTTAGATGACTCATCTACAGGTGAAAATGCGCAAGAAGTTGCAGATGCAATCCGTGACATCGTTCAAGACCATGCTGGTGTATTCCGTACAACTGCACTTCTTGAAGAAGGTGTGAAGCAGATTCTTGCGATTGAACCACGTGTACGTAACATTCACTTGAAAGACAAATCTAAAGTATTTAACACCGCGCGTGTAGAAGCTTTAGAAGTTGAAAACTTGTATGAAGTGGCTAAAGCGACATTGATTTCAGCAGCAGCTCGTAAAGAGTGCCGTGGTGCGCATACGGTTGTAGACTTTGAAGAGTCGCCAGATCATCCAGCTTACCCATATGGTCGTCGTGATGATGAGTGGATGAAGCACACATTATGGTTCTCTAGCGATAACCGTCTTGAGTACAAGCCAGTACGTTACAAGCCATTGTCTGTTGCTGCAATTCCACCTAAACCACGTACATTCTAATTGGGAGAAGTAAGATGAGTAGAGGTACTCGTACATTTAATATCTACCGCTACGATCCTGATAAGGATGCAGCGCCGTACATGCAAACTTTTAAGTTAGAATTGACTGATAAGCACCGTATGTTGCTTGATGCGCTTCTTGCATTGAAAGTACAGGATGAATCATTAACATTCCGTCGCTCATGCCGTGAAGGTATTTGTGGTTCGGATGGTGTAAACATCAATGGTAAAAATGGTTTAGCGTGTCTTTGGAACCTAAATGACTTACCAGAAGTGATTACAGTTCGTCCTTTACCTGGTTTGCCAGTGGTTAAAGATTTAGTTGTGGATATGAATCAGTTCTACGATCAGTACAACAAAATTCATCCATTCTTGATTAATAATCAACCTGCGCCACCAAAAGAGCGTTTACAGTCTCCTGAAGAGCGTGAACACTTAGATGGTTTATATGAATGTATTCTTTGTGCTTGTTGTTCAACTTCATGCCCATCATTCTGGTGGAACCCAGACAAGTTCTTGGGTCCTTCAGCGTTGTTGAATGCATACCGTTTTATCATTGACTCTCGTGATACAGCAACTCAAGAGCGTTTGGCTCGTCTAGACGACCCATTCTCGCTATTCCGTTGTAAAGGCATCATGAACTGTGTATCAGTGTGTCCTAAAGGTTTGAATCCAACTAAAGCAATCGGTCATATCCGTAACATGCTTTTAGATGCTGCGGGTTAATCTCTAGGCTGATTTATCAGTTAGAAAAAGCACACCTTTAGGGTGTGCTTTTTTATTTTATAGCTAGATTTTTGCTGTAAAAATAAAGTTGAGTGAAAGCGTGAGCTTGGCACTATTTTTGTTTGTGATAGGTGGCTTTTGTGGAAATTGCACCAGATTGGTGAAAAGCGCGACGATTTAAAACAAATGTCATAAATAAGTGCAAGTATGAGTCTGCAAAAAAAGTTATGAAGATGTTAAGATGGATGTTGTTGATGGGGAGGGCATATTGAAAGATGATGCTCTCTTTTCGTATGTGTTTTTTGGAGTAGACTTTGGTCTACATTGAAACTCGGTTTTATTTAAAGCACCATATATTAGATGAAATTTTGATATGTGTATTTCGCCAATTTATGAAAGGTATGTGTCAAAAAAATCAATTGAAATATGGGGAGTATGTTAAAATTTTTGCACGTTTATATTTAAAAAATGCGCGCTAAATATGTACATTAATTCAACATTTAAGCCGCATTAGAGCGAGTATAAATGAAGGGTTAGTCGCTTTAGAAAAAATAATGCAAAGCCTTATTTTTTCTAAGTCGATTTGCAAAAAATTGCTCGGTTTTGGCCGGGTATGAATGAGTGATGATGCCGCTGAGGGCGTTATGATTCATTGTCACATTGGGTAATTCTAATGTAGTGATAACGCCTCATGGCATCCGCCTTATGGGGACTAATGTCATGTTACCAATTTGACATTACTAATCATGGGTTCGCTTAAAAAGCATCCTGAAATGTTTTTGCAATAGGAAATGGGTCCACAAATGCAAGAAGTTGCTGACGCATTGCGTCTTGACACTGAACTTTCCGCTGATAGTGCAGCGTATATTGAAGAACTTTATGAGCAGTACTTGGCTGCACCAGACTCAGTAGAGGCTGACTGGCGTGCATACTTCGATAAATACCCGAAAGGTGATCAACCACACAGCAATGTACGTGAGCAATTCTTATTACTAGGTCGTAATTCAAGTCGTGTTCAAGCAGTGGTACAAAGTTCTGTTAGTACAGAACATGAACGTCGTCAAATTGGCGTACTACAACTGATTGCAGCGTACCGTAACCGCGGTCACCAAAAAGCGAAGCTTGATCCTTTAGGTTTGGCAAAACGTGAAATCGTGCCAGACCTTGACCTTGCTGCACATGGCTTAACCCAATCTGATTTCGACACTGTATTCAATACAGGTAATCTTTTGATTGGTAAAGACGAAGCAACTCTAGGTGAAATGGTTCAAGCCATGGAAGCAACGTACTGTGCTTCAATTGGTGCAGAATACATGCACATTGTTGATACCAAAGAAAAACGTTGGATTCAACAACGCCTTGAAGGTGCACGTGGTCAATTCAACTTCACTGCAGAACAGAAAAAACACGTATTAGAGCGTTTAACTGCGGCTGAAGGCCTAGAAAAATTCCTGGGTAATAAATACGTTGGTGCAAAACGTTTCGGCGTGGAAGGTGGTGAATCTTTCATTCCAATGGTTGATGCTTTAATTCAGCGTGCAGGTTCTGTAGGTTGTAAAGAAGTTGTCATTGGTATGCCACACCGTGGTCGTTTGAACCTTCTTGTAAACATCATGGGTAAAAACCCAGCAGACCTATTTGGTGAGTTCGAAGGTAAGAGCTTACATAAAAAAGGTTCTGGTGACGTTAAGTACCACCAAGGTTTCTCTTCAAACGTAATGACTCAAGGTGGCGAAGTTCACTTGGCATTGGCGTTTAACCCGTCTCACTTAGAAATCGTCGGCCCTGTGGTTGAAGGTTCAGTGCGTGCACGTCAAGTTCGTCGTAAAGACATTGGTGGCGATGACGTATTGCCAGTAATTGTTCACGGTGATGCTGCATTTGCAGGTCAAGGTGTTAACCAAGAAACCTTCCAAATGTCACAAACACGTGGCTATACAGTGGGTGGTACGGTTCATATTGTGGTGAATAACCAAGTCGGTTTCACAACGTCTGATCCACGTGATGCGCGTTCTACAGAATACTGTACGGACATCGCGAAAATGATCCAAGCACCTATTTTCCATGTGAACGGTGATGATCCTGAATCAGTATTGTTTGTTGCGCAATTGGCACATGACTTCCGTCATACATTCCGTAAAGACGTTGTAATTGACATGTTCTGTTACCGTCGTCGTGGTCACAACGAAGCGGACGAGCCAGCTGCAACTCAGCCAATGATGTATCAAGTCATCAGTAAGAAAACTACAACGCGTGCGCTGTATGCAGACCAATTGGTTCAAGAAAGCGTTTTAGACCGTGCTAAAGCAGATCAAATGGTTGAAGATTACCGTTCGGATCTAGAAGCAGGTAAGCACGTTGCCAATGCACTGGTACTTGAACCAAATACAAAAATGTTTGTAGATTGGGCACCGTACTTAGGGCATGACTATACAGACGTATGGGATACCACATGTTCTGAAGATCGCCTAAAAGAACTTGGTCGCAAAATGCGTGAGCTTCCTGAAGGCTTCGTGATGCAGCGTCAAGTTGCAAAAGTGATTGATGATCGCTTAAAAATGCAAACTGGTGAAATTCCATTGAACTGGGGTGCTGCAGAAACTTTGGCTTATGCATCTATTTTAGATGATGGTTATTTGGTTCGTTTGACTGGTGAAGACGTTGGTCGTGGTACCTTCTCACACCGTCATGCAAAACTGCATAACCAAGTGGATGGTTCAACGTACATTCCACTTTGTCATATCAAAGAAAATCAACCACGTACTGCTATTTATGACTCATTGTTGTCTGAAATGGCGGTGTTAGGTTTTGAGTATGGTTATGCAACGACTCTGCCTAAGAGTTTGATCATTTGGGAAGCACAATTTGGTGACTTCGCAAACTGTGCACAGGTGGTAATCGATCAGTTCATCGCATCAGGTGAAACCAAGTGGGAGCGTGTGTGTGGTTTAACCTTACTTCTTCCTCACGGTTTTGAAGGTCAAGGTCCAGAGCACTCATCTGCACGTTTAGAGCGTTTCTTACAGCTATGTGCTGAAGACAACATGCAAGTGATGACACCGACTACGCCTGCACAGATTTTCCATGCTTTACGTCGTCAAGCGATTCGCCCAATTCGTAAGCCAATGATCATTATGTCACCGAAGTCTTTACTTCGTCACAAGCTTGCAACGTCTACTTTAAGTGAACTTGCAAACGGTACATTCCAAACTGTGATTGATGAAATCGACACCATCAACAAAGCAGACGTAACCCGTTTAGTGCTTTGTGGTGGTAAGGTTTACTATGACTTGCTTGAGAAACGTCGTGAGCAAGAGTTGAATAACACTGCAATCGTTCGTATTGAACAATTGTATCCATACCCTGAACAACGTATTGCTGAAGTTCTTGCTCAATATCCAAACGTAAAAGACATTGTTTGGACGCAAGAAGAGCCGAAGAACCAAGGCGCTTGGTTATTTATTGCTCCTCGTCTATATGATGATGTAATGAAGTCGGCTAAACCAGTACGTATCAGTTATGCAGGTCGTGAAGCTTCTGCTGCACCGGCTTGTGGTTCACCATATTTGCATGCAAAACAACAAGCTCAGCTCGTAAATGACGCTTTAGCGATCGTAGCTGAATAACAGGAGATTCTTAGTAATGGCAACCGAAATTAAAGCACCGGTATTCCCTGAGTCAGTTGCGGATGGAACAATCGCAACTTGGCACAAACAACCAGGTGAAGCAGTATCACGTGATGAAGTGATCTGTGATATTGAAACAGATAAAGTTGTTTTAGAAGTTGTTGCTCCTGCTGACGGTACAATTGCATCGATCATTAAAGGTGAAGGTGACACAGTTCTTTCAAATGAAGTGATTGCACAGTTTGAAGAAGGTGCTGTATCTGGCGCTGCGCAAACTGAAGCAGTTCAGTCTGAAGCGAAAGTAGAACAAGCAGTTACTCAAACTGAAGCGGGTGCTGCACCAGTCGTTGAACGTGCTCAAGTTGCTGATCAAGCGCCTGCTGTGCGTAAAGCATTGACTGAGTCTGGCATTCCAGCTGCTGATGTTGCAGGTACAGGCCGTGGTGGTCGTATCACGAAAGAAGATGTGACAAATCACCAAACTAAACCAGCAGCTCCAGCTGCAGCACCATTAAGTGTTGCCGTGGGTGAGCGTGTTGAGAAGCGTGTTCCAATGACACGTCTTCGTAAGCGTGTTGCTGAGCGTCTGCTTGCTGCAACTCAAGAAACTGCAATGTTGACGACGTTTAACGAAGTGAACATGAAGCCAATCATGGAAATGCGTGCACAATACAAAGACGCATTTGAGAAGCGTCATGGTGCGCGTCTTGGTTTTATGTCTTTCTTTGTTAAAGCGGCAACTGAAGCGCTTAAACGCTACCCAGCAGTTAATGCTTCAATTGACGGTGATGACATTGTTTACCACGGTTACTATGACATCGGTGTAGCAGTATCTTCTGAGCGTGGTCTAGTTGTACCTGTGCTTCGTGATACAGACCGCATGAACTATGCTGAAGTTGAAAATGGTATCCGTGACTTTGCTTACAAAGCACGTGATGGTAAATTGGGCATCGAAGACATGACTGGCGGTACGTTCACAATCACCAACGGTGGTACTTTCGGTTCATTGTTGTCGACTCCGATCTTGAATACACCACAAACTGCGATTTTGGGTATGCATAAAATCCAAGAGCGCCCTATGGCTGTAAACGGTCAAGTAGAAATCTTACCGATGATGTATTTAGCGCTTTCTTATGACCACCGTCTAATCGATGGTAAAGAAGCTGTAGGTTTCTTGGTAACAATCAAAGAATTGTTAGAAGAACCAGCTAAATTGATCCTTGACCTTTAATTCTAAAGAATAAAACATGGGCTTAGAGAGATCCTCTAAGCCCATTTTTGGAGATAAAAATGTCTCAACAATTTGATCTTGTTGTAATTGGCGGTGGCCCAGGTGGTTACGAAGCAGCAATTCGTGCAGCGCAGCTTGGTTTTAAAGTTGCGTGTATTGAAAAACGTATTCACAAAGGCAAACCATCTTTAGGTGGGACGTGCTTAAACGTGGGTTGTATTCCGTCTAAAGCATTGCTTGATTCTTCTCACCGCTACGAAGATACAGTGCATCACTTAGCTGATCATGGTATTACAACAGGTGAAGTGAACTTTGATTTGTCTAAACTCCTTGCACGTAAAGACAAAATTGTTGACCAACTTACTATGGGTATTGATGGCCTTTTAAAAGGTAACGGTATCGAGTGGTTAAAAGGTACAGGTAAATTACTTGCAGGTAAAAAAGTAGAATTTGTATCTCACGAAGGTGAAACTCAAGTTTTAGAGCCTAAATATGTGATTCTTGCAACGGGTTCTGTGCCAATTAACATTCCATCAGCACCAGTTGATCAGAACATCATTGTTGACTCAACTGGCGCACTAGAATTCCAAGAAGTACCTAAGCGTTTAGGTGTAATTGGTGCGGGCGTAATCGGTCTAGAGCTTGGTTCAGTATGGCGTCGTCTAGGTGCTGAAGTTGTTGTATTTGAAGCAATGGACGCATTCTTACCAATGGCTGATAAAGCATTGGCGAAAGACTACCAAAAACTTTTAACTAAGCAAGGTCTTGATATCCGTGTTGGCGCTAAAGTTGCGGGCACAGAAGTTAATGGTTCTGAAGTTACTGTTAAATATACTCAAGGCGGCGAAGAAAAAACTCAAGCGTTTGATAAGTTGATCGTTTGTGTAGGTCGTCGTGCATATGCTGAAGGTCTATTGGCTGATGATTGCGGCATCAAACTAACTGAACGTGGTTTAGTTGATGTGAACGATTGGTGTGCGACGTCTGTTGACGGCGTATATGCTATTGGTGACTTGGTTCGTGGCCCAATGCTTGCGCATAAAGCGATGGAAGAAGGTGTAATGGCTGTTGAGCGTATTCACGGTCATGCAGCTCAAGTGAACTATGACACCATCATTTCTGTGATTTACACACACCCAGAAGCGGCGTGGGTCGGTTTAACAGAACAGCAAGCGATCGAGAAAGGCCACGAAGTGAAAACGGGTCAATTTGGTTTCGCTGCAAACGGCCGTGCAATGGCTGCGGGTGAAAATGCTGGTTTCGTGAAGTTTGTTGCTGATGCAAAAACTGACCGTTTACTGGGTATGCACGTGATTGGGCCTGCTGCGTCTGATATCGTACACCAAGGTATGATTGCACTTGAGTTTGTATCTTCGGTTGAAGATCTACAGTTGATGACTTTCGGTCACCCAACATTCTCTGAAGTGGTTCATGAAGCTGCACTTGCAGTGGATGGTCGAGCGATTCACGCAATTCAGCGTAAACGCAAATAAGACAACGAAAAGAGCGACTACGGTCGCTCTTTTTTGTTTCAGGTGTTGTCTTCTCATGAAGAATCATCTAAAAATAAAGATAAGAAGTTTTAAAAATCCAAAATGTTCACTGTGATAGTAAACAGTTTCGGTGCAACAAAAAGTAAATAAGCAGTAATAAAAAGGTTAGTCGATGAATTTACATGAATATCAAGCTAAAGCGCTATTAAAAAAATATGGTATGCCTGTCCAAGAGGGCGTACTTGCCACCACTCCAGAAGAAGCAGTAAAAGCCTTTGAACAAATAGGCGGAAAATCTGCTGTCATGAAAGCTCAAGTGCATGCGGGTGGTCGTGGTAAGGCGGGTGGCGTAAAAGTTGTAAAGTCAGCAACGGAAGCTGCTGAATATGCAAAAAGCATCATCGGAACCAACCTTGTTACCTATCAAACGGATAGCCATGGTCAACCTGTCAACAGTGTACTTGTCGCGGAAGATGTTTATCCTGTAGAGCGTGAACTGTATTTAGGCGCTGTGGTTGACCGCTCAAGCCGTCGTGTGACTTTTATGGCATCGACTGAAGGTGGTGTTGAAATTGAAAAAGTTGCAGAAGAAACTCCAGAAAAAATTATCAAAGTAGAAGTTGATCCTTTGGTCGGCTTACAGCCTTTCCAAGCACGTGAAGTTGCATTTAAGTTGAACCTTAAAGATGGTCAAGTGAATCAATTTGTGAAAGTCATGTCTGCTGCGTATCAGGCGTTCATTGAAAATGACTTTGCTTTATTTGAAATTAATCCGCTGTCTGTCCGTGAAAATGGTGACATTTTATGTGTCGATGCCAAAGTGGGGATCGATTCAAACGCGCTGTATCGTTTACCTGAAATTGCTGCGCTGCGCGATAAGTCACAGGAAAATGAACGTGAGTTAAAAGCGTCTGAATTTGACCTTAACTACGTTGCGCTTGAAGGCAATATTGGCTGTATGGTTAATGGTGCTGGCCTTGCGATGGCAACCATGGATATTATTAAACTCTATGGTGGCCAACCTGCGAACTTCCTTGATGTCGGTGGTGGTGCAACCAAAGACCGTGTGATTGAAGCGTTTAAAATTATTCTGGCAGATACCTCTGTACAAGGGGTATTGATTAATATCTTCGGTGGAATTGTACGTTGTGACATGATTGCTGAAGCAATTATTGCAGCGGTTCAAGAAGTAAATGTGACCGTACCTGTGGTTGTTCGTTTAGAAGGGAACAATGCTGAATTAGGTGCCAAATTACTTGATGAATCAGGTTTAAAACTTATTTCTGCAAATGGCTTATCGGATGCCGCAGAAAAAATTGTTGCTGCAGTAAAAGCGTAAGGAGTATCAATATGAGCGTATTAATTAATAAAGACACCAAAGTATTGGTACAAGGTTTTACAGGCAAAAATGGTACATTCCACTCAGCACAAGCGCTAGATTATGGAACCAAAGTCGTTGGTGGGGTTACACCGGGTAAAGGCGGCACAACTCATCTAGATTTACCTGTATTTAACACCATGAAAGATGCAGTTGCCGGTACAGGTGCAGATGCGACTGTGATTTATGTGCCGGCTCCGTTTGTATTAGATTCAATTATTGAAGCAGTGGACTCAGGTGTTGGACTGATTGTGGTCATCACAGAAGGTGTGCCAACTTTAGACATGCTCAAAGCTAAGCGTTATCTTGAAACCAATGGTAATGGTACGCGTCTGATTGGTCCAAACTGTCCGGGTATTATTACTCCGGGTGAATGTAAGATTGGGATTATGCCGGGTCATATTCACCAACCGGGTAAAATTGGTATTATCTCGCGTTCAGGTACGTTGACTTATGAGGCGGTTGCTCAAACGACGAAACTGGGCTTAGGACAATCAACCTGTATTGGTATTGGTGGTGATCCAATTCCGGGCATGAACCAAATTGATTGTTTGAAACTGTTCCAAGAAGATCCGCAAACTGAAGCGATAATCATGATTGGTGAGATTGGTGGTACGGCTGAAGAAGAAGCAGCTGAATATATTCAATCGCATGTGACTAAACCTGTGGTGGGTTATATTGCAGGTGTAACAGCACCGAAAGGCAAGCGTATGGGACATGCGGGAGCAATTATTTCTGGTGGTAAAGGTACTGCTGAAGAAAAGTTTGCAGCATTTGAAAAAGCGGGGATGGCCTATACGCGTAGCCCAGCAGAACTCGGTTCAACCATGTTCCAACTTTTAAAGGATAAAGGTTTAGTTTAAGCCTTTTATATTTTAAAAGAAAAAGCCGTATGTCTTAATTGCACATGCGGCTTTTTTGTGGAGAGCATATTGGTTTGCCCTAATACATTTCTCTGTATAAAAATAATATGGGGGTTAGAGTGTTTAATCTCAGCTGAAAACTATATTTAGCCACTTTGAAAAAGCAATATTGGACAAAAGACAAAATGGTTAAATTAGAGCAAGATTTGCTATGTACTTAACAATCTGAGAATTGATAAATATTTGGTGTTCACTGTTTATATAGGAGACTATGCTATATTCATAATTAAAATAATTCTTTTGAAGACATAATATTACAGATGTTAAAGCCTATTCATTTATTGTTTTGTCGTTGCTTATTTTTGTTCGGGCTAGCGATGAATAGCGCTTATGCTGAAAATGAAGATGTCTATTTGGCGGAGTCTTTGAGTGATGATATTTTCCACTATTATCAGCAGTTAGCTGCACAACATGATGAAGCGGAAAACGATTATACATTGATCAATAATGATTTTTATGAGAATGAATATATTCGCGTATTTAACTACTCGGGCTATAACTCGGATAGTTTAAGCCATAAATTGGGGACAGGGGAGTTTGATAGTTCAGATTTGGATGCACTCAGTATTTCATTTGGGTATGGTATTGAAATTAAAATCAACAAACGAAATAAAGTTGGATATGAGTACCTTTCAAATTTTCCTTATGATCGTGGGCAATTGATCCGTTTCTTTTGGGTGCGTTTGCACTAAATGGTTCAACTCAGTTTATTTGTAAAAAAGGTTGTAGCCATATGGTTTAGAATGTTTTCACTCAATTGTAGAGTCTAGGATGTTTACATTACTTTTGGACTTTTCTGATGGTAGGCTAATCGATTACCAAGCTAAAATAACTTAAATTTTTATAATAGATGATAGGCTTACTATGCTGAGTGAATTAGAGGGTCTATCGTTTTAACAGCTTAAATGTGTATTTTATTGAAAGTTGAATATTAAAGTAGATGATAAAAAACGCGACAGATCGTCGCGTTTTTTGCTTGTAAGTCTAACTACTATTGAGCTTTGCTTTGCGGTTTTAAGCTTTGGGTTAAACCATTGATGTCGCCGCCTTGAATTCCCAGTTCATTCATCAAGCTATCAATTAATGGTGCTTGGGTACGATAGCGTAGCGCACTATTCACCACTTGATCAGACAAAGCAACTTGTGAAGATTCCGCACCATCACCTCCAGTTGTGGCTGAGCCGACATTACCTAAACCGTTAACCTGTAGAATTTTGATGTCATCAATGTTTTCCATCGGCTTAACACTTTCACGAATGATTTCAGGTAAGTATTTTAACAATGCTAGGCGAATTTGCATTTCAACTTGCTCAGGAGATAAGACGTTGTTGGCCTCATTCACGGCACGTGTACCATCTGCATCGACTTGGTATTGTTTTTCCATTGCTTGAGCCAACAGTATTTTGGCATCCGCTTCACCTTTGGCCTTTAAGCGAGCTTGTTCGGCTTGAGCTTCCGCTGCAATACGAACTGCTTCGGCATCATCGGCAGCGGCTTGTTTACCTGCTTCAGCGGCAACGGTAATCGCAATTGCGTCTTTTTCAGCAGCTTGTTTCGCTGCAACCAATTCAACTGCTTTTTGACGCTCCGCACGCTGGGTTTCACGTACTGTAATCACTTCTTCTTCAGCTTTCACCGCTTCAGCGCGGGCGCGGTCAGCTGAAGCTTTGGCTTCAGACTCTTCACGTGACTTTTCAGCAATTGCAATGGCACGTGACTGTTCAGCCAGTTCGATGGTTTTCTTTTGTTCAACCTGTGCTTGTTCAATAATTTGTGATTTTTGAATATTTTGGCTTTCGACATCACGTGCTGCACCAATACGCTTCAATTCAACTTCACGTTCAGCTGCAATACGTGCTTCTTCTGCTTCACGTTTTTTCTCCGCCTCTTGAGAGGCAATTTCAGCCAATTGCTCTGCACGGCGAATTGCAATTTCACGTTCTTGTTGTAGTTTGGCGTATTCTTCTTCGCGGATGATTTGTAGACGAGCTTGTTCTGCTTCTAGGTTTTTAGTCTTAATGGCAAGGTCAGCGTCTTGCTCGATGTGATTACGTTTGCGACGACGGTCTTCAATCGTTTCAGTCAGTTTGGTTAAACCTTCGGCATCGAATGCATTTTGAGGGTTAAAGTATTTGAAACCTGTTTGGTCTAAACCTGTTAATGACACAGTTTCTAGTTCTAGACCATTTTTATGTAAGTCTTCGGATACGACTTGTTGGACTTTTTGCACGAAATCGACACGTTTTTCATGTAACTCTTCCATCGCCATTTCAGCAGCCACAGCACGCAATGAATCAACAAATTTACCCTCCACAAGGTTCTTCAGCTCATTGGGAGACATCGTTTTTTGTCCCAATGTCTGTGCTGCAACAGCAATCGACTCTGCCATTGGTTTCACACGGACATAGAACTCGGCCATGACATCGACGCGCATACGATCACGGGTAATGAGCGCTTGATCGTCGGCACGGCGAACTTCTAAACGTAGCGTGTTCATGTTGACAGGAATAATTTCATGTAAGACTGGCAGTACTATTGCACCACCACCTAAAATGACTTTTTCGCCACCAAAACCAGTACGTACAAAAGAAATTTCTTTGCTTGAGCGACGGTACAGACGAGCAATAATAATGCCGATAATGATGAGGGCTGCAAAGATAATTCCGACAAGAATAAGAATGTTATAGAAATTGTTGCTGAGCATAAGGGTCCCGATTTTATTTAAAGTTATAAGTACAAAATGAAAGAATTAAAGTGAAATGGCTTTAAAGCCAATCTTGGTTTTTTGAGTCAAAATGACTTCTTGACCTTGAGAAAAATGAAGGTCTGTTTCAGGTTCAACCAGTACATAATGCGTTTGCCCAAACTGATCTTGGACTCGTGCTTGAGCAGGTGAGTTGACTTTAGCTTCACCTAAAATAATCAGTGCTGTTCGTCCAATCAGCTCTTCACTGTAAATTGCTGTGGTTTCATCTTGTGGCAAAATTTTAGCAATCAGCATGGCACTGTAACGAATCATAGGCATCGAAAGTACGAGGCAAAGAGGTGCCATGATCCATGCACTCCAATAGCTCCCGGTCCAAGTTTGAAGAATGGACTGTAGAATAAAGCCACTTAAGCTATACAAGGTGAGGAAGATAATCAGCCAAACCAAGAGGGGGACACGGCCGATAAACAACCAATCCAGCAGGGCATTGAGCCAACCTTGATCGGCATCTAGTGCAATGTCGACGTCTTTAGTACTGCCTAGGTCATCAGGTAGGAATTGGTCAAGTAGGCCTTGTGAGCCGCCGCCTAACACCAATAAAATCAATTCGAGCAGTCCCAATAAAAACATCAGACTGAGGCAAATACTAAAAATTAAATTGGATGGGTGAGTAAATAATTCCCACATTCTAAAGGTTCTCTATTTTTATGCTGTTATCAATTAAGTGTAAATTTTTAAAAAGAATTGTATTGAAATTGGGCTTTAGCATAGCATTCAAAAAACAGAATGTCTAAGTTTGTTGGAACGTAAAGTGAGAGCAGTTTAATTGGGATTTAGTAAATTTTAGGCAAAAAAATACGCAATGATTGGGGTATTCATTGCGTAGAACTACGAATCTGTTGTTACACAGTTTCGGTAAAAAGGAGAAATGTTATATCTCAGGGTTAATCTAAGCTATGAACTCATCATAAGGTCTGCGCGTTCTTATTTCATGAGTATTCACGTTAAGTACTGTAAATTTAGGTTAACAAACGACACTAAATGTCAGTTTTTGAGATGCATGTAGCTTATTCGTGTTTATTTCGCGATTAAAAAAGCCTTTCTCTGTGAGAAAGGCTTTAAAGAAGCGCATTAGTTTAAGACCGGATTAGAAATGAAACACCCCTAAACCTGATTTAACTTCATCTAGAGTCTGTTGAGTGATATCACGACATTTGTCTGTACCGGTCTTTAAAATATCCATGATGTAATCAGGATCTTTCGCAAGTTCCATTCGACGTTCACGAATTGGCGTGATCAGCTCTTTCAATACGCCTTCAAGACGCTTTTTCACCGTACCATCGCCCAAACCGCCACGGCGGTAATGTGCTTTAAGTTCTTCAACTTCTTCTTTGTTTGGATCAAACGCATCTAAATACGTAAATACGATATTACCTTCAACCTGACCTGGGTCTTCAACACGCAGGTGGTTCGGGTCGGTGTACATCGCATTCACAGCTTTTTTAATGTCTTTATCTGTTGCATCCAACACAATGGTATTGCCTAAAGATTTCGACATTTTGGCTTTACCATCAAAGCCGGGTAAACGGCTCATATTGGAAAGCAGAGCCTTACACTCAGGTAGTAATTCCTGACCAATCTGACGGTTTAAGCGGCGTACGATTTCATTGGTCTGTTCGATCATTGGAATCTGGTCTTCACCGACAGGTACAACCGTTGCTTTAAATGCAGTGATATCTGCCGCTTGTGCGACGGGGTAGCATAAGAAACCAGCTGGAATATCTCGTTCGAAACCACGCATCTGAATTTCAGACTTAATGGTTGGGTTACGTTCTAAACGAGACACGGTCACAAAGTTGAGATACAACATGGTGAGTTCATTTAACGCTGGTAAGCTCGACTGAACGCAAATGGTGGTTTTGGTTGGGTCGATCCCGACTGCTAAGTAATCTGTGGCAACTTCAAGAATATTGCGGCGAACTTTTTCAAAGTTATCTGCATTGTCAGTAAAGGCTTGCGCATCGGCCAATAATAAATGCTGATGGTGTGAATCCTGCAAACCCACACGTGAACGTAAAGATCCGACAAAGTGCCCTAAATGAAGTTGTCCCGTTGGACGGTCGCCTGTCAAAATAACAGGACGGTTGTCTTGATTACTCATTATCTATTTCCAAAGTCGTCGTAGCGACATGCTATTTTCAAAGAATGCAGACATTGTACGGCATAATCTTTTTCAATGTCAGTCTTAAAAAAACTGCAGTGAAAAAATTATAAAATCAGTTAAATTTCAAAAAACAAATATTCAAAAGCTTAGATCACAGATTAAAATGTCAGAATTCTCAAGATGGATAAAAATAAATGGCGAGTAGCTTATTAATATTACTAGATGATATTGCCACGATACTAGATGACGTTGCGGTCATGAGCAAAATGGCGGCAAAAAAAACGGCGGGTGTTTTGGGCGATGATTTAGCACTCAATGCACAACAGGTCAGTGGGGTTCGTACTGACCGTGAGCTGCCTGTGGTTTGGGCTGTGGCAAAAGGCTCTTTTGTTAATAAATTGATTTTAGTCCCTGCGGCGCTGTTGATTAGTGTGGTTGCACCATGGCTGATCACGCCACTGTTAATGATTGGTGGTTTATTTCTATGTTATGAAGGGGTAGAAAAAGTCCTGCATAGTTTGCATCACAAAAAAGCCAAAACCGAAGAGGAAGCCAGCCAAGAATTAACTGCGATTGAAACGGATATGGCGACTTTTGAAAAAGATAAGGTCAAAGGGGCGATTCGTACCGACTTTATTTTGTCGGCAGAAATTGTAGTGATTTCACTGGGGACTGTGGCTGCTGCAACTTTTTCAACCAAAGTCATGGTGTTGTCTGTAATTGCCATTTTAATGACCGTCGGTGTGTATGGTTTTGTGGCGATGATTGTCAAAATTGATGATTTAGGACTGTATCTAACTCAGCAAGCTTCTTCATTTAAGCAAACTATTGGCCGTGGTTTATTGGCTTTTGCACCAAAACTGATGAAGACCTTAACCATCGTGGGCACTATCGCGATGTTTTTAGTGGGTGGTGGCATTATTTCCCACGGCGTGCCTTTATTGCATCATTTCACTGAAGGTTCAGTGGATTATGCTGAACATATTCCAACTGTGGGAAGCATTGTGGGAGCATTAACCCCAACACTGATTAACTTAGTGATTGGTTTTGTGGCTGGTTTGATTGTATTGGCTATTGTGAGCTTGATTAAAAAAGTTTGGCCAAGTTCAAAAAAGGCATAAAATGGATCGGGTCAGCATGAATTAAAAGAAGGAAGAGTGCTATGCGTTGGAAGGGACGTCGTGTCAGTAGCAATGTCGAGGATCGTCGCGGTGGTGGCGGTGTCAAGGCGGGTGGCATCAGTATTTTAGGGCTGATCGTGGCCTTTGTGGCATGGAAGTTTCTAGGTGTCGATCCGCAGCAAGCCTACCAAGCCACTAAACAAGTGACCGCACAAACTGGAGCGGCAGAAACTCAAGGTTTGGATAACCCAACGCCTGATCAGCAGGAAGCGATGGACTTTGTCGGTACGGTACTGGCCGACACTGAAGACACATGGAGTCAAATTTTCCAACAGCAATTGGGACAACAATATGTTCCACCGAAGTTGGTGATGTTTTCAGGGGTGATCAATTCGGGTTGTGGTACTGCTCAGTCTGCAATGGGGCCGTTTTACTGTCCAGCAGATCAGAAGGTGTATATCGACACCGCTTTCTTTAAAGACATGCGGACTCAAATGGGTATTGGCGGTGAGCAAAACCAAACGGAGTTGGCGCGCCAAGATCAAGCGGGTGACTTTGCTCAGGCTTATGTGGTGGCACATGAGGTTGGACATCATATTCAAACCATTTTAGGGATTTCTGAACAAGTACAAAAGGCTCGTGCACAGGGCTCAAAAGCGCAAGGAAATGCTTTATCGGTACGTCAAGAGTTACAAGCTGACTGTTTAGCGGGGGTATGGGCGCATCATAACAATCAACGGACCCAGTTCTTAGAGCAAGGCGATGTTGAAGAAGCGATGGATGCGGCACATAAGATTGGTGATGATTACCTACAAAAGCGGGCAACAGGGCAAGTGGTCCCTGATAGCTTTACCCATGGAACCAGTCAACAGCGTATGACTTGGTTTGGCACGGGCTTTAAGTCGGGGCAAGTTGAAAGTTGCGATACCTTTAATCAAGCCATTTAAGCTATAAAAAAAGAGGCGATTGATCGCCTCTTTTTTTTAACCAATGCATTCTAGCGGTTTAAGAACTGCTTAAAGTTTCGAGCAATACGGACACTCACATATAACGCAATACAGGCAAATAACAACACCCCAAACACCACATATTTTAAGTTGCTCATATCCGCACGGTAAAACTGCTGAATTTGCTCAGGCGTATAACGCAATGTTTTAACATCTTGTGTCCGTGTATCGAGATAACTCACTTGCTGAATGTAGTTAAATTGCCCTGCTTTGAGTAGTTCAATTGACTGAATTTGGCGGGTATGTTGTTCGTTGTAGTCATCTACACAAATGTCGGTTAAATAGTGATCACAGCTGAGTTTGGCGATATAACCCTGATTGGCCACATGCAAATAAATATGATCATCGGGTGCTTTATTGTTTGAAAGTAGAACCAGTGTTTGATCGGGACGAGAGTTCATTTTAAAACTTTGTGCTGAGGCAAAAGTTTGCTCGGCTTGTAAAATTTCTTTGGTTTTTG
Source organism: Acinetobacter johnsonii ANC 3681 (assembly GCF_000368805.1). Classification (NCBI taxonomy): domain Bacteria; kingdom Pseudomonadati; phylum Pseudomonadota; class Gammaproteobacteria; order Moraxellales; family Moraxellaceae; genus Acinetobacter; species Acinetobacter johnsonii. The sequence continues at coordinate 1,678,505 of NZ_KB849705.1, read as the reverse complement.
CAAAGCAGGTCAGAAACAACGCAAAGGTGGTCAGGAAAATAATCAGTGCGAAGAACACCCGAAAGATGGTTTTAAAAGTGAATTGCATAGGAGATCAAACTTGGCCAAAGGGAAAGTTCACGCATAAAAAACATGCATATACGCTATGTTAATTCATCATCAGGAGAAATGTTAAAAAAATTATTTTTTTCGGGTGTTGATGTGAAAAATGATTAAAATATTTCGAGCATCAATGTGTATGAAATGAACTTTTATTCCATATATCAGCACTGAAAGCCGCCGTCTCCCCAACCGCCCAATTTGGAAGTTCAATGGGAAATTATTTTTTTCTACAAGTTTTTACCGTTATTTTTGCATTATCCATTGCAACGACTATTTTCAATAAACGCATTTTAGGTTTTCCTCAAGCCATTGGCGTACCCATCGTTTCTGCCATTTTTGTCTTTATTTTACAGTGGGGTGCGAGCCTGCTGAGTGGTAATCAGTTTATTACCATCAATATTCACAACATTGAAGAAGCGGTTCGTCACATTGATTTTTATGACTTTTTAATCAATGGCGTGATTTGCTTCATTTTGACCTCGTCGGCACTGAAGTTCAAAGTCTCAGATTTACGTAGTTATTGGAAGCCGATCAGCATTTTAGCCAGTATTGCGTTGGTACTGTGCGCCGTGTTCTTTGGGGTGGTGCTCTACGGTTATCAGTTCATTATTGGGCAGCATGTCGATTTATTGGTGCTTTTGCTGTTGGGGGCTGCATTGGGTGCAACGGACCCGATTGGGATCAAAGGCGTACTCAGTTCGGTACGTGCGCCACATCATTTAATGGTCAAGCTCGAAGGCGAATCACTGTTTAATGATGCCATGTGTATTGCCTTGTTTATGACGCTCTTAAACGTCTTACAAGGTGAAAACTTTACCGTCATGGGCGTGTTGCAGACCTTGCTCTATGAAATTTTTGTCGCCGTCATTATTGGTTGGGCCTTTGGTTTAGGGATCTTGCGACTGCTGCGTGGTAAGCACGAAATGGAGTCTCTCATTTTGACCACAGCACTCTTGGCTTGCGGTTCGTACTTGGTTGCACTGTTTGCCCATGCTTCAGCACCGATTGCTTGCGTCATCGGTGGTTTAATTGTGGGGAACAAGTGGAAAGAAATTTTACAAGAGCGCGAAATACGGGAAGTAAACCATTTTTGGCATACGGTTGAAGGGATTATTAACTCGTTCTTATTCACCTTAATTGGTTTGGAACTGTTTATTTTAGATCTCAGCTTTAGTCTAATTTTTGGTGGCATCATCGCGTTTATTATTCTGCATGCTTCACGTTTTGCAGCGAACTATTTATCTTTTGCCTTTTTTCCCTCTTTCCGTAAGAAAAGTTATAACGGAAGTTTGGCGATTTTGTCATGGGGGGGAGTGCGTGGAGGGATCTCCTTAGCATTGATCTTAGCGGTAGCCAACGTGCCTGAGTTAAGTGAATACAGCAGTATTTTGATTGGTTATACTTTTATCGCCGTGTTGCTCTCAGGCATGGTCTGCGGTCTAGGATTACCAGCTGTAATGAATGCGTTTTACTACAACCCGAATGAAGAAAAGACGGGTTTTAAAGGCTGGTATCAACGTCTGTGTAATAAAATGAACCGTAAAGGCTTTAAGTATATTATTGGTGAAGATGCACAGGGTTTTGAGACGATTACTGTCTATCAGCCTGAAGCATTGATCGATGTTAAAGCAGATGATGGCATTGCTGCTGTGCATAACCCTGAGCGAGTTCAGGAAGTAAAACGTCTGGAAAGTCCTGATAATTTTTAGTGATTTGCTCAATCAAGAAGCCCCCTGTATTGGGGCTTTTTAGAATGAATGAGAGGGTTTATTTGAATCATATAATGATGTCATTATGGAATAATTAAAATAGGGCACATTTGAAATGGCAGAATCGATAGTCAAAGAACTGGCACCGATGATTTTTCAGGTGATCGCTCAGATTCCTTATGGGCGGGTAGCCAGTTATGGACAAATTGCACGTTTAGCAGGCATTCCCAAACATTCGCGTTTAGTGGGCTATGTGCTAAAACATATGGATGTAGACAGTACTTTGCCTTGGTATCGGGTAATCAACTCACAAGGAAAAATTAGCCTAAGTAAACTGAATGATCAGGGACAGAACATTCAAGCACAGTTACTTATGGCGGAAGGTATTTTAGTGATTGGGGACAAAGTAAAAATGAAAGAGTTTCAGTGGAATATTTAAAATAGAAATGCTCTACCTCAGTGGAAGTAGAGCACTCGATGTATTACTGACGAACAACTAAAACAGGAATGTGCGCTTCACCTAAAACACTTTGTGCAACACTGCCTAGGAATAAACGTTTTAAACCTGTACGACCATGAGAGCCGATCACAATCAGGTCTGCTTTAGATGTTTCAGCTTCTCTGATAATTTCACGGTGCACCACCTGACCTTCCAGTAGTTTTGCTTCAACAGGAATACCCAGATCGCTAAATTTAGCTGCTGCTTCCTCAAGTGTTTTCAAAACTGAAGTACGCGCACGTTCAATTAAGTCATTGGTTTGAGTTGCAGAAATGTATTCAGCTGCAATGTAAGGGTCAAGTGCAAGTACTTGAACGACTGTAATTTTACCGCCAAATGCTTTAGCAAGTTCAGCTGCTTGCGCAACTGCTGCATATGATGTTTCTGAACCGTCTACAGGGACTAAAATGTTTTGGTATGCCATGGTTGTTTCTCCTTATTATCAACTGATTATACGTGCAGATTTCTGTTCTAATGTATCACGGGTTAAATACAGCTTATACCTTGATATTAGCTGTATTTTTTAAAGAATAAAACCTAGTAAATTCATATGGATATTTGCATATGAAATGCTAATTTCTCACTTCTAAATTAGCACAAAAGCGTGTGAATAATAATCAATTTAACACTAAAGTTGAATGTAAATGTAGCGTTTAAGAAACATAGGCTTTGTCTAAAAAATAGCTTATATTTATGAATAGCTTATGAATATAATGGAAAAGATAAATCGACTAAAAATGGTGCAGGTAATTTTAAAAATTACTTTTATGGAGTTGCTGTTTATGCACTAACAAAGTATTCGTATAATAAGTAATCTAACAATAAGATTTTGTAAACATTTAAAAAAAGGGTTTTCTAATGGGGATATTTGAACTTAAAAGTAAAGATGAAGCACGTTTAAAACATATGTTGAAAGAGTTAGGTGAATTAAATGATTCATTAGGAGCAAAATATTCTCTTCGTGCAGATTTAAGAGATCTAACAAATAGATCATTCACGGTAGGTAAACTACTTCAAGAAGAACTTGATAAGATCAGAGATAAACAACAATTATTAAAAAATGAATGTGATCAGACTTTACAATTAAAGAATAGAATTGAAAATTGTCTCGATATGATAGCTGAACTAGAAAATAGATTTCAGCAGAATGAAAATGGTGAATCTCAATATGATCGTATCTTAGCCTTCACTTCGGATGAAATCATAAATGATCTTGAAAGTCGGAAACAGCAAATTTTAGATAAATATTCTGAACTTTTTGAAGTAGATGAAAGTGGTGTAATTCCAGTAAAAAAACTCTCGGCTCAAATTGATAAAATTGAAGAAAAATATAGAGAACTTTTTGAGAAAGAGAACGAAAGTGGTGAAAATCTTTTTGAGGAGTTAGATTCAAAATTAGAAAGAATATCCGATTTGTGGAATGAATATTTTGTAGAGGATGAAGAGGGAAGTACAAAAAGTAAGCTTATTGATGAGAGATTAAAAAAGCTAGATCAATTTTACTTAAAAGTTTTTGGTGATGAAGTGAAGGAAATTACATCATTAAAACAAGAATTAGAAGACCGGTTGGATAATTTAAAGCAGATTGAAATACAAGCAAAGGCAACTATTGATTTATCAAGTGAAGCGGGCTTAGCGGGAGGTTTTGTTATTAAACGTAAAGAAGCGAATACTGCACGTTTGATTAGCCTAGGTGTATTTATTTCCGCGGTAATTTTTATGTTTGGATTTAACATTTGGCTATTTGATGAAGCTGATTTTAAAAATATGGAACTTTATAAAATTCTTTTTAAAGTCACAATCAATGCGCCCTTAATTTGGATTGCTACGATAGCTAACATTAATTTAAATAGGTTCTCTAAGCTTGAACAAGAATATTCTCATAAAGAAGCTTTAGCTAAATCATATGAACGTTATAGAACCGAGATTGAACAATTAGAAAAATTAGGCGTTAAGGGCGCAGATGAGCTTAAAGTAAAATTATTGGATACAAACTTAGATGCATTTAAATTGAATCCTGCTGAACATTCTAATCAAGCTAAACCAGATTTCTCTATATTAGAATTTGTTAAGTCTAAGTTTGAAGAGTCAAAGTGATTTTTTAGATACAGAATTAATTGATTAACATCATCAGTTTGCATTTGTTCACGCATTTTTAAAATCTGCTTTTCATCTAAGTCGTATAACTTAAGGGAAAGCAGTTTTTGGATGTCTGCTTCGGGAAAGCGATATTTAATAATTTGGGCAGGTACACCACCCACAACGGCATAGGGTGGAACATCTTTGGTCACGACAGCACCCGTTGCCACTACTGCGCCTTCACCTAACTGCACACCTTGCATAATCATGGCACGAGAGCCAATCCAGCAGCCATCTCCAATGATGGTATCACCTGCGGGAATAAAACTACGTGTATCAAAAGGAAAAGCTGAAATCCAGTCAGTACGATGTAGTTGGTTACCACCCATCATAATGACGCATTCTGCCCCAAAACAAACGAAGTTGCCGATATAGAGCTGATCAATCGGTTTATCTACGGTCGAGGGTTTATCATGTAAATAACGCACGACACAACGTTCAAAACCTTGATCCCAATACGCTGAATAGTAAGAGTAATTCCCTTTAATGTGAATATTCGGATTTTTCACCGTTTTAGAGATGAACTCAAACTCACACCAGTGTTTGACAGGAGAATTAATCAGGGGCTCAGACATAAAAAGACAGCGTTGGAGAGTGTGAGAAATTATAACAAATAAAAGTCTTGCTTTGAAAAAGAGGGGAAATGAATACCTTAAATCTATCTCATTCTTGGAGTGAAATTCCCCACGTCCATTTTTGGACTAAAAGGTGTCTACAAAATCTGTGGCTATTTACATAATGAGAGGCAAAGGAAAGGTATTTGGGAAAATATAAAAACAAAAAACCCCTCAATCGAGGGGTTCTTACAGCTGTAAATATCAAAGAAACTTAGATATATGCAACTTTTACAATTTCGTATTCAACTTCACCCTGAGGGGTTTGAATTTTTACTTCGTCGCCTTCGCTTTTGCCCAAAAGGCCACGTGCGATAGGGGAGTTCACTGAAATTTTATTGATTTTAAAATCAGCTTCGTCATCACCCACGATCATATAGGTCTTTTGTTCTTCGGTGTCTAAGTTTTCGATAGTGACTGTCACCCCAAAAACCACACGACCATTTTGTTCAAGTTCTTTTACATCGATCACTTGAGCCGCACCCAATTTACCTTCGATGTCTTGAACACGACCTTCACAGAAACCTTGTTGCTCACGCGCAGCATGGTATTCCGCATTTTCTTTTAAATCCCCGTGCTCACGTGCTTCAGCAATTGCCGCAATAATACGTGGACGTTCAATACTTTTTAATTGATGTAATTCTTTCTCTAAGGCTAATTTGCCTTGGGGAGTCATAGGATAACGTTGCATTGTTGTCCCTCAAGTCTGTGAGTGTAAAAAATATAGGTTTATAAATGAAAAAAGCCCGCCACCGAGAGGTGACGGGACTTCTCGGTAAACGAATTAACCTACAGTTTGTAAATCTTGCAAACGGTATACATCCATTGGCAATTGAATTGCAAAAGCTTGGCATACAGCATCAGCACCGTTCAAGGTCGTAGTGTTATACACTTTCGCTTGAAGCGCTGAACGACGAATCGAGAACGAATCTTGTTGAGCTTGTTTGCCTTCAGTTGTATTGATAATGAGGTGAACTTCGCCATTTTTCAAGCGGTCCACGATATTAGGACGGCCTTCAGTGACTTTATTTACACGTTCACACTCAATACCTGCAGCTTTAATGAACTCATAAGTACCGCCAGTCGCAAGTACTTTGAAGCCAAAGCCTACCAGTTGCTTAGCTATACCAACAGCACGAGGCTTGTCTGAATCACGCACAGAGATAAATGCATGCTTCACTTCGCCCTCTGTAGGAAGACCTGGTACGCGTTCATTTGAGCCTAACACAGCTTTGTAGAATGCTTCACCAAATGTTTTACCAACACCCATTACTTCGCCTGTAGATTTCATCTCAGGGCCAAGAATAGGGTCAACACCCGGGAACTTGTTGAACGGGAACACCGCTTCTTTTACAGAGAAGTGAGTCGGGATGATTTCTTTAGTAAATCCTTGAGATTCTAAAGACTGGCCCGCCATACAACGCGCAGCAACTTTCGCTAAAGACTCACCAATACATTTAGAAACGAATGGCACAGTACGAGACGCACGTGGGTTCACTTCTAGGATGTAAACGTCTTCGCCTTTGACTGCGAACTGTACGTTCATTAAACCAACAACGCCAAGCTCTTTTGCCATAGCAACAGTTTGACGACGCATTTCGTCTTGGATTTCAACTGAGAGCGAGTATGGAGGAATCGAACATGCTGAGTCACCTGAGTGAATCCCTGCTTGTTCAATGTGCTGCATAATACCGCCAATCACAACGTCTTTACCGTCAGATACACAGTCTACGTCAACTTCGATCGCATCATCTAAGAAACGGTCAAGAAGAACTGGCGCTTCATTTGATGCTTGAACCGCATCACGTAAGTAGCGTTTAAGTTCGTCGTCGTTGTATACGATTTCCATCGCACGACCACCGAGTACATAAGAAGGACGTACCACAAGTGGGTAGCCGACTTTCGATGCTTCCGCCATACCTTCTTCAGCAGATTTTACAATGCTGTTGTTTGGCTGACGAAGTTGTAGACGTTGAATCATTTGTTGGAAACGTTCACGGTCTTCTGCGCGGTCAATCGCATCTGGTGATGTACCGATAATTGGCGCACCTGCTTCTTCTAAAGCACGAGCCAATTTAAGCGGAGTTTGACCACCGTACTGCACGATAATGCCTTTTGGCTTTTCAGTACGTACGATTTCAAGTACATCTTCCAAAGTGATTGGTTCGAAGTACAAGCGATCTGAAGTGTCGTAATCTGTTGAAACTGTTTCAGGGTTACAGTTCACCATGATGGTCTCAAAACCATCTTCACGCATTGCAAGCGCCGCGTGCACACAGCAGTAATCGAATTCGATACCTTGACCAATACGGTTAGGACCACCACCGATCACCATGATCTTATCTTTATCAGATGGGTTTGATTCACACTCATCATCGTAAGTTGAGTACATGTAGGCAGTGTCAGATTCGAATTCTGCTGCACAAGTATCCACACGTTTGTAAACTGGAGTCACGCCCAAGTTCCAACGGTGCTTACGGAATTGTTTTTGTGAAATACCCATCAAGTTCGCGATGCGAAGGTCAGATAAACCTTTACGTTTGAACGAACGGATGTTGTCTGCGTTTAGATCACCAAAACCTAAAGTTTTGATTACATTTTCAGTTTTGATGATGTCTTCGATTTGGATCAAGAACCATTTATCGATTTTCGTCGCTTGGAACACGTCTTCTAAGGTGAAACCATGACGGAATGCATCGGCTACATACCAAATACGCTCTGGACCCGGAACTTTAAGTTCAACCAAGATCTTTTCTTTCGCGCCTTCAGTACCTACTGCGATTTTTTCATCAAAACCACACGCACCCACTTCAAGACCACGAAGTGCTTTGTTTACAGACTCTTGGAAGTTACGACCAATGGCCATTACTTCACCCACAGATTTCATCTGTGTGGTCAGTGTTGCGTCTGCTTGTGGGAATTTTTCAAAGTTGAAACGTGGAATTTTTGTTACCACGTAGTCAATTGCAGGTTCGAACGAAGCAGGAGTCGTTCCGCCTGTGATGTCATTTTTTAATTCATCAAGGGTATAACCAACTGCTAGTTTCGCGGCGATTTTTGCAATCGGGAAACCAGTTGCTTTTGATGCAAGGGCAGATGAACGCGATACACGCGGGTTCATCTCGATGATTACCATACGGCCAGTATCTGGGCAAATACCGAACTGAACGTTAGAACCACCTGTTTCTACACCAATTTCACGAAGAACTGCTAAAGATGCATTACGCATCAATTGATATTCTTTGTCTGTCAATGTTTGCGCAGGAGCAACAGTGATTGAGTCACCTGTGTGCACGCCCATTGGGTCAAAGTTTTCGATCGCACAAACGATAATACAGTTGTCGTTTTTGTCACGAACAACTTCCATCTCGTATTCTTTCCAGCCAATTAAAGATTCATCAATCAATAATTGTTTGGTTGGAGAAAGATCGAAACCGCGTTCACAGATTTCAAGGAATTCTTCTTTGTTATAAGCGATACCGCCACCCGAACCACCCATCGTGAATGACGGACGGATAATCACAGGGAAGCCGAAGCGCGCTTGAATCTCTAAAGCTTCTTCCATGTTTTCAGCAATCGCAGCTTTTGGACATTCAAGACCAATTTTACGCATTGCTTCATCAAACAGTTTACGGTCTTCAGCTTTTTCAATCGCTTCTTTAGTCGCACCAATCAATTCAACATTGTATTTTTCTAAAATACCGTTAGCATCCAGTGCAAGCGCACAGTTCAATGCTGTTTGACCACCCATTGTTGGAAGGACAGCATCTGGACGCTCTTTTTCAATGATTTGAGCAACAGTCTGCCAAGTGATTGGCTCGATATAAGTTGCGTCTGCCATCGCAGGGTCGGTCATAATGGTTGCTGGGTTAGAGTTCACCAAAATAACACGGTAGCCTTCTTCACGAAGAGCTTTACACGCTTGCGCACCTGAGTAGTCAAACTCACATGCCTGTCCGATGACAATCGGACCTGCACCAATAATTAAGATACTTTTAATGTCTGTACGTTTAGCCATGATCGCTTCCTTAATTACTTCTTAGATGCTTCGATAAGTTCGATGAAATGATCGAACAATGGTGCGCAGTCATGCGGACCAGGGCTTGCTTCAGGGTGACCTTGGAAGCTGAACGCTGGTTTGTCTGTACGATGAATCCCTTGAAGAGTTTGATCGAACAAAGACTTGTGCGTAGCTTTCAAGTTTGCAGGAAGTGTTTCTGCATCCACTGCGAAGCCGTGGTTTTGAGAAGTAATCATCACTGTGCCTGTTTCCATGTTTTGAACAGGGTGGTTAGCACCGTGGTGGCCATGCGGCATTTTCACCGTTTTTGCACCTGAGGCAAGTGCAAGAATTTGGTGACCCAAGCAAATACCAAAGACGGGTAGGTTGCGAGCGTCTTCTACAATTGTTTTTACAGCTTCAATTGCGTAGTCACATGCAGCTGGATCGCCAGGGCCGTTCGATAAGAACACGCCATCCGGATTCAATGCTAGCACGTCAGCAGCAGGAGTTTGTGCAGGCACTACAGTGAGTTTACAACCGCGGTCTGCAAGCATACGTAAGATGTTGGTTTTGACACCGTAGTCGTATGCAACAACATGGAATTTAAGTTCAGGTTGTGTGAAGCCTTTGCCTAATACCCAAGAACCTTCTGTCCATTCGAAACCAGTTGGGTCACAGCATTCTTTAGCTAGGTCTAAACCATTTAAACCACCAAATGCGCGTGCTTTTTCTAAAGCCTGCTCTTCAGTAATATTTTCACCAGCAAGGATGCAACCATTTTGCGCACCTTTGTCACGCAAAATACGGGTTAATTTACGCGTATCAATATCTGCAATTGCGACAACATTATGTTCTTTTAAGTATTCGCCTAAAGATTGCGTTGATCGGAAGTTGCTATGCAATAAAGGTAGGTCACGAATGATTAATCCGTTGGCCCACACTTTATGAATTCGACCTGACTCAGCGTCTTCATCATTACAACCTGTGTTACCGATATGAGGGTAAGTTAAAGTCACAAGTTGCTGTGCATAACTCGGGTCAGTCAAAATTTCTTGATAGCCAGTCATGGCAGTGTTGAAAACGACTTCACCAGTCGTACTACCCGATGCACCAATAGACGTTCCTTTAAAGATCGTACCATCGGCAAGGGCTAAAATTGCTGGGGTGCTCAAACCAAAGCTCCTGAAATTTAGGCTGTAAAAAAGCGAGTAGACGAAAAAAAAGGAAGGCTATCTAAAAACCTACCCTCCCTATGTCTGCTCGCTTGAACTTAACATGGCACTATACGCAACTTCACTAACAAAGTCCATGCCAATAAGATGGAATTAACAAGATAAAGTGCTTTTATTTTGTAGCGGAAGCTGTTTCTAAGTTTTGTAAAGAAAAATGTAACAACAAATAATTGTCTAACAAATCAAAATCTAAATTTTATCGAATCACGCTAAGCTGTCGCTGTGTATATAACAACAGGAATAACATCATGACTGAACAAGACAAAGTGACCAAACCAAAGCCAGCGTTGAAAGAAGTTGTTGCAGAAAGCACTGAAAAGCTTGAGCAAGTGGCGAAAGAAGCAACAGAGCAGGTCACTGAAGCGGTAGTTGAAAGCAAAGAAAAGCTTGAAGCTGAAGCGAAGCAGTTGAATGCCAGTGTGCAAGAGCAACTCCGCCAGTTTAAACAAGATCTTTTACTGCGCTTAGAAACCATTAAAGGGCAGTTATCGAACTCTCAAAAAGACTTAACTGAACTAAAAGAGTTTGTTAAAACTGAGTTTACTGCTGTTTTAGATGACTTGACCAAACTAGGTAAAGAGTTAAAAGGTGATGTCAGCGAAATTTCAGTAAAACATAAAGATCAGTTGACTGAAACGTTTAAACGTTCAAAAGAACACACCTTAGATGCGTGGAATAAAGTTTCAAACAAATAATCTAGCTGTACGAGACTCAAGATTAAGTGCATAAAAAAGTGAGGTCATAGCCTCACTTTTTTATTGATCTGGTTTGTTTGTCTGGATTAAAACTGATGCAACCAATCACGTTTATTGTGAAAGTCAGCTTGTTGGCCACTATGCTGCATGGCATAGAACTGTTGACCTTGTGAGGTATTCAACACCGCGGATAAACCCAGATATAGGTCAGCCCATTTCAGTTTGTGTTGCAGCATAAATTCAGTCAGATCAATGCTGACATTTAAACCATAGTGAGTACGCTTCAATTGATTGAGTTCAATATCGTAAGCGACCTGTGGCGGCATATCTTCAGGATAACGATATTCCTCAAACTGATAGGCCTGCCAAGCTTGCGAAGGGGAGAGATTGATCTCGCGATAATAATCTTCGCCTTTTACCCCGATAAAGACTTCAAAACAGGTATTTTCCCATAAAAAGTCTTGACGAGGATTTGCATTCACGACTTCGGGCCAGTGCATGTACAAATTGGGATCGCGTAACCAAAAGCCGATATTGAGAGCATATGGGCTTTGTTGTTCAATCGCACCAACAAGCGAAATAGCTTGAAAGCGACGATCAAATGCACTGAGTTCGTAACTTGCCATAAAAAACTACAATTATTTTGCTGCGTGAGCGAAACGAACTAAATTAGACAATTTGGCATTTTGTTTCGCCGCTTTTTTGTAAAGCAACGCAATTTTACCAATGGTCTGTACAATTTCTGCACCTGTAGTTGAGGCAATTTCTGCAATAATTGCAGCGCGCTCTTCACGGTCTTCACCCGCGATTTTGACTTTAATCAATTCGTGGTCGTTTAAAGCACGTAAAATTTCTTCAACGACATTTTCAGTCAGACCTGAACCGCCAAGCATTACCACAGGGTTTAAAGCATGACCGATTTGACGCAAACGCTTGCGTTCCTGAATGGATAAAGTCGCCATAAAGATAACCTAATTTTAAAAACGGCTTAGTATAACAAACTGCGAAATTAAACGCTTTATATTCTGTGGAAATAATCGATTTAGATAATAGAAAAAAACAACTAAAACCCAAGATTTGGATACAGATGTATACTGCAAGCCTAGAGAATTTAACGTACAATTAAGTTTAAGAAATTTTAATGTTTTAGAGAGATATGGCAACACGCATTACCAACCAAAAGTTATCCAAAAGTAGCCGTGCGTGGATGAGAGAGCACCTTGATGATCATTTTGTGAAAAAAGCGCAAAAAGAAGGTTATCGAGCACGTGCAGCTTATAAGTTACTTGAAATTCAAGAAAAATATAACATCATTCGTCCGGGCATGACCGTGGTTGACTTGGGTGCTGCACCTGGAAGTTGGTCACAAATTGCAGGAAAGCTGGTCGGTGATCGAGGATTGGTGGTTGCATCTGACATTTTGGAAATGGATGCACTCCCAGATGTGACCTTCTTGCAAGGTGACTTCCGTGAGCAAGAAGTATTCGATAAATTGTTAAATATTTTAGATGGACGTAAAGTAGACGTTGTAATTTCAGATATGGCCCCCAATACTTCAGGTAATAAGGCTGTAGATCAACCTCGCCAGATTTACCTCTGTGAATTGGCCATCGATTTTGCTACGAAAGTGCTCGGTCCAAATGGTCAATTTGTTGTAAAGGTATTCCAAGGTACAGGCTTTGACGAGTTTCGTAAGCAAGTAGTCGACAACTTTGATGTGTTAAAGACAGTAAAACCTGCTGCATCACGTGCCCGATCTAAGGAAGTATTCTTAGTTGGGCAAGGCCGTAAGAAGGCTTTCAAATAAAGTTTACTTGCCAAGTCGTTAAAAATTGTGCATTTTGTACCTTTTTATTATTTTGCGAAGCTGATCTTCAGCAGAAACTTTAAGGTCACCCGATAGGGCATGATCAAATTAGATTGATATGGGAATAAAGCTTTGAGCGATCTCTTCAAGAATGCCATATTGTGGCTAGTGATACTGGGCGTACTGATCCTTATTTTCAGTAATGTCAGTAGCAATGAAAAGCCGACAGCGATGAATTATTCAGAGTTTGTTGCTGCGGTGAATGCTGGTCAAATTAAGCAAGTGACAATTGATGGCGAACGAATTCATGGCCAAAAATCAAACGGTTCAGAGTTTGAAAGTATTCGTCCTGCGGTTCAAGACCCAGAGCTTATGCCTAATCTGATTAAAAATAACGTTGTCGTTGAAGGTACTGCACCTGCACGTCAAGGTTTATTGATGCAACTTTTGATCGCAAGCTTCCCTGTACTTTTAATCATTTTGTTATTCATGTTCTTTATGCGCAACATGGGTGGCGGAGCAGGTGGTAAAAACGGTCCAATGAGTTTTGGTAAGTCAAAAGCAAAAATGTTGGCAGAAGACCAAATTAAAGTGACTTTTACCGACGTCGCTGGCTGTGATGAAGCAAAGCAAGAAGTTGTAGAAATTGTTGATTTCTTAAAGGATCCTTCAAAATTTAAACGCTTAGGTGCAACGATTCCTAAAGGCGTGTTAATGGTGGGTCCACCGGGTACAGGTAAAACTTTACTTGCAAAAGCAATCGCAGGTGAAGCAAAAGTACCATTCTTTAGTATTTCTGGTTCTGACTTTGTTGAAATGTTCGTGGGTGTGGGTGCGTCTCGTGTCCGTGACATGTTTGAACAAGCGAAACGTCATGCGCCATGTATCATCTTTATTGATGAGATTGATGCTGTGGGTCGTCATCGTGGTTCAGGTACAGGTGGTGGTCACGATGAACGTGAGCAAACCTTGAACCAAATGTTGGTCGAAATGGATGGCTTTGAAGGCAATGAAGGTATTATCGTCATTGCTGCGACAAACCGTGCCGATGTACTGGATAAAGCTTTACTTCGTCCGGGTCGTTTTGACCGCCAAGTAATGGTTGGCTTACCAGACATTAAAGGTCGTGAGCAAATTTTAAATGTTCACATGAAGAAATTGCCTTCAGTGACTGGTGTCGATGTACAAGTGCTTGCACGTGGTACGCCGGGCTTCTCGGGTGCACAATTGGCGAACCTTGTGAACGAAGCTGCACTCTTTGCTGCGCGCCGTAACAAGAACACTGTCGATATGCATGATTTTGAAGATGCAAAAGACAAGTTGTACATGGGCCCTGAACGTAAGTCGATGGTGATTCGTGAAGAAGAGCGTCGTGCAACCGCGTACCATGAAGCTGGTCATGCGATTGTGGCTGAAATTCTACCGGGTACAGACCCTGTGCATAAAGTGACTATTATGCCGCGTGGTTGGGCGTTGGGCGTAACATGGCAGTTGCCTGAACATGACCAAACTAGCCACTATAAAGACAAAATGTTGAATGAACTTTCAATTTTGTTTGGTGGTCGTATTGCTGAAGAAATCTTTATCAACCAAATGTCGACAGGTGCTTCAAACGACTTTGAACGTGCAACTAAAATGGCACGTGCGATGGTGACCAAGTACGGTATGTCTGACAAACTTGGTGTAATGGTGTATGAAGATGACTCTCAGCAATCATTCATGGGCAGCATTGGTAGTCGTACGATTTCTGAAGCAACACAGCAACAAGTAGATGCTGAAGTTCGTCGTATCATCGATGAGCAATACCATGTAGCGCGCAATATCTTGGAAAACAATAAAGATATTGCTCATGCGATGGTGAAAGCTCTGATGGAATGGGAAACGATTGATCGCGAGCAAATTCGTGACATTATGGAAGGTCGTGAGCCACAACCACCAAAAGTATATGTTGCAGAAAATCCTGTGATGGATGTAACTCCAACGGATGGTCCAAGCACACCACCACCATTACCATCGGCAACTTAATTTTTAAAAGTTAAAATAAAAAGCCACTTTCGGGTGGTTTTTTATTGCGCAAACTTTCACTACTGATGAAGAAAAATTAGCGCGTAAAGTTGGGAAAGCGTTAAGATAACGCGAGTTGAACTGGAGAATATCACATGCAATTGATGGCTTTGCCGAAGAAAATCCTACATTGTAGTGAGCTATCACTCGATCTGTCGGTACCGCATGTGATGGGTATTTTAAATGTGACGCCAGACTCGTTCAGTGATGGCGGTAAACATAATGGCAAAGCACAAGCGATTGCACATGCTAAGCAAATGATTGCGGATGGGGCGACAGTCATCGATGTTGGGGGTGAATCGACGCGTCCGGGTGCATCTGTGGTTGAGGTTGAGGAAGAGATTCGTCGTGTCGTTCCAGTGGTGGAAGCTTTGGCTGAACTTGATGTGGTCATTTCGATTGATACCTCTCAAGCTGAAGTGATTCAAGCAGCGGTCGCAGCAGGTGCGCATATTTGGAATGATGTGAGAGCATTAACACGTCCGAATGCTTTAGAGACGGCAGCTGAACTGAATATTCCAGTGATCATCATGCATATGCGTGGTGAACCGACCACCATGAATGGTTTAGATCAATATGATAATGTCACTATAGATGTGATGGCTGAGCTTTCCCAGCGTGTGGCGGATGCGCTCAAGGCAGGTGTCAAAGCTGAAAATATCATGATTGATCCGGGTTTTGGCTTTGCTAAAAATGCAAAGCAGAACCTTAAGCTTTTAAAAGAATTCCATCAGCTAAATCAACTTGGGTATCCCATCTTGTCCGCATTGTCACGGAAACGCTTTATCGGCGAAGCCTTAGGTGGGGCAGATGCAGGCCAGCGGGCCGTGGGTTCTGTAGCGGGACATTTGCTGAGTATTCAACAAGGCGCGTGTATGGTGCGCGCTCATGATGTCAAAGCCATGAGTGATGCGATCAAAGTTTGGCAAGCGATGAATATGGCTTAATGGGGCGGCGGAATGCTGGGCTAATGATTTAATTTGAAAATTTGATCTATATCAGATTGTTAGACTAGCAGCATCTTAAGATGCTGCTTTTTTATTTGGTGATTTGTTTGGTTTATGTTATACAGACTCGTTTTTTAAGTTTCTCGTTTTGAGTGCCTGTATGTTTGCAGATTTACTTCTCCCTATGTTTGATGATGAATATTATCCCGATATTCTTGTTGCTGAAGTGAAGCAGCATGTTGAGACTTTTGCTAAAAAAATTGTAAAAGCAAAATCTGAGGGTGATATTTATCAATATGCCAATGCCACAGTGGCTGAAATTAATGAAATGAAGCCGCATTTTGAAGATCTAGATTCATCATTAGATGACTCTGCTGCCGATTTTATTGCTGAAGCGATGATGATGGTGGTGCAAGATGCTGGCTTTATGGATATTGAAATGGAAGAATTGGTGGTGAACAGAGAGTGGTGAGTCACTCTCTCATTTCAAGTTCTGTTGGTTTTGCTTTAGAAACAGAGTTTGCTGTTACAACTCATCTAAAAGATCGGTGAGATGACAATTTTGGTTTAAATGTTCATCTCCAATCGCATCGACCGTCATCAGGTATTCGCCTTCGACCATTTCAGCATTTGCACTGAGATTCAGCCAAAATTTTGGATGCTTTTTCATGAGCTCACGAATATGTTGCTCATCTTTAGTGTGATTAAAGCTTAATTTAAAATGAGCATCTACTGATTTACACACATGTAAATAAAGTTGGTGGTCTTTTTCAATAATCGTGCCTGCAAACAAGTCATAAAACGTGTCGCCACCCGTTTGTTGAGAGAGTGTTTCTGCATGGCCGATGTTTGAAAAAATTAGGCATAAAATGATAATGAGAGTGTTCTTTTTCATATTGTGATTGTTATGTGATTCGATGCATAAATTATAGACATAAAAAAACCAGCATATCGCTGGATTTTTTATTGCACCATCTTAATTAGCTTAAGAATGGTGCCCGAGGCCAGACTCGAACTGGCACGCTTTGTGGGCGGGGGATTTTAAATCCCCTGTGTCTACCGATTTCACCACTCGGGCATGAGCGCAATAATAGAGGACGAAATAAAAGTTGGCAAGTCTATTTGTGATTATTTGCTTTCTTTTCAATCAATTCAGCGGTTTATGTTTAAAAAATAGCAAAATTATCTGTGCTGCACTTGTTCAGGCTTCATAAAAATGTCATCGACTTGAGATATGGATGTCATCTTTTTCGCATAAATTTCAAGTCCATATCGTCTTTAGGCAATCCACATGACAAAAAAAATGAACCGCCGAGAACTTATTCAAAAAACTTTGGCAGGATTTGGTGCTTTATCTTTACCTATTTCACTGACTGCTTGTGGTGATGACGCCGACTCAAACACACAGCCCAATACGCAAGTGCAATTTTTGCATGGGGTTGCCAGTGGTGATCCTTTACAAACTCAAGTGATCATTTGGACACGTGTAACACCGACGGACAGCAGTGCGCGTTTAGAGGTGCTCTGGGAAGTGGCAAAAGATGCAGGCTTTAAACACATTACAGCAACAGGAAAGGTGCTGACCACGGCTGCACAAGATTTTACGGTGAAAGTGGATGTGACGGGACTTGCTGCGGGACAAGTGTATTTCTACCGTTTTAAATCGGCGTCGAAGTATTCAATCACAGGGCAAACCAAAACCTTGGCAACGCAAGTACAGTCGGTACAGTTTGCCGTATGCTCATGTTCTAATTATCCAGCGGGCTATTTCCATGTTTATAAAGAAATGGCCAAACAGGATGTGGATGTTGTGATTCATTTGGGGGATTACATTTACGAATATGGCATGGGCGGATATGCAACGGAAGAGGCGGTGGCGATGGGGCGCACACTGGCGGATGATAATAATACAGAAATTATTCGCTTAGATGACTATCGCAAACGTTATGCTTTATACCGACTAGATCCAGATTTGCAGGCCGCGCATCAACGTCATCCTTTTATTGTGATTTGGGATGACCATGAACTCGCAAATGATGCCTGGGAAAAGGGTGCTGAAAATCATCAGTCAGATACTGAAGGCGATTTCCTTGAACGTAAACTTGCGGCACTGGCGGCCTATTTTGAGTGGATGCCAATCCGTCCAATTGATGATCAGCATATCAAGATTTATCGTCAATTTGATTTTGGCACGCTTGTTCAATTGACGATGCTGGATACACGGATTATTGCACGTAATGTGCAATTAGATTATGCAAACTATATGACTGCTACAGGTTTAGATATTGCAAAATTCCAAGCCGATTTAATCAATCCTGTGCGTAGCTTGATGGGTGTGGAGCAGCGAAATTGGTTATTGCAGAAACTTCAGCAATCTACGGCAACATGGAATGTACTCGGCCAGCAGATTCTGATGAGCAAAATGTTTGTTCCAGCAGAATTGTTAATGTCGCTGGCAGAAATTACAGCAGGAAATCCTAGTCCTGAGACCTTAAGCAAAATCACCACACAAATCACTGAACTATTAGAAATTAAAGCTCGAATGGATGCAGGTGATCCAACCGTAACTCCAGAGGAAAAAGCACGTCTTGCGGTTACTGCACCTTATAACTTAGATGCGTGGGATGGCTATTTTGCTGAGCGTGAAATTTTGTATGGCACTTTGGTACAACTTAATAAAAAAGTTGTGGTCCTTGCTGGAGATACCCATAATGCTTGGGCTTCAGATTTATCGAGTAAAGATGGGGTATTGGTTGGCGTGGAGTTGGCAACCAGTTCGGTCTCTTCCCCTGGGTTGGAGAAATATTTGTCCATTCCGATGCAGCAGCTACAAGCATTTGAATTTGCGTTTACCAGCTTGATTGAGGAGTTAAATTATTGCAATTTGAATCAACGCGGTTATTTGAAAGTCCGTTTTACCGCAGAGCAGGTGCAAGCGGATTGGATTTTCGTGGATACCATTAAGAACAAAGAATACATCGTTGATGAAACTCGCTCGCATCAAGTGATATTAGACTCGACATTATTGCCAATCAGTGCGTTAAAGCAAACGGCCTAAAATGACCTTAGAAAAAACCGAGCATCATTGCTCGGTTTTTTTATAATTTCTCATCGATATAACTGTCGAGATCGATATGCTTAATCTGCTTACAGTAAGCATGCTCATACTTCAGAAGTTGCACATACAAATCTGCTTCATGCCCCAGCTGGGTTTTCCGTGCCTGATAAACTTCAGATTGATGGGAACTAAAGCGTAATTGGAGTCGTGATTTGACCGTTTGCTTATAGGCCCAAAAACAAACGCGTCTGAGTTGTTGTAACTGATGATGTTCAACCGACTGGCTGTGGTCTCGAAATAAATTTTCTTTATAGAAGCGCACAAAACCAAAGTTCACACCAAAATAAAACAATATCCACATCAGCAAACTGCTTTCAAGGAACATCAGATTTAGTCCACTTAAAAGAATCACGGCAGCGAGTTTGAAGGGCGCATGGCGTTGCAGTTGATACAAGGAGTTTGATGAATGTTTAATTTGCTTAATGACAAAAGGTAAGACCCACATCAGTACCAGTAAAATACTAATAATGGCGTAACTATGACTTTGGAGCGGGTCGAGATTCTCCAAGTGAGTTAAGTAAAAATCTTTCAGAATTAAGCTGATTGGAATAAAAATCATCACCGCCAAAACCCACGGAATAATTTCACGTTGGTCATCTAAAATACCGCGTGTTTTGATTTGACTATAAAGCAAGTAATTACGTTTAAATGCGGCAGGGTAGCGGGTCTCTAATTGTTGCAGTAACAGTTGAACTTGTTTGGATTGCATCGTCAAAAAAGAGCGTATGAGAAAAATAGCCTTTACTATAGTAGATTTGGAGGAGGATGGCTCAAAAAAATACGTGAAACAGAATATTCACAGAGAAAAGCACAACAATTTCGCTTTTTCGCTCTGAATTATGCGAAAATGTCGGATTCAATTTTTTTGTCTAAGGGCAGTTCATGACTGATCATTCTCCTGAATCTTTAAGTGATATCGAAATTTTAGACATTTTGCAGTCTATGAAAGACGATGAGCTTGATACAGAGGCAAAAGAAGAGATTCGTAAAGGTGGTAAAGCGGGTCGTCAAGAAGCACATAAACTTGCGATTGTGGCTTTGAACCAATCTTTTGAAAGTAAGTTTGTTGAAGCTGTAGCTTTGGCATTGGGCCTGAATGAAGGTCAAGCCAAAAAAATTCGCTATAAGAAAGACCGCATCCGTATTTTAAAAGTACGTGGGATTGATTACATGGCGATTGATGGTGCGGAAACAGCACAAGTCTTGTCACAAGTTGCACAAGCCATTGTACGGGAAGATGCGACCGTGACACATGATTTGCACAACATCTTCCCATTTTGGAAAGAAGGCTGGCCAATGGTTCAGTTTGACAGTGCATATAAAATTTTATCTGAAGATATTAGCATTCACTATCAAGCGACTTTAGATAAACTGCTTGAATTATATGGTCGTTAAGATCGCAGTCTCAAAAGCACCTTCGGGTGCTTTTTTATGGTCTTATATTTAACTATGGAAAATCCAAGACAGTAATAAGCTGATGGGCCAAATAAACAGTCGCCACCATGTAATCAGTGGATTCCAGAAATACTGTCCAAAAGACAGAGTCTCGTTAAAGCTGCGTTGCCCACGTTCATAAGCATAAGGTGTAATCCGCCATGCTAAAATCAGCAAAACAATCGCACTTACGATCAGCAGCGTGTGGCTATATTGAGCAAAATAATAATAAATCAGATAGAGCGCAGAATAAAAGAAAGTACATGCCAAAACAGCGGGCAATGAAAAAGACATAAACTTGACTCTATTGTATTGTTATATCAAGGCATTATAAATGAAAATACCCGATGTGATACATCGGGTATTTATTGATTGTTGAACTTAAGGTTCGTTATAGCCCAGTGTGAGTATTCGATTAACCTAGTGTTGAATAAAGTGGGAAAATACCAAAGATCATCGCTGTAACCAACATGACTAAACAGGTAATTACTGCCCACTTGATGGTAAATTCTTGGTGTTCACCAAAGTTAATTCCAGCCAATCCACAGAGTAAGTAAGTCGATGGAACCAATGGAGACAGTAAGTGTACAGGTTGACCGACAATCGATGCACGAGCCATTTCCACAGGGGTAATACCATAGTGCCCAGCGGCTTCAGAGAGTACAGGCAGTACACCAAAGTAGAAGGCATCATTCGACATAAAGAAGGTCAGTGGCATACTAATCACAGCCGTGATTGGTGCTAAATACGGTCCCATACTTTCCGGAATAATGGCAACCAGTTCTTGAGACATGGCTTCAACCATACCTGTGCCGGACAAAATGCCAGTAAAAATACCTGCCGCGAAGATAATCCCGACTACAGCTAGGGCACTGGCAGAGTGGTTGCCAACCAAACGCTTTTGCATGTCTAAATCTGGATAGTTCACCACCAAGGCAATACACAGCGCTACCATGAACAGAATCGCCGCAGGTAAAACACCCATCACTAAGCAGACCATCAAGACCAAAGTCAGTAGAGCATTAAACCATCTTAAGTGGGCGCGGTTGGCTTCAGGTTCTTGTGAAATCTGAATACTGTCACCATGGCTAATATCTAATTCCACAATACCAATGCGCTTACGCTCCATACGGCCATACATAAAGCCGAGGAAGTATAACCAACCAATTGCAACCAGCATTGGTAAAATCATCGGAACAAAGACATCGTTTGGATCAACATGCAATGCCGTTGCAGCACGTGCTGTTGGTCCACCCCATGGCGTTAAGTTCATGATTCCGCTCGCAAGCATCATTAGGCAGGCCATAATTAAAGGGCTCATACCAATACGCTTATACAGCGGTAGCATTGCGGCAACACAGATCATATAAGTGGTTGAACCGTCACCATCCAGGGAAACAATTAAAGTCAGCGTAATGGTGCCAAGGGTCACTTTTAAAGGATCGCCTTTAACCTGCTTTAAAATCCACTTCACAGAAGGGTCGAATAGACCCGTATCGATCATAATTGCAAAATAAAGGATTGCGAAAAGGAGCATTACGCCCGTAGGAGCGAGCTTTTTAATGCCTTCCATCATCATATTGCCAAGTTCAGCAATATCAAATCCAGCAAGGTTGTCAACAAAGAGACTTAAAACATAAGTAAGTAATGCAAAAATGATAGGGATTAAAGTTAAAGCAACAAGAGCGCTCAGTCGTTTGGACATGATTAAGTACATGAAGCACATAATCATGCCTAAACCTAAAATGGTCAGCATGGATCAATCCTTTGAACGTGTTAAGTCTGTTTATTCATCAAGTGACAGCGATAGTATGCAATTCAGCATGATTTTTAAATGCTCTTAAACATATGTGATTTTTCGTTCTATTTTTCTAATAAATAATATATATCTATAAAGTATGGTTAAGATACTTATTTTGTATAACTCCATATGGTTAAATCTGAGGCCAAAAAAAACCTTGCAGTTGCAAGGTTTTGATTCAAGGCGATGTTTCTATTCATCGACTGTTTTGGTTTCAGGCTGTAGTGTTTCTTCAAGTAAACGCGTCACTAAAAGTTGGTCAATCTTAAAATGATCGACATCGACCACTTCAAATTTAAAGCCTGCGTATTCTACGGTATCTGCAGGGCGTGGAATTTTGCGCAGACGGTACATCATAAAACCAGCCAAAGTTTCATAATTTTCTTCATCCGGCATTTCATCAATGGCCAGTGCATGCTTCATGTCTTCAATCGGCGTGCTGCCATCAATCAGCCATGAATTATTATCACGTTTAATGATCTGTTGTTCGGCTTCAATTGGAGTAACCCAATCGCCCATGACCGTAATCATAATGTCTGACAGGGTGATGACACCCACTACCAACGCATATTCGTTAATCACCACTGCAAATTTTTCTTTGGTGGAGCGGAAACGGTCTAATAACTCAGACAAGGTTAATGTGTCTGGAATAGTGAGAACATTACGAATAGTGCTTTCATTGAGTTGCAGTAAAGATTGATTATTCAGGATACGGACCAGAATGTCTTTGGCATCGACATAGCCAATTACATCGTCAATATTTTCACTACACACCAAGAATTTTGAATAAGGATATTCGGCCAATTTTTGACGAATGCTGGCTTCAGATTCATTTAAAGTAAAATACACCACATTTTCACGCGTGGTCATACTTGAAGGTACATTCCGCTCTTCAAGTTCAAATACGTTTTCAATGAAATGGTGTTCTTGCTTTTGCAGCACCCCAGCTTGCGCACCAGCATCCATCACTGCAGAAATATCATCAAAGGTAATGTTGTCATCACGGGTGGTATTCACTTTAAACAGGCGGAATAACAAGTTGGCAAGGGCATTAATAATCCAAGCCAAAGGTTTGCAGACCTTAATAAACACCTGAATGGGGTTAATCACTGCAATAGAGATTTTTTCAGGGGCAATCATGGCCAAACGTTTTGGCATGAGGTCAGCAAACAAAATAAATAGCGAGGTGACTAAAGTGAAAGATAGAGCAAAGCTAATAGTTTCAGACCAAGGACCAGTATAAAAACGAGCAACAAAGCTCATGAAGTAAGGACGAAAAGCCCCTTCACCTAAAATACCGCCCAAGATTGCCACTGCGTTTAAGCCAATTTGTGAAGCGGCAAAGAAGTCAGCAGAATTTTCTTGTAAATTCAAAACTTTCTGTGCGCGATCATCGCCCGACTCAGCCAAGATTTTCAGCTTGACCTTACGTGCTCCTGCCAGTGCAATTTCTGTCAGAGACAAGAAACCCGCCCCAGCAATCAGGACTAGAATGATAACTATGTTTTGAAAAAGGCTCACGGAATCCACCTGTGATTCATCGTTATTATGAATATTTTTAACACAAAAAAATAAAGACAGTAATCACTTACTGTCTTCTATCATACCTGAGTTATTGGTATGAAAATGAATTATTTAGAGCTTGAATACTTAATAATGTGAGAATTGCGAGTTATTGCCTAAAAACTCACGATTTTCTTCCTCAATCATTTGACGTGCCACATACAAAATCAGCTGTCTAAGCCAGCGATGTGCAGGATGGTGATGCAACAGTGGACACCATGCCATTTTCAACTCAAATTCTGGAATATAAAAAGGTGGGTCTTTAATCAAGAGATTTTGACTTTTGGCTTGTAAGCGTGCAATACGGGTCGGTAAAGTCGCGATCAAATCTACATTTGAAGCCAATAGTGCAGGCATTTGATAATGTCGAGTGAAGACCGAAATTTTACGTTTTTGGCCAATACGCTCTAAAGCTTGATCAATCCAACCTAGACCTGCTTGTTTTTCAGGGTTAACGCCGAAACCAACGCCCATACCTGTTTTAGAGACCCAAATATGCTGTGCATCGAGGTAACTTTTTAGGTTTAAGTTGCTGGCAGCAGGGTGTTTACCATTGAGCAAACATGAAAAACTGTCACGCCAGACTAAAACTTGGTGGAAGCTTTGTGGAATTTCATTGAAACGGTTAATAGCGAGATCAACTTTACCTTGTTCCATATCACGATATGACACATCACTTGGGGTTAAGAAGTCTAAGACCACATTGGGTGCTTCTGAACGTAATGCTTTAACGAGGCGGGGAACTAAGGTTGCTTCGGCATAGTCCGAAGTCATAATACGGAAAACACGGTTTGAGGTATAAGGACGGAACTCGGTACGAGGTTCCAAAATCATGGAGAGATCAGAAAGAGCGTCACGTATGCGGGGTTGTAATTCTAATGCTCGTTCGGTCGGTGTCATACCTTCAGAAGAGCGAATTAGCAGGGGATCATTAAATAAGTTACGAAGACGACGTAGAATATTACTCATTGCTGGTTGGGTGACACCCAATTGTTCAGCTGCTCGGGTTACATTTTTTTCGCGTAAAAGTACGTCCAAGTAAATTAAGAGGTTTAGATCAACCCGCTCCAGATTCATAAAATAAATACCGAGAATAAAATCATGAAATTATTTGCATTATGCCATAAGCCATCGGGCTTGTGTAATAAACTGACGAAAAAAAAAGCATCGGGTTGGATAAAGAACACCCCCCTTCATTTTCTCAGAAAATGGGTTTTTATGCTTAAAAACTGAGGGCATATTAGCTCTAAGTAATGTTTCAATATGTGTGAATTGAGGCTTAGAGTATCGCCTAGGAAATGGCTTAATCTTGCCTGTTATTGATGGAATAAAAGCGTGATAAATACTCTTTTTGCTCAGTTTTGAACTTTTGTCATTTCGGTCACATTAAGTATTGATTTTCGGTTGGGACTCTTTTTTTCAACGGCCAAGACTTAAGTCTAATGAAGAAATATTCGACAAAGTATGTATTTTTTACTGTTTTCTTATTTTACTTAAGTTTAATAATAACAATTACTTAATTTTGTTTTATTGAAATATAATTAGACTTTTATCTATATATTTTTTAAATAAATACTGAAAATTAATGCAGAATATTGGATTAATTTTTTCTGTCAATCTAATCTGTATTCATCGCAACGAAGTGCTCTAAATCTAAGCAAAAGCTTGAGGGTCTGATTTTAGCTTTTCGTTGAAGAAAATCCTAATATTATTACAGGAAATATCATGACTACATATCAAACAGCGATTGATGCAATCCGCGAATTAAAAGCAAAATTCGGTAGCACTTGGCGCGATATTAGCCCAGAAGATGCTGCACGTATGCAAATGCAAAACCAATTCAAAACTGGTTTAGATATCGCTAAATACACAGCTGCAATTATGCGTCGTGATATGGCTGCTTATGATGCTGACTCTAGCCAATACACACAGTCTTTAGGCTGCTGGCACGGTTTCATCGCACAACAAAAAATGATTGCGAACAAAAAATACTTCGGTACAACTGACCGTCGTTATATCTACCTTTCTGGTTGGATGGTAGCTGCGCTTCGTTCAGAATTCGGTCCACTTCCTGACCAGTCTATGCATGAAAAAACTTCAGTACCTGCGTTGATCGAAGAAATCTACACGTTCTTACGTCAAGCTGATGCGAAAGAATTAAACGACCTTTTCCGTGCGCTTAAAAAAGCAAACGAAGCAGGCGATACTGCTAAAGCTGCTGAAATCACTGCTCAAATCGACGGCTTCCAAACTCACATCGTACCAATTATTGCGGACATCGATGCTGGTTTCGGTAACGAAGAAGCGACTTACTTACTTGCTCGTAAAATGATTGAAGCGGGTGCTTGTGCACTACAAATCGAAAACCAAGTATCTGACGCGAAACAATGTGGTCACCAAGCTGGTAAAGTAACTGTTCCACACGAAGATTTCATCTCTAAAATCCATGCATTACGTTATGCATTCTTAGAAATGGGTCTTGATGACGGTATCATCGTTGCGCGTACTGACTCTGAAGGCGCTGACTTGACTCAAAAAATCCCAGTGGTTAAAGAGCCAGGTGACATCGCTTCTCAATACATCAGCTACTTAGACACAACTGAAATTGACATTGCTGATGCTCAAGAAGATGAAATCTTGATCAAACGTAATGGTAAATTACACCGTCCTAAGCGTTTAGCTTCTGGCTTGTACCAGTTCCGTGCTGACACTCAAATTGACCGTGTTGTACTTGACTGTGTATCTAGCCTTCAAAATGGTGCTGACCTTCTTTGGATCGAAACTGCGACTCCAAACGTAGAAGAAATCGCTCACATGGTTAACCGTGTACGTGAAACTGTTCCAAATGCGAAGCTTGTTTATAACAATAGCCCATCGTTCAACTGGACTTTAAACTTCCGTCAACAAGCTTACGACCGTTGGGTTGCTGAAGGTAAAGACGTTTCTGCTTACGACCGTGCTAAATTAATGAGCGCTGAGTACGATGCTACTGAATTAGCTGCTGATGCAGACGCTAAGATCCGTACATTCCAAGCAGATGCTGCTCGTGAAGCGGGTGTGTTCCATCACTTGATCACACTTCCGACTTACCACACTGCTGCGCTTTCTACTCATGAGCTTGCACAAGGTTACTTCGGTTCTGAAGGTATGTTGGCTTATGTTGCTGGCGTACAACGTAAAGAAATCCGCGGTGGTATCGCTTGTGTTAAACACCAAGCAATGGCGGGTTCTGACATCGGTGATGATCACAAAGAAATTTTCTCTGGTGACAATGCTCTTAAAGCGCACGATGATGCTAAAAACACAATGAACCAATTCGCTGCTCACTAAGCACTGAACTAATTCAAAAGAAAAACCCTGCGAAAGCAGGGTTTTTTTATGAGTTAATTTTGAGCTTGTTGAACAGCTTGAAAGTGAAATATTGAACAAAAACGTTAAGGCATCAGAATCAGCAGCCAAACAATAAAGATAATACTTAAAGAAACAAACTGTGCAGCACTTCCCATGTCTTTGGCATTTTTTGAAAGCTCATGGCGCTCCAATGAAATACGATCCACAATCGCCTCAATGGCTGAATTAAACAATTCAACAATAATTGCAAGTAAACAGACGGCTACCATGAGGGCTTGTTCTAAGCGACTGACCTCACAGAAAAAGCTTGTTGGAATCAGAATCAGGTTAATCAATAGGACTTGTCGAAAAGCTGCTTCGTGCGCAAATGCGGCCTTAAAACCTGAAATAGAATAATGAGTTGCATTAAAAATACGTTTAAAACCTGACTTGCCTTTGAGTGGGGAATATTGGCTCATACCATCAACCATTTTAAAATTTCAGCCACAATACATGATCTATATTAAAAGTCACTTAATTATAGTATTCAAAAAGTGCTTAATCTATGTACACCTAAAATAAGGAGAAAGAGATTAAAAAAGCCTGCTTTTTAATCTCTATAGTTCAAGGATGGATATGGGTTGGAAGTAAACGAGTTGCTCAGTTGTCTGGTTTGCTTTGCGTGACTTATTCTATTTTTTTCAAAAAAGCATCGGCGGCTTGACGACCTAAAGCGGGATCATCGGTAAAGACACCATCCACTCCAGCTTTAAAGAAAATTTCAAACTCAGCCAGCGCACCTTTTTCGCACTTTTCAGCGGCAATGGCGCTACAGTCTAAATAGTCTGGTAAGAAATTGTTTTCAGGGCGTAGGGTATAAGGATGTACTTTTAAGCCCACTGTGTGTGCATCGTTCACAAAACTGGTCGGGGTCGCTGGCTGAGTATTCGGCACGATATAGGTTTTACTTGGCCCAACACCATGCGCATAACTTGCGACGTCTTTTAGGCCTTGAGGTGTTGCCATATCACTATAGCGGAGTGTTGATTTGGCAAGCACAGCATCGGCAGGTTGTTCGGACTTGCCGCCATAGAGTTGAATAATTTTGACATGTCGAATCGATTTTAATTGATCCAACTGCTGACGCATCTGTTTTAAGTTGCTGACTTCAAACGACTGAATATAGACTGGTGCAATGTCACGACTATAGGTGTGTTTGGCCAGCGTGGTTAGTAGGCGTTGCTCCATGGCCAAATTGAGACCTTGGAAATAGCTAGGATGTTTGGTTTCGATATACAGGCCCACAATTTTTCCTGTCTTTTTATAGTGCGCATCTACGAGTTCAATAATTTCATCTAAAGTGGGCAGATCAAATTGATCATTATATTGGGTATTCGCTGGGCGAATTTCTGGAATACGTTCTCGTGCTTTCAGTTGCTTCAGCTCGTTTAAAGTAAAGTCTTCAGTAAACCAACCTGTGTAAGTTACGCCATCAACGACTTTACTGGTCTTCCGCTCTGCAAACTGCGGCAAGCTGCTGACATTGGTGGTTCCTCCGATTTCATTTTCATGGCGAGCGATTAAATAACCGTCTAGAGTTGGCACCAAATCAGGCTCAATAAAATCTGCACCGTCATCAATTGCTTTTTGATAAGCGGCTAAGGTGTGTTCAGGGCGTAGCGCACTGGCGCCACGATGTCCAATAATAAGGAGTTTAGGCTCAATGTATTCGGCGTTGTTTGGCGGTGGTTGGGACGCTGCATTGTCTTTCTGATCATGATGACAGCCCAATAAGCCTAAAAAAATAAAACTCAATAATGTTCTTTTTAACATGTGTTCCTCAACATTTTATTGTGGTGTTGCGGACTCAGTGTTCAATTTTAATATCTCAGATCAATGACAAATTGCGAAAAATTACAGGATGTCATCAATTGGTCAAAAAGCTTTCTTCATAGTTTCTTCATATTTAGCTCTAATGTTCTATTTCATGTTGTTAAGTCTTGTTTTTTAATGATTCGTCATAGAAGATCAAGCATGAAGTGATACCAGTTTCTAGATCTAGCCTCAGACCCAAGAGTACCGCAGTCCCATGCTGTCTAAATTTTTTATTCATCGTCCAATTTTTGCTGGTGTGCTGGCGATTATCGTGATGGCATTTGGTTTATTTGCCACCTTTCAGTTGCCTGTAGAGCGCTACCCCGATATTGCACCTCCTCGAATTACGGTGAGTGCGACATATACAGGCGCGTCAGCAGAGACAGTGGAGGAGAGCGTTACTCAGGTTTTAGAGCAGCAAATTAAAGGGATTGATCATTTACTGTATTTTAGTTCGAGCAGTGACTCGAATGGCCGTAGTCGAATCAGCATTAGTTTTGAGAATGGAACTGACCCAGATACCGCTCAGGTGCAAGTTCAAAATGCCATCAATGGAGTGATTAACCGCTTACCTGAAGATGTACAGCGTCAAGGGGTCAATGTCTATAAATCGCTTGGCGATACGCATATGGTGATTGGCCTATATGACCAAACAGGCAAAAGCAGCAATATTGCACTGTCTGATTATATGATGACGCATTTGGAGCAAGATTTAGCCCGTATTGATGGAGTTGGTGAGGTTGATGTTTTTGGTGCACAGTATGCCATGCGCTTATGGCTGAATCCGCACAAATTGCGTCAATATGGACTGATGCCGAGTGATATTCGTGCGGCGGTTGAAGCGCAAAACACGCAAGTGGCCGCAGGGGCAATTGGTGAGTTACCTAGCCTGTCAGACCAATATTTAAATGCCAAAGTCACCTCCGGTACACGTCTAAAAACCGTTGAAGAATTCGAAAACATCATTGTTAAATCGACCCGCGATGGCAGTTTTATTTATTTAAAAGACGTCGCACGGGTGGAACTAGGCGCGGAAAATTATCAGTCATTTAATACCATCAATGGTTTCCCTTCAGCGGGCATGGGTATTTCACTGTCTTCAGGGGCCAATGCACTGGCAACTTCGGCATTGATCAAACAAGAAGTCAGCCGATTGTCCTCAAAACTTCCTGAAGGCTATCAAATTGTTTATCCACGTGATAACACGCCTTTTGTGCAAGAGTCGATTAAGGAAGTGGTCAAAACACTGTTTGAAGCAGTGCTTTTGGTGATTGTGGTCATGTTTGTCTTTTTGCAAAATTGGCGTGCAACGCTGATTCCGACCATCACAGTACCTGTTGTAATTTTAGGCACGCTGGCCATTCTGTATGTGCTCGGGATGAGTATCAACACCTTAACCTTATTTGCATTGGTCTTAGCCATTGGGCTTTTGGTGGATGATGCGATTGTGGTGGTGGAAAACGTTGAACGGCTGATGCATGAACAGCAGATGAGTGCTCAACAAGCTTCGATTGCATCGATGCAGGAAATCAGTGGGGCATTGATTGGGATTACTTTGGTGTTAACCGCAGTGTTTATTCCCATGGCCTTTTTCGGTGGCTCGACAGGAGTGATCTACCGTCAGTTTTCAATGACCTTGGTTGCTGCCATGGCGCTATCTCTGCTGGTCGCATTAATTCTAACGCCTGCACTATGTGCCTTAATTTTAAAACCCAATGATAAATCGGCACGATGGGCAACTTGGTTTAATCTGAAGTTAGATCAGCTAAAACAGCGTTATTTAAAGCTGAGTAGCCAGACCATTCAGCACAGTAAAATCATGCTGGTGGTTTTTGTGGTGCTCATTGCCGTCTTTGCGCTGTTTTATCGTGCTTTGCCGACCAGTTTTATTCCCAGTGAAGATCAGGGTATTTTAAGTGTCCAGTTTAAACTGGCCGATGGTGCACCGGTGAGTCAAAGCCGTGTGGTTGGGGAAGAAATTCGCCAATACTTTTTAGACCAAGAACAGGCCAATATCAATTTGGTGATGATCCGTTATGGTCGTAATTTCTCGGGGACGGGACAAAATTTAGGTCAAGGTTTTATTGCACTGAAACATTGGGATGATCGTAAGGGGAAAGAGAACTCCGCACAAGCGATTCGAGAACGGGCGATTGCTCATTTTAGATCGCATCGAAATGCACAATTTAATGTGAATATGCCGTCCTCAGTCAGTGGCTTAGGGCAAACCGATGGCATGGAGTTTTGGATACGTGATATCAATGGCGAAGGTCGGGCCTATTTAGAAGCACAGTTCAAAACTTTGCAGGACGCATCCAAGCAGTATTCTAGTTTTAGCAATTTAGATAAACGTTCTAATCCAGATAAAGCCGAGCTCAAAGTGGATGTAAACCAAAAACAAGCTTTGGCCAATGGACTGAGTCAGACCGCTATTAATAGCACTTTATCCAGTGCTTGGGGCGGAAGTTATATCAATGACTTTATTGACCGTGGTCGGATTAAGCGGGTAATTATGCAAGGGGATGCCGAATTTCGTTCAAAACCTGATGATCTTCAAGCATGGACCGTACGTAATGATCTGAACCAAATGATTCCTTTTACAAATTTTGCTCAAGTGTCTTGGAGTGGAGGCCCTGAGGTGGTGAATCGCTTTATGGGCTATACCGCACTAGAAATGGAAGCAGATACAGCACAAAATGTTAGTTCTGGACAAGCCATGCAAGACGTACAAGATATGGTACGAGGGCATGATGGTATTGATCTGGCATGGAGTGGATTATCGTTTGAGGAAAACCAGTCCAATAACCAAGCATTGCTGCTGTATTTGGTCTCCATAGGCTTTATCTTTTTATGCCTTGCTGCACTTTATGAAAGTTGGAGTATTCCAACAGCCGTCATGAGTGCGATTCCACTCGGTATCGGTGGCAATATTTTGTTCAGTTATCTGACGGGTTTTCCGAATGATATTTACTTCCAAATTGCCTTGCTGACCACAATTGGTCTGTCCTGTAAAAATGCGATTTTAATTGTGGAATTTGCTTCATTCGCGCAGCAAAAAGGCAAGACAGCAATTGAAGCAGCGTTGGAAGGAGCAAGCTTACGGTTACGCCCGATTTTAATGACGTCTTTGGCTTTTGGTGCGGGTGTCACACCTCTGGTCTTTGCCTTTGGTGCAGGGGCAGCAAGTCGTCAGGAAATTGGGGTGAGTGTACTCGGTGGCGTGATTTTTGGCACGGTGTTGGTATTGCTATTTATTCCTTTAATGTATGTCTTGGTTCGCCGTGTGTTTCATGGACGAACACCTCAGGACGAAGTTTAAGCTTGAATCCGAAACATTCGTATGCAGCGAATAGGCAAAGCGAACCTTTAACCCAATCAGGCCGAAAGGCCTGACATTTAAAGATCCTTTGCTATACTCACATAGATAAAGAAAAACAATATTTGAGTGGTGTATGCCAAATCCGTCATTTTCACAGCAAGATTTCCAAGAGCAATTAAATCAGCCCGATAACCATGCTTTTATCCAAAGTCTGAAACAGTACAGCACTGCGGATTTAGCTGATATTTTAATGGGCCTGCCTATAAATGACCAAATTCGGCTATTGGAACAATTACCACAAGCCAGTTATGTCTTTGAGTTTTTAGCATTAACCGAGCAGCAGCAGCTAGCAGCGAAATTGCCTCAGGCTTTGTTGCTGAAGCTACTGGCCCATATGCATTCGGATGACCGTACCGATTTATTTCAAAGCTTGGCGCAAGAAGTTCAAGGTCAGATTTTTCCGCAGCTAGACGCGCATGTTCAAGCTCAGCTGAAGACCTTGATGGATTATCCTGCCGAGTCTGCGGGTGCAATTATGAGCACCGAAGTCATTACGGTACATGCCGAAATGACCATGCAACAGGCGATTCAACATATACGACAGCATGCAGCGGAAAGTGAAACTTTATATCTCATCTATGTGACCGATGCCTCGCGTTATTTACACGGGGTGATTTCGCTGCGGCAAATTATCCAATCTCCGCCTGAGCAATTGATTGGACAGGTTATGACCAGCCATGTCATCACGGGTTTAGTCAGTGAGGATCAGGAAAGTATTGCACAGAAACTGGCTCATTATGATTTTATGGCTTTGCCCATTGTCGATGAGCAGCAGCGTCTATTGGGGATTGTGACTTATGACGATGCAATGGATGTGGTGCAACAAGAAACCACAGAAGATATTCTAAAAAGTAGTGCGGTTGCGGCCAGTCCGCAGATGAGTATTAAAACGGCTCCAATCCTATTACTGTATCAGAAGCGGGTGTTTTGGTTGGTGTTTCTGGTTTTTGGTAGTTTACTCTCGGGGCTAGGAATTGCACACTTTGAAGACTTGATTGCGGCACATATCGTTTTGGTATTTTTCCTTCCTTTACTGGTGGGAAGTGGGGGAAATGCGGGGTCACAGTCCGCCACTTTAATGGTACGTGCACTGGCAACTGGCGACGTACATTTTAAAGACTGGTTTTATTTGCTAGGGCGTGAAAGTCTGGTTGCGCTGTGTCTAGGCGGAACTATGGCAACAGCTGTTTCCATTTTGGGCTATTTCCGTGGGGATATTCTGGTCGCTGTAGTATTGGCACTGAGTATGATGGGCATTGTGTTGATGGGTTGTTTGATTGGTATGAGTCTGCCGTTTATCTTAAACCGCATGAAACTCGACCCAGCCAGTGCATCCGCACCTTTGGTCACCTCAATTTGTGATGCGTCAGGCGTGGTGGTATATCTGCTGATTGCATCGCAAATTCTGACCTTGTCTTAAGCTAATAAGTAATTGTTTCAGCACAAAGTTAGCACAGAAAAAAGTCATGAAAAGCAGCATAATTCAGTGGTTTTATGATGTTAAAGTGGTTGAAATGATGGAGGTCAGTAACAACATGCCTGAACCCTTAGAACAAAAAAAAATGAGCCAGCAAGATGTCATTCGGTTAGAGCGTGATTTGGCCAAATATGCCAATATGATGGACTCTGTGGTGCGTATTCCGTTCACCAAGCAGGGTGTCGGTGCCGATGCCGCATTGAGTACTGTTCCGATTGCTGGTGATATCGCTGGTTTTGCCCTAACGTGTTATGCCATTTATAAAGCCAAGCAAATTGGTGTACCGCAAGAGAAATTGAGTCCAGTATTGAAGCTGGCTATGATTGATGCTGTGGTCGGTTTTATCCCTGTGTTAGGGACATTGTTTGATATTTTTATACGTCCGAGTCGTAAAGCACTGGATGTGGTTCATGACCATATTCGGGAAGAATACCAAATCCATTCAGAACATCATCTGACGCATCCTTTTCTCCATGAAAAATTGGAAAAGAAACAGCAACAATCCGCATTTTGGCGAAATCCAGTAGTGGCATGGCTTTGGCTACACATCCCCGATTTGTTTGGCCTGATCTTTTTGGTGTGTTTTATGGGCTTATTGTGGTGGGGTGGTAGTGTGATGTGGCATTGGTTACAGGGACTAAACTTAGGATAGCCACTCATGAAATTTGAAGGTCAGATTACGGCAAATTTGCCAGCGATTGATTTGGCGTGCACTGCTTCATTTTATCAAAGCTTGGGCTTTGATCTGGTTTATCAGTCCGCAGAGTGGGTGATTCTGCGTTTGGGCGAAATGACACTGGAGTTTTTCCATCATCCGCATTTAGACCCAAATAGTTCATGGCATAGTGCCTGTATTCGCGTAGCGGAAATTCAACCCTATTATGAATACTGATCTAAAGTGAATTGGTCGTTGTGGGAAACTGTCCGTATGACCGATATTCAGGATTTTGATGAGATCCGCCAGTTTTGCATCATTGACCCAAATGGCAGTTTATTACGCTGTATCGAAGTGACGATTAAATAAAAATGTTCTTATGCCGAGTCACAAAAAAAGCCTCCATGCGGAGGCTTTTTAAAATCTAGTCAACGAATTGTTTATGGACAATCGAGCTGTTGTAAAGCAGCAACACGTTGTTCAATCGTTGGGTGGGTTTGGAACAAAGCAGCTAAACTAAAGCCTTGCTCTTGACCTGCCGCGATAGCAAACGCTTTCATTTCTTTAGGCATCGCATCTGGAAGTTGTGACTCCGCTTGTAAACGCAACAAGGCAGAAATCATTGCTTGTTTGCCTGCAAGACGCGCGCCTGCTTCATCTGCACGATATTCGCGGTAGCGGGAGAACCACATCACGATTGCAGAAGCTAAAATACCAAAGACAATATCAAGCACGATGGTAATGGCAAAATAAGCTAAACCTGGTGCTTCACCTTCTTCACGACCAAAGACATTACGGTCAATGAAATCACCTGCGACACGTGCAAAGAACATCACAAAGGCGTTCACGACACCTTGAACGAGCGCCAAAGTCACCATGTCACCATTGGCGACGTGACCAATTTCGTGAGCCAAGACTGCACGAAGCTCATCTTTATTCATACGCTCAAGTAAGCCGGTAGAAACTGCAACTAATGCATCGTTCTTGTTCCAACCTGTAGCAAAAGCATTAGATTGGTAAGACGGGAAAATACCGACTTCTGGCATTTTAATACCAGAACGTTGCGCCAATTGAGCGACTTCTTGTAACAACCATGCTTCAGCTTGGTTGCGCGGGGCATTTGGGTCAATTAACTCTGTACCAGTTGTTTTTTTCGCCATCCATTTTGACATGAATAGAGAAATCATTGAGCCAACCATACCAAAGACAAAACAGATAACCAGTAGGTTACCTAGATTTAAGCCACCCGCGCCATGGTAACTACCGACACCGAAGAGTGACAAGATAATGCCAGCTACAACCAGTACCGCGAGGTTGGTTAGCAAGAACAAACCAATCCGCATCATTGAGAAAATCCTCTTATAATAAAAAAATAATCTGATTTATAAATCGAAAATCATTGATCTCAATATGAGGTGAAACTCTTCAAAATTCAAGAAAAAATAATAAAACTGCTATAAAAATTATTCTGAAATTTGAATGCGGGCAGAGGCGGTTGCATTGGCTGTGGCATAGGAACCCGGCGCATCAGTAAAACTGCCATCGGCTGCGAGGATAATTTGGCGTGAAGGTGCGCTACGACTCACACTGAGTTGTGTGCTTGGAGAAGAGTCTGCATCGTAATGTGCAGATTGGGCAATGACTTGAGCATTGGCTGGTGTGCTATTTGAGCCTGCAGAAATGTTAATCCCGCCCGCATATAGATTGCTATAACGGCTACTCACGCGGCGAACATAGTCTTGAGTTTCACGGAAGGGTGGAATACCACCGTACTTTTGTACATTGCCTTCGCCAGCATTGTAGCCTGCAAGCGCAAGACTGGTGTTGCCGTTAAAGCGTTTCATCAGCCATGCCAAATACTTGGCACCTGCATTTATGTTCTGCTGTGGATCATACGCATTAGAGACATTAAAGCGCCGTGCTGTCGCAGGCATGAGTTGCATAAGCCCCTGAGCCCCAACAGGTGAGCGTGCATCGACATTAAAGCCTGATTCGGTATGCATGACCGCTTTAATTAAGCCTTCAGAAACGCCGTGGGTTTGAGCCGCTTGGCGAATAATGTGGTCAAAAGCATTTTTGTTGCGACTATAACTGGGCAACACGGAAGATTCAGAAGCCCCCCAGTTACTATAACTGTGGATATTACTGTCTGGATAATAGGTTTTCTTTTCGACTTTTAGGTTGCTATAACGACTTTGTTTATTGGTTAACAAGGTCGTACCGTTGGAATCTCTCAATTGGTAGATGGTTTGACCCGCGTGACAATCCAGTGCCATGAACGAAATCGTCATACACCCCAAAACGTAAAAACGACTCAAAAGCAGCTTATTTTTCATTATCTATTATTAATCGTAAAAAAATCGATTTCAGTGACTAGAAATGAGTTTAGCAAAAAAAGAACCGTCTGAAACTATTTTAAGTTCAAAAAATCCATGACTTTGTAAAAATCAAGTCAAATTGTTGAGCAAGTAATCAAAAAAAATAATTAATTTATTTTTAATGAGGATTGCTTGACTGGGTTAAGTTGTTGAAATTTAATAGTAAATAAATAGATCAAAAAATGATCAATTTAAATAGAAGCCTTAAAGAGTGGGGGGAACACCCTGTCAAGTCGATTAGAATCCACAAAGTTATCCCCAGCTTTTGTGGAAAAATGTGGAAAAGTCCAAAACATAAGCAGTTCAGCTAAAATATGAACGCAATCGTTCAAAGTTAAACCGATTTCAATACATGAATATGACAGCAATGACAATTTATGAGAATTTACATTCTTTAGGTGCGAGATGGCTGTGAATCGGATAAAATTGCGCGGTATTTTTTTTAAGGTTTAACTCGTCTATGTTCTCGCCAGTTGAGTCCAATCAGGGATTTAATTTTAAACCAGAACTACCCACTAGCTCTGCGTATTATCGTCTGTTGAAAAAGTTACGCCGTCAGGTGGGTCATGCCATTCGCGATTTTAAAATGATCGAAGAAGGCGATAAAGTGATGGTCTGCATCTCCGGTGGTAAGGACAGTTATACCTTGCTCGATATTATGTTGCAGTTTAAACGCATTGCACCGATCAATTTTGATGTGGTGGCTGTGAATTTGGACCAGAAGCAACCCGGTTTCCCTGAGGACGTGTTACCACGTTATTTAGAAGAGAATAATATTCCCTACTATATCTTAGAAAAAGACACCTACAGCATCACCAAACGTTTAACGCCTGAAGGCAAAACCTACTGTGCAGTTTGTTCACGCTTACGCCGTGGCTCTTTATACGGCTTTGCGCAAGAAATTGGCGCGACCAAAGTGGCGTTGGGGCATCACCGTGATGATATCTTGGCGACTTTCTTCTTGAACTTATTCCATGGCGGTAGCTTAAAGGCGATGCCTCCTAAATTGTTATCGTCAGATAAAAAGAACATCTTGATTCGCCCACTGGCTTATGTGGAAGAAAAAGACATCATTAAATATGCTGAAATGCGCCAGTTCCCGATTATTCCGTGTAACTTGTGCGGTTCTCAGGAAAATCTGCAACGTGCCATGTTAAATGACATGTTGCGTGAGTGGGATAAAGCACATCCAAAGCGTCTACACAGTATTTTTGGCGCCTTGCAGAATGTTTCGCCATCGCAGTTGGCAGATCGTGAGTTATTCGACTTTGAAGCGTTAGATAGCGAACGTGAATTCGACTTTAAAGGTGAAAGTTGTTCAACGGAAGATGAACCGGAGAACAAACGCATTAACATGGTTAATCTTGGCTTTGCAGCAGACTAATTTTGTCAGTTAAGCCAATGCAAAACACCAATCAATGATTGGTGTTTTTTTTATGTGGATGATTTTGATAAACTTTGTATAAGAAATATAAAATATGAACGGTACGTACAAAAAACTTTAGGCACATGTAGGATATACATGCTATAACAATCTCCGAGCGTATTTAGCTTCACAATGATGCCGTCTGGATAGGCAGCACACAACGAACAAAGAATTGAGGAAACATCATGCCTGCTTTTTTAACTGATGATTGGTTTTCAACTGTAGAAACATTAACTGCTCAAGCGGGGAATTTGAACCTGCCGCCAGCACTTGCGAATCTTGCAATTAACTTAGTTGTTGCTGACAATGCGGGTAATACCGAATTATCTTTAGATGGCGGCGCAATTAAAAAAGGCTTGTCTTCAAACGCGAAAACAACCTTGAACATGGATGCTGAAACACTACGTAAAGTGTTCCTTGAGTTTGATATGGCTGCAGCAATGCAAGCGTTCATGACGGGTAAAATAAAAGTTCAAGGTGATATGTCACAGTTGATGGCATTGCAAACAGCGAAGCCAAGCCAAGAGCAAAAAGATTTATTTAAGAAAGTGCTTGAGCAAACGGCTTAAGTATTCTGAAATAAAAAAAGCTTACCTATATAGGTAAGCTTTTTTTATGCCAATAGAGATGATCTTTTAGATATTGACCAGCTGCGGCGTGGTTTTAATGTGCTCAAGATAAGCCCGGATACGCGTCACATACTGAAGCGCTTGGCGGTAGCGACCATTTTTGGCTTGGTTCTGTTGTAGGTAAGCATACAAATTGAGCCAGTTATTAGGGTCTTTACCTTGTGCCTGAATCCGTTTTTGAATCTGATTCACCGCACCCGGTCCCATATTGTACGCAACCAGTGCATACCAGTTCCGGTCAGGAAAGGGAATATCATCATAGCGACTCAGCATTTGGTCGTAGTACTTGGCACCACCTTGAATGCTTTGCGCTGGATCGGTACGGTTACTCACACCCATGGCTTTGGCTGTGCTATTGGTCAACATCATCAAACCACGTACACCCGTGGGAGAAACGGAGTTCGGCTTAAGATAAGACTCTTGATAACCAATCGCTGCCAATAAGTGCCAATCTAAATCGTACTTTTGCGCTGTGCTTTTAAAACTGGCCTTATAGATTGGCATACGCTGACGCAAATCGCGTTGAATCGTATTCCAGTTTTCAGGCTTCACGACATTACGGTTGTAAAAAGAGGCCAATTGACCAATTGAACCAGATTGTTTACCACGGCAGACAAATCCGCTCGCCGTTTGTGTCAATGGATCATTCGCATGTTTAAATACCCAGTTCAGCTCAGTATTGAGGCCATTTTTACGTAAAACGTTTAAATCACCACAAGTAGCAGAAAAGGTTGCGAGACTTTTTTGCTCAATCGTTTGAACACTTGCCGTCGTCATTGCAAAATTTGCTTTGCCCTGTACGACCCATTTCAGTGCTGTAGCGTTATCGGGGACGGTTTTGAAGTCTAGCTTTACATTTAAGCTGTCTGCATAGTTACGTGCAAGGTCATAACCAAAACCATGCAAATGCTGACCATCTTTAAAAACGGTCGTTGGGTTTTCCACTGAAACGACAGTCAATTTATTATGATTGACGACGTTATCATACTGGTAGGTCTTACTTGCATTAATACTATGAAATGGAATTAACAAAGTACTTAAAGCAAGGGCTTTCAACGGGAGAGAGAAAGTTAATGAATTAAGGCAAAGCCTCGATCCAGAAGTTGAACTACTGTGCATGTTGTCTCCGCTACAAGTAATTTATGCCCTAGAACGCAAAGGCAAAAACATGCCTTAAAACGAGTTCAAGTTGTCTAAATTCAATAAGAGGTTGGGCATTCATGACGTCATTCAAAATGACATGGGATTAAGAGGATTATGTAGAAAAACTACATGGATTAAAAAATAGGCAACTAATTTAAGATGAGCGCATAATATATATCAATTTTAAAAGTGTCAAATTTTGTGCAATATTTTTTGAAAAATGTAACATAACAATTTAATTTAATTCAGGAATTTATTTTATAAACTTCTGTTGTGGAGAAATAAGGGATAAAATAATCCTTTGTTGTAAATCAATTAGCAGATTTAGACGGCATTCATCATGAAATCAAACTTAATTACACGTGCAGGTCACGACAAATTGGTGGCGGAATTAAAGCAGCTTTGGCATGAAGAACGCCCTGAAATTACCAAGAAAGTAAACTGGGCGGCGAGCCTTGGTGATCGTAGTGAAAACGCGGATTATCAGTACAACAAACAGATCTTACGTAAGATTGATCGACGGGTTCGCTACTTGGGAAAACGCCTCGAAGAACTTCGTATTATCGACTTTTCTGAAGAGCAGGCTGGCAAGATTTATTTTGGCGCTTGGGTCGAAATTGAAAATGACGCAGGGGAACAAAAAACCTTACGCATCGTCGGGGTGGATGAAATTTACGATCATCACCCGCAGCACATCTCCATCGACTCGCCGATGGCACGTGCTTTACTGTCCAAACAAGTCGATGATGAAATTGAAGTGTTGACGCCAACTGGAAAAAAACACTGGTATGTCAATTCAATTCGTTATGACAGACCTGAAAGTTCAGAGAACTAAAAGATTTTGCTTTAATTTTAGCCACTTGGTGTGATTTTTGAAGAAAAGTATTTGCCAAGTAGATTGAATGTTTATATGATGTCGCCCATGGAAGCGTGGCAGAGCGGTTTAATGCACCGGTCTTGAAAACCGACGAGGGTGTGAGTCCTCCGTGAGTTCGAATCTCACCGCTTCCGCCAAATTATTTTTAAATACAAATTAAAACTAATCATTAATCGATAACCCAAGTTTAAGTTGGGCCATTACGTCAAGTAGTGTGGGGAACACCACATAGATCGGCAGTGATCAAATTCTAAAAAAAGCAGTCAGACCTTCTCTTACTGCTTTTTTTTATTTAAGGTATTTAACCTTCTTTTATAGTATTCAGCTATAGCTTGAGTTGTCCAACTCGATCCCTTTTTAGATTCGCTATTCGTTTTTAGACAAGCAGTTATAGAGACTACACTGTTGTGCTATGTAGTAGTCGTTTTGGTAGATCAGTTTTTCGAAAGTTTCTCAATTTCATCTGAACGGTTCTTAACATCCTTCGTTTGGTTTATCTAGCAACTTCTTACCTATAAGTTGGAACTACATATGATTTGTAAAAGTATAGAGCGATAGTTCCGTTTCGTTTTTTTTCTACCGCCATTGCGATGGGTCGATTGAAGGGTATTCTCCCGTATTTGATTCATCTGATATTTCCTTCATTAAATAAGCAAAGGTGTCTTGCATATTTTTACAGATTCTATAAATTAGGTAGATCGGTCTACTTAGTTGAGTGTGATGAATACGAAAACTGCGAAACAGAAAATTTTAGATGCAGCCGCGATTTTGTTTTATAACGATGGCATCACCAGTACAGGGATTAACAGCATTACCGATAAGGCCAAAGTTGCCAAAATGTCCTTATATAATAATTTCCCGACCAAGGCTGACTTGATCACTTCTTATATAGAAGCACGGCATCAAGAGTGGTTAGATTTGTATGCGCTTCGAAACCAACAAGCCCATACCCCTATTGATAAAATTGTCGCGGTTTTTGAAGCCTATCAAGACCATGCTGAGTTTGCCTATGAAAAAGGCTTTCGGGGCTGTGGTTTGTTGAATGCTGCTGCTGAGTTCCCAGCGCACAGCGCCGAGCGCTTGGCTGTAAAACGGCATAAGGATGAAATTGAAAACATTATCTCTACACAGCTTGCCCTTATCATTTCGGACGCAGACAAGGTCAAACAAATGGCTTTGTTGTTGTCTTTTGTTTTAGAGGGATCGATTGCGCGAGCAGGCTTGGAAAGCTCGAGTGAAAAAGTGCAAGCTGCAACAGCGATGGTGAAAACACTTTTAGCACAGGAAATCAGCACGTGAATCAGTCTGTTTCTGCGGTACCGAATTATGGTTTTATCGCGGTGCTGTTCGCTGCTTTTCTATGGGGAACGACGGGCACAGTCGCATCTTTTGCACCTAATTTGAGTCCTTTGGCTGTTGGCGCTGCCGCAATGGGCGGTGGAGGACTGTTACAGGCACTTTTGGCGCGAAAAAGTATTATCTACCATCTGGCACATATCAAAGCCAATGCGGTGAT
The DNA here is from genome assembly GCF_000368805.1 of Acinetobacter johnsonii ANC 3681. NCBI lineage: Bacteria > Pseudomonadati > Pseudomonadota > Gammaproteobacteria > Moraxellales > Moraxellaceae > Acinetobacter > Acinetobacter johnsonii. The sequence goes on along the minus strand of NZ_KB849705.1, from coordinate 1,636,093 downwards.
GCTCGGTGTAGGCGTAATTGCGGTTTTTATTTATCCTTTGGCCTTTTATTCATCGATGCACTATGCAGGCATCACCATTGGTACGGTCGTGTCGATTGGTACGGCGCCTTTATTTACCGCACTTTTAGAAAGGGTGTTTGACCGAAAAGCACTTTCGATGACATGGTTGATGAGTTTCGTATTGGGCGTGACGGGCGTTGCGCTACTTTCTCTCGGGGAATCACATGTTGTGGCAACCACGGAGCATTTGTCCCAAAACCGACCAATGTTGGGTATTGCTTTAGGGGCGGTTGCGGGATTGACCTATGCTTTATATTCTTGGGCGGCAAAACGAATGATTGACCAAGGAATGGATGCAAAAGCGTCAATGGGGCTTATCTTCGGACTTGGTTCTTTATTATTACTTCCGACTTTATGGATAACAGGTTCAAACTTGTTTGAAGAAAACATCAACCTTTATGTCGTGGGGTATATGATGTTGATTCCAATATTTTTGGGCTATGTTTTATTTGGATATGGCTTAAAAACCGTACCCGCCAGTAAAGCCATTACCTTGACCTTATTTGAACCTTTGGTTGCCGCTGTTTTTGCAATCCTGTTGGTGGGAGAACAACTTGCACCAATCGGTTGGATTGGGATGGTTTTAATTTCAATCTGCTTAGTATTACTCACCAAAGCAAAGTAAATTTTCTCCTTGGGTCGTTTCATACATGATGATACATAAACAAGAAACAGCACTTTTCGCAGCCGTATTGTCTTTAATTTCAGTACAAGTGGGTGCTGCATTTGCAAAAATGCTTTTTCCCATCCTCGGAGCTGAAACGGTCGCTTTGGTGCGTTTAGGTTTATCCGCAGTCTTTTTATGGATTGTATTTCAGCCATGGAAAACTTTTCGTCAAAACAGCATGGAATGGAAAGATCTCTTTTGTTATGGCGTGATTTTAAGCTTGATGAATTTACTCATTTATAAAGCCTTTTCCTATATGTCGGTCGGGATCGCGATTTCAATTGAGGTCTTAGGGCCTTTGGCTGTGGCTATTTTTATGTCACGAAATAAATCGGACTTTGTCTGGGGTGGCTTATCGCTGATTGGTTTGATCTTATTTCCCTTAGGGAAGGTGGATAATAACTTTAGCTATATTGGCATGTTATATGCGCTTGGTGCTGCCATCTGCTGGGGACTGTATATTATCTATGGAACCAAAGTGGCCAAAGGCGGCAGTAACACGGTAGCAATTGGCATGATGATTGCGACGCTATGTATTGTTCCTTTTGGAATATCTAATGTTGGACAGGCTTTTAGTACATATGAGGTATTCGGTCTATGCATTGTGGTGTCATTGCTGTCGAGTTGTATTCCATTTTTACTGGATATTTTTGCAATGAAGCGTTTGTCACCCAAAATATTTGGGGTGTTGTTAAGTGCTTCACCAATCATCAGTGCATTGGCGGGATGGTTCATTTTAGGTGAAAATTTAAACCTTTATCAAATGATAGGGGTGTCAATTATCATGGTATCGTGTGCAGGGTTCTTCTATTGTTCTTATCAAAAGACAGGCGTTGCTCAAACATGTGCAGACTAGGTCTGTTTATAACAGTTGAAGCAGGGCAGTACTGTGCATATAAGCGCCATGATTCATAACCCAATATAAGGTCAAGATTGATGCCTCGTTGGACTAAGCATCAATCTTGTTTCAGTGAAATTGGCTATACACCTTAAACCCTTAAAGGTATTTAAGAATGCGAATATGTTTGTTTTTATGTTTAAAGGCTGAAAATTTCAACATCAAGGGATAGTGAGCTACAGTTAAAATAATCGAAATGAGCCAGAGGGTGGAGACATGATCGACGCCAAAGTATTCGCCATGGGTCGTGCCAAACAGTGCGACTGCAATGAGATAGAGGGCTTTCAGCACATATAAGTGTACGATATAGAAAAACATCGGCACGGAACCAAAGATAATCAAGGGTTTGATCCAAGGTTTACTTTCAACCCTTTGAAGTAACACTAACAGGACTAAGCCTAGCCCGACATTCCACAAAATAAACAGCAGCGATGGCGGATACTTGGTCAAGTTCAAAAAACTCATAATGGTTTCAGTGCTGGTCGGCATGACTGACCATGCTTGGTCGCCATAGAGATTGATCATTCTTAAAACGATAAATAAGCTGATACTTGCAAGTCCGAAGCCTAACAAGATTTGATTTCTTTTTGCGACATCGTATGTACTGTTAAATATGGTATGACCGATGCAATAGCCGAGGGCAATCACCCCAATCCAAGGCAGTACTGGGTAAGAGGTTCTAAAACGAATCAGATCTCCAAATTCGATCCAACCACGTTCATGTAAAACAAACCACAGATTTTGCAGGATCGATATTTGTGAAAATGACACTTGATCCAGCGTATTATGTCCAAAAATAATGCTGAGACTGATCACCCAAAGCCATTTTTGCGATAGCCCAATCAAGCCTGCTAAAACCACCATACTGAGACCAATGGCCCAAATCACTTGTAAATAGATGACATCGGGCGGGAACTGTCCAGTCCAAGCGAAGTTGATAATGATTAGTTCGAGAAAAATCAGAAATAGACCGCGTTTGAGTAAAAATTCACGTGTCATTTGAACACTGTTGTTTTTTGCTTGGTAAAGATAAGCCGATAAGCCTGTTAATACCACAAAAACAGGGGCACATAAGTGAGCCAAGATTCGGCTAAAGAAAAGGGATTCTTCGGTTCCTGGAATCAGCATCGGGTCGGGGACTTGCTGGTGGAGATAAAAAGTTTCTCTGACATGGTCGACCATCATAATCAGAATAACCAATCCTCTGAGGGCGTCAATCGCTTGTAAACGTTGTGAAGGTGTAGACATAAGATGAATTGAAAATTAGTGTTATAGTATAATGTAACATTTATTTCAATCATTTATATCTAAAATTTAATCAGCAAAATTTATATGTAATCCAATGATTCGAGATGAAGTATCAAAGGTAGATGCATTATTTTATAGACGACTGGTCTATTATTGATTTATAGTGTGGATATGAAACGATCAGATAAAAGTGAAGCAACACGACTACACATTTTAAATAGCAGTTTTCAACTGGTATTACATAAAGGTTTTGTCGGAGTGGGCTTACAGGAAATTCTAAAGAATTGTGATGTGCCGAAAGGTTCATTCTATTACTACTTTGCTTCGAAAGAGGCTTTCGGCTGTGCGCTACTTCAGCAGTATCTGGCCGACTATAAAGTCAAAATCAATCAGCTGATACAGCAAGAACAGCGAAGCGCCTATGCAAGTCTCGTGGCACTTTGGCAAGCATGGATTGATAACCCATCGCATATTGAAAGTGATGTTGAACATCATAGCGATGGGGGATGGGCGGAGAACTGTCTGATCGTCAAGTTGGCAGCAGAAGTCTCAGATTTATCTGAAGATATGCGTCAGATTTTGAACTTCGGGGTGCGTAAGTTAACAGAACGTATTTCGGGTCTAATCCAAGCCGGGCAGCAAGATGGTTCAATTCCAGCGCATATTGACGCTGAAAAAATGGCACAAACCATGTATCAATTGTGGTTGGGAGCAGCTTTATTGGCAAGACTGGCCCGAGATAAGCAGCCCCTTTACCTCGCTTTGGAAACTACCCAACAACTATTACAGCCGATAAAGGAATAGCAAATGCAAAGTATTATTCATCACCATTTTGGTGAACCTGTTGACGTCTTGGAAGCTGCAGATATGCCGCAACCTGAACCGAAAGCGGGTGAAGTACGTATTAAAATGATTCTATCGCCAATGCATAACCACGATGTGTGGACAGTGCGTGGTAGTTATGGTTATAAACCAACACTGCCTGCAATTGGTGGTAGCGAAGCTGTGGGCGTGATTGATGCGCTTGGTGAGGGTGTACAAGGCGTATCGGTAGGGCAGCGTGTAGCAGTTGCTGCAGTTCATGGCAGTTGGGCTGAGTATTTTATTGCGCCAGCACATGGCATCGTGCCTTTAACTGACGCTATTGATGATGAAACGGCAGCGCAGTTGATTGGGATGCCGATCAGTGCACTGATGCTTTTAGATTTTATCGATTTACCAGTAGATTCGTGGTTGATTCAGAACACTGCCAATGGTGCGGTGGGTAAAACCGTGGCAATGATTGCAAAAGCGCGTGGTCAAAAGGTAATTCATTTGGTTCGCCGTACTAAGGCTGTAGCTGAAATGCAGACCTTAGGCATTCAAAATGTGGTAGCAACAGACCAAGCTGATTGGAAAGAACAAGTCAAAGCGATTCATGCAGATCAGCCACTGATCGCAGGTGTAGACTCCATTGGCGGTCAGGCCAGTGGTGAAATGTTGGCTTTGCTGAGTGAAAATAGTCTATTGGTTTCATTTGGTAGTATGACGGGTGAGACCATGCAGATTTCTTCGGGAGATCTGATTTTTAAACAAGCCACAGTCAAAGGTTTTTGGGCAAGTGTGGTGAATAAGCAATTGTCTGCTGAACGTAAAAAGGAGTTAATTGTGGAGTTATTGACGCTTGCTGCACAGAAAAAATTACTGCTGCCTGTTGAAGGCATCTTCAGCTTTGCTCAAATTAAAGATGCTGCACTGAAAGCGACGCAAGGCGCACGTCAGGGTAAAGTACTTTTGAAACCCTAAGAGTTTCGACCTAGATCAGCTGTGAAGCTGATCTAGCATCATTCATCAAAAATAAGGATAAAACGTATGATGGGACAAATTTTAATTACTTTAATTGCACTGTTGCATGTGTATATTTTAGTTTTAGAGATGTTTTTATGGGATAAGCCCTATGGCTTAAAGGCCTTTGGCAATACGCCTGAAAAAGCACAACTGACTAAAATCATGGCGCAAAATCAGGGTTTATACAATGGTTTCTTGGCTGCAGGTTTATTTTGGGCATTATGTGCACCTGAAACTTATGCACTGCCACTGGCCAATTTCTTTTTAGGCTGCGTTTTGGTTGCTGGGATTTATGGTGGGTTGACCGCCAGTAAGAAAATTATCTACATCCAAGCCTTACCTGCTGCTGTAGCGTTACTTGCGGTGAACTTTCTCTAAGCTAAATGAAAAAATGCTTGAGTTCTGCATTAAAAAAGCCAACGTCGAGACGTTGGCTTTTTATTGTGAGTGATGACTTATCTGACTTCAGGCAAATCAAACCAAATCATTTGTGCATCTTCCAAGGCTTTAACGTCACTTGCTTCTAAGAACGCAATTGCGTCACCTGCATGAAGAGTATGTTCTGCAACTTGGATTGAACCTGAAATCACATGCACGTAGTTAATATGCTGTGTAGCTTTAACTTCTAGTATTTGATCTTTCTCAATTACAGCGGTTTTGACTTCGGCATCTTGACGAATATGCATTGCAGCATTGTCATTTGGACCACAGATCACATACCATTGATTTGGTTGCTCATGCGGATCAAGACGAATCTGTTGATAGGTTGGCGCTGCATCTCTTTGATTTGGGGTAATCCAAATTTGTAGCAAATGTACTGGCTCATCACCCTGATTCATTTCACTGTGCTGTACACCCGTACCTGCACTCATCAGTTGCCATTCACCTGCAGAAATACCGCCGTGGTTGCCCATGCTGTCTTTATGGGTGATGGTGCCTTTGATCACACAGGTCAAGATTTCCATATTGTCATGGGGGTGTTGTCCAAAACCTTGATGGCCCGCGATCACGTCGTCATTGATGACACGTAGAGCACTCACGCCCATATATTTAGGGTTATACCAACTGCCAAAAGAAAAGCTGTGTTTAGACTCTAGCCAACCGATATTGACATGACCGCGGTCTTGACTGCGATGAATGAAAGCATCCATTTTGAACTCCAATCTTATTTTTAATCTATGGAGTAATTTTAGCGTTTTATATTTATCGCTAAAATAGTGAATTTGCAATGTTGCGTTTCAATATTGAAATGATTAAACGCAACATAGCAGTCTTAGTCTAAATCACAATACCGCACACGGAAATCTTTCCAGACGTAGTTTTTGCCTTGAGCATATTCAGCTAAAAATTGTTGATGCAACTTCGGCTGCTGTTGCATCCAGTCATTGCCCCATTTCACATCGAGTGGAGCTGCTTTGTCTTTAAAAACAAAATAGTCATCAAGGCAAGTACTGCTTTCAACGGAGAGTGGTACATCTTGATCATCGAGATAATTTTCATAATTAATCGAGTTGGGTGGATTCTTTAAGAACACTTTGTCACTGGCGGTGAGCAGAACTTTTTGTTCAAAGTGCTTCAATTGACCTTGTTTGTATTCATAGCGGGTTTCAAGGTTATAAGGGTGTACGGTTTGGTAGTCGCCTGGGGACTTGGTGCTGTATTCCAGTATTACATTATTATAATCCGATGAGTCCTCGTCCCATTTGGGGCCAAAACTCATCCCATCTTCAATGGCAGGAGCCACAAATTGTACGCGGTGAAGCTGTTTGCCATTCGTGTCGATTTCAATAATTTCATAGCTGTATCGGTAGCGATTGTTGGCATAGATGGCGTTCATGGCCGCATTGGCTTTCAACTCTGTAGGGGTATAGGCATAGCGAGTACGAAATATCAGAGCGAAATGCTGAGCGACAGGCATAATCGAAAACAGCTCATAATCTTTGACGGTGTTGTTGAATTGGGGCTGTAGGGTGATTTTTTCTCGATTTTCAGCATAAGCCTCGCCTATTGAAAAAACTGCAGAGTGGGGCGAGTTTAAATAAAGCAGTTTAGGCTTTTGCCCCGTTCGAATCGCGTAATAGTGAATCGGAGATTTGCCTGCGATGACATAATAGCGTGCATTCAAAAGTGGATCTCTGAGGCTATCTTGCTCTGGAATGTATTGCGGATGACGGATTTTTTCATGATCATCCAGACTGTCGAATGGATTGTCAGATTCCACCACATAAGCAGAAGCATCCACGCTGGTCACTATTTCTTCATCTAATTCGGCAAAGCTATAAGTTGAGAAAGATAGTAAGCAGGCCACGGGCAGTATTATTTTTAAAGCATTCATCGTCATTTTTATATTGTTGTAATTGAAAAAAGGTGCTCTCAAGAGAACACCTTTTATAGCGTAAATGCCTTAGAAAGCCAATTATTCTAAGAATTTAACCGTTACACCTGACTTCACTTTTTTGCCAAGATCATTGGCATCCCAGTTGGTCAAACGGATACAACCGTGTGATGCTGTTTTAGAAATAGCAGAAGGGTTTGGCGTACCGTGGATACCAAATGATTTTTTGCTTAAACCAATCCAGATATTCCCTACAGGACCGTTTGGACCCGGTGGTAGAGAAAGTGGTTTTAAGTTTTTGCCCTGTACAAAGTTACTTGGCGAGTAGCTATACCATGGATTTGGTGCAACACCAGTGACTTTATAGGTACCCGCTGGCGATGGAGTGTCCGAGCTACCAATGGTTGCAGGGAAAGAACCAATCATTTGGTTGCGGCTGTTAAATAAATACAGCTGTTTTGCACCTTTGTGTGCAACAATCAAATGAATGTCTTCTGGCACTTCATTGCGGATATTGGCCACAATAATTTTTTCGCCCGCTTTTTTGAAGGTTGCTTTTGGATTTAACTTCTGCAAGAAGTCTTCATCCATATGGAACTTTTCACCCAACATTTCAGTCACGCGAGTGTAATACAAACCTTTCATTTTGGCTTGTAGTGCATAATCGCGTGGAATTGATGCGGCATAAGGACCTTTTAGGTCTGCTTCGGTAATGGTGTATTCAATAAATGCAGGCTTAGAACCTTGGCTTGCCAGTAGGGCATCCCAAGTTTCTTTGGTTAAAGTGCCTGTTGCTTTTAAACCGCTCATTTGCTGGAACGAAGCAATGGCTTTGAGGGTATTTTTACCGCTCATGCCATCAATTGCACCCGGAGACGCATGTGCATTATTCAGCATCACGTGAGCACGTGCATAGACAGGGAATTGGCCTTTACCAATATTGTCAAACCATTCTGCACTGTTTAGACCATTTAATGTCCACGATGCTTTAGCCGCAGCAGGATTGGTCGTCGTGGTGGTCGGTGCAGGGGTGGTTTTGCTTGGTGCAGCACCAACGTCAGCGGTTTTATCTTCAGATTGTTCAAGTTGATCTAAAGTTTGCGAAGCTTGGTTTAAGTCTGCTTGTTCTTTTGCTGTAATTTGGCTATTTGCAACCGCAGTAGAAGCTGAAGCGACATCTGTTGCTAAAGGATCAATAGGATCTTGAACTGAAGTATCAATGATCTTTTTTGGCGTCAAGGGTTGTTCAGTAGTAGATGCAGCAAACGCTGTACCAGCAAGAATGCAACTTAAACTCATCGCGAGTATTGTGCGAACGAACATGTAATTCAACCTTAAGAATTATTCATTTACAAAGTAAAAACTAGTGAAGTATTACAGAAAAAAGATGGAGATGCAGTATTTGTTTTGTGTAAATATTCGTTTGCATCTTTGTCCTGATCGAATTTTAGTGTTATGAGAAGTTATTAAAAATTCGACCTTTTTGTTATGATGGTGAGCAAATTTAATTGAGATGGGAAAGTAAATGACGACGCTTAAAAATGATCGTTTTCTACGTGCTTTATTACGTGAACCTGTAGATACCACACCCGTCTGGATGATGCGTCAAGCAGGGCGTTATTTACCTGAATATCGTGCAACCCGTGCACAAGCGGGTGATTTCCTTTCGCTGTGTAAAAATAACGAATTTGCGTGTGAAGTAACTTTACAGCCTTTACGTCGTTATGAGCTCGACGCTGCCATTTTATTTTCAGATATTTTAACTGTACCCGATGCTTTGGGTTTAGGGCTGTATTTTGAAGCTGGGGAAGGGCCTAAATTTCATAAAACAGTTCGTACTGAACAAGATGTGGCGAACTTACCTCAGTTTAATGCCGCGTCTGATCTCGACTATGTGATGAATGCGGTCAAGACGATCCGTTCAGCGCTTGGCGGCCAAGTGCCATTAATTGGTTTTTCAGGCAGTCCTTGGACGCTGGCAACTTATATGGTTGAAGGCGGTTCGAGCAAAGATTTCCGTTTCACCAAGCAAATGATGTATGCGCAACCTGAAGTTTTACATGCATTGCTTGATCGTTTGGCTGATGCGGTGATTGATTATCTAAATGCGCAAATTGATGCAGGTGCTCAAGCCGTACAGATTTTTGACAGCTGGGGCGGGGCATTGGCACACCGTGAATATTTAGAATTTTCTTTAAAATACATGCAAAAAATTGTTGCAGGTTTAAAGCGTGAAAATGAAGGACGTAAAGTGCCTGTGATTTTATTCACCAAAGGTGGCGGTCAGTGGCTAGAGCCAATGGTGGCAACAGGGGCGGATGCTTTTGGTCTAGATTGGACGACGTCATTGAATGTGGCTCGCCAAACGGTGGCTGGCCGTGCGGCACTGCAAGGTAACTTAGACCCTGCAACATTATATGGTTCGCATGACACCATCGTGAAAGCCACCAAAACTATGTTAGATGACGCTTATGCAGGCGGTGAGAAAACAGGTTATGTTGCAAACTTAGGTCACGGCATTACTCAATGGGTTGACCCTGAAAACCCGAAAGCCTTTATTGATACTGTGCATGAATACAGTGCCAAATACCTCTAAGTTTCACAGCTTCAATTCAATTAGGGTTCATGCGTGATCACGATTTTAAAATCATGTTTTGAGTTCTCATCTAAGGCAGCTTCGGCTGCCTTATTTGGGATATTGCTGTTATTGGCTTTTGCCTTCACAGCCAGTATGGGGAGTCAGGAATATTTCGGCTTTTTCCGTTATGACTATCTACTGTTTTATGCCGTGCTGATTCAAGTTTGTCTGCTGTATTTAAAACTGGAGTCTTGGGCCGAGGCCAAAGTGATTGCGCTATTTCATGTGATGGCAATGGTGATGGAAATCTTTTTGACCCATCCGCAAATTGCATCTTGGCAGTATCCGCATCCCGCCGTGTTTAAAATTTTAACAGTGCCTTTGTTTGCAGGTTTTATGTATTCGGCTGTGGGCAGTTTTTTTGCGCGTTCATTACGTCTTTATCATGTTTCTTTTGAACACTTGCCCCGTTTCTCCGCCATGCTGACATTGGCGGTGTTGTCTTATATCAACTTTATGTCCAAATTTTTTGTTCCAGATATTCGTTATCTTTTGTTTGCGTGGAGCATAGTGCTGTTTTGGAAAACCAAGATTGGCTTTGAATTGCAGCAGCATCGTTTTTACCTGCCGATGTTACCCGTGCTTTTACTGTTGGCCTTTATTATTTGGATTGCGGAAAATATCAGTACGTTTTACCAAATCTGGCTGTACCCAAGTCAAGTCGATGCATGGCATATAGTCGGTTGGGGTAAGTTGGGTTCTTGGTATTTATTGCTACTGCTCAGTCTGGTGTTGGTGCTAAAGATTTTAGGGAAACGAGACCTACGTGGCAGTTGGTCCTTATACCGCTAAAGCACATTTTTAAATATTCACTTCACTTTAGTATAAATTGTTTTGCGTTATGCGCTTGTTACCGCTATCTTACAAGGGTGTAGCTCAAAATACACACAATAGGAACAATAAAAATACTCGGAGATAATCGAGTCTGGAGAAACCTTATGTTGAAAAAAATAGCATTGGCTGCGGTTTTGGCTGTTGGTTCTACCGCTACATTTGCAGATAATGACGTCGGTTGTGGTATTGGTTCACAAATTTGGGCTGGCCAGTCTGGTAAAGTCGCTAAAATTTTAGCGGGTACAACCAATGGTCTTTTCGCTAACCAACTTTTCGGTATTACCTTTGGTACTTTAGGTTGTAGCGGTACGGGTACTGTGACTGCTCAGGCAGTAACATTTACCAACGAAAATGCGGAAGCATTGGCGCGTGATATGGCAGTCGGTGAGGGCGAAAGTCTAAATGTACTGGCTGAATTACTGAACATCCAGTCTGAAGATAAAGCACGTTTCTTTGAAGTGTCTAAACAAAACTTCGCAAAAATCTATTCAGCTGAAAACCAAGATGCGCTTCAAGTATTAGCATCTTTACAAGCAGTCATGGCAACGGATAGCGTATTAAAAGCATACGTTTAATTGCACCATAAAACCCTGCCATTCAGGCAGGGTTTTTCATATCTAAAAAAGAAGAATAGCTAACACTGCATGAAATCTGTTGTCCTCCTCTTTAGTGTGCTATTCAGCACCAGCATCTTTGCTCAAGCACCTAGCTCAGCCGAGTTTTATATTGAAAAAGCACAGCAGCTGAAGCTAGCCTCAAATGTGACTTGGCAACGTTTGATGTATGCCAATGTTTCAGGACAAAGTGAAGTCACTTACCGTCCATTTTTTTATAGCGAACACGGACAAACTCAGCTCAAACAAGAGCTTGATACCAATATTGCAGCACTTTTTACCCCAGCCGAAGCCAATCAATCGATTCAGTGTCGCTTTCCGGCACGTTCAAAATGGCTCATAGGACAACTGAATATTGCATCAAACCAACTGCCTAAAGCCTCATGTCCTGAGCTGGATGAGTGGCTTGGGCAAATTAAGCCGTATAAGGCGACTTTAATTTACGCTACGGACTTTATGGGCAATCCCAGTTCGATGTTTGGGCATACCCTGTTAAGGCTTGATCCTAAAGACCAAAAACAGCTGAACTTAGTTTCTTATGCCGTGAATTATGCAGCGACAGTGGCCAATAGCGATAGCTTTTCTTTTGCATGGAAGGGCTTAACCGGGCAGTACCCAGGTGAGTACTCACTCATGCCGTACTATCGAAAAGTGAAAGAATATGGTGATTTGGAAAGCCGCGATTTGTGGGAGTACGAGTTAGCCCTGACGCCAGAAGAAACCAAAACCATGGTTGAGCATATTTGGGAACTCAAGCATGTGCAATTTCCTTACTATTTTATCAGTGATAACTGCGCCTATCGTTTACTGGGTTTAATTGATTTGGTACGGCCAGAGGTCAACCTACAAAAACAATTTAAAACCGCTGCGATTCCTGTTGAGACTATTAAGGCGGTCGATGAAAACCATCTAATTGCAGAAAGTGTTTACCGTCCAGCTTTAGAAACTCAGTTGTTGGCACAAGCCAAACAACACGGACAAGCCTTGGCATCGGCTGCGCATCAGGTTGCGCAACTTGAACCTGCTCAAATGCAAGATTATTTGAATCGCTACGCCTTGGTGGATCAGGCACGTATTTTAGAAATGGCTTATGACCATGTGTATTTACAGTTAATTGCACAAAAGATTGCGGCAGAAGACGCCCAACCGCGTATTCGACAACTGCTGGGTTTGCGGAGTCAGATTGACTTGGAAAAGCAACGTCAAGTAGTCGAAGCGCCAAAAGTAGATCCGGTAAAAGGCCACCATGCGCGAACCGTTCAGTTTGAAGCGGGTGAAATACAAGGTGACACTTATTTCCGACTGAGCCATCGTCAGGCCTATCATGACTTGATTGACCCACAAGGCGGTTTCCGTTTGGGTACACAGCTTAAGTTTCTAGAAGGCAGTCTCGAATACCGTGATGATCGACTAAAACTGCAAGAGCTAAATGTGCTGGAGGTCAATGCCTACAGTCCACTGACTGCCTTTAAAACACCATTAAGCTGGGGGTTTAACATGGGTTGGCAACAAGAGGCACTAGATCGAGATGGTGCATTTAGTGAACAGGATCAACACGGTGTATTCAATCTATCCAGTCAGTTTGGCTATAGTGTGGCAGATCAAGAGCGTCAACATTTATGCTATGCACAATTGCAAAATCATGTTCAAGCAGGTAAAGCTTTAGACCGAGGTTGGCGCGTGGGACTTGGGCCAACGGTAGGCTGCCAGAACATCTGGAGTGAACATATCAATAGTTTGGTACAGGTCGAGCTGCCATATTGGGAAGATAGCCATCAATGGCAAGTCAGACTGAATACACAGTTGCAATATTTATTCAATCAGCAAAATGCGTTGAGGCTTCATTGGCAGTATCAACAGCAAAAAGGCAAAGATTGGGATCAGACGGGTTTGAGTTATATCCATTTCTTTTAGTTCGATCCTCTTTTCAAAGCTCCAATAATGGGGCTTTTTTTATGAAAGTCATTGCCGTTAAAACAACCAAACGTGAGCCTTACTTTTTATAAAGCGCTGAAAATGAAAGCTGATGGTGAAAATAAGTATTGAAATTTGTTATATTAATCACATAAATGTCTAGTAAGTCTCAAAAATATATAAATAGGTAAGTTTTATGAATGATGAATGCATGGCTAAATTGGCCGAGCAATGGGGGAAAATTTGCCAACATTATTCAGTGAATGATCACGTTAAAGCGCAAAATTTTATTCAGCAGCATTCGTCTGTATTGGTCAATGAATTTTATAGCAATATTGTCTTGGAGCCTGAGGCTGCAGATTTTTTTAAAGATGACATCATTCAACAACGTTTAAAAAACAGTTTAAACCAATGGCTCATTGAAAGTTTCGACGTGGCTGTGAATGAAGCTTATTATGCAGCAGTTGAAAAACAACAAAAAGTTGGGCAGGTACATGCGCGGGTGGGCATTCCTTCTTGGTTGATCATGCGCGGTATTCGTGAGATTGAAAACAAGATCTTGGAACTCTTGGCTGGACTTCCGCTAGAAAACAACCACTACATGCTAAGTTATATGCTGCAAATTATGGGCTTTGCGACAGAAATTATGTGCAGATCCTATGAAGCCAATGCAGAGCGGAGCCATGAAGTTAAGCATAGCTATCGTTTATTTTCTGCAATGCAAGATGTCGCAGTACAAAAAGATAAGCAGCGCAGCATTTTGCTCGACTGGGAAAATGAGTTGATGTTCAAAGTTTTCTCCGAGCATCCGCAGTTGCAACATATTGCTTTGTCTAAGTCGGAATTTGGTCTATGGTTTGTGCATAAAGCAGCGTATGCCTTTACAGGTGCAGAGCAGGTGGAGACCATTATCAGGCTGATTCAACAGGTCGATACCCTCAATTTTGACGTGCTCGACTGTCAGGATCAGACTCAGAAAGTTGAACGCATTCAAGAAATTCGTGACGTGAACCGACAGATTCAGCATTTGGTCGATCAACTGTTTCAAGTGACCGAATATATAGACTCAGGCAATGACTCACTGACTCAGCTGTTAAACCGTCGTTATTTAAGTACGATTGTGTCGCGTGAAATTAATTTTGCCCGTAAAAATGATGCAGCGCTGAGCCTATTGGCAATCGACGCGGATTATTTCAAACGTATCAACGATAAATATGGGCATACCGCAGGGGACTTGGCACTGCGTTTTATTGCTGAAGTCTTGTTAGATGTTGCCAAGGGTAGTGACTATGCCTTCCGTGTCGGTGGCGAAGAGTTCTTATTGCTGTTGGTCGACAGTGATCTCACGCGTGCTTTACAAATCGCTGAAACGATCCGTATGCGGATACAGGAAACCCCAATTCGTACCGCTCATGGGCAAAGTTTTAGTTTTACCGTCAGTATTGGCTGTACGGTTTATAATGGTCATCCTGACTATCAACGCTTTTTAGACACTGCCGATTCGGCACTCTATGCTGCCAAAAATAAAGGGCGTAACTGTATTCATGTGACTGAAAAAGTCCTGAGTGTTTAAAGCTCAGACTTAAACACGAACTATTCTAAGACGTTTCAAATCGGTTGTTGAGGTTTTTATACCTCAACAATCACATAGTATTTTTTTACAGCTTCAACCACTTCAAATGTGCCGATAAAACTCGGTGGAATAATTCCTGCCTGACCTGCTGTGACTTCAATGAAGTCTTGAGTGTGGGCATCATGAATACGGATGATGCCTTCCATCACTTGAAAAAATTCTTGTTTATTGTCGGAAAATTGAATATTCCATGAGCCAACTTCACAGTGCCAAATCCCGCAGCCCATGTGTGGGTGTTCATATAGACTATAGGTCTGGCGCTGTGGATTGCCTTGAACCAAACGGTCTGGACGTGGAAAATCAATACTCTGTTCGCCTTGGGTCAAACCATGACCTGCTAACCAAATTGCTGACATTGCGTATTCCTCTAAACAAAAAATGAATCGTTCAATGATATATGCATAAAAAAAGCCCCAACAGAGGTTGAGGCTTTATGTTTCAATTAATAGCTTTCAGGGACTGCACTTAAAAACTCGCGGCGCTCTTCTTTATTGGTTTTAAAGTCACCAATAAAGGAAACGGTACGTGTAGTCGATTCTTGTTTGCCGACGCCGCGCATCATCATGCACATATGTGCCGAATCAATCATGACTGCCACACCGCGTGCACCCGTCACTTCTGCAACCGCTTCTGCAATCTGCTGCGTCAGATTTTCTTGAATCTGTAAACGGCGTGCAAACATTTCGGTAATGCGTGCAAATTTAGAGAGTCCAAGGACGTTGCCTTCAGGTAAATATGCAATATGTACGCGACCATAAAAAGGCAATAAATGGTGTTCACAGAGTGAATAAAACTCGATATTTTTAACCAGTACCATTTCACGGTTGTCCGATGGGAACACCGCATTGTTGGTCACTTCTTCTAAGCTTTTGCTATAACCAGACGTTAAATACGAAAAAGCTTTAGCAGCACGCATAGGCGTATCGAGGAGACCTGGACGGGTTAGGTCTTCACCAACGGCAGTTAAGATGTTAGCGTAGGATTGCTGCATAGACATAAGACGTGTTCACTTACACTGATATTGAACAAGGACGGCATTGTAGCAGAAAACTATTCCAATGCCTTATTTTGGACAAAAATCCGATTACTGTTTAAACTTTGGGTTCTTCTCGCTTCGTTTTAGCAACACTAAAACTGCACCTGTGCCACCTTGCTTCTCTGGCGCACTGACAAAAGCCAGCACATCGCGGTGTTGACGCAGCCAACCATTCACATAGGTTTTTAAAATGGCTTCCGGACCTTTGCCGTGCACAATTTTAATGACATTTTGATTTTCATCTTTGGCCATTTGAATGACTTGTAAAACTGCGACACGGGCTTCTTCAACGGTGCAACCATGCAAGTCGACTGCTTCAAACCAACGAATGTTACCCGCTTTTAAATCTTCAAATACTTTGTGTTGCAGCGTAGCAATGCGATAACTGAGCGCGGCTTGGCTCGCGACAGGGTTGAGCATTGCTTGAGTATCGGATAGCTCAGTTGCATCGGTATGCATTGGGCCTTCAGCCGCTGCACGTTTTGCTAAAGTTTGTGCATCGATTTTTTTCTTTGGATTTTTTTCTATTTTGGCAATGTTCGCAGTCTCCATTTTTTGGACACCTTGCATTTGTTTTTGAAACAACGCGAAATCATCTTCTGGCTCGGGCGGAGCAACTTGAGCTTGGGCCTCAGACTGTTTGATGGCAGTCGAATGCGGATTGGTGATTTGCTTTTTAAAGTCTTTCAGTAAATTAAACTGTTCTTTAGAAAGCGATGAATCATGTTTGCTCATAGTGTCAGAAAAATACGCAAAATAAGAAATTAGGCGATAATTATAGTCTGATTTTCCCTATATTTGAACTGAATTGCATTCATAGAGATTTGCAAAAAATTGCATATCAAATGGCTAATAGTATTCTGCGGGGTGCTCAAGAGAACTGCTGTTCTGTAAGAACTTAAAATGATTGAACCCGAGCAACCATGCTACCTAGATAGAAAATGATCCACTCGGGTTCAGGTTTGGCATGCTAAGTCAGTCGTACCTTAACTTGCACGTAAATTACTGAGAATTTTATCTAGTTTTTTGTCAATTTGACCACGGAAGGTATTCGGTAGTAAACGCGATACTTTAATAAGAAGACGTACTTGTGTACCTGGAATGATCATGAAATCAGAAGATAAAATACCATTGTAAATTTCTTTAGATGCCTTATCTAGAGGCATACTGCCACCCAGCTGTTTCAAAGCAGCTGTTACAGGCGAGCCGTGTTTACGCTCTTCAGTCACCAACGGCGTATCAATTTCAGGTGGGCATACCACGGCAATATCAATGTTTTGGCTGCGTAGCTCCATACGGAGTACTTCAGCTAGGCCAACCACACCAAATTTAGAAGAACAATAACCTGTATAGCCATAACAACCGAGCAACCCAGATGCTGAAGCAATGAAGACAACTTTAGGGCGTCTGCCTTGTTGGGTAGTTTGTTTTAAATAAGGTAATGCAGCATGAGCAACGTTACGGCTACCGACCAGGTTAATATTAATTTGGCGTAAAAACTCTTCAGAACTCATATCTTCAAAAGATTTTGCAATCACAATACCAGCAGAATTGATTACAAGATCAGGTGTACCCGCTGCAGTAACTGCTTCAGCAAATGCCTTTTCCAAATTGCTTTCATTTTGTACATCAATTTCAAAACCATGTACCGATGGTGACTGTTTATTTAATTCAGTTAGTGCTTGCTCAATACCCGTATGGGCAAAAATACAAACCTGATATTTATCTTTTAATAACAGTTTGCTTAATGCAAGGCCGATACCGCTGCTGCCGCCTGTTACCCATGCTGTTCTAGATGTATTGTTTTTCATTTAAGAATCCTTCTAAATGTTTTAAGTTGGTTTTAAACAACTTCTTCTTTTAGCAAAACATCGCTAAATTTTGTACGAAGTTCTGCCTTCACAATTTTACCTGTACCGTTGATTGGCAGTGCATCTACAAAAATCACCACGTCAGGAATCTGCCAGTGGGCAATCTTATTATCAAAGTAAGCCAGCACTTCTTCTTCAGTCAGTGTTGAGTTTTCTTGTTTTACGGCAATCAAAATTGGGCGCTCATCCCATTTCGGATGACGTGCTGCAATAGCAGCTGCCATACGGATTTCAGGGTGACCCACAGCAATATTTTCGAGTTCAACCGAAGAAATCCATTCACCGCCCGATTTGATCAAATCTTTGGCACGGTCACAGATGGTCATATAACCGTCTGCATCTAGGGTTGCGATATCACCCATGTCGAACCAGCCATCGGCTGTGGTAGCACTTTTTTCTTGGTTAAAATAATGATCAACAATCCAAGGGCCACGGATTTGTAGATTTCCTTGGGTATGGCCATCGTTGGCTAAGACTTGATTGGTGCTTTCATCAACGATACGTAATTCAACACCAAAAGGTGGACGACCTTGGGTTAAGCGTAACTTTTCAAACTCTTCAGCACTCAAAGTGGCATGTTTTGCTTTCGGTTGGTTCGCTGTTCCCAGTGGGCTGGTTTCAGACATTCCCCATGCATGAATAGTGTCGCAAGCATAGTTGTTTTTGAAATCACGAATAATCGACGGTGGGCATGCAGCGCCACCCACGACATTACGGTTCATACTTTCTAAAGTTGTCCCGCTTTTTTTCGCAGCAGCTAATAATCCTTGCCAGATGGTAGGTACACCTAAAGCCAGAGATACTTTATAGCTGTCAATCAGATTAACAAGGCTGTCACCATCTAGATTGGGGCCTGGTAAAACGATACTTGTACCCACCATGGCTGCTGCATATGGCACACCCCATGCATTGACATGGAACATTGGAACGACAGGCATGACCACATCATTTGCCGACAGGTTCAATGCGTCTGGCAAGCTAATCGCCATAGTGTGTAGTAGGGTAGAGCGGTGGCTATACAGTACGCCTTTCGGATTGCCAGTCGTACCTGAGGTATAACATAAAGAACTTGGGGTTTCTTCACCGAATTGCGGCCAGTTAAATTCAGCAGATTGGTTTTGAATTAAATCATCATAGAAAATCACATCTGGAAGTGCGGCTAAGATTTTTTCATCACGTGCACCGTAACAGATAAATTTTTCAACGGTTGGCACTTTGCCTTGGATTGCGACAATTAACGGTAGAAAAGTTGAATCAAAGAAAATCGCTTTATCTTGTGCATCGTTAATAATGAAGACCAGTTGTTCTGGGAATAAGCGAGGGTTGATGGTGTGGCAAACATAACCACTACCAGAAATAGCATACCAAGACTCTAAATGACGATGATTGTTCCATGCGATGGTTGCAAGACGATCACCCTGTTTAAGATTGAATGACGTGAAAGCATTGGCTAAACGTTTGCTGTTTTGTTGGATTTGGAGCCAATTGGTGGTGGTCATTTGACCACTAACTTCACGTGAAAGTACAGCGGTGTCAGAGTGGTACTTTGCTGCATGTTCGATTAAATTACTAATCAACAAAGATTGGTGCATCATTTTGCCAAACATTTCATTCATCCTTGGTGGCTTTTTTTATCATAAAAAAAGGCTTTTAGCCGAAGCGAAAAGCCTTTAAATACTTATTGGTCGCTGAAACCAACTGCAGAACCTGGTTTGATATAACGTGGCATTTTTTGCCCAGTTTGTTGTGCCACAGCATGAAGCGTACGTTCGATCCAGCCTGCATCCATAATGAACATTAATGAATCATCATCGTTTAAGTTCACGTTTGCACCTTCAATGACCATGAAGCCTTCAGCACCTTCTGGAGTTGATAAGGTATGAATAGAACCCGCTGGTTCAAATAAATAGCTTCCTGCCGTTTGAACATCTTCAGGGTATTCGACATAATGCCACGAACCTGCTGTGGTATAGAAATGTACTACACCTGTGTGGAAGTGACGTGGCAGAATCGTACCTGCGTCAAAACGTACATTGACTACCCATACGCCATTGTCTGGATCTAAAAAGCAAGGTGATACATGTACACCTGGTAAAGCGTTTTTGACTTCACCTTCTCTAATATTAATGGTTAATAAACGGTCTTGATGTTTAACGGATTGTGCAATGCTCATGACAAACTCCTTGTATGTCGCTATTTCAGAATGCGATACCATGTAGGGGTATCTAATGTTTCCATGACTTCGAGCATAGCAATGTTTGAGTGAATACAAACCACTCGAAAGAATGGATTTAGAATTGTTTGAGAATTGCGCGAATGAATGGTTTAAAATATATATTTGAAATCATGATTTTGATTCAATATCACATTGTGTAATAGCCAGCCCCCCACTAATTTATAGGTGCTTGGATCTTCGGATAAGCATAAAATCATGGTTGAACATGATTTTTTGATTAATGCAAATTTCAGGGAAGTGAAATTTGCGAATGTAATTGAATAAAAAGATTGGATGAATATACATGCAAGTGTTGAAGACTAAACTCAGTCGTCCGAGCATGCTGAATGGCAGGGCAATGCAACGTCCCCAACTGTTAAGTCAGATCGTGGACTATTGTCAATCTTCTTTGGTTTTTATTCACGCCGCGGCAGGTTATGGAAAAACCACGCTGATGCATCAACTTTCAGAGTCTATTTAGCAAAGGGAAAGAAAGTCTGTTGGTTAACTTTGGATGATGATGACAATGATCCGATTCGACTCTATCAATACTTGCGTTTGGCGCTTTTAGATTTAGAACCGCCGCATTCGATCTCTTATGGACAGATCCATAAACAACACATCATTGATCTGACGCAAAAAGTTGCAGAAGAGGATGCTGACACAGTTTTATTTATCGATGAGTTTGAAGCATTAACAAACCCAGAATGTTTAAATATCTTTTGGTGGTTGTACCAGTCCTTGCCTGAAAATTGTCATTTGGTGATTGCTTCAAGAGTCAAACCCAACTGGAGTTTCGCGAAAGAATATCTACTAGGTCGTTTAAAGTGGGTCACAGAGTCTCAGTTGAGCATCAAACAGCAAGAAAGCAGTGCGCTTATTCAGTTTTTACAGCAACAAAACTTTGACCAGCTTGCTTTAAGCACAGAGCTTGCAGAACAATTGATTGATAAAACTGAAGGCTGGTTTACAGGCATTCAATTCACCAATTTATATTTGAAAGAACATCAAGATATTCATGTTTTTATTCAAAATTTAACTGGTGCGCATCATCAGATTGTGAATTACCTCAGTGAGCAGGTTTTTTTACAACAAGACCCTGAAATCCAGCAATTCTTATTGCAAATTAGTGTACTGAGAAAAATTAATCCAGTTTTGGTCATCGCCTTAACAGGTAATCCTGCTGCACAGCAGATTCTCGATGCCATTAGCCAAAAAGGCTTGTTCATTCAAGCCATAGATGAACAGCGTACGTGGTACCGCGTGCATCATTTATTTCGAGACTTTTTGCAATCGAAGTTTAAGCTTTTACAACCTGATGAATATCAGCAAATGCATAGTAAAGCGGCAGAATTGTTCAAACAACAGCGTTATCTGATGGAGGCAATTTATCACGCCCAACAAGCAGAAGATCAGCAGTTGATTTTGTCTTTGCTCAACTCGGTGTGTCGTGAACTGATTTTAGAAGGCCGACACTATACTTTCTTGGAGTTGGTCAAACAGATACCAGATTCTGTTTTGGTGCAAAATCCAAATTTGCTCTATGACATTATTTGGACCTTAGTGCTGACTCATCAAGTGACCTTAGCCAATCATTATCTACAGCTCTGGCATAGCGTGGATCAACATGAAACCTTATTACAACATGAGGACCAATTAGGTTTAGCCCCTCTCATTGCAGTTTTAGAAGACAAGTTGGATGTGGCTTATACCTTAGCGCAACAAAACTTAGCACAACTGGCAAGTACGGCTTATTTTGCGCGTGCTCCACTCATAGGAATTGTGGGGTTGTATCACATTTGTTTGGGGCAAATGAGCGAAGCACGAAAGTTGCTGTTACAAACGCGTATTATCTATTTGCAAGGGCATAACCTATACGGTGTGGCAATGGTCGATTGTATTGATGCCCTATGTGATTATTTATTAGGAGATTTGACTCTCGCAGCAGAAAAGTTTGCACAAGTTGGACAGAGCGAGGAATATCGTAAATTAGGCTTAGATGATGACAATAAAGCAGCCATTATGAATATTCTAAGCAGCTTTAAAGCAGACTTGTATTATGAAATGAACCAAATGGCGCAAGTTGAAGCTGCATTAATGGATTTCAATGGCGGCGATCATTTGGCTATGCCTGATATGGTGGTGGTGGGCTATATCTTACAAATGCGTTTAGCTACGTTGCATCAAGATCAAGCCGCGATACAAGTGTGTTTGCATCAAGCCCATACCCGCAGTAGTCAATGGTCGTTACCTCGACTCGCACAAACTATACAAGCCTATGCGCAACAAGCAAGCCCGCTTTCTGTATTAGCAGATACTGAACAGGCAGCATTTCAGCCGTATTTAAATTTCACCCATTTGCTGCGTGGCGATGATTTAATGGTGGTGCGTCAGCAAATTTTCATGGGGCAAGCCGAGCAAGCTAAAGAATATTTAAGCCAACAGTTAGCATTTTTTAGGATTTATCCGATACGTTTTGCGCGTGTTCAAATCTTGTTTGCACTGGCCCTGTATCAGTTGAAACAACATGAACAGGCTTTTGAAGCTCTACAACAAGCGCTTGAAACCCTCATGCCGACTCAGGCAGTGCGGGTGATTCTAGATGAAGACCCTTTAATTTGGGATATGTTAAGTGGGCTAAGTCAGCATTTAAGTCGACAGAAGCAAAAGCATACAGTTGTATTGCTAGAATATATCCAGCAACTTCAAAAGCTCAATCAAGCTGAAAGCAGTGTTGAAGCTTTGATCGGCAGTTCTGGCCTTGAGGCTTTATCGAAACGTGAAATCCAAATTTTAGAAAAACTAAGCCGTGGCTGTACCGATGCTGAAATATCCGAGTCGATCTTTTTGTCCATCAACACGGTGAAATGGCATCTGCGTAAAATCTATAACAAGTTGCAGGTTCGCTCTCGAATGGAAGCGGTGAATGAGGCCAAGAAGCAGGGCTTAATTGAGTAATTTAAAATTGAACAATTTTTTATATGTTACTGTTTAACGAGATCTTCAACGGCTTTTTGAAAGAACATATCACAAAGTATTCAGGGCAAGAGCATGCCTTACCCTGAATGTGCGATTAAAGTGTTTGAGGTGTTCCAAACAGCTCAGTAAAGGCGTGGTCTGGACGCGGCTGCTTCATAAAACTTTCACCGACCAAGAAAGCATGAATGTCATGCTCTTGCATCATCGCAACATCCGCTGGAGTCGCAATGCCGCTTTCAGTCACCAGTAGACGAGATGGTTCAAGTAGTTTTTTCAGACGAATCGAGGTGTTTAAGTCAACATCAAAGGTTTTTAAGTTGCGGTTATTGACACCCAATACGCAACGCTCAGACAGACGTAAAGCACGTTCAAGTTCTGACTCATCGTGTACTTCAACCAAGACATCTAAATTGTGTTCAAAAGCTGTTTTAGACATTTCTTCGAGTTGTTGATCGGACAAGCATGCCACAATCAGAAGAATACAGTCCGCATGTAAAGCACGTGCTTCAATCACCCCATAAGGGTCAATCAGAAAGTCTTTGCGTAATGCAGGCAGAGCACAGTGAGAACGTGCAATTTGAATATTCTCATCGGCACCTTGGAAAAAATCGACATCAGTTAAAACCGATAAACATGCTGCACCTGCGGCTTCGTATTGCTGCGCGATTTCAGCAGGATCAAAGTTTTCACGAATGATGCCTTTAGATGGTGATGCTTTCTTGATTTCAGCGATCACACCCGGTTGTTTGCTCAGTAAAGACTTTGCAAAACCACGTACAGGAGTTGCCTCAAGTGCCCATTCTTCAACATCTTTATAGCTACGTTGTTTGAGGCGTGCAGCAAACTCTTCCTGCTTACGATCCACAATTTTGCCTAAAATCGTATTTGCGATATCTACCATGACAAAATCCTGTCTATCAAGCGTCGTATTGTTTAAGGGTTTTGCTGAATTCAGCAAGGATGCTCATCTTTTCTAAAGCTTGTCCGCCGTAGATGATGTCATGTGCTAAAGCCACGCCTTGTTTATAGCTGGTACAAAGTCCAGAGACATACAGACCGGCACCTGCATTTAAAGCAATCATGTTGGCTGCTTTTTCGCCTTTATCGGATTTGTTTTTACCTAAGGCATCTTTGATTAGGCTTAAACTTTCAGCAGAATCTTGAATGATTAAACCTGTTAAAGTTTGTGATTCGATCCCAACATCTTCAGGTTGAATCTCCCATTCGGTGACTTCGCCATTTTTAAGTTCAGCCACATAAGTGCTTGATGCAAGGCTAATTTCATCTAAACCATCTTTAGAATGAACCACCATGATATGTTCTGCGCCCAGTTGTTTCATCACTTCTGCAATAGGACGGCACAATTCAGTCGAAAACACCCCAATCACTAGACGTTTTACTCCAGCCGGATTCGTAAGCGGGCCAAGTAAATTGAAAATACTGCGAATGCCTAATTCACGACGCGGGCCTACCGCATACTTCATGGCTTTGTGATGATTCGGGGCAAACAAGAAACCTACACCCATTTCGCGAATACAGCGTTCAGTTTGTTGCATGTTCAAGTCAAGTTGGATGCCTGCTTGCTCTAACAAGTCCGAGGAACCCGATTTGGTTGAAACACCACGGTTACCATGTTTAGCAATGGTTGCACCTGCCGCTGCAATCACAAAAGCAGATGCAGTCGAGACGTTAAATAAGTTCTGACCGTCACCACCTGTACCGACGATATCGACTAAATAAGGCACATCACTGACATCAATTTTGATGGCAAACTCGCGCATGACACGAGCTGCTGCGGTAATTTCATCAATACTTTCGCCTTTTAAGCGAAGACCCATCATCAGTGCACCAATTTGGGCATCTGTTGCTTCACCATTCATGATGGTGCGCATGACGTCTTCCATTTGCGGTTGCGTCAACTCAATATTTTTAGTGATGTTATTTAAGGCTTGTTGCATATTCATTTTTCACTGCACTCATTTATGCGTAAATTTCTAAAAAGTTCTTAAAGATTTGATGGCCATGCTGACTCAAGATTGATTCAGGGTGAAATTGCACGCCTTCAACGGCAAGCGTCTTATGCTTTACACCCATGATTTCCTCAATTGAGCCGTCGGCTTCATTGGTCCAGCAAGTCACTTCTAAGCATTCAGGCAAGCTTTCTTGATCAATCACCAGTGAGTGATAACGCGTTGCTGAAAACGGAGAAGGGAGGTCGCTAAAAATGCCTTTATTCGAGTGGTGCATGTCAGACAGACGCCCATGCATCACTTTTTTGGCACGAATGATTTCGCCGCCAAAAGCTTGACCAATGGCCTGATGTCCTAAACACACCCCTAATAATGGAATTTTTCCAGCAAAATGCTGAATGGCTGGAATGGAAATTCCTGCTTCCGAAGGTGAGCATGGACCAGGGCCAATCACAAGATACTTAGGTTGCCATCGCTCAATATCTTCCAATGTCACGGCATCATTACGCACTACTTTTACTTCTTGATTTAACTCGCCAAAATACTGGACGATGTTGTATGTAAAAGAGTCATAGTTGTCGATCATTAAAAGCATGAGCTTAACCTATTGAAATTTATGCACATAAATGTGCTTGAAAAGTCCTGTGGTATTCGTGCGATTACATTATAAAGCTATAAGTAAATTATTTTTCTCATTCAATGACTTGAATGGAGGCACAAAACCGAAATTATCATAGCAAAAAATACCCAGCTAGGGCGTGACATTTTTTAGTGGGTCTAAAAATTACAATGGGTTTTGTTACTAACAGATATAGAATTTATGAATATCTCAGATTCAAATCCTAAAGAGAAACTACGTAGATTATGTCTAAATGTCATGAAGCATGCACATTCAAGGAATATAAAAGAATATCTCTTAATGCAGTGAGCCAAAAACTCCCCTAATGTCACCAAAACAGAGCATATTTTTTTACTTGCTCACATCTGAGATGTCGGCTTTATATTTAGTTTGAAAGGAGAGGTTTTTAATTTTTTAAAAATCAAATAAAAACAGTTAATTACGCTTCTTATATTTGATTTTAGGTATATCGCTCGCCGTGATATGAGGTGTGGAAGTCAAATCAATGCGAAAATAACAGCTTAAACAGTGCTCTAATTTATAAAAAACGGGTGTAAATCGACCAGTGAAATTTAAAAATGCACCATTATGATCCATACTCAAAATCTTTTAGATTAAATGTGAAGAAGCATGCTTGAATATGGTGCATTTACTTTTTAGCTCAGTATAATAGAGCCAAAGCAAACAGCTTAAAACTGTTATTCTGATAATGAATTCAACATTTTAGCTAAGCTTTTTAAAGTTGGTACGGTAATTGCTTTAGAACAACCAACTACTAACACGCACTAAAGAGTGCAACAAAAATTCATCGGAGCAAAATGAGCATGGCGAACAAGGTCCTACAACTCATCCAAGAAAGTGGCGCAAAATGGGTCGATTTCCGTTTTACGGATACTAAGGGTAAAGAACAACACGTAACTTACCCAGCAGATACTATCGACGAAGATACTTTTGAAGACGGTAAAATGTTTGATGGTTCTTCTATTGCAGGTTGGAAAGGCATTGAAGCATCTGACATGATCTTACGCCCAGATGCTGCAACTGGTTTTATCGACCCGTTCTTCGCTGAGCCGACAGTAGTTGTTACTTGTGACGTTATTGAGCCATCAACAGGTCAGGGTTATGACCGTGACCCACGTTCGATTGCTCGCCGTGCTGAAGAATACCTAAAATCTACAGGTATTGGTGATACTGCATTCTTTGGTCCAGAACCAGAATTCTTCGTATTTGACGAAGTAAAATGGGAAATCGATATGTCTGGCGCGCGCCATACATTGATTGCTGAAGAAGCTGCTTGGTCAACAAATAAAGACTATGAAGGCGGAAACTCTGGTCACCGTCCACGTGTTAAAGGTGGTTACTTCCCAGTTCCACCAGTTGACTCTTCACATGACATGCGTGCTGATATGTGTGCGCGTATTGAAGACATCATGGGCCCAGGTCGTGTAGAAGTACACCACCACGAAGTTGCATCTTGCCAATTAGAAATTGGTGTAAGCTTCAACACAATGGTTCGTAAAGCAGACGAAGTACAACAGTTCAAATATGCGGTTTGGAACGTTGCGCACCAATATGCAAAAACTGCGACTTTCATGCCTAAGCCAATGGTTGGTGATAACGGTTCTGGTATGCACGTTCATATGTCAATCTCTAAAGATGGCAAGAACTTGTTTGCTGGTGATGAATACGCTGGTCTTTCAGAAATGGCGCTTTACTTCATCGGTGGTGTAATTAAACACGCTCGTGCATTGAACGCAATTACGAACCCATCTACAAACTCGTATAAGCGTTTAGTTCCACACTTCGAAGCGCCGATTATGTTGGCTTACTCAGCACGTAACCGTTCTGCTTCTATCCGTATTCCTTACGTTTCTAGCCCTAAAGGCAAACGTATCGAAGCTCGCTTCCCAGATCCAATGATGAACCCGTACTTAGGTTTCGCTGCATTGTTAATGGCGGGTCTTGACGGTATCCAAAACAAGATTCACCCAGGTGAAGCAGCTGACAAAAACTTATACGACCTTCCTCCTGAAGAAGAAGCGAAAATCCCTACAGTTGCTCATAGCCTAGATATGGCGCTTGAAGCGCTTCAAGTGGATCACGAGTTCCTTCTTAAAGGTGGTGTATTCACTAAAGAAATGCTTGATGCATATATCGAACTTAAAACTGAAGAAGTGCGTCGTTTGAACACGACAACCCACCCAGTTGAATTTGATATGTACTACAGCTTGTAATTCTGAACTGAATTTCACTGTAAAAAACCCGCGCTAGTCGCGGGTTTTTTTGTATCATCTGTTTAACTTGAAAAAAAATTGATGAGAGCAATGGCACAGCGTAAAAAGCACACCAGTTTTTATCCTTGGATTGACCCTAAAGATCACGACAAAGGATTTAAGCTAAATTTTTCGATGGTGACTTATATTGAAGTTGGTCGCACCCCTGAAGGTTATAAGCAGGCAGAATTTGTCGCATTGAAAAGTCCAGAGTTAGCACTGGATTATGATTATCCTCAAAGTTTTTATTTGAGTGCTGAAGGTTTTATTTTGGTGAAAACTCCGCAAGGTAAATTTGAAACCATTGCAAAAACAGATAATTGCTAAAGATTGATCTTACAATTGAATCAATAACATTCTTCATAACTCAAAAAGCGTTTAAGCGCACAGTAAATCAATGGTACAGGTAGGCTTATGCAGCAGATTCCAGCTGAACTGAAAACATGGTTATATGCTTCAGGTTCACTTACTCAGCAACTCACGGATTTGGCTGATGGAGCGTTTAGGGTTCAACCGACCAAAGAGCATTTTCAGCGTCTTCAGTTTATCGATGCAAAATGGATGGGCATGCCGTTTCAGCATACGTCATGGGTACGAGAAAGTTTTTTATATGGCAGTGATGCAGAGCCTTGGGTTAAAGCCAAAAGCATTTTCCCGATCTTAAGTTTGCAAGGCCGCGCACGGCTTTTTAAACATATTGGTAAAAAACCGATTGGCTGGTTCTTGTTTCAGCGCACCAATCCAGCATGTGAACGTCGTGTGATTTGGCTAGAAGATGGCTGGACTAGACAGAGCTGTTATACTTGGCACGGCTGCAAGTTTATTGTTCAAGAAACCTTTTTAGCGAGTTTTGAGCAATTTTTGCAAAAGCAGGATTCAGCATCTGAAGGACAGTCATGACAACTGCGCATCAAATTACTTGGCGTGAACGTTTAGAAGCCTATTATTATTTATGTCGTTTTGATAAGCCTGTTGGCACAGAATTGGTGTTCTGGCCTACCATGTGGGCATTATGGATTGCAGCAGAGGGAATACCGCCAATTGGTATTCTGATTCCGATGGTACTTGGCACGATATTTATGCGTGCGGCTGGGTGTGCAATTAATGATTTTGCTGATCGTAAGGTAGATGCGCATGTAGAGCGCACGAAAACGCGGCCTTTAGCAACAGGGATTATCACGGCCAAAGAAGCCATTTATGTGTTTCTAGTTTTAGTCTTTGCCAGTGCTTGTATGTTGTTGTTTCTACCGATTGAAACGTTTTATTGTGCTTTAGGCGGGCTTTTTCTCGCATTTATATATCCTTTCATGAAGCGCTATACCCATTTGCCTCAGGTTGTTTTGGGCATGGCTTTTTCGTGGGGAATTCCGATGTCCTTTACGGCCATGGGTAAGCCATTAGATTTAACCTGTTGGTTGCTGTATTTTGGCAATCTGGCTTGGACTGTGGCGTACGATACGCAATATGCGATTACCGACCGTGAATATGATTTAAAAATTGGGGTGAAGTCGACAGCTATTTTGTTCGGTCGTTTTGATATTCAAATCATTGCACTTTTACAGGCGATGAGTGTCGTTTTGATCGGTACGGCGCTTTATCTTGAAAATTTATTGATGCCATTGGGTTTAATCGCATTGCTTGTAGTTGTGGCTGATTTTATTTATCAATGGTCAAAAACCAAAGACAAAGATCCACAGCGTTGTTTTTGGGCATTCCGTCACAATCGTTGGGTGGGATTCATTATTTTTACTGGAATCTTTTTAGAATTAATTATTTAAAGTGATTGTTTGGTTGAAAAGCGTCCTATACAGGGCGCTTTTTTTATGTCTTAATAAAACGGCATGTAGTTTCATGCTTAAAAAAACAACGAATAAAAGGATATTTTATGAAACGCTCGAAAATAGCATTAGCCCTTACAGTTGCCGTTTCAATGCTGTCTTTAACTGCTTGTAATGACGATGATGATTCGCCCGCTTCAAATCAAAAACAGACCTATGTTTCTGAAAGTGCCTATTCAGAAGACACATTAACCACTGCAGCCTCTATTAAGGTAATGACTTATAACATGGAAAATGTTCAAGGTCAGACCGCTAAAGCAACGGCGCTGGTGATGTTCCCTAAAGTAGCACCACCTACAGATGGTTATCGCGTAGTGGTTTGGGAGCATGGCACGGTTGGGGTTGGTGATAGTTGTGCGCCAAGTAACAATATGATTCACCCACGCTTTAAAATTTTAGCAGACAGTCTACTAGCTGCTGGTTATGTGGTTGTTGCGCCAGATTATGAAGGTTTGGGCACGTCAGGGATTCATCCATATTTAAACTTATCTAGTGCTGCGAAGTCAGCGCTTTCTGCTGTACAAGCAGCAAAAGATCATTATGGTAAGCAGTTGAATGGTGCGTGGATGTCTGTGGGGCAATCTCAAGGGGGGCATGCCTCATTAGCGACCGCAGAATACGCAAATACAGATACAACCTATAAAGGTGCTGTGGCAGGTGCACCAGCTTCGAGTTTGGGCAAAATTATTCTTGAGGTTGCGCCTGCTGCATTGGCAGATATTGAAGCACGTGAAACGGCAGCTAATATCCCTCTAGAATTTCGAACATCGGTGGATACTTATGCAACTTTATTGGCTTATGCAGCATTAACAGGGGTGGGTATTAAAGCGTATGAGCCGCGATTTAATTATCAAGATATTTTCCAATCACGTGCCAAATCTTTGGCTGAGTTTGCAGAAGGTTCAACAGGGGATAATGGTCTGTGTTTAGACAATGATAATGACCCAAGTCTAAGTCTAATTAATAAGTTTAAAGATGATATTATTCAGTTTATGACTGCAAATCCTGATAAAAAAGTCATGGATTATCCTGGTTTAGATACTAGTGTTTTTGCGACCAATGAAACCGTAAAAAACTTCTTAATTAGTAGTCAGCCAGGTACTAAACGAATTGATAAACCAGTTTATGTAATACAAGGCACAGCAGATACAAATGTACCCTATCCAATTACGCAAGCTTTGGTTGCAAACTTGAAAACATTGGGTTCGCCAAATATCACGCTTGATCCCGTTATAGGTGCATCTCATACCCAAGCCATAGTTTGTCGGAATGCAGAGGTGGTAGACTTTATTCAGACCTACATGTCTGCGGGTACGGGTATTGTGTTAACTGATGCGCAAAAAGATGCCAGCACCAATGAAAACTGTACAGGTAAAGCACCGACATAAAATGAACCATTTAAACTGAAAAAAGAGCCTCATGATTGAGGCTCTTTTTTGTTATAGTATTTGCCCATCAAAATCTAGATATTGGAAATAGGCTGGCTATGACGAAATCAACTCAAAAACTAACGCCAAAAGTGATGTTTTTAGCGAGTCTTGGTATTGTGATTCCATTGCTTATTTTAGGGATTGCTTTTTTAGCGGTAAAAAGCGATGCAAAAAACCAAGCGGAATATCAGCGTATTAAAGAAGAACAACAGCAGCGTATTCAAGAAAAGTTGGCTGCCGAAAAGCAATTAACACTGCAGGAAGCGAGCAGCGCAGTCTCAAAATAATTCAAGCACGCATTGCAGGCGTAATCCCAATGTGTTTGTGCAGTTGGCGAATGCTTGGAATTTCTGTAAAACGCAGGACGATGTAACCTGCTTCATTGAGCATGGCATCACGTTCTGCATCTTCTTGTTCTTTGCCGATATGGGAAGGATCATCAAGTTCAATAATCACCACGACTGCTAATTGTTCATCTAATAAAACGAAATCGGTGACTTTACGGTTAAATTTGGCCCGTATTTTATAGTGATTACTGGTAATCAGTGAACTAAATGAAACTTGAGCTAGAACATGATGGCGTGGGAAGGCTTCTTTTAAGCGAATAAACATTTTACGTTCAAACGGCGTAATGACGTGTTTGGCATAAAACTTTTGTTTACGGCGAAACAGGTCAGGGTAGACCATCATCACTAACGTAATAGTGGCGAAGCAGCCGATGATAAAAAAGATGATTTGACTCAGATCGAACACAATATTTTCTAGCACAAAGAAAAAACCCACTCGCATGGAGTGGGTTTTTAGAATTTTGGCTCTCCAACCTGGGCTCGAACCAGGGACCTGCGGATTAACAGTCCGTCGCTCTACCGACTGAGCTATTGGAGAATCTGCACGCATTCTATGTGGCAAAGCTCAAAGGGTCAAGTCTTTGGCCTGATATTTTTATATAATCTGCTTTAAATGATTTAAAAATAAACGGTTTAGCTTTTATTGATACGATTTGATTCAATCTTTTTGGTTTTCCATGGAGATATTTGGGAGATTCAAGCTGAGAAGAGCCTGTATGGAAAGCTGCTTTGGAGTGATTTTGAGAGATTGGTTTTACGTATGGGTGAATGTCATTTTTATAGACAGAAAAAAGCCCAAGTCATAATGCTTGGGCTTTTTAAAATTTGGCTCTCCAACCTGGGCTCGAACCAGGGACCTGCGGATTAACAGTCCGTCGCTCTACCGACTGAGCTATTGGAGAATCTGAAATGCAGTATAGAGAAATTTACACATCGGTCAAGTTACAATGCTAAAAAAAGTCGAATTTTAGATTAAATGTTTTTTTTATAAACAATTTGATATGTCATAACTGTATACCAGAATGGTATAGGTTTGTGGATCAGAACAATGAGCGATAAAAAAGCCCAAGTCACGATGCTTGGGCTTTTTAGAATCTTGGCTCTTCCACCTGGGCTCGAACCAGGGACCTGCGGATTAACAGTCCGTCGCTCTACCGACTGAGCTATGGAAGAATAGTGGCTCTCCAACCTGGGCTCGAACCAGGGACCTGCGGATTAACAGTCCGTCGCTCTACCGACTGAGCTATTGGAGAATCTGATGCGCATTTTAGGGAGGAAAGGAAAATGGGTCAAGCAAAAAATATTGAGAAATGAATTGTTTGCTTTATAAATATGCGTTTAGGCAGCAAAAACAAAAAAACCGCTCAAAAAGAGCGGTTTTTTAAACAAGACGAATCTTATTTTTCAACGCCAGCAGCTTGACCTGCAAATTTCGCGTTTGCATAATCCCAGTTTACAAGGCTTTCAAGGAAAGTTTTGATGTAAACAGGACGCGCATTGCGGAAGTCGATGTAGTAAGCATGTTCCCAAACGTCAATGGTTAGCACTGCAACTTTACCGTGTGCAAGTGGAGTGTCTGCATTTGAAGTTTTAAGGATAGAAAGGTTGCCATTTACTTCGTCAGCAACTAACCAAGCCCAACCTGAACCGAATTGAGTTGTTGCAGCAGCAGCAAATTCTTCAGCGAATTTTTCGTAAGAACCGAACGCTTCATCAATTTTAGCAGCTAAAGCACCTGTTGCTTTACCACCACCGTTTTTAGCCATACAGTTCCAGTAGAATGTGTGGTTCCAAACTTGTGCTGCGTTATTGAAGATACCTGCTTTAGCTGCATCACCAGCAGAAGCTGTGATGATTTCTTCTAAAGTTTTGCCTTCAAGGTCAGTACCCTTGATTAGGTTGTTTAGGTTAACAACATAAGTATTGTGGTGTTTGTCGTGGTGGAATTCTAAAGTTTCTTTGCTGATGTGTGGAGCAAGATCTTCGTAGCCATATGGAAGTGCAGGTAAAGTAATGGTTGTCATGTTTCATTCCTTGCAGATTTGCTGGGTTTTACTTTAAGTGCATTTATTGTAAATGATTCTATAGACAATAGGGCAGTCTTTTAATACACAAAATATGCAAAAAAATTCGCAAGGAGACATATACGATACACAAGATATCATTAGAGTCTTTCGTACAGAATATATTCATTTTAAAAGACTCTAAGCTCTAGATGGATTGAGGTGTGTAATTAATTTTTAGTCTGCAACGCTGCATGGTAACGGCGATTTACCTCATCCCAATCGACCACATTATAAAAGGCATTGATATATTCAGGACGGCGGTTTTGGTATTTTAGATAATACGCATGTTCCCATACATCTAAACCGAGAATAGGGGTATGACCGTGCATAAGTGGGGAATCCTGATTTGCACTACTTTCAACAATCAGGTTGCGTTCAGGTGTCACGCTCAGCCATGCCCAACCACTGCCAAAACGGCTAATCGCTGCTTTGGTAAATGCCTCTTTAAAAGCATCAAAACCACCGAGTTGCTCATCAATAGCCTTTGCCACAGCTCCAGTCGGTTGCCCACCACCTTGTGGACTCATGACTGTCCAAAACAGTGAGTGGTTGGCATGACCACCTGCATTATTGATCACCATATTTTTAAGATCAGTAGGGACTTCATTGACTTTGGCAACCAAATCTTCCACAGACAGTTTCTCCCATTTTGTGCCTGCAATCGCGCCATTAATGTTATTGATGTAGGTTTGATGGTGTTTACTGTGGTGAATTTCCATCGTTTTCGCATCAATATTGGGTTCGAGTGCATCATAGGCATATGGAAGAGCGGGTAAAGAATAAGCCATGTGTTTGATTCCTTTAATCATCAAAATTGTTTTATTGGGATTTTTTAAAGCAGTTTCATTATCCACTTAAAAGTTAATGAGAATCAATATGCTTATTATTTGCAATTTTAAGATGGAAGGTCGCAAGTTTTATTGTTCATATGGGGTTGGAAGTTCAGTATGCATAACAAAGGTGAGATGCACAGAATTTTTGAGCTGATGCTATGTTTTGATTTAAAAAGATGAAAGGCTAGGAATAATATTTTAGAAAGTAATAATTTGCTTAAATGGAGGTAATGTCGGATGCCATGCGATGTAAGCGCATTGAAAGGACTGGGATGAAAGAGGTCTCATCCCAGTGATTGCTTAGATTGGGTTGTTTAACTCGAAATAAACATATTCAATATCAAATTGTTCTGAAATTGCTTGACCTAATCGCTGCACGCCATAGCGTTCAGTCGCATGATGTCCGCAAGCAAAATAATGTACGCCTAATTCTTTAGCTTCATAGAAGGTACGTTCACTGACTTCGCCTGAAATATAGGCATCACAGCCTTGTTCAGCGGCTTTTACAATAAAATCTTGTGCACCACCAGTACAAAAACCGACTTTTTCAATCATGGTCTTGTCCGCAGGAAGATGGATGGCATCGAATTTTAATTTCTTAGATACAAATTTTTTAAAATCTTCCACAGGCATAGGCTGGTTTAAATAACCAATATTGCCAATAGGATGACGCTCAGATGGGTCAAGTGCCTCAATACGTTCCAATTTGAGCAAATCTGCAATCGCTACATTATTTCCAAGACTTGGATGGCTGTCGAGGGGGAGGTGATATGCCAGCAAAGAAATGTCATGTTGAATCAGACTCTTGATCCGTTTACCGCGCATACCTGTGATGGGGTAGGCTTCACCTTTCCAAAAATATCCATGGTGCACCAGTAAAAGATCCGCATTTTCTCGTATCGCGGCATCTATGGCATCTTGCGATGCAGTCACAGCAGCTAAAATTTTACGCACTTCGGTCTTTCCTTCAATTTGAAGGCCATTCGGTGCATAGTCCTTAAACTCAGGTGATTTGAGGGTTTGATCACACCACTGAATAATGTCTTGTAATTTTGCCATATCGACTTAAAAACTCTTTTAAATTGATTACATCGGAACCTATTGTTTATTGTAACTAAAGCATGACAAAACTCTTGCTTATTTTTGTGCTTCGGCTTGAATTTCGCTTTACAATAGGCATAAATTACTTAGTCATCAATGAATTAAAACATTTTAGAGGGTGAAATCGTGCGCAGGACCTTTTCCTGGTTACCTTGGGTATTACTCATTTTAGTCATTGCTGGATTTTTTGCTTGGCAGCAGTATCAAAAGCCAAAAGCGCCTGTGGCGTCCGATGGTATTAAGATGCCTGCTGAAAAGGTTGAACCTTTAATTAACACCACGCGTACCGGTGGGGTGGTTTCTTATAGCGCCGCCGTGAAAGTGGCTGCACCAGCAGTAGTAAATATTTTTACCACGCAAAAAGTCAAACAACTTGACCATCCATTACTCAATGATCCTGCGTTCCGTGAATTTTTTGGCAATCAAATTCCAGATCAGTTTAGCCAAAATAAAAATGAAAACAGTTTGGGTTCAGGTGTGATTGTTCGCCCTGATGGTTATATTTTGACGAATAATCATGTGATTGCTCAAGCCGATCAAATTGTTGTGGCGTTACAAGATGGTCGTCGAGCAGTGGCAAAAGTGATTGGTACCGACCCCGATACCGATTTGGCTGTGATTAAAATTGAGCTAGCGAATCTGCCTGTTTTACCCTTTAAGCTAAGCGGCAACGAAGTGGGTGATGTGGTCTTGGCCATTGGTAATCCATTTGGTGTGGGGCAAACGGTTACGCAAGGTATTGTCTCTGCTACAGGTCGCTCTGACCTGGGTATTAACACTTATGAAGACTTCATTCAAACCGATGCTGCGATTAATCCAGGTAATTCTGGTGGTGCTTTGATTGATGTGGCCGGTAATTTGATTGGGGTTAATACAGCAATTTTCTCTCAATCAGGTGGATCTTTAGGCATTGGTTTTGCCATTCCTGCAAGAATTTGCCAACAAGTACTAAACTCTATTCTTAAAGACGGCCGTGTGGTACGTGGTTGGTTGGGTATCAGTTTACTGCCTGTTGAACAAGTCAATATCTTAGAGCCTAAAGGGCCTGGTGTGGTTGTCGCGGACGTATTAAAAACGGGACCTGCTGCAAAAGCTGGTTTAAAGAAAGGCGACAAGATTGTGAAAGTGAATGATGAAGTGATTACTTCAACCTCACATTTGATTAATTTTGTGGCTTTACAACCGCCAAATAGCACCATTCAGATTTCACTTGAGCGCGATGGCAAACCTTTAGATGTGGCTGTGGTTGTTGGGGAAAGAAAAGAGCAAAATCAGGACTCTCAATTTATCCCATTACCTGAATAAGACTAAAAAACGTAAATAAAAATGCCTCTTTATAGAGGCATTTTTTATGAGTAGATGATTTACAGTGTGAATATTAAATGCAGAGCATGATCAATAAAAAACCTGTGCATTTTAAAGCTTGAGAGTGGTAAATGATGATCTCAGTTTTATTCGAAAATCAAAGCTCACTTATTTTTAGATATTGCCCAATCGCATCAAGCATTAATAACGCGATGAACTTATTTGGATTGAAAGTCTAAGCTAAAAGAAGGCATGTGATTGAGGATGCATTGTACAGCCTCCTCTCATTACGCTTGTTATTTAACATGGATGTTACAGGAAATGTTGAGCGTAACTTTTAGGAAAACTATTGCTGTTATCGTTTTGAATGGTGTTTTTGTTTAAGCGAGGCGCTGATGACTCGGTTGAATCGACAGGAGGATTTATAGGGCACAAAAAAACAGCAACCGAAGTCGCTGTTTTTATATATCTGGAAATTACGCTTCTTGCTGGATACCCGCAACGAGCCAGTCTTGGGTAGAACCCGCAGGTTTTACAAAGTGCCAAACTTCAGCAAAAGGTTGCGGTAAGCTGTTGAGATCTTCACTTACTGTACCTGTAAAACGTACGCTAACCACGTATTGACCATTTTCTGTTGCAGAGTCCGCAACCATTGCATTAAGGTTTGAAAACTCAGCTACATCTTGATCTTGATTCGCCATAATGTCTTGATACATAGACTGGTAAAGATCAGGTGTTAAGTAACGCTGAATTTCAGAAATGTTACTTGCCGTGTTCATCGACTGAATATGATTGAAACGTTGACGAGCAATACGTAAGAAAGCCGCAGGTTCTGTACCGTCTGGCAGCTGACTACCACTATTGGTATAGGCAGCGCCAAAAGGTGCATTGTTTTGTGGTGCAGCAGCTGAACCACCTACAGACTGACCAAAAATGTTACTGTTGTCATTTGATGTACGTGGTGCAGCTTGTTGGCCAAACGGTGCTTGAGTTGAACCATTGTTTGGCGCGTATGGATTAGGTGCTACTTTTTTTTTTGCGCCCATTTTACGGAAAATGAAGAAGGCAACAGCAGCGGCAAGAAGAATCCAAATCCAGCTCGGAATACCACCTTTTTCTTCCTGTGCTTGCGCTTGAGAAGCAGAGTTGTCATCTGCCAGTGCATTTGCAGCAACAGCACCAATTGCAGCACCCGCTACACCCGCCGCAACCATACCACCGACGCCTGGACCAGATTTAGCTGGAGCTGTAGCGGGCGCTGTCGGTTGTTGAGCTGGAGTTGCTTGACGAGGTTGTTGATAAGACTGAGTTGGTGCAGCTTGACGGCTCATGCCGTGGCTTTTACCACCACCTGCACGTTTAGCTTCTGCGGCTAAGGGTGCAACTAAAAGAGCCGCTGTTAAAAAACCAGCAATCAAACCACGCTGTCGAACTTCCATCAAATTTTCCTACTCTATAAAAAATAAATTTTAACTCTACCTTTATGCAGTCTTTCATCCTAAATTTCAATAAAAAACGTGTTTATTTTATGAGGAATCCAAATGAATGGAATTTAGCTTAGTTGAGTTCGTCACTTAAGCCCATGGCTTCAGTGAGTGCCTCATGTAAGCGCGCCACGGCAATTACCTTCACCCCAGCAATGTCTTTTTGCGGTGCGTTGCCTCGCGGTAGAATAATGTATTTAAAACCATGTTTAATGGCTTCTTTTAAGCGTTCCTGCCCATTTGGCACTGGGCGAATTTCCCCAGAGAGTCCTACTTCACCAAAAACAGCCAGTTGTTGTGGCAGCGCTTTACCTCGCAGGCTAGAGGCACAGGCCAATAAGACGGCCAAGTCAGAGCCTGTTTCCGTGATTTTTAAACCACCGACAACGTTGACGTAGACATCTTGTCCAGATGTTTGCACGCCACCATGGCGATGCATTACCGCCAAGAGCATATTTAAACGGTTTTGTTCTAAACCTAAGGCGACTCGACGCGGTTGACCATGTGCATCATCAACCAAAGCTTGAACCTCAACCAACAGAGGACGTGTGCCTTCACGGCTGATCATTACGATTGAGCCTGCAATGGCTTCATCATAACGGCTTAAGAAAATGGCTGAAGGATTCGCTACTTCTCTTAAGCCTTTATCGGTCATGCCAAAAACCCCGAGTTCATTGACTGCACCAAAACGGTTTTTAACAGCTCGAATCATCCGATAACGTGAGTCGGACTGACCTTCAAAGTACAGAACACAGTCCACCATATGTTCAAGCACACGTGGACCAGCCAGTGCACCTTCCTTGGTGACGTGTCCGACGATGAACAAGGCTGTGCCACTATTTTTAGCAAAACGTGTTAGTAAAGCAGCAGATTCGCGAATTTGAGAAACGCCGCCCGGCGCTGACTGGAGTGTTTCGGTATACAGGGTTTGAATGGAATCTAAAATTGCCACAGCTGGACGCTCATGGGCAAGCATTTCACATATCCGCTCGACACAGGTTTCAGCCATGACTTTGAGTTTATCTGTGGGTAGATCAAGACGATTTGCACGCAAAGCCACTTGAGAGAGTGATTCTTCACCTGTGACATACAATGCCGCACTGTTGGCCGCGGCCATATGCGTTGCCGTTTGCAATAAAATGGTTGATTTCCCGATGCCCGGATCACCGCCAATCAGCACCACGGAACCCGTGACGAGACCACCCCCAAGCACACGATCAAACTCACCAATTCCTGTAGCCAGTCGAGTCTCATGTGAAACTGAAATTTGATTTAAGGTGCTAATAGCAGCAGCTTGACCTGCATAGCCGCCCCCCATTTTGGGCTGCGCACGATGTGTGACTGCAGGTGCAATATTGACTTCAACCAGACTATTCCATTCTCCACATTCAGAACATTGACCCGCCCATTTTGAATGGTCAGCGCCACATTGTTCACAGCGGTAAACACTTTTTGCTTTTGCCATGCTTTATTTGATGCACTATTTGGAGTATTCGATGGTTCAACAGCATACAGAGGATTGGATTTGAAATGAATGCTCTGAATCAAAAAGCCACCTGAAGGTGGCTTAACTATTGAAGATTTTAAAAATGTGCTTTGAAAATAGCCTTAGTACAACTCACCTGATTTACGCTTTTCGACAAAATCACGTGACTCTTTCACAATCACCGTCGACAGCAATAACAAGGCAATTAAGTTTGGAACCGCCATTAAACCATTAAAGGTGTCGGCAAATAGCCAGACTAAATCAAGTGATGCTACGCAACCAATAAAGACTGACGCGATGTAAATGAGACGGTACAGCAGAACATACTTTTCACCGAGTAAATAAGTACAGCATTTTTCGCCGTAATAGCACCAACCTAAAATGGTGGAATAAGCGAAGAACACAATACCAAAAGTTACGATCCAGCCTCCGACACCCGGCAGTAATTGGTTAAAAGTATGGGTGGTTAATACCGCGCCTGTTTCGCCACCAAAACTATTGCCCGCCATAATAAAGCCCATGACCAAAACGATCCCTGTGATACTACAGACGATAATGGTATCGATAAACGTACCTGTCATTGAGACTAAGCCTTGAC
The DNA here is from genome assembly GCF_000368805.1 of Acinetobacter johnsonii ANC 3681. Lineage (NCBI taxonomy): Bacteria > Pseudomonadati > Pseudomonadota > Gammaproteobacteria > Moraxellales > Moraxellaceae > Acinetobacter > Acinetobacter johnsonii. Next base: position 1,595,974 of record NZ_KB849705.1, on the reverse strand, counting down.
GCGCAGGGTGGTCGGTTTTTGCAGCAGCTGCGGCGATCGGCGCCGAACCCATACCAGCTTCATTTGAGAAGACGCCACGAGCGACACCGTAACGAATGACAGCACCAATTGCGCCACCTGCTACCGCTTCACCCGTAAAGGCATCACGGAAGATCAGTTCAAGTGCAGGCATGACGAGTTCAAGATGGTTGAAGATAATAATGAGGCCACCGAGGACATAGCCAATCGCCATAATCGGCACGATGAAAGAAGCAGCTTTAGAAATCGATTTAATCCCGCCTAAAATAACCAAAGCGGAGAATACCGTAATGACGATACCTGTGATCCATGTTGCAACTCCCGTACTGTTTTCAACAGCGAGCGCAACTGTGTTGGATTGCACTGAACTGCCAATCCCAAAAGACGCCAAGGTGCCAAATAGTGCAAAAATCAGGGCTAACCATTTCCATTTTAGGCCGCGTTCAATGTAGTACATTGGACCACCAGACATTTCACCTTTTTCATTTTTGATTCGGTATTTAACTGCCAGTACGCCTTCACCATATTTGGTTGCCATACCGAACAGGGCTGTCATCCACATCCAAAACACCGCACCTGGGCCACCAAGGACACAAGCGGTTGCAACACCGGCGATATTACCCGTACCAATGGTGGCAGAGAGTGCTGTCATGAGGGATGCAAAGTGCGAGATATCTCCTGCATGAGAATGTGCTTGGTCATGTTTGCCAAAGACTTGTTTAAAGGCCAGAGGCAACATGCGAATTTGCCAGAAGAACAAGCGTAATGTGAGGAATATCCCTGTTCCGACAATGAGGACCAACATATAGGGTCCCCAGACCCAACCACTGATGGTTTCCATAAAAGTTTGTAAACTTTGTGTATTCATTTTTCTTTTAGTCCTCTATGTTTTAAAACTTGAAATTTCTAGAAAAATTTTGAGTTTTATTAAGCAATTGATATGCCACAGTCATGCTTCCTGCACGATTTTTTATTGATTTTTAGTCTTGTTGTATTTGTTACACGGAAATTTATTTTTGACAAGTGTTTTGCTGATTTTTTCAACAGGAACTTTTACGTGTCCTTTGTCGTGTTAAATATAAGAAAAATTAATTAACTTTTCAAAAGATGTTGAAAATATAGATTAATACAATTTTATTTTTATTTTTTTGTTCTTTTCGGGTAATTTTGGCGACTGGAAATAAAAGACGACATCAAGAATGAGTTTAGAAAATACAGAATCGACCTCTGAACAAGGTGATTTAAAACGGAGTTTATCCAACCGCCATTTACAACTCATTGCGATTGGCGGTGCGATTGGTACGGGTTTATTTATGGGGTCGGGGAAGACGATTAGTCTCGCTGGGCCATCTATTTTAATCATTTACATGATTATTGGTTTTATGGTGTTTTTGGTCATGCGCGCGCTTGGCGAATTACTGCTGTCTAACTTGAAGTACAAATCGTTTATCGATTTCTCTACCGATTTGATTGGGCCGTGGGCAGGCTATTTCGTTGGTTGGACCTATTGGTTATGTTGGATCACGATTGGTATCGCGGACTTATCAGCCATTATTTATTACCTTCAGTTCTTTAATGGAGGGATGCCGTTCACACCTGGGGAAGGGGTGATGATCAGTGTTGCGGCCATTGTGTTCATCATGGGCTTGAACTTGGTCACGGTGAAACTGTTTGGTGAGCTGGAGTTCTGGTTTGCACTGATTAAGATTATTGCCATTGTGGTGTTGATTGCCGTTGGTTTATGGATGATCTTTACAGGTTTCACTTCAACGACGGGTGAAATTGCATCATTTAGTCATCTTTGGTCACATGGAGGAATGTTCCCAACAGGCGTGACAGGCTTCCTTGCGGGTTTCCAAATTGCGATCTTTGCCTTTGTAGGTGTAGAGCTGGTCGGTACCACGGCTGCTGAAACTAAAGACCCAGAAAAGAATTTGCCTAAAGCGGTGAACTCGATTCCAATTCGTATCATTGTTTTCTATGTACTGTCTTTAGTGATTGTAATGTCTGTGACACCATGGAACGTGATTGATCCGGCGGTTTCGCCTTTTGTGAACTTGTTTAGTCAAGCGGGTATTGCAGCAGCAGCAATCATCATGAACTTGGTGGTATTGTCTTCTGTGATGTCATCAATGAATAGTGGTGTGTTTTCAACGTCGCGTATGTTGTTTGGTTTGTCTCGTGAAGATCAAGGGCCAAAAGCATTTGGCCACTTAAACAAGCGTGCTGTTCCTGCAAATGCATTGTACTTTTCAGCAATTTGTTTACTGTTAGGTGCTGCACTACAGTACTTTGTACCAAATACTGTTGAAGCCTTTACTTTGGCAACTACACTGTCGACGATTTTGTTTATCTGTGTCTGGATTATGATTATCTGGAGCTACATTGTGTATTACAAAACACGTCCAGAGTTACATGCAAAATCGACTTTTAAACTACCAGGTGGTCTATTTACCTGTTGGTTTGTGATCGTTTTCTTCATTGGTGTGATCTATGTGTTATCACTTGAAGCCGATACAATGAAAGCTTTAATGGTGAGTCCGATTTGGTTCATCATTTTGATTATTGGTTATTTTGGTTTCTACAAACCGAAACATAAATAATCGATACCATTGAAAAAAACGCCAGTCTTTAACTGGCGTTTTTTTTTAACTCACTATAATCTTTAGCGCTTAGTGGTTTGGTCATGTATGTTGATCAGGTTATACTTCTTCAAAATATCAAATAGGTGATCAGATGCGTTCTGTCATTTGCTGCATCAGTGTCTTGGTGATGAGTACTGCATTCGTCGGTTGTGGTCAGTCTGGTACATTACATATGCCAAATGATCCAAACTACGACAAGCGAGCGAAATATTTGCTTTATAAAGACGCAGCATCTAAGCCGTCTGCACAAAAGGAAGATACAGCGCCCGTTAAGCAAGAGTTTGCTGCACCTTCAGTTGAAACCAATCAGCCTTAATACCTTAAACGCTTCATAGAAAGGATACATTCATGAGTTTTACCCGCAATCATGGGGTTTTGCATGCTGAGCAATGCTCACTGCAACAGCTTGCGCAGCAATTTGGTACACCACTGTATGTTTATTCAAAAGCGACTTTTGAAAAACACTTTACAGAGATGGATCGTGCTTTTGACTTTATCGATCATCAAATTTGTTTTGCGGTTAAGTCAAACTCAAACATTGCGGTATTGAATGTCCTTGCGAAGCTCGGTGCGGGTTTTGATATTGTGACGGGCGGAGAGCTGGCTCGTGTACTAAAAGCGGGTGGTGATGCTTCTAAAATTGTCTTTTCGGGTTTAGGTAAAACTGAGATCGATGTTCAAAAAGCCTTAGAAGTGGGTATTGCATGCTTCAATGTAGAGTCTCACGCAGAACTGGATCGTATTCAAAAAGTTGCAGCGAAGCTCGGTAAAAAAGCACCCATTTCATTGCGTGTCAATCCAGATGTAGATGCGAAAACGCATCCTTATATTTCAACAGGCTTGAAAGAAAATAAATTTGGGATTCCGTCAGATACGGTGTTTGAAACCTATCAATATGCTGCAACGCTGCCGAATTTAGACATTATTGGTATCGACTGCCATATTGGTTCACAGCTGACTGAAACACAGCCTTTTGTGGATGCGCTAGATCGTGTGATTGTCATGATCGATCAGCTTAAAACCATGGGTATTCAGCTGAAACACATCGATATTGGTGGTGGTTTAGGCGTAACCTATAAAGATGAAGTACCGCCTACCGTTTTTGAATATGCCAATGCAATGAAGCCCGCTTTAGAAAAATTGGGTTTGAAAGTGTATATGGAACCGGGACGCAGTATTTCGGCAAATGCAGGAGTACTCCTGACCAAAGTAGATTTACTCAAACCGACTATTCACCGTAACTTTGCGATTATTGACGCAGCCATGAACGATTTGATTCGTCCTGCACTGTATGAAGCATGGATGGATATTCAGCCCGTTACCCCGCGTTCAGATGTCGAGGCAAAAGAGTGGGATGTGGTTGGTGCGATTTGTGAAACAGGTGATTTCTTAGGGAAAGAGCGTGTGCTTGCACTCAAAGAAAATGACGTACTGGCTGTATTGGGTGCTGGTGCTTATGGTTTTGTCATGAGTTCAAATTACAACAGTCGCGGTCGTGCCGCTGAAGTGATGGTGGATGGTGAAAACGCACATTTGATTCGTGAGCGTGAAACCATTGAGTCGCTTTGGGACAAAGAACGTTTATTGCCTGAAGGATAATTCAAGATGTTATTAGAATTTACCAAAATGCATGGTCTAGGCAATGACTTTATGGTGGTTGATTTAATCAGCCAAAGAGCATTCCTTGATACTGTTACGATTCAGCGCTTGGCGGATCGTCATTTCGGCATCGGTTTTGATCAGTTGTTGATTGTTGAGCCACCCGATTTACCTAATGTCGATTTCAAATACCGTATTTTTAATGCTGATGGTTCTGAAGTTGAACAATGTGGTAATGGCGTGCGCTGCTTTGCACGTTTTGTACATGAGCGTCAGCTCACGACAAAGACCAAGATTAAAGTGCAAACCAAGGCAGGGATTGTAGAACCCGAACTCGGTCAAAATGGCTGGGTACGCGTGAATATGGGCTATCCAAAATTCTTACCACAGGAAATTCCATTTATTGCGGATGCACCAGAAGCTTTGTATGACATTGCTTTGACGAACAATGAGCAATTGACCATTGATGTGGTGAATATGGGTAACCCTCATGCAGTTACTATCGTTCCTGACGTGATTACAGCTGATGTTGCGCGTCTAGGGCCTCAGGTTGAATCGCATGAGCGTTTTCCGCAGCGTGTGAATGCAGGGTTTATGCAAATCATTGATGAAAAGCATGCGCGCTTACGTGTGTTTGAACGGGGTGTAGGCGAAACCTTGGCTTGTGGAACTGGAGCTTGTGCGGCTGCGATTTCAGGTATGCGCCGTGGTTTACTCGATTCATCTGTTGAGATTGAGCTCGCAGGTGGTAAGTTGCATATTGAATGGCGTGAAGGTGAAGTGGTTTGGATGACGGGTCCAACCTCAAATGTCTACGAAGGACGTATTGATCTGAGTTACTATCAAAACTAAGTTTAGCGTCACACAAGAAGCACTGATTCATCAGTGCTTTTTTTATGAAAAATGTACATAGGTATAGAAAGAGCTGAGACAGTGCTACTATGCAAAAGAAAATCAATCTTCCACAGAATAGAACTATAGAGGCTGACTTGTGACTTTTGAGCCCATGCAACTGCTCGCGATGTGGTTAAAACAACGAGAAATACAAAATCAGTCTACCCATACTTTGCAGGCTTATGAACGAGATGTGTCTGATTTTCTGCTATTTTGCGAACAGAAAAAGCTTGAGTTGGGCGATGTTGAAGCTACTGATTTGCGAGAATTTATTGCACAAAAAGTTGAATATCAACAGTTGAGCTCTAGTAGTTTACAGCGGATGTTGTCCTCTATTCGTCAGTTTATGAAATGGGCTGAGCAGGGGCAACATTTGGCTTTTAATCCTGCCGATGACTTTCAACTTAAACGTAAACCTCGTCCTTTACCAGGTCTAGTGGATATTGAAACCATCAATCAAATTTTGGATCAGGCCTTGCCTGAGAAAGAAGTCGAACAGCAAATGTGGTATCGAGACAAAGCTTTGCTTGAGCTGCTTTATTCCAGTGGATTACGCTTAGCGGAAGTGCAAGGCTTAAGAATTAAAGATATCGACTTTAACCGACAGTTACTGCGTATTACAGGTAAGGGTAATAAAACTCGGGTTGTGCCTTTTGGTTCTAAAGCCAAAGATGCAGTAATGAAATGGCTGAGCATTTATCCGCTGTGGAATGGTGATTTTGTGCCGGATGCACAAGTTTTTATTACTCAAAAGGGCAATCCTTTGGGGATGCGCCAGATTGAAAATCGGGTCAAGTTTCAGGCACAGCGTGCAGGCGTAAATATCGATCTGCATCCGCATTTACTCCGTCATTGTTTTGCTAGTCACATGCTGTCAAACAGTGGTGATTTGCGCGCAGTGCAGGAAATGTTAGGCCACAGTAACTTAAGTACCACCCAAATTTATACCCATGTCGATTTTGACAGACTGGCTCAAGTGTATGATCAGACACATCCACGAGCACAGCAAAAGGTGAAAACTTAGTACATTACTACTTTAAAAATAGTGTCACATAAGGCATGCACTATAGCACTGTGTTTTGGTCTAAACGCTAATAGTCAGAACAAACAGCATAAATACCTTAGTGGATATCTATGTTAGTGCTGGGGCGAGATTTGGTGTTATTTTTGCTTTAATTACTCTTGCTTGAATCAACTAGATCAATAAGTAGCAGTCATGGCTCACTTTTGTTGGAAAAAGTGTGATTATGAACTTTTGTAGAATAATAAATCGGCAAAAAATAGAGTATAAACTTAAAAGAGGATGAGCTGAATGTGCCGGTTCAAGGAAACGGTAGATTTAAGCTTATATTGAAGATGACAAATGTGAAAATAGGTCAGTATATGATTTCAGATATACAAGCAAAGTATGATCAACTCAGCTCCGCGCAAAAAGATATTTTTGCGGGCTATGGTTTGCGTCAGGTCAAACACTTTGTTGAAATTAGTTTAGCCAATATTGAGCCTGTACTGCCTGAAAATGCATTTGTTCAAGGCGTCAATGCAGCAGGTAAAGTTCAGGCTTTTAATGCAGAGACTGGGCAATACTATTTATGGATTTCCGATTTACAGTGGCAAGCGACTGCACAGCCCTCAAATAGCATTGATTTGAAAGAAGACTTTCTTGAAGTCTGGAAAGTTTTTAATCTTGGACAATATGAATTGATTGATTTAAGTCATATTCATCGTGATTTTTTAGAAAGTCAGTTGGCTTAATGGCATAGAGCGTATGTCGAAGCAGTGGGCTATTTTGATCGAGTTTAGGATGATTAAAATAGCCGCGATGTTGCATGCCGAGACGTTTCATTACCGCTTCAGAAGCCCTATTTTGAACTGCGGTAAAAGCAACAACCTCATTCAGTTCTAAAACTGAAAAAGCAAAATATAGGCAAGCTTGTGCAGCTTCCGTTGCATAACCCTGATGCCAAAACTTCGAGTCCAATCGCCAACCGATTTCGATACAGGGTGAAAAGTCAAAGCGCTCAGGTTGAGCATGTAAGCCTGTAAATCCAATGAACTCCTGACTATGCTTTAGTTCGACTGCCCAAAAGCCCCAACCATTTTGATTGATGAATTGCTGAAACTTTTGCGCAAGATTATCGCTTTCGGTTTGCGTGAGTGTGCTAGGAAAATAACGCATCACTTGAGCATCGGCATTTAACTGCGCAAATGCAGGAAAGTCATCTGCGCGCCAAGCCCTTAGACGTAAACGCGCCGTTTCTATCACAAAATTTAAATGCGCTGACATTAGATTTCATCAAGAGGCAGTTGGAAACTTTGTTTAATGATTTGACTTGGCAAGTCTGTTTTGACACTGGTAATGCCATTCTTTTTGGTCAAATGCGTGGATTGGAATTCACGATAGCTTTCTAAATCAGGTACCACGACTTTCAGCATTGCATCGCATTCCCCTAAAATAATGTAGCATTCCATGACTTGAGGGAGCTCTTTCATGGCTTCAATAAAGGTGTCGATGGTTTCGGCATCTTGACCGACCAGCCAAATACGCGAGAACAGAATCAGTTGAAGGCCAATTTTTTGTGGATCAACCACTGTAGTATAATTTTGAATGACGCCTGCTTCTTCTAATAGTTTGACGCGTCTTAGGCACGAAGACGGTGATAGACCGATTTCTCGTGCTAAGTCATTATTTTGAATACGGCCATTGTCTTGTAAGTGGCGAATGATATTTTTATCAATACGGTCAAGTTTTATGCGCACAGACTTTGGTGATTGTTTCATATCTTAGAATATAATTTGAAAAATATGTTTTATTATAGAATAAATTGAAAGCCAATTTTGTATTATTTCGCACATACTAATTTTCACTTTCTAATGGATGAAAGGGGAAAGGAAATGTCTGTATATGTACTCTTTGCACTGACCGTGCTGCCGCTGATTTTTACACCTGGGCCAGATATGTTATTTATTCTGTCTCAAGTTATGGGCAAAGATGCAAAAGCAGGCATGATGGCGACTGTCGGCGTATGTACAGGCTATTTACTACATTCAATTTTAGTGGCTTTGGGTATTGCTGCCATTATTGTGTCTTTCCCGCTTTTATTTGAAACCATCCGCTGGTTAGGTATTGCCTATTTGTTGTATTTGGCCTTTGGTTTATTAAAGTCGGTTTTTAGCACTAAAAAATTGCAACTAGACCGAAAAACGGAAAATAACCCGATCAAAAAAGGCTTTTTTACCGCACTATTAAATCCCAAAGGTATGCTTATCTATTTTGCAATCTTGCCGCAATTTATCGATAAATCTGCCAACACTGTCAGTCAAGGTTTGATTTTATCTTTACTCTTTATTGCGATGATTTTTGTGGTCTACTGTAGTTTGAGTCTGGTTTTTGCAAAACTGACACAGAAGGTCCCAATAGATGAACGTAAGCAAAAATGGATTGATGGTACTTCAGGTGGGCTGTTGGCATTGGCCGCGACATGGCTGATTGCCAATTAAACTCAGAGAAGCATGTCCGAATGGCATGCTTTTTTTTGAGGAAGTTTTTCAGATTGCCTAATAAAGCAGCAATATTGTGTCATCGTATGTCTAGAATAATGAGTATTTGAATCTAAGGATGTGTGATCTATCTTAAATGACAGATTTGTGAAGCCTGATAAAGATGTGAACAGACAGTCAATCATCTATTTGATAGTGAATATTAGAGAAAAGAAATCAAATCTTTGAATAATGTAAATCAGATAAAAATATAATAAAAATCATAACTTAATCTGAGTGTGATTTTGTGCAAATATAGTGCGTACAAAAAAGTATGAACGCGTCGTTCAGCTAAATTTACGCATTTTTACAGCTCTTTGGTGAATTGTGACTTGACCGAAATGCCGTACACATTGCAAGATAGGGCACCTAAAAAAATTTAAGTGAAGAGTTAAACTAACTTTTCTCAACATTTACATTTGCTAAAACAGCCGAGGATTACATGAAGGCTCTTGTTGCTGTAAAACGTGTGGTTGATGCCAACGTTAAAGTTCGCGTTAAGCCGGACAACAGTGGTGTTGACTTAACCAACGTTAAAATGTCAATTAACCCATTCTGTGAAATCGCAGTGGAAGAAGCGGTTCGCTTAAAAGAAAAAGGAACTGTTTCAGAAATCATCGTTGTTTCTATTGGTCCTAAAGAAGCGCAAGAGCAAATCCGTTCTGCTATGGCGCTTGGTGCTGACCGCGGTATTTTAGTTGAAGCTGATGACAGCCAACTGGGTGCTTTAGAAATTGCGAAAGTGTTGAAAGGCGTTGTTGACGCTGAACAACCTCAGTTGATTCTTCTTGGTAAGCAAGCAATTGATGATGACTCTAACCAAGTTGGCCAAATGCTTGGTGCGCTTCTAGGTGCAGGTCAAGGTACTTTTGCTTCTGAAGTCAAAGTTGATGGCGACAAAGTACAAGTGACTCGTGAAATCGACGGTGGTTTACAAACTGTTGAACTTACACTTCCAGCGATCATCACCACTGACTTGCGTTTGAATGAGCCACGTTATGCAGCTCTTCCAAACATCATGAAAGCGCGTAAAAAACCGCTGGATACGAAGTTTCCTGCTGATTTTGGTGTTTCTACAACAACTAAACTTAAAACAGTTAAAGTTGAAGCGCCTGCTGAACGTAAAGCAGGCGTACAAGTGAAGTCTGTAGACGAACTTGTAGAAAAACTAAAAAATGAAGCGAAAGTGATCTAATACAGAAGGATAAAATCATGAGTATTTTAGTTATCGCTGAGCACGACAACAAAGCACTAAATGGTGCAACTTTAAACGTTGTTGCTGCAGCTCAAAAAATCGGTGGTGATATCACTGTATTAGTTGCTGGTTCTGGCGCTCAAGCTGTTGCTGATGCTGCTGCAAAAGTTGCGGGTGTAAGCAAAGTATTACTTGCTGACAACGCAGTTTACGCAAACCAATTGGCTGAAAACGTTGCTGCTTTGGTTGCAGATATTGCTAAAGGTGGTTTCAAACACGTATTGGCTGCATCAACTACAACGGGTAAGAATATTCTTCCACGTGTGGCTGCACTTCTTGATGTCAGCATGATTACAGACATCATTGCTGTTGAATCTGCAAATACGTTCAAGCGTCCAATTTACGCAGGCAACGCGATTGCAACAGTTCAGTCTGATGAAGCAATCATTGTTGGTACTGTACGTGGTACAGCATTTGACCCTGTCGCTGCTGAAGGTGGTTCTGCTGCGGTTGAAGCTGTAAGCGAAGCAAAAGATGCTGGTATCTCTAAGTTTGTTGCTGAAGAGATCGTGAAATCTGAACGCCCAGAATTAACTGCTGCGCGTATCGTGGTTTCAGGTGGTCGTGGTGTGGGTTCAGGTGAGAACTACCATACTGTTCTTGATCCATTGGCTGACAAATTGGGCGCCGCTCAAGGTGCATCACGTGCTGCGGTTGATGCTGGCTTCGTTCCAAACGACATGCAAGTAGGCCAAACAGGTAAAATTGTTGCGCCTGATCTGTATATCGCTGTAGGTATCTCTGGTGCGATCCAGCACTTGGCAGGTATGAAAGACTCTAAAGTGATCGTTGCGATCAACAAAGACGAAGAAGCACCTATCAATGCAGTAGCAGATTACTGGTTAGTAGGTGATTTGAATACCGTTGTTCCAGAATTAGTATCTAAAATCTAATTCCTAACAACGTTTCAAAAACGCTCCGAAAGGGGCGTTTTTTTATGTGCGCTTTGTTTGATAATGCATACTGCCTTTATGCAAATGAAGGGTGAAATAACTTATCGGTATTTTGTTGTTTTAAATCATTGTAATCTGAAAATTTAAGCATTTCTTAAGATGAGTGTGCATCTGAATATTCAGATTTATGATACTATTTGCCATCCATTTTTAAGCTTAACTTACATAAAACTTTTTTTGTTAAGTTGGGAGTTGTAATCTTGCTGATTGATACGCGTGTATCTTGGTCTGTTCTGATCCTTGCTGTTCTGTGTCTAATTTTTCCATTTTTAGCTGATCTACAGTTCCCACTTTTAGAAGGTGCTGTTGTACGTGGTGTGGAAAATATTCAAGCGCTACTTTTATTGATATTTGCTGTATTTAGCTATTTTTACATGCAACCGATGCGTCTTCCTGAGGGTAAAAAGTATTTTTGGATCTGGGCTGTACTGTGGTGGTTGCTTCTATTTGGGCGTAGCACCAGTTGGGGCAGAGACTATTTTCCTGAAGTCCCAAAAGTATATTTTCGTAGCATCTCGGTGGTTTTGATTGGTTCAGTCGTATTTATGTTGTTGGTTAAACCACTGCGCGATGAGATTGCGATAAAAATGAAGAGTATGACGATTCCTGCTTGGGCAATGCTGCTCACGGTGTTGGGTTTGATTATTTCTGACGGCATTGAGCACAGCCGCATTTATGGTGGAATTTTCTTACATCAGATTGCTTATAAAGACCTTATGGAGGAGCTATATGAGTTTCCTTTAATACTGGGCTTGTTTATGGCGGCATTTCATATTATGCAGCGCGATAAGCAAGGGATCGATCAGTAAGTTCAAAGATAGGCAAGACATGGCTTAAAGCTCTCAAAAATGAGGGCTTTTTTGCATTTTATGCAACGCTGATAGGGAATGTGATGGAGCTGTAAATGTACATCCTATACATGTGTAAAAAATAACCCCTAAATTAAAGAAAATTAACGAGATTAACTGTGGTGACGTGACACAAAAATCAGAGTGTTTATGCTATAATTTACGGCTATATTTCAGTTTTTAGTTCAGTATTTTGAACTAATAATTTTGCAAGTTTTACGACATATAAATGCAAGCGGTTTTACGTTTGTAGAATAAGGAGTATGCATGAGCGTATCGGAAATCAGACCGATTGCGATTGAGGATGAACTCAAGAACTCGTATCTTGACTATGCAATGAGCGTGATTGTTTCTCGTGCTTTGCCAGATGTTCGAGATGGTCTAAAACCTGTTCATCGTCGTGTGCTTTATGCAATGCACGAATTGGGTAATGACTACAACAAAGCTTATAAAAAGTCTGCCCGCGTGGTTGGTGATGTGATCGGTAAATATCACCCACACGGTGATTCTGCTGTTTATGAAACCATTGTTCGTATGGCTCAAGACTTTAGCTTGCGTTATCAATTGGTTGATGGTCAGGGGAACTTTGGTTCGGTTGATGGCGATAGCGCAGCTGCGATGCGTTATACCGAAGTTCGTATGCGTAAGTTGACTCACGAGATTCTTGCCGATCTTGAAAAAGATACGGTGGATTGGGAAGACAACTACGACGGCTCTGAACGTATTCCGCAAGTGATGCCAACGCGTATTCCTAACTTACTGATTAACGGTACTACAGGTATTGCTGTGGGTATGGCGACCAATATGGCGCCGCACAACATGACTGAAGTAGTGAACGCTTGTTTGGCCTATGCTGAAAACCCAAATATTTCAATTGAAGGATTGATGGAATATATTTCGGGTCCAGACTTTCCTACAGGTGGTATTATTTACGGTAAAGCGGGCATTGTTGATGCTTACCGTACGGGTAAAGGTCGTTTGCATATTCGTGGTAAATACCACTTTGAAGAAGACCAAAAAACAGGTCGTACCACGATCGTTTTCACAGAAATTCCATATCAAGTCAACAAAGCAAGAACGATTGAACGTATCGCTGAGTTGGTGAAAGAGAAAAAACTGGAAGGTATTTCTGAGCTACGTGACGAATCTGACAAAGACGGGATGCGTATTGCCATTGACTTAAAGCGTGGTGAAAACGCTGAAGTTGTGGTGAATAACTTATTCCAAAATACACAGTTGGAAAACTCATTCAGCATTAACATGGTGTGCTTAGACAACGGCCAGCCAAAGTTAATGAACTTGAAAGACATTGTTGCGGCATTTATTCGTCACCGCCAAGAAGTGGTGACGCGTCGTACCATGTTTGAATTGCGCAAGGCACGTGAGCGCGGCCATATTTTAGAAGGTTTGACGGTAGCATTAGCAAATATTGATGCGATCATTGAAACCATTAAAACCTCTGCAAACCCAGCTGAGGCGCGTGAGCGTTTACAAGCAGGTGAGTGGGCAGCTGGGAATGTAATTGCACTGCTTGAAAAAGCAGGTTCTGTTTCTGTACGTCCAGACGAAATTGAAGGTGAAGATCCAAGTCGTCCGTTTGGTTTAGATGGTCAGATATATCGTTTATCGCCTGCGCAAGTCGGTGCTATTCTTGAACTTCGTTTGCACCGTTTAACGGGTCTTGAACAAGACAAGTTACAAGCTGAATATACTGAGATTTTAGGTCAAATTACTGAACTCACAGCTATTTTAAATGACTTCAACTTATTGATGGGCGTGATTAAAGAAGAATTAGCTTTAATTTTGCAACAATACGGTGATGCTCGTCGTACCGCAATTGTTGAGTCTCGTATTGACTTCTCTCGTGAAGATTTAATTCCTGAAGAGCAAGTGGTACTGACTGTTTCAAAAACAGGTTATGCGAAAACTCAACCACTTTCAGACTATGCTGCGCAGCGTCGTGGTGGCCGTGGTAAATCTGCGACCTCGATGAAAGAAGATGATTACATCCAGCATCTGATTGTGACATCTAACCATGCTACAGTACTGTGCTTTACCAATGTTGGTAAAGTCTATCGCCTGAGAGTGTTTGAAGTGCCTCAAGCGTCGCGCGGTTCAAAAGGTCGCCCAATGGTGAACTTGTTACCGTTAGATGCCGATGAGACGATCACAGCAATTCTTCCTGTGATTGATGCACCGAAGAAATTTAAAGAACGCTTAGCTGAGTTTAAAAACTTTGTGCGTAGCAATGTCGCGACATTACGTGAAAATAGTATTATCGACGCGCATTATGAAGCATTAAAAGCTTCATTCGATGAGTTGGCTGAAGATGCTGATGAACTTTCTGATGCATTACGTAAGCAATTGAAAGAGTTGGGTGTTGAGCTTTCAACAACTGATTTAGACAATGAAACGGTTGTTGAATTTGCTGATCTTGCAGAGAAAATGCGTAAGAATTTCTTTGTATTTATGGCAACAGCATCTGGTACAGTCAAGCGTGTTGAATTAGAGCAATTTAGTAATGTTCGTTCAAATGGCTTACGTGCAATTGAGCTGAAAGAAGAAGATACCTTGATTGGTGTTGCAATCACCGATGGCGAACAGCAAATCATGTTGTTCTCAAATGAAGGTAAAGCAATTCGCTTCTCTGAAACTGATGCACGTGTGATGGGACGTACTGCAAAAGGGGTACGTGGTATGCGCGTCACTTTGGCTGCAGCCCAGGCCGAAGATGATGTTGAAACTGACACAGATTCAGATGATGAAGAATCTTCTGATTTAAATGTGGCGAGCCGTATTGTTTCATTAGTTGTTGTACCTGAAACTGGCGAAGTACTGTGTGCTTCTGCAAATGGTTATGGGAAACGTACGCCAGTTGATGACTTCCCAACCAAGAAACGTGGTGGTAAAGGTGTTATTGCTATCAAAACATCTGAACGTAACGGTGAGTTGGTCGGTGCTGTTGCCATTGATGAATCTAAAGAGCTGATGTTGATTTCTGATGGTGGTACTTTAGTTCGTACTCGTGCCTCTGAAGTTGCTAGAACGGGTCGTAATGCACAAGGTGTACGTCTGATTCGTTTAGGTAATGAAGAAATCTTGGTCGGTGTCGTTGCTGTTGAAGCAGTTGAAGTCGAAGACGATATTTTAGATGCTTCTATGGAAACAACTGAAGAAACTGTGGTTGACGAAGTAAATGTAGATGCATCTGAAAATACAACAGATACCAATACATCGAACGAAGACTAACTGAATGAAAAAGAAAAGGGCGCTTCGGCGTCCTTTTTCATATTGGCGATGACCGAGTGGTGGATAAGATTTTATGAAAGCAAAATTACTGGTTTTGAGTTGTGCGTTGGCTTTAACAGCGTGTGATAAATTGGGACAACAGGCATTGGATTCGATCCCAAATCCGAGTCCTGCTCAAGAGAAAGCAGCTCAGCAGGCTTATCAAGCCTTTACTCAGGGCGATTTTCCGCAGCTATATACTTATTTTGAGCCAGAGTTACAGCGTAAATTTAAAACTCATGAAAAAGACATGCGCAAATTTGCAAAATCGATTCCTAAACAAGCCATAACGACTCAAAAAATTGTATCGAAACACATTGAAAAATCGACAGAAAAACCAAGTTTGTATGCAGTTACCTATGAGTATGCTTATAGCAATAAAAACCTAGTTCAATACGATGTTGGTTTCGACAAAGCAGGCGGAAGCACAAAAATTCGCAGCTTTGATGTCAAACTTTATGGGGCTTCAACGGATTAAATGGGTAGGATTGCTATCAATACGTTCTAAAATTTAGCGATGCTTGAGACGCCAATAAGCAAATGCTGCGCAAACTATACCAAACACAAAGAGATACAGTAGTTTCGACAGAATAAGTGCAGTTGGTACACCCATTTGGTTCAGTTGAATAAACATTTGAATCCCTTGGGTCGATGGCAAAACATTGCCCAAGTATTGCATCCAAGCGGGCATTGCGGCGTGTGGCCATGCTGTTCCTGAAAGTAGAAATAGCGGAATAGAGGTAAATACAATGACATGTCCTGCACGTTCAGGCATATCGAAAAATGTTGAAATCAACATGCCTAAAGCCACGATACAGCCTATAAAAATCGGCACGGCCAGTAACATGCCACTAAAATTTCCCCCATGTGGGTAGTCATTTAACCAATAAATAAAGCCAAATAAATATAAACAACCGAGCATACCAATGGTCAGAATGGCGCAAAAAATCGCAAAAAATTCTGTCGTCGTTGGTCGCCATTTCTGTTCGCGGTATCCGGCCAATAACATCCCTAAACCGAGCACGATGGTTTGATGAATAATCAGCGGAGCAATGGCGGGGAAAATATAACTGCCATAACCCGACATGGTGTTAAAAAGCGGCGTTTGATGAATGGAAATAGTTGGAGAAAAGTGCGAAATATTGCCAAATTTTTCCACGTGCTCGCGTACAGCATTTTCAATTGAGGTAGCGAGACCTAGTCCAATTTGCTTGGTTTTTAAGAAGTTTGCCGCGCTGAGATAGAGCCCAATCCCACCGACTTCGCCATGCCGAAGACTATTGGAAAGATTTTCGGGTAAGAGCAAAATACCATCGGCTTGCTGTTGTTTAATCATATTTTCAGCATCGAGGAAATTGCCCGTCACAGCTTTCACTTCAACATTTGGACTAAGCGAAACTTGCTGAATGATGTTATTGGTCACGATACTTTGTTCTTCATCCACAATTACAATCGGCAAAGCTTCTGCTTGCTGTGCTTTGTAGGCAGTCGGATAGAAAACACTATAGAAAATCACCGAGAGGATGAGCGTGGTTAAAATCGACTGATTGGCGATAATGTCTTTAAATGTCTTGATGTAATAGTGCAAAAATGACTTCATGACACTGCTCCTTTGATTCGTTTTTTGAGGAGCAGGATAGAGGTCAAAGCGTAAAAGACCACATAGAGGATAAGTATGAGTAAAGGCAATAGCGCTGAACTGATTGGGCTACCAATGACCCATTGTTCGGTTTGTAGTTTGGCATAAGGTGTGTAAGGGATAATATTGGCCCAAAATTTGGTAAACAGTGGTGCGTTATTTAAGGGGAGGGTCACTCCTGCAAAACTGAGTGATGAGCCGCCGTACACAGCAATTAAACCAAAGGTTTTGGATAAATTATTGGTGGCTAAAACAATGGTGCTACTGATCAAGGCATAGGCACTATAAAATAAAAGCTGTGCCAACATGATCAACCAAAGCTGACCTGCAACAAACCAACCGCGAATCTCAATCAGCCAAAACATCCACGCCCATGTCCATAAGCTAAAAATAAGTACATAGGTCAGGTTTTTCGTGAGGATGGCTTTAAAAGCAGATTGCTTGTTTAGCCAATTTTGCGCTGTATGAAACTTAAATTCTTGACCGACTGAAAATGCGACACAGCAGCAGAGTAGTAAATGCAAAATCGCAGGAATCATAAAGGGTTCTAAATAGAACTCATAACTCAAATTTGGGTTGTATAAGGTCGAAATTTTAACGTGTGGTGTAGGTACATCTAAATAAGGGATCGTATTTTCTAAATAGCTTTCACCAGCATAGTCTGCCATGGCTTCAACTGTGCTGAGTAACATGGCTGATGAAATGGTGTTCCCCACACTAAAGTAACTTTGGTTATAGGCGATGCTGATTTCAGCATCTTTAGCTTGAACAAAACGTTGTTCGGCGCCATTGGGAATACTGACGTAACCCCAAACTTTGGTTTGGTTCAGTAGCTTTTCAACTTCGGTATTTTGATCACTGACGATGGCGACATCTAAAGTATGGTTGAGTCTCAAGTAGCGCTGTATGTTTTGGCTGAGCTCGCTTTGGTCCTGATCAATAATCGCAATAGGCAAATGTTCAGGTTTACCTTGGGCAAACATGCTGGAAAACAGCACGATAATAAACAGTGGGGCAAGCGTGACTAAACATAGATCCCACTTATGCTTCAGTAAATAGTTCAGTTCCCGCAGTAGCCCGCTTAGCATTATTTGCTCTCTTTGACTTTAAACAACACACTCATGCCAACTTTTAGGTCTGGAATGGCTTGCGCAGGCGTCAAATGAACTTTAAAGCTACGAATGTCATAGCCTCCTGTTTGGCGTGTGGTCTTAATGGTGGCAAATTCGCCTTCGGCATCAATATTCTTAATATTAAAGTTGGTATTCAGGTTTAAGGCTGGAATAAAGCCTTCAATTTGTTTTGCCTGATAGATGTTGGCGTATTGGTCTTCACGAATATTCAGTGATATCCAAAGCTCGTGATCTTGAATAATACTGACAATCGGCACCCCTATCGCTACCAATTCAGAGGGTTTGCCATAGGTTTTAGACACGGTACCGTCAATGGGCGAGAGTAGTTTGGTTTCAGCTTCAAGTGCATTGACTTCAGCAACAGCTGCTTTTGCAATTTGCACTTGCGCATCTGCTGAACTTTTTTGCTGTGGAGTACTGCCACGTTCAGCCCGAGCATATTGTTGATATGCGGCTTCTGTCATTTGAGCGGCTGATTGCGCTGCAGCATGCATTTCATCGCGACGTTGGCGTGAGATGACACCTTGTTGGTACAAGTTTGCACCACGTTGATAGGTGGTTTGTGCCAAAGTTTGCTGTGCTTTCAGTGCTTGCCAGTTGGCGTATAAACTCGCAATATTTTCTTCCTGAGAGCCACGGTCAGCGGTGGACTGGAGTGCTAAGGCAGCCTGTAAGCTGGCCAGTGCTTGCTGTTTTTTGGCATCGACTTCAGGGCTATACAGTCGAACGAGTTCTTGGTTTTTGCTGATCTTCTGTCCGTCATGTACATAAATTTCATCAATTCGACTTGGCACTTTGGTGCTAACATGGATCGTTTCTGCTTCAACTCGACCTTGGATTTCAACCGTTTTCGGTTGATAGGCCTTCCACAGTCCAAAAGCAATCACGATGAATAGAATAATAAGAGAAAGCCCCCCAATTAGCTTGATCGCTTTGGACTTTTGCTCGGTGTTCGTATTGACTGATGCTGGCTCAATCTGTTCGCTCTCAGTCTGTACCTGCTCTTGAGTATCATTTGTGGTTAATTCCTCTGTTGATGGCACCGCTTGATCTTCTTGTTTTTCAGGTTTTTGCGGATCAGATTGGTTTTGATCTTGATTCATTAAATGGCTCTCATCAAAGAATTAACGAATAAATCGTGTATTGGGTTGCAGAAGATAGGTTTGGAACTGATGGATCGAACCATGACTTTGTAGAAGCGTCGCTAGTGACATGACATATTTATAGGCATTTAGTGCTGTTTCTGCTTTTAAAGCGCTGAGCATATTTTGTGCATCGATCACTTGGGTCGCCGTTCCCATATCTTCTTTAAAGGACAGTTCTTGTATACGTAAATTTTCTTGCGCTGCTTTTATATTTTGCTGTAATAACTGATCACTTTGCTGTGCTGTGGTGGCTTCGCTATACGATTTATAAATCACATTTTCAATTTCTTGTTTAGTCCGTGCTGTCATCAGTTCAGAAGCGTAGCGTTGTAACTCTGCTGCTTGGACATTTTTGTTTTTATCAATGCCTGAGAACAGATTGTACTGTGCGGCTAAGCCAACGATCCAGTTATTTTTATCGTCCAGACTGTATTCACCAAAGGCAAAAATATGTGGTTTCTTGGCGGCGTTTTGTGCGGTGACATTGGCTTGTGCCAGTTGAGTGTCCATTTGCAGTTTTTGTACTAAAGCCGATTTATCTGCATATGACTTGAGTAGGGTATTCAGATCTTGGTTTTGGGTACTGTTAATAAAGAGTGGTGTGGTGAGCTCAGTAATTTGGCTGCTTTGTAAAAGGTTATTCAGTTGAAATAAACTGGCTTTTAAATTGGCCTGACCGGCTTGCTCACTGCGCTGTGCATTGTTTTTTGCCACTTCAAATTGCATGCGCTGACCTTTACTAATAAAGCCCTGTTGTTCAAGTTTAAGTGCATTGTCATAGTGTTTTTGCATTGCATGCCAATTATATTGGCTAGACGCGAGTAACTGTTTTTGCAGTTGAACATTGAAATAGGCTTGAATCAGCTCAAAGCGTTGTAGGTCTTGCTGTTGTTTTGTATTGAGTTCGCTACGTTTTGCTTTGATATTGGCGACTTGTTTCGCACTTGAGGTCAACCCACCTGTATAAAGTGGCATCATTGCAGAAATGGTCGGGCGTATGACTTGATCTTCTAAGGTGATTTGTGAGCTATTCGGAATAAGCCCGACACCTTTGTGGATGGTTTGATCAATACCTTGCTCTAAACCGCTTAAATCGCCCAAATTTGGATAGGTGTTTTGCCACTCATCAATTTTCGTGGCTACACCATCAGTCAGTGTTTGTTCTAAATTATTTTTGAGTGCACCAAGAGGTACATCGAGCTCATTATGAAAAGCATAAGCACGTACGTTCAGATCGATACGGGGTAGCCCCAAACCTTTGACCGCTTCAGCTTCTAGTTTGGAGGCTTGTTGTAAGGCTTGGGTGGCCTGTGTGCTAAACGAGTCTTGTAACACACTTTGCTCAGCTTGTTGATAGCTGATGGATGCAGCAAAAGTTGTCGAGCTGATTCCGAGACTGAGACCGAACATGCTTAATGACAAGATTGATGGCAGTGATGTACGCAATAAGAATTTGTTGGCTGGTGTATTAAGCATGTTGAATAGTCTTTGTGGCATGAGCACGACTCTTTTCTATGTTTTTGCACATTATACGCATAATCTAACTGTTCTGAATGCTGACTCAGTTACTGAATTGTTTAATTTGCAAATGTATATCAATAGATTAGCGACATTTTTAAGCAAAGGAAATGCTTTCGTTTGAGCTTTGGTGAATCGGAAAGCGCTGCTGTAATTGATTGAGGAGTGCTGAGTTCAAACTGGATCGTTGATCTTGATTGAGTTTTTGACTGTAAAGGTGAGATTACATTGAAATATTTTCAGTTGAATTTACTGCAAGCACTGGCTATCTGTGGTTAAATGCCATCATTTTATTGTGTTTCACTTTGAAAGGAAAAATCATGCGCGCGTACAACTTCTGTGCTGGTCCTGCTGCATTACCTACTGCCGTTTTAGAAAAAGCACAAGCTGAAATGCTTGATTGGCAAGGCAAGGGTCTTTCCATCATGGAAATGAGTCACCGTAGTAAAGACTATGTTGCTGTGGCTGAAAAAGCAGAAGCAGATTTACGTAAACTCATGAACATTCCAGAGAACTATAAAGTCTTGTTCCTTCAAGGTGGTGCTTCACTTCAGTTCTCCGCGATTCCTTTAAATTTGTTGGGTAAAAACAGCAAAGCGGACTATATCCATACTGGAATTTGGTCTGAGAAAGCACTGAAAGAAGCGCAGCGCTATGGCGATATCAACGTCATTGAAGCGGGTACGCAAATTGATGGAAAACTTGCCATTGCAGACTCAAGCACTTGGAACTTATCTCAAGATGCGGCTTATGTGCATTATGTCGATAATGAAACGATTGGTGGTCTTCAGTTTGCGGCTATTCCAGAAACCAATGCACCATTGGTTGCAGACCTGTCTTCAAGTATTTTGTCTGCACCTGTTGATGTGACTAAATTTGGTATCATCTATGCAGGCGCGCAAAAGAATATTGGTCCAGCGGGTTTAACCTTGGTTATTGTTCGTGAAGATCTGCTAGATCAAGCCAAACCTGAAATTCCAAGCATCTTGAAATACGCTTCACAAGCGAAGAATGATTCGATGGTCAATACACCGTCGACCTATGCTTGGTACTTATCAGGTTTAGTGTTTGAATGGTTGCTTGAACAAGGTGGTGTTGAGGCGATTCATAAAGTGAACCTTGAAAAGGCGAAACTGCTTTATGGCTATATCGATGCAAGCGATTTTTATGCAAACCCAATTGCTGTGCAAAACCGTTCAATTATGAATGTGCCGTTTACTTTAGCGAATCCTGATTTAGAAAAACTCTTCCTCAAAGAAGCTGAAGAAAACCATTTGTTGAACCTTGCAGGTCACCGCTCAGTTGGTGGGATGCGCGCAAGTATTTATAATGCGGTTCCACTAGAAGGCGTTCAAGCGCTAGTGAATTTTATGGATGACTTTGCGAAACGCAATGCTTAAGCCATAGAGTCAGAAAAGCCAACTTAAAAGTTGTAATGCCAGTCAGTTAAGAAACTGACTGGCATTTTCTTTTTGCTAAACAAAAGAACAGAAAGAACTCCAAAAATTCGATTTAAAACAGTAAGACTCCGTTGAGAATAGTCCTACAGTAAGTACATTCTATTGAAATGCATTTACTGATCATTCGTACATTATTTGATAGGTTTTTTTATTGGTTTTTTAACAGATTATCTAAAACAATCGTGACATTTTGGTGTCATGCCAATGAATTATTCATTTTATTTATCGCCTAGTACGGACGCCCACCTGCAAGACTAATACGTTTGAGTAAGCGACGTTGATCGACAGGAAAGGGACGACGTGAATGTAGTGTCACCTGATTATCCCAAAATACAATATCTCCAGTTTCCCAGTGATGTTCATAACGAAACTCAGGTTTGATGATGTGCGTACGAAGTGCAGCAATCAGTTCACTGCCTTCGCTATCATCGACATTGAGCAATTCAACTTCCGAACGGGTATTGAGCCAAAGTGCTTTGCGCCCAGATTCTGGATGTGTGCGGACTAAGGGATGCGGATAGGCATGACCTAAAATAGGTTGATCTTTAAAGCGATAATAAGGGCTGTCTCCATAACCCGTATTGCCTGTATTACTTTGTGCACGGATGAAGGGGTTATAAGTAATCAGCTGTAGCTGTTCGATCTGCTTTTTGACGGCATCGGGAAGCGCATCATAGGCTTTGATGGTATTGAACCAAGAGGTTTGTCCACCGTCTTGAGGAAGCTCAAGAGCATAGAGCAGAGAGCCAAAAGAGGGAAGAGGTGTCCACTGGTGATCGGCATGTGGGGTAAGTTCGCCATGACCAGTGTAGTCGCCTTGACCGACTGCATTGGAAACAGGAACCACATCGGGTGGAACACCAGTGTCAGACTGACTAGCCAGCACTGGATTGTCTGCACTTGGGCGGAAGATAGAACCAAAATAGCTGGCAAAGGCTAAATATTGCAGATCATCCAAAGTTTGGTTTTTAAAAATTAAAATTAGATGTTCAGCCAAAGCTTGTTTTAAGCGATAAATGGTTTCTCCTGCTTGGGCTTTACGGGCATCTAAACCAAAAACCACAGCACCTAAGGCTTCTTCCGCCAGTGGGATAATTTGTATTTCTTCTGGATCTTGAAATTGTTCAGGTTGATGCCAACGCGGGGCATCATGAATCGCTTGTGAAAGTTGAGTTAATGCGGTCA
This sequence comes from Acinetobacter johnsonii ANC 3681, assembly GCF_000368805.1. Classification (NCBI taxonomy): domain Bacteria; kingdom Pseudomonadati; phylum Pseudomonadota; class Gammaproteobacteria; order Moraxellales; family Moraxellaceae; genus Acinetobacter; species Acinetobacter johnsonii. The sequence goes on along the minus strand of NZ_KB849705.1, from coordinate 1,572,854 downwards.
TTTTGATTATTTTCTCTAGATATGCGGTCTAGAGAAAATGTAATCAAAATATGTGTAATCTTAAAATTAAAAGAAGTTCTAAACTTATGAAAAAAATTAAAAAATACTAAGCTGATGATTATATTGTTTTTCTTTTATAATGAAATATTGAGCTCAAAATATGCAGATTTAATGTGCGCAAAATGCCTGATTAAAATACTCAAACAGGTCAGGCGTATTCAGCCAAAGGCTAATCGCCAGAGCAAACAAAGCAATAATACTAATGCCGATACCGCATTTGAGCCATAAAAATGAATTAGTCATGGACAACTGCCTTTTCATCGACAAAGAAATGTACCAGTACGCCAAAAACACTCAGAATAATAGAGAACAGCCAAATCAAGTCATAATTACCTGTCACGTCATGGTTCACACCACCCAGCCATCCACCGAAAAATGAACCGACTTGATGAGTAAAGAACACGATGCCGCTCAGCATGCTCAGATATTTAATACCAAACATATTGGCCACAATACCGTTGGTCAAAGGCACTGTAGATAACCATAATAAACCCATCACTACACCAAAGCTATAGATGGTGACTGTGCTGAGTGGGAGCATCAAAAAGGCAATAATGGCAATGCCTCTGAGTCCATATAAGCCCATCAGTAACTTTGGTTTAGAATACTTCCCACCTAGCCAGCCCGCAGTGTAGGTGCCAACGATATTAAATAAACCGACCAGCGCTAAGAAAACAGTTCCTGTAGTTGCATTAAAACCATGGTCAATCAAATAGCCAGGTAAATGGATACCTATAAAGACCACTTGGAAGCCACAGACCAAAAAACCAAGTGATAGGAACCAAAATGGTTTATGGTTTTTCGCAATGACTAAAATATCTTTAAAACTGAGCTGAACTTGATTGGTTGACGCATTCGGTACAACAAAGGCGGGAGCTTTGAGCATCCAAGCCAGTGGAATAATCATCGCAATTAAAAGTGCACTAACGACCAACGCCGCAGACCAGCCAAAGTTTTGTAACAGCAGTAAGGTTGACGGCAGCATAATGAACTGCCCAAAAGAACCCGCTGCACTGGCAATGCCCATAGCAAGGCTACGTTTTTCAGGCGGTGCAGCACGACCCACCGCGGATAACAATACAGAAAAAGAGGTCGCAGATAATGCTAGGCCCAAAATAAGACCGACACTTAAGTTGAGTAACCAACCCGTAGAGCTGACTGCCATGAGCAGCAAACCGATGGTATACAACACACCACCGACGGCAACCACGATTTTAGAGCCATATTTATCTGCTAATGCGCCTGTAAAGGGCTGCGCAGCGCCCCAAATCAGGTTTTGCATCGCAATCGCTAGACTAAAAACATTATGTCCCCAGCCAAACTCATCACTCATAGGCACAAGGTAGAGTCCAAAGCCATGTCGGACACCCAGTGATAATGCCAGAATTATTGCACTTCCAATGAGCATGTAAATCAGCGGTTTGGAAAAATGAGTTTCTGACATATTTCAACCAAAAAATGAGCTTAGAGTTCGCTATATTAAGTGAATTATTTGCTGAAAGCGATGATAAAAAATTGACTATTTGATCAATAAAAACAATGAATATTCATGAAAAAAGACGACTTGGTGTCGTCTTTTTTGTAGTTCTTTTAAGGCTTAGAACCGGTAGCCGACACCTGCATACGCTAGAATAGGGTTAATTTCAATATCGGCTGTGGATTTAATCAGTTCACCGTGCGTAGCATCTTTGACGGTAATCGTGGTTTCATTTTTAAGATGAGCATAGGACACGGAACCGACAGCAAACCATTTATCATTAAAGTCATAGGTGAAACCGACGGTTGCAATAGGCGCGAAGGCATCAGTTGCTTCTAGCTTAACTTTGGGATTGGCTGAACTTTTTTTCCCTTCAAGTGATGCGCCAGCATTTCCTTCTTTAATATTGGCAATCATATGACCTGCTGCAATCAAGTCTTTTTCAGTTTGTGGGTTAATTTCCAGCTCATTAAAGTAGGCATACATCATTCCAACACCGATATAGGGGCGGAATTTATTTACCCCTGTTTTACCAAAGTGATATTGGAACTCGAAAGCAGGTGTCCATGCACGTGCAGATGCCGCAGGGCCGTGTGCTTCCAAATCGGTAATGAAAATATCATTTTCAAGTTCTAAATTTCCTAAAGCTCCGCCCATAGGTGTTGCAGTTGCTGAAAAAGGCGCATAAATTTTTCCTTTACCTTGTAAATCGACTTTTGGTGGAATCCCTGCTTTCATTTCAAAAGAAATATTGTCGGTAAAAAAGTAATTGGTCATGATGCCCAATGTAGTGACATCATCGGCTTCTAAACCCGTACCTGGATTATCCCATTGACTGAGTCCACGGATTTCAGCAGTTCCACTTAGTGCTGAGGGGACATCAGCATTAATTAAAGCTAGCCCATCAAGAGTAGCCTTTAAGAGAGGATTGACGCTACTTCCTGGCTTGATATTGTCGAGCACCGTTTGTGCTTTGATATCTCCAACTTTTGCAGTTTCACCTTCTTTAACCGATGTGTTAACTCGGAAAGGTTGGGCTTTACCTTGTGGCATGACATGTAAAGCACCGACCGATACAGAAAAGCGTTTAAAGCCATCACCATCTTGTAGACTAAAATAAGGTGAATCTGCATGTGTGAGCATAGGTAAAGCAGCAATAGACGTTGCTACACAAAGCAATGTTTTTTTCATTCTGGGACTCCATGTCCAAATTAGCTATTCGTTTTTATAGAGCGTATTATTAAGGTTGCTGCTACGATAAAGCTGTTGTTTTTGAAGGACATGTGTTTTTGACATTTGTGAATGTCAAAACCTGTTTTGTGTGATCATGTTACTAGCTTGCAATCTTTGTTACAGGTGAATGAATGTAATAGAAAGCTACTGTTGAATATTTTTTGATTCTAGCTGTTTGTAAAATAAAGAATAAATTTCAAATCCAATATTTGCTTAATTATAAAAAAGACCACCCGAAGGTGGTCTTTTTGACAGATGGCATCATATTTCATGCCAATGACATCATTTAAGACTGAAAACGTGATAAATCTTCTTCAGGACGTGCAGTTAAAACTTCAACACCATTTTTAGTGACTAATAATGTATGTTCATACTGTGCAGACAAGCTATGGTCTTTGGTCACTACCGTCCATTTATCCCCCAGTAATTTAGTTTTCCAGTCACCACCATTGACCATTGGCTCAATGGTAAAGGTCATGCCTTCTTCTAAAATCATGCCTGAGTTTGGTTGACCATAGTGTAAGACTTGAGGTTCGTCATGGAACACAGTCCCAATACCGTGACCACAGTATTCACGCACGACACCAAAACGTTCCGATTCGACATATTGTTGAATGGCGTGACCAATGTCGCCAATGGTTGAACCCGGCTTCACTGTTGCTATTCCGCGGTACATTGCTTCTTGTGCCACTTTACATAAACGATTCGCGAGAATAGAAGTTTCGCCACCCACGATGTACATCATGTTGGTATCACCGTGGAAACCATCTTTAATGACCGTCACATCAATATTTAAAATATCGCCTTTTTTCAACACTTTTGCATCTGAAGGAATGCCATGACAGACCACATGGTTTACAGAAGTACAAATCACATGTTGGAAAGCAGGGCGACCCGGTGCTGCACCGTAACCTAAACATGCTGGAATCGCGTCTTGTTTATTGACAATATAATCGTGACAAATCGTATCTAACTCAAGTGTAGTCACACCCGGTTTAATATGTGGCTTGATCATATCCAAGACTTCAGCCGCCAGTCGTCCAGCCACACGCATCTTTTCGATGTCTTCAGCGCTTTTGATGAGTCGACGGGGTGCTTCGTAAGTACTGTTCATGATCTCTAAAAACTTTTGGAAATTTGTGTGTGACTATGGTATAAATAGCCGCCCATTTTATCAAATGCTTTTTCGTGAATAAATTTCACGGGCTTTGTGCGATGGGGCAATAAAATCCGCACATATATCGACACATTTCTCTGGGTGCCCGTTAGGGTGGAGGATGCGGATATATGGAGGCCTAACCCAAACTTTAAGGTAAAGAAAATGGCAGATTACAACGTAAGCATGCGCGACCTTCTTCAAGCAGGCGCACACTTCGGTCACCAAACACGTTTCTGGAACCCAAAGATGCGTCAATACATCTTTGGTGCGCGTAACAAAATTCACATCATCAACCTTGAGCACACTGTTCCTGCGTTAAATGATGCTTTGAACTTTGTTAACAACCTTGCTAGCAAAAAGAATAAAGTATTGTTTGTTGGTACGAAACGTGCTGCTTCTAACATCATCCGTGAACAAGCACAACGTGCTGGTCAACCATATGTTGATCACCGTTGGTTAGGTGGTATGTTGACGAACTGGAAAACACTTCGCCAATCTATCAACCGTCTTAAAGACCTTCAAACTCAATCTCAAGATGGTACTTTCGCTAAGCTTACTAAACGTGAAGCTTTAGAGCGTACTCGTGAGATGGAAAAACTTGAACGCGCTTTAGGCGGCGTTAAGAACATGGGTGGTTTACCTGACGCATTATTCGTAATCGACGTTGATCACGAAGCAATTGCAATTAAAGAAGCTAAAAACCTTGGTATTCCTGTAATCGGTATCGTTGATACAAACTCTAACCCAGACAACGTAGACTACGTTATTCCGGGTAATGACGATGCGATCCGTGCAGTTACTTTGTATGCTTCTGCTATGGCTGATGCGATTCTTGCTGGTAAAGAATATGCTCAATCACAAGCAAATGCACAAGCTAAAGTTGAAGAAGCTAAAGAAGCTCCTGAGGCTTAATGCGTTTGACGTAAGCTTGTCATTTTTGCGACATGTGATGGTGGCAAAGTAAGCGTCATGTATGCAGACGGCCCAAGAGACAGCTCTGGGCCGTTTCTGTTCTAAAAAGAATTCATTTTCTACCGTATTTAGGAGATTGACATGACTGCAGTTACAGCAAGCATGGTTAAAGAATTGCGCGATCGTACTGGTCTTGCAATGATGGAATGTAAAAAAGCATTAACAGAAGCGAATGGTGACATCGAATTAGCGATTGATAACCTTCGTAAATCTGGTCAAGCTAAAGCGGCTAAAAAAGCGGGTAACATTGCAGCTGATGGCGCAATCACTATCGCTCAAGACGGTAACAAAGCGCTTCTTTTAGAAGTAAACTGCCAAACTGACTTCGTTGCTAAAGACGAAAACTTTGCTGGTTTCTCTGCTCAAGTTGCTGCTGCTGCGTTAGCTGCTGGCGAAACTGATGCTGCTAAAATTGCTGAATTGAAACTTGATGATGGTGCAACTGTAGAAGAAGCGCGTATTGCTCTTGTTCAAAAAATTGGTGAAAACATCCAAGTTCGTCGTGCTCAAATTATTGAAGGCGAAAACCTTGCAGTTTACAAACACGGTTTAAAAATCGGTGTTGTTGTATCTTACACAGGTGATGCTGCAACTGGTAAAGGTATTGCAATGCACGTTGCTGCATTCAACCCAGTTGCTATCTCTGCTGAAGGTGTATCTGCTGAACTTATCGCTAAAGAGAAAGAAATTGCTGAAGCTAAAGCAATCGAATCTGGTAAACCTGCAAACATCGTTGAGAAAATGGTCACTGGTTCGGTTGAGAAATACTTGAACGAAGTTGCTCTTGATCGTCAAATGTACGTAATTGACAACGACAAGAAAGTTGCTGACGTTCTTAAAGCAACTGGTACTACAGTTGTTCAATTTGCTCGCTTTGAAGTGGGTGAAGGTATTGAGAAAAAAGCTGAACTTTCTTTCGCTGAAGAAGTTGCTGCTGCTCAAGCTGCTGCAAAATAATTGAAAAATTATTTTGTATAAAAAAAGCCCCTTTGGGGCTTTTTTTATACAATTAATAAAAATAAAACGGGGGAAGTAAACAAGTGGCCAACAAAACCAACCTGAGTATTAGTGCGGTGATCGTACTTTTGATTGCTGCATATTTCGGAATCGATCTTCAAGAAAATCAATTACAAACATCAACACCATCAGTCGCGGTAGAGCCCTTTACACAGACCAGTCAACCGCAAAATCAAGTACTTGATGGCACAGCAAAAATTGCCCAAGCGTCTCAAACCCGGAAAAGTAATATTCAAGTTCAATCACAAGGGCGTGTTGTGGCTGTGCTTCAAGATGATAATGACGGTTCTCGTCATCAAAAATTTATTGTAGAACTTCCTAATGCAATGACGGTTTTGATTGCACATAATATTGATTTAGCACCACGTATTGAACGCTTACAAAAAGGCGATACCGTTAGTTTCAATGGGGAATACGAATATAGTGAAAAAGGCGGGGTGATTCACTGGACACATCACGATCCACAACAGCGCCATGAAGGTGGTTGGTTAAAACACCAAGGAAAAACCTATCAGTAGTAGAGCAATTTTGTTCTATACGTTTTGCTGAATCGCAGTATGCTGAGTGTTCAGGAGAGGCCAACTCATGCACGAAATCAGACCCAGTGAATTTGTAAATTACCATCATGTTCAAGAACTTGATGGTCTTGAAATGTTAAAAGCCTCCTATCAACATACGCAGTTTTCAAAACATACCCATGAAGGCTACTGTATTGGTTTAATTGATGAAGGTGCGCAGTCTTTTTTACGCACAGGGAATCAGCATATTGCACCGCAAGGCGATATTATTTTAGTGAATGCTGATGAGGTACATACGGGTTCTTCTGCTGTTGAAACTGGCTGGTGTTATCGGGCAATTTATCCGACTCCTGAAATGATCCAAGAGGTGAGTAAAGATTTTTTTCATGAAGCAGGTACTATGCCGTGGTTTCCGCAAGCTGTGGTTCATGATGAAGGGTTAGCCGAACAATTGAATTTGCTATTCGATTTGTTATTACAGCCGAAAAATACACTGTTTAAGCAGAGTTTATATATTTCAACTTTGGCTTATTTATTAAGCCGTTATAATCAATCTAAGAAAATATTAAAAGACTTACCCGAAGCACAGCGTAAAGTGGTCTTGGTACAAGAACTACTTGCTGCGGAACCTGAAAGAGAACATCAACTGGCTGAGCTCGCCGCTGTCGTCGGGATGAGCCCATGGCATTTACTGCGTCAATTTAAAAAGTTTACTGGACTTCCACCTCATGCATGGTTGGTACAGTTTCGTTTACGTAAATCTTTATATTTACTCAAACAAGGCTGTGAGATTGCGACAGTCGCACAACTCTGTGGTTTCTCCGATCAAAGCCATTACACTCGTCATTTTAAAAAGTCTTTGGGCTGTACACCTGCGCAATATCTGGCACATAAAATTTAAAATAACAGCAATTTCATACAAGAAAGCCATCTAAGGTATGCCGCATATTGACTCTAGCGAATTGAAAAATGGAGTCTGCTGTGCAGTCGCAATTGATCCAACAAAAAAGTTTAAGCTTTTTCCGTGGCGTACAGGAGATGTTGCCGCTTTCAATCGCCGTTATTCCATGGGGAATATTGGCAGGCTCAGCAGCGATTAATGCGGGTCTGAGTGTCATGCAAGCTGTAGGCATGTCGGCGTTAGTGTTTGCAGGTGCGGCACAATTGGTCAGTTTGAGCATGCTCATGACGGGTGCATCTTTACTGAGTATTCTGATCACCGTGTTTTTTCTAACCAGCCAGCACTTTATTTATGCACTGAGTCTAAGAGAAGAGGTAAAGCCATGGTCACTCAAAAGAAGACTGAGCATTGGCTTTTTGCTGACCGATGAACTCTACGCCACCGCGATGCTGAAGGAAAAGCCGTCTTATGCCTATATGTTGGGTGCAGGATTCAGCTTTTATGTCAGTTGGGTGTTGTTTAGTCTAATGGGTATTTTGCTTGCAAATAAAGTACCTGATCTTTCAACTCTCCACTTAGAATTTTCAATTGTGGTGGTGTTCTTGGTTATGGCGGTGTTGCTGATTCAAAATAAGGCCGCAATTTATGGCGTGGTGAGTTCATCGATCATGGTGCTGATTTTGAGTTGGTTCGAGCTTGGATCAGCTATTTTGCTGGCTGGATTTAGTGGGATGTGGGTTGCTGCGCTCTTTAATCAAGCAGAGGACTAAAACATGACCTGGTTATTTGTTTTGAGTTTGACCTGTGTGACCTTTTTTAATCGGTATTTATTTTTAGAGCCTAAAACTCAAATTCGGCTGCCTAAATTTGCGACACGCATGCTGAAATATGCGGCACCTTGTCTGATGATTTCGATTTGTTTGCCACTGGTTTTTTTTGAAGGCGGGCACTGGAAAGGGATACTTCAAAATAGTTATTTTTATGGGGCAATTTTTACGTTGTTAATCACTCTTTTGACGAGAAAATTATTGCTCAGTATTTTGCTGAGTTTAGGATTTTTTTACGGTCTGAATCTGTTATTCGATTTCTAGCATTTCATTAGCAAATAGGCCCATAAAAGACCGAAAAAAGCATGAAAAAGTGTGAGAGCCCGATCTTTTTCATTGCTTTTAAATTTGTATTGTTCTAGATGCTCACTATTTGCGATTTTTACTATGTCTATCAAATTGGCGTAGCTTCGATTGGGTAACTAAAAAAATTGAAAATAGAGCAAATGAGGCGGGGTTTGAGAACTTTGAAGAAATAAGAAGGTTTTCTTTTTAGTTTTGGTTCATAAAACTGCCCTAATTATACAAAAACAAACAGGGCACTAGTGAATCTAATATCGCAAAAATGGCGCTTAATTTACTAGGTAATTCATAAAATCATTCTAATTTGAAGAATGCATAAAACTACAGTTCAGGGTAGGCAGAAAAATTGGCTTTGATCAGATAAGAATGAGCCGAGAAAATATTTAATTTTGCTAGTCTTCCACCGCTGTAAAAATGTGAGAGCACTCGCTTCAAAAAAATCGGATCGATTAGATTTCGCATCTTATTCAAACTAAGCATCTGGGAGGGATCAAATGATGGGGATCGAGCTGTTTACGGTTGTGTAAAACATTAGGCAAAGATAGGACAATAAAAAAAGCCACATTACTGTGGCTTTGCTGTCAAATGCATGCTGTAGGAAAGAATCTTAAGAGTTTGGTCCATCAATACGTTCAATGCTGACTTTCGCAGTACCTGCATTGGTAATACCCAGTTGCTTCGCAGCACCATAAGAAAGATCAAGTACACGGTTACCGTGGAATGGGCCGCGGTCATTTACTTTAACCACAACACTTTTACCATTGGTTTTATTCGTTACACGAATAAAGCAGTTTAGCGGCAAGCTACGGTGAGCTGCAGTTAATGCATTCATATCGAATGTTTCACCGCTTGCTGTTTTACGACCGTGGAACTGACGACCATACCAAGACGCCATGCCCGTTTGACTAAACTTACGTACTGTATTTGATGCAACAGTATTTAACTTTTCAATCACTGAAGGCTCTTCTTCAGGGATCTCAATTTTTGCAGCGATTGTTTCGCGACGAATCTTATCGCCTGAACGTTCAGTGATTGAAAGGCTATTTAAATTTGAGAAGTGTGAGTTGAAGCCTTGAGCATCTTTATTCAAGACACGCGCAGCTAGGCGAGAGTTATCATTATCATTGGTAAATGATGACTGAACCATCTCTGCTTGCGATTGGCTCAGCGCGATGGTCGAGGCAATGGCCAGTATATATTTAAGCGAAGACTGCATTTATAAACTCCAAAAGACAATACTTTTTTCTTTAAACTAAGTGGTTGAAAGATAAAAAAACTTGCCTGTTAATTCACTTTTGCAACAACATTTGACGAAATGGATAATATTCATGCAGTCATAAGCATGTCTAGTGTTTAATTAAAATAATGATAAAAACTACATAAACCGAACATTTTTTGATTAAAAAATAATCAATATTGTAACAAGGTATGAAAAATGCCGAAATTTACATCATTTTTAAATATTTTTTTATTGACATCTCAAGCTTGAGTAAAAAGCTAGCCCTATCGGCTAGCAATTTCAGCCCCTAATTGCCACACTGCAGTCGCATACATACGGCTCTTGTTATAGGTCGTAATCACTTGAAAGTTAGGGTAAGTGATGTAATAACTTTGCCCATAATTTTCCTGTAGTTGGATCACATTCACCATATCTAAATCATCGATTTTGACAATCGGATTGGTCGGTTGAATGCCCTGATTTTTTAAAACACCATAAGGCGTCGGTAAAGTTAAATCTTTAGCAATGACCGCTTCAGGATTTGAGCCACTATAGCGTGCTGCGAATCCAATTGGCTGATTACGTTGCCAGCCATGATTTGCTAAATAGTTGGCAATCGAGCCGATGGCATCGACAGCTGAATTGCGTAAATCGACATGGCCATTGCCGTCATAATCCACACCAAACTTTGGAATATTGCTAGGCATAAATTGTGGATAGCCCACAGCGCCTGCATACGAACCTACAACCGAGTTGGTTGGCACGCCATCTTTATAGCTCCATGCGATTAAAGCACTGAGTTCATCTTGGAAATATTGCTTACGACGTTCATAACCAAAACCTAAAGTTGCTAAAGCATCACGGGTGACAAAATTACCTTTGTTCGTCCCAAAACCTGTTTCTACCCCTAAAATGCCAAGAATGACTGATTGCGGTACACCAAATTGTTGTTCGGCGCGGTTTAAAGTATCTGCATATTGGGCTTTAAAACGGACACCTCGTTGAATGGTGCTTTCTGCCATAAAGTTGGTTTTATATTCGTACCACGGTTTACTTTCACCAGGGCGGTTCATAATGTTGATGATGTTGGGTACATTTTTAGAACCATTCATCGCCCAATCAACTTGTTCAGCAGACAGACCATAATTTTGCATGGTTTTTTGTTTAAAGCTGTAATAGTCAGGATGAGAAGCGAAATCGTTGGCTTGGCAAAAACTGGTGATCGACAAAGCGCCAATCAATAAAGGTAAACGTTTAACTTTGTTATAAAAGTTTAAATTTAACATAGAAGTCTAATTTCCAGAGTCGTTATTGGCAGTGGAGCAAAGCGAATAGGGGAATGCCCATAGTTCGCGTTTCTGTTATGTCGAAATTCTTGTGAACGGAGTCTAGCGTGAGTAGGCTTTAAGATAACATTGTCTGTACTGAAGCGGGCAAATAGGTATACAAAAAAAGACAAACTCAGTCTATATAAAGGACAGATCAATCAAAATGGTACATTTTTTCAGGCAGAATATTTACGTGACTATGTAAGTCAAGTTTTACTGACTGATATAAAAAGTCCTCCTTATATAGAGGCAATTAAAATTGTAGTATTTAGGGTCTAGTGACAATGACAAAAAGATCTGGTCTCAGCTTATATATGGACTTTATATAAAGAGCAAGAAATCACAGCTTAGAAACCAAAATGACCCTACACAAGTAGAGTCATTTTGATCTGAAAAGTCTCGAAGACTTTTAGTACTTAAGCATGAAATAAGGTGTCGTGATATTCAGCTAAAGCTAAAAGTTCATCTTTGGTTAAATTGGGGATGATTTTATTGGCAGCAATATGCACTGCTTTAATGACAGCTGCAGAACCGATATCGGCCGCTTTACGCTTAATCATGCCCAAATCGAGGGTTTTATTAAAGTCATTCATGAAGTGGCGTACAGTCGCTTCAGCAAACTGTTTATACAGTTCGGTTAACGCGGCTTTATCTACTTCATTGCCTGCTTTAATTTCAGCATAGTTATATTTGAGGCTGGTCACTAAGCTTGCATCTAACGCTTCACCTACACGGAACTGACTTTCAGCATCTTTAAACAAGCTTTTTTCAGAAAACTGAATCGATGCTTGAACCACATCATTCGATGATTTGCCTAAAAGCTGCTTCAACAGAACCGCAACTGTTGACTTAATATAGCCAGCCAGTTTCTCGGCTGTGTCTCGTTTATCACTCGGTGGGAAACGACGTACTAACTCAGTCAAAATGGCATCAATAATTTCATCATTGATGAGTAGTGCTGTTTTATCTCGAAGTGGATATAAAGGCTCACTTGAGTCTTTCTTCTGCTGAGCAGTTTGAATAGTCTGTAAAAGTTCAGTCGATGGAATAAAACCAAAAAATGGCATCGTGTATTAACCTCAATGTTCTTTATTTTATTGTCGCGCCAATCGAATTGGGCGGGGCATCCATGACACATCTGACACACGACAAGGGTTAATGTCTAAACCACCACGACGTGTATAAGCTGCGTACACCATCAGTTTTTCAGGTTTCAAATTTTGCCAAATATCGGCAAATATTTGTTCCACACATTGTTCGTGGAAACCGTTGTGCTGACGGTAAGAGATAATATAAGCCAGTATGCTGTTATAACAAGGCTTTTTACCTTTATATCGAATAAATACCGTACCCCAATCAGGTTGTCCAGTGACTGGACAGTTACTTCTGAGTAAATGCGAGTAAATCTGTACTTCAACATCTTCCGCAGCGTCATCTAATGTCAATAGATTTGCATTGGGATGATTTTCCAATTGGGTCGGAGTCAGTTCATCAATACAGATACCTTCAGGTTGACTAATTTCCACATCATCGACATGAAAAAGATCAATCTGGACATCTGCGCCAGCCGCCGCCGATAAATCCTGTTCAACCGTTGCTTTAAACGCAGCTTTAGACTCAAACTGAGTAAAGTTCATGCTATTAAAGTAAAGTTTTAATGACTTTGACTCAATGAGGTTGGGCGAGGTGGCCGGCAGGCTGATGCGACCAATGGCAACTTGCGGAACACCATGGTGATTTAACCAAGAAATTTCAAAAACATGCCACCAGTCTTTACCTTGTTGAATACCTTCAACATGCGCATAGTGCTCACGTGCTGTAGCACGAGCAATAGGAAAAAGAATATCGGGTTGATAAGTTGTAGGGTAATTGGTGTCTTTACCCAAAAGAGAATGTTCTACACTCATTATTCACGCATTCCTGAACCACGAGAAAGTAAATAGTAAGCAATGCCATAAAGCACTGCACAGCATATGGTCATAACAGATAGGGAGACGACGACGTTAACATCGCTATGACCTAAGATACCGAAACGAAAAGCATTGACCATATATACAATCGGATTGATCAACGATAAATTTTGCCAAAAAGGGCTGAGTGCTGAAATGGCATAAAATACGCCACCTAAATAAGTTAAAGGAGTCAGCACAAAGGTTGGGATGATGGAGATATCATCAAAAGATTTGGCATACACCGCATTGATAAAACCACCCAGTGAAAATAAGAACGAGGTGACCAAGACGGTGTAAATGGTAACAAACCAATTGGTAATATAAAGGTCAGTAAAAAATAAACTCATGGCTGTCACAATGATACCGACCAAGACCCCGCGACAGACACCACCTAAGACAAAGCCCCATAAAATGGCATGCAAAGGTACAGGACTCATGATCAGCTCTTCAATACTTTTTTGAAATTTGGCACTAAAAAAGCTCGAAGAAACGTTAGCATAACTGTTGGTAATCACAGCCATCATAATTAGTCCAGGCACGATGAACTGCATATAGCTAAAACCGCCCATCTCACCAATACGAGAGCCGACCAAATTACCAAAAATCACAAAGTACAAACTCATGGTAATGGCAGGTGGAAGTAAGGTTTGCGGCCAGATGCGCATAAAGCGGCGAATTTCTTTATGCACCAGAGTATATAAAGCTACGCTAAGTTGATTTAAGTTCATGGCGTAGTTCCTTCGAGATTTTTTTCGACCATCTTCACAAACAGTTCTTCTAAACGGTTAGATTTGTTCCGCATACTACGAACTTGGATTCCTTGCGATTCGAGCAATTGAAATAAGTCATTGAGAGTATGCGCTCTATCCATAGTCACTTCTAAAGTCACGGTATCGACTAAATGGAAACGAACCCCAATGATGTCGATATGAATCGGTTCAATCGGTGCGGCCAAATCAAAAATAAAGGTTTCCTCATTGAGTTGATTGAGGAAATTTTTCATGCTGGTGTCTTCTTTAATGACACCACGGTCAATAATGGCAATTCGACGACACAGCATTTCCGCTTCTTCTAAATAGTGTGTGGTTAAAATGATCGATGTGCCTTTATTGTTCATTTCTGTGAGGAAGTCCCACATCGAACGACGTAGCTCAATATCAACCCCTGCTGTGGGTTCATCTAAAATAAGGAGTTTCGGTTCATGCATCATGGCACGGGCAATCATCAGGCGACGTTTCATACCGCCTGAAAGCATACGGGCTTGAACACCGCGTTTTTCCCATAAGCCGAGTTTTTCTAAATATTCTTCAGCACGAACTTCCGCAATTTTTTTAGGAATACCATAATAGCCCGCTTGTGTGACTAAAATATCGAAGGTTTTTTCAAACTGACCGAAGTTAAACTCTTGAGGTACAACTCCTAAGCATTGTTTAGCTTGAGAGGGGTGTGTGTCGAGATTATATCCAAAAATTTCGACAGTGCCTGAGGTTTTCTTGGTCAATGAGCTGATAATACCAATCGTTGTAGATTTGCCTGCACCATTTGGTCCAAGAAGGGCATAGAACTCGCCTTCAGGAACAGTTAAATCGATGCCTTTTAAAGCCTGAAACCCATTTTTATAGGTTTTGGACAAATCTCTTAACGTCAATGCATCAGTCATGAAATTCTCGAATGATTAATAGTGGCACTATTGTGAGCGATTATGCCTAATAAACCAAGTAATCTACTCGCAATTCTGTGTTGCAGATATGGAACATTGTATAAAGCATAAGCAGGAAAATCACTCTAAGCTATATAGATGCTTTACCTTGTGATTTTTTTTGATATGATGTGCTCGCGCGCTCATAGCTCAACTGGATAGAGTACAGGTCTCCGAAGCCTGTGGCGTGGGTTCGAGTCCCGCTGAGCGCACCATTTTTTATTTTCCTTTCCGAAGCTATCTTAAATATATTAAAAATACAGTTTTAAGCTCTATTTTCATTTCACTCAAAGCTACCTTCGTTATATTTCTTGCAACAATTTAAATGTTTATTGTTGCTCTATGGCGACACTAGCTATTTGCAATAAATCTAAATGTTGTAACTAATCATGGCGACTCTGTTATCGTAGATGACGTAAATTGATCGAATTTATATAGAACAAGTAATTGGTTTGAATCAGGTTTTAATCTTTATGAAGTAAGTTATTCAAATGTCATCAGTTTTTTTACGCCTATAGCTTAGAAAATTTTATTTTCCAAGGCAAAATATTAAAAATTTAGTGCATGCGTTAGCATATGGAAGCTCGTGTATTTTTAGATATGGGCAAAATTTTAGTATTGATTGATGCAATTACATGAACTGATAAGACAATGTGCTTAGTACTGGTCTAGCTATAACAAATCGTGTTCAGCGCAGCATTTGATTATCATAAAAAAATGACAAAATAATTAAATTATTCCATCCGGTTACTTACGTGGGTTGATGTGTTTTAAATTGTGATTTATGACACGAATGTGATTTTATTTTGAGATAAATACCATAAAAATTAATATATTGGCTTTTATTTTATTATTGATTATTCATGTAAATGTAATGTGCTCTAACAATAATATGACTTCCGTAAATTAGATGTGTAAAAGACCATGGACGTCAGTACCAAACAAAGCCTTTTAGTTTCTTGTCTTAAAAAAATTTTATTCGTCCCATTACTTGTAGGAACGATTATCCTTACAGGATGTGGTGAGGAAAGCAGTTATTCGAACTCATCAAGCAATGCGAATAACTCTAATAACACCGCCGTTGATAATCCCGCAAATACTACGGATGATCCGAGTTTATATTTGGCAGATACGCCTGAAATTGAAACAGCAGACAACTTTCGTGATATTGCAGGAAATAGCATGTCAACGAACTATGCTAACGTTGATGGTTTGAAATTAAGACGGGGCGTGATTTATCGATCGAACTATTTACCATTAAATGAAACAGACTTAGAAACCTTTAAAACATTGGAAATTAAGACCGTCTATGATCTGCGAACCAATTCCGAAAGAGAAAAAAAGCCCAGACATTTTGAGTCCCGATACCAATATTATGATGGTAAATATTGCTGGTTCAAAAGAGAGCGATCTACCGAAAGGGATTGCGACAGCTGAAGATATGATCAATTTTTTTAATAGCTCAATGGCGAATATGGCTGCGCATGATAAAGGCACTCAATTACGTTTCGGAGTAGTGATTAATAGTTTAATTTATACAGATGGTGTTCAGCTTTATCATTGCACAGCAGGCAAGGATCGTACGGGATGGGTTACTGCTGTGATTCAGTTATTGGTCGGCATGAAGTATGACGATGTCTTACAAGACTATCTTTTAACAAATGCGTATACCGCAGACCGTGTCAATGCAACGTATCAATACATGGTCAGCACCCAAGGTGAAGTAGCCGCTAATATATATCGACCAGTTCTTGATGTGCGTGAAGAATTCTTTAAAGCACAATTCGATGAAGTCATCAAAGTGTATGGCAGTATTGATAAGTATGCGACAGAAGGTTTGGGCTTATCGGATGAAGATATTGAAAAATTGAAAGAAAAGATGCTCGTTGGTTATAAATCAAAAAGTGCTTCATAATATCAAGACATAATAATGCCGTCTGAATCCAAAGCTCAAAGTAGAAGAGGGCTTTGGACTGACTGGAAAAACTAAACTTGAAGATGGTGGTAAATGACTTCCCATTATTTTTGTTTAAAGAGTTTCATTGATTTTTAGTATCAATGGATACAAGTATTTCTAGTGATGATGGTGTTGTTCATGCTTTTCATCATAGTCTTGGCGAATACAGCAGCCTGCAACATATTGGCTGCTTCCATCGGTATAAAACTCTTCTTTCCAAACCGGCACTTCATGTTTAACACGCTCAACCGCTTCTTCACAGGCCTGAAATGCTTCTCGGCGATGTGGAGCATACGCAATGGCAATAATAGCTTTATCACCAATGTCTAATGTACCAATCCGATGTACAACCCGAACATAGCGAAGCGCATATTTTTCTTGTATCTCTTGTTCAATCGTTCTTATCATCTTTTCGGCAACAGGTGCATAAGATGTATATTTCAGTGCCTGAACCGTGCGTCCTTCATGATGGTTTCGAACCGTACCAATAAAAATACCTGTTCCGCCGCATTCAGGAAATGCTTGAATGCCGTCAAAATCCTCTAAATTGAGAGCAGTATCTTGAATACGAGCAAACTCTAACATCTTAGCCTCCGGCAACGGGTGAAAGTAATACCAAGGTGCTATCTTGTACTAATCGACTTTGACGCGCCACAATATCTTCACCAATCGCACAAGCACAGCGCTCAAGTAGGTCAGAAGCAGATGGATAACGTATTTTTATTTCATCGAGTACATCAGCAACCAGACTGTTCGGCACACAGCTCAGGCTAAGTTCAGCAGGAAGATGCTTTTCAATTGCACCATAAGCCTCGATTTTGATATGAATGTCCTGCATGTCGCCTCTGTCAAAACGGATTTAAAAAATAGGTTGCTGACTTCAATTTATTGAATACTTATTAATTCACTTTAGCATTATTTAATTTGATCATTAAAATGGAAAAGTCAGTTTTTACAGACAAATAAAACACTATTTTTCTTATAGATGTGGCTATTTCTATCTATGACAGAACGGTTTGAATGATATGACTCGACTAAGAGTCTAATGAATTTTGGTAATCATGCACTTCTTCAAATGAATTGAGGCTGTGGTAAGTCAAACGTGAGTTTTGAATATCTACTATTTGTGGCGATAGATTGTTGAAACAGCGTTTTAAACTGAATTGTTGTTGGTGCAAATGTTTATTTAAGGTTTCTAGACTATTGCGTTTTAACAAACAAAAAGGGTAGAGCGCTTGTCCATTGATATTCAGGTAGACAACAGAAGAGCGCGGATGTTGTTCTAATGTGTGATGGAGGCGTTGCAATATATCTTGTGGAATGTTGGTAATATCACACGGGATAAATAAAATATAATCAGCCTGCACATATGACCATGCTGTTTGCATACCGATTAAAGGCCCTAAAAAACCGGCGCTATTATCTTTGAAACAGCGAATATCAGGAATCAACTCACTATATTGCGCATAATCGCGATGACTATTGATCCATATGTCCTGAACTTTTCCATCAAAAGCTGAATATATTTTTAACAACTGGATTTCATGGTCAAATCTTTGCAAAAGCTTATTGACCCCATTCATTCGTGTGGCTTTACCACCCGCTAAAATCACCAGTGCTGTTGCTGGGTAGTTTTGCATGATTTTGACCTAACATCCGTGTATAGGGGGAGCAATAACGATCGTTCAATATTGAGATGTACGGTCTAAGACAAAGCTGTCCAAGCCTTAGACCGTGTGCAAAAAAGTATTTGGTTGATATCACTATCCAATCTATGTTCTTAGATCGAGATGAAATCGACATAGTCCAATGTTACAGGGGCATCAGATCGAGCAGGGATTCGAACTATACTATTGGCTCGATTTAAATTACTGAGCATGTGGGATTGTTGTTTGCCGAGTTTGGAAACGGTTAATTGTCCAAATTCGTTGACATCTAATACCATGCGAACCAGTTGCTCACGGCTGTCTTGTTTAATGCTGTCGTTGAAGCGAGCTTTTTTCCACGCGGGTGCAGGACACGTAACCCCCTGTAAAGCCGCCAATAATGTCGATACATGTACAGCAAGACAGGTGAGCACAGCAGCAGGGTTCCCAGGCAAACCAATCAAATAAGAATGATGATAGTCTGTCTGATATTCAGCAAAATATAGTGGTTTACCCGGTTTTTGTGCAACTTGCCAGAAAATCTCTTTGGCACCTAAAGCCATTGAAACAGGTCGAATCAAGTCATAATCGCCTACCGAAACACCGCCTGTAGTAATGACTACATCATAATGATTCATGACATTCGAGAGCGCTTGTGTGAGTATCTTCTCATCATCAATCACATGCTCTAAATGCACTTCAGCAAAACCGTGTTCTTTAAGCCAAGTACGGACCATTGGGGCATTGGCATCGAACACTTTAGATTGATTGTCCAGTTGCGTACTGACTTCATCACCAGTAATAAGCACTGCAATTTTAGGTTGGCGATAAACCTCGACATCCTGAACCCCCGCCATACTGAGTGCCGCAACTAAACCGCTGCCTAAATGCTGGCCTTGTTGCGCAAGTGTTGTCCCGATGGATAACTCCTCACCTTGATAACGAATGTCTGCTCCTTTATCCAAAGCTTGAGTTAGAGTCGCTTGCTTATGGCTACGCGTGATAATTTCCTGTCGAGCCACAGTATCTGCTGAGCTTGGCAGTTTGCCCCCAGTAAAAATACGAACGGTTTGTCCTGTTTGAATCTCAATATGTTCTTCAATACCTGCACGAATTTCACCAACCAATTCAAAACTAGTAATTCCTGCTTGTAAGTCTTCAGAGCGCAGCGCATAGCCGTCAACCGCACTTTGGGTAAATAGAGGCAAGGCAACTGTTGATAAAACATCTGCCGCTAAAACATGTCGATGTGCTTGTACTAAAGGCAAAGTAACGACAGGCAATGTTTGGACGGTGCTATAGTGTTCAAGAGCTTGATCGAGTGTAATTAAACCAACGCCAGAGCAACTCATTCATAGCCTCCTGGATGAGGTAGATCACGGCAGACATCAAAAATATGGACCAAAGCAGGTAAAATGGCTGCCATAGATTCACTTGCACCACCACGGCTGCCCGGAAGGGTAATCACCAATGAACGGTCGATAAAACCTGCAACGCCACGTGACATCGCAGCATAAGGGGTACGTTTTTGTCCGAAAGCACGTGCGGCTTCCATCAGGCCATTGAGCTCACGTTCAAGTAAAGGCTCAAGTGTGTCTACTGTAATGTCACGTTTGCCGATGCCTGTTCCGCCTACCGTAATAATGCAGGCATAAGATTGAGTGAGCTCTAAGACCAATGCTTTTAACTGATCGGCTTCGTCAGGTAAAATTTGATAATGAATTGGATCAAAACCAGCTTCGGTTAAGGTCTCGACGACGGAGCGGCCAGCAGTATCGGGTTTACGACCTGCGGCAACGGTATCTGATAGAACCAATACTGCCGCAGAAACAGGCTGACGCAAATGACGTTTAAAGTGTGATTTTCCACCTTTTTTCAGATCGAGTTTACATTGCTGAATGATCAACTCATGCGGTTCGCAATGGGGTTTGAGCATGTCGTAAATGGTGAGGGCCGCAATACTGGCAGCGGTCAACGCTTCCATTTCTACACCTGTTGGCCCAATCGTTTCAACGGTTGCACGAATAACCACACGGTCGACAAGCAGTTCAAAATCGACATCGGCACGGTAAATAGGCAGGGGGTGACACAGCGGAATCAGTTCATCAGTACGTTTTGCGGCTAAAATCCCAGCAATGCGGGCTGTTTTGAGAGCATCACCTTTTTCTGTATTGCCGTCGGCAAGAAGTTGTAAACAATGTGCAGGGGCAAGCAGTTCAGAGCTTGCAGTTGCAACGCGATAGCTTTCTGGCTTCATGCCAACGTTTTTCATAAAGTATTCCGAAACATTGAAGTGTTGATCTAAAGTGAAACTGTTCGATCAAGAGAAAAAGTTTATGACGTATTTAGATAACACAAAAATAAATGCGGATACAGTCGAATGACTGACAAACTCAAAATTAACCAGTTGATTAACCCCCTATGGCATGCATACTGATTTTGCGTGTTGGGGCATGTTGATGTTCAATAAACCCTGCTTTTTTATGCCATACCGCATTCAGAATCTGGGCTTGTAATAAAGCGGAATCTTTTTGTTGAAGTAAATGACGCAGCGGTGTTCCCATATTGGCAAATAAACAGGTAAAAAGCTCTCCCGTTGCAGTGATACGTAAACGGTCACAGCTTTGACAGAAGGGTTTGCTGATGGTGGAAATAATGCCTAATGTGTACTGATCATTAAGCAGATAAATGGTTGCAGGGTCATGTTGTCTGGCTTGTTTCTGAATCTGAAAATGAGGATTAAGTGTTTGGATAATGTCATCTTCAGTGATGACTTTTTGAGGCTGCCAGTGCTCAGGTTGATCTAGAGGCATATATTCAATAAAACGTAATGCGATCTTCTGTTGATAAGCCCATTGGGTCAGTTCAAGCACTTCATGATCATTTTGTCCTGCGACTAAAACACAGTTTAATTTTATCGGGAGATTGGCTTGTTGTGCTGCCGCAATGCCTTCGAGAACAGGTGCTATCGGACGTTTGGTCATGTTCATAAACGTGTCTGCATGAATGCTATCGAGGCTGATATTAAGATCATCTAGTCCTGCTTCTTTTAGCGCTCGTGCATACTTGTTTAAATAGAAAGCATTACTGGTCATGGAAATACGTTCTAAACCCTGTGGCTTGAGCCGATTCAAAGCATCAATAAAATTGACTACGCCTTGACGCATCAAAGGCTCACCACCTGTTAAGCGGATGTGCCGAATGCCTAGCCCCACCATCATTTCACAAAAGGTTAAAAGCTCTTCAAAGCTCAAGATGTCTTTTTTTGCCAACCATTCCGGCCTATCGGCCATGCAATAACTACAACGATCTGTCAGTGAGATTCGGAGTTTATGTTTATGACGGCCAAATTGATCGATCAGTTGCGCTGACCTATGTTGTAAGCGTGCAGTCGTCGAACCGTCCATAGTCGCTCCACCTCGTATTTACATAGGATTTAGTTTTTATAAACGAGAGTATGAAATGTTTTATTTCAAAGATCAAACGGCGTCTTGAAGCTGTTTAGTTCATTCATTTTCAAAAAATGAGAGGGTATTCCTCGAACACGATCCATCAAGTCATTGTCTTTTGTAATAATTCATCTATTGAAATTGCATACTAAAAGGGTGATATTTTTGATCAGAAGTGTTTTTGGAATTGTGCCAAGAAACGCAGGCATGATGAATAAGAAAAGAGCAATAAAAAAGGGATGAGCAATCCAAATCGCTTGCAAGTATGAGCAAAGTGAACAGTGAATTGATCATTGCAGAACTTTTTACCGAAGATAAATATTGAGGGCGGTGAGATGGAAAACACTGAAGATAAAAAGCATAACGATGAAGAAACCAGCTATGCGCGAATAGAGCCTTATACCAATCCTGCGGGTGGATGGGGTGCGTTGTTAAGTGTTGCAAGAAACTTAAAGCGACAGGAAGTTTTCAAAAAAGGTACGATTACGCTTCTCAATATTAACCAACCCACGGGTTTTGACTGCCCAGGATGTGCATGGCCTGAAAAGAAAGATGCACATGCCTTTAACTTTTGTGAAAACGGTGCGAAAGCCGTTGCTTTTGAAGCCACATCAAAACGTGTTACACCTGAATTTTTTGCGACCCATACGGTCAGTTGGCTGTCTGAACAAAGTGATTTCTTGCTTGAAGATTCAGGTCGTCTAACCGACCCAATGCGCTATGACAGCGCGACCGATAAATATGTGCCCATCTCATGGGATGATGCTTTTGCCTTAATCGCAAAACATTTACAAGCCTTGGATCATCCAGATCAAGCGGCATTTTATACTTCTGGTCGTGCCAGTAATGAAGCGGCGTTTCTATATCAACTCTTTGTCCGTGCTTATGGTACCAATAATTTTCCAGACTGTTCCAATATGTGCCATGAGACCACCAGTGTTGGCTTACGTGACTCAATTGGTTTGGGTAAGGGAACAGTGACTTTAGAAGATTTTGATATCGCCGATGCGATTTTCAGTTTTGGGCATAATCCAGGCACCAACCATCCGCGGATGCTGGGGACTTTACGTGAAGTGTCGCGTCGTGGTGGCAATATCGTTGCCATCAATCCACTCAAAGAGCGTGGATTGGAGCGCTTCCAAGATCCGCAAGCAGCTGTTGAGATGATGACCAATGGCAGTACACCCATTAGTCGTTATTATTTCCAACCCAACGTGGGTGGCGATTATGCACTCATGTTCGGGATGCTGAAACATTTACGTGAGTGGGACATTCAAGCACTGGCAGCTGGGAAAAAGAGCGTTTTTGACCGGTCTTTTATCGAAATGAATACAGTCGGTTTTGATGCCATGATGGAAGAAATTGATCGAACTACATGGTCAGATATTCATGCACATACGGGACTTCGCCCTGAGCATTTAGAATCTTTAGCTAAAATGTATTTGGATGCTAAAACGGCCATTTTCTGTTGGGGCATGGGGATTACACAGCATCGACACGGGACTGCGAATGTACATATGCTGGCGAACTTAATGTTGGCTAGAGGGCATATTGGTCGCTCAGGGGCAGGTTTAGCACCGATTCGCGGGCACAGTAATGTGCAGGGAGATCGAACCATGGGCATTAATGAACGACCGAGTCCAAAATTACTAGATAGTATTGATCATGTCTTTGGGGTCAAATCACCACGACATCATGGTTTTGGGGTAGTGGATACCATTAAGGCCATGTATGAAGGGGATGTAAAAGTCTTTATTGGTTTAGGTGGTAACTTTGCTGTTGCCACTCCAGATACACCGTATACACAAGAAGGCTTACGTCGTTGTGATTTGACGGTACAGATTGCAACGAAGTTGAATCGTAGCCATTTGGTTTGTGGTAAAGAGGCATTACTTTTACCCTGTTTGGGCCGTACCGAAGTTGATATGCAACAGCATGGGCCACAGGCCGTCAGTGTTGAAGATTCCATGAGTAATGTGCATCTTTCAGCAGGGCGTAATGAACCTGCATCCAAGAATCTACTTTCAGAGCCTGACATTGTGGCACGTATGGCGGCAGCCGTCTTGCCAGACAGTGATATCAAGTGGAAATGGTATGTAGAAAGTTATGACCGTATTCGAGATTCGATTGAAGACGTATTTGATGAATTTCATGATTTTAATGCACGTGTCTATCAGCCGGGTGGTTTTCACTTAGAGCATCCTGCCAATCAGCATGTGTGGAATACGCCTGTAGGCAAGGCACAGTTTTTAATTACGCCGTTGGCTGAAGTGTATGCCGATAAAGAGCATCAATACGCTGAACAATATACAGGGGCCAAAGTCTATACCCTAATGACCACACGCTCTCATGACCAATACAATACAACCTTGTATGGACTCGATGACCGTTATCGTGGGGTATTTGGTCAGCGCCGTGTATTGTTTATGAATGCCGAAGATATCGCTGCGGCTGGTTTTGTTGCAGATCAATGGGTGGATATCGAAAGTATTTATTCGGATGGTGTTAAACGTGTGGTTCAAAGCTTCCGTATCGTACCGTATAACATTCCACGGGGTAGCCTCGCAGCCTATTATCCGGAAACCAATCCATTGGTTGCGCTCAGTAGTCATGATAAACACGCCAAAATACCGGCTTCGAAAAGCGTGCCTGTGATTTTACATGCAGGTCAAGCGCCTGAACATTTCAACTTGGCACAAGCCGTTGATCCTGAAGATGCCAATCAGATCGTGAATCGAGAGGTTAGTTGATTCAATGCTGAAATGGCGCCTGATTTGCAGGTGTCATTTTTTGCATGATTGAAAGGTTTAGTGTTTAGGGAAGATTGGAAAATTATTATGGATATTCGGGCGTCTAAGTTGAGTTCTCTGGGGTATGAAACTGTTGATATCCAGCGTTTAAGTGAAAATAGAGCTGTTGAACAATCTGATTTTGTGGTGCAAGAATATCCTATTGCCTTGGTTTATAATGGGATTTCTCATGCAGTAATGATGGCAACGCCAGCAGATATTGAAGTTTTTGCGAAAGGCTTTAGCTTGTCTGAAGGTATTTTGACGAGTTTGAAAGAGCTTTATTCTTTAGACATACACGAAACGGAATTTGGAATCCAAGTCGAAATGACGATTTCTGCCCGCGCCTTTATGGCGCTCAAACAACATCGACGGATGATGGTTGGACGCACGGGTTGTGGTCTCTGTGGAATTGAAAGTTTACAGCAGCTTCATTTGGATTTACCTCAAATTACCACAGCCATCTGTGAGGGATGGTTAGCTCAAATTCCGCAAGCCATTGCTCAACTCAATACCCGACAGAAAATCACCCAAATGACGGGTGGTGCACATGCGGCTGCATGGGTTGAAGCAGGGGAAATAGTGGCTTTGTTTGAGGATGTAGGCCGACACAATGCTTTAGATAAACTATTGGGTTATATTGCAGAAAATCATTATGATGTAAATCAAGGTTTTGTCGTGATGACCAGCCGCGCCAGTTATGAGTTGATTCGTAAGTGTGCTCAACTGAATATTGCCTTGCTGGCGTGTATTTCAGCCCCAACCAGTATGGCGATTAATATGGCAAAGCAGTCAGGTTTGACCTTAGCGAGTTTTTGCCGCGGTAATGGTTTTGTTTTATATACTTGATATTCAAAATTTTGCTGTATAAAAAGTAAAAGGTTTTTCTTTAGGTCATCTGCTTTGATGACAGGTCTTTATTTGAGTGAATGTATGCAGGACGTTAAATTAAAATTACAGCTCAGAATACTTCTCAATCAAGACATTGCCTTTGGGCCAGGTAAGGCCGAGTTATTGGAAGAAATTCGCCGTACAGGTTCAATTTCTCAAGCTGCAAAAAGTATGAATATGAGTTACCGCCGTGCATGGCAGTTGGTTGAAACCATGAATCATAGTTTTCAGTCAGGATTGGTCGAAACTCAAAAAGGTGGAACGCATGGGGGTGGGGCAAAACTCACGGACTTGGGCGAAAGTATTTTAAGTCAGTTTAGACAGATGGAAATAAAAGCACGCCTTGCGATTGAGCAGGATTTTGAAGAAATAGCTCAACACCTTAAACCATAATCTAGCTAGTTAGGTCAGCTAATCCTTTTCGTACCCAGTAATTGCTTACACGAATAAGCTTCCTCTATTTGATAAAACCTCTTATTTAATCACTCGATAGCAAGAGCAGTATCAGTCACGTGATTAAGATACAAACACTTTAACTTGAATGATAAATAATCTGTTTCTGGAATTGACGTTGCTTATGTATCCATATATTTTTAAAAACATATCGGTCAATTTATAACGCTTAAGGGGAACATGGTGCTGCTCAATTTTAAGAATAAGTGCATGCAATATGCGATGTTGTGTTGTGCTTTGGCTCTTGCGGCACAGGTACATGCAGAGCAAGCCATTACCGTTTATGCAGCAGCCAGTTTGACCAATGCTATAGCAGATGTCGATGCAATGTTTGAACAACAAAAAAGAGTACGCGTGAAAACCTCTTATGCAGGCTCGTCGACTTTGGCCAAGCAAATTGAAGCGGGTGCACCTGCAGATGTTTTTATTTCGGCAGATGAACAGTGGATGAATTATCTGCAAAATAAAAAGTTAATTGTACCGAATAAACGTGTGAATTTATTGGGCAATCGTCTTGTTTTGATTTCGCCAAAAGCTAAGCCCGTCAAAATAAAAATGGATAAAAGTTTTGATCCTTCTACCGCTTTTCAAGGCAAGCTTTGTACAGGGGACACCAAAAGTGTTCCAGTCGGAAAATACGGGAAACAGGCGCTGACCGCACTGGGGTGGTGGTCAAAACTTGAACCAAGATTGGTTGAAACGGAAGATGTCAGAGCTGCGCTCAACTTTGTAGCGCGTGGCGAATGTCAGCTTGGCATTGTTTATGCAACCGATGCTGCTATCAGTAACCATATCACCGTCGTTGGCGTTTTCCCTATCAGCAGCCATACCCCGATTGTTTATCCTTTAGGCCTTGTAAAAAATAATCCCGATGCGCTAGCTTTTTATCAGTTTGTACAGAGTAAACAAGCACATGCAGTCTTTAAAAAATATGGCTTTACCGTTTTATCTGCTGCTAAGTGATGATGTTTTCTTTATCGGCTGAAGAGATAGAGGTACTCAAGTTATCCTGCCAAGTGGCTGCAACCTGTTTGGCCTTTAGTCTGATCCCTGCATTGGCAGTGGGTTGGGTTTTGGCACGTAAAGAGTTTTTTGGAAAATCATTATTTGAAACCTTTATTTTCTTACCTTTGGTGCTGCCGCCTGTGGTGCCGGGATATTTGCTGTTACAGGTTTTTGGAGGAAACGGAATACTGGGTAAGTATCTTGAGCCCTTTGGACTGAATTTTGCATTTAATTGGAAAGGCGCAGTTTTGGCTTCAGCCGTGATGGGCTTTCCACTCTTGGTTCAATCGATTCGTTTGGCCATAGAGTTGGTGGATCAACGGCTAGAAATGGCGGCGAAAACGCTCGGTGCTTCCTCCTTGGGTACTTTTTTTTATGTCACTTTGCCTTTAGCCAGCAGTGGCATATTGGTAGGGGCGATTTTATGTTTTTGTCGCAGTCTGGGTGAGTTTGGTGCAACCATTACCTTTGTCGGTAACATTGCAGGCGAGACCAGAACCTTGCCCTTGGCCATGTATAGCTTGATGCAGCAACCCGACACAGAACAAGCGGTTTGGCGACTGATTATTCTGTCATTAACTGTGGCATTTTTGGCGTTATGGTTTGCCCAGTGGTTCCATCGCTATCAGAAAAACAAACGAGGGCATTAAGACGATGATTAACTGTCATATTCAGTTAAATTTAGGCAGATTTAAACTCGATCAGACATTTTCATCTGAACATCCTGTCATTGGTTTATTTGGAGCGTCAGGCTCAGGAAAAACCAGTATTTTGCATGCCATTGCAGGACTCAATACCCCAGCAAATGGCTGGATTAAAATCAATCATCAGACATGGTTTGATGCGAAAAATAAGATTAATTTAAACGTGCAGCAACGTCATGTAGGTTTGGTCTTTCAGGATGCACAACTGTTTCCACATATGACGGTGATGCAAAATTTATTGTTTGGCTATAAGCGCATTCCGCCTGAAAGCCGACGTTTTGATCCTGATTATATTATTGAACTGCTTAAACTTAATCATTTACTCAGTCGTATGCCGACGAAGCTTTCAGGTGGTGAAAAGCAGCGTGTTGCATTAGGTCGGGCGTTATTATATTCGCCAAATTTATTATTATTAGATGAACCATTGTCTGCATTAGACGCTGCACATAAACAGGAAATCCTTCCTTTTTTTCAAACTGTCCAACTTGAAACCCATATCCCGATGTTATATGTCAGCCATGATATGGATGAAATTAAGCAGCTGACCGAAGCAGTTTGGTTGTTGTAGTCTGAAACTGCCCTATAAATATATAAGACAGTCGCATTTTTATTTACCAATCAACGCGTTTGAATAAAATGTCTTTATACATTTTAAAATCACAGGCTAAGCTGTAGAGAGGGTATTTAAATGTGGCTGGCTTATTGTGCTCAAAAAAGAAATGTCCGACCCACGCAAATCCATAACCCACTACAGGCAAAGCCCAGAGTAGTTTTGGATTTTTGGTCATCGCTGCAGCCGCGGTAATCCCGATCACACAGGTGGTTCCCACAAAGTGTAAACGTCGGCAAGTGGGATCTTCATGCTGAGAAAGATAGAAGGGATAGAATTCTTTTAATGTTTTATAACGGCCATCACTTCCTTTAATTTGCACATCAGGGCTTGCAACTAATGCAGAAGAATGATTTGCGTTATTCACCAAATCTTGCATATTGTTTTTAATTTGGGTTTGGGTATTCTGTAACATGTCCTACTCCTTTAGTGTTTACTAGGCGTAGTTTTAAACAGTAAACCAAAGATGGTCTTGAACGAATATGCTATCGCAAAGCAAGGATGCGAGTTTAGGGTTGGCGCACCAAAGTAAAATTTACACTTGGGATGGTGTCATTTTGTATGTGACTCATGAGCAGTTGAATAATGCCCATGCCCATTTTCCAGCACTTCTACAAATTGGCTTGGGCACACCTTTTGCAATCACTTTAGACGACCAAGTACGTCGTTATCACGATATTGTGGTGATGGCACCCAATGTGATGCACAGTACCGATTCAGAAAATCAACCTTATCTGGCACTCATGATTGATCCTGATCATGCGCTCTATGGATACTTGCATCCATTGCTGAATGGCGAACAGATTTGTTCCTTACCAGCCTCTTGCCTCGCTTCGTTTTATTCACAGCTTCAAAAGTTGATCGCTGGGCAACTTACTCCTGATGATGCCAAACAATTGGTTTTAACACTGCTGTCAACGTTAAACCCAAATCCGTTGCAGGTATTGCCATGGGATGCCCGCGTTTTACAAGCCTGTCATTATATTCAACAACTTGTACCTCAGCAGATTCCCACAGTAGCCCAAGTCGCGGCACATACGGGGCTGTCTGAGTCGAGACTGATGCACTTGTTTAGCCAGCAACTAGGGATTTCAATGCGTCGCTACATTCTTTGGTTGCGTATTCGCTATGCCATCAAACTCTGGGCAGCAGGTCGGAGTTTGATTGATATTGCCTTGGAAGCGGGTTTTGCCGATCAGGCACATTTCACCCGAACTTTACGTAGCATGGTCGATTTTGCACCCTCGATGCTGAGAGGCAAAACCATCTTTGTGAATGACTCCATTAAAACACTATCGACGTCATAGCGTGTTAAGTTGCTTGATAGCACACGGAAATAGCAGAATCATTCAAGACAGGTTTCGCTATTTTACGAAGAATCAGTTTATGTTGAGAGAAGGACTTAAGCAGGGTTGGGCTTTTTCCTTCAAGCTCAATGTCAACTTTAATGGATAGAGATAATAGGGATAACAAATGACCAGTTTACATGCGATGAAAAGTCTAAAAGATGTCGTGTCAGAAAAAGAATGGGATGCGCGTTGTCAGCTTGCGGGGTTGTACCGTCTAATTGCGCATTTCCGCATGACCGATTTAATTGATACGCATATTAGTCTACGTGTCCCCGACGAAGACGGTCATTTTCTGATTAATCAATATGGCATTCCCTTTGAAAAAATGACGGCTTCGCATTTGGTTAAAATTGATTATGCAGGCAATATTATTGCGGATTATGATCAGGGGAAATTGGTCAATACCGCAGGTTTTGTGATTCACTCCGCGATCCATGATGCACGTAAAGATGTGCACTGCGTGATTCATACGCATACCGCAGATGGCATTGCAGTGTCTGCACAAAAACATGGTTTATTGCCTTTGTCTCAACATGCTTTGAAGTTTTATAACAAAGTTAGCTATCACGAGTATGAAGGGGTGGCGTTATTGACCGAAGAACGTGAGCGTCTTGTGAAAGACTTGGGGCAAAACCGAGTCATGATTTTACGTAATCATGGTTTGCTATCGACAGGGGATTCGATTCAACGTGCTTTCCACGAGATCTATTTCCTTGAACGCGCATGCCAAGCGCAGATTAAAGCGATGGCAGGTGGAGCAGAGCTTCATCTTCCGTCTGAAGCTGTACGTCAACACACAGCTCAACAGTTTGAAAGTGAATTGATTGAAATGGTGATGCTGAAAGCATGGAATGCCGCACTGTCTTTAATTGAGCATCAACGCGACGAGTATTGTTCATAAGCCATTCAACCATTTTAATAAAAGCCTCTATTTCTAAGTAGAGGCTTTTATTAAAATGGTTGAGTTTTGCTGTTGAGCTAACACATTTTTGAGCGTTTCGAAAATACGCGGATCTACCGATTGTGCGACATTGAAGCGTAAGAAATTCTGTGCATTTAAGGATTGGCTAAACGCATTTCCCGGCGCTAAAACAACGCCGTGTTTTAAACACTCTCGCGCAATGAGCGCAGCATCGAAACCGTCGGGAAGTTTACACCAGAGGAATATGCCCGCTTGTGGGACTAGCCACGGGTGAATATTTAAAGCTTCGAGCTGAGTGATGACTTTTTGTATTTCATGGGCAAGGCGTAAGCGCACTGTTTCCATATGCTTACGATATCCACTGTCTTTTAAGGCAATCAGCACCATATCGGCGGCAAGTCGGCCTCCACCAAAAGAGGTGGCGATCTTTAAATCGATTAGATTTTCAATCCATTCATTTTTGGCCACGATATAGCCACAGCGCAAAGAGGCTGAAATCGTTTTTGAAAAACTACTAACTTGAATGACACGATTGAGTCCATCAAAAGCAGCCAGTCGTGGGGCAGGGGTATGTTCAAAGTCGGCAAAAATATCATCTTCCACAATGACTAAATTGGTTTGATCGACCAATTTAAGTAAACGATGCGCCGTGACGGGGGAAAGCACTGCACCAGTTGGATTGTGTATACCTGAGTTGGTGATATACAGCCGTGGTGAGTGTTCAGCTAAAACAGACTGAAAGATCTCCAAATCTGGGCCATGGGGGGTATAGGGCACACTCACAATATTGATGCGATGGGCTTTGAGCAGCGCATGAAAATTAAAATAACAAGGGTCATCAACAATGACGGTATCGCCAGCTTCCAATAAAAAACGACAGATCAAATCAATTGCTTGCGTGCCAGATTCGGTGAGCATGATGTGTTCAGGCGAAGCTTCAACACCAATGTGGGTTAAACGACGAGAAATTAATTGTCGCAGTTCAGGATGTCCTGCTGGTGTTGCATATTCCACCAGTTCTAAGCGATCTGCTTTTGCCATGCTCCGCAGAGCACGTCGAACACCAGTCTCATATAACCATTCGGGTGGTAACCAGCCGCAACCCGGTTTGAGTGTGCTGTGATCTGTATCCAAGGCTTGTCTAGAGACCCATAAAGGATCGACCTCTCTATCTAGCTTAGGCCCCATTTGGGCTAAAGCCAGTGGCGCGACGGGGCCAGACACATAAAAGCCTGATCCGGGTTTAGACAGAATGATGCCTTCAGCCATTAAACGTTCATAGGCTTCGACAACGGTTGAAACAGAGACCTGCAATGTACGTGCTTGTTGGCGCACAGAAGGAAGGCGATGATTGGGGAGGTAGGTACGTGAGCTAATTTTAAGTTTAATTTCATCCATAACTGCATCAATTCGAGTTTGGCTACGCATTCCATTTCTCCTAAACTGTATGGGCTCTTTACACATAACAGTTTTTATTTATTGTATTGGATTGTATCTCGATTCAAACATGCGGTCTATGTTCAAATTGAGCGATTAACGATAAGAGAATCACGCCATGAAACAGGCAACCAGCGGCTGGGTAAACGGATTAATCGGTGTCGCTATTTTTGCGGGCTCTTTACCTGCAACACGGGTCGCCGTTGCCGATTTTAGCCCCATCTTTTTAACCAGTGCACGGGCCACAATTGCAGCGTTATTAGGATTATTTTTTCTGGTGTTACTTCGCCAAGCACGCCCGACCGCTTCAAACATACCTGCACTTGCAGGCAGTGCATTGGGCGTGGTCATCGGATTTCCACTCTTAACCGCTTTGGCCCTACAGCATGTAAGTTCTGCACATTCCATTGTTTTCTTAGGATTATTACCTATCAGTACTGCAATTTTTGCAGTTCTACGCGGAGGTGAACGACCCCAGCCACTTTTTTGGTTGTTTTCAGTGCTGGGAGCCATTTTTGTAGCAGGCTATGCTGCACTTGGAGAAACGAGTACCGCATGGAAAGGTGATTTATACATGTTGGCAGCAATTATTCTATGCGGACTAGGCTATGCAGAAGGAGCAAAACTTTCGCGAACACTGGGCGGTTGGCAAGTCATTAGTTGGGCTTTACTGCTCTCGTTACCTGTGATGTTGCCAATAGCATTATGGAGCATGCCTATCTCATTTCAGCATGTTAGTACAGCTGCATGGATAGGACTGGCTTATGTTTCTATCTTTAGCATGTTACTGGGTTCTGTGTTTTGGTATCGAGGATTAGCACAAGGCGGCATTGCATCTGTTGGTCAACTGCAATTATTCCAACCCTTTATGGGACTTGCACTTGCCGCTCTATTACTACATGAAAGCGTGAGTTGGATGATGTTGGTCGTCACTTTGGCAGCCATTATCTGTGTGGCTGGAGCGAGAAAATATGCTTGAACATACGACCTTCTACTTTATATTGATGGAGTAAAATTCCGAATGTCATCTCTATATCGTCAAAGATACAATTTATCTTTGACGATAGAATCTTACTAAACACTATTGTTAAGTATCTATCTGTTATAAAAATCTGGTCTTGATTATCTTCTGTTCATAAGTAGTGAGGTGTTTTTTATTCCTTGAATAAAATCTTGCTGTATAGCAACAATGCTGTATATAGTTTTAAACATAGGCTGGTCCAGCCATGCTTAATTCGCAGCATGTTGAGTGTTGATGATAAGCCTTCGGACATGCAGAGCGAAAAGATCACAGCTGAGAAGTTTTATCCGTACTGACATAGACCTTAATGAATAAAATTAAAATAGCGTGAAATTGGCATGGATTGCCAACAACCAAGATGAGAACAAAATGAGTGCAGAAGTAGATTCACTGGGACTGGTTGGGCCTGTTGTACTGTTGAGTGCAGCGGTCATTGCCGTCCCTATTTTTAAACGTATTGGTCTAGGTTCGATATTAGGCTACTTAATTGCTGGATTGATTATTGGGCCATTTGGTTTTGCCTTTTTTAACAATCCCACAGCCATTTTACATATTGCTGAACTCGGCATCGTGATGTATCTCTTTATCATCGGATTGGAGATGCAGCCTTCGCACTTATGGAGTTTGAGGAAAGAGATTTTTGGATTGGGCAGTTTGCAAATCCTTATTTCAGTCATTGCCTTAACGGGTATGGGCATGTTGTTTGGCTTTAGCTGGAAAATAGCGTTCATTGGAGCTGCGGGTTTTGTTCTGACGTCGACTGCGATTGTGATGCAACTGTTAAATGATCGTGGAGAGCTGCATCAACGACGTGGTCAAAAGATCGTGGCGATCTTATTGTTTGAAGACTTATTGATCGTTCCCTTATTGGCATTGGTTGCCTTTATGGCACCCAATCAAGCAGCGGAAAGCTCATCTATCGATTTACAAGGGATTGGCATCGGACTGTTGGCCATTGCTGGATTAATTGTTGCAGGGCATTGGTTACTCAATCCATTATTTAAAGTGCTAGCTGCTGCCAAAGCACGTGAAGTGATGACTGCTGCGGCGTTGTTGGTGGTCTTGGGCGCGGCATTGCTGATGCAACTCAGTGGTTTATCCATGGCACTGGGCGCATTTTTAGCGGGAGTGTTACTGTCCGAATCGACTTTCCGACACCAAATTGAAGCGGATATTGAACCCTTTCGAAGCTTATTACTCGGCTTATTCTTCTTGGGTGTCGGGATGTCTTTGGACTTGGCAGTGGTCAGACAAAATTGGCCGTTAATTGTCAGTGGTGTCATTGCGTTGATGTTGACCAAAGCGCTGATGATCTATGTAGTCGCGCGTTTGACCAAGAGTAATCATCCCGAGGCTTTAGATCGTGCCTTACTGATGGCGCAGGGGGGCGAGTTTGCCTTTGTATTGTTTAGTGCCGCGACGACAGCTCAAATTATTGACAATACCATCAAGTCGAATTTAACCGCGATCGTCGTATTGTCTATGGTGTTGACGCCAATCATCGGCGTGTTATTTAAACGCTTTACCCTTGAACAGGATGAAAGTTCTCTTGATCAGGTCAGGGTTGCCGATGGCTTAACGGGTAAAGTATTGATGATTGGTTTTGGTCGCTTTGGTCAAGTGGCCAGTCAGTTGTTATTGGCGCGTAGTGTGGATGTGACCATTATTGATAATGACGTCAATATGATTCAGAACGCGGAAAAGTTTGGTTTTGATGTCTACTATGGCGATGGATGTCGTTTAGATATTTTACATGCTTCAGGGGCAGATACCGCAGAAGCCATTTTAGTCTGTGTCGACCACAAAGAAACGATTAATAAAATTGTAGAGTTGGTGAATGCTGAATTTCCTTTGGCTAAGCTGATTGTTCGTTCCTATGACCGTGAACACGCGCTGTATTTGTCTAAGAAAAATGTCAGTCTGATGGTTCGAGAAACCTTTGAGTCTGCATTGGCTTTAGGTCAAATGGCCTTGCAGCAATTGGGAGCAAGTCAGGATGAAATTCAACAGGTGAGTGAGGATATCCGAGCTTTAGATAATCAACGTTTTGAAACGGAAGTTGCAGCTGATGATGTCAAAGCGGGTATAGGTATACAATATACGCAGCGCAACCCACGACCTACTGCACCCTTGATTAAGCCGCAACATACGGGGCAGTTGTTAAATGATGCAGAACTAGAAAAACCGAGCGAAGTAGATGATAGAACTTAAAAATATAAGTTGAATCATCTTGCATGAAAAGGCCTATTTTAGGCCTTTTCATTTTTGAACAGATGGATCTGAAAGCACTGCATGATTTGGCCTAATTTTATATTGAACGAAATCTATGTCAGTCCGATGATGTCGAACGGATACGATTTCGACCATCATTCTTGGCTTGATAGAGTTTTTGATCTGCCAATTTAATTACATCTTGAATATTTTCTGAGTCTTGAGGCCACGAGGCGATACCAATTGAAACCGTGATCGTGCCAATTGGGTCAATGTAGCTGTGTGCTACCGTTTTACGAAGTCGTTCAGCTGCTATATAGGCAATCTTTGGATCTTCGTGCACCACAAAGACAATAAATTCTTCTCCACCGACACGGCAGCACACATCATGTTGACGAAAGTTGCTTTTCATATGTGACGCTAACTTTTTCAATACGTGATCACCTTGATCATGGCCGTAGCTATCATTTACCGCTTTAAAGTGATCGATGTCCAATGTCAGTACCGAAAAAGGCGTATTGGTTGCTTCTAATTCATTTAAAAACAGTTTCATACCACGGCGGTTATAAAGTCCCGTCAGCGGATCGGTATTCACGTGTTGTTTAAGCTCTGCAATTTCATCTTTAAAATGTTTGGAGCTAAGCAAGAGAGCGGTGCGAAAGCGTAAAGCCTCAAAATACCAAGGATCGATGTTTTTAATGTCTTGATCAATATTTGGGCGCGTCAACATGCTGGCCATTTGTGCAAGCTTATTGAGTGGTGACGAAATCCAGTAAGAAAGTTTCCACACAAAAATGAACAAGAGTAAATAGAAGCCGAGCATAGCCAGTGTTACTTTAACGATGATCGAGTTGGCTTGGCTTAATAACTCTAACGTCGGTTGTTGTGACACCACAACCCAATTCACACTTGGAATTGCCGCAAACCCCGCAAGGTTTTCGATCCCTTTACTATTGACCAGTGCAATCTTTCCAGTGGGGTGGGAGGTAATATATTGCATCCCTGTGTTATTTTTTAATGAATCTCCAATGCGAGCTTTATCTGGATGGAAGATGATCTTATTTTTATTATCAACAACATAAGTATAACTTTTCTTATAAGAATAAGTGGTGGCTAAAAGTTCACTCACCAAGTTTTCTTTATTCAAATAAATCGAGCCCGTGACGATACCGAGGAACTCATTTTTACGATTAAAAATAGGCTGAGCAATCAGTACAATTAAATTGTTTGACAAGCCTTTGTATGGAGAGGAAATATAGGTTTTCTTGAGCTTTAATGCTTCGGTAATACCTGGAGTTTTATATTGTTTTTTTTGATTAACATGTAAAGTCTCGGGTGAGTATTCCAAAATAAAAGCATTTTTATCGATAATCGTGATTGAGTTAAATTTTTGTGATTGACCTTTGAGACGCGTAACTTCAGCTTTTAAAACCTGTTGATTGGAAAAATCTTGACCAACAATTTGAGCACTATAGCGAAGCTCACTCAACATACTTTCAAAATATTTGTCGGTACTAAATGCAATTTTTGAGGCATAGCGTTGATTGGCAGCTAAAGAGTTTTCGGTTAACTGCTCTTTGATGACATAGTTCAGAACAAAAATTGAAATTAGAAACAAGCTTGAGACACAGCCAATAATTAAAATCAAAATAAGTTTTTGTAAATCTAAACTATGAAAAACAGATTTCTTGATCACTCATGCCCCCAAGACAAGAACAGATTTTTTAAAGTTTTGTTGTGACGCCTGTAGAAGCTCACTTCTCATGACTGAAATCAATCTGGGTGAAAATTGATCGAATTTGCTTGCTGGTATTTTTCTAAGTATAGAGAAACTTCATATTAATATATATGTAATTTTTATATAAAAATTACATTAGTTTTCATTAAGATAATATGAATAGTACACAATAGCGCCTCATCAATCAAAAGCACTATTAAAGTTTAATGAAAACAACATTAAATTGACATGCCTAAACGTAATAATGAGCTCTTTATTATTTCGATCATTGGAGAACAAACATGAATGTCTTAGGCATCGGATTGATCATTTTATTATCATTCATCGGGTTAGGGGCACTCATTACCGGTTTTGCTGTGGGCGAAACATTCTTTATCGTGATTGGCTTACTTTTATTTATTATGGCTTTTTTGGTTTGGTTAAGTATTAAAGATAAAATTTCAAACCCTTTTAAAGATTAAGAATGTTGTGGTTGAGTAATTTTTATACTTTTACGATAGATCAATATTGATCAAGCTTAGATAGATGGATGTAGATTACGCTCTTTGCATCTAATTAGTGTGCCTATCATATGCAGTACCAGCCCAAAGGCTGGCAGCTTTGCAGTTTTTTGAGTCTATGCTTCAATCCAATTATCTTTAATTTCTTGGGCATCTTTGCTTAATATGACCTGATCCTCTCGAATTTCTCTTACCCATGCACTCGGGATAATATGATGTTTGCCATCACCATGTTTGGTGAGTTTGATCTCTTTACCTTCTATGTGGTCAACATCTCCAATCTTCGTTCCACATACGGCAATCACACTAGAATGTTCTTTAATGTCTGAAATATTAATCGTGGTCATAATGTACCTCTATCTTATTCATCGAACAAAAGCGAAGATTTACCCTAACCTAATTTCTCCTATTCATGAGCTTTTGAAATACAACAGCAACATATTATGTCTTAAAATTTACGGAGTATAAAAATTATCAGTCTATGTTTTATTTATAGAGTGCTAAGTTGATTAAATTATGCTGATGTTGTTTTAGTTGCAATTCAGCCAGCGTTTATTTACTGAATTTCCAGCATTATTATAGTGAATGACTTTTGCATAATTACCTACAGCTGTTGCATTATCAGGAATATCTTTGGTGACCACACTACCTGCACCGATGGTGGCATTATCGCCAATTTTAACATGATCGATAATACAGACATTTGGGCCAATATATACATTGTCGCCAATTACAGCGGCCTGACGACCGCCATTGGCACCAATCGTTGTAAACTGAGAAAGGTTGACATTGTTTCCAATCACAGTCGTTGGGTTGACAATCAAAGGTCCCCCATGACCGATGAACAAGCCATAGCCAATTTTTGTGGTGCAGTGGATATCGATCCCGTATTTCTTCTTCTTATAATAAAAAATAGGGTAGGCCAGTTTGCCAATCCACGATTTTGAAGCCGAAAGAGGTAACCAAACGCTAAAGTTAAAACCACGATTAAACAAATAAGTTTTGAGGAATGAGCTTAGTTTTGTATTTATAAATGACTCAAAATCAATTGAACTAACATGGAAAAGAGCTCATAGGTTGAATGCGCGATTTTACTTGATTTGACGCTGAGATGTTATCTCGATTTTGCCTTTCAGTAAGGTCTCTTATTTTTTTAAAATATCAATTGGCTTTTATTTGTACTGTTGTTTCGAAATGTCATAGACCCTTGTCGATAGTGAAAAATGCTTTTATATTGTAGTTACAGTAGGTCGATAACTAAGACGCTACGATGTAGTTGGACGGATCAATGACAGCTCGTTGAGTTTGAAACGAAATGTTCAAACAATAAATCAGCACTAGCCTTCCAACATAGAAAAGCTCGCAGCAATGCGAGCTTTTTTTATGTGAAAAAATATGACTATGTATCTCGGTTGTTAAACATATTTGATTTAAGTTTATGATTTATAGTTATGATTTTGAAAATATTTATATAAATTAACATTGCGATAAATTCTAACAACTCAAGGGGCGGTGTTGGAAAAAACTTGTGCTATAAGATTAAGCAGAGCTAAAAAAGAAAAGGAAAATGACTATGACTCAGCTTGTAGATGTAAAGGTAAAGGACCAGTACAGTCAAACGTATAATGTGAAGGCCCAGTTAAGACAAGTACCTGAAAACTCCGAAGCAGAACGTTTGGATTTGTTTAAACGAATTGAACATATCGTTGTTGATGGTGAAGTGATTCTGCCTAGTATTGAACTGTTATTTGAAAGTCGACAAACGGAAAATATATACCGAGTTGTTGATTAACCCTATTGAAAAAAGCCCATCTTTACATGGGCTTTTTTTTATGGGCGATCTATATCGAGTTAAGTTAGGCCATCGAAGAATATAAGGGATAAATTTTTGTGCGATTATATTGAAGATCCTAAAGTGAAATTAGGATATCACTTCACACATAGTTATTATTTATCAAGCTGTTTGATAAATGGTTCGAGTAACCATTGTGCCAAAGTCTGAAAAGTCGATGAAAGACATTAGGATTTTTTGCCTGAATAATAAAACAATAGATTGCTAATCAAACTCGTAGTCTTTAAATCTTAACTAAGACCGAAAAAGACTCAATTATCCATTGAATTTATTTCTTTAAGCTGCTTGCAAACGCAACAGTGAATGATTGATCTGTTGTAAGTGTTGATTGAGTGCTGTGGGTTCTATTCGACTTTCCTGTAACGTCGTAATCCATTGCATTTGGCAGCGTTTGAGACTGTGTAAGTCTGTCGCCGATTGAATTTGAAGAATGAGTTGTTTTGCCATTAAGCCACAATAACGTTGTAATAAGCTCATCATCAAATCGCGTGTTTCTTCAAAGCTATAAGCTTTAAGTGGTGGGGCTGGGCTTTGTGTAGGAGCAGGTGGTGCAGGAGTCTGCGCTTTGCTGTTTAAATCTATTGGATTGACGCTATTTTGACTATTTTCTAGTAGTGAGGCAGGTGGTTGAGATTTGGATAGAGGCTCTATTGGGCTAGAGACGTGAGCTGTTTGTGTGGAATGAATTAAACCCAATTCAATTAATTGTCCGAGGATTTCAGGCGTTGCGATGCGTTGTTTGAACTGGTCAGCCAATTGTTCAAAATCTTCTGTACCAATTAAAACCAATAGTCGTCTTTGACGCGCATTGAGTGGGATATGACGTTGTTGTAAAGCATCTAAACCCAATGCTGTCTTTTGATAATGATTCATACCTTAATTTACTCCCCCGAACAAATAAATTAAGGCTGAACATACAGGGTGAAAATTACAACAATATTAAGAATTTATGACAATACATTTTAGAGCGTTTTAATGCTCGTATTTTCTAAAGCTTTGCGTAAGTAAGGATCGAGTTCATCTTGACGCATTAACCACTGAATATAGTCAGCAGGGAGTTCAGCAATCGCTGTTCCGCGATGTTTGCCAAAATTAATGACTCGCGGAATACGAGCATCTTCAGAGACAGCAAATAATTGTTCCATGCTGTTTATTTTTAATTGATGAACCACATGCATTAAAATATTGGCCGTTAAAATAATATCCATATCGGCACGATGAGCTTTTTTAATCATTTCACGGGCTTTTTCACTGCCTTTTGCAATCATATAAATGAGTGCCGAAATATTGTGGGCTTCAGCATCAGGCCAGACCAAACGTGCAAGAGCGAGTGTACAAATCGCTTTAATATGAGAAGTATCGACACCACATTTTTCGATAGCACGAATATCATAATCAATATTATGACCAATGATGTATTGCGTTTCTGCAGGTAGTTTAAAGGTCGTATAGTGAGGCTTCCCAACGAGGTCTGACTCTAAAATATGATGCACAGCCATCGCTGCGAATGAGATTGGTTCATCGACGGTATAGAGCTGATCAAATACTTGGCTTTTGTCTAGGCTTAATTTGCCATTTGCAATTTCAATCGGTGCATATGCAATCTCAATGGGTTGACCATTTAGGGTATGGGTTTCTGTGTCGAGAATAATGGCTTGCATGTGCATATCCGAAAATTAAAAGCTGAATAAATTTATCATTTTCAAGA
Organism: Acinetobacter johnsonii ANC 3681; assembly: GCF_000368805.1. NCBI lineage: Bacteria > Pseudomonadati > Pseudomonadota > Gammaproteobacteria > Moraxellales > Moraxellaceae > Acinetobacter > Acinetobacter johnsonii. The sequence goes on along the minus strand of NZ_KB849705.1, from coordinate 1,531,947 downwards.
CTATCAAGACAGCCTATGACTGCCAGATTTGTGTTTTATTCGCTGATTTTGTGCGGTGATGGTGTTTAAATCATCTGGTGAAGCTAGGTGATTAGAGATCAGGCTTTATTAAGCAAGGGAAAAGTTGGAAACTACTTGTCGATTTATTTAGGCGGGTTTAAAAGTTGCAATCAGGCCTAAAATTAAAATAATTCTTTGGGATTTGGTTCAAACAAAGACTAGAGAAGAGCTCACTGCCTCAATTCAGTTGTAGGATCAGGATTTATTTTGAACTCCCAATGACCTGTTTTTATAACCATGGTGAGTGCGCATTTGCAGACAATGTTCACTTTGTATCATTCTCGTAACTGGTCTTGCCATGCGTCATTTTGAGGCGTAAATCATTAATGTATTCAAGTGATTTGAATCGTTACAACAAGAAAAAATGTCATAAAGGAATTTTAAGATGAAAAAACATATATTGGCCGTGTTCGTCAGTAGTTCTATGCTTGTTTTAACAGCCTGTGGAGGAGGGGATGGCGATTCAACTTCTGTTATCGTAGATGACGGGATTCCTAAAAATAATATTGTTAATCCAGTGGTTAGAGTAGAGGCTTATACCGATGTAGATACTAACGCTAATGTTGTGTTGGATAGTGTGAGTAATTCTAAAACATTGATGACCTATTTAATGCGCGGGGTCAATGGAAGTGAAACGCAAGCAACAGCTTTAGTCTTTAAACCTAAAGGACCAATTCCATCAGGCGGTTGGCCGATAGTTGCATGGGCGCATGGAACTACAGGTGTTGCTGATCAATGTGCCCCGAGTCAGCAAGGTTTAGGTGGAAACGAATTCTTAATTGCAAAGTTACTTGCAGCAGGTTACGCCGTGGTTGCTCCAGATTATGAAGGTTTAGGTGAACCTGGAGGTCGTGAGTTACATCCATTTTTAAATCTGAAAAGTGAGGCTTATTCGATCACAGACGCAGTTGTTGCCGCGAGTAAAAATTTAGGGAATACAGCGGAGAAACGGTGGACTGTTATTGGCCATTCTCAAGGGGGACATGCCGCATTAGGTGCTGCTGAGAATGCATCAAGAGCACAGCTCGATTACAAAGGCGCTATTGCGATTGCACCAGCATCCAACCTGAGTTTAATCCTCACAGGTGGTGAGCAGCAAGCTGCTACGGAAACGGATCTAACGAAAAAAATTAATATTCTTGCGCCATTAGATACTTTTACTGCTTTAATTACAGCAGGATTAAGAAATCCTTACCCAGCATTACGCTATAGTGAAGTCTTTGAAATTCCAACAGATGATATTGCGAGACAAGCTGAGTCTCTATGTTATACGCTATTAGGAGGTACTTTTCGTGCCCCAATGGTCGATTACGCAGACATTTTTGGAACAATAGAGGGATATCCACGTACCCAAACTGGGTTTATGACCAATATTCCGGAAGTAAAAGATTTTCTGGCAAATGGTTCTCAGCCTTTGAAAAAGAAGATAAGTACTCCAATCATTATTTATCAAGGATCATTTGATGAGACTGTGCCTAGAACGGTTACGGATTTATTAGTAAATACTGCCCCAGCGGGGACAGTCATTACTTACAAAAATGATGGACTACTTGCTCCAGTTGATAAATGGAATCATACGACTGTTTATACTCGTAATTTGGATAATTTTGTGACCGATGTCAAAACTCTCATGCCAATTCAGTAATTTGCTTTGACTCAAATCGCTCATGGAGTTCTGCTTCATGAGCGATTTTTTATTTAAAACTGCGTAAAGTTCGTTCTCGAACTTTATAAACTTCATGCTACAATACGCGCCAATCTTAGCACGGCTTAAAAGCCCTAATTTCATAGGACCTCGCTAATGTTTGCCAATATCTCAATTGCTGAATTTGATCCAGAAATCGCGCAAGCAATCACAAATGAAGATGCTCGCCAAGAAGCGCACATCGAACTGATTGCTTCTGAAAACTATTGCTCTCCAGCAGTAATGGAAGCGCAAGGTTCAAAACTTACAAACAAATATGCTGAAGGCTACCCAGGCAAACGCTACTACGGCGGTTGTGAATATGTAGACGTGATTGAACAATTAGCGATTGACCGTGCTAAAGAGCTTTTCGGTGCAGATTACGCAAACGTTCAACCACATGCAGGTTCACAAGCAAACTCTGCTGTTTACTTAGCTCTTCTTAACCCAGGCGACACTGTTTTGGGTATGAGTTTGGCTCACGGTGGTCACTTGACTCACGGTGCTAAAGTAAGTTTTTCTGGTAAAACATACAACGCAATTCAGTACGGTTTAAACCCTGAAACTGGCGAAATTGATTACGAAGAAGTTGAGCGTTTAGCAGTTGAGCACAAGCCACGTATGATCGTAGCTGGTTTCTCTGCTTATAGCCAAATTGTAGATTGGCAGCGTTTCCGTGACATCGCGGATAAAGTTGGCGCTTACCTATTTGTAGATATGGCTCACGTTGCTGGTCTAGTTGCTGCTGGTGTTTACCCAAGCCCAGTTCAGATTGCTGACGTAACAACAACCACTACACACAAAACACTTCGTGGCCCACGTTCAGGTTTAATCCTTGCGAAAGCAAACGAAGAAATTGAGAAAAAATTACAATCAGCTGTATTCCCTGGCAACCAAGGTGGTCCATTGGTTCATGCGGTAGCGGCTAAAGCGATTTGCTTTAAAGAAGCAATGGCTCCTGAATACAAAGTTTACCAACAACAAGTGGTGAAGAACGCTCAAGCAATGGCTGAAGTTCTCATTGCTCGTGGTTATGACATCGTTTCTGGCGGTACAGAAAACCACTTGTTCTTGTTATCTCTTATTAAGCAAGATGTAACAGGTAAAGAAGCAGATGCATGGTTAGGTGCAGCTCATATTACTGTGAACAAAAATGCTGTACCAAATGACCCGCGCTCACCATTTGTGACTTCTGGTATCCGTATTGGTACACCAGCTGTGACGACTCGTGGTTTCGGCGAAGCTGAAGTACGTGAACTTGCTGGTTGGATCGCTGATATCCTAGACAGTAAAGGTGATGAAGCTGTGATTAACGCTGTTAAAGCGAAAGTTGAAGCTGTTTGTGCGAAATTTCCTGTTTACGCAAACTAAGTTCTGACTTGAGAAAGCCCCCTCAAGGGGGCTTTTTTTATAGCATTAAAAAATCAAAATCAGTTGAAATGTAATTTAGACTGCATTTCTGATATAACAGAAGTTATAGGCTAATAAATTATTTTTAATAAGAATTTTATTCATACCGTATTCAAATAGGAATGCAGCACATGGCAAACCCAGCAATTATCATTTCTGAGCAGGATCTTCATCGTTTAGAAACGATGTTAGAACATCAGCCTAAACTTACACCGACCATGCAGTTGCTTGAAGAAGAATTGGCACGCGCCGATGTTGTTGCTCCACAAGATATGCCTGCCAATGTGGTAACGATGAATGCAAAAGTTTTACTGACCATTGCGCCATCTACAGAAGCATCTGAAATTACCTTGGTTTATCCGCATGATTTTAAAGGCGAGAAAGGACAGGTTAATGTTGTAGCCCCAATTGGTGCAGCAATTCTTGGCTTAGCTGAAGGTCAAGAAATTGAATGGCCGCAGCCAGATGGTCAAATGATGAAAGTCAAAATTGAAAAAGTGGTTTATCAACCTGAGCGTGAAGGCGATTATTTATAATATCGAAACACCTCATTTTAAAGCCATGTTGATCATGGCTTTTTTATGACTTCAAATATGCGTTTTGTTTCATAAAGGATTGTAACTCCATAGAAGATAAAAACAGAGTATGTATTGATTGGATCTTTTATTTCTACTCAATAGGTTTGGGTCCTAGTACGAATAGAGTACTTAATAACAGATATAACCTTCGTGATAATTTCTACGGCACAAAAGATGTCACAGCATTTTTGCAAAAATCTACATGTTATTTGACATAAAAGCTGTACTATAAAAATGATTTTATTCAATTTCTTTATTGGGTTAAAGCACTATGGCACAAATTGACGTTCTTGTTCCTTTAAGGGATATACTAGTCAATTCAGATGAACTTTTAAGTATCCAGCGTAATGATTTGGTTCCGTTGCTGAACGATCAATATCGTCTCAATCATTATGCAGATGGTGTCATTCAAGCGCAGTCTGTGCTGTTAAATGGAGTGGACCCGCAGCTCACTTTACAGTTGAGTCAGACCATTGAGCAACTGATCCAGTCACTGGCTGACTCAAAAAAATATCTGAAGAAGCGAAAATTTAATGGGCTGCAAAAGTGGCTCGGGATTGATGTTGAATATGGTTCGGCCCAAGTTGAATACTATAAAAAACTGGATCAGCTGCTGGATCGAGCCAATCATCTCAGCCAAAAATTGCAAATCGAAATTCAAAAGTCGCAAGCGCGCTATCAGCAGTTAACAGGCTTACGTGAGCAAATGGCCAAATATATATCTGCGGCTGAAGCATTTTTAATGGAATATCCTAAATTTGTGAAGAATGCACATCCTTTAGATAATTTTGCAGAACGTTTATCCAAGAAAATAAACAGCTTGCAGACTTTGCAAAGCAGTAATGATATTGCGATTACGCAAATGCAGTTGTCACAGCAGCTTTCACTGAGTTTGTTAGACCGATATAAAGAGGCACAACAGGTCTTGATCCCAGCATGGCAATATCATGTCAAACAATCGCAGCAATCAAGCTCGACAATTGAACTGGAAAAGCTCGATAATAGCCGTGAAAAATTGATTCATACCTTAAAAAAATCACTACAGAAACCAACACTTTAAGAAATAGATTAGGTGAATTATGACCAACTCAGAACAAAACAGCCTTGTGGTAGAGCCAACCACTGAAGTGATTGAACAGAAGTTTCAACAGTTAAATTTGCAAGAAATTGGCTTGCAACAAGATGACTTCAATGCAGTCTTGGCAGCGCGGAAAGAGTTGGCAGAAATCAACCATAACGCCGTGGCGGAGTATGGTAAAAATATTGCGACACAAACCTCTGGATATACCGATGAATTGTTAAATTTGGTGCAAAACAAGGACCTTGATGAAACAGGGCAAAAGCTGAATCAGGTGGTACAAGTCGCACAACAGCTCAATACCTCAAGTATCTTAAATAAAAAGAAAAATTCAGGTTTCTTCGGTGGCTTGATGAGCAAAATTAAAGGCGCAAAGAATAATATTGATATGCACTTTAATACCACCAAAGAACAGATAGATACTTTGGTGAAAGAAATTGAAAAATCGCAGTCTGGTTTAAAAGCACGTGTTGATACGCTCGATCGGATGTTTCATGGTGTACAAAGTGAATATAAACAGCTCGGTGTCTATATCGCAGCAGGTAAGTTGAAACAGGATGAAATTCAGCAGGAAATCTCAACACTGACTGCACAGGGGCAAGACCAAACCACGACACAGAGAGTTTACGACCTCAATCATTTAGCCAATAATTTGGAAAAACGTGTGAGTGATTTGCAGGTTTTACAACAATCAGCCATGCAAACATTACCGATGATTCGTATTATTCAGTCTAATAATTTGATGTTGGTCGATAAGTTTTATGCGATTAAAAACATCACATTGCCTGCATGGAAAAATCAAATTAGTTTGGCGATTTCTTTAAATGAGCAGAAGAATAGTGTGCAGTTGGCCAATACCATTGATGATGCGACCAATGACTTATTGAAGCGTAATGCCGATTTGTTACATCAAAACTCAGTAGATACAGCAAAAGCCAATCAACGTTCAGTGATTGATATTGAGACGCTTGAACATGTACAAAACACCCTCATTAAAACAGTAAATGATGTGATTCAAATACAAAAAGAAGGGATGCAGAAACGTGCTGAAGCAACCACACGTTTGCGTAGTTTGCAGGACAATTTGAATCAATTGGTTTTAGACTCGAGTTCTAATCGTACGACACCATCTTAATGCCGAGTTGGGTGGTCGATAGAGGAGAAGTATTTGCCTTCCTTAGATGAGTATGTTGTTCAGCCTCAACACATTGAACAAGGCGTGGTTGCACTCAAACAACGTCAACGTAAACTGAGTTTATGGTGTATGTTGAGTGCCGCCTTGTTTATTGCTTCCAGCATTAGCTATTTTCTACAACCTGATTTTGTCTATAGCTTTTTTGGACTGAGCACTGAAATACAGCAACTTCATATGCCCATGAGTGTCGATGAGAATCTCGCATCACTTGGACATCAGCCAGATTATTTTCTGAATTTGCTGTCGTGGTTTGGTTGGCTTGTGCTCAAGATCATGGTGTCTTTTATTGGGGCATTCATACTAGTGCACTATGCACGGAAAATTCATTTTTTCTATGTACGTTTTCAATCTTTTATACTGAAGTTTGTGGCATGGCTGATTGCCTTTATTCTGCTTTGGTCTGGGCTGACTTATGTGCAATATGATTTAAAAGATGATGAAAGCGAGGCTTTTCAGCAAATCGTACACTACGATAAAAACATTCAGCAAAGTGAAATAGCACAGTATATGCAGCAGTCACAAATACAAATGCCTGTAAAACATTATTTGCTTGCGCAGACGGCATTGTTACACCAACCTGTCGATAAAAATGCAGCAATTCCGCATGTGCTTGCTCTGGTCCAAGCAGAAAAAACCGATTCACATTTTATTGAATATGGGTTTAAGCCTGAACAGTTATGGGCGATGCAGCATCAACTCTATGGCAAAACACTCACGCCGATGGCTGCAAGTGTAGAAAAACAAGTTCAGCAAGCAGCGCAGTTCACGAAGGTTATGCAATTCTTTTCGCTTATCTTGATGCTACTGATGGCGGTACTAAGCACTGTGTTGTTTGGTTTGACGCGTCAGTTAAAGGCCAGAACCCTCAGAATTGAACAGCGGATGCAAAGTGAATCTTAAGCTTTGACTTCGTAAAAAGTCCTGCGGGGTAGCGGGACTTTATTATGATGAATATCTTTAAATCTATAAAACCGATTATTAAAATAAAAACAAACTGTTTTATCTATTTTTAGATTTACTCTATGATTCTTCTATCAAATAAATTTATAGACTGCTTTGGAGAGCTTAACAATGTTAGATCAAAATACTTCAGCTCAATTAAAAACACTTCTTGAACGCCTAGAAGGTCCGATTGAATTGGTTGCGACTTTGAACGGTACTGAGAAATCAGACAAAATCAAAGAATTGGTTGAAGAGGTTGCAGCACTGTCTCCACTGGTGACTGCACGTTTTGATGGTCAAAACGCACGTGCACCGAGCTTTGGTGTGGCAAAGGCCGGTGAAGAGCCGCGTGTCTTCTTTGCGGGTTTACCAATGGGGCATGAGTTTACCTCTTTGATCTTGGCATTGTTACAAACCTCAGGTTATGCACCCAAAGTATCGGATGAAGTTTTAGCTTCAATCAAAGGTTTAGGCATCCAGTCTGACTTTGATGTATTTGTCTCTTTAAGCTGTCATAACTGCCCAGACGTGGTGCAAGCCTTAAATCTGATTGCCATTTACAATCCAGGCACGACAGCAACTATGATTGATGGTGCATTCTTCCAAGACGAAGTTGAAGAACGCAAAATCATGGCTGTACCGATGGTGTTCCAAGACAACAACCATATTGGTCAAGGCCGTATGACCTTGGAAGAAATTATTGCCAAACTGGATACCAATTCCGCTACCAAAGAAGCTGAAAAACTCAATGCCAAAGCTGCTTTTGATGTTTTAGTGATTGGTGGTGGTCCTGCAGGAAATACCTCTGCCATTTATGCTGCACGTAAAGGCATTAAAACAGGGATTGTGGCTGAACGTATGGGTGGTCAAGTCATGGATACCATGGACATTGAAAACTATACCTCAATTCAAAAGACCCAAGGGCCGAAGTTTGCTGCTGAAATGGAAGCACATGTACGTGAGTACGGTGTGGACATCATGAACTTACAACGTGTTTCTAACATCAAAGGTGCAGATGAGACAGCGAATGGCTTGGTTGAAGTCACTTTAGAAAATGGTGCGAAGCTTGAATCTAAAACAGTCATCCTTTCAACAGGTGCACGTTGGAGAGAAATGAATGTGCCGGGCGAAGCAGAATACCGTACCCGCGGTGTTGCCTACTGCCCACACTGTGATGGCCCACTGTTTAAAGGCAAACGTGTAGCAGTAATAGGCGGAGGGAACTCAGGTGTCGAAGCCGCGATTGATCTTGCTGGGATTGTAGAACATGTGACTTTGGTTGAGTTTGATACCAAACTACGTGCTGACCAAGTGTTGCAAGACAAATTGCATAGCTTGCCTAATACCACAGTGATCCTGAACGCACTCTCAACTGAAGTTGTGGGTGATGGTAAGCAAGTGACGGCATTGAAATATAAAGACCGTGCAACTGATGTAGAACATACGGTTGAGCTTGCAGGAATCTTTGTGCAAATTGGTTTATTGCCAAACACCGATTTCTTAAAAGAAACAACGGTTGAGCTTTCAAACCGTGGTGAGATTGTGATTAACGATCGCAACGAAACCAATGTCAAAGGTGTATTTGCCGCAGGTGACTGTACGACTGTGCCATACAAGCAAATCATCATTGCCACAGGTGAAGGCGCGAAAGCAGCTCTGTCTGCTTTTGATTATATTATTCGTTCTGGGCTGTAAGTGTGAAATGAAAAAGCCAACGCTCTCCCAAAATATACGTTGGCTTTTTCCCTTTATGTTGTATCGCTGATCTTTGGTTTTACCCTTGATAGGAACTGAGTCACTAACAGCTCAGTTCCTTTTTTTTCGTTTAAAGCAAATATCTTCTACAAAGAAAAAGCCAAAGTGCTCCCCAGTCACTTTGGCTTTTTCATTTAGTTGTTGTTTATTGTTATTCTTTGCCCAGTTTTTGTTTTGAAACTCTGAGTGTGGTCAGTACTCGGTTTCTTTTCTACTTTCCCCAAGGTTAGACGCTAAATAAGTTCAATCCTTTAAATTTTTCTAACAATTGTTGCTGTGTTTCAACGTGTTCTGGATGTGGCTCGATACAGGCAATTGGGCAAACATTGACACAGGTTTGGGTGTTATAAAAACCAACACATTCGGTGCAACGGCTGACATCTATTTCATAAATTTTATCACCTTCAAAAATAGCGGTATTGGGACATTCGGGAAGACACATATCACAGTTAATACAAGCATCCGTTATTTGTAATGCCATAACATTATCCCCTGTCAGCTTGCAACATAGGCCAATGCAGGCGCTGAAATGTCGGCACTTGAATGCGGTAAATTACGAATGAGCAGGGCATAGCGCATATCGACATCAGCAGGAACAGGTATTTCAACCACATGCCCTGAACCTTTCGCTTCAAGTATTGGATTACCTTTTTTATCGAGGATTTCTGTTAGTTTAAAAGTGACGTTGCCTGAAGTGGTCATGAGTTCGAGCACATCGCCCACTACAAAACGGTTTTTGACATCGACTTTCAAATAATCGCCATTGCGTTCCAAAATTTCACCGCAGTATTGTTGATGGTCAAAACTGGATGAACCATTTTCATAGTTTTGATATTCGCTATGTACGTGGCGACGTAAGAAACCTTCGGTATAACCACGATTCGCCAGACCTTCGAGTTGTGTCATGAGTGAGGCATCGAAAGGTTTACCTGCGAGAGCATCATCTATGGCTTTGCGATAAATTTGCGCTGTACGCGCACAGTAAAAATAAGACTTGGTACGTCCTTCAATTTTTAAAGAATGGATGCCCATTTGGGTTAAGCGTTCAACATGCTGCACCGCGCGCAAGTCTTTTGAGTTCATAAAGTAAGTACCATGTTCGTCTTCTTCAGCAGCAAACATGTCTTCATCATGACGTTGTAGTAATACGGGTTCATCGAACTGATGTTGTGCTTGCATATGCAGTTCATCAGCATCAGAGCTTGAACAGCAATTGGAGTCTGTCTTCAGATTCTGGACTGGGATTACATCACCATTTTCATCTTGCGTAGTCTCATGAACTTTGTATTCCCAACGGCAGGCATTGGTACATGCTCCTTGATTGGCATCACGTTTATTCATATAGCCTGAAAGCATACAACGTCCAGAGTACGCCATGCATAGCGCGCCATGCACAAAAACTTCAATTTCCATGTCAGGCACTTGCTGCTTAATTTCTTCAATTTCATCAATGGATAATTCACGGGACAAAATGACACGAGTCAGTCCCATATTTTTCCAAAACTTCACAGTAGCCCAGTTGACAGCATTTGCCTGAACCGAAAGATGCACATCCATGTCTGGAAAATGCTCGCGTACCATCATAATCAGCCCTGGATCTGACATGATCAGGGCATCTGGTTGCATTGCAACTACAGGTGTGAGGTCACGAATAAAGTTTTTGAGCTTTGAGTTATGGGGTTGAATGTTGACGACCACATAAAACTTTTTGCCTAAGCCATGCGCTTCTTGAATGCCGATAGCCAGATTGTCATGGTCAAATTCATTATTGCGCACACGTAAACTGTAACGAGGTTGTCCGGCATAGACTGCATCTGCACCATAGGCAAATGCATAACGCATATTTTTAAGCGAACCTGCAGGAGAAAGAAGTTCAGTAACGTGATGAATGCTCATGATTAAACTAAGGCATAAAAAAAATATGGGTTTATTGTAGGGCTTTAAAAAATAGATTCAACCTAGTAAACAACTCGGAATTTAAGCGGGGATAGACGCGAAAATCACACGTTCAAACGCTGGACTTGAGTGCTCAATTATAAATTATCTGGATCTATGGTTTTATGTAGCTAAGGATAGAAGTAAATTTAAATATCCTTGTTTTATAAAGTAAAAGATCGGTTATATAAAACTTACTTGAGGTTCTAATCATCAAAAAGCTAGAGTTCTTTGTGGCCTTTTATCCGAAATAATTAGGGATCATTTTTATTAGATTTGCTGTGAAGCTAGATTTTTTATTTGTGAATTTATTAAAAAATTAAAGAAAATAAATATAAAAATTCTGCATTGACTATGTAAGGCTCGGGTAAATAGATAGCAAAACCGAGTAATACCCATATTCTAAATTCTGCGTTGATGTGTTTTATGCATCTAACCCTGCTTCAAGATGCCTTAAAATTTGACAATCATCAATGGTTGATTGGGTTGCGCAAGACTGCCGAAGTTGTTGTAGTTGTATCTGAAATTTTTGCAATTCAATGATTTTTTGTTCGACTTGTTTTAAATGCTCATCGATCAGTTGATTGACAGCACTACAGTCTTGTTGAGGTTTTTGTTCCAGTTCAATCAGGTATTCAATTTCTTTGAGTGAGATATCCAGCGCGCGGCAACGTTTAATAAAGATGAGTCGTTTAAGTGCATCATCTTGATAATAGCGATAGTTATTGTCCCCGCGAAAAGAAGGCTCTAATAAATGCTTTTTTTCATAGAAACGAATGGTATCGGCACTTAATCCTGTTTTATGGACTAAGTCTTTCATCAAATAAACAGGAGATGAGTTTTGTTGATTCATTTTGCTTGACCTTAGAGCAACTCCATAGTTTTTAATCATAATAGAAAATGATTAGGTCTGAATAGAGGTTGTGTATATGGCATGTTCTTCTTGCAGTTGTGCACCCGCACCGCAAAAGCCAAATAGTAAGTTTAGAACGGCATTGTGGATAGCCTTATTTATCAATTTAGCTATGTTCGTGGTGGAGCTTATTGGTGGAGCTTATGCACATTCGTCATCCTTATGGGCTGATTCTTTAGATTTCTTTGGTGATGCAGTCAACTATGGTATTTCCCTAGCGGTGCTTGGTGCGAGTTTATATTGGCGGGCGACAGTGGCACTGCTCAAAGGCATGACCATGGCGTTGTTTGGCTTGGTGGTGATTGGTAAAGTGATTTATGCCTATGCTTTGGGAATTCCTCCTGAAGCTATGACCATGGGGGTGATTGGTGTGATTGCTTTGCTCGCGAATGTGGTTTGTGCCGTCATTTTATATGCCTTTAGAGAAGGTGACTCTAATATGCAATCGGTCTGGCTTTGTAGTCGAAATGATGCGATTGGGAATGTGGCAGTTATTTTTGCTGCAATAGGTGTTTTTGGTACAGGCAGTTTGTGGCCAGACATAATCGTGGCAGGCATTATGGCGACTTTAGGTATGACTGCGGGCTATCAAGTGGTGAGCAAAGCATTATCTGAGCGTAGATTACAGCTCGAGAATTAAGAAAAACGCTAAATTTTTTAATCAAAGTGAAATTATTTTCCATAAAAATGCTCCGCAGTTGCTCGGAGCATTTTGTTGTTTACATAATAAGAATAAAACTCTGCTCATTTGTCGGATTGATCTAGCTATAATGGCGCCTAATTTATGATCGCTATTTGCGATTAATGATGACTGAAACTTACTTTTTAAAAATATAGACGATGATAAATACAATCACTCAAGTGCTTGAGCAATTGGGGCTAAGTGCACAAAAGCGTGCCATTCATGCACAATTTTCACCTGCTGCATTAACTCATGACATCTTTTTGCAGCATATTGAAGGCACTCATGCATTAAACCAAGGTTTAAATGTTGAATTGATCTGCCTCTCAACCAATGCCCTGATTCCACTCAAACAATTTATCGGGGTACAAGTCGCGGTCGATCAGGTCACAGACCAAGGCACATTATTTCGCAGTACAGGGATTATCACCCAAGCCGAACAAGGACAAAGTGATGGTGCACTGACCCTGTATAAACTTCGCTTAGAAGACGCAACGGCACTTTGGCATAAACGTCGCAATAGCCGAGTGTTTATGAATAAAAGTGTGCGAGATGTCAGTGAAATACTCTTTAAGGAATGGCAGAGTAAAAGTCCGCTATTTGCTGCTAGCCTCAGTCTTGATCTTTCTGGTTTAAATACAGAGACCGATGTTCGTCCCTTCATCATGCAGTCAAATGAAACCGATTATGACTTTCTAACACGGCTTTGGCGCAGTGAAGGCATCAACTGGCTGATTGATGAAGCTGAACTCTATGTCCCTCATACTCGTCATCCGATTCAAGCCCAAAAACTGAGACTCTTGGATAACAACAGTCAGTTCCAAGCTTTAAAGCGTCGACAGATTCGTTTTCATCGTTCTAGTGCCACCGAACAACAGGACAGCATCATCAGTCTGAGTGCACAGCGCAGCCTGCAACCCACTGCAGTCCATATCCAACGTTGGCAAGCCGATCACCTGAGTCAAGAAGAAGGCGCAGGTTCAGTCCAAAGCCAGCATCAACACAGTACACAACAAGACAATGCTAGCCTCAGCCTAGAACAAGCGTGGCATATTAGCCCTGCATGGATGCAAGATTTAAATGGAGAAGATCAGGCGACCGCAGCATCAAACAGCCAAATTGAAAAACTCAATCAAACCCTGAGTCATGTCTACAACCAACAGGCAAAACAATTCACTGCACAGAGCACCGTACGTGATGCCCAAGTAGGGTATTGGTTTGAGTTACATGAACATCCTGAACTGGATCAACACAGTGATGCAGACAAAGAATTTCTGATCACTACCAAGACTTTTTATAATCAAAACAACTTGCCCAAAGATTTGAGTGAGCAAATTCAACATTTACTGAAACAAAGCCAATGGTCACTCAAAACCAGTGCAGTGCCAAGCGAACGCCAAGCCAACCACTTGAGTTTACAGCGTCGTCACATCACGACCGTTCCAGCGTATAACCCAATAGAGCACCGACCAGCCACACACCCACAGCGCGCCAAAGTCGTGGGACCAAGTGGCGAAGAAATTCATGTGGATGAATGGGGGCGGATCAAAGTTCGCTTCCTGTTTACCCGCAACGATGACCACAGCCATGATGGCGGTGCAGGCGCCAATGACAATGATACAGACTCGGCATGGGTTGATGTCTTGACCCCATGGGCGGGTGAGGGCTATGGCGCACGCTTTCTACCGCGCATTGGTGAAATCGTGGTGATTGATTTCTTTGATGGCAATCTTGACCGTCCCTTTGTGGTTGGACGGATTCATGAAGCGCAGCGCAGTCCAACGAAATTTGATCAGAAGGGGCAATTGCCAGAGACCAAGAAACTAGCTGGGATTCGCTCTAAAGAAGTAGGGGGGGAGGGCTATAACCAGCTCCGCTTCGATGACACTACGGGTCAAATCTCGACTCAACTACAAAGTAGTCATGGGACAACTCAGTTGAACCTCGGCAACCTCAGCCACCCCAAAGAAACAGAGACGAGTGAGGGGCGAGGAGAAGGCTTTGAGCTTCGAACAGATCAATGGGGCGCGATTCGAGCAGGTGAGGGGTTACTGCTCAGTAGCCATAAACAAGATCAAGCTGTTGGTACACATCTTGATGCACAACCTGCTAAACAGCAGTTGGAAGGCAATCAAAACAACGCCAAGGCACTGAGCGAAGTTGCCAAAAACCAGCAGACCGATGAAATTGAATCCGTTGAACAATTGAAAGCGTTTGCTGATGAAATTGAAGCTGATATTGCTAAGTTTAACAAGGCGATGCTGTTATTGAGTTCGCCAGCAGGCATTGGTCTAAGTACCAATGAAGATATTCATTTATCTGCTGATGGACAGATCAACCAGTTTGCGGGTGATAGCATAAATCTAAGTACGCAAAAGAATTTGATTGCCCATGTCAGTGGTAAAGCCAGTTTGTTTGCCGCGCAAGGTGGGATCAAGCAAGTTGCTGCCAAAGGTAAGTTTGAGATGTTGGCACAGGCTGATGGAATGGACTTATTAGCAAAACAAGGCATCCAGATTATTTCGACTGAAGATCGTATTGAGATCAGCAGTCCGAAAGAGATTGTGATTACTGCGGGAGGTTCTCAGATTAAGCTGGATGGTTCGGGTATTTTTCCTGTGACTGGTGGTAAGTTTGAGGTAAAGGCAGGGCAGCATTTGTTTATGGGTGGGGCATCGGTGAATGTCCCTGCAATTGATTTACCAGATTGTTCTGCGAAACAGACACAGGCAGCTCAAAATGGTTCAGCAAAGGTAGACTTATCATGAGTTTATCGATTTTTACAGCCATTCGAAATGATCTTGAACAGGATGGCTGTATTCCATTAGAACAGCAGTGTTTAAAACTTTTAAATCAATATGGACATCTGATCTTTTTATTGGATAGTACGCTTAACCCATCCATTTTTGATGATGTCGTAAATGCTTTAGCAAAAAAGAATATTGCATATATTCCTTTGGCGATCAAAAAAGATATGGTGACATCTGATCTTTTTCTGATCTGTATTGATGATCATAAAGTTTTCGAACAAGTAAAAGATGATTTATTACAGAACTTAATCCGCAATAAAGACATTGCAAATGACAGCTACTTTGTACATGGTTTTGGTACAACAAAAATAGAATCACTTGAAGAGTTAAGGGATCAGATAAGAAATAAACTGGTAGTGTCGGATCAAGGAAGAAAAATTTTATTCCGTTGGTATGATCCACGAGTATTGATCTATTTAAATGACATTTTAGAAGAAAAAAACTTAGTGAGTTTAGCGGATAACTTTGAAGTATGGCATTTCTTACATCCCACAGGATTTTATAGCATCGAATCTAGTGAAGAATGGACTCAGATTGAAAAACTACCTCTGCGTTCTTTAAATAAAGCTGAATCAATAGCATTGGATTTAGTTGAATTATCAAATAGTGTTTTTCAGCAACTTAATGATTTTAATGAAGTAGATATTTCACAATTAAATCCAGTAAATATCCATAAAACATTATTACAAGCTCATAATCATTATGGGTTAGAGAATAATTTAGACCTCGTGACTTATGGTTTATATGGGCAAATCATTCATCAAGATTTTATGACTCATCCTGTGGTTACCGATATCCTTTATACGCATTGTGTGCAGGGTGAGCTTTCATTTACAGATGCAATGGATTATCTGGATTCAGAGTTGTATTTAGTTATTCAAAAAGATTTAAATGTATAGGGTGTGATATGACAACAAATCAACAAACGAATTTGAAAACACCAAATGCTAGCAACTCTAAATTCAATGAGATGATTCAGCAGCAAAAACAAAAGCAAGCCAAGATTTTAGTTCCAGGAAAAGCTGAGTCTGTTGGGAGTATGAGTAATAAAACAAATGCTGAAAAGGTGAATAACAGAATAAAAACAAGCAATATTGCTAAGTCCGTAAAGCAGTCTACTCCTGCAAATGTACAAAATAATAGTCCAGGTCAATCACAAAAAGAGTGTTCTTTTTGTCGTAAAACGGGTTTTAATATTCTCCCTTTACGTTATACCGTGGTTAGAGGTAATGCACCTGCGTTACCAGCAACATTAGGGAAAAATGTTAAAGACATTCAGCTGAGTCATTTTAAATATGCAGTTGAGATGATTGATACTGGATATATATACCGTTTAGTAAAGCGAGCATCGGGTGCTTTGGAATGGGCTGGTTATTTAGTTACACCGAAAGGACATTTGTCTTATTTCCCTGTTGGTAAAGCAGCCCCTAAAAGTGTTCCTGAGTTTGCCTGCAAAGGTGCTGGACATAACTTTAACTCATCTGTGATTTCGGTAGAAAGTAATCCTAAAGATGAAGCAAAGGTCGCTTATATTATTCATACACATGTACCTATGAGTAAGGCAAAGCTGAGTGAATATGAAAAAAATGCAGAGAAGTTCGTAACCGAAGGGAAATGGCAGAAAGTTTTAATCAGTGCTGGAAATACACAAGAACATTGTATTGCAGCAGGTCAGTTTAAAACCACGGTTTATAATATAAAGAGTTTTGGTGAAAACCGTATTGATGCAACGCTGAATAAATTTAAAAATGAACCAAAGTCACTTGCTTGTATGGCATTGTATGATCCAGTTGGTATTACGAAAAAGTTGAACGAGGGTCGTAATAGTCAGTTTGGTAAATTAACAAAATATCTAGCTAAAAATGAAGAAAAGATTAGCAACGAGCACCGACTGCAATCTTCTCAGCTCGTAGATAGTATTAAAATGGTTGTTGAGAATAAGCTAATCAATCAGCAATTAAGCGCCCGAAGTCAAGTTGTTGATCTAAATGAAAAATTAGAATATGCCAGAGATAAAATGCCAAAATTTGGTTCGATGGATCAAAGAGAATATTTAAGTAAGGTCCAAGAAATTTGGGATCGTGCGCCTGCTGCTGAAAAAGATAAATTTCTTCAGCAACGGAATAAAAAATTTGCAGAGGGCGAGCAAAATTTAAAAGAAAAAATCATAACCCAATCTAAAGCTGAAGCTAAACTAACATGGGAAACTAAATATTCTCCAAAAATTAATTGGGATGCTAAAAAAGATTTTGATAAAGAAGTAAAAAAGCTAACTAATGAGGGTATTACACTTGCTCAAACTTATGCAAGTGATCATATTAAGTGGCTGAAATCTAATCATTTATTAAATGCATTTTATATTTATGACCAAACAATTTTAAAAGAATATGGTGCATTGTTTCATATACATGCTTTAGCTGTAATGGATGGAATGACAGGCTGTGATGAGGGGCAAGCATTAATGGAAAAATGGTTGGGGGTTGCAAAAATTTCTGACGATAATCTATATATGCGGGCTGTCACCTATAACCAAAAAAATTTAATTGATCAATATAATGCAAAAAGCTCGGAGATTATCTCTTTAACTTGGGATCAGACACAATCCAGTTTAAAAAGCTTAATTGCTGCATTTGTAAGTGCTGATCAGCTTTGGGAGCAATGGTTAGCTGATCCAAACAATAAAGTTAATAATCTAAAATGGTATAACCCAGCCAAATCCTTGCTCTGGATTTCAGAAATTACTAGAAGTGTGACTAAGTGGAGTCTGCAATATAACGTAAACCCGTTGATTGCAAAAAGTCTTGCGCGCGTCTCATTTATAGCTTATGCACATAGCTCGCTATTAACAGACAGGGTGCCAAAGTGGTCATTGCTCTATAATATAGATTTAAAAATGACAAATGCAGGGGCTCAGCTGAATACAACTGAGATTCAAAGGCGCTGGAAAAATGCAGGGCAGAATACCGCTGCACAAAAAATTAAAGAAATTCTAAGTAAATCTCCTGCTAGTGTAGCGCTGAGAATTTCGGCTATTGTTGCTTTATTTGAGTTAATGAATTTAGGAACACAAGCGGGCCTTTTTGCAGGTGATAAAAATTGGGAAAATGGTTTTAAAGTAACAGCTGGATTATTGGCATCTTCCGCAGCCGTTTTAGATGTTGCTGGTGGAGGGATAACAGCATTAAGTTTTGAAGAAAAAGCTAACCAAATTAAACGCTTTGGTGCATGGTTTGCAGTTGGTGGTGCTACATTTGGTTTTATTGCTGATACTACTGCATTAAGTAAAGAATATTTAGGAGATAAAAATGGTTGGTTAATTGCCTTACTTGCATCTAAGTTGATTCCATCTTTAGGGATGCTTGCAGTTAGTTTTGGGATGTTAATTCAATTACCAATTTTAAGATCAACAATGATTGAAATAGCTAGTAAAAATGCTTTAGTTAGTAAATTACTACTTGTTAATTTTATACGTGGTGCAGCTATGTTTAACTGGATTGGTATGGGTTTAACTGTCTTAGAGATTATTTTCAGAAATTATTATTTAGATAATGAACTTCAAAAATGGTGTGAAAAGTCGATATTTGGTTTTGAAGCTAATAAGTATAAATCTCTCGAAGAAGAAGAAAATGCATTTAGCAAAGCTATAGTGAGTATTTGATATGGAAGATGTACTAGTCATTAAAGGCAAGATAAGGAATCTTAAAATCGAAGAATCTAAGATTCATCCACTAAAGAACCTTAAAGTTCAAGCCGCTGGATCAGCAATATTAGGTACTTTGGCTGCTAGTAGTACATTGATGACTAACGCACCAGTCTTGATGATGGCAGCAAAAGGGGTAGATGCTAAAACATTTATTGGAGAAGTAGATGGCGTAAGAATTATAGGACAATTTACTACTGTTAAATTTAAAGAAAGTGATTCGCTTATTTGGGTAATAAGTGAAGAGAAAGAGCAAGGAAGGCACCTGGCATATTCTGTACTTGATCCAAAGACAGGGTTGCTTTATATGATGTATGAGATGGGGCGATCATTAAAGAATTTATATGTAAGTACTATAAAGTCAATTTTTTTTCTTTTTCTTTTTCTTTTTCTTTTCTTTTCTTTTCTTTTTCTCTTTTTAAACTTTTTAGATGGTGGTGGCGGAGATTATATTAGATATGGTGGAATAATATTTTTAAGCTGCTTTATTTTTTCCACTGTATTTATGCTAGGTTATATTACAATTGGAAACTCTATAATCTCATTATCAAAAATATCAGAAAGAATTTTTGATAAGTTAGGTTTTGAAAACCCTAAAAGTCAGGACTTTTTCCAAAAAAGTTTACTTGATATGGATGGTATGCATGCTAGTGTCATGGAATATCGAAAAAATTTAAAAGGCCCAGACCCTTATCCAGAAGATTATTTTGATAAGAAAAAAGTTAGTGAATGATGACTGGTCTACAATTAAACCTAAAACTGGTAGAAGGCCGGATCCATTCTTTAGAAAAAGCCAAATCCAAAATACCCGTAAATCAAAATGTGGGAGGAATCGCAACTGGCACCGCTTTTGCTGGTGTACTGGCTGAAAGTAGTTCGTTGCTTACCAGTGCTCCTATACTAGTGTTGGCAGGTAAAGCTAAAGATGGCATCACGTTTACAGGGGAAATATATGGACATTCTTTACTCGGGCAATTTACGATGGCTCGTTTTAACGAAAATGATGAACTGATAGCGGTAATTAATGACAAACCTGTAGATGGACGTTATCAGGTCTATGCCATTATTGATCCTAAATCAGGCTTATTATATATGATCTATGAAATGGGTCGTTCAATAAAAATGGGCTATAAAGCCATTATTATGCAGACTTACTATTTTACATTGTTATCATGGGGTTTTCTCTTTATTTTATTTTATTTTATTTTATTTTATTTTATTTTATTTTATTTTATTTTTAATTTTTCCTATTCTATGAACACCATTTTATACTTTCTAGAGATTGTGGGAATTTCTTTATTTGTTTCTGTAGAAATTTCTGGTTTTGTTAATTATTTTGGCTATAGGAAGTCATATGAAAATTTCGGAGCATTATCAGAGCAGATATTTGAAAAACTAGGTTTTGAACACCCTAAAGAGCAGGATTTTTATAATGATTTTTTAACTGATGATGGTGTTCAGATTAGTGTAATGAAATATCGTAATAAGTTAAAAGGTCATGACCCTTATCCAGAAGATTATTTTGATAAGAAAAAAGTTAAAGAATAATGACTGGCCTACAATTAAACCTAAAACTGGTAGAAGGCCCAATCCATTCTTTAGAAAAAGCCAAATCCAAAATACCAGTAAATCAAAATGTGGGAGGAATCGCAACTGGTACTGCTTTTGCTTGTGTACTGGCTGAAAGTAGTTCGTTACTTACCAGTGCCCCTATCCTAGTGATGGCAGGTAAAGCTAAAGATGGCATCACGTTTACAGGGGAAATATATGGACATTCTTTACTCGGGCAATTTACGACGGCTCGTTTTAACGAAAATGATGAACTGATCGCTGTAATTAATGACAAGCCTGTAGATGGACGTTATCAGGTCTATGCCATTCTTGATCCTAAATCAGGCTTATTGTATATGATCTATGAAATGGGTCGTTCAGTAAAAAAAGGCTATAAAGCGATTATTATGCAAACCTATTATTTTACTTTAATTTGTTGGGGTGGGATGTCAATAATGCTTTTACTTTTTTATATCTTTGATTTTAATTATTCTTGGGATTCTTTTCTATATTTAATAATGTGGATACTTATAAGTATTTTTATCTGTATTCCATTGATGGCTTTTGTAAATTATTTTGGTTATAGGAAATCATATGAAAATTTTGGAACTTTATCAGAGCAAATATTTGAAAAACTAGGTTTTGATGATCCTAAAGAGCAGGATTTTTATAATGATTATTTAATTAATGATGGAATCAACATCAGTGTTATGGATTATAGAAAAAATTTAAAAGGTCAAGATCCTTATCCAGAAGATTATTTTTATAAAAAAAGTGCGGTTGAAACTTTAAATTAAGCGTTGAGAAGACTTTTCACACAATGTTATTGACTTCAATACTTATTCCAGCATGACTTTTCATGTATGAATTGAATGATTTTTCCAAGCTTTAATATGTCATGTTGGACGAAATTTAGATTAAAGTTTAGCTTAATACCAAATTCATCTTGCTCCAAAAATTATTCCATAGACTTAAATATTCAGTTTGAAGTTGCTGGAAATACAGAGCCTGTTCAGGTTTATAGCATTGTGTGAATAGCACCCAAATATCGTCTTCATGATTGTCATCGTTAGCAAGGGTTGTATCACATGTTTCTGCAAGGCCATGACATGCATAGTAGCCTTGGGTAAATAAAGGATGATAGGCTGCGAGATTAGTTCTGAGTGCTTCACTAAACTTAATCACTTGTAATTCAGTACAAGCCAAAATAAGCAGCAAGTCTGCATAAGAATGAATATGTTCTTGAATAAATTGTGAGATTGCAAATGCTTCAGGCTCGGTCTGTTTTTGATCGGTGGCATTGAGTTCAAGTTGCTGCATCAGTTGAAGGAAATAGACCAAATGCGATTTAGAGGGCGAGCTTTTCTCAAGTTGGTGGGTATTAAAACCCAATTCATCTAGAAGATTTAGTGACAACAAATAACGTGCATATATCTTGGCTGCAATGCGGTCTTGTTCCAAGATATTGCTGTCGCGCTCAAGTTGCAGCGCTTGATACATAGCCATACTCAAAGCATCAGTGAAAATTTTAACAATGGCGGTAAAATAATTCAGATGAATAAATTTCAGTTGTTCAATGCTTAGTTGGCATTGATGCAGCCGTGTCAGTATCGGATGTTGGAATAAAATATGTTCAGCTGTCGTTTGCTTTAAATGGCTGATCGCTTGAGTATTGGCTGCCCATGACGCTGAGTTTAAGGATCGTTCAATAAAGCGCAAAACTTCTGCGCGGGTATGTTCAGACTGGGTGAAGGAGAGAGCATTCATATACGAGGTAAATTTTAATTGTCATCATTTTTATCATAGTGAAAAAGACTCGATTCTTCTAGTGTTTTATTTATCTTAAAATTCATATATTTCAAATGCTTATTTTAATATTGATATTGTTTCTTATAAAAAAACGGTGTTGATCTAAATTTGATATATAATATCGTCTTCAATCGATGTATTTCGTTTTCATGTGCTGTTCTTTTGGGTTAATGGCTTAATTTTAAAGTTTTGTGCATCAGGTAAAATAAATGTCAAAAAAAGAAGACATCATTAACACAGCGCTTAATCTCTTTAACTCACATAGTTATAATTCTATCGGTGTGGATCGGATTATTAGCGAGTCTGGCGTTGCTAAAATGACGTTTTACAAATACTTCCCATCTAAAGCTAAATTAATTGAAGAATGCTTAGTGACAAGAAACCAAAATTTACAGCAGTCGCTTGAAGCGACGATTGCTGAATGTGACCCAAGTGATTATCTCTCCCATATTCGTGCAATTTTTGAATGGTACCATGCTTGGTTTCATAGCGCGGATTTTAATGGTTGTATGTTCCAAAAGGCAGTTGAAGAAATTTCAAAAATTTATCCTTCTTCGCTACAGCCTGCAATTGATTATAAAGAATGGTTAAAAGGCAAGTTATGTCAGGCTTTGAATCGTCTAGGTGTGAAGCAGGATGAACAGTTGGCGGCTTTTTTATCCAGTATTTTGGATGGCATGACCATACAAGCGCAAATCGATCCGAACCAAGTGCATTTGGAAGATTATTGGAAGCGTGTGAATACTTTAATCCAAATGGAACTTTCAGCTGTCTAATGTATAAAATTTCATCTTAAACTTAACCCAATACACATTATATTGCTGGCTTAAATGAGTTTAAAATAAATCAAGTACAAATAAATAAGCGCGATAACGGTTAAGTTATCGCGCTTTGCTGATAATGATTATGTTCCATATCGCACATTATTTGACAATAATGCATGATATGAATATGAGCAACTTAATGTGCCTTCTTATATTTTTTGTACCCTCTGAATGTTTTCGGTCATTCAGTATTTCAGCAAAAATAGACAGACTTGTCTGTTTTGTTGAATTATAGAGACTTTGTGGAGAAAAACAACCAGTCTCTCATTATCTTAGCTGAAATTTATTCATCATGCTTAATATTCCTTAAAATATGTAGGGTATTTATTATTTGTTGCGTTATTTACCCAAATGATTTAAGCACCTTGGGGGTAAATAAATGGTAAATTCATTGATTGGTTCAATCAGAACACTATAGGGCTTGAGCTGATCTTCATAGCATACAAGATTGAGTCTTGCTAAAAGTTCAAAGCGAGCGTAATGCAGCGTTGCAGGTTTCGGATTTAAGCGACCATGCCACACGCGATAGCTGCCAAGTTTTCCATCGCGGCGATGGTAAAATCCTGCCAAAGGATGAGTCAAGAAGACCTGATAGCTTTCTAAATTGGGAAAGCCTTCAAAATGCCATTGGTCATGTTCGGACTGAGACAAATGTACATCTGAAGTGGCCCATGCCGATTGGGTACGCATTTTATATTGTGTATATCGACCCTCTACATCTTGCTGACAATCAAACTCAATCTGTGCAGGATGCCACGGTAGTTGCCAAACATAACGAGGAACGATCAGTGTCCAAGAGTCCAAAGTCGTTCCTAAAAACCAAACACAACGTTCCTGTGTCTCCTGATCAATTACGTAGATCCGATAATTGGTTTGCCCCATCGTGAATTTTGGGAAAGGGTAAACTGCGGAGCTGAAATCGACATCGATAAAGGGGACTACCGACATCAGTGCATCTTGTTTGCCTTGGTAGTGTACCGTGTCTAGCTTAAACCGTGCTGGAATGATTTCTTTAAAACGAGTAGGGTCAACGGCATAAGTAATGAGGGCAAAATGCTGGAGTTTGCACTGTATATCGAGGCCGCTGGGCTTGGGTTTCGGATGTAAATAGTCTTTAAATTTGAGTTCTGGAAAGGTCATTGGTTTAAATTCTAGATTTGTTATTTTTTTTAATATTAGATAAAACTATGCAAAGAGTAAATAAAAAAACCGAAGCCTAAGCTTCGGTTTTTTATTATATTTATACGATCTTATTTTTCAACGAATGCACGTTCAATCACGTAGTCGCCGAGTACACCCATACGTGGCGATTCTTTTAAACCATGTTGGTCTAGAAGTGCAGCAACGTCATCGAGGAATGCAGGGCTACCGCAAAGCATTGCACGATCCGTTTCTGGGTTGAAACGTGGTAAACCGATCTTCTCAAAAATCTCGCCAGTTTCAATCACAGTTGTGACACGACCTTGGTTTGGATAGTCTTCACGAGTAACCGTTGGGTAGTAAACCAATTTGTCTTTAATGCCTAATTCTTCAAAGAACTCATTGTTCGGAAGTTCGTCTAAAATGAGGTCTTGGTAAGCCAACTCAGAAATGAAGCGTGTACCATGAACCACAATCACTTTCTCAAAACGTTCATAGGTTTCAGGGTCACGAATGGTTGCCAAGAACGGTGCAAGACCTGTACCAGAAGAAAGCAGGTATAAGTTTTTACCTGGGTTTAAGTCATCAAGCACTAAAGTTCCAGTAGGCTTTTTAGATACCAAAATTTCGTCGCCCACTTTAACTTTTTGTAAAATAGAGGTTAACGGGCCATCAGGAACTTTAATTGAGAAAAACTCAAGTTCTTCTTCGTAGTTTGCGCTAGCGATAGAATAAGCACGCATTAACGGTTTGCCATTTACTTCAAGGCCGATCATCACAAATTGACCGTTTTTAAAACGTAGAGCAGTGTCGCGCGTCGTTTTAAAAGAGAATAAAGTATCATTCCAATGGTGGACGTGAGTAATCTTTTCGACGTTGAAAGCAGCCATTAAAGGTCTCAATAAATTATCAAATTAGAACAGGTTGCTATTCTAATCTAAAATCATTCTCGATAAACTGAATATATTTAATTGAGCTTATTAGAAAAAGTGATGATGACTGAGTTAACCTTGCCGATTATTGGCTATATGCACTCTTCTTATAAGGAAAAGTTTGGTATTCCTCGTCAGCCTAATTTGGTTCAAGTGGAATCGTATATTGAAATGTTAGCGCCCTATAATGATGTTCTAGCCTTTGAAGGGATTGAGGCATTTAGTCATTTATGGTTGGTGTGGCAGTTTCATGACAATAAAAATCCAGAAAAAACCCAGTTTCGCCCACAAGTTCGTCCGCCACGCTTAGGAGGGAATAAAAAAATAGGGGTGTTTGCTACTCGCAGCATGTATCGTCCTTCACCGATTGGTCTATCGGTGGTAAAGCTCAAGTGTGTCAAAAAAGAAGGGAGGTCTGTTCGAGTGTATGTCACAGGAAGTGATTTGCTAGATGGCACCCCGATTGTCGATATTAAACCCTATATTCACTACTCAGATGCCGTTATAGATGCAGAAAGTGGCTATGCGCAAGATGAACCTAAACGTAAATTGGTGATATGGTCGGATAGGGCAATCGAACAGAAGCAG
Organism: Acinetobacter johnsonii ANC 3681; assembly: GCF_000368805.1. Classification (NCBI taxonomy): domain Bacteria; kingdom Pseudomonadati; phylum Pseudomonadota; class Gammaproteobacteria; order Moraxellales; family Moraxellaceae; genus Acinetobacter; species Acinetobacter johnsonii. The sequence continues at coordinate 1,506,361 of NZ_KB849705.1, read as the reverse complement.
CAGCTCTTGATGAGTGGGAAATTGTCTGTACAGACTGTACAAGAACTTGAAGCCGTTTTATCTTTAGATCCACGACCTGCGTATCAGGATGATGAAGCGCGGGTATATAAAATGAAATTTGCTGCTGTTGATATCGCTTTTACAGTGGGTGAAACTACAGTGAATATTACGGCCGTAGAATGAGAGTCTTAAAGAGAGAAGCTCCAATACAACAGCCCAATCAAAACCATCATATGCAAAATCTGAATCGGGGCAAAAGCTATAAAGTATTGCTTACCACCTGTTAAGGCGGCATTAACGGATTTGGCAACAGCGTGTGCAGCCAAACCTAAGATAAATGCAGACATTGCTGCCGTGTCTGCTGGTGCTCCTTGCATGACCACAGTTGCCATCGCTGCATGGATTTCAAATAAAGAAGCCAGCAAAGTCCCTGCTATTAAACCTGCATCTCCCAGCCAAAGGTTAAGTCCATACACACCCGCTTGGATGAACGTCAAAGTCAGGGCAATAATGCCAGCCTCTTTTAAGCTAAACATGCGTGAATCAGTGGGTTGATGTTGTTCTTGTGCAGGGGCAGATCGTACCAACGCATAAGCACAGATCCCTAAAAGGACACTTGCTACAAGGGTCGGAAGCAGTATGGTTTTGAGCCAAAGTATACTCACACCTGCGACTATAATTAGTAGTTGTAACAAAGTGGCAATACAGGACATAAGGGCCGCACCTGCATTGGGTTTGGCCAGTGCTCGACCTGCACGTACTTCCATACCTAAGCTGGCAACAGTCGCTGTACTGGATACAAAACCTGAAGCGATTGCCGATAAAATCATGGCATTTTTTGTGCTCAGTAGTCGTTTGGCAATATGTGCAAGCGCTTGAACAGCAAGAATGAGCGTGACTAATTTTAAAATAATATAGGGATTCAGCACAGCACCCCATAAAGGCGTATTCGGCGTTAAGGGCAAGGCAATTAGAATCAGTGCTAGAAGAAAGATACCGTCTTTAAACTCTGCCTCAGTAATCCATTTCCCCGCAATGCTGTGCATAGGATGTTTGGTCATTAAAATAATGGTCAGGAGCACGGCTAAACCTGCAGCAAGTGATGTATTCCATAAGCACATGGCACCAATAAAATAAGTCATGACAAAGGCAAGTTCAGTGGTTGAACCCAAATCTTCTGTTTGGTTTTTCATTGAGAATATAACGATGCCGCCGATGATCAGCGCACCGACAATGCCAATACTGACACCAAATAAAAAACAAATAGCACCGAGGAGTGCACAAATTGCAAAGGAGCGTAGTCCTGCAAAGCTCTGTTGGTTTTCACGTTGTTTACTTCGTTCACGTTCTAAACCAATCAATAGGCCACAGCCTAATGCTGAAGCCAAGGTGATGAGGACCTCAGATAAAGCTAAGCTGTTGATGGAAATTGCGCTGAAGTCCAAGCCTATCTCACAAAATCTAATGACCTGTCTAAAATATAGGCGAATGCTGAAGGTGGATTCAAGTTAAAAGAGCAAGATTTGTGAGTAAATTCGTGATTATATTGATGAGCTTGGCTACTCCTCGATATTTGTAGGATTTGCTTATGCTTTGTGCGAATGAATACAGAAAATCTTGCTATAGTGGGGTTATGTTTGGGGACGTATAACAATGAATTTTAATTTTGAAATTGATACCACTTGGTGCTTAGATCAACTGTTTAAAGATGGGCGAATTACTGAAAAAGAAAAAAATCTAGTACAAACCTCGCACCGTCAACGCGATCAATTGAAGTGGCATCCATTACAGTGGATTGCTCATTTTAATCTGGTGGATCAGTTGCATCCACAGTCGAGACTGACATTAAATCGGCTGTGTCAATGGTTAGCCGAAAAGACCCAATTACCGTTTTATGTGATTGATCCACTCAAAGCCGATGTGCAAGCTTTGACTTCGGTGATGTCTCAAGAATTCGCCTTTCGCAATAAAATCTTGGCTGTTGAAGTTCAGGCCAATCAAGTGTTGATTGCAACAGATCAGCCGTATATGAAAGATTGGATCGCAAATTTGGAGCACAATGTTGCACCAAAAAAAATCCAGCGTGTATTACTCAGCCCTGAACAATTACAGCGATATATGGTCGAGTATTATCAGGTGAGTCGTGCTGTCAGTAACTCCCAGAAGTCTGGGAGTTATGAGCGTGATAATAAAGGCGTTGAAGCACTTTTACAGTTGGGCGATAGTCAAAACCCTGATGCGAATGACCAACACATTGTTAAATTAGTCGACTGGGTTCTACAGTTTGCTTTTGAGCAAGGTGCCAGTGATATTCACTTAGAACCACGTAAAGACAATGGCAAAGTTCGTTTCCGTATTGATGGGGTATTGCATACGATTTATAACATGCCAGCCAATACTTTAACCGCGGTGATTTCGCGGATTAAAATTTTAGGTCGAATGAACGTGGCAGAGAAACGTAAACCACAAGATGGACGTTTAAAAACACGGACACCGAAAGGGCAAGAAACAGAACTGCGTCTTTCGACTTTACCGACTGCTTTTGGTGAAAAGTTGGTGATGCGTATTTTTGACCCTGAAGTTTTAGTGCGCAGTTTTCAGCAGTTGGGTTTTGAAGGGCATTTGCTCAGTGATTGGCAAGCACTGACCTCGCATAGTCACGGCATTATTTTGGTGACAGGGCCAACAGGTTCAGGTAAAACCACTACGCTTTATTCGTCCTTAAAACAATTAGCTACCGAACAGGTGAACGTCTGTACCATTGAAGACCCGATTGAAATGTTAGAGCCGAGTTTTAACCAAATGCAGGTGAATACAGGCATTGATCTTGGTTTTGCTGATGGTGTTCGTGCACTGATGCGTCAAGACCCTGACATTATTATGGTCGGTGAAATTCGTGACCATGATACGGCCAATATGGCGATTCAAGCAGCACTTACAGGGCATTTAGTGCTGTCAACTCTGCACACCAATGATGCACCTTCCAGTCTAACGCGTTTGCATGATTTAGGCGTACAACCGTTCTTAACTGCGGCAACCATTTTAGGGGTATTGGCACAGCGTCTCGTGCGTCGTTTATGTCCACATTGTAAAGTTGAAAAGCAAATCAACAGCCAAGAATGGGAGCATCTGACTTTTGATTACATCATGGAAATGCCTGAAAAAGTCTTTACCGCAGTAGGATGTGAAGAGTGTCGGCAAACGGGTTATAAAGGACGAGTCGGTATTTATGAATTTATGCCTGTGAGTTTAGAGGCCAAGCAACTGATTGGTGCCAATGGTGACTTGACTGCACTGCGTCAACAAGCCAAAAAAGAAGGCATTGAGCCTTTAAGAATTGCGGGGGCACGTAAAGTTTTAGAAGGCGTCACCACGCTAGAAGAAGTGTTACGTGTCGTCCCACTCAACTAATAAGCGTTTAATGCGTTACTTGAAGCTTTCTTAAGATTCAGCTCATCTAGTTTTGGTTTAATCACTTCATCGAATAGGTGAACAATTAAATAGAGGTAGTAGATATGAATATGATGATGAAAGCGTTATTGGTTGCTGGTGTTATTGGTTCAACGACTGTCGCTGTAGCAAACACCGCAGTGAACCAAGCGGCAGTTGCTGCTTCAACACCAACTACGGTTAAGCATGCGTTAACATTAAAAGATGACAGTCACGTCCAGTTAAAAGGTTATGTGGTCAAAGCCATTGGGGATGAGAAGTATGAATTCCGTGACCAAACAGGTTCAATCACTGTCGACATTGATGATGAACTATGGGGTGGCAAAGCGATTTCAGCTAAAACACCTGTAACCATTATCGGTGAAGTGGATATTGACTACAAACCAGCAAAACGCGTTGAAATTGATGTAGATCAGGTGAAATTCTAAATACGCTAGTTCAAGCTCAATTCAATTTTGATTGGACTTTCTTAAAAAACCACAGGGCTTCGATTGGATCTTAGCCCTGTGGTTTTTGTATTTTGAGCCATTTCACGGCATGATCTAAACAATCGTAATAAGGCAGGTTAAGCAGTGCGGATATTATTGGCAGAAGATGATGCCTCTCAAGCTGAGAGTATTAAAACTTGGCTTGAAATGGATGGCTACAGTGTCGATTGGGTGGAACGGGGTGACCATGCCATTTTAGCCATTGAACAGCATCACTATGACTGTGTGCTTTTAGATCGTGGTTTGCCGCATGCCACAGGCGATGACATTTTGCTGAAAGTCCGTGGCAAGAACCTCTCGACGCCTGTGATTTTTTTAACAGCGCGTGACAGTATTCGAGATCGAGTCGAAGGTCTAGACTTGGGCGCCAATGATTATTTGGTCAAACCTTTTAGTCTAGAGGAATTATCTGCTCGAATTCGCTTACAACTTCGACAGCAACAGCATAGCAGCTCGCAGGTATTGAGTTATGCCAATATCCAACTCGACCCACAAGCCAAAAGTGTGACTCAAAATGGTCAAGCTGTTAATTTAACTGCCAAAGAGTTTCAAATTTTGCATAAATTGATGCTCAAGCCCGAATATGTTGTTACGCGGGAACAACTTGAGGAAAGTCTTTATGCATGGGGCGATGAAATCGAAAGTAATGCGATTGAGGTCTTTATTTATCAATTACGAAAAAAACTCGGTAGTCAGTGTATTAAAACCATACGTGGTTTGGGCTACAGAATGAATCAGGACACATAATGGCTCAGCCAATTTCACTGCAGCGTCAGCTTGTTAAAAGTTCGCTCCTCAGTTCGATACTGGCGGGGCTTTTGGCATTGCTGATGTTTATTGGGGTGTCGGTTTATCAGACCATGACTATGCAAGATGAAATCATGGATGAAATGGCCGATATGTTGCTGGCAGATGATTTAACGGTCAGCAATGGTCAAGCCTTGGCAGAGCTTAGTGATGAATTCGAAATTCGCTATCGACTCGATAATGCACAGCAACTTTTGACTGCATCCGAAGATGTACCTGAAAAAATTACCGTTGATCATTTGAGTTTGGTTTCAGATGCACCTTATGGTTTTTATTGGTCAGAGCATAAACTGTGGCGTATTTATACTGCGCAGGATAATCACGGTTTACAGGTTCAAGTGACCCAGTCGATGTCCGAACGTTTCCATGCCTTTTGGCAAAGCATCCTAGTTTTCAGCGGTGTGTTGTTTTTAGTGTGGTGTGTACAGTGGTTGTTGATGCATTTTGCCATTCGACGTAAATTTCGGGTGATACATCAAGTTTCAGAGCAAATTTCAAATAAATCGGTCAATGATTTAGCACCTATTTCTATGCCAGAACCTGAGCTGATTGAGTTGCAACCGATGCTGTCTCAACTGAATGCCTTATTGGCGCGTTTAGACCAAGCTTTAGTGGCAGAGCAGCGCTTTACCGCGGATGCTTCACATGAGCTACGTTCTCCACTTTCTGCGATACAAATGCGACTTCAGGTGCTCAAGCGCAAGTTTCCTGAACTTGAAAGTGAGTTCAAACCGATCCAACAAGATGTCAGTCGTGGAGTACAGGTGTTGGATAATTTGTTGTTGCTGGCGCGTCTAGACCCTGAGCAAAAGGAAAGCTTGGCGAAGACTAAGTTTGACTTCAGTCTGCTAATGCTGGACGTGATGAAAGCTTTACAGCCTTTTGCGGACTCAAAACAGATTAAAATTAGCGCGGTGCTTGCAGAGCAGGTTTATGTATTGGCCAATGAGCAGCTCTTATTTAGCGCACTTCGCAATTTGCTCGACAATGCCATTCGCTATAGCCCCGAGCAGGCACAAATTTTTATCAATCTCACGATCGAAAAACAGCATCTCAGACTGAGGATTGAAAATAGTGGACACGGTGTCGACGCTGCGGTTATCCAGCGTTTAGGTGAACGCTTCTATCGGGCTTTAGGTACAAAAACACAAGGTTCAGGCTTGGGCTTATCGATTTGTCAGAAAATTGTCGATTTACACGCAGGGCAGTTGTTATTTAGTCCATCCGACTTAGGCGGTTTAAAAGTGGAACTGCTGTTAAATACGCTTGAGACTTAGATATGCAGATTGTGATCTGTGATAAAAACAGCATAAATGATCAAACTTAAAGACATTAAAAAGCAGTACGCGCTGACATACTGCTTGTTTCCACGATTATTGTTATTGGGTTTTTATAGTTCTTATTTGGTAAGAATGAGTCGATTATTGCGAGTGAGTCGTAGACGATACTCTTCTCCAGCATGCATAATGCGAATTTCACGGCCTAGGGCAAATAAGTTGTTTGAGTGTAGCATTGGTAGTGAATGGGTTGTTTCGTTACGAGTAAATAAGCTAAATGGTGCGTTCATTCTGGCGACTCCGTGGTATATGTTGAACGATTTAAATGATAATCATTATCGAATGAGGCTGTCAACATTTTCTCGCTGAAAATATAAAAAACTTCAATATCGTTACATGCAATCACTCAATACACTACACGTCTGAAATGGAATCTGATTATGTCAAAACCTTTGGTTCAAGTTGCTATAGCCATCCTTTTACATCAAGGCAAAGTGTTGGTGGGCTGGCGCCAGGCGGAACAGCATCAGGGCAATAAGCACGAATTTCCTGGAGGGAAGGTGGAAGCAGGTGAAACGCCTGAGCAAGCTTGTCGCCGTGAAGTGTTAGAAGAGGTCGGAATTGATATACAAGATTGGCATGCTTTTGACTGTATTCAGTTTGAATATGACGATGTGATTGTCAATTTGCATTTATTTCATGCCGTAGTATCAAATCATCTATTGGCAGACATTCACTCACCATGGGCGTGGTTCAAGCGTGCCGAATTACAAGATCTTAACTTTCCAAAAGCCAATCAGGCCATTTTGAAGCGACTTTATGCTGCACCCGTGATTAAAATTTCAGATCAAATCGATGTGTTGAAGGATTTGCCTGAACAACAAGTGCTGTATTGGCGAGTGCCTGCCAGTCCTGAACATATTTTAAAAATTGCAGAACTGAGTGTAGAACAATTGGCACGGGTGATTGTCAATATAGAACTATGGAAAGGTTTAAATCCACTACAACAGCAGGCAGTTGCGGCCATACACCTGAAACAATCTCAATTGATGCAACTGAGTAAAGGGGAGTTGAACGTTGGGCAGCGTTATATAGCGGCCTGTCATGACCGTAGCAGTGCTGAACATGCACAAGAAATTGGCTGTGATGCTCTTTTACTCAGTCCCGTACTTGATACACTCAGCCACCCAAATAGTGAAACTTTGGGTTGGCAACAGTTCAGTTTGATTGCAGAAGAGATTCATATCCCGATTTTTGCTCTCGGCGGCTTACAGTTAGCCGATTTAGCCAAGGCACAAAGTTATGGTGCTTATGGTATAGCAGGGCAGCGCTCCATTTAACGGAGCACGCTTTTAAGACAGACTTTTGATTGCTGTTTGGGCTTGTTGAATGGTTTTCTGATTCTTCTGCATTTGACCCGCTTTTAAGATAATGCTCCAAAGCTGCTTTTTCATGGCATTGCTTTGGGCATAACTCAAGCCGCGACGTGCAAGCGATTCCGCATTTGCAGGTTGTTTTTGTTGATTAGCAATTAAAGCCAAATACAAAAAGGTCTCACTCGACTGTGGTGCTAAACGCTGTGCTTGCATGGCGTAGCTTTGTGCTTGACTCCACTGGCCTTGGCGATAGGCCGTTTGTGTTTTTTGCATCAGATTTTTAAAAGCAGGAAGCTGTCGCCCATCATCAAACTGTTGTTTGCTTTTCTGTTCAGGAATCACAATCTTCTGACGTTGAATCTCTTCGCGGTCATAAGGGTGAATTGTGACCCCTGAGGGTGTTTTCTGCTCTTTATCCGCCTGTGTCGGCTTTTCAGGTATCTTTTTTTCAGCTGGCTGTGGGAGGCTTTGACAGCCTGCCACAGTCACGATGGTTGCTAAGATACTTAAACGTTTAAACCACATCAAAATTTAAATCCGTCCTATTTATTCAGGTTGGTAGCTACCACTCGAAATGACTTGCGTCTCATCTTCTAAGTTGCGCTGCATGTTTGATTCACTTTCACGAATATAGTTGTCTATGCTGTCGCCTTGTTCAGGTGTAGCTTGGTAACCATCTGTTTCAGGATTGTAAGTGGGTTCAACTTCATAATGCGGTAAGCCACATGCGGTTGCTTTGCGTGGTACTGTGTTTCGCAAGAGGGGAATATACATTGCGCCTTCACAACCTTGAGCGGCAAGATAACCCGTGCCACGATCAATCCAATGCCATTGCACATCATCCGGTTGGCGTAAGTTGACTGGTTTTTGACGCAACTGGCTCATTACATTGGTCCACACTGGCAACGCGCCTGAAGAACCTGTTAAGCCAGTTTGTTTGTTGTCATCTAAACCTAGCCAAACCACAGAAACATAATTGCCCGAGTAACCTGCAAACCATGAGTCACGGGTGTCATTGGTGGTTCCAGATTTGCCTGCAAGCTGAAGCGAGTTCGGTAGAGTGTTATAAGCTGAACGACCTGTACCTGAGGTCATCACTTGTTGTAGACCATAGTTCAGGACATAGGCAGAAGCAGGGTCAATGGTTTGTTGGACATTTAAACCATAACGGGTCAGCAAGCGACCGTTTTGATCGACAACAGTACGAATGGATTTAGTCGGATACTTAAAACCGCCTGTGGCAAAGTTGCCATAAATGCTGAGCATTTCCATCGGAGACATGTCTACCGCACCCAAGAAAATGGATGGATAGGTTGGAATATTACTGGTCACACCAAAACGTTTTAGGTGATTGCTAAACGTTGATAAACCAAACTCTTGACCAAGGCGAACAGCTGATAAGTTATATGAATTAGACAGTGCTTGTACCATTGGTACAACGCCATGTTCACCACCACTATAGTTCTTAGGTGTCCATGCTTTACCATTGGCTTGAATACTAATGCTACTGTCTTCAATTGGGCTGGCCCAGTTGTAACGTCCCGATTGAATTGCACTGAGGTAAATCACTGGTTTAAGCAGTGAGCCGACTTGACGTTTGGCATCGAGTGCACGGTTAAAACCCGTAAAGTCTTGGGTTGAACCAACAGCTGCGACCAATTCACCATTTTCAGGATGAGCAACCAACACCGCACCTTGTAGCTCTTTTAGACGGCTTGAGCCACGGCTTAAGCGACCAACAGTCGATTTAAACGCATCTTGAATTTTGGTTTGGGCAATCGGATCGAGCGTTGTAAAGATGCGTAGACCTTGGTTGGTCAAATCACCTTCTTGGTATTCGGTACGTAACTGACGGCGTACAATGTCTAAGAAATCTGGGAAACGTGAAGGGCCGAGAGTCGGTTTGGCAATCACATTTAAAGGGCGAGCTGTTTCAGTTTCATATTGTTCTTGGGTCAGATAGCCCATGACCAACATGTTGTTTAAAACAATATTACGGCGCTTTTTCGCAGCTTCTGGGTTACGCCAAGGGTTATATAAGGTTGGACCTTGTACCAAACCCACCAAATAAGCTTGTTGTGCAATATTTAGCTCACGTAAAGGCATCCCGAAGTAGAACTGCGAAGCCAAGCCATAGCCATTAATAGAATAGTTGCCATTTTGCCCGAGGTTCACTTCATTGAGATAGGCTTCTAAAATTTCATCTTTGTCATAGTGAAACTCGACCAATAAAGCCATAAATGCTTCATTGACTTTACGCTTAATGGTTTTTTCAGGGGTGAGGTAGAAGTTTTTCACCAACTGTTGGGTCAGTGTTGAACCACCTTGACGTTTTCCACCCGTGACATTACTCACAATCGCACGTGCCGTACCACGAATCGAAACGCCGTGGTGACTATAGAAATTACGATCTTCTGTTGCAATTAAAGCCTCAATTAAAGGCTTAGGGACTTTGTCGAGTTTAATCAGGACACGGTCTTCATTATGCTGCGGATAAATCCCGCCAATCAGCATCGGCTCTAAACGTGCAATCCCTGTAGAAGAGGGTTTAGTTGCACTGACTTCAGCCACTTGCTCATCGGCAAAGGTGACTTTAAGCACTTGTTCAGGCTCGACACTATCACCGAAGTCAAAGCCACGGGTATGTACATATAGCTCATTGCCAGAACTGACAAAGTTCCCTGATTTGGTATAGTTTTCCGAGGACTTATAGCCCAAAAGTTTTAACTCTTGAGTGAAGTCAGCCTGACTGACAGGGGCATTGGTATACACTTCGAGTGGGCGTGCGAATACCTTCGCAGGAATGTCCCAGCGCTTGCCTTCAAACTTGTCACGTACAACGGAGTCGAGTCTTATTAAATAAATACTAAACACCAAGAATGCTGCAATGACTAAGATGCAGAAGATCAGTGCAATTAAACCTATGCCACGTTCTGACTTCATAAATACGAATAAGATCCTGAGAAATTGTGCTAATCATGCGAAGCTTTTCGCTAATTTGCAATAATTAAACTGTGAACGAACTGAAATATAGAGACAATTCCGTGTGTAGCAGCAGTCACTTTAGTTTTTGAATCAATTTAAATAAATAATGTTATGATAGGCGGGAATCGTAGCGGAGCGATGTTGCAGGTGCAAATTTCACATAAAACATTTCGAAACATAGGCTTAATTGGACGTCCAGATAAGTCTTCAGTTGTCGAAACCTTATGTCTTATTCATGATCATCTACTCAGCTTAGGGTTACATCCCGTTTTTGATGCGCAAACCGCTGAACTGGTTCCTTATAAAAACACGCAAACGGTGAGTCGTGCGCTTCTTGGTGAAGTGGTCGATTTGGTGATTGTGGTAGGTGGAGATGGCTCACTTCTGCATGCTGCACGTGCCTTGGTTAAATTTAATACCCCTGTAATGGGTGTAAACCGAGGGCGTTTGGGTTTTTTAACCGACATCAAGCCGACTGAAGTGATTTTTAAGCTCGATCAAGTTTTAAAAGGTGAGTTTCAGTTAGATCGTCGTTTCTTATTGGAAATGGAAATTCGCTCAAAGGGCGAGACGATTTATGATGCGATTGCGCTAAACGATGTGGTATTACACTCGGGTAAGTCGGTGCATATGATTGACTTCGAACTGAATATCGATGGTCAATATGTCTACCGTCAACACAGTGATGGTTTGATTGTATCGACGCCTACGGGTTCAACAGCCTATTCGTTGTCAGGTGGTGGTCCAATCGTGCATCCGGGGATGGATGCGATTGCTTTGGTACCGATGCATCCGCATACCTTGTCTTCACGCCCAATTGTGGTGGGTGGACACAGTGAAATAAAGCTTCTGATTCGTGAAAACCGTGTTTTGCCGATGGTCAGTGCCGATGGTCAACACAGTGTTTCGCTCAATGTGGGTGACAGCTTACATATTCGTAAGCACCCCTTTAAACTGAATTTATTACATCCACCGGGTTATGATTTTTATATGTCATGCCGAACTAAACTCGGTTGGAACCAAGATTTTGACTCTTTTCAACAGGATTAAATCATGAATATTGAACAGATGCTTTCTATTTTAGATGCCGATATTGTTGAGCGTTTAAAAACAGCTGTAGAAATTGGTAAATGGCCAAATGGCGTTGTGTTGACTGCTGAACAACGTCAAACTTGTATGCAAGCCGTTATTGCTTGGGAGCATCAGAACACTCCTGAAAAAGAACGTACGGGTTATATCGATAAAGGGCATAAAGAAGAAGGTGAGGAGTGTGATTCTCATGTGCCTGAACCAGAATTTAAACCTATTCGTTTTATTTAATTGATTAAAAATACGTTGAATCGCTTAGCAACAGATGCTTGGTGATTCAACAACTGAATAACCTGTAAAACTGTTTCAATCATTATGCTTATAAAAATAATAAAGCTCACTCGACTCAGTTTATTCTTCATTACTGCAATTTCGAGCAATGTATTTGCTGAGACAGCAAGTGATGCAAGAAAAATTGAATGTTTATTAGATGTTTCTGTGTTACCGAGTCAAAATTTTCAAAATCCCGTCACACAATACACATCAATGAAAAATGATGGTTATCCGATGTTATTGATTGGAATAAACATCCATAACGCCCATGCAAGTGATGCATCAAAAAAGATAAAAAGCCATCAGCTCTATTGTTCAAACCTCATTGGACAACAAAAAGATGTTTATTTATCTGGCCCTTATGAATCTCGAAAAATCGATATCCATATTGGTGATCAGTTGATTCTCAGAAATATTCATTCTTCAGGAAAGCGTTATCCTTACTGGGCCGACTTTTACTGGATCGAAAAGCGTGACGAATAACGTTCACGCTTTTGTTTGTCCCCTCAGCTTAGAAACGAGTGCGCCAAAGCTGCTTGGCCTGTTGCATGGCGTCGCCATACGTATCGCAGACGCCCATGGTATATAGCGCAATGCCAATGGTTTCAGTCACTGCCATTTCACCATATTCATGCTGTTTTTCACCCAGCCAAACTGCTTTAAACTCAGCCAAATCTAGCTCTTCTTCAATTGGGCTACGGTTGTCGGTGAGTTTAGGGAGTTCATGTTCGTAGAGTTCACCATTTTTGATGCCGCAGATCAGTGTTTTGGCATCTGGGTTACGTTCAAATTCGCCGCCTTCACCTTTAATGACCGCACTATTTTGATAACCCAGTTTAAATGCTGCTTGCTGATGCGAACCACGATAGGCAGGGTGGAAAATAGCTTGCAAGGTCGCTTTGGCATTAAATGGATTGATCAAGCGTGCAAGAGTATGAATGGGTGAACGAAGACCCATAACATTTCGTAGGGAAATTAAGTCACTTAAAATCGGCGAGATGGCGTGCAGCGGTAAATACGCAAAATTACGCGACGCTAATTCCTGCTCCACATCTGCTTGAGTTTGGCAAATATTAAAATCGAGATATTCTAATACCTGTTCAGTATAAATACGGTTAATGGTATGGCCTGATGCACCATGCATCACGACCTTATAACCTGCTTTAGCTAAAGTCAGTGCTGCTAAGAGAAACCATGGATAGTGTTTACGCTTGCCTGCATAAGACGACCAGTCTAAATCGACCTCTAAAGCCGTGAACGGCAGTTGATCTCGTGTGGCTTGAACAAAGCCTGCCAGTTCATCTACAGACTCTTCCTTAACTCGTAGTAGCATCAGAAATGCACCGAGCTGTACATCTAACACTTGATTTTTCAAGATCATATCAAAGGCTTGGTAAGCTTCTTCATAACTGAGTGAGCGTGCCCCATTTTTTCCTTTGCCAATAATGCGAACAAACTGAGCAAATGGGTGCTCAGCATCTTTATAAATATTTCTTTTGTTGTTCATGAAAAAACCAAAGTAAGTGAAGGCTGTGTTGAGTTATTTTAGTGGAACAATCAAAAAAACAGCACTTTTAATTTTAAATAAATTTTCAACCATTAGACTAAAGTATGAGCCATATTGTTTAGATTTTATACATTATGATTAAAATCAGTTTACTTTGATTAAAGAATGTTAGGTAAAATTTACCCAATTATTGTGACTCGCTAGTTTTTAGTCTCTCCCATTGCAGTAAATGTGAATGAACTGTGATTTTTGTCACAGTGCTGTTGTTTGTACACCATGATTTTTTTACCCGGTGTTTGGATGCGGTCCAAACTGTGGGCTTTTTTGTGTTTATCAGAAAGCCAACTACCTATGAGGAAGTATAGGTATACCGATTTTTTCAGTCTTTTGATTTACAGAAGTATTCGTTATGACTAAGAAACCAATCTATAAGTCACTATATTTTCAAGTTATTGTCGCGATTATTGCGGGTATCTTAGTAGGACATTTTTTCCCTAGTGGTACGCAAGTTATCAATGGCGTTGAAAAATATGTACCCGGCTGGGGCGAGCTTTTTTATCCTTTAGGTCAAGGCTTTATTAAGCTGATCAAGATGATTATTGCGCCAGTAATTTTCTGTACCGTCGTGAGTGGTATCGCGGGTATGGAAAGTATGAAGTCTGTGGGTAAAACAGGCGGTGTTGCGCTACTTTACTTTGAAATTGTATCGACTATTGCACTACTGATCGGTTTACTGGTCATTAACATCTGGAAGCCAGGTGTGGGCATGAACGTTGACCCTTCAACATTAGATACTTCTGGGATCTCAAAGTTTGTTGAATCTGGTCAGCAGCAATCGACTGTCGACTTCTTTATGCATATCATTCCAAACACGGTTGTTGGTGCATTTGCTGAAGGTGAAATCCTGCAAGTGCTACTCTTTGCCTTGATGTTTGGTTTTGCATTACATAAGTTGGGTGATGCAGGTAAGCCTGTACTGAAGTTCATCGATCAAATTTCTCATGTGTTCTTTAACATTGTAAATATGATCATGAAACTTGCTCCAATTGGTGCTTTTGGTGCAATGGCATATACCATCGGTAAATATGGTATTGGTAGCTTGGCGCAGCTTGCTCAGTTGATTATCTGTTTCTACATTACCTGTTTACTTTTCATTTTCTTGGTTTTAGGCACAATTTCACGTCTTTGTGGCTTCAGTATTTTGAAAATGATTCGTATGATTCGCGAAGAGTTGTTGATCGTACTGGGTACGTCATCTTCAGAATCGGTTTTACCGCGTATGCTGAAAAAGCTTGAAATTGCGGGATGTGAAAAGTCAGTGGTTGGTTTGGTTATTCCAACAGGTTATTCATTTAACTTAGATGGTACCTCAATCTACTTAACGATGGCTGCGATCTTCATTGCACAAGCGACCAATACTCAGCTTGATCTTATGCACCAAGTGACTTTATTGGGTGTGTTATTGATTTCATCGAAAGGTGCTGCGGGTGTAACAGGCTCGGGCTTTATTGTGATGGCAGCGACTTTGTCAGCCGTTGGTCATATTCCAGTGGCGGGTCTTGCGCTTATCTTAGGTATTGACCGTTTTATGTCTGAAGCACGTGCCTTAACCAACTTGGTGGGTAACTCATTGGCAACGATTGTTGTTGCGAAATGGGTGGGTCAGTTAGACCAAGAAAAATTAAACTTCGCACTTGCAAATCCAGATGAAGTAGACCGGCAAATGGCTGTTGAAGAAAATGCTCACGCATAATTTCAGTTCATCTTAAAAAGGAAGCCTAAGGGCTTCCTTTTTTTTGGCATAAAAAAATGGCCTGATGCGGTCATGACAGTTGCGTTAAAAATGGCTAGCATGTGAACTGAATAATAAAACAACGTCACTACAAGGAAGAAACATGTTGAATTACGATGCAGACTTAGAACTATTTCGCGATAACTTTCGTCGTTTTATGAATGAACACATTGCACCACACTATGAACAGTGGGAACGAGAAGGCTTAATGCCGCGTTCAGTCTGGAATGCCTTGGGTGAAAATGGCTTCTTATGTGTCGATGTTCCAGAGGAATACGGCGGTTATGGTGTTCCAACGCATTATTCACTCATGTTGGTGGAAGAGTCGGCACGTGCGGGTTTTAGTGCTTTATCGACAGGTATTTCTTGTCACTCTGAAATTGCTGCGCCTTATATTTTGCACATTGGAACGGAAGCACAGAAGCAGTACTGGTTACCGAAAATGGTGTCAGGTGAAGTGGTCGGTGCGATTGGAATGACGGAACCGGGTGCGGGTTCAGACTTACAAGCCATGCGAAGTAATGCCATTTTGCAAGGGGAGTATTATATTTTAAATGGCTCTAAAACCTTTATTTCAAATGGGCAGCATGCCGACCTTGTGGTGTTGGCAGTAAAAACTGATCCGCAAGCCCGCGCAAAGGGTGTTTCGCTGATGTTGGTCGATACCCACTTGGATGGGTTTAAAAAAGGCACCAACCTCGACAAAATTGGGCTACATTCACAAGACACTTCTGAGTTGTTTTATGACAATGTGAAAGTCCCGAAAGATCAATTGTTGGGACAAGCAGGTCAAGGTTTTGCTTATCTGATGCAAGAGCTACCACGAGAGCGTACAGCAATTGCAGCAACGGCTATAGGGGCAATTCGTGGTTCGATAGATGTCACTATCCAATACGTCAAAGAGCGTCAAGCCTTTGGTCAACATATTTCGCAGTTCCAAAATACACGTTTTGTTTTGGCTCAAGCCAAGATTGATGAACAAGCCACAGCTGCTTTTTACAATCAAAACGTTGAGCTTTATATGCAAGGTAAGCTGGATGTCGAAACCGCAGCTGCGCTAAAAAGCTTTTCAACAGATATGCAAATGAAGGTGGCAGATAATTTATTGCAGCTCTTTGGTGGCTATGGCTATATGAGTGAATATCCAATTTCACGTTTCTTTGTCGATGCGCGTATTCAACGCATCTACGGTGGGACCAATGAAATTATGAAAGAAATTGTCGCACGTAGTTTGCTTGGGCGCTAAGCCTTAGGTGTTGATATAAACATGTGTCTAAAAAGAGCCTCAAGTAGGCTCTTTTTTATCGGTTCAGTACCAATAAACTTTCTTGTATAAAGGCGGGTAGGTCATATTGGGTTTGCGATGAAATGTATAAATTATTGTCATTCATAACACCTGTGTCATACAGCACGGCACCTGCATCTTTTAAGTCTTGATGAAGGTGATGGATACACGTCATGCGTCTACCTTTCACAACTCCAGCATGCATTAAAATTTGCGGAGCGTCTGCACTGCATAAAATAGGTTTTTGCGTGTTTGCAAAGTGCCTGACAAATAAGACATAGCGTTCATCTTGGCACAGGTTGTCTGGCGAAAACCCACCTGGGATGAGTAAGGCATCGAAGTCATGCACAGAGGCATCATCGATACTTTGGTCAATGGTGACAAAAGCTTTACGCTTTTTGCCATAAATGATTTTGCCAGCCTGACTTTCAAGGTTAATAATACTATGCCGAGCTGCTCGAAATGCTTCTACGGGTTCAGCATATTCGGCATCCTCAAAGTCATAGGTGACCAAGACTGCAATTTTTTTGTGCATGACAGTACCTACAGTTCATTATTGTTTTGTTTTATTGAGACTATAGAGCAATCGCTACTGCTGCATACTCTCTTTGTTATGAATACGTCAACTTAAGTAAAGCATATTTTAAAAAAAAGTCTAACGCACTGAAATACAGATAAATGGTGATTTTTGTGAAGGTGTAGCAAAGTTTTTCAAAACCTAGACGCAGCTTTAAAAGCGTTGAGTTAAGACCCAAATACCATCATCTTAGTGTTTTGCTTGGGTGCTGTTCTATGCATAATTGCACGAAGAAAATAGGCAGGGTTCAGTGGTTTTATTGATGTCTATTATTGGGGCAGTTTATTGATAAACTTGATGATTAAATCAACTGTATGTTTTTAGCACTGAAACATGCAAAGTCTTATTGCGCAAGATTTCAAAGCTAACTATTGTTATACTGTTTGCACAATGTATATGAAGGGCGACATAACAATGATCCAAGACGATCAAAACACAACGACTTCTCTTGACCTCAATCAAATCCGTCAGGATATCGACTCTGTTGATCAACAGATTCAACAACTTATTAACCGTCGAGCGAAACTGGCGGAAGCTGTTGCAAAAGCAAAATTTGCTTCTGAAGAGAATCCAATGTTTTACCGTCCAGAACGTGAAGCGCAAGTTTTACGGAATGTTATGGAGCGTAATGAAGGCCCTTTGTCTGATGTGACCATGGCACGTTTGTTCCGTGAAATCATGTCTGCATGTTTGGCGCTTGAAGCACCGCAAAGTATTGCATTTTTAGGCCCTGTTGGAACTTATACACACTCTGCGGTGTTGAAGCATTTTGGACATGATGCTGTGGTTCGTCCTTTACCGACCATTGATGAAGTGTTCCGTGAAGTGGAAGCAGGCAGTGCACACTATGGTTTGGTGCCTGTAGAAAACTCATCAGAAGGTGTGGTCAATCATACTTTGGATTGTTTTAAAGCCTCACACTTAAATGTGATTGGTGAAGTTGAATTGCGTATTCATCACCAGTTTCTTGTATCTGAAAACACGCGTAAAGACAGTATTAAACAAATTTATGCGCATCAGCAAACTTTGGCACAGTGTCGTGCATGGTTAGACGCACACTATCCAGGTGTGGAACGTGTAGCTTTAAGTTCGAATGCTGAGGCGGCACGTCGTATTCGTACTGAATGGCATTCGGCTGCTATTGCATCTGATGTTGCAGCAAGTATTTATGATTTAGAAATTTTACACAGCAATATTGAAGATAATCCTGAGAACACCACACGTTTCTTGGTGATTGGTCGTGAAAGAATACCGCAAAGCGGTAATGATAAAACGTCATTGCTGATTTCTGCACATGATCGTGCAGGTGCATTATTGGAAATCCTTGCACCATTTGCAAAGCACAACATTAGTTTGACCAGTATCGAAACGCGTCCTGCATTGCCTGAAAAATGGGCTTATGTTTTCTTCATTGACCTAGAAGGGCATGTGGAACAAGATAATGTTAAAGCAGCTATTGAAGAGATTCGTCCACTCGTGAAAGAAGTTCGAGTATTGGGTTCATACCCGATTGCAGTACTGTAATCTCTAAGGTGGTTGGGTTTACTCCAAACTCAACCATGTACACCACTTGTAAGAATGGAAAGGTCACATGTCGTTTGCTCCAGCCAATGAAGGTATTGCGAAGTTAAAACCATATCAACCGGGTAAGCCAATCAGCGAATTAGAGCGTGAATTGGGAATGACCGATATTGTTAAGCTTGCTTCAAACGAAAACCCTTTGGGTTGTTCGGACAAAGTCAAAGAAGCAGTTGTTGCTGAATTGGTGGAAATTGGACGATATCCAGACGGTGGTGGTTTTATCTTGAAGGATCAAGTTCATGCGCAGTTTAGTGTAGCGCATGATTGTATTACTTTAGGCAATGGTTCAAACGACCTACTTGAAATTTTTGCCCGTGCTTTTGTTTCAGAAAAAGACTCAGTGGTGTATAGCCAACACGCATTTGCAGTCTATGCTTTGGTCACGCAAGCCATCAATGCCGAAGCGATTGAAGTACCTGCTCAAGGTTTTTCGCATGACCTTGACGCGATGGCGGCGGCAATTAAAGACAATACCAAATTGGTGTTTATTGCGAATCCCAATAATCCGACAGGAACTTGGTTTGAAGAGGCCGAATTTGAGCGCTTCATGCAAAAAGTACCGAGTCATGTGATTGTGGTTTTAGATGAAGCTTATGTGGAATATTTCCCAGAAAACTTTAACAGCTTAAAGTTTTTAGCACAGTATCCGAACCTGATTGTTAGCCGTACCATGTCGAAGTGCTTTGGTTTAGCGGCATTACGTGTTGGTTTTGCTTTAGCATCGGCAGAAGTGACAGACTTCTTAAATCGTATTCGTCAGCCGTTTAACGTCAACCATTTAGCCATGGTGGCAGCGGTTGCTGCACTGAAAGATGAAGATTTCATTGAGAAATCACGTATGGTCAATAAAGCTGGCATGGTGCAACTTGAAACAGGTTTTAAAGCGCTAGGCCTAAACTATGAGCCTTCTCGTGCTAACTTCATTTTGGTCGATATACAAGCCGATCCTGCACAAACTTTTAATGCTTTATTAAAAGAAGGGGTGATTGTTCGTCCCGTGGGCATCGCCAATCATTTACGGGTATCGATTGGAACTGAAGCTGAAAATACGAAATTTCTAACGGCTTTGGCCAACGTACTAGGTTTAGAGGCGAACGCTTAAATTATGTCTGCGCCACTGTTTGAAAAAGTTGCATTTATTGGTCTTGGACTGATTGGTTCGAGTCTTGCACGGGTGATGATTGCCGAAGGTTTAACCCAAAACATTGTAGCCTCTACACGTTCTGAAAAAACCTTACAGGATGCCAAAGCTTTGGGCTTAATCCAACAGGGGTATAGTGATCCTGTGCAGGCGGTTCAAGGTGCGGACTTGGTGGTTTTAGCCTTACCCGTTCGTGCAACGCTAAAAGTCTTGGAAACCATCAAACCATATTTGCAAGAACATACGATTATTACCGATGTGGGCAGTACCAAAGGTAATGTGGTCGACGCGGCCAAAGCAGTGTACGGCGAAGCATTACCTGCTGGCTTTGTACCGGGGCATCCCATTGCGGGTGCAGAACACACGGGTGTGCATGCGGGTAAGGTCGATTTATTTGCAAATCATAAAGTGATTTTGACACCATTACCGACCAGTGCTGATTGGGCTGTAGAGAAACTGATTCAACTATGGCAAGCTGCGAAAGCAGAAGTGATTTGTATGGATGTGGCCAAGCATGATGAAGTCTTGGCGCATACCAGTCATCTTCCGCATTTGATGGCCTTTAACTTAGTTGAACAACTGGCAAACCGTGAAGATAATTTAGATATTTTTCGCTATGCTGCGGGGGGATTTCGCGATTTTTCTCGAATTGCGGCAAGTGACCCACAAATGTGGCACGACATCTTTTTTGCCAATAAAAAAGCCATTTTAAATGCCGTAGATGGTTTTGAAAACCAACTGGCAACGATTCGTAAACTCATTGAAGATGAAGATTCACATGCTTTAATGGGCTTGCTTGGACATGCGCAAGCAGCACGCCAGCATTTTAACCATATGCTCGCTCAAAAACCTTTCATGGAGAACAATAAAGTGACGACACAGCAATTCACCATATTACCGGGTAAAAAAAGTTTCCAAGGTAAGTTTAGCGTGCCAGGTGATAAATCTGTGTCACACCGTTCAATCATGTTTGGTGCAATTGCAGAAGGAACGACGCATGTGACAGGTTTCTTGGAAGGAGAAGATGCGCTAGCGACCTTACAAGCCTTCCGTGATATGGGCGTGAGCATTGAAGGTCCTAAAAATGGTGAAGTGACGATTCATGGTGTGGGCGTAAATGGCCTAAAAGCGCCAGCAAGTGCGCTTTACATGGGTAACTCAGGGACTTCAATGCGTCTGCTTTCAGGGATGCTTTCTGCACAAAAATTTGACTCTGTCATGACGGGTGATGCATCACTGTCGAAGCGTCCAATGGAACGTATTGCTAAACCGTTACGTGAAATGGGTGCACAGATTCAAACCACAGGTGAGCGTGGTACACCTCCTGTTTCGATCACTGGAAACCAAGCTTTACAAGGCATTCACTATGACTTGCCAATGGCATCTGCGCAGGTGAAATCTGGAATTTTATTGGCAGGTTTGTGGGCAGCAGGTGAAACATCGGTCACAGAACCTGAACCTACACGTGACCATACTGAACGTATGCTACGTGCATTTGGTTATGACGTGAAAACAGAAGGCAACCGTATTTCACTGCAAGGTGGCGGTAAGTTAGTTGGTACAGAGATTCAAGTGCCATCAGATATTTCATCGGCTGCTTTCTTTATGGTGGGTGCTGCGATTACTGAAGGTTCAGACGTAACTTTAGAAGCAGTGGGCATTAACCCAACGCGTACAGGTGTGATCGAGATTTTGAAGCAAATGGGTGCAGACATTACGGTTGAAAATGAACGTATTGCAGGCGGAGAGCCGATTGCAGACATTCGTATTCAAGGCACACGTACACTCAAAGGTATTCATATGCCTGAAGATCAAGTGCCATTGGCGATTGATGAATTCCCTGCATTGTTCATTGCCGCTGCCTGTGCCGAAGGGCGAACCGTATTAACGGGTGCTGCTGAGCTGCGTGTGAAAGAATCAGACCGTATTCAAGTGATGGCAGATGGTTTAAAAACCATGGGTATCGATTGTACACCGACTGACGATGGCATCATTATTGAGGGTAAAGGTCATTCGGGCGAGTGGGGCGCGATTTTCACCGGTGGAGAAATTGAATCACATCACGATCACCGTATTGCGATGAGTTTCTCAATGGCCGGCTTACGCACCTCTGGTGAAATTAAAATCATTGGTACTGAAACGGTTGCTACGAGTTTCCCGACCTTTACGCAATTAAGCAATCAAGCTGGTTTAGCGATCCAAGTCACTGAATAAGACTAAAGCTTAGATATTTTGTGTGAAAACAGCCAAGCTTTTGCTTGGCTGTTTTGTGTTAAGTCATTATGCTAAACCCATATAACAAAAAAGCCTTTAGGATGATCAATGAGAAAATTACAATTTACAGCACAGCATGGACAGCAGCAGGATGTAAATGAAAGCGGTGTAGTACAGAAGCAAGTACAAGACCTACTGGTTCAAAAGTTAGGTCAATTTGGTTTTGAAACTTTGCTACAAAGTGGTGATCAAGTAGCTGTGAGTGTCGATAATCATACTTTGCCACTGTCTATTACGTGCCAAGGTCATGACGGCGAAGGAAATCTGGTGTGCGAAATTGCCTCTTATCCAGATGAAGAGCAAGACTGGTTAGACCGAATTGCTGAACGAAGCTTGTTAAATCAATTGGCACAAGCGGTTGAAACTACACTAAAAACAGATAAAAGTTTTACTGAGTTTGAGTGGAAAGGCTAATTGAATAGATAAAAAATGCTGAATTGGTTTTTCCTAGGGCTTGTTGAGAATTAACAAAGGCTACTGATTAATTTATAATAGTACTATGGATAGATACATACTTACTGATGCCCAATGGGCAAAAATGGAACCTTTTTGCCTAGGTAAAGTGACCGATCGAGGTCGTAGTGGAAAAGATAATCGATTATTTTTAGAAGCAGTCCTATGGATTGCCCGTACAGGCAGTCCATGGCGTGATCTACCTCCTCATTTTGGTAAATGGAATACCGTCTTTAAAAGATACCGTGATTGGGTGAAAGCTGGTGTATTTGAAACTATTTTTGCATCTGTAAATGAAGATGTTGATTTGGAATACGCCATGATTGATGGAACGATTGTTAAAGTTCATCGACATGGGCAAGGTGCAAAAGGGGGACTTTCAAACAGTCTATAGGTAAATCTCGAGGTGGAATGACCTGTAAAATTCTTGCCTTAGTGGATAGTCTAGGCAACCTTATTAAGTTTCGATTAATGCCTGGTCAATATCACGATTTAGTAGAAACCAAACCTTTAATTGAAGATGTTGATTTTCAAGCATTACTAGCGGATAAAGCATTTGATGCAGATTGGCTCATCCAAGAACTCAATGAACGTAAAGTGAAAGTGGTGATCCCACCCAAATCTAATCGAAAAGTAATGAGAGCCTTTGATACGATTATGTATAAATGGCGTCATCTCATTGAAAACTATTTCTGTAAGTTAAAAGAATTTAAACGTATAGCGATGCGTAGTTGTAAAAACAGATACGAGTTTTGAAGCCATGATTCAACTGTGCGCGAGTTTAATTAACTCTCGGTAATTCTCAACAGACCCTAATTCAGCATTTTTTAGAACAGAACACGTTTAATATTTTGATGGGGCAATGTGCTTATAACTGGATGTGCTAGAAGCCTTATTCCACACGTAACCAAGTTTGGCTACGTCCCACAGCAGAAACACCTAAATACCCTCTTAAGAATAGCTTTTTCCCATTTGGGCTAATTTTACCTTTTAGGCTATATAGCTTGCCTGAAACGGGATCGATGATTTTGCCATGCGTATAATTAATATTATTTTCAGTCTTTAAACCGGTAATCACTTGCATACCAATAATAGGCTTATTGGTGTAGGGTGCAGGGCAGTTGGTACAGAACTCTTTTGCTGTATAACCTGGACGAGGTGTTGCTTTCAGTGCAGTTCCAGCATAAGTCCCATTGGCTTGCTTTTCAATTTTCACCAGACCTTTGGGTTCTCCAGTTTTATCATCGATATAACGCCAAGTTCCTATAATGTCCTGAGCACAGGCAGATGTGGTGGCTATAGTGACTAAAACTGCCCCGAGAATTGTTTTCATAAAATCCCTGAATATTTTAAAAATTATCTAAATGAATAGCTCTCACGAGCTAAGATGTTGATTGTATAATTTATTATTTGAATAATGATGTGCAGAATATATCAAGTTCAAGCGTAGATTGTTGCATAAAGTACCATTAGCAGGATTAAATCCTTACTTATTTTTAAAACAGGCATTGGATGGAGATTGTGCTGATTGAGTTTGGCGCTCAAAAGGAAACTTAAAATTATTTTGGGAACAGAAGAGATATAAGGGACGACTAATGAAGCTGCTGGAAATGGCTTATTAAGCGTTGGAATAGAAAAAGAGATACATCTAGATTAAAAATAAAAAGTTCAAGAAAGAAAGGGGGCTAATGTTAGACAGCCATTTCTTTCTTGAACTGAGTGATGCGTTAAATCCACAAGAAACGTGTAATCGCAATACGTAACTGTTTTAAGTAACCGGTAAAGAAATGGTTTGCACCAGGTAATACAGTCACTAAATGGCGCTGCGGTTTAGCCCATGTAATCATGTCAGACAGTAAGGTAACTTCATCGGCTTCGCCATGGATGAATAAGATGTCACCTTTAAGCTGTGGTGTTACATAGTGGCGTACACCTGCAACAGTTGCCGTTGGTAGACCACATAAAATGGTTTGTTTTGGTCGAATTTCTTCTTGTAAAGCATCATAGCATTTTGCCATGACATGCGCACCGAAACTAAAACCACCTGCATAGAAGGGTAAAGTTGTATGTGCTGCACGAGCATGCTTAATCACTTCAAGAACATCATCAGTTTCGCCATGACCTTCGTCGTGTAGACCAACACTTTGACCTGAGCCACGGAAACTTGGACGGTACACAATACAACCACGTTCTAAGAACATTTGCGCAAGCAATGCAGGAACCTTATGTTGAGGTGTACCACCTTGGAGTGGATGGGGGTGAGTAACTACCGCGAATCCTTTCACTTCACCCTGTGGATAATCTACAAAAACTTCAATTTGCCCAACTGGACCTTGAATGAACATCTGCTCAGACATAGAGAATCGATACATATAACAGGAGAATGGGCTAGTTTAACCGTTTATGCTTATTAAAAACACAGATTGGCAATAAAATAAGTCTACTGATATAGTCTGTTTAATTGTTTTTTAATCAGGTTATCTATGCTTGCCCTTGTTTCTCCTGCCAAAACTTTAGATTACCAAACTGCTTTACCTACCGATGCGTATACACAACCCAGATTGCTGCAATATTCCCAAGAATTGATCGAAGTTAGTCGCAAACTGTCGGCAAGTGAAATTGCAAGCTTAATGAGCGTCAGTGAAAAAATTGCCACCTTAAACGTCGATCGTTTTCGCGATTGGCAGCCAGAATTCAACTTTGCCAATGCGCGACAAGCCATGTTTGCTTTTAAGGGCGATGTCTATACTGGTTTAGATGCTTATCATTTTTCAGAGTCAAACATTGAATATGCACAGCAACATTTAAGAATGCTCTCTGGGTTATATGGTTTGCTACGTCCACTGGACTTGATGATGCCGTATCGTTTAGAGATGGGAACCAAGCTGGCTAACCCACGCGGACATAATCTGTATGAGTTTTGGGGCAATCACATTACCGATTTAATTAACCAAGATTTAGAGCAGGCAGGTTCTAAAATTTTGTTGAATATTGCTTCGGATGAATACTATAAATCCGTGAAAGAAAGCAAAATTCAAGCTGAAATTATTAAACCTGTGTTTTTAGATCAGAAAAATGGCAAGTATAAAGTCATTAGTTTCTATGCCAAAAAAGCACGTGGTTTGATGGCGCGTTATATGATTGAAAACCAAATTGATCGAATTGAAGGGTTAAAATCATTCCAGACAGATGGTTATTACTTTGATGCCGACAGCTCATTAAAAGGTGAGTTGGTCTTTAAACGAGATGAACAGGCGGCATAATGCAAGGGCATTCCAATGGCGCAGTATACAAAACAGTTTCAGGACTATTGGGCGCTCACCGCAAAGAAACTGAGTTTGGATGACGATACCACTCAAAATTTCTATGTGTCGCTGTATGGCGCCTATAGTGAAGTGCAGCGACATTATCATAACATTCAACATATTGTTGAATGTTTAGAGCATTTTCATCAGATCAAAATCTACTTAGACGATACTTTGTCTGTTGAGTTGGCCATTTGGTTTCATGATGTCATTTATCACCCGCAAGCACATGACAATGAGCAGCAAAGCGCCGACTACATGCAACAGATGCTTAAAAATGTGCTTGGAACTGAGCAAATTTCAAAGATCTATGCATGGATTTTGGCAACCCAAGCACATGCACCGACAGCTGACACTGATTTGGCTTATCTATTGGATATTGATCTGGCTATTTTAGCTAGTGATCCTATGCGTTTTGCTGAATATGAACGCCAAATTCAGCAAGAATATGCTTGGGTTGAGCCCGCACTTTATGTGCAGAAGCGCCAGCAAGTGTTAAAGCACTTTTTAGAAACGCAACCATTGTACCAGACGCCATTTTTCCAAAAGTGCTATGAGCGTTTGGCTAAGCGGAACTTAGCCCAAGCTTTAGGTGTTTAAAGCCCTTTAAATGCTTCGATGGCACGAACACGACTGGATTTTAAATCGACGATTGGTTGGGGGTAGTCCAAATCCATATTCGGCTGCTTCGCATAAGGCTCATGAATGCTTTTGGCATCTAAATGTGCAAGCTCTGGCAGCCACTGTCGAATATAGTCACCATTGCTATCAAATTTTTGCGACTGGCTCACAGGGTTAAAGACTCGGAAGTAAGGCACAGCATCGGTGCCCGTGGAGGCACACCACTGCCATCCGCCATTATTGGCAGCTAAGTCACCATCAGCCAAATGTT
This sequence comes from Acinetobacter johnsonii ANC 3681, assembly GCF_000368805.1. Lineage (NCBI taxonomy): Bacteria > Pseudomonadati > Pseudomonadota > Gammaproteobacteria > Moraxellales > Moraxellaceae > Acinetobacter > Acinetobacter johnsonii. Next base: position 1,479,809 of record NZ_KB849705.1, on the reverse strand, counting down.
GCATAAACCATTGCTCGCCCAGACGCCAATCAATCAACAAGTTTTTAGTTAAGAACATTGCGACAATCATACGAACTCGATTATGCATCCAGCCTGTCGCAAGTAGTTGTCGCATACCTGCATCCACAATTGGAATACCAGTACGACCTTGTTGCCACGCGTTTAAATCTTCAGGCGAATCTCGCCATACAATACGCTGTGTATTGGCTTTAAATGGCCGATGTTTAGAGACATGTGGAAAATCAAATAAAATATGCTGATAAAATTCCCGCCAAAGTAATTCATCTAACCAAATCTGCTGGCCTGTGTTATCAATCATAAATTGACCGTGTTGAGCACGAAACAGGGCATTGAGACACTGGCGAATCGACACGATCCCGAGATTTAAATAAGTTGAAAGTTGACTGGTGCTATTTAAAAATGGAAAGTCTCTCTCTTTTTGATAGTCACTAACTTTGTGATCAATAAAATCATCGAGCACTGAAAGCGCATATATTTCCGTTTCAGGCCAATAGGCTTTAATTTGATTTAACTCATTCGTATTCACATCAATCAGCGATTCAATGTGTGGAATGGCTCTATTTAAATCGGCAGGAAGCAGTATAGGTTGCTGTGCAGAAGGGAGAGGGTAGCACAGTGGTAAGCCAATATTTAAGCGCTCATAACAGGTTTTTTTAAAAGCGCCAAAGACTTGATAGGGCTTACCAGATTGGTTACGAATACTGTTTAAGGGAAAGAGGGTTCTATCTTGGAAGAGCGTAAATTCAATGTGTTGCTGATTTAAGCATTGTTGAACTTCGGCATCGCGCTTAAGCTCATTCACGCCCATTTCGATATTTGCAAAGATTTGTTGTACTTGCAGTGTATGACATAAAGATGAAAGCTGACGTGGAATATCTTGCCACAGCGGAATATTTAGAATGAGCAAAGGAATATTCAGCTGAGCAAGGCTCTGTTTTAAATCGTGCAATTGTCTGACATATAAATCAATTTTTACAGCCGCGTCATGATGTAATAGCCACTGTTGTGGGGATAGGATCACTAAAGCCAGCATAGGTCCATGTTGGCTTGCATGCCAAAGTGCAGCATGGTCGTGTGTGCGAAGATCTTGTCTAAACCAAATTATGTTCATAAAAGGTTAATCAACTGTAATTTTTTGAAATATAAAATATTACAAAATTGAGCACTTTGATCATATTTTTTTCTCACTCGTTTAACTTAATCTTATGTTATTGAAATAATTAAATCAGAAAAAACTATAAAGTGTGAAGATGCTTTTTATCTGATAAATGTGTGACCCTTTGTATTATTTGTTATGATTTGTAATCATGCTAAAGCAGTTGTGGATATTGTGAATGTCATGAAAAAAATTCTAATCCCTATTTTTGTGGCTGCAGTTTGTTTGCTTGGGTTTGCTGTTTTTCAGGATACAGAAACGAAAAAACAGCAACAGTTGAATCAACTCATGAACAGTGCTGAGCCTAAAGTACAAAAGTTGAGTCCTTTCTCAAAGGCAAAGGTCATGCCTGAAAAAGTCAGTAGCCCTCTTCAAAGTGATGCTGAAGCAATAATCGAGCAGGTCTCCACTAAAGTACTTTGACGCTTAAGATAGAATAAAATCATGTGTAAATGACTTATCATGTTGAATTTTAATTAAAAATAAATTTAAAACAATTAAAAATCAGTGTGTTATAATTCGCGCCAAGATATATTGAATTTTAGATTTTGAGTCTAAAATGACGTTTTTGTTGAAAGCTGCATACAGTTTATGCGGCTTTTTTGTTTAGGTATATATGGTTCGACCCTGCGTTTGAACCATTCATGGCTAAATAAACTTTTCCTGAATTGAGGAAATTTGGCATATTCATTGCTTTAACTTCCAGAAATTTAATCAGATTTTCATCATACTGAGTGTCGAAATTTTTTGGCAGTTATACAGTTTTAAAAGTTTATTTACAGGGGCTAGGTCATGACGACTCCTAATCCATCTTCAGAAAATATGCTCGAGCGTATGTTCAAACTGAGTGAAAATAAAACCAGTTTTCGTACAGAGCTTCTTGCAGGTGTAACCACATTCTTAACTATGTGTTACATCATTATTGTGAATCCAATGATTTTATCCGAAACGGGGATGGATCATGGTGCTGTCTTTGTAGCGACTTGTCTTGCAGCCGCAATTGGCTGTTTGGTTATGGGTATTGTTGCAAATTATCCAATTGCATTGGCACCGGGTATGGGCTTAAACGCTTACTTTACCTATTCGGTGTGTATGGGTATGGGTGTGCCTTGGCAGACTGCTTTGGCTGCAGTGTTTGTATCAGGTTTGGTGTTCATTGCGATCAGTATGTTTAAGATCCGTGAAGCCATTGTGAATGCAATCCCAATGTCGCTTAAGCTTGCGATTGGCGGCGGAATTGGTTTATTCCTTGCGTTGATTGCTTTAAAAAATGCAGGCGTTATTGTGGACAATCCAGCGACTTTGGTTGGATTGGGCGACTTAAAGCAACCGACGGTTCTTTTGGCTTTATTTGGCTTCTTGATGGTGGTTGTACTGCATCACTTTAAAGTGCGTGGTGCTATTATTATCAGCATCTTGGCTTTAACTGCAATTTCAACAGCAATGGGCTTAAGCGAGTTCAAAGGTGTTGTTGGTGAGATTCCATCAATTGCTCCAACATTCATGCAAATGGACTTTGAAGGCCTATTTACAGCAAGCTTAGTGGGTGTCATTTTTGTATTCTTCTTGGTCGATTTATTTGACTCAACAGGTACATTGGTGGGCGTGTCACACCGTGCAGGCTTACTGAAAGATGGCAAGCTTCCACGTTTGAAAAAAGCATTATTTGCAGACTCAACCGCAATTGTTGCAGGTGCAGCACTAGGTACATCATCGACGACACCATATATTGAGTCGTCTGCTGGTGTTGCTGCTGGTGGCCGTACAGGTTTAACCGCAGTTGTGGTCGGTGTGTTATTTATCTTATGTTTGTTTTTAGCACCCTTAGCTCAATCTGTACCAGGTTTTGCAACAGCTCCAGCATTGTTATTTGTTGGTGTGTTGATGATTCAAGGGATTACCCATATTGATTGGGATGATATTACTGAAGCTGTACCTGCGTTCTTAACCATTGTATTTATGCCATTTACCTATTCAATTGCAGATGGTATTGCAATGGGTTTTATTAGCTATGCATTGGTTAAATTGTTCACCGGTAAAGCGGCGACTGTACCGTACATGGTGTGGATTGTGGCTGTGCTTTGGGCATTAAAATTCGCGTTATTTGGTGGCTAATTCATCAAATAGTGATAAGGGTGTAAACTCAGTTTACGCCCTTTTTTATTTTTAAAGAGGAAAAGATATGAGTCAATTGGAGCTCATTCGTGCTTTACCAAAAGCTGAATTGCATGTGCATATTGAAGGGACATTTGAGCCAGAACTCATGTTTGCAATCGCACAGCGTAATCAAATAGACATTCCTTATAAGTCGGTTGAAGAAGTAAAACAGGCTTATAATTTTCACAATTTGCAATCGTTTTTAGACATCTATTATGCAGGCGCAAATGTACTGATTCATGAGCAAGATTTCTATGACTTGGCTTGGGCGTATTTTGAAAAATGTGCCGAAGACCGTGTAGTGCATACTGAAATGTTTTTTGACCCACAAACGCATACAGACCGTGGTATTGCTTTTGAAACAGTGATTAATGGTCTGCAACGCGCATGTGATGATGCCAAGGCAAAATTCGGCATTAGCTCGCATTTGATAATGTGTTTCTTGCGTCATTTAAGTGAAGAAGCAGCCCTTGAAACTTTAGCACAGGCATTGCCTTTTAAAGATCAAATTATTGGTGTAGGTTTAGACTCAAGTGAAGTTGGGCATCCCCCTTCAAAGTTTGAACATGTCTTTGCTAAAGCGCGTGAAGCAGGCTTTTTAGTGGTTGCGCATGCGGGTGAAGAAGGCCCGGCAGAATACGTATGGGAAGCTTTAGATTTGCTTAAAGTAAACCGTATTGACCACGGTGTACGTTCTGAAGAAGACCCTGTATTAATGCAGCGTTTGATCGCAGAAAAAATGCCACTGACAGTTTGTCCACTCAGCAACTTAAAGCTATGTGTCGTTGACGATATGGCACAGCACAATATCCGCCGTTTGTTGCAACAAGGTGTGCAAGTGACGGTAAATTCAGATGATCCATCGTACTTTGGTGGTTATATGAATGATAACTTTATTGCCATTACAGATGCGTTAGACTTAACAGTAGCTGAGCTAAAACAATTGGCGCTGAACTCTTTTGAGGCGTCGTTTATTTCGGCAGAAGAGAAGCAAAAATGGGCGGCTGAAATTGCAGCCATTGCTTAATCTGATGTCCTTTTAAAGACAGAGTTCGCTCTGTCTTTTTTATGTGAGGTCGATATGAAAAAAATCATTGCATCGCTTGTGGTTATTGTTGTGCTCTTTGCAGTTTATTTACTCAAAACGGATACAGGGTTAACTCAAAAGCTATTAAGGCCAGTGGTGGTGTATCAGTGCAGTGTTGAGCTTGAAGCGACAAGGCTGTGGAAAGTCAGTACAGCATTGCTTAGTGAAGAGAAAAAGAATCAGCTCCAAACGCAAATCTGTGGTTGCGTGGGTGAAAATGCGTTAAAGGATATTCCAGCAACAACCTTGCTACATGCCGTAGTTGATGAACAAGTCAAAAAACAGGTGGTACAACAGGGTGTGTTGAATACGCTGAAAGGATGTGTGGTGGATGAAATCCTAAAAGCAACAGATTGATGCTTTTAGGCTGGTTCAACTTAGTATTACTTTGCTTGTTTGGTCATGCTATTTAACACATTATCTTTATCAATAAAGTGGTGTTTCAGTGCTGCTGCAATATGACCTACCAACAGCAATCCTGCTGCCCATGAAATCCAGATATGTAAAGGTTTTACGATCGCGAGTAATTCAGGGTTATCTTGTACTAAGCGGGGAATTTCAAAAAGGTATAATACAGGTGCAGGGTGCCCAGCACTCCAGCTAAATAAACAGCCAGTAATAGGCAAAGCCAACAAAATGAAATATAAAGCCAAATGACCGAAGTGTGCCATTTTTTGCATTAACGGTGACATGCTGTCTGGAAGTTTGGGTGCAGGGTGGGTATAACGCCAAAAGATACGAATCACTACTAGAAAGATAATCGTGGTTGCAATGTTCTTATGTAAGGTAATGACATCCCCTTTAAAGCTACCATCAGCATCATAACTGAGGAAGTTTCCGCTATAAAAACCAATCAGCCAAGCAGCAATAAAGATAATTGCCATGAGCCAATGCAGGATTTGAGCAGTACGCGTGTAATGGGTATTTGCCGAGTTCATTAGATTCACATCCATTTTTATGTTGCGCTATTTTATAGAACTATAGATAGGTCAAAAATGTAGTAGATGCAACATAGCGTTGATATTCTGCAACGCTGCACAGACCAATGGCGTATGACTGATCTAAAGCTGTGCAATAGGCGAAAGATATTAAAATGGCATGGAAATAGTGTTTCCGTAAATAGCAAAGATTCGGCAAAATACGCGCACTTTAACTGTTATAAATGGATAACTCCGTGAAAAAAATGATTGCAGTGCTTGCTCCTTTGGCTTTGATCCTGTCGGCTTGTACAACGACTGATATGGCAACGACCAATACGACGACCACCACGCAACAACTGGGTACAGCGGCGCTTAAAATTGCCATTAATGCAAAATGTACGACTGAGTTGAATAATCTACCGGCATGGAAAACAGCAACCAAATTTATGACGGCTGACCAAAAAACCGATATTCAAACCGAAATTTGTGGTTGCGTAAGTGAAAAAGCCCCACAAAATATTACCGCTGTCGATGTGGCAACAGCGGCCATTGACCCTGCGGCGCGAACAACCATTATTAGCAATGCTGTGACCAAAACCATCAATGCATGTGTGGCTGAAGCGGTGAATTAAGTTGTGATATATCAAAGAAGCGGGGGACATGCCTCGCTTCTTTGCGGTTTTTTTTGTACTTTTTGGCGTTTATCTTTTATATTGAATTGAATAATAACAATTGAAGCCTGATTTCTTTTACAACAAAGGGTGTATCTGTATGAAAAATGATAAGTTAATTCTCTGTTTGTTTGGCTCGCTTATGCTTTCCGCGTGTGTGTCGAATCCTTTATCTAGCTCAGATGATGATGGAATTTCGGCTATTAAAATGGCCTCACATGCAAAATGTATGGATGAAATCGAAACTAATCCGACATGGATCATGGGCAGTAAGCTGTTATCAGAAGACCAAAAACAAAAGAAAAAACGTGAAGTATGTAACTGTGTAGGTGATAACTCTCCCAAAGTATTGTCTAAAGAGCAGTTGGCTTTGGCGGCAATTGATCCCAAAGCAAAGGCAACCTATGGCGCTTTAGCCGCAACAAAAACAACAGCCACATGCGCCTCTGAAATGCTAAACTAAGCCGAATAAATTGTTAAGTTTTTAAAATGGCTGTTGATCAGCCATTTTTTTATGAGAGTAGAAAATGCAAATTGCAGGTGCAGATGAGGCAGGGCGCGGCCCTTTGGTGGGTTCAGTGGTCGCTGCTGCGGTAATTTTAGACCCGAATAACCCAATACAAGGGTTGAATGATTCCAAAAAATTGACTGAAAAAAAACGTGAAAAACTTTTTGTCGAAATTAAGGAAAAAGCATTAGCATGGGTGATTGCTGAGGCGAGTGCTGCTGAAATTGATGAGATCAACATTTTACAAGCATCTTTGCTTGCGATGCGCCGCGCGGTTGAACAGCTTGCAATACAGCCCGAACATGTCTTGGTTGATGGTAATAAAATTCCACAAGGCTTGAGTATGAGTTGTGAGGCAATTGTGGGTGGGGATGCTTTACATGCTGAAATCTCAGCAGCGAGTATTTTGGCCAAAGTGACACGTGACCATCAAATGATTGAGATGGATCGAAAATATCCTCAGTTTGGTTTTGCCAAACACAAAGGTTATCCAACCAAAGCGCATTTTGAGGCGATTGCTGAACATGGGGTCATTGACGAGCATCGTCGTAGTTTTGGGCCTGTAAAGAAAGTGATCGAGGCACTTGAGCAAAAAGAGACTGTATAAAAATTTAAAGCGGCCAATCGGGCCGCTTTATATCTGAATGTTTCAATCTTAACGATTGAAATTATTCTGCTGTGCACCTTCATCTTCAAATGCAGGCTGGTAGTCCTGATCAAGATGTTGAAGATGTTCATGCATTGCACGTTCATGCTGAATGCGTTGATAAATCTCTTCACGATGTACAGATACTTCTTTGGGAGCATTGACACCAATACGAACTTGGTTGCCTTTGACACCAAGTACAGTAACACTTACTTGATCCCCAATCATTAATGTTTCACCGACGCGTCGGGTCAAAATCAGCATGTTTATCTCCTTGCAAAACGCTAAACCTGCAGTTGTACTAAAGTAAAATACATAATTTTTTGTATTTAAAAAAATTTAAACAAATGTTTAATACAACCGCATGACACTTGAATTTTTAGATATCTAGTGACATTAGGTATAACATTCATCTAAATTTAAGAAAGCCTCGGGCTTAATATAACAGAGCCACTATAGAAAAAACTATAGTGGCCCCTGATTTTTGTAGTCTTTTGCAAAAACTGTCAGACAATGACAAGTTTTTCGCAAGATTGCTTAAGCACGTGCGCTTGATTCACCATGTTCACGGTCTAAACCAAAAGCAGTGTGTAGAGAACGTACAGCAAGTTCTAGGTAGTTTTCTTCAATAATCACAGAAATTTTGATTTCTGAAGTTGAGATCATCAAAATGTTGATGCCTTCATCAGCCAGGGCAGTAAACATTTTACTTGCAACACCTGCGTGTGAACGCATACCAACACCTACGATTGACACTTTAACAATGTCGTCACGTGTAGCAACTTCGCGCGCACCAATGGCTTGAGCAGTTTCTTGAAGAATTTTTGTTGCTTTTGCAAGTTCGCCACGGTTTACCGTGAAGGTGAAGTCAGTTGTACCATCTTCTTCAACATTTTGGATAATCATATCCACTTCAATGTTGGCATTACCAATTGGCGATAAAATTTTAGATGCAATACCTGGTTCATCAGGAACACCTAGAATCGTAAGTTTAGCTTCGTCACGGTTAAATGCGATACCAGAGATAATTGGTTGTTCCATGTTGTCTTCCGCCTCAGTGGTGATTAGTGTTCCGACGTTCTTTTTAAATTCTTCGTCGAATGCGCCATCATCGTCATTATCAAAACTTGATAATACGCGTAAAGGCACTTGGTATTTTCCTGCAAATTCAACCGAGCGAATTTGTAGAACTTTAGAACCAAGTGATGCCATTTCCAGCATTTCTTCAAATGAAATACGGTCTATTTTTTTCGCTTTTGGTGCAACGCGTGGGTCAGTGGTATAAACGCCATCTACATCTGTATAGATTTGGCATTCATCTGCTTTTAATGCCGCAGCAAGTGCTACACCAGAAGTATCTGAACCGCCACGGCCGAGGGTGGTGGTATTACCATCGGCATCGAAACCTTGGAAACCAGCAACCACGATCACACGACCAGCATCTAAATGCGCAGTCATGGTATCGGTATCAATCGACTCGATACGTGCTTTGGTAAACGCATTGTCTGTTTTGATACCGACTTGGCGACCTGTAAGTGACTTAGCTTCAACGCCAATAGAATTGAGCGCCATTGCTAACATTGAAATCGTTACCTGTTCACCCGTAGAAACCATTTGGTCTAATTCTCGTGGGTCAGGGGTTTCGGTAATGGCTTTCGCTAAAGCAAGTAGACGATTGGTTTCGCCACTCATTGCTGATACAACCACTACAACCTTGTGGCCGTGGTCATGCCAACGCTTTACACGACGAGCAACATTTAAAATGCGCTCTGGAGTACCCATAGAGGTACCGCCATATTTTTGAACGATTAATGCCATAGTTGTTCCATATAAACCATGACCCTGAATGCATCATTCAGGGTCAGTTACACAAAAGGTGAAGTTTTATTTCGCTTCAAGCCAAGCAGTTAAATCTGCCATCACTGTTGCAAACTTCTCGTTTAGTGGCGCGCCACCTTGTGCTAAGTCAGGTTTGCCACCACCTTTACCACCAAGCTCAGTTGCTAGATGTTTGATGATGTCACCTGCTTTAATAGAAGCAGTAAAGTCTTTTGCTACAGATGCAATCAGGCTAACTTTGTCACCTTCAACACCAGCAAGTACGATGACTGCATTTTCTAATTTTGATTTCACACCGTCATGTAGGTTGCGAAGTGATTTCGCATCCATATTTTGAACAGTCGTGATCAGCGTTTGACGACCCGCAAGCGTTTGAACTTGGCTAAGCAGTTCAGCAGCTTGGAAGCTGGCAAGTTTTTGATTGAGTTGCTCAATCTGTTTTTGCAAGCTTGATGCTGTGTCGACTAAGGCTTCAACTTTTTCTAAAGTTTGGTCTTTTTGAGCTTTCAATAAACCATTGATGGTATTGATATCACGGTCAGCTTTTTGAGCAACTTCAATGGCTTTGGTACCTGTTACCGCTTCAATACGGCGTACACCTGCAGCTACACCACCTTCAGAAGTGATTTTGAACAAGCCAATGTCGCCTGTGCGTTTAACGTGAATACCACCGCATAGCTCGATTGAGAAGTTTTTCTCTTCAATGATTGAACCCATTGAAAGTACACGAACTTCATCGCCATATTTTTCACCGAACAGCATCATCGCACCTTTTGCTTTCGCAGATTCGATGTCTAGAAGTTCAGTACTTACTGCTGTATTTGCAATCACTTCAGCATTGACTAAGCGTTCAATTTCTTGAAGTTGTTCAAACGAAACAGGTTGATCGTTGGCAAAGTCAAAACGTAAGATGTCTGACGCAACCAATGAGCCTTTCTGTTGTACGTGCTCACCTAAGATTTGACGTAGTGCAGCATGCAAAAGGTGAGTTGCAGAGTGGTTACGTGCAGTTGCAGCGCGGATGTCTGCTTTAACTGTTGCTTCAACATTTTGAGCAAGCTTAATGCTACCTACAGTCACGATACCTTGGTGTACAAAAGCGCCGCCTGATTTCTTGGTGTCCTGGACTTCAAAAATACCTGTGTCATTTTTGAAAATACCCGTGTCACCAATTTGACCGCCGCTTTCTGCATAGAACGGGGTTTGGTTCAGTACGATGAGGGCTTCGTCACCTTCAACCACTTCATTAACTTGTTCGCCATCTTTATAGATCGCAATAATTTGACCTTCGCCAACTGTTGCGTCATAGCCGTCAAACTGAGTTTCGCCTTCAACTTTAACAACAGAGTTGTAGTCAATTGCGAATTTACCTGCATCGCGTGCACGTTGACGTTGAGCAGCCATTTCAACTTCAAAGCCTGCTTCATCAATGGTTAAATCACGTTCACGAGCGATGTCAGCAGTTAGGTCAGTTGGGAAACCGTAAGTATCATACAGTTTAAACACCACTTCACCGGGAATCACTGAACCTTTCAGTTGAGCCAACTCACCCTCAAGCAATTTCAAACCTTGCTCTAGAGTTTTAGCAAATTGCTCTTCTTCTTTCAGTAATTGCGCTTCAATACGTGCCTTTTGTGCTTCAAGTTCTGGGTAAGCTTGACCCATCACTTCAATTAAAGGTTGCAACATTTTATGGAAGAATGAGCCTGTTGCACCCAGTTTGTTACCATGACGAACTGCACGACGGATTATACGGCGCAGTACATAGCCACGGCCTTCATTTGATGGGTTTACACCATCAGCAATCAGGAATGAACATGAACGTGCGTGATCCGCAACCACTTTAAGTGACGCAGGATATTGAACTGGTGTACCTTTTTCGCGAGCTTCTGCTTCAAGTGCAGCGGTATCTAAACCAATAATTTCAGCGGCTGCTTTGAGTAAGTGTTGGAACAGGTCAATTTCGTAGTTTGAGTTAACGTGTTGTAAAACAGCAGAAATACGCTCTAAGCCCATACCTGTATCAACAGAAGGCGCCGGAAGAGGGTGTAATACGCCATCCGCAGTACGGTTAAACTGCATGAATACGTTGTTCCAAATTTCAATGAAACGGTCGCCATCTTCTTCAGGTGTACCCGGTAAGCCACCCCAAATATGGTCGCCATGGTCAAAGAAGATTTCAGAACATGGGCCACAAGGACCTGTATCGCCCATTGCCCAGAAGTTATCTGATGCGTATTGGCCACCTTTGTTGTCGCCAATACGGATAATACGTGATGCATCTAAACCAATTTCTTTGTTCCAGATGTCAAATGCTTCGTCGTCAGTGTGGTAAACCGTTGCATAGAGTTTGTCTTTAGGCAGTGCTAACCAAGCTTCACCAGTGAGGAAATCCCATGCAAATTTGATTGCATCACGTTTGAAGTAGTCGCCAAATGAGAAGTTACCTAACATTTCAAAGAAGGTATGGTGACGTGCGGTATAACCGACATTGTCTAAGTCGTTGTGTTTACCACCTGCGCGGACACACTTTTGTGAAGACACTGCACGTACATAATCACGTTTTTCTAGGCCTAAGAAACAATCTTTAAATTGGTTCATACCCGCGTTGGTAAACAACAAGGTAGGGTCGTTGGCGGGAACTAGAGAACTCGACGCGACACGTGTATGCCCTTGCGATTCAAAGTAGCTTAAAAAAGCTTCGCGAATTTCAGCTGATGTCATAAAACGAGTACTCACAACCAAGTCACTCCATAATTTCGATTTGGCTAATAGTAGCTGAAGAAAGTCTTATTCTAAATACGCTGACTTCAGATACTGGCTTAAAAATTTTAAAACGCCAAATTATAACGGAAAAAGGATGTTGCACCAATCACTTTAAGGCGAATTGATGACATTTCTATGTATTCGATAGTTCTAAGATTTTGCTTGTTATTGTTGGATATTTATATCATTTCGTGGAAATGAGTTGATTGGTCCGAGGTGGTTAGGTAGATCAATTTATGACTTAAGGGTTCATATTCATCATCTTCGCTGATGGATGATAGAAAAAGAAAGCTTAACCAAATCTGTATAAATCCATTAATATAGGCTTGCTTTATCTTTCATCATTTTATAAATAAGGGCAAGTCATGCAACGAGTGGCGATAAATGGATTTGGTCGAATCGGACGTAATGTACTACGCGCTTGGTTTGAAAATCCAAAGAACTTTCAGTTTGAAATCGTCGCGGTAAATGATGTAGCAGATGTAGAAACCTTATTGCATTTATTTAAATATGACACCACGCATGGGCGCTTTCCGGGAAAAGTCGATTTAAGTTATGAAAATGAAAGAATTTATTTACATCTTTCTAAAGATCAAGCGCAGCTCAAAGTTGAAGTCTTGCGTCAGGCAAACCCGCAGGATTTACCTTGGTCAAGCCTCCATGTAGACGTGGTTCTAGAGTGCACAGGTTTATTTCGCTCGCGTGAAGCAGCAACAGGGCATATCAGCGCAGGTGCAAAGCGGGTCATTATTGGCGCGGCACCTTTTGACTCGGTTGATGCCGCAATTGTGTATGGGGTGAATCACCATGAGGTCAAAGTCAGTGACCAAATCATTTCCAGTGTGTCATGTACTACGCAGGCCTTAGTGCCTTTGGTTAAAATCATTGATGATGCTTTTGGAATTGATACTGCGCTCATGACCGAAATTCATGCAGTGACTGCCGATCAGTCTGTATTGGATCATGCGCATCGTGACCTAAGGCGTGCCCGTGCTTCAGGTCAAAACATTATCCCAACGACATCGTCAGCCCTTGGTGCTTTAAAACAAGTGATGCCTAAGATGGCTGATCGTATTGATGGTTATTCGATTCGTGTGCCAACCATTAATGTGGCTGCAATTGATTTAACTTTTATTTCGCAGACACCAATTACCGATCATAAAATTAATGAAGTACTGATTCAGGCGGCGAAGTCAGACTACCGTGAAATTATGGATGTGACGGATGAACCTTTGGTGTCTTCAGATTTTAACCATTCACCCTATTCACTCATTGTTGATTTAACGCAAACCATGGTGGTGGGGCATCAAGCCAAAGTCTTTGCGTGGTATGACAATGAATGGGGCTATGCAAACCGCTTATTAGATTTGTGTGAATCTTTTAGTGCGTCAACCACCTAAAGATCTTTATTTTTAGGCATCTTTTACTCTGAAAACAAGATGATAGGCATAGACCGAATACAGACTTGTGGTTATCATGAATTCATAAACGAAAATAATGTAGAGTGGTGTTTATGTTGATCTTAATTTGGGGATTTATTTTGCTGTTGGCGGTCGCTGTCGTATTTTTAATTTGGTTTCAATTTAAAAATCAGGCAGATAAAACCGATCCAAGCGTAGAGCAAAATCAACTGCAAGAAAAAGTACATCATCTTGAAGAAAATTTAAAAAAGACCTTGGAAATTATGCAAGATCTTGCAAAAAAGATGCATGTGCAACAGGAAGTGATCGAGCAGACCACGTCTAAGTTGCAAAAAGTTGAGCTACAAAACGCTGAGTTGGTGAGTATTCTTGCTAAAGCCGTACAACCAGAACGCTAAAAATTAAGTTTAGATGAGCACGGTACGTAATAATGCCGCGCTCAGCATACTAATCACAACGGTTGGTAAAAGTGAAAAGCGTGAAGCTGCAATTAGAGTGATGGCAATGGCGAGTAGATCTGCGACATTGTCTTTGACAAAATAAGGTGCAATTACTGAAATAAGTACGCAGCCCGGAACAACTTCCAAAATCTTTCGTTGTTTGTTGCTTAAAGTTTTATTTTTAAGCAAAACATAGCCCAATATACGCGTCAGATAAGTGGTTGCTGCGACCAATAAAATCGCGACAAGTGTTGTGCTGTGGATCATAGCTCATCCTCCTGAATAAATAAGAAGGCAGAGGCGATGCCACAGATTGCACCAATAGGCACATACCAACCCATCGGTAAATATAAATAAGCAATGGCTGCACTGATTAGACTGACGAGCCAAGGGCGAGCTGCACTGAATCCTTTCCACATGCCACGTAGTAAAACCAAAAATACCGCAGCAAAGGCCATATCAAACCCATAACGATGAACATCGCCTAGCAAAGGACCAAGAATGGCACCTAAGCTGGTAAAACTAACCCACATCAAGTACAGGGCAAAACAGATGCCTGCGTAGTAGGACATGCTAAAGGCCTGTTGTAGCCCAAATCTTTTCTTTTGTTCTGCATCGGCAAGGGCTGCAGCCCAACTTTCATCACACATGAAAAACAGGGCAGGGAAAACTTGTCGATTAGGCAAATGGCGTAAAAAGGGCACGAGACTTGCACCCATGAGCAAATGACGGCTATTGACTAGGAACGTAATGAAAATTAAAACGAGAAAATTTGGTGGATTGGTCCAGACTTCGAGCACGGCAAACTCGGAACCGCCCGCAAAGTTTAGGCCAGTAAATAATGGAACTTCTAAATGACTAAAGCCTTTTTGAGTGGCTTGTGTTCCTAGGACCAAAGCAAAAGGAATAATGCCCAGCAGCATGGGGATAGATGTTTTAATACCACGCTTAAACTCGACGTAATCGGTGGAGTCATTGAGTTCTTGAGTCGTATTTCTAAGGGAGAACATTTTAAATCGCCTATGCGTGCTAGGTTTTGGTGCAGTAGGTGAATAAGTGTAGGCTTTTTTTGAAGATATTTTTTGCTTTATTTAGCTTAATATAGGGCTTGTTTGGAATAATATGCTGTAATTGGTTAAATATCAGCAAAATTATGCTTTAGGAGGTGAAATTTATGGATCAAACCGATAAACGTATATTGCAAGTGCTACAAGTTGATGGAAAACTTCAAAATAATGAGTTGGCTCAGCGCATTGGACTGTCTGCCTCACCGTGTTTAAGACGAGTAAAAAAACTAGAAGAAGACGGAATTATTCGGGCTTATGTGGCTTTGGTTGATCCTGTTAAAGTGAATCTGCGATTGACCGTGTTTGCACGCATTTGGCTAAAAAGTCAGGATCCGCAAACGGTGAACCAATTTGTTGAATCAATTCGTGAAGTTCCTGAAGTAGTCGAGTGTCATTTAATGGCAGGGGATTGTGATTTCTTTTTACGTATTGTGGTTGCAGACTTAGACGCCTATAGACAGTTTCAAATCCATCGTCTAAATAAAATCCCCAATATACAAAGTATTAAAACAGAAATTCCGCTGCAAAATATCAAGCAGACAACCGAGTTGCCAATTACTTAGATTTTTTAACGGTTGTGCGTGTTTTTTTAAGTTGAGTTCAATAGTGTGTAGACAAATGTTTAACTCATTAGACTGGCTTTTCAGTTGAATCAAATTGATCACTCTGGAGTTACTTTCATGAGTGGCTTGGGAGTTAAGGCTGCAGTTCAATTGCTCTGACGACACTGTCTACAGAATATTGTCCCCATGGAGAAAGTTTTTCAATGAAGTCATTCATGTCTTGTTGGGTAAAGTGGCTAATCAGCATATAACACGCTGAACCACAGACTTTATAGGCATATTCAATTTTATCGAATTGGCTTAAAAATATTTCAAACTGATCAAATTGATGATTTTCCATCATGATGCGAATAAATTGAGTCGCCTCATATTCTAATTCAACCGTATATTTTTGGATTAGGCCTTCATTTTGCATTTTTGCAATACGATTTCCTACAGCTTGACCTGTGCGATGAACCAATTCGCCAATATCTTTATGACTTAATCGTGAGTCATTTTTAAGAATCTTTAAGATTTTTGAGTCAATTGGATCTTGATTTGCCATCGTGATGATTGTTCTTTCAGAATGAAAGCATTTATTGATACATTCTTTCACATCCAACTGCAAGAATGGGTTCATTTTACTTATTCTATGGCATAGATACATTAGACTGAAATGAAGATGAGAGGGTGATTAAAATGGAAAAAACAGCATTGATCGTTATTGATGTTCAAAATGATTATTTCCAAAAGGGAAGATGGAGTTGTATCAGGCTGAGCAGGGAGTGAAACAGATTAATTTACTAGAAAATGCATTTTTAGAAAACGAACAACCCATTATTTATATTCAACATATTTTTAATCAACCAAATGTACCATTTTTTGAAGCTGGCACGGTGGGCGTTGAATTACATTCAGGCTTAAAAATGCAAACAGACTCTATTGTGGTTGAGAAGCATTATCCAAACAGTTTTTTTCAAACCAATTTGAAAGCTAAATTAGATCAGCTTGGTGTGGAAAAAGTAGTAATTAGTGGCATTATGACGCATATGTGTGTAGATGCAACCTCACGTGCGGCTGCTGAGTTTGGTTATGACCCTGTTGTAATCGCAGATGCGACAGCGACACGTGATTTGAGCTATGCAAATAAAACCACACAAGCGAGTGATGTACAGACTGCATGTTTAGCTGCATTTCAAATGTTTGCGACAGTGATGTCCGTCGATGAATATTTGAAACGATAATCCTTAAATTTGAATTGTCATAATCGAGCAAAAGCACACAAAGGATTATGTGTACTTTGCTTTTTACATTTATTCTTCGTTTAAAAAGCCTTCTTTAATTTCTTTAGGCAGATCTGCGTGCCACCATGTATAAATACTGGCTTTAATTTCTTCATCTTCTTCAGGGTCATTTAGAGGTTCATCATCTTCACGAACCAGTTCATCACCTTCAAATTTGAACCAAAACTCCCAAGGATCATCATCACCGCAACCCCATGCTTGCGCATGGATGTCTGGAAGCAAGGCTTTCAGGAAGAATAAAATCGCTTCCATGAACTCATCACCTGACGAACCATGGACAAAGTGTGCGATGGAATAACCCGCGAGGGAGTATAGCGATTCAGGACCTAAGTCAAACTCGATATTATCGACGGTATTTAAAATATCTTCGGCCAGTTCAGCACCATGTTCTGGGTTGATGTCACAAACTAAAGCCGTAAATTGACTCGCATCACCGCGATGTTCTTGAAATAATCGGTCTAATTTTGACATGATTTGAGCATCTGAATGCTTGTAATATAAGTTGCTGTGCATTTCCATCGAATTTTCCCCAAGTAAAAAATATGTGATTAAAAGTGTTATCTGTATAACGCCGTTGTATTTATTGTTGCTGTTAAATTGAGCTGAAGTATAAAAGAATGTGCCTTTTGTGCAAGCATAGGTATAATTGGAAATAAAATATAAAACAAAGTCTTATATGAATTTTTCCAATCTGTGCAGAGCACTAGGATGAGTTAATATTCTTTATTCTGATACTTGGGCATTGTCTAAAGTCAAGTTTTGAATGGCTCGCTCAAAATCGGTAAGAATGTATAAAGTTGTTAACGATGACATCGAAGCGATAAATTAAATTTTCCGAAATTGTCTAATGCACAGCACATTGTATCGTGATAGACTAAGAGAAATCGGGTGTGCCCCGATTTTTTTATGCGGATTCGTTCCGCGCAGACAAGATTTTAGGTTTACAACATGCCCATTTCAGAGACATGGTTATTACCTGATGGTGTAGCTGATGTACTACCAGAACAGGCGCAAGTGATTGAAACTTTGCGTCGTCAAGCATTAGATTTCCTCGCAACTCGAGGTTATCAGTTGGTGTACACGCCATTCATTGAATACATCGAATCGTTATCTTCTCTATCAGAATCGAATCAAGATTTAGACTTAGCCACTTTTAAAGTGATTGATCAGCTTTCTGGTCGTTTGCTTGGTGTACGTGCAGATATGACACCACAAGTGGCTCGTATTGATGCGCATGTACATCCAGTTGAAGGCATTGCTCGTTATTGCTATGCAGGAACAGTCCTACATACCAAACCACAAGGCTTTAATACCACGCGTACACCTTTGCAGTTAGGTGCTGAGCTATTCGGTTCAGACAGCATCGATGCCGATGTTGAACTGATTGATGTGATGATCAGCCTGCTTGAAAAAACAGGTTTTGCAGACGGTATCCATTTAGATTTAGGCCATGTGGGCTTATTCCGTAGTATGGTGAAGGTTGCGGGTTTAAACAAAGCGACTGAACGTCAACTCTCTGATTTATACCAACGTAAAGCTCTGCCAGAATTGGCAGAATTTACCCAAGATTTAAACTTTGGTGCTGACTTTTATACTTTAGGTCGTTATGCAAGTGACTTAGCTGCCTTGCAAACGCATTTAAGTGCAGAAGTTATTGCCGATGTAGAATTTAAGCACGCTTTTGATGCATTAAAAACCACACAATCTGAGATTCAAGCACGTTGGCCAAATCTTCAGATGGGTATTGATGTGGTTGAGCTACGTTCGTATCACTACCATACGGGCTTAATGTATGCCGTTTATGCACCAAACCGTGCTGCGCCATTGGCACAAGGTGGACGCTATGACGGGATTGGTGAGCACTTTGGGCGTGCACGTCCAGCAACGGGCTTTAGTTGTGACTTATATGCACTTAGTGCAGGTCGTTTTCAGCAAAACAGTCTTGTGGTTGCACCCAAAGGTACCCAAACAGATTTGATCCAAGCGATTGAACACACGCGTGCTCAAGGCATGAGCGTGATTCAACTTTTGGGGCAGGATGATTTAACTACGCTTCCATATGCAACGCACCAGTTGGTGAATGTTGCAGGTCAATGGACTGTAGAACAAATTTAATCACTTCTTCAGGTAAGCTAAAACCTGAGAAGTTCTTCAATTTTAACAGCATGATGCAATGAGGCTATTATGGGCAAGAATGTTGTGGTACTCGGTACCCAATGGGGCGACGAAGGTAAAGGTAAAATCGTCGACCTGCTCACAGATCAAGCGGCTGCGGTCGTTCGTTATCAAGGCGGACATAACGCAGGTCATACACTTGTCGTTGGTGGTAAGAAAACTGTATTACACCTCATTCCATCTGGTATTTTACGTGAAAACGTACTGTGCTTAATTGGTAATGGTGTGGTGCTTTCTCCTGCAGCGCTCATCAAAGAGATGGACATTCTTGAAAAAGAAGGCGTGCCAGTTAAAGAACGTCTACGTATTTCTCCGAACTGTCCACTGATTTTGCCAAACCATATTGCACTTGACCAAGCGCGTGAAATCAAGCGTGGTAATGCGAAAATTGGTACCACTGGTCGTGGTATTGGCCCTGCCTATGAAGACAAAGTTGCACGCCGTGCAATTCGTGTTGCAGACTTGGTTCGTGGTGGCGAGCATCTTAAAGCTCAGTTAACTGAACTTCTTGAGTACCATAACTTCCAATTAACGCAATTCTACGGCGTAGAAGCAGTTAAATTAGAAGATGTACTTGCGCTGTGTGATCAATGGCGTGAAGTGGTTGCACCACTTGTGATTGATGTCACTACAGAGCTGCATAATTACCGTAAAAACGGTGATAATATCATGTTTGAAGGTGCTCAAGGTTCACTTCTAGATGTTGACCATGGTACATATCCGTATGTAACTTCTTCAAACACGACTGCTGGTGGCGTAAGCTCAGGTTCTGGTTTGGGTCCATTACATCTTGACTATGTATTGGGTATTACCAAAGCATATACAACACGTGTAGGTGCAGGTCCGTTCCCAACTGAGTTGGTTTATGACGCTGCAAATGACGTAGGTGATGCTATTGGTAAGCACTTAGGGACTGTAGGTTCTGAATTTGGCGCTTCTACAGGTCGTCAACGTCGTTGTGGTTGGTTCGATGCTGAAATCCTTCGTCGTTCTGTAGACGTAAACTCACTTTCAGGTATTTGCTTAACTAAACTTGATGTTCTTGACGGTTTAGAAGAAGTGAAAATCTGCATAGGTTACGAAGCTGCTGATTCTGGTTGTGTTGGTTCTTCTGATGCGCTTGCATTTGAAACTTTAAAACCAATTTACGAAACGATGCCGGGTTGGTCTGAGTCTACCTTTGGTGCGAAATCAATGGATCAATTGCCACAAGCGGCGATCAACTATGTAAAACGCATTGAACAATTAATCGAATGCCCAATCGATATCATTTCTACAGGTCCAGACCGTGAAGAAACGATTGTTTTGCGTCATCCATTTGACGCTTAAGCGATAAAGCATTGAGTAAAAAACCCTGTCTCGTACAGGGTTTTTTATTTGTGCGATACATTTGTACATGAGCTTGATAGGTATTGATTTAAGCTACTGAGCTGGAATGATTTTCCCGACTAAAGTTGCATGAATAAGCACGACATAATGTATAAGTGCTTGTTAGAATAAAATGCATAATAAACAGATGAGCAGGCAGGATGCAAAAGAATATCGCGGGAACTATTTTTTACTCACTACTTTTTGCTATGGGTGGTGCGCCAACAATCGCGATGATGATTATTCAAGGGCAAACCACCGATCCAGACGTGATTTATAGTGCGCTCATTGGATTGTCTGTGATTATTGCTTGTATCTTGGTGCCGATCATTCTGCTCCAAAATGCATTTCTGTTTGCAAAGCGTAAAAGTGCGACCCTTGAGGAAAAAATTGAACCCTTAAGCCACCTGTATTTGGGTTTAAATATCCTGTGTTTGGTTTATTGGCTTTTAATTCAGTTTATGTAAGTAGGTTTAAGGTGGCGTGTAGATAAAGCTTTACCGCTGAAATTTGGCTTATTGTACTTAATTGTGAAGATGTTTTTACATAATTGCTATGATAAAACGCGGTGATGATATTTAACACTTTAAATCTATTCAATATAATTCAGCACATTATGTAAAATGCTTTGAGATGGATGGAGTTAAGCAATAATGAAAAATAAAATATTAATGAGTTTGTGTGCAGCAAGTGTGGTTACAATTTCAGGTTGTGCAACTTTTGCGGAAGTGGCAGGTGCAGACACTGCAACATTAAATGCAGCAGCAACCCAAGGCTTCAACAAAACAGTGAATGAAGCGCGAAGCACAAAGACCTTAGATACCTCATCTACGACCTATAAGCGTATTTATGGTGTATTCAATCGCTTGAAGCCATATGCCGATCAAATGAATCAAACTGGAACGAAATTTGACTGGCAGTTGGCAGTACTTAAGTCAAATCAGGTCAACGCCTATGTTGCACCTGGTGGTAAGGTGGTGTTCTACACAGGTATTGTAGATAAATTGAACCTAACTGATGCTGAAATTGCAGCGGTGATGGGACATGAGATGGTCCATGCTTTGGAAGAACACTCGAAGAGTAAAGTGGGTGCTCAGGCATTAACGGATTTGGCCTTGGGAATTGGTCTAAGTGCAGCAGGTGTAGGTCAAACGGGTTCAGCAGCAGCGCAGCTAGGTAGTCAAATTGGTATTGGTTTGCCTTACTCACGTAGCCTAGAAAGTCGTGCAGACCAAGGTGGCTTAATGTTGATGGCTAAAGCAGGCTATAACCCTCAAGCCGCAATTAGTCTGTGGGAAAAAATGAATAAGCTTGATGGAGCAGGCGGCTCTTCATTCCTGTCGACGCACCCATCAAATAGTCAGCGTATTGAAGCAATGCGTAAGAACTTAGCCGCTGCTCAAGCGGTTTATAATCAAAGACGTTAATTTGTTTTGAATAAAAAAGGACGCTAAGGCGTCCTTTTTTACTATCTGTTGATGATTTTGAAAATCATCAACTATTTGTGACAGGTGAAGTAGTGCTTCACCTGAATAGCTAATTAAGAAATATCTATGGTGCGGGATTAGGTTGTTGCTGATGAATAGCTTGAATACCCTGTAAAACATCTTCGGATAAATCAATCTCAAAGGCCTGAATATTTTCTTTCAACTGGTCTAAGTTGGTCGCCCCAATAATCGTACTGGTCACAAAAAATTGCTGCTTGATAAAGGCTAAAGCCAGTTGTGTCGGCGTTAAACCATGACGTTCAGCCAGTTGTGCATACTGTTCTGTTGCCCATTCACTCTCTGGGTTGCTGTAACGACTAAAGCGGCTGAAAAGTGTCACGCGAGCATTCGCTGGGCGTGCACCATTACGGAATTTACCTGTGAGATAGCCAAAAGCGAGTGGGGAGTAAGCGAGTAAACCAACGCCTTCATATTTCGCAATTTCTGACATACCAATTTCATAAGTACGGTTCAATAGGCTATATGGGTTCTGCACACTGACAAATTTAGATAGACTAAGCTGTTCTGCAATTTGTAGAAACTTCATGGTGCCCCAAGGTGTCTCATTAGATAAGCCAATATAACGAATACGCCCTTTTTGAATCTCTGCTTCTAGTGCTTGTAGTGTTTCTTGCAAAGAGGTCACGGTTTGCGTGTTATGAGCTTCACTGTTTTCATAGCCTAATTTACCGAAAAAGTTGGTTGGACGTTGTGGCCAGTGTAGCTGATATAAATCGATATAATCGGTCTGTAAACGCTTTAGGTTGCCATCTAGAGCCGAAGAAATGTCACTTGCATTAAAACGAGTCTGTCCATCACGGATATGACTACCACCTTGCGATGGCCCTGCAATTTTAGAGGCTAGAAATAACTTGTCCCGACCGCCGCGTTGGGCAATCCATTGGCCAATAATACTTTCGGTTGCACCTTGGGTTTCAGGTTTTGGAGGAACAGGGTACATTTCCGCAGTGTCCCAAAAGTTAATGCCTTGCGCTAAGGCATAATCAAGTTGTTCAAAGGCTTGAGCTTGAGTGTTTTGTTCACCAAAGGTCATGGTACCGAGACAAATTTCAGGAACCAAAATGCCTGTATTGGCTAAGGGTTTAAATTGCATTCAACATTTCCTTTTATGGACTGCGTTTTTTCGGTCGAATTAGGTTACACAGTTATGCCCAGTAGGTTAAATCACTATTTTTACAAAGTTTGTCATGATTTTGTCAAAGTAGGATTTTGTGAAAACAGCAATAGATTTAAAGACATAAAAAAAAAGCAAATCCTAAGATTTGCTTTTGGCTGTATCAGCTACGAAGAAAAGTCTTATTCTTCGTCTTCATAGTCATCAGCATTCGCTTTTGACTCTTCTAAAGAGGCATCAAAAATTAAGATGGCTTTACCATCAGTTTCGATCATGCCTTGCTCTTCGAGTGTTTTCAAAACACGACCAACCATTTCACGTGAACAACCGACAATACGTCCAATCTCTTGACGCGTAATACGAATTTGGCGGCCATTTGGTAAAATCATCGCTTCAGGTTGCGAAGATAAGTCGATTAGGCAACGTGCAATACGACCTGAAACATCGATAAATGCAAGGTCAGTCACTTTACGAGTGGTATTTTTTAAACGGCGAACTAGCTGTGCAAATACTGCATAGCTCAGGTCAGGGTATTGTTTGCTGAGTTCATGGAAGTTTTCATAAGTCACTTCAGCAATTTCGCAGACATCACGGGTACGCACTTCTGCAGTACGTTGTGAGTTTGCTTCGAATAGACCCATTTCCCCAAAAAAATCACCCGCATTTAAATAAGCGACCACGATTTCACGTTCATCGTCTTCACGCAGAATAATGGAGACCGAACCTTTTAAAATCAAATATAAAGATTTAGATTCTGAGCCTGCATCTACGATGGTGGTACGCTTAGGATAACGATTAATATATGCGCGTTTTAATAATGCTTTGACTGACTCGGGGAGTTGACCTGGAGACAGCGCATCAGTGCTTAATTGTGAAAAGCTTGAAGTCATGCTAACGGTTCCGAAAATGGATAAAATATAGATCGCACAGACCTAGGGTGAACTTGTCACACAGTCAGAGCTGAAATTCCTTATCAACTCAATTTATGTTAGTGTACAGTCACTTCGTCAATCTATAGCTTTTTTTAGGTACTTGCAATGCAAACAACTGTTCATTGGTTAGAGAATGTTGCTTTCGAAGCAAAAACTCAAAGTGGTCACAGTGTTATCATGGATGGATCGCCAGAATATGGGGGTGAAAATCGTGGTCCAAGACCAATGGAATTGATCCTGACGGGACTGGGTGGTTGCGCCTCTTTTGACATCGTGACCATACTTAAAAAATCACGCCAAGAAATTACCGATGTACGCTGTGAACTCAAGGCAGAGCGGGCAGATAGCATCCCTGCAGTGTTCACAAAAATCCACTTACATTTCGTGATTACGGGTCATGCGGTGAAGGAAAAGCAAGTCGCAAAAGCCGTGGAATTATCGGCAGAAAAGTACTGTTCTGCGAGCAAAATGTTGATGGATGGTGGGGTTGAAATCACCCATGATTTTGAGATTATTGAAGCAAATTAAAAGCTGACTTTTAAGTCATTTGAGGCTGATCTAGTGATCGGCCTTTTTCATGCTTCACGCTTTTGTTTTGATTCCGTAAACTGGGACACAATTCATCACACGAATAAATAGAAAAATGCGTTGCTTGTTTGATTAATAATTGATCAAATGATTTGGGTTGTCACTGATTGATAGGTCGTCGTGGTCTTTAATACATAAATAATCTAGGTTGACGCTTGAAAATAAGGCGGGTAAGACCCATCTTATAACCGAGTCTTATAAGTTTATTATTAAGATAAACTAATGAAAAATAAGTTAAAATGTAGAAAAATTAATTAAATTTAAATTGAATTTTGAGCAATTGTTCCCATATATCCATCAAGTTCGAAATTTGTTGTGAGGAAAACAAGAATGCGATTTGAAAAATTCACAAACCGCTTACAGCAAGCTCTCTCAGATGCTCAATCACTTGCAGTGGGGAAAGACCATACCGCAATTGAAGGTATTCATATCTTATCAACATTGTTAGAAGAAACCTCCAATCTGAGTTTGTTGCAACAAGCGGGTGCTAATTTACCTGCTTTACAAAGTAAATTAAAACAAGCACTAGCTGATGCACCAACACTGACAAATCCTACAGGTGACGTCAATTTAAGTTCAGAGGCTGTCAAAGCGCTGAATTTGGCAGATAGCTTCGCGCAAAAAGCAGGCGATGAGTTTTTGTCTACCGATTGGGTGATGCAAGCCTTGGCCGAAGTGGGGGCAACTAAAACGCTACTCAACAGCGTGGGCGTACAAGCAGAAAGCTTACGAAAAGTCATTTTAAAAATTCGAGGTGATGAGAAAGTCATGAGCAACAATCATGAAGATCAACGTGATTCTCTGAATAAATACACCATTGATTTAACTGAACGCGCACTTGCAGGTAAGTTAGATCCTGTGATTGGGCGCGATGACGAGATTCGTCGTACCATTCAAGTTTTGTCGCGTCGTACCAAAAATAACCCAGTGTTGATTGGTGAACCAGGGGTTGGTAAAACAGCCATTGTTGAGGGCTTAGCACAGCGGATTATTAACCGTGAAGTACCTGAAAGCTTACAAGGTAAACGTGTTTTATCCTTAGATTTGGGTTCATTGCTTGCGGGTGCTAAATACCGAGGCGAGTTTGAAGAGCGCTTAAAAGCAGTACTGAAAGATTTGTCTAAACAAGATGGTGAAGTCATTTTGTTTATCGATGAATTACACACGCTGGTGGGCGCAGGTAAAGGTGATGGTGCGATGGATGCAGGTAATATGTTGAAACCTGCTCTGGCACGTGGTGAGCTACGCTGTGTTGGTGCAACCACATTGGATGAATATCGCCAATTCATTGAAAAAGATGCTGCACTAGAGCGTCGTTTCCAAAAAGTGTTGGTCGATGAGCCGAGTGTGGAAGATACCATTGCGATTTTACGTGGTTTGAAAGAGCGCTACGAAGTGCACCATGGTGTGAAAATTTTAGACTCTGCCATTATTGCAGCAGCGAAAATGTCACATCGTTATATCACCGACCGTCAATTGCCTGATAAAGCGATTGATTTGATTGATGAAGCGGCTTCTCGTATCAAAATGGAGCTGGACTCTAAGCCAGAAGCTTTGGATAAACTTGAGCGTCGTTTGATTCAATTGAAACTGCAACTTGAAGCAGTGAAAAAAGATGAAGATGCAGGTAGTCGTGCGGAAGTCGCTCACCTTGAAAAGCAAATTAGCGAAGTTCAACAAGAATACAATGATCTAGAAGAGGTTTGGAAAGCTGAAAAAACCTTAGTTGAAGGTACCAAACAAGTTCAAGCTGAATTAGATCAGGCTCGTATTGCGTTGCAAAAAGCGCAGCGTGAAAACGACTTGGGGGAAATGTCGCGTCTTCAGTATGGTGTGATTCCAGAGCTGGAAAAACGTCTCAATGAAGAAGAAGTCGTTGAGGAAAAAGAAGAGCCAAAACTACTGCGCAACAAAGTCACTGACAATGAAATTGCAGAAGTCGTTAGCGCTGCTACGGGCATTCCAGTGGCTAAAATGATGCAAGGTGAACGTGAGAAACTTCTCCATATGGAAGAGTTCTTACATAACCGTGTCGTTGGGCAGGATGATGCTGTAGTTGCAGTATCCAATGCGGTTCGTCGTTCGCGTGCGGGCTTGTCTGATCCGAACCGACCAAGCGGCTCGTTTTTATTCTTGGGTCCAACTGGTGTTGGTAAAACAGAGTTGACCAAAGCACTGGCAAACTTCTTGTTTGATAGTGACGATGCCATGATTCGTATCGACATGTCCGAGTTTATGGAAAAACACTCTGTCAGTCGTTTGGTGGGTGCACCTCCTGGTTATGTGGGCTACGAAGAAGGTGGTGTGTTAACCGAAGCTGTACGTCGTAAACCGTATAGTGTCGTGCTGTTCGATGAAGTGGAAAAAGCACATCCCGATGTGTTTAACATCTTGCTCCAAGTGTTGGATGATGGTCGTCTAACGGATTCACAAGGTCGCGTGGTTGACTTTAAAAATACCGTGATCGTCATGACATCGAACTTAGGTTCGAGTGATGTGCGTGAGTTGGGTGACAATCCTTTGGATGAAGAAGTACGAGCAGTGGTGATGAATGCCGTGACGCAACATTTCCGTCCAGAGTTTATCAACCGTATTGATGAGTTAGTGGTTTTCCATTCACTCAAAAAGGCGCAAATTCGTGGTATTGCCGATATCCAATTGGATCGTTTACGTGATCGTTTGGTTGAAAAAGATATGCGTTTAACGGTGGATGATCAAGCCTTTGACTTATTGATTGACGCTGGTTTTGACCCTGTTTACGGTGCACGCCCATTGAAACGTGCCATCCAGCAACAGGTTGAAAACAACTTAGCGCAAAAAATATTGTCGGGTTACTATGTGGCCGGAGACAATATTATGATCACTGCACATGATGGTCAGTTGAGCTTTGATAAAGTGAAAATGAGTTAATCATTTAAACGGTTCATTGAAACTAAAAAACCCAGCTTCGGCTGGGTTTTTTTTACGTGATAGAAATGTTAAAAGATGACACTTTTAAGCCAAAATGTGACGTAAGTTTTCACATTTATGTGATGGGTATGGCATCTAAGGGATTTATTTGCAAAACAATTATCTTTATTTAAAGATTCTCTTTATAATTTATTTTAATAAAAAACAAACAACTTGAGATAGAAGAAATGACTCAATTGAAGTGGGGTATTGGAGGCGTACTTACGCTTGCTGTGGTCGCAGTAGGGGGGAATCTTTATGCGGATAAAAGTTTGAAGGCTTATTATCAACACAGCACCAAACAGTCGAATGATTTAAAGTTGCAATATCAACAATTTCAAATGGGTGCTTTAAATGGCAGTGCGAACTGGACCGCTGAATTAGTACTAGACCCATGTAAACCGAAAGAAGTGATCCAATTGAAGGGGCAGGATCATATTCAACGGAGTTGGAATGGATATGCGATTCGTTCAGATATTAACATTACTCAGGCACCCGGCGCACTTCAGTCCTTGTTGAAGGAACCACTTAAAGTACAAAGCAAAGTGAATTGGTTCGGTACTTTGAATAGTACCTTGACTACGCCAGTGATTACCCGCAATGAAGCTCAACTCCAGTCTAGATTAGACCCGATGACATTAAAGTTTCGTGCAAAACCAATCGAGCAACAGTTAAAGATACTGGATTTACAGCTTGAAATTCCGAATCTAACAGTCACCGATCCAAATATACATTTGCAAATGGTGGGGCTAAAGCTAGAAAGTAACCAAGGGCTGAATGGTGAGTATCTTGAGGCGGGTGAAACCAAAATTAAGATGGATCTGCTGAAAATGTCAGATCGAGATATCAATAAGCCCATCAATGCTGAACTGAAGAATTTTAGTATAGAAACGCAAAGTGAACTGACAGATCGAGTTGTAAACACTGAAATGTTATTGCGTCTAGATGAAATGAAAATGCCTTCAGCACCCGCAGTCCAAAACGTACAGTTTAATTTTAATGTGCTCGATGTAAACCGACAAAAATTACAGACGCTGTTTGATATTTTGGCGAAAAGTGAAAACAGTTGTTTGGCAAAAGAGGCTGTGGAAAAAGATATGGAGCCTGCTTTATTGGCAGTGATCAATGAAGGTTTCCGTTTTGAATCCAAAGAGAACCAATTTGCTATCGGGGAAGGGGTTGCACAAGCGAGTGTGACGGGGCGTATTATGCCGAGTCATCAATCGACGGTGATGGGTATGGTGAAAATGATGCCGAGTTTAATGGAATACAGAGCAGATGTTCAGTTTGATAAAAATATGATCTCGCGCATCATGAATAATTATCTGCAAAAAGGTGGCATCAGCATGTCTGATCAAGAGATCGAAAGCATGCTTTCGACGATGCAGAGTTCAGGGCAGGTGAAACGTGAAGGGAATGTCATGAAAATGTCAGTTGATTACAAATATGGGCAAACCAATTTCCTGACTGAATAATGCAAAATATGATGATCTAACATAATAAAAGGGACGTATTTCGTCCCTTTTTTATATCTGAAAATTGTCTAATGCAAAATCTAGCGAAGATGAAATACCAGCGGGTATTTCATCTTCAGTGCATTAGTTTTTTGGATGGGTAATTTTCCATGCACGGTGGATTTTTTGATTGCGCTTGAAATCAGGCCCAATGGTTTCATTGGTAATTTCTTCGACATCAAAGAACGCCAAAATTTCTTCGTCCATTTCAAAACCACGGTAGTTGTTCGAGAAGTACAAGGTACCATCCGTAGTTAAACGGTTCATTGCACGTTTAAGCAATGATAAATGGTCGCGTTGTACGTCAAAGGTACCGTAGAACTTCTTCGAGTTTGAGAAAGTCGGTGGGTCAATAAAGATCAGCTCATATTGCTCATGACCTTCTTTTAACCACTCAAAACAGTCGCTGGCAAAGAACTGATGTTGTTCATCAGCATGATCGACTGTTAAGCCGTTCAAGACGAAGTTCTCTTTAGACCAGTTCAAATATGTATTTGAAAGATCGACGCTGGTGGTACTTGCCGCACCGCCTAAAGCTGCATGTAAGCTGGCTGTAGAGGTATAGCTATAGAGGTTCAAAAAGTGCTTACCACGCGCTTCTTGTGCAATGCGTAAGCGGATTTGACGGTGGTCTAAGAACAAGCCAGTATCTAAGTAATCAGTTAAGTTTACTAAGATTTTTGCTTTGCCTTCTTGCACGATAAAACGCTTAGAAGCAGTACTTTGCTTGGTATATTGAGTTTTACCTTCTTGGCGAGCACGTGTTTTGATAAAGATCGCATCACGACCAAGGCCAGTTACTGCACGAATCGCCTGTAAAGCAAGATTGAAACGTTTCTTGGCTTTTTCAGGATCGATTTTTTTCGGTGGCGCATATTCTTGGACGTGTAAACGTTCACCATACAAATCGACTGCGACGTTAAAGTCTGGAAGGTCAGCATCATATAAACGTAAACAGTGAATGTTTTCTTTTACTGCCCATTTCTTTAAGGTCTGCATGTTCTTTTGTAAACGGTTAGCAAAGTCTTCAGCGCCTTCAATTGCTTCAAATTGCTGAGGCTGCCATGTTTCCAAGAATGGCTTAATCACTGCAACAGGTTTAACTGAACCTGAACGCACGTAAATTGGCAATTTACCATTCATCAAACGCATGGTTTGCGGGTCATTCAGCGCCAATACATCGGCTTGCTCGACGGCTGCTGCGATGACGGCTGCGGTCTGATTTGGGAAGTTCTTTTGCAGTAAAGCAGATAAGCCTAAATATAAAGCACGGTTTGAGGCTTTATCACCCAAACGCTCACCATAAGGTGGGTTGGTCACAATAAAGACTGTTTTTCCTTCGGCTTCAAAGTTTGGCCAATCGGCTAAAGTTCGTTCTTCGATTTGGATCTGGTCAAGTACACGTTCAAAACCAGCAGCAATAATATTTTGCTTGGTGGCTTTTACCGCTTCCCAGTCTGCATCAAACGCGTAGAACTTAGGGAGAGGTTGTTCCAAGGCTGTTTGATGGCGTTCAGCTGCTTCCGCTTTAATGCTCATCCACAGATCATGATCATGGCCATTCCAGCCATTGAAACCGAAACGACGAACTAAACCAGGTGCGCGGTCAGTCAGCATCATCAATGCTTCAATAATAAACGTCCCAGAACCACACATTGGGTCAAGGAAAATATCGGGTCTTTTTGCAAGGAGCTTAGCTTTTTGTAAAATCGCAGCGGCTAAGTTTTCTTTAATTGGGGCATCGGTCATATAACGACGGTAGCCACGTTTATGTAATGAATCACCAGATAAGTCTAAACAGTAGGTGTGTTCAGTTTTTCCTGCGAGTGCATAAATGGTAATTTCAGGTTGCTTAATATCAATACTTGGACGCTTACCGACAGCTTCCATGAATGAATCCACGATACCGTCTTTTACACGTAAAGTTGCAAACTGGCTGTTCACCTTAATTTCACGTTCAATATGTAAACGAACGGCGAAGGTGCTTTGTGGTGCAAAAATCAGCGACCAATCAAAGTTCATTGCACCTTCATAGAGCTCTTCAGCAACATCACGAGCATCATGGCTAAATTCCAGCTCATGGACATGAATTGGTGTGAGTACACGCGACGCAAGACGCGACCACATACAAATGCGATAGGCATGTTCCAGTGTACCTTTGAAAACTAAACGCCCAGGAAAACGTTCAATGTTTTGAACACCTAAACCTTCTAATTCTTCTTGGAGTAAGGTTTCTAAGCCATCGGCACACGTAACCCAATAGCTGCTTAAACGCGAAGCGGTTTTCATAAATTTGAGAGACCAAAATAAAACAAAATAAACTCGCTAAAGTTTAACGTATTTTGCCTCTGAATGGTTTTTTAAATATGCTTCTACTCAGCGGAAATATCAAAATAAATGAATCACCATGTGAACAATAACGTTTTTGGTACGTATTTTGCTAAATCCTTGCAAGTTTAATTTACTGACTGATTTCTGCTAGATCGTCAGTAAATATTTTTCACTTGAAAGGGGATGAATATGTCGACCAAGTTAGATTGCGGTGTTGTAAGTCATGCTGATGCTTTTTCAATTGCAACTTTACTTTATGCACGTTTGCGCCGTGTATCGGGGCGTGTAATTGATGTGATGTATTTGGTGGAAAATCCAAGTTATGCACGTCAGATGGCAGAGCTTGCTTTAAGTACAGAAGATGCTGAACTGATTCGATTGGTGAGTCGTTTAGACAGTGTCATGGATGTTTTTAACTATGAAGAAACCGCCGTGATCGAAAAACCTAGACAGGTCGACACGACACGACATGAGTTGGAAGCCACTGAAGAAGAAATCTACCGTGCCCAGGTGTCACATCACTATATTGGCGCTTTACGATAAGAATCGCTGAAGTTGGATCGCTCTCGCAAGAGAGCTTTTTTAAATGTCCGCTTGGGATAAATGAGATAAGAAACTCTATAGAATTGATATTTATAGCAATTTGATGAACTCTGAATTTAGCTAATTTAGCCTTTGATGGTTTAATTTAACTGGTTGAAATAATAGATAAGAATTTCATAATCTTAGTTTTGAAGCCGATGATAATTAAGGCAATTGTTTTAAACTGAGGTCCAAATCAAAAAGAAAATCTGTATAATGCGTTAACTTAACGTACAAGGAATCTCTCATGCACTTGGCAGCATTGCATACTCCGAGTCAGATTCAACTCAATCAAGATGGTCATCTCAAACACTTCCTCACCATCGAAGGTCTTTCTAAAGAAACTCTTACAAAAATATTGGACACCGCGCAGTCCTTTTTTAATGACCAAAATCAGCTGATTACCAACAACCTCTTAGAAGGTCGAACGGTAATGAACCTTTTCTTTGAAAACTCAACCCGTACTCGTACCACTTTTGAAGCAGCGGCAAAACGCCTTTCTGCAAATGTATTAAATATCGATATCGCACGTTCAAGTACTTCCAAAGGGGAGACGCTCAGAGACACTTTATGGAACTTAGAGGCGATGGCTGCGGATATTTTTGTGGTACGTCATTCTTCGTCGGGTGCGGCACATTTTATTGCTCAAACCGTTTGTCCACACGTTGCAATTATCAATGCAGGTGATGGCCGTCATGCGCATCCAACACAAGCTATGTTGGACATGCTGACCATTCGCCGTGAAACCAAAAAGAAATTTGAAGATATTTCAATTGCCATCATTGGTGATATTAAACATTCACGCGTAGCGCGTTCAGATGTTGCTGCATTACAAACACTGGGGTGTAAAGACATTCGCGTAATTGCACCGAACACGCTGCTGCCATATGGTTTTGATGAATATGGTGAAGGTGTACGTTTATTTAATAACATGGAAGCAGGGATTCAAGACTGCGACGTGATTATTACCTTACGTATTCAAAATGAACGTATTGATTCGCCTGCGCTGTCATCTCAAGCTGAATTCTACAAAATGTACGGTTTAAACAAAGAACGTCTTGCGATGGCAAAACCTGATTGCATCGTGATGCATCCGGGGCCTATGAACCGTGGTGTCGAAATTGATTCCAGTATTGCTGATGGTCCACAATCTGTGATTTTAAATCAGGTGACCAACGGGATTGCTGTACGTATGGCAGTTTTGGCGCTTGCAATGCAAGGTCAACTGCAAGAGCAAGGTTTGTTAGACGCGATTGCGGGATAAGGAATAAGTCATGACTGTTGTAAAAATTGAAAATGTACGTGTTCTTGACCCAATTCATCAAACAGATGCGGTTCAAACGGTGTATATCGAAAATGGCAAGTTGGTTGCTGAAACAGCCAATGTCACTGAAACAATTGATGGTCAAGGCAAGTGGTTGATGCCAACCATGGTGGACTTATGTGCACGCCTACGTGAGCCAGGTCAGCAACAGCACGGGACATTAAAATCAGAAGGTCGTGCTGCGCGTGAAAATGGTATTTTGCATGTGTTTACACCGCCAGACTCAAAACCGATTGTGCAAGACAATGGTGCTTTGATTCATGGTCTGATGGAAAAAGCGATGCTGGATGGCGGCATTTATCTTGAAGTGATTGGTGCTCAAACCCAAGGTCTACAAGGTAACCAACCTGCAAATATGGCGGGTCTCAAAAAGGGTGGTTGTACAGCCGTTTCAAATGCCAATGCGCCTTTTGCAGATGACGATGTGGTGCTGCGCACTTTAGAATACGCAGCTGGCCTTGGTATGACGGTGGTGTTTTATGCCGAAGAGCCGCAAATTGCCAAAGATGGCTGTGTCCATGAGGGCTTTGTGGCATCGCGTCAGGGCTTACCAACCATCCCTGCGATTGCTGAAACGATTGCCATTGCCAAGTATTTGCTAATGATTGAAGCGACGGGTGTTCGTGCTCACTTTGGCTTATTGTCTACAGGCGCTTCTGTCGATTTGATCAAAATCGCTAAAGATAAAGGCCTGCCAGTCACATGTGATGTGGCAATGCATCAGTTGCATTTAACAGATCAGCTGATTGATGGCTTCAACTCACTTGCACACGTCCGTCCGCCGTTACGTGCTGAGTCGGATAAAGAGCTCCTGCGTCAAGGCGTGAAAAGTGGCGTGATTGATGCGATTTGTACGCATCATGAACCGCTGAGCAGCTCTGCAAAGCTAGCACCATTTGCTGAAACACAGCCGGGCATTACCGCTTTTGATACCTATGTAGCTTTTGGTGTGCAATTGGTACGTGAAGGTTTATTCAGCCCTTTGGAATGGGTCGAAAAAGTCACGATTGCACCTGCCACGGTAGCCAATATGCTTGAACGTTGGTCTGTTGAAGCTGGCTGGGTGTTGGTTGATCCTGAGTTAGACTGGATTGTGAATAAAGACAATATTTTGTCACAAGGTAAAAATACACCTTTGATCAATCAAGTGGTGAAAGGAAAAGTTATAAAAACTTTTGCAGCTTAAATATTACCTTAAACGTGGATTAAAAAGTCAGCTTCGGCTGGCTTTTTTATTGGGCCTAGGTAAAACTGATGCAAATACAATATTTTACAAAGTATAAAAAATGAACAGATAAACTGAAAAATGACGATGAAAACAATGAGAAAAAGTGGGGTAAGACTTCATGAATGTCGATTTTATGGATTTACTAAAACAAAATGTCTCTGCAATTG
This sequence comes from Acinetobacter johnsonii ANC 3681, assembly GCF_000368805.1. NCBI lineage: Bacteria > Pseudomonadati > Pseudomonadota > Gammaproteobacteria > Moraxellales > Moraxellaceae > Acinetobacter > Acinetobacter johnsonii. The sequence continues at coordinate 1,445,484 of NZ_KB849705.1, read as the reverse complement.
TTTTAGAGGGTGATACACAACATTTACTTGAAAAAAATCAAGCAATTCAATCCTTTTTACCAATTTTACTGTCTATATTAAAGTCAAAATCTGAACTGATTCCTGCATTTCAGCAGCAGTTGAATCCACGTCTCAATGATGCTTTTGCCTCGAATGTCAGTCTCAAGCAACAGTTTTTGGAGCATGTTCGCGGGGCAGCACCCGCAGATGAAATTGAAAGTACCTTGAGCCGTTCGATTACACCTGCATTAGCATTTTTAGCCACAGAGGCAGGCTCTTCAGAACCTGAAGCGATTTCTCATTTACTACAGGTCAACACAGATTCCATTAGTCGTGCGTTACCTGAGTGGGCAAGCGCGTTACTGGCTGGATTAGGGGTAAATACCTTACAAGGACAGGCTACACATGTCGCACCTGCAAGTGTACATGCCACAAAAGTAGATGAGAAACGGTCATTTTTACTGCCAATTTTGGCTTTAATTATTTTTGCGGCATTGTTTGCTTTTATTTTTAGGGCCTGTACCGAAAAAGCCACGACTGAAACAGCACCAGTTGCAAATGTGAATGCCAGCCAACCTGCTAAATTTCAAATCACCACAGGGGCAACAGGAGACTTGGTCACTTGCCAAATTTTCTCAGCCAATGCAGCTTATGTTGAAATTTTACAAAAAGAAGTAAAGCAAATTTTTAATAACAGCATCGGCTGTGGTGCAGATATGCAGAGTATGTATCACACTGAATTTATCGACCAAGATGCGATACCCAGTGTAATCAGTGCATTGAAAGGTGTGCCAAATGTAAATTTAACATGGTTTGGCAATCAGTTATCGATTCAATCACAAGATCCAGCCAATGCACTTAAAGTGGCAGATCAAATTAAACCTTTACTGCGTAATATGACAGTTGTGACTCAGCAAGCACTGGATGTCAGCCGTGCCGTGGATACCAGTATTAGTGATGCTGAGCGTGCACTGGCAGAAATTAATCCTGAGCAAGTTCGAGCATTAGACGTTGCCACGGCATTGAATTTGCAAATTATTAACTTTGATACAGCTTCATCGGCGATACCTGATGTCAATAAGTCGATTTTGGATCAGGCCGCGGCACTGATGCAAAAAGCACCTCAAGTCAAACTGACCGTGATGGGGCATACAGATGCAACGGGAGATGCGGCAGTCAATAAAACTTTGTCGCAAAATCGAGCGCAGGCGGTGGTGGATTATTTAATTTTTAAAGGCGTCGATCCTGCACAGTTGCGAGCGATTGGTTATGGCCAAGAAAAGCCAATTGCAGACAATCAAACCGATGAAGGTAAGTTTAAAAACCGCCGTATCGAGTTTGAGGTTTTAAATACAGACTCTGGTGTGGTGCGTGAAGTGGATGATCGTGGTGTTGAAAAGGTTAATTAAGCGATGTTTTAACCCTGCTACGGCAGGGTTCTTTTATATAGCTACTCGCATAAAAGCTTATTTTTTGGTTAAATACGCTGCGAAAAACAACAGCCTTATGGTTTTATAACAATGATGAAGAAAACAATTTTTGCCAGTTTAATCTTGAGCAGTTTATTTTTAAGTGCTTGTAACCGAACCGAGAATAAAGCAGAAACGGTTGCTGAACCACAAGAAATGTCAGATTGGAGTTGTACGGCTCCTGCCAATGTCGAACAAATTCAAGCGCATTTAAAAGCTGAATACTTAAAAGCCCTAGACCGTCGTCTGCGTGATAGCCGTGAATATGAGGCCGATGAAAAATTATTAACGCAGATTAATAACGGTATTCGCTTTGAAATTAAAGGGATTTCAACAACTACAGAAAAACCTGATACAGCGAAGCAATTGGACTGCGAAAGCCAGTTGGTGGTGATTTTCCCGAAAGGGTTACAGAAACGTGCTGAAAATGCGTTTTTAGCGCGTCCATGTGAAGAGTGTGAGGACGGTTATCAAAGTACTTTGCGTGATGTCTTAGAAGAGGGTGAATATTCACTCAACTTAGACAATGATCAGCTACAAGGTGCATTTAGCTATAACATCATTAAAACGGATAAAGAAGGCATTAGCCTGAATGTACCCAATCAAAATGGCGTGATTGATGGTGTAGTGTTGGTGACGCAGCATGCGGTTCAGTTTGCGGCATATGAAAAAGAAAATGCAGAAATACAAAAGAATATAAAACAATATAATGAGCAAGAAGTTGCGCAGATGGAACTGGCACAGAAAGCCATGAATATTCGTAAGAAGGAATTGGATGCTGACCAAGTCAAAGCGGTGGAACGTCTGAACCAAACTTGGGACAATTTCACTGAGGAACAAAAACAGCAGCTACAACAAGACCAAACTGAGTGGTTTGAAAAGCGTGATGTGGACTGTAAAGTGATTTCCCAAAAAAGTGTCTACCAAATGACGGATAGTGAAAAAGAAACCTATCAAAAGCAGTCACAATATTGGGATGATGCTTTACGTGCCCAAGATCAACAATTGCAATATACCAAGTGCTTTAATCAAAAAACCAATGAGCGCATTGTGTATTTAAATAACGTGTTTACTTAATTGGGCTACATTAAAAATACGCTTTATTGAATATTTATAGAATGAGAAAAGGACGAATATGATTCGTCCTTTTTTATTTAGATTGTGTTTTTTTCCTCGTTTAGAAGGTAGGTGGCATATAGGTCAGGCTACGGCCTAAAATCCAAAGTAGGAACAGCACCAAAGGCAGGTGGAAAACCAATTGAGTGACGGTAAAGCCAATCACATCTTTGGCTTTTAATTTGAGAATGCCAAGCATTGGCAGCATAAAAAATGGGTTGATTAAATTTGGCAAGGCTTCAGCAGCATTATAGATTTGCACCGACCAGCCCAAATGCACTTTTAAATCATGTGCAGCTTGCATGACATAGGGTGCTTCAATAATCCACTTACCACCGCCAGAAGGAATGAAAAAGCCTAAAATGGCAGAATATAAGCCCATCACAATGGCAAAGGTCTCTTTGGAGGCAATCGAAACAAAAAACTCAGCAATATAATGTGATAGCGACAAATCATGACTGTTCAAGGCTTGCGTCATCATAAAGGCGATACTGCCATACAGCGGAAACTGAATCAGAACACCTGAGACCGCTGGCACGGCTTTTGTGACGGCATTGAGGAAATTTCGTGGCGTACCATGCAGTGCAATACCCAGCATCAGGAAAATAAAGTTGTAGGTGTTTAGGCTTGAAATAGCCAAGATCGGATTGCTTTTGCTGAACTCATTGAACATCCAAACCAGACCCAAGAGCACAATCAAGATACTCAATAAAGGCGAGTTCTCTAACCAGTCTCCTGGGCGTTTTGTGGTTGGTGTCGGGTTAGTTTCTTCCTCAAACTGAATGGGAAATTGATCAATGGTTTTAATGTCTTGCCCTTTGGGTGCAGACCAAAATGCAATAGCAATCGAGGCAATAATCAATACAGCCGTCATGATCATGGACTGTGGCAAGAAAATGGTTTCGGTAAAGGGAATCACACCGGTTAGATTGTAAATCGATTCGGGCAGGCTGGCTTTGTTGGCTTGCAGTTGTGCCGCAGAAGAACTAATACCTAAGGCCCACGTTGCTCCCATACCAATAATCGCGGCGGCAGCGGCAGCACGATAGTCCATATTCAGTTCTTTGCGTTTAGCTAACGCAATCACCAGCAGGGCAGTCAGTACCGTACTCATGGCCCAGTTAATCAGCGAAATTAATAAACTGACCGTGGCAACAAGAACGATTGCACCGCGACCACTATGGGGAATTCGGGCCATTTTTTGAATCAGCAGCTCTACAGGCTTTGAAACAGAAACCACATAACCAACCACAATCAGCATACACATTTGTAAGGTAAAAGGGATCAGACTCCAAAAACCATCTCCGAAGGAAACCGCGACATCTTTGGCAGGCGCACCAATACTGATAGAGGCAATCGCAACAATCACGACACCCAATAGGGCAAAAATATAAGAGTCTGGGAACCATTTCTCCGACCAATCACTGACGCGTAGTGCAAAACGTTGCAAAATATTTTGAGAGTTTTCCATGCATTAATTCCATTTTTATCTATGAGGTATGAATTTTTGATTCAGCCTATCCGTGCTGATAGAAATGCCTTTAAAACAGGATCGCTGCTTTAAAGGCATTGGATTATTTTTCTATTGTATAAATGATGTCGGATTAGCGGATCAGAGCAACACCCGTCACTTTTTGAATGTCTTCAAAACTGACATCTTTCGCCAGTTCAACCAATTTCACACCTTCCTGCGTAATGTCCATGACACCGAGATCAGTAATTACACGATGTATGACATTTTTGCCTGTAAGGGGAAGGCTACATTGCTCGACAATTTTCGGCGTACCATCTTTTGCAGAGTGTTCCATGAGCACCACCACTTTTTGTACTCCAGCCACCAAATCCATCGCACCGCCCATGCCTTTGACTTTTTTACCCGGAATCATCCAGTTGGCCAAGTCACCATTTTGTGAGACTTCCATGGCCCCTAAAATGGCGATATTGACATGACCTCCACGGATCATGGCAAAAGAATCTGCACTAGAGAAAAATGCGGCGCCCTGACGTGCGGTAACAGTTTGTTTTCCAGCATTAATTAAGTCGGCATCGACCGTTTCCGCCGTTGGAAACTCGCCAATACCCAATAATCCATTTTCAGATTGCAACCAGACGTTGACATTTTCAGGAATATAGTTGGCTACCAGTGTGGGTAAGCCAATACCTAAATTGACATAAAAACCATCTTCCAGCTCAAGCGCTGCACGTTGTGCCATTTCATTACGAGACCAAGCCATGGGTTTAAGCCTCCTCTTTTAATGTGAGTTGTTCGATACGTTTTTCAGGGTTTGCATTCAGCACAATGCGATTGACATAAATACCCGGCAGGTGAATCTGGTCTGGGTCTAAAGCGCCAATTTCAACAATTTCCTCAACTTCGACAATGCAGACTTTTCCAGCCATCGCACATACTGGATTAAAGTTTTGTGCGGTTTTACGGAAAATTAAGTTACCTGCAGTATCGGCCTTGTATGCCTTCACGAGTGCAATGTCAGCGGTGAGCGAGTTTTCTAGAATATATGGTTTGCCATTAAACTCACGTTCTTCTTTGCCTTCAGCGATGAGCGTACCTACGCCTGTTGCGGTAAAGAAGGCAGGGATACCTGCACCTCCAGCACGGAGTTTTTCTGCCAGCGTGCCTTGAGGGGTAAGCTCCACTTCAAGCTCACCACTTAAGAACTGACGTTCAAATTCTTTGTTTTCACCTACATAGGAAGCAATCATTTTTTTGATTTGTTTGCTTTCTAATAAGAGACCTAAGCCGAAACCATCGACGCCTGCATTGTTTGAAATACAGGTGAGGTTTTTCACGCCCGTTTGTTTTAAGGCGGCAATCAGACTTTCTGGAATACCGCATAAACCAAAGCCACCAACCGCTAAGGTTTGACCATCTTGAACCACATCTTGCAGTGCATCCTTTGCACTTGAATAAACTTTATTGACCATAGTGTTCTCGTTATCAATTGAATGGCTTAGGCACAGCGCTTTTGCCAGTAGGCATTGGCATAATTAGATGGATTGGTGCGTTGTAGTACTTGGCTGATGTTTTGGCTGGCAACCATCAGTGCATCAAGATCAATCCCTGTGTCATAACCCATGTTGGAGAGTAGGTAGTAAAGGTCTTCTGTGGAGACATTGCCCGATGCGCCTTTGGCATAAGGGCAGCCGCCTAAACCTGCAATGGACGAATCAAATACACGAATGCCTTGTTCTAAAGACTGGTAAATATTGGCAATGGCCATACCATAGGTATTATGAAAATGTCCTGCTAGACTCGCGGCATCCATTTCAGCTAAACATGCCTGCCAGACTTTTTTCACGCGGTCTGGTGTCGCCGTGCCAATTGTTTCACCTAAGGACACTTCATAGCAGCCCATGTTGAGTAAACGTTGACTGACGTGTGCAACTTTGCTCGGTGCAATTGCGCCTTCATAGGGGCAGTCGACAATACAAGACACATAACCACGCACTTTGATGTTATGGGCTTTCGCCGCAGTCATGATGTCTGCAAACTTTTCAAAGCTTTCATCAATGGAGCAATTGATGTTTTTTTGGGTAAAGCTTTCGGAGGCTGCGGTAAAAACTGCAACCTCCTGACAGCCGACTGCCAAAGCAGACTCAAATCCTTTCAAGTTCGGGGTCAGTAAACTAAAATTGATATTCGGATCTTTGGGTAAGCTGGCAAAGAGTTCGTCACTTTGTGCCATTTGTGGAACCCACTTTGCAGAGACACAAGAGCCCACTTCAATGGCACTGAGTCCCGTCTGCATTAAATCTATAATCAGTTTACGACGGTCATCCAAGGTGAGCGGTATCTTTTCATTTTGCAAACCATCTCGCGGCCCGACTTCGACAATTCTGACAAATTCATTCATGCGGCACCTTCCAAGCTTGAAAACTCAACCAATTCATCGCCTGCTTTGACCTGATCACCGACTTGGAAGTAAGCTGCAGAGACAATGCCATCATGTGGAGCACGAATTGAATATTCAATTTTCATCGCTTCAAGCGTGAGGAGGACATCATCTTTTTTCACTGCGCTGTTGTTTTGTACCAAGACTTGCGTAATCACACCCGGCATTGGTGCTTTTAAGTTGTTGGCATCAGAAGCATCATCTTCAGTATTAAAGTTAGGCTTAATATGTGCAAATTTATAGCTTTGACCGTCTGCATACAGGGTTAGGCCCTGTGCATTCGAACTATAGGCATAGGTCTTTTTGCTTGTTGCATATTCAATTTTAGCTAAATGTGCCTCTAACAATTCACCCTGAATGAAAACGCTAATTCCATTGTACTTTGCTGTAAAGCCTTTTGCCGCTGGGCTGAAATAGACTTTATGTTCTTCATCGTTTAGTGCCAGTTTAATGGCATAGCTAGCATTAATATTTAAACGCCATAGAGACTCGGCTTGCCATACAGGATTTGCAGCTGTTTTATTGCTGGCAAAACGGGACAAGAGTTCAATCAATGCTGCCGTAATGATGAGCTCTGAAGAGGCTGTTTCATTATGTTGCAATAAAAACGCTTCTTCACGTTGAATTAAGTTGGTGTCTAGATTGGCGGTTTTAAAAGACTCTGAACGGACCAAACGGTCTAAGAATGCAATGTTATTGCCCAAGCCATCGACATGGAATTGACTCAGTGCATGGTGCATTTGGGTGAGTGCGGCTTCACGATTCTTTGCCCAAACAATTAATTTGGCAATCATTGGGTCGTAAAAGGTCGTGATTTCATCCCCTTCAACAATGCCACTGTCTACGCGGACATGCTCATTTTGCTGAGGGTAGTGCAGGTAGTGGATTTTACCAATTGCAGGTAAGAAACCTTTTTCAGGTTCTTCAGCATAGACACGTGCTTCTAATGCATGACCATGAATACTGAGCTCGTGTTGTTGTTTAGGCAGTGGTTCACCAAAAGCTACACGTAGTTGCCATTCCACCAAATCCTGCCCTGTAATCATCTCTGTTACAGGATGCTCAACTTGCAGGCGAGTATTCATTTCCATGAAATACGCCGTGCCGTCTTGTTCCACAATAAACTCAACTGTCCCTGCACCGACATAATCCACTGCACGTGCTGCATCAATAGCGGCTTGGCGCATGGCTTCGAGTTTTGGCTCTGCCATTTTGGGTGCAGGCGCTTCTTCTAGTACTTTTTGATGGCGACGTTGTACCGAACAATCGCGTTCAAAGAGATGCACATAGTTACCATGTGTATCACCAAAAACTTGTACTTCAATATGGCGCGGTTGTACCACATAGCGTTCAACCAGAACATCGTCATTGCCAAAGCTTGAACGCGCCTCACTTTTACATGAAGCTAGATGGCTTAAAAAGTCTTCGCCGCGATCAACCAAACGCATGCCTTTACCCCCACCGCCAGCACTGGCTTTAATCAGTACAGGGTAGCCAATGGCATCGGCTTGTTGTTTTAAAAAATCAGGATCTTGGTTGGTGCCATGGTAGCCCGGTGTCAGCGGTACACCTGCTTTTTCCATTAAAGATTTAGAGGTGGCTTTTAGGCCCATGGCTAAAATGGCATCTACAGGTGGACCAATAAAGACAATGTTGTTTTTTTGGCAGGCATTGGCAAATTGGTCATTTTCAGATAGAAAGCCATAACCTGGATGAATTGCTTCTGCGCCTGTATCTAAGGCAGCTTGGATAATACGTTCAATTTGTAGATAGCTTTGTGCAGCAGGGGATTCGCCGATATAAATGGCTTCGTCGGCTTGTTGCACGTGCTGTGCTTGAGCGTCAGCATCTGAATAGACTGCAACGGTGGCAATGCCCATTTTTTTTGCAGTTCGGATCACACGACAAGCAATTTCACCACGGTTTGCAATTAAGATTTTATTAAACATATCGATATCCTTTCTTGTTGTTATACCGTCGTCTTGATCCAGACTGGACTGTGTTTATTTAAAAAAGCATTTAAGCCATTTTTCGCCTCTGATCCTTGGCGTATATGGGCAATATGTTGTGCTGTTTGCAATAACAATGCTTCGGTTAACACTTGCTGATCGACCATTTGGATAAGTTGTTTTGAAGCCGTTTGTGCTTCTGGCCCACCCAAAAGTAAGGCATCGACTATTTCTGCGACTTTTTCATCTAACTGTTCAGCATCGGCCACCACATGCGCCAGACCAATCTGTAGGGCTTGTTCCGCGGAAATACGTTCTGCGGTTAAAAAGTAGCGTGAAGCCTGACGTGCACCAATCGCACGAATCACATATGGGCTAATGGTTGAAGGGGCTAAACCTAAGCGCACTTCAGAGGTCGCAAACTTAGCATCACTGCTTGCGACACAAATATCACAGGCAGAAGCCAGTCCCATGCCACCACCAAAAGCAATGCCTTGTACGCGGGCGATGGTCGGCTGTTTTAATGTTGCTAAACTTTGTAGCATTTTCGCTAGTTTCAATGCATCGGCTTCATTTTCAGCCTGTGAGGCTTGTCCTGCTTCTTTCATCCAGTTCAGGTCAGCACCCGCCGAGAAGCTTTTGCCACGTCCTGCTAAAATCACCACACGGACATCATCACGCGTATTGAGTTCGCTAAAGCAGCGGTGCAGTTCTTCAATCACTTGAGTATTGAAGGCATTATGCATTTCTGCACGATTAATCCATACCGTTGCCACTTGGTCGCGTTGTTCGAGTTGTAAATATTGAAAGCTCATCGCTCATCTCCTACATGCGGAACACGCCGAATTTGGTCGGTTGAATGGGTGCATTTAAGGCTGCAGCTAAACTTAAACCGAGCACCTGACGGCTTTGTGCAGGATCAATCACACCGTCATCCCACAAACGCGCCGATGCATAATATGGATGGCCTTGGCGTTCAAATTGGTCACGGAAGGGTTGTTTAAAATCATCTTCTTCTGCCGCAGACCAAGACTCGCCACGTTTTTCGATTTGATCACGCTTTAAGGTCGACAATACACTTGCCGCTTGTTCACCACCCATGACCGAAATACGCGAGTTCGGCCATGTCCACATGAAGCGTGGAGAATAGGCACGACCACACATTCCGTAGTTGCCTGCACCAAATGAACCACCAATCACAAGGGTAAGTTTCGGGACATTTGCGGTTGCAACAGCCATGACCAGTTTGGCGCCATTTTTGGCAATGCCTTCATTTTCGTATTGGCGACCGACCATAAAGCCAGTGATGTTCTGGAGAAACAGTAGGGGAATATTGCGCTGCGTACAGAGTTCAATAAAGTGAGCCCCTTTTTGTGCAGATTCTGAAAATAAAATACCGTTGTTGGCAATAATGCCAACGGGCATGCCATAGATTTTGGCAAAACCTGTGACTAAGGTGGTGCCAAAGCGAGCTTTGAATTCATCAAAACGTGAACCATCGACAATGCGCGCAATTACTTCACGAATATCGAATGGTTTGCGTGCATCACTTGGCACAACACCATACAGTTCTGATGCATCAAATAATGGTTCTTCAATCTCTGTTGCACGTGTATGTGGTGTTTTATTCAGGTTCGCTACAATGTTACGAGCAATGGCAATTGCATGTTCATCGTTTTCAGCCAAATGATCGGCCACACCAGACAGGCGAGTATGCACATCACCACCGCCTAAGTCTTCACTGCTGACCACTTCACCTGTTGCTGCTTTCACCAGCGGTGGGCCACCTAAGAAAATCGTCCCTTGATTACGCACAATAATGGTTTCATCAGACATAGCAGGTACATATGCCCCCCCAGCCGTACAGCTGCCCATTACTACCGCAATTTGGGCAATTCCCATGCTCGACATGCGTGCTTGATTATAGAAAATACGTCCAAAGTGATCACGGTCAGGGAAAACTTCATCCTGCATCGGTAAATATGCACCACCTGAGTCAACCAAATAAATACATGGCAGATGGTTTTGCTCCGCAATTTCTTGAGCACGTAAGTGTTTTTTCACAGTTAGTGGGTAGTACGTGCCGCCTTTTACTGTCGCATCGTTGGCGACGATCATGCAGGTCACACCATTGACCTGACCTACACCAGCAACGACACCAGCCGCAGGCACATCGTCTGCATAGACGTTTTGTGCTGCCAACTGACCAATTTCAAGCAATGCCGTGCCTGCATCAATTAACTGATCAATACGATCACGTGCTAACAGTTTTCCGCGTGCCAAATGTTTTTGTCGCGCCGCTTCACCGCCGCCTAAAGCAATTTGTTCTGCTTTTTGCTTTAAGTCATCGACCAAGCTTTGCATTGCGGTTTGGTTGGTTTTGAAGTCTTCACTTCGAATATTGATCTTGCTATGTAATTGATTCATCACGAACATCCTTGTCATTTTTATTGTTGTGGAGGATTAAGCTGTTTCATTAAACAGTTCACGGCCAATCAACATACGGCGAATTTCAGAAGTTCCCGCGCCAATTTCATAGAGTTTTGCATCGCGCCATAGACGGCCTGCAGAGAATTCATTGATATAGCCATTTCCACCTAAGGTCTGAATGGTTTCACCCGCCATCCACGTGGCTTTTTCCGCAGCATATAAAATTGCACTGGCTGCGTCTTTACGTAGGCTACGGCTATGGTCAGCCTTGTCGCACTCAGCACCCACGGCATAGACCAACGCTTTACATGCCAACCAAGTTGAATACATATCGGCAATTTTGCCTTGCATTAGCTGGAACTCACCGAGCGCTTGGCCGAATTGTTTACGGTCATGGATATAGGGAAGCACGGTGTCCATGCAGGCATCCATAATGCCTAAAGGGCCTGCACTAAGAACTGCACGTTCATAGTCCAAACCACTCATGAGCACTTTCGTGCCGTTTCCTACACCGCCCATCACGTTTTCTTTTGGCACTTTCACATTGTCAAAGAACAGCGGGTAAGTGTTCGAACCGCGCATACCCAACTTGTCTAAATGTGTGCCGTGGCTAAAACCTTCCATGCCTTTTTCTACAAGGAAAGCCGTCATGCCTTTAGCGCCTGCATGCAGATCCGTTTTGGCATACACCACAAGTACATCAGCATCACCACCATTGGTGATCCACATTTTTGAACCATTTAACAGGAAGTGATCGCCACAATCTTCAGCTTTGAGTTTCATGCTGACTACGTCTGAGCCTGCGTTTGGTTCAGACATGGCAAGTGCACCGACATACTCACCTGAAATCAGTTTAGGTAAATAGCGCTGCTTTTGTTCCTGGCTGCCATTTCGGTTAATTTGATTCACACATAGGTTAGAATGTGCACCATAAGAAAGACCTATCGAAGCTGAAGCACGTGAGATTTCTTGCATGGCAATGATATGCGCTAAATAACCTAGACCTGTACCGCCATATTCTTCACTGACGGTCAGACCGAGTAAGCCCATATCGCCAAATTTTTTCCACAACTGAGCTGGAAATTCGTTGTTCTGATCGACTTTTTGCGCAATAGGAGTAATTTCCTTGGCACAAAAAGCGGCAACGGAATCACGCAGTGCAATGAGTGTTTCATCCAAACCGAAATTTAAGCTTTGTAGGGTCATTTCTTCATTCGTCCTATGAGTGTATTTATTGTTCCTGATAAAGCATTTTTGTTGTGCTTGATTTTTACAATACATCGAATTTTTAAAAAAGTGAACTAAAATTCACAAATTGATTTACAATTCATTTTATCTGGTTGAGAATAGAATTATGAGTTATAAAAGATCATCGTTGATGCAAGAACGAATGGAACAAAATCGGGAAGCGATTTTGCAATCCGCTCGTGAACTTATTGCTCAAGGGGGGATTAAAGACGCGCAAATTCAAGCAATTGCTGAACGCGCGGGTGTTTCGAGTGGTTTGGTGTATCGATACTTCGATAACAAAAGCCAAGTGTTAATTGAGGTTTTGTCTGAGGCCATTCAGCATGAGGTGAAAATTTTAAATCACATTGCTGAAAGTGAGCTCTCGTCAAAACAGAAATTGGACAAGGCGGTAACCACGTTTGTGAAACGTGCCATGAATAGCCCCCAACTTGCGTATTCACTCATGTTTGAGCCAGTCGATGCTGAGTTAGAACATGAACGTTTTCGCAGTAAACAGCTGATTAAACAGAGCATCAAAGAAATACTGGCCGCAGGGAAAATTAACGGTGAGTTTGGATTTGAAGATTTAAATACCGCAGCACTTTGTGTGGTCGGTGCCATGACTTTTGTGGTAATTGAGCCTTTAAATCCGTCTCGAAATGTGATGTTTGATCAAAACTATAAAGACTACTTTGTGAAACAAATTGCCGAATTTTGTGTCAATGCAGTTCAGGTTCAGGAGGAAAAATAGTAGCAGGTGTGAACACAAAGGCTTGGTGTTTGAAGGGAAGTAGTCATAGAACAATTAAAGTTGAATAACAAGATTACAATGAATCAAGGAGATCGATTCGATGACACAAGAACGGTTAAGTTATGCCTATGGAACGAGCAGTCAGCCCCTATTAGGCATGACAATTGGTGAGAAATTTGATCAGGCTTGTCAGCAGTATGCGGAACAAGATGCTGTTGTCAGCCTGCATCAAAATGTCAGACTCACGTATAAGGAATTACAAGCTCAGGTCAATGCGTTTGCCTGTAGTTTACTAAAACTGGGCTTGAAGAAAGGCGATCGACTTGCGATTTGGTCACCGAACTGTGTGGAATGGACGATTACCCAGTTTGCTGCGTTTAAAGCAGGTATCATTTTAGTCAACTTGAACCCTGCCTATAAAAGTAATGAGCTCGAATATGTGTTGAATAAAGTCTCTTGTAAGGGCTTGGTCATTGCATCGCAATTTAAAAGTACGAATTATCAAGATATTCTAATGAAAATTGCACCTGAAATTAAAGGTGCTGAAAATAAAGTGTTAAAGGCAGAACGACTGCCGCATTTGAAATATATTATTAAAATTGATGAAGAAGAGCATACGGGTTTGCATCGTTTTAGTGACTTGCTCACAGCTCCCAGCAAAAGACAGCTCAATCAATTAGAGCTCGTTGCAAGCGAATCTCAGTTTGATGAAACCATCAATATCCAGTTTACTTCGGGCACCACAGGTAACCCGAAAGGCACAATGCTGACACATAATAATATTCTCAATAATGGTTATTTTGTTGGTGAAGCCATTCACTTAAGTCCTGCCGATCGAGTCTGTATTTCTGTACCGCTCTTTCACTGTTTCGGTATGGTGATGGGTAATTTGGCCTGTATTACGCATGGTTCAACCATGGTCTATCCATCGGCGGTGTTCAATCCTTTAGAAACGTTAAAAGCCATTCAGCAAGAAAAATGTACGGCCGCATACGGTGTACCGACCATGTTCATTGCCATTTTAGAGCATGAACAGTTTGATGATTTTGATCTTTCTAGTTTACGTACAGGCATTATGGCGGGTAGTCCGTGCCCACGTGAAATTATGCAACGTGTTATTGATCGGATGCATATGTCTGAAATTACCATTTGCTATGGTATGACTGAAACGGCACCTGTCAGTGCACAAAGTTCAACCTCCGATTCAGTTGAACAACGGGTCGGAACTGTGGGGCGTGTCCATCCACACCTTGAAATTAAAATTGTAGATGAGCAAGGCAAAGTTGTACCGCGCGGTCAGTTGGGTGAACTGTGTGTTCGTGGCTATTCGGTAATGTTGGGTTATTGGGAAGACCATGAAAAATCGCACGAAGTGATTGATTCAGCACGCTGGATGCATACAGGTGACATCGCAGAAATGGACGAAGCAGGCTTTGTGAAAATTAAAGGCCGGATTAAAGATGTGGTCATTCGTGGCGGAGAAAATTTATTTCCGAAAGAAATCGAAGACTTTTTATACACTCATCCTGATGTCAGTGATGTCCAAGTCATTGGTCTGCCCGATACACGTTATGGTGAAGAATTATGTGCTTGTATTATTTTACATGAGTATCATGAAATTACTGAAGAGTCGATCCGTCAGTACTGTGCGGAACACATTTCACACAATAAAGTTCCACGTTATGTACGGTTTTTTAATGAGTTCCCAATGACGGCTTCGGGCAAAGCGCAGAAGTTTAAATTGCAGGAATTTATGCGTAATGAACTGGATTTGAAAGAAATCGCATAAGGTTGAAGACGGACTTTCCTTTGCTGGGTTAAAGCCAAAGGAAAGTCCGAAGTGAAAAGCAAAAGGAATAGCATATGCACCTGAGAAATGATTGGACTCGCGATGAAATACAAGCACTCTACCAACAGCCTTTTTTAGATTTGGTCTTTCAAGCACAGCAAATTCATCGTCAGTACTTTGAAGCGAATGCCATTCAAGTCAGTACTTTGCTGTCGATCAAAACAGGAAAATGCCCTGAAGACTGCAAATACTGTTCACAGTCTGCGCGCTATGACTCAAAGCTTGAAGCTGAAAAAAGAATTGCGGTTGAAAAGGTTATTAGCGAAGCACAGCAGGCGAAGGCCTCAGGTTCTACTCGGTTTTGTATGGGCGCGGCATGGCGAAATCCACATGAGCGCGATATGCCTTATGTCTTGGAGATGGTGCGTGAAGTGAAAGCACTGGGTTTAGAAACTTGTATGACTTTAGGCATGTTGAATGCTTCACAAGCCGAACGTTTAAAAGGTGCAGGACTCGATTATTACAACCATAACTTAGACACGTCTCGTGAGTACTATCCCAATGTGATTAGTACGCGTAGCTTTGACGACCGTCTAGATACCTTAAGTCATGTCCGAGAGGCAGGCTTAAAAGTGTGTAGTGGCGGGATTGTTGGCCTAGGTGAAGAGACCAAAGATAGAATTGGCTTATTGTTTGAATTGGCGACTTTACCGATACATCCCGAATCTGTGCCGATCAACATGCTGGTTCCAATGCAAGGTACGCCTTTGGCAGAAGTTGACAAGTTAGATGTGACTGAGTGGATTCGCACTATTGCGGTAGCGCGCATCATTATGCCGAAAAGTTATATTCGTCTGTCCGCGGGACGTGAATCGCTGTCCGATGCAGATCAAGCTTTGGCTTTTATGGCCGGTGCAAACTCATTGTTTTCTGGTGAAAAATTGCTGACTACGCCAAATACAGCACAAGGCAAGGATCAACAACTCTTTCAAAAACTGGGTCTACATGCAGAAAAAGCCAAACCGCAACTTGCTGAGTTAACAGTCGATGCTATGGCTGTGGCTTAAATGCTAGAACATGCGGTCATGAAAGTGTAGATTTAGGGCGACGAATAAAAGTAGATGAGTGAACAATAAAATGGCGAAAGACTTTCAGAGTCAAACTGTAGTGGATGGTTATGATCAACATATTCGTAAGCTCATTCCAGGTTATGAGTTGGTTCATCTGCAAATTCAAGCCATTTTAAAAACACATCTACCAGAACATGCGCATGTATTGATTGTGGGATGTGGTACAGGTTATGAGCTTTCATATTTGTTGGCGCAGCATCCAACGTGGAGTTTTACCGCTGTTGACCCATCTTTAACCATGATTGAAAAAGCGCAGCAGTTATTGAGCGAGACCCATAGTGATTTAACGCGGGTTCACTTTGTTCATGGTGATACGATGGCATTACAGGAAAGTGCACAGTTTGATGCCGCTTTAGCCATATTGGTGGCGCATTTTATTCCACTTGAAGCAAAGTCATTCTTCTTTGCCGATATTTTACGCTGTCTTAAGACGCAAGCCATTTTATTGAGTTATGACCTGATGCGTTCTAGTGATGACACTGAACTCAAGGTTCTACAAACCTTATGTCAGAGCAATGGTTTGACGGTGGTACAGAGTGAAAAAATGATTGAGCGTCTGCAACAAGATTTTTATTTGGTCTCGGCCAGCCAGATGCGAGAGCTTCTGACTAAAGTTGGATTTCATGAAGTACGAACTTATAGTCAACTGTTGAATTATTATGGTTTTTTTGCACAAAAGTAAAAACCAATAGCAGTGAAAAGATACATTTTAAAGATAAGAATGAAGGAATACACATGGTAGCCTATTATCAACTTTTAAATCGTGAACAGCACAGTGATGGGAGCTGTACAGCGTCGTATCTTTCCAATATTCATGCACAAGGCGCATGGAACCCGCATGAACAGCACATGGCACCAGCAACAGGTGTTTTGTGTACGGAGTTAGAGCAGTTTCAACCACGCGATGAGATGCGCATTGGACGCGTGAGTTTAGATATTTTTGGACTGATTGCTTTTGGTGAGTTTACGGTGCATACCCGTGTCATTCGTGCTGGAAAAACCATTGAACTGATCGAGGCGGAAATGCAGGCAAACGGGAAGACTTGTATTGTGGCCCGTGCTTGGAAAATGATGAAGCAAGATACCAGTGCAATTGCAGGGCTAGAAGATCAATTGATTGTACATCCTGAAACTTTGCCAGTATGGGATGGGATGAAATGTTGGCCGGGTGGTTATATTCAGAGTATTGAGACACGTGCGGCAGAAGGGCACCGTGCTGGTAAAGGCATTGTCTGGTTACATAATGATTTGGACATGGTGGAAGCTCAGAAAACATCAAGTTTTGTGCGCTTATTGGGTATGGTGGATACAGCCAACGGTATTGTCCCACGTCAAAATCCAGCATCTGGATGGGGCTTTCCCAATTTAGATCTACAACTGCATTTATACCGTTTACCTCAAGGGAAATGGTTAGGTTTGGAAGCGACTCAGCAATATGGTCATGATGGTATCGGTTTAACCAGTGCAGTTTTGCACGATGAGCAAGGGCCATTTGGCCGTAGTGAACAGATTTTGACTCTGCGTAAGTTTTAGTTAGTCAGTGTCAATTTAATAAAAAAAGGATGAATTGCTTCATCCTTTTTTTATTGGCATGCTGTAGGCACTTTAAAATAGTGAAATGAAGATGCGGATCAGTTTAATTGGAGCGGGGCGGGTGGCTCATCATTTGGCCAAAGCCCTGATGTCTCAGCATGAAATCGTCAATATTTATAGCCGAAGCTTCGACAAAGCTGCGGATTTAGCGCAAGTTGCACATGCAAAGGCGGTCAGTCATTTTAAGCAGTTAAATGCTGATGTGGATTTGGTGATGATTGCAGTAAGTGATCAGTCTATTCCGAGTGTGATTTTGGCCTTGACTGAATATCTGCCGAATGTGTTGATTGTACATACTTCGGGGAGTACAGCGCTTTCAGTTTTGTCTACGAAACATGCACGTGCAGGAGTTTTTTATCCCTTACAGACCTTTAGCTTAGAACGTGAAATTGATTGGTCAAATACACCGTTGTTTGTAGAAGCCACTGAAAATACAGATCTTCAAAGACTACATACACTGGCAGAAAGCCTGAGCCAACGCGTGTATAGCTACAGCTCTGTGCAGCGTCTAAGTTTGCATTTAGCGGCCGTTTTTGCCTGTAATTTTAGTAATTATTGTTATGACATGGCAAAACAAGTGGTGGATGCAGAGCAGGTCGATTTTAATCTCTTGTATCCCTTGATCTTAGAAACCGCGCAGAAAGCCACACAGAATGACCCGAAGCAGATGCAAACTGGCCCTGCGATGCGTCAGGATCAGAATATTTTACAGATGCATCAACAGATGCTCGCGCAAGCTCAACGAGCAGATCTTGCTGACGTATATGCTTTAATGAGTCAGCAGATCAGTCAACGTCACAGTTAACATTTAAAATAATAAACGAAGAAGCGAGTCACAAAGAACAAGCAAAGCCACTGAAAACGTGGCTTTTTTTATGCCCTAAGATTCGGTACAGTGTTGCTTAAAATAAATACAAATAGAGGGTATATGCGTTCAGATTCATTATTAGAACAAGTGCAGTGGAAAGATCTCGTTCATTTAGGTCGTACCGATGTGATCAGTGAGTTATTTATCTCTTTACCGTGGTTGATCGTCTCTTTCATTTTTGCAGGTTTACAGTGGTATGTCTTGGCGCTGTTTTGCTCGTTTATGTTTTTCTTAACAGGGCTTAGACAGGTGCATAACGCTTTTCATTTTGCCTTAGGTATTAGCCGTCCTGCGACTCATTGGGTCATGTTTGTTTTGAGCATCGTCATGCTCGGTTCGATGCATGCTGTACAAATTAATCACCTCCGCCACCATCAGCACTGTATGCAGGACGAAGATATTGAAGCAAAAAGTGCAAGCATGAGGTGGTGGCAAGCTTTGCTTTTTGGCCCAGTTTTTCCATGGATATTACATAAAAAAGCCTTTGAGGTTGGGACTAAAACCCAGAAAAAATGGATGTCTGCTGAACTGGTTGCCAACGTCATTGTATTGTTTTTGGTTTCTGTGGTCTTGGATATCAGTATTTTAAAATACCATGTCAGTGCTATGTTGATTGGGCAATGTATGACGGCATTTTTTGCGGTATGGACGGTGCATCATGATACGGAAGATCATGTGTATATGGCGCGTACTGTGCGTAATGAATTTAAACGGGTCGTGACCTACAACATGTTTTATCATGTGGAACATCATTTGTTTCCCGCAGTGCCGACACGACGTTTACATATTTTGGCAAAACGTTTGGATGAACATGATCCAACGGTTGAAATTAGGCATGTGTTCTAACAATTAAAGCATAAAAAAATAGGGCATTAGACCCTATTTTTTGAAGATCTAAAATTTATTTAATTTTCTTAAATAAGAAGTCGTTAATTTTATGACCTTCTTCGAGTCCACGACGTTCAAATTTAGTTTGTGGACGCCAGTCTGGACGTGGGTAACTGTTACCTTTACCTGCCATATTTTCAAGATTTGGACGGTTATCGAGTACATCAATCATCCACTCTGCATACGGTTCCCAGTCTGTCGCTGCGTGGAATGTGCCACCCATTTCTAACTTTTGCTCAACCAGTGGCATACGGTCATGGGATACGAAGCGACGTTTGAAGTGACGTTTTTTCTGCCATGGGTCTGGGAAGTAGAGTTGCACAGCGTTGATGCTGTTATCTGGCATTTCACGTAATACTTGAATAGCATCTGCATCTAAAAGACGAAGATTGGTTAAGCCTGCAATTCCAGCTTCATACACACATTGCGCGATCCCTGGAACATGCACTTCAATCCCGACATAGTTACGTTCAGGGTTGGCCTGCGCCATCAAGACCAATGAACGTCCCATACCAAAGCCAATTTCAACCGTGAGCGGACGCTCTGGATGTTCAAACTGTTGGCGTAAGTCACCTACAGGATATTCCAAAATCATGTGACCATATTGTTCAAGCGCAGTGCGTTGCGAGGTGTTCAGCGGAGATGAACGACGCATAAATGTCACAATTTCGCGGTGTTCATTTAAGTTGTCTAGCTCGACGACTTGCTGGTCTAATTGATCATTCGTCATAATTTTGGCAGATGTAGAAATTCGAAAGCGGTATTGTAAGTCCTGAGCAGGACAAGTCAAATTTTTTACTCAGAATTTATCAAATTCAGCACGCTCTATTTTGATTAGCCTAAAAACTGTCATCATTTATTAATCATGATGTAACGAATAAAAATTAACCTGCCATACGATTTAACCAACTGATAAAAAATGATGAAAAATTTTAAGCCACAGATATTAAGCCTGAGCCTGATTTTGGCAGGTTGTTCTTTTCCTACGTATGCACAACTATTATTTAGTCAGTATGTAGATGGAACTTCAAATAAGAAAGGATTGGAAATTTATAATCCAGATCCGACGACGGTCAATTTGGCAGAATATCAGATTAAACAGTTCGCAAATGGCAGTACCAATGCAAATTTGACAGTGAGTTTGTCTGGGCAATTGGCAACAAAGGGGTATTATCTGGTCGGGCATTCTGCTTTAAAAGAAGCGCTGGGCGATGCGGTACAACAGCAGGCGAACTTAGCTTTCAATGGTGACGATGCTTTGGTGCTTTATCATAATGGCGTTGCGATTGACCGCTTTGGCACAGTGGGTGAACGCCCAAGTACTGGATGGGGTGGTGTTGCAACAGCGAATAGTTTTAAACGCACACTATTAAGTAATCATGTTTCCAGTGCAGGGATTGACGTTACCGCACCATTTGATTTGGCATTGGCATGGGAAAAATGGTCAGATCGAAATGCATTTTCCAGTTATCTTGCTGGAAATACGGCACCACCCCTAACCACTGTGAGCTGTAGTACGACAGCCACCCCAATTGCGACATTGCAAAGTGCAGCGCAAGATGCGGAATATGTGGTGAAAGGCGTAATCACGGCTGATTATCGTTATAACAATGGTTTCTCAGGTTTCTTTGTACAAACACCAGATGTTCAAGCCAAAGCCAATACCAGTAATGCTGTGTTTGTCTATGTTCCATCTTCAAGTCGCGTGACCGGTGGGCAAGTCGGGCAGGAAGTCATTTTCAAAGGTAAGTTAAAAACCTATCAAAACCAACTGCAGCTTCAAGATTTAAGCAGCGATATTAACGTATGTAATACTTCAGCAAGTGATTGGGTTCAACCAATGGTGATCAATTTGCCCTTTGATAATTTGACTGAAATGTCAGGCCATGCACCGAAACGTTATCAGGGCATGTTGGTCAATATTCCTCAAACTTTAACTGTCAGTGAAAACTATGACTATGGACGTTATGGTCAGTTGGCTTTAAGCCCTGCGCGTTTATATATTCCAACCAATCTATATCCTGCCCATTCAACCGAAGCCAAAACACTGGCACAACAGAATTTACGTTCTAAACTTATTTTGGATGATGGCTATAATAATCAGAATAGAATGCCGTGGTTGCCAACGACCTTTAGTGCTAAAAATACCTTACGTACAGGTGTACAACTGCAAAATGTACAAGGCATTTTAGAGTACCGCTATAACCAATGGCGAATTCAACCTGTGCTTGGGGCAACAGCGCCACAAGTCTTAGACGCGACAAACCCACGTGCAAGCGTTCCAGCAAAGGCTACACAGCAAGTTCGTGTCGCAGCATTTAATGTACTGAATTATGACAATGGTTTGGCGCAAGGTTTTCCTACGGAACGTGGTGCAAGTTCTGAGGCTGAGTTTAAAAAGCAACATCAGAAAATTGTCAGTGCATTAAAAGCGATTGATGCGGATGTTTATGGCCTGATGGAAATTGCCAACAATGGTTATGGTGAGCGTAGCGCAGTTGCTTATTTAGCTCAGGCGCTGGGGAGTGATTGGAAATATGTAACGCCTCCGAATGCTGACAAACTTGGAACCGATGCGATTGCTGTTGCCATTATTTATAACGCCAAGCGGGTCAAACCAATCAATGTTGCAGCGGTCTTTGATGACCAGAGCCAGAAAAACCGAGTCACGATGGCACAAACTTTTCAAGCCTTATCTGGCGGGAAGACTTTTACAGTTATTCCGAACCATTTGAAGTCTAAAGGTAGCTGTCCAGATGATAAAACCTCAATAGAGGCAGATCAGGGCGATGGTCAAGGTTGCTGGAATCCAACCCGCGTTAAAGCGGTACAAGCGTTAATGCAGTGGGTTGCGAAGAATCCAACACAGGTGAGTAAACCGAATGTCTTACTGTTGGGTGATCTGAACAGTTATGCCAAAGAAGATCCAATTCTGGCGCTTGAACAAGCCAACTATAAAGTCTTGTTGAATGATGAAAAAATTGGTCAGGGGAAAGCAGCTTATAGCTATATTTTTGGCGTAGCCAGTAATGCTCAAGGTTATGGTGGTGCAGGAAATCTAGATCATGCGATTGCCGATGCAGCACTTTATCCTTTGGTGAAAAAAGCATTTGCATGGCATATCAATGCAGATGAACCGACCGCATTAGACTATAACGAAGAATATAAAACTGAGGATCAAATTGCTGCATTCTATGCAGACGATGCTTACCGCTCTTCTGACCATGATCCTGTGATTGTGGATTTAGACTTAAACGATGCAGTGCTTAACGATGATGATAAAACCAGTGCGGGAAGTACAGGGCTGTGGTCTGCTTTAGGATTAATTAGTTTGACCTTGTATAGTAGCCTAAGACGCCGCAAGAATCAGTCTTAACTTGCTTTATGGATAATAATAAAAGGGCGTCATCGCCCTTTTATTTTGTCTATGGTTTCAACTTTATGAGCTTATACGGTCAATGAGGGTGCTGCTGGCTTCATTTAAACCTAACACCTCGACCACAACACCGTGGACTTCAAACTTTTCAACTACCGCATTTAACATTTGGACTGAAGTCATATCCCAAATATGTGCATTACTGAGTTCAATTTCAACCTTCTGAATATGTTCGTTAAAGTCAAAAAACTGAAAGAATTTCTCTGAACTACTAAAGAAAATTTGACCGCTTACCAGATAGCGACGGGTATGGTTATGCAGTTCAGACTGGACATGAACTGTACTTTCCAGCTTGTTGATGAAAAATAATGCGGACAGTAAAACTCCGACAAAGACGCCCAAGGCAAGATTATGTGTGGCTAAGACAATCATCACGACACTGAGCATCACCACATTACTTTGTAGCGGATGTTTAGAGAAGTTTTTAACCGAGTCCCATTGAAAGGTTGTAAATGCCACCATGATCATAATGGCAACCAAAGCTGCCATTGGAATATAGGACAGCCAGTCTCTAAAAAACACCACCAAACACAGTAAAAACACACCAGCCACTAAGGTTGAAAGCCGAGTACGTGCCCCAGAGCTGACATTAATCACAGACTGTCCAATCATGGCACAGCCTGCCATACCGCCCATAAAACCGCTCACAATATTGGCCATGCCTTGTCCGCGACATTCTTGATGACGGTCACTTTCAGTGCCTGTAACTTCATTTACCACCGTGGTGGTCATCATTGTTTCAAGCAAACCGACGGTCGCTAATGTGATGGCGTAAGGGAAGACAATTTGCAGCGTTTCAAGGGTTAGTGGAATATCAGGAAGTAGAAAAATAGGTAAAGTATCGGGAAAATGCCCTAAGTCACTGACCATACGCATATCCGTGCCTAAAAACAGCGCCAAAGCGGTCAGGACGAGAATACAAATAAGCGGTGAGGGAATGGTTTTCCCCACTTTAGGCAGATAGGGAAACAAATAAATTACCGCTAGGCCAAGTGCGACAAATGCATAGCCCCAGTGATTCATTTGGCTGAGTTCTGGAAGTTGTGCTATGAAGATTAAAATCGCCAGTGCATTTAAAAAACCATACACCACCGACTGCGACACAAAACGCATCAGTTTGGCAACTTTAAAATAACCCGCAATGATTTGAATGACACCTGTGAGAATGGTTGCCGCCAGTAAATACTGTAGGCCATGCTCTTTGACTAGCGTGATCATGAGTAGTGCCATCGCGCCAGTTGCTGCTGAAATCATGGCTGGACGGCCACCAAAAAAAGCAATGCTCACTGCGATACAAAAGGAGGCATACAGTCCGACTTGAGGGTCTACACCTGCAATTGCTGAAAAAGCAATAGATTCGGGAATTAGAGCAAGTCCTACCACTAAACCTGCTAGAACATCGGTACGAATGTTAGAAAACCATTCATCTTTTTTAAGGCTAATCACAGATCAAATTCATTTTAGGGTCAAGGGGGCTATGTTAAAACAACTCTGTTGCAAATTGCAGTGTTGTTGTACTTGAAAAAAAATGTGAATTAGACAATATTCAATAGGCGAACGAATGATTTTTCGTTTACGCTTTTTTGCAATTTACAGGTTTTGATCACTTGAAAGTTTGTTAGAAGCCATTTAAAACAGAGAATAGAGTTATAACAAGGATCAGATATGAAGCTTTATTATGCACCGGGTGCGTGCTCGCTTGCGGCGCACATTATCCTCAATGAAATTAATGTTGACTTTGATTTAGTCCGAGTAGATTTAAAAACACATAAAACAGAAAAAGGTGCTGATTATTACGAAATTAATCCAAAAGGATATGTACCCGCTTTAGAAATTAATCCAGGTTTGATTCTGACTGAAAATGTAGCCATTTTGCCATTTTTAGCACAACATGATCCAAAACAAGATCTTATTCCGCCATCGGGTTTGGGGCGTGCCAAAGTTTTAGAATGGTTAGGTTATTTAAACTCTGAATTGCACGATGCTTATGCCGTTTTCTTTGGTGCGCCATTAGATACAGCTGCCAAAGAAAAAGCTTATGCAGAGATTGATCGTTTACTCAGTTATATCGATAAACAAATTGGTGAGTCGGATCATGACTATTTGGTCGATGATAATTTTGGCCCCGCAGATGCGTATTTATTTGTCCTCACCAATTGGTCAAATGGCATCGAACATGACTTATCACCATATAAAAATATTATCTTTATCCGTAATAAAGTGGCTGAACGTCAGTCGGTACAAATAGCAATGCGAGATGAAGGTCTAATTCCTTAATTTTGATGCATTGAAGAAGCGCCGAAAGGCGCTTTTTTTATACTTTAAAGTTTATTGTTGATATTTAGTCAATAATATTTTGCAGATTCACTACTTATTGGCGCTGAACAGAGTCTATATAGTGCCTGCATAGATTTTGGTTTTTAGGCTCTTCCCATGAAAAATATTTTATTAGTTAACGGTGCGAAAACTTTTGCACACTCGAATGGTCAGTTAAACGATACCTTAACTGAACTTGCACAAGAGGTCTTGTCAGACTTAGGACATCAGGTTCAAGTGACCCGTGCCGACAGCGAATATGATGCAAAAGCTGAAGTGGAGAAATTTCTGTGGGCAGACACCGTGATTTACCAAATGCCGGGTTGGTGGATGGGTGCACCATGGACTGTGAAAAAGTATATCGATGATGTCTTTACCGAAGGGCACGGTAGTCTGTATGCCAATGATGGTCGCTCACGTTCGGATGCTTCAAAAAAGTATGGTTCAGGCGGTCTGATTCACGATAAAAACTATATGCTGTCGTTGACATGGAATGCACCGATGGATGCATTTAACGACGCTGAACAATTTTTCCATGGGGTTGGGGTCGACGGGGTTTATTTACCTTTTCACAAAGCCAATCAATTTTTAGGGATGCAAACCTTACCGACGTTTATTGTCAATGATGTGATTAAAGCCCCTGAAGTTGAAGCTTATATGGCACAGTACCGTGAGCATTTGACGCAAGTTTTTGCTTAATCGGGAGAAGTGACCATGTTAACTGTCATTGCTGAAATTATTTGTCATTCAGAGCAAGATTTTACAACGGTTCTTGATTCATTCAACAACATCCGTGAGCAGGTATTACAAGAGCCCGGTTGCTATCTCTATGATGTGCATATCGACCATCCTGCTGTTGAGAGTGCATTACAAACCAAAGTACCGTTTTCAATCATGATGTATGAAAAATGGGAAAGCATGCAGCATTTAGAAACACATATGCACAGTATCAATATGCAGCAACATGCCCAAGCAACTGAAGGTGCAGTTGCTCATGTACAAATTCGTATTTTAGAAGCGCAATAAGCTACGCATATGAGTTTGACAGCGCTTTTCTTCGCTCTGTTTATTTAAACTCCAGTGGCTCATTGAACTGAACCTGTTCGAATTTCAATGTGTAGCGCTGTTTGAGTGTTGTCCATTGAACTTTGACAGGTTGTGTTGTTTCAGCAAACTCATTTTCACCTGTCGTACTTTTTACTTTACCTGTCATAAAGTTGATACTTCGCGACGTGATGTCGCCTGATGCACGGTGGAAATCATCGACATCATAACCAATCAGCTTAAATGCACGGTCTTGGTATCGGAAAGTATACGTGTGATTGGTCACATACCACGAACCACAGCTTAGCCAGTAGTGCAGATGAATTTTGAGCACACCTTTTTGAATGCTTAACGCTTCAGTCTCACCGAGTGGATCAGCGAGGCAAGGGGACTCTATGTCACCTTCTGTCGGCAAAGTAGTATTAGTCGCCGAAAGTTGATAACCATGCGTTTGCTTCAATAAAACCAAAAGCTTTCGTTCATTGATATTGAGGACATCACTCCCTAAGCGATCATTTTTAACGAAATGTTCAGGATTGGTGTCTTCAATAATCAGGGCAATATCCGCTTGACCATCTTGGTTTAAATCGCCTTGGACTTTTTCTAAAATCTTCCAGTTTGTTGGCACAAAAGATTGGTAGCTCGTTTTGAGAGTCGGTTTTTCCTCTACTTTGGCCCAAGCATTGCTTGTGAGTGTTATGAAAAATAGGGTGTTGAGTATGAGTGTTGGTCTGATCCATTTTTGCATGGGCATCGTTTCCTCTCATTTTTATATGGTTATAGCTGTTAATAAATAGGATTGAGTGTATCAAAGCGTGTGGTGAAATGTCCCTATAACCTAGATCAGCATAAAATACTATCTTTATGTTGAAATAAATAAAAAGGACTCCGAAGAATCCTTTTTGATTGCTTAACAAAGATCAAGAGATTATTTAAAGAAATAACCTGTTTCTGGTGAGCTTGCATTGGCCATACGTTTGCGAGGCATACGACCTGCGAGGAACGCTTCTCGACCTGCTTCAACTGCTTTTTTCATTGCAGAAGCCATTAAAATTGGATGTTGAGCGGCAGCAATCGCGGTATTCATCAACACGCCATCACAGCCGAGTTCCATGGCAATGGCTGCATCACTTGCAGTTCCTACACCAGCATCCACCAACACAGGCACTTTGGCATTTTCTTTAATAATAGAAATCGTGTGTGGATTCAAAATTCCTAAACCAGAGCCAATCAAACTGCCTAAAGGCATGATGGCAACGCAGCCCATGCTTTCAAGCTCTTGTGCCACAATTGGGTCATCCGAGGTATAGACCATGATTTCAAAACCATCGTCAATCAAGGTACGTGCCGCTTTCAATGTTTCGGTAATGTTTGGATATAGCGTTTTTTCATCGCCCAATACTTCAAGCTTGACCAAGTTATGACCGTCTAATAATTCACGCGCTAACATACAGGTACGCACGGCACTATTGGCATCAAAGCAGCCTGCTGTATTTGGGAGAATGGTGTATTTTTCAGGTGGGACCACGGACAATAAGTTTGGTTGATCAGGATGCTGACCAATATTGACACGACGAATTGCAACGGTCACGATTTCTGCGCCACTGGCTTTAATGGCCAAATCGGTTTCTTGCAGGTCTTTATATTTACCTGTGCCCACCAGTAGACGAGATTGAAATGATCTAGAACCAATGATGAGAGGGCTGTCTTGCATGTGAACTCCGTATTAACCGCCACCGACGGCATGAATAATTTCAATTCGATCCATTGCACAAATTGGAGTGTGTTCCAATTTACTTTTACTAATAATGTTTTCATTTTGCTCAACAGCAAAACGTTTGCCTTCAAGTGCAAAGGTTTGCACCAGTTCAAGCAGGTTTTTACATTCGGTGTGCTGTAGTTCGCCGTTTAAATAAATTTGCATGGTGCTCATCTCTAGTTGTTTACTTGGCATATTTCATGGCATTCCATGCCAGAACCAACCAACCTGCAATCATCAATGCACCACCAATCGGGGTAATCGCACCTAGGCCACGCGGTAAGCCCAATGCCATGACATACAGGGAACCGCAGAAAAAGAAGATGCCGACTTGGATCAGTAAAAAGCTGGTTTTGATGGGAAGTTGAGGAATAACTTTGGCCAAAATACCGAGTGCCAGTAAACCAAGTGCATGGTAAAAAAAGTAATCAGTTGCAGTTTGCCACCAAGCCAATTGGGCTTCAGTAGCACGTGCTTTGAGACCATGTGCGCCAAAGGCACCTAATATAACGGCAAACGCTAAATTCAGCGCTGAAATCGCAATCCACATATGCAATGCTTTACTTATATCACTGTGCGCAACAAAGTAGCATATTTTGAAGAAAGGTTAAAAGACAAAAAGCCTCATTTATTAGTAAAAAGAAAAGGGCATTTCGCCCTTTTCTGTATTGGTATCATCTTAGTTTGATGACATTGCCACTTTAATTTTTTCCATGGCATTTTTTTCAAGCTGACGAATACGTTCGGCTGAAACATTATATTCAGCAGCCAGTTCGTGCAGCGTCGATTTTTCATCATCTAACCAACGGCGCTGTAAAATATTACGCGAACGGTCATCAAGCTGTTCCATCGCATCATGCAAAGCATTGGTGCTCTGTTCTTCGTAATCTTCTTCTTCAGCCAAACGCGCTGGGTCGTAGCGGTTATCTTCAAGATAGAGCGCAGGTGCAACATGGGTTGAACCTTCATCGTCATCATCGCCCTGAGCTTCAAACGCTGCATCATAAGCAGTTAAACGACCTTCCATTTCTAACACTTGTTCAGGTGTTACATTGAGGTCATTTGCAATCGATTGTGCTTCTTTTAAGGTGAGCTTTTTAGACGATTTTTTTAGACTACGTAAATTAAAGAACAGTTTACGCTGTGCTTTAGTTGTCGCAATTTTGACAATACGCCAGTTACGAATCACATATTCGTGAATTTCTGCTTTAATCCAGTGCACCGCAAAAGAAACCAAGCGTACGCCCATGTTTGGGTCGAAGCGTTTAACGGCTTTCATTAAGCCCAAGTTACCTTCTTGAATGAGGTCACCTTGAGGTAAGCCGTAGCCTGCATAACTGCGGGCAATATGAACCACAAAACGCAGATGCGACATGACTAAAAGTTTAGCAGCATCGAGGTCTTGGTCATAATAGTAGCGTTCAGCTAACTCTTTTTCTTGTTCCGCTGTCAAAATCGGGATTTGGTTGACAGTACTAATATAAGCGCCCAAGTTTACACCTGGTGCCGATAATGACAGGGGCATCAATTGATTGCTGCTGTCACTCATGTGTTCTCCTTAGGGATTTCATTTTTACCCAACAATTGAATTTATCTTAATCCAATCTTCCACTGAATAATGGAAAATTGGGTATAGAAATGTAAACTTTTATGCAAATGTGAATAGACTTAGTGTAATTGAAAAGAATTAAGATTCAATGAGGTAGTGAAATTCATGCTCATTAATTTGTTTCAAAACGCAAGTTAAATGATGGATTTCGCAATACCGCGTGATATCGATCTGACTGTGCGGATCAGACGATTTTAATAAAAAATGCTGCGCCGGACTCTTCTTAAGTGCGCGTTTAAGCAACAACAGAGGCATAGGACATGGTTGCCCCATTGCATCAATAATGTTGGTATTTTGTTCGATATCACTCATATAGATAAGTAAGGCTTCACAACATTTAGGTGGGTAGAAATATTAGCAAATTCAGTGCCAAAACCCAAATATTTCATGTGTTATAGGCCTATAGTCGCTATATCTAAAATTACAAATAACTAGTTAAAAAATATGCTGAATTAAAAAGACGATTAATCAAAAAAAAGGGTATGAATTGTTTTTAACCCATGTTAAGCTCGTCGCGTACTGGGATTTAACACAACCATAAATTGTTTTAAATCCTATTTTACAAATGGATGTAACCGGGATTTTGTTAATAGTTATACAGAATGATTACAAGCTTAGAAATAATAAATATTTTTAAACCTTGTTTGGTCTGCTGTTTGCAACACCGGGTGGTCCTTCTTTTAGATACAATGAGGATTAACTTATGACAGCTCGTGAACAAGGCGTAGTTAAATGGTTCAACGACACTAAAGGCTTCGGCTTTATCCAACGCAATGGCGGCGACGATGTATTCGTTCACTTCCGTGCAATCCAAGGCGACGGCCACCGTTCACTACGTGACGGCCAACGCGTTGAATTCAGCGTTGTAAAAGGTCAAAAAGGCTTCCAAGCTGAAGAAGTACAACCTTTAGACTAATTGTCTGAACGTACTTTAAAACGCCCCAATGTAAATTGGGGCGTTTTTGTTTATACTACAGATCAATTTTCGTGATTTTTCGTCAGAGCGCACTTATATGTCATCAGGTTTTGAAACCTTAAATTTACATCCTCAACTTAAACGAGCTATTGATGCTTTAGGTTTTAAGGATATGACGCCTATTCAGCAAAAG
This sequence comes from Acinetobacter johnsonii ANC 3681, assembly GCF_000368805.1. NCBI lineage: Bacteria > Pseudomonadati > Pseudomonadota > Gammaproteobacteria > Moraxellales > Moraxellaceae > Acinetobacter > Acinetobacter johnsonii. Next base: position 1,415,087 of record NZ_KB849705.1, on the reverse strand, counting down.
GTTTTAAAATTCACTTTGGCGGGACACGATGCAATTGGTCGTGCGCAAACGGGAACCGGTAAAACAGCGGCATTTTTGGTGAGTGTGATTAACGACTTGCTGAATAACCCAATTCAAGAGCAGCGCTACCGCGGTGAACCTCGCGCCTTGATTTTAGCACCGACCCGTGAGCTTGCACTGCAAATTGAAAGCGATGCGAAAGAACTCACAAAATTCTCAGATTTACATGTCGTGACGCTTTTAGGCGGCGTTGACTTTGATAAACAAAAAGCACAACTCGATAAAAAACCTGTCGATATTATGGTGGCGACGCCAGGTCGTCTGATTGACTTTGTTGAGCAAAAAGAAGTTTGGCTCGACCAAATTGAGTTTTTGGTGATTGATGAAGCCGATCGCTTATTGGATATGGGCTTTATTCCTTCAGTAAAACGTATTGTTCGTTTCTCACCGCGTAAGGAACAACGTCAGACTCTGATGTTCTCTGCAACGTTTAGTTACGATGTTTTAAACCTTGCACAGCAGTGGTTGTTTGAACCTGTAACTGTTGAAATTGAGCCAGAGAAGAAGACCAATGCAGATGTTGAACAACGGGTGTACATGGTCGCAAAGTCAGATAAATATAAATTGCTACAAGACATTCTGCGCGATGAGCCTATTGAAAAAGTGATGATTTTCGCAAATCGGCGCGATCAAGTGCGTAAACTCTATGACAACTTAAAGCGTGATGGCTATAAAGTGGTGATGTTGTCAGGTGAAATCGCACAAGACAAACGTTTGAAAATGCTAGATCAATTTAAAAATGGTCAACATAACATCATGATTGCAACTGATGTTGCGGGGCGTGGTATCCATGTGGATGGTGTATCGCATGTGGTGAATTTCACCTTGCCTGAACAGTCGGATGACTACGTACACCGTATTGGTCGTACAGGCCGTGCAGGTACAAGTGGTGTGAGTATTAGTTTTTTATCTGAAGATGATGCGTTCTATCTACCCGAAATTGAAAAAGCCATTGGGCAAAAACTACCACTGACACGTTTAGAAGGTTATTGCTAATCGTTTGACGTGATTGGTGTAAAAAAAACCGCTCAGATAAGCGGTTTTTTTATGGCATCTTTATTTTGCTTTACACGAAAAAGTCAGGATTGTTTGATAGTCACTGTCTTGGTTAATGCCTGAGTTTGTGCCCGAAATAGAACCCAGTACAGATGCGGCTGCTTGGATCATTTTTCCAGTTTCGTCACTCACTACGCCTTTTAAAGCACCTTGATATTCGGTTTTTTCATCACTCACAATCGCCGTTGCTTTAGAGCCACACGTTTTAGCTGCTGCTTCAATGGCGTTGTTTTTTGCAATCAATGCAGTTTTACCAATACCCGTAACTTCGTATTGATTGTCAGCTTTTTGGATCGCTAAAGAGTTGCTTGGTGTTGATGCGCAAGCGCTTAGAAGTAGTGTTAGTGCTGCTGCTCCAGCAATAGCGATATTCTTTTTCATTTCATACCCCAGTCATGTTTTATTAAATCATTGTTTATTGGAACATAGCTTGTAGGATGAATCATGTAAGAAATGTATGAAAAATGCAGTCTTATCGAATAGTTTGAAAAGTAATCAAGATTTTAAAATTAGTTTTGTCGAAACTGGGTATTTCATACTGAAGCGCTAGAGCAAACTTTTCAGAGTGTGCTACTCTAAAACGTATTGTTTAATTTGAAAGATTAAGAGCCTAATGACGGAACTCGCGGTAGATATCGTTCACCAGAATATGCATCAACGTCAATCGATTGGCCATTTGGTCGAGCCTGCTCCCAATGCAGAACAATTAGAGCGGGCATTTCAAGCCGCATTGACTGCACCAGACCATCATCGTTTAAAGCCGACATGTTTTATCGTAATTGCTGAAGATCAACGTGAGGCATTTGGTGAGTTATTGTCACAAGCCTTGGCAGATTTGGGTGAGACTGAGTCAGCACAGTTAGAGCGTGTTAAAAATCATCCTTTTCGTGCCCCCTTACTGGTTTTGGCACTGACCAAATTTCAATCGCATCCGAAAGTCCCTAATTTTGAGCAGACTTTAAGTAGTGGGGCTGCTATTCAGAATTTTATTTTGTCCTTACAAGCTCAAGGTTTTTCGAGCATGTGGCGTAGTGGGGCAGTGGTGGAATCGGTGCATTTCAAACAGGCTTTAGGCCTCAGTGCAGATGATTTGATCTCAGGTATTTTATATATTGGTACGGCAGTTAAAGCGATTCCGTCACGTGCCGAAATTCAAACCCAAGATTATGTAAGTTATTGGAATCAATAGTTCCATTTTAGGATATAAAAATAATGTCAGAGTTAAAGTTTTCAGATTTGGTTGAACCTGTAGCAGTAGATCAAAAAACGGCACTACGTATTACAGTTTTGGGTGGTGGTAGTTTTGGGACGGCCATGGCGAATACCGCGGTTCGTAATGGCTGCGATACCATGATTTGGATTCGTGATGAAGCCGTTGCAGCTGATATCAATGCGACGCACGTAAATAAACGCTATTTGCCCGATTTTAAACTTGAAGATGGTTTACGTGCAGTTTCAAATATAGAAGAGGCTGTTCGTGATCGCGACATTATTTTGGTGGCGATTCCGAGTCATTCTTTCCGTGATGTACTCAAACAAATTAAACCGTTTATTACTTCGCAAGCAGTGGTGTCTTTGACCAAGGGTATTGAAGCGAATACTTTTAGTTTTATGAGTGATATTATTCGCTCAGAGCTACCAGAAGTGCCTTATGGCGTGTTATCTGGGCCGAACTTGGCCAAGGAAATTGTGGCAGGACAACCAGCGGGAACAGTGATTGCAAGCCAGTCTGACTTGGTGCGTTATGCGGTACAGCAAGCTTTACATAGTGCCTTGTTCCGTGTTTTCGCCAGCGATGATGTGCATGGTGTAGAGCTCGGTGGTGCGCTTAAAAATATTTATGCGGTCGCGATGGGAATGGCTGCTGCGTATAAAGTCGGTGAAAATACCAAAAGTATGATTTTGACCCGTGCTTTGGCGGAAATGAGCCGTTTTGCTGTGAAGTTGGGGGCAAATCCACTGACCTTCTTAGGATTGTCTGGTGTCGGAGATTTATTCGCAACGTGTAGCAGTCCACTCAGTCGCAACTATCAAGTCGGTTTTGCATTGGGTCAAGGCAAGAGCTTGGAACAGGCAACCACTGAATTGGGGCAAACAGCAGAAGGCATTAACACCATTGTGCAAGTCAAAGCACGTTCCGAAGAGTTGGATGTGTATATGCCGATTACTAGCGCTTTATACAGTGTTATTTTTGAAAATGCTCCACCAATGACAATTGCATTATCCTTAATGAAAAATGGACACCGCAGTGATGTGGAGTTTGTTTTGCCGCATCATGAGGTTTAAAGTCACTTAAAAAACGAAATAAAATGAGCGTTTAAGTGGGTAGAATGACTGAATTGTCATAAAAATTAATTAAAATAATCAGGATTTGAATAAGGGTTTTTTATGCAACTGACTTTGGTCCGTCATGGCGAAGCTGCACCACCGATCATGGGGAATGACACTAAACGCCCACTCACTGAACGTGGGCATGCACAGGCAGAGCAAACTGCTGACTTTTTAAAGTCAAGGATTCAACCTGATGTCTTTGTGGTTAGCCCCTTGCTGCGTGCGCAGGAAACATTGGCACACATCAAACAGCACTTTGCGGATGTGCCTGTCGTAATCTGTAATACCATTAAGCCAGATGATGATGCAAAAGCGGCTGTGGAATGGTTATCACATTTGCCGTATGAGTCTATTGTGGTGGTGTGCCATATGAATGTGGTGGCACATATCGCCTCGATTTTGGTGACAGAATCTTTCAATCCTTATGCTTTGGCTGAAGCGCGGATTTATGAGCAAGCAGTTATCGCGGAAGGCTTGTCGACACAAACAAAAGCATTTATACCTAGCATATAAAAACCAATTAAAACGGCAGAATATAATACATGTTGCAAATTTGGATGCCCGAAGCCGATGGAACATGGCACTGGTCTATAGGGGAAAGATGGCAATCTGCTCATACACTTGAGCAATTGATCCAAGATATACAAGCGCATCATGGTGAGGAAGCAACTGTTTTCTTTCCAAGCCGTGATGTGCAAATTATTCAGCAAAATATGCCTAAGGCCCAATACAAGCAGTTGGGGGCTGAAGGTGTGAAGTATTTGCTCGAAGAATATGTATTGAGCTCAATCGATCAGATGAAAGTATTACATCACTTTCAAGCGCCTGAACAACTCACTGTTTTGGGTATTTCAAAGCATCGTTTAGAGACTTTGCAGCATGCCTTGAGTTTGATTCCTGTGAAGCTGGTCAGTCTATTGCCTGATTTTCTGATTTTGCCTGTACCTGACGCAGAACAGGTAATCTTGGGTTGTATTGAAGAGCGACTCTTATTTCGCTCTAATACTTGGTTGGGCGGATCAAATGATGATCTTGCTGTATTTTTAGATTATCAAGCAGCCAATCAAAAATATAAGATTTGTAACTTGAGTGCTTCACACATGCATAGCTTAAACGCCAGTGTGACGCAGGAGCAGCTTGAGTCTTTCCATTATGAATGGGTGGTATTGCCAAGAGCAAAACAGCATCCATGGAATCTTTTGCCGAAGGTGAAAGAGCAACATGTTTCAACGGGCTATTGGAAAGCCTGTGCAGCGGTATTGGTTGCGTTGATTGTGACCCAACTGACCTACGATGCGACGCGTTGGTATCAAAATAAAAAGCTTGCAGAGCAAGTGGCTGTGCAAGTAGTCGATCAATTTAAATATTGGTTTGGTGCGAACTATCCTGTGACCGAGCAAACCCTGCGAAGCCAGTTTGAATATCAACTGAATATGAATAAACAAGCGGATGCGCAAGCTTTGTCTTTATTGAGTCGCGTTGGGCCTGTGCTCATGCAACAGCAAATTGTGGCGAATCAGGTGGTGTATGAAGCGAATAGCCTAAATATGCAACTTAAAGCCAACTCGGCAGAGGCTTTACAGACACTCACTCAGCAGCTTAATCAACAAGGTTTTCAGGTTGAATTAGGCAATATTCAGCCGACCACGGGTGGGGCAATTGGAATGGTGAAAATACAATAATGAAAGCCATGCAAAATTTACAAACTGTTTTGGATCAGCGTTTAGAGCTGATCAGTACTTATTTTGATCGTCTTACACCGCGCGACCGTGTATTAGCCATCTTCTTGGTCATTTTCGTATTGGTGAGCTCGATAGGGGCTGCACTTTGGTATACCCATGCTGCGGCAGAGAAACAGCAAAAACGCGTGAACCAGCTCAAAGAAACCATGACATGGATGCAGAGCAATGCAGTCACCATGAAATCGAGCTCAGATGGGCAACTGACTCCGATGGAGCAGATTCAACGTATTGCACAGCAGCAAGGTTTGTCGGTTGCTTCGCAGCAGAATGCTGAACAAATTCAGTTGGTGGTAAGCCATGCAAACTATGTGGTGTTGGCCAACTTTTTGACCCAACTAACGCAAAATGGTTTGAGTATTGAAAAAATGGAGTTGGTCTCAGATGCAGGGCAGATTAAATTATCGGCTAGCGTTAAATAATCGCTAAAAATAAAGCCAGACGAAGCATGGTGTTTTAGCTAGGCTATGCCTATAATATGGCGACTTAAAAAGCAGTAGACTTTTACAGATATGTTGTATTCTCTTGCCCGCCCTTTGTTGTTTACTTTAGCACCAGAGCGTGCACATGAGCTAACACTATCGCTATTGAAATCAACGCATAAGCTAGGCTTAATGCGTCAAAATATAGCGGCTAAACCGGTGACATGTATGGGCATCGAGTTTCCCAATCCTGTAGGTTTGGCTGCTGGTCTAGATAAAAATGGTGCTTATATTGATGCACTGGCAGGTCTAGGGTTTGGTTTTATTGAAATTGGAACCATTACTCCACGTCCACAGCAGGGTAATCCTTTACCGCGTTTATTCCGTATCCCACAAGCTAAAGCCATTATTAACCGTATGGGTTTTAACAACGCTGGTGTGGATCAATTGATTGAAAATGTCAAAGCGGCAAAATTTAAAGGTGTTTTGGGGATTAATATCGGCAAAAATGCGGATACCCCAGTCGAAAAAGCAGTAGATGACTATCTCATTTGTTTAGAAAAAGTCTATAACTATGCGTCTTATATTACTGTTAACATTTCTTCTCCAAATACTAAAAACCTGCGTAGTTTGCAAAGTGGTGATGCTTTAACCGAGCTGCTAGAGACGCTGAAAAAACGTCAGTTAGAGTTGGCTGAAGAGCAGCAGCACTATGTACCCTTGGTGTTGAAAGTTGCGCCGGATTTGGAAGCGGAAGATATTCAATTTATTGCGAAACAACTGCTTCAGTTTAAAATTGATGGGTTGATTGTGACCAATACGACTTTGTCTCGTGAAGGGGTGGAAAACTTACCTTTTGGTGATGAAGCGGGTGGTTTATCTGGTGCGCCTGTGTTTGAGAAAAGTACAGCGTGTTTAAAAGCCTTTGCTGAGGTTTTAAGCGGTCAGATTCCTTTGATTGGTGTGGGTGGGATTTTGTCGGGTGAGCAGGCGCTTGCAAAACAAAATGCAGGGGCAAACCTTGTACAAGTTTATAGTGGCCTCATCTATACAGGACCAACCTTAATTCAAGACTGCGTCTCTGCAATGAAAACAACATGAATGCCATTGATATCTTCATATTGATTGTATTGCTCATTGGAGGGCTCAACGGTTTGCGTCAAGGATTTGTTAAAGCCTTTGCGAACTTGATAGGATGGATTTTAGCGCTAATTGTTGGTGCTAAATTTGCAAGTGTCCTAGCACCTTCGATGGTCTCACTCAGTGAAGATCCAGTGGTTCAAAAAATTGCAGCTTTTGCATTTATTGTATTGGTTATTGTGGTTTTGACGTGGATAGTCACGGCATTACTGAATAACATATTGAAGAGTTTAAAACTCGGGCCTTTGAATCGATTAGCCGGCGGTGCTTTTGGTTCATTAAAAGGGTTGTTAATTGTTCTGATTACGATGCAAGGTGTGGGTTCTTGGGTTGAAAGCTCTCCATATTGGAGACAATCCAAATTTGTCCAAACACTTTTGCCTTACGCGCCTTGGGCGATGGAGCTTTCTAAAGAGGCTGCAAGCGAGGCGATGTCACATATCAAGTCTAAAGATACACATGTATCTTCAGATTCTTCACCGAAAATTTCCTCGAAAAATGCTGAGGGACAGGGTGAGTCAACAAATAATCCTTTTTATTAATCCTAGCTTGTCTGCGAGGTTGCTATGTGTGGAGTAGTTGGTATAGCTGGTAAATCAGCTGTTAACCAAATGTTGTTTGATGCATTAACGATGTTACAACATCGTGGGCAAGATGCAGCTGGGATAGTAACCTGCCACGAAGGTCGTTTATTCTTACGTAAAGACAATGGCATGGTTCGTGATGTGTTCCACACTCGCCATATGCGTGCATTACAAGGTAACTATGGTATTGGGCATGTGCGTTATCCTACTGCGGGTTCATCGAGCAGCGCTGAAGCGCAGCCCTTCTATGTGAACTCACCTTACGGGATCACGTTAGCGCATAATGGTAACTTAACCAATGCTGAAGAAATTCATGACGATCTGTTCAAAACAGACTTACGTCATATGAATACGGATTCAGACTCAGAAGTACTGTTAAACGTGTTTGCGCATGAGTTGCAAAAACGCGGCAAATTGATGCCTACAGCAGACGACATTTTTCATGTAGTTAGTAAAGTACATGAACGCTGTAAAGGTGGTTATGCTGTAGTTGCAATGCTTACTGGGCATGGCTTAGTGGGCTTCCGTGATCCAAATGGTATTCGTCCACTGATTTACGGTTCGCGTGAAACTGATGCGGGTATGGAATATATCATTGCATCTGAGTCTGTCGCTATTACGGCACTTGGCTTTAAAGTTGAGCGTGATATTGCGCCGGGTGAAGCGATCTTTATCGACTCACAAGGGCAGATGTTTACCAAGCAGTGTGCTGAGGCGCCTGAATACCGCCCATGTATTTTTGAATATGTTTACTTTGCGCGTCCAGATGCGATCATTGATGGCATTTCAGTCTACAAAGCACGTTTAAAAATGGGCGAAAAGCTTGCTCAAAAAATCTTGACGGAGTGGAGTGAAGAGCACGATATTGATGTCGTGATCCCAATTCCAGATACCTCGCGTACCTCTGCACTTGAACTGGCAAATATGTTGGGCGTGAAGTTCCGTGAAGGCTTTATGAAGAACCGCTACATCGGCCGTACCTTCATTATGCCAGGTCAGCAATTACGTAAAAAATCAGTACGTCAAAAGTTGAACCCTGTTGAACTCGAGTTCCAAGGTAAAAATGTACTTTTGGTGGATGACTCGATTGTGCGTGGTACTACGTGTAATGAAATTATCCAGATGGCACGTGATGCGGGTGCGAAAAAAGTCTTCTTTGCTTCTGCTGCGCCGATGGTGAAATATCCAAACGTGTATGGCATTGATATGCCAGCAAAAGAAGAGTTGATTGCATCTGAGCGTACAGTTGAAGAAATTCGTGAAATTATTGGTGCAGATCGTCTAATTTTCCAAGATTTGGAAGACTTAAAAGCAGCTGTGCGCACTAGCAAAGTACCAGATTTACAAGAGTTTGATTGCTCGGTATTTGATGGTAAATATGTTGCTGGTGGTATTGATGAAGCTTATTTAGATGAATTACAGGCGAAACGCCGTGAAACATCGAAAAAGAAAGACAGCTATATTGATGTCAATATTGATGCAGCTTCCGTTGATTTGACGGGTGTGAAAGAAGTCTAATTGATTTAGATTTGAGAAAAGCGGGAGTTTCCCGCTTTTTTCATTTATGATGGTTTGATTCAAACAATGTAAGAAAAGGGATTTACATTGAAGGGTGTAAGTTATTCAATCATAAAGAATAAAAATATGTTGTGGTCTGCCAGTATCTGTTTGCTTGCGGTACTTTTGTCGCTATTTATTTTAAATACTGTGGCTGGACTGCTGGTTTTTTATTTTGATTCGAGTCAAAGCATTTTTTGGCATAGCTTAAGTATTTATATCATTGGTTTATTGCTCTTGGTGATGAGTTATTCCGTGGTGTATGAGCTGTATGTGTTTCGTTCAGGTGGACATAGTCTGGCCAAGCAACTGCGTGCACGACGTCTAAGTTTGATTGAAAGTACACCTGAAGAAAGTATTGCACTGAAAATTACAGAAAAACTAGCGGATACTTTTTTAATTGAAACACCTGCTGTCTATGTTTTGCCCGATGAGGTGGGGGTAAATGCCTTAACCGCTGGTTTTTATCCCAAAGATATTGCGATTATTTTAACGTGGGGCGCACTGCAAAACCTCGATGAACTTGAGCTGACGGGGTTATTGAATCATGAGTTTAATCAAATTTTATCTGGTGAGACCGCTGAAAATACACGGTTAAAAATTCTATATAGTGCCCTCACCACCTTTAGTCAGTGGGGCAGTAAAATTGCTAAATTGGGATTTTCAACTCATCATAAAAAGTCGCAAAGTTTTGAAACTACTTTTGTCGCAACAGGTGGTGTGATCTGGTTGATTGGTAGTTTGGGGGTGCTGGTTACCCGCTGTATTAAGTTTCTGACGTTGGGGGGGCGTACTTTAAAAAATGATATGAAAACACGTCGCCTGATGCAAAATGATGCCAATATTCAAACCCTGATGCGTATCTATGTGCATCACGCAGGTTCACAAATTCACAGCGAATATTCTGAGTCGATTGCACACATGTGTTTTGCCAACTCATTAAGTGCGCAAAGTTGGATGAATATTCATCCAAGCATTGAAGAGCGTATTTATGAAATGAATCCGAATTTGGTTCAAGATATACAGTTGGAAAACCTAGAAAAACTGCGCAACCGTCCGCTATTTGGCTTGTTTCGTTCCTTAGAAGAGCAGTACGCGGATTTCCAAGCCCCTTGGACTTCACCGCAGCCTTTGCCCTTATTACGACTGTCTCCGATTAGTTTTGCCATTAAAGATGCGATTAAACCGCTCAACCCTGAAGTGCGTGCGCATATTGAACGTCCAGAGTTAATTCAGCGTGCTTTACAGACCGCAACAGGCTCACGCGAGCTGATGGTCGCAATTCTCATGATTCGCCAATTCCGTGAGTTTATTCCTGTTGAGGCTGAAGTCAGCCGTGCCATTGTTGATTCATTGTTAAACCTAGATGGTCGTGTTCATATTTCAATTTTCCATGAGGCATGCCGAAATATTGGTGGCATGCCAGCGACAATTGCACGCCAGTTTTTATTAAAGTTGGCGAGGATTATTCAGGAAGATGGTGAAATTGGACTGTTAGATGCGCTGTTACTCGAACGAGTTAAGTTTGAGCTGAATTTGTTGCCTGTACATACACCTGCGGCCCTAGATGAAGTTAAACCGCAGATTGTGCGTTTAATTGATGCTTTGTTACATGTGCAACAAATCAATAGTGAAACACAGCTGGAAGTACGAGAGAAAATTTTACGTCGAGTTTTAACAGTGCAAGAGTTGGAGCAGTATGCGGAAATTTCAGATGAGCCGATTGATTTGGCCGAAATTTTAAATGATATGGCAGGGTTGCTGCTACGGGATCGTTTGAGTATTTTGGGAGTGGCTGAAATTTGTTTATGGAATGACCGCATTATTACTCAAGATGAGCAGGATGTTCTGGAGTTGCTCTATTGGCGTCTCGGTTTTGACAGTGAAGAGATCGTTGAGCAAATGCAAAAGAAAAATCGCTTGATGATTGTTTAATTGAGTGGTGAATTTTGCATTGAGCATGTTCTTGATGTTTGCCTAGTGTCTACGCGAATAAAATGTGAAAAGAACAGCATCTCTAGGCATTTCTCGATAGAATATGCACTGAATGAAGTGTGAAGGTAAAAGATGATCGGGCATCAGCGTGAGGTTTTGGCGAGTTTAGGAATTGATTTGTGGGTTCCTGATTTTTTGCCGTCTCAACAAAATGTAGCCACATCGATTTGGCGAGATCAAAGCGCGACTGAGATTATTTCTGAAAGTGTGCGACCTCAATCTCAGCCCAAAGCCAAAAGCATTCCTGAACATCCACTTGTACAGAATAAGCGTCCACATCCAGCGCCTCCTGCTGAAATTGCAACGCAGCCGATTGAACAAGAAGTTGTTACAGCATTAAAAGAAGAAATTGTCCGAGAGGCCATCCATGTTGAGGCTTTTCAGTTGCAAGCTGTTTCCTTGGAGCACTGCGCCTTGGTCATTGAAGCGACACAATTGAGCGTGGAGCAGCAACAGCTGTGGCAAAATATTGTGCAAGCCTTACCTGCGCAAAAGTATGCGCTGAATTGGCCTTTTCCTTTGTTGAATTTCCAAGATGGGCGCGGCGTTCAGAGTTATATTCAAGGTTTCATTGATGGTGTAAGTCAGGGTAAAACTGTTATTGCATTGGGCTTTATACCAAATGCTAATAGTATAAAAGTCACACAATCAGCAAGCTTACAAGAAATGCTTGATCAGCCATTACTTAAAAAAGCCCTGTGGCACATGATGCGAGCAAAACAACAAAATATGGAATAGGTATGAAGCAGAAAGTCGTTGTTTTTAGTCAAATAGATGCAGAAGTATTACAGTGCTTAGAGCAGCGTTATCACGTGGTGGTCATCAACCCGAAAGCAGGTGATGTAAATACGCAAATCCGTGAGCAAGTTGCGGATGCGGATGCCATGATTGGTGCAGGGCGTTTACTGAATCAAAACAACCTAAAAACTGCGAAACAGCTCAAAATTATATCTAGTGTTAGTGTTGGCTATGACAATTATGATCTGAACTACTTAAACCAAGCAAAAATTTGGCTCAGCCACACCCCTCATGTGCTAACTGAAACCACTGCCGATTTGGCCTTTACGTTGTTGATGAGTGCGGCGCGTCAAGTGCCTTATTTGGATCAATGGACCAAAACAGGTCAGTGGTCGCGTACTGTCGGGCAGGCACAATTTGGTCAGGAAATTTTTGGTCAAACATTGGGTATTATTGGCTTAGGAAATATTGGTGCGGCAATTGCGCGACGTGGTTTTCATGGTTTTAATATGAATATTTTGTATCACGGGCGCCGAGAAAAATTAGAATTGGCTCAGCCATTAAATGCACGTTTTTGCGAATTAGATGAGCTGTTGGAGCAATCGGACTTCATTGTTGTGGCGGTTGATCTAAACGCGAATACGCAGCATTTGATTGATGCAGAAGCATTTAAGAAAATGCAATCTCATGCCGTCTTTGTAAATATTTCGCGTGGTGCCGTAGTAGATGAGCAGGCACTCATTCAGGCCTTGGAACAAAAGCAAATTTTTGCAGCTGGGTTGGATGTTTATGAAAAAGAACCCTTGCAAGATTCAGCACTGTTCCAGCTGCATAATGTGGTAACGCTGCCGCATATTGGTTCTGCAACGTCTGTAACACGTAAAAAAATGTCAGAGTTGGCTTACCAAAACTTGGTGAAAGCATTGGAAGGTGGTCAACCTCAATATGTGGTGAATCCTGAATTTAGATAAAGAATTGATAACACTTCATTGCATTTTCATTCAATTATCAATGTTATAGTCATTCGATTCCTTTAAATAAAGTCGGGGTGAGGGTTGAAGCGTTTTCTGTGTGCGTGCAGTTTAAGTCTTATTTCGACTGTTGGTTTTGCAGAAGGTCAATTTCTTACGAATGCTCCACAGTTTAATGTGCCTGAGATTGGTTCAGGTATAGGTTTTATTGATCAATATAATGAGCGCTATATTGGTGAAAAAGTTTATCGTGAAGTGCAGCGTCAGCTACCTGTTACGCAAAATCCGTGGCTAGAAGATCAACTGATGAATGCTTTTTCAAGCATTTTGAGTCAAACCCAACTTGGTCAACCGATTGGTCTGGTGGTCATTAATGACCCGCAAATTAATGCCTTTGCAGTTCCGGGTGGATTGTTTGCATTAAACGCTGGTTTGATTACCAATGCCAATAATATGGATGAAGTTGCCGGCGTAATGGCGCACGAAATTGCGCACGTCACACAGCGCCACTACAGTCGTTCGCAAGAGGCGTTTAAGGGGCAGGGATTACTCGCGCTGGCAGGGATTTTGGTTGGTGCTTTGGTTGCATCTCAAGCCGATGGTGATGTCGGTTCAGCGGTCATGGTTGGTACGCAAGCCGCACTCATGGACAAGCAGCTGTCTTATAGTCGTAACCAAGAGCGTGAAGCTGACCGTATAGGGATGCAGTACATGTATAGCGCTGGTTATAATCCACAAAGTATGGCTGATTTTTTTGAAGTGATGCACCGTGCAACCAGTCGAGTGAGTTTTTTACCTGACTTTTGGTTCACACACCCACTCACGACTGAGCGAATGAGTGAAGCGAGACTTAGAGCGAATCAGTTGCCTAAAGTGAAATCTACTTGGCGTGATGAAGACTTTGAAATCTTGAAGCTGTATACCGCGGTGATCTCGAATCAGGCGACAGAACAGCAACTACAGATGTTGGTGAGTCGTAACAGCTATGCAGCACAACTGGCTTTGGCCAGTTTTTACCTTAAACAAGGTGACTATAAGCTTGCTCAACAAGTGTTAGATCAGGCCAAGTCGCATCAGAAATTACATAATCTACAAATCTTGATTCAAACTGATATTTTACTTGGACAAAATCGGGTGAATGAAGCTCTTACCGTGATCCAATCACCTGCGAGCATCATGCCTGAAAATCGGGCTTTAAATTATAAATTGGCTGAAGTTTATATACGTCAGAATCGACCTGAGCTTGCGCAGCCTGTACTCAATCGGTTTTTGAAAAATAATCCGCGTGATGTGAATGCGTGGAGAATGATGCAGCAAGCAGCGAGTTTAGATAAAAAGTCACCAATGCGTACCATTAATGTTTTGCGCTACCGGGCTGAAGTGCAGTTTTGGTCGGGCTTTGAAGAAGAGGCGATTAAATCTTTATTGCATGCTCAACGTTTAGCGAAAGATAATGGATCAATGTCAGCGACCATTAAAACGCGTTTAACCCAAATGCAAAAGGATCGACAATTTAGAGCTTAGAAAAGTGGTATTGCAAATAGAGGGGTAAAACAGAGATAAATCAGGAGTTGTTTTAAAGCTGAGAATGAATAGATAAAATAAAAAGAATAATAATAATTTTTATATAAAGTAGAACTTTGAACTGCCTTTTTAAGGTCAGTTCAACGTAATCGATTTAAAGATTTTTAAATTAAGCCAGTTTTGCTTTAATTTTTGCTGAAACTTGAGAAGGATCGGCGCGCCCGGCTATGAGCGGACGCAGAGAATTCATCACCTTACCCATATCTTTCATGCTAGTAGCTTCTTGCGCTGCAATCGTTTGCGCAATCATGGAATCAAGTTCTTCCTCAGTCATAGCTTCTGGTAGAAATTGAGATAAAACCTCAAGTTCGGCTTGTTCCTTACTAGCTAAATCTTCTCGACCAGCGCCTTCAAAGGCTTTGATCGATTCTTTACGTTGTTTAATTTGTTTTTCAATGACCGCAAGAACTTGAGCGTCGTCAAGTTCTTTGCGCTCATCGACTTCGATTTGCTTAATTGCCGCCTGTAGACCACGAATTACCGTTAACTTATCCATTTCTTTAGCACGCATAGTGGCTTTCAAAACTTCAGTTATTTGGCTTTTTAAAGTAGTCATTATTTAGTCCAGGCAGTCAATCACAAATTAATCTTAGTAAAGGCGAGTAGTACGTACTGATTCACGCGCCAATTTCTTTTGGTAGCGTTTAACAGCAGCAGCTTTTTTGCGCTTACGTTCTTGAGTTGGTTTCTCGTAGAATTCGCGCTTACGAACGTCAGCTAAAACGCCCGCTTTTTCGCATGAACGTTTGAAACGACGGATAGCTACGTCTACTGGTTCGCCTTCTTTCAATTTAACTTGTGGCATGAAGAATCCTCATTAAGTTATGGATAAGATCTGGGCGACATTGCCCTGATCACAAGTGAAGGTCAGTATTTTACTCATTTACATCTCATACCACAAGTCTATAATGGTTCACGCAATAGATTTGATACAGGTTATAGGCAGTTTAATGATCGTTTTAGGCTTAGAAACATCTTGTGATGAAACAGGACTTGCCCTTTATGACAGCGAGTCGGGTTTACGTGGGCAAGTGCTGTACAGCCAAATTAAACTGCATGCAGAGTATGGTGGTGTGGTACCAGAGTTGGCATCGCGTGACCATGTGCGTAAGCTGATTCCATTGATGAATCAACTGCTTGAAGAAAGTGGTGTAAAAAAATCTGAAATTGATGCCGTGGCATATACGCGTGGCCCAGGTTTGATGGGCGCGCTGATGACAGGTGCGCTGTTTGGTCGAACTTTGGCCTTTGCTTTAAATAAACCTGCAATTGGTGTGCATCATATGGAAGGGCATATGTTGGCACCACTTTTATCGGAAACACCGCCAGAATTTCCTTTTGTAGCACTTTTGGTCTCAGGTGGACATTCTCAACTGATGGCTGCCTATGGTATTGGGCAGTATGAATTGTTGGGGGAGTCGATTGATGATGCTGCAGGTGAGGCCTTTGATAAGGTTGCGAAAATGATGGGATTACCGTATCCAGGTGGCCCAAATATTTCAAAACTGGCTGAGCAAGGTGATCCGAATGCCTTTGCTTTCCCACGTCCAATGCTGCATCAAGGTTTGGAGTTTTCATTTAGTGGTTTAAAAACAGCCGTATCTGTGCAAATGAAAAAATTAGGTGACGAAAACCGTGATGCGGATATTGCAGCGAGTTTCCAAGAAGCCATCGTAGATACCTTGGTTAAAAAATCTGTGAAAGCGTTGAAGCAAACAGGTTTAAAACGCTTAGTGATCGCAGGTGGGGTGAGTGCCAATGAACGTTTACGTGAACGTTTGGAAGCAGATTTAACCAAGATTCGTGCTCAGGTTTACTATGCTGAACCTGCACTTTGTACGGACAATGGCGCTATGATTGCTTTTGCTGGTTATCAGCGCTTAAAAGCAGGGCAGCAAGATGGTTTGGCTGTGACGACTACACCACGTTGGCCAATGACGGAACTGACCAATCCAACTGAAGTTTAAGACTGTTATTTGATCAGTCTAAAGCCCGACTAACTAAATGTTGGGCTTTTTTATCTCTTGGTTTTGGGCTATGGTCATTGAAGTCTTTGTTAAGGGATTATTTAAAATAATCTGTTTAGACTTAAAAATATTTTGGCTTACTTAAATGTAGCTTAGCACCAAGTTAAAAGTATTTACCCATAGGGTTATCCATAGAAAATGTGGATAAGTATAGAATGTGTAATTTTAGATGACCCATGATGCTGAAACTACAAAAACCTATAAATTAAATTGAAAGTCTATTTTTTATCTTATTTTAAATACATGATTAATATATTAATTTTAATAATATTTGTAAGATTTTATGAGTTTTCATGAATAGGTATAAAACCATAAATTACGATTACAAGTCTTAACATGATTTAGCTTTCTGAGTGCATAATTATTTATTAGTTCATATGAAAGACAGATATAGATTTTATAAAGAATAGATCTTTGGTTGTATAAATTTTAATTATATAACGGTCTGTCTTAGGAACTTTCATGGCAACAATGGAAGTACACAATTAAAAGAAAAGTTTAGAGGTGTTACTTATGGCAGCTACTAATGGAATGTTAGACCCTGATGATTCGATAATTTTGCTGATTGATCATCAAAGTGGACTCTTTAATACCGTACGTGATTTACCTGTACCCGACTTACGAAATTATGTGATTGCAATTGCAATTGCAAAAGCGGCGACGCTATTAAATATACCGGTCATCACCACGGCTTCTGTACCAGACGGACCGAATGGCCCTTTAATCCCTGAAATTCACCACTTTGCCCCTCACGCAGTTTATGTACCACGTACTGGACAAATTAATACTTGGGACAATCCCTTATTTGTGGATGAAATTAAAAAAACAGGAAGAAAGACTTTAATTATTGCTGGAACACTAACCAGCGTATGCATGACATTCCCAGCTGTCAGTGCACGTAAAGAAGGCTATAACGTCTATTGTGTTGTCGATGCCTCAGGGAATTGGAACAAAATGGCAACGGATACATCAATTGCTCGTGTCACCCAAGCAGGTGCGATTCCAACCGATACCTTTGCGATTGTGGCTGAGTTAATGCGCACTTGGAACCGTCCAGAAGGCTCGCGTTTTGCTGAAATTATTTCGGAACACATTTGCCCAGAATATAAATGCTTGATGGAAAGTTATGCAAAAGCACAAGCTGTGGTCAAAGATGGGCCAGAAACAAACTTGGATAAATATCAATAATCAGACCAAACCTATTTTAACTGAAATTCATCCCTAATTTTTAAAGAAACAACCCAAATTCTGATGCGGAATTTGGGTTGTTTCTTTAATTAGGTTGAACTATTAAATATAAAAATAATTAAACTAAAATAGATACTTAAGCGCCGATCAGTGTTTTTATCCTAAAGTTGCTTTAATTGTTGTGAACCGACCCAGTGTTTAGAAAATTGATAGGCTGCACGTCCAGAGCGTTGTCCACGCGCTTGACACCAACGAAGAGCTTCGGCTCGTACCATATCGTCCATGACGATTTGAGCTTTTGCTAAGTAGTGATGAACGATGTCCAAATATAAGTTTTGATCCATTGGATAAAAAGACAGCCATAATCCAAAACGATCGGAGAGTGAAATTTTTTCTTCAATGGCTTCTTGTGGATGTAGTTCAGTGTACTGCGGTACGTCGACTCGAGTCACAGGCATGTTTTCATGCATAAACTCTGGCAGTAAATGACGACGGTTACTGGTGGCATAAATAATAAAATTACTTGAACCTGACTGCAAAGACCCATCCAGCACACTTTTTAAACTGCGATAATTTTCATCTTCGGCGTTAAAAGCCAAGTCATCACAATATACAATAAACTTTTCAGGACGCTCTGCGATCAGCTTTTGAATTTCAGGCAGTTCGGATAAATCATCACGTTCAATTTCAATCAGCCTTAAGCCTTGCTCTGCGTATTCCGTTAATAAAGCACGCACAATAGAGGACTTGCCTGTCCCGCGAGAGCCTGTAAGCAGGACGTCATTGGCAGGTAAACCATTGAGAAATTGTTCTGTATTTTGCAGTACTTTTTCTTTTTGACGCTCAATGCCTTTTAAATCATTTAATTCGATTCGTTTGAGCTGATGAATGGCTTTTAACTCGCCATTTTCCCATTTAAAGGCAATCGCTGAAAAATCAGGTGCTTGTTTAACTTCTGGTAGGCTTTGCTGTAGTTGTTGGAGTACAGTCGATAGTGCTTCTAAGATATTGTTCGGTAGGTCAATGGTCGCCATGATTAATCAGCTTATAATTACACTTGTCGTCGATCTTAACATCCGATCTAGCCGCATCAAACCCTTAACGTGGTGCAGATTTGCCAATTTTAGGGTTGAAATGGCAATTGTAATGCTCACATAATTTGCACATAGTCAGTTAGACTGACGGTTGAACGTGTCAGTGAAATTTTAGGAAAACAAAAAAAGTGGGTGAGGATGAATATGTTGTTTAAAGATTTCACACGGGAAATCAACCCGCACCAAGCCTATCGAATCAAAAAACTGAAAAACCAATTGGCTCAGGCAGACAACTATACTGAGTGGAAAAGCATTGCGCTTAGAATTGATGAAGAGTCAGGGGCGCAAGAGTGGAAGTATGACAACTGTTCACCTTATTTCGATGCAGAAGTGATTACCCATCGTTTAGGGTTGTTGAAACGTTATCGCCAACAAAAGCGTACGACCGATTTGATGTACCTGCTACGTGAAGGTTTGAGTTACGACATTGCCAATATTGCTCACCCCATGTTGTTTACTGCAACCTATGTCGGCACCAAAAAAATTATTGAAGACTATATTGAAGAAGTTAGTCGAGGTTTAGCATTTGTAGCATCTACGGATTGCCAGTGTTTAGATAAACAGCAAAAAATTGAATTTTTTCAGCACTGCCAAAAAGCCTTTGGGCAACCGGCCATGATGTTTTCAGGTGGTGCAACATTAGGGTTGTTTCATACAGGTGTGTGTAAAGCTTTGCTTGAGCAAGACTTGATGCCGAAAGTGCTGTCTGGTTCAAGTGCAGGTGCCATTATGACAGCGATGCTGGGGCGAGCGACTCCTACAGAAATGCTGAGCATCTTAAATGGTGAAAACTTTTTCACCGATGCCTTTCAGTTTCGTGGTTTTCGTGAAGTCTTAAAGGGCAATGGCGGCTTAGCGGATGTAAAACATCTAAAAAACTTTTTAATTGCAAATTTGGGTGACGTTACCTTTGAAGAGGCATTTAAGCAGTCAGGCTTATATAACAATGTCGCGGTTGCGCCTTATGATGCCTCACAAAATCCGCGCATTATGAATACCTTTACTTCACCTGACTTATTGGTGTGGAGTGCGGTGCTCGCGTCTTGTGCAGTGCCGATTCTATTTCCACCAGTCAAGCTCACCAGTAAGCGACATGATGGCTTATATACTCCCTATATGTCTTCCACACGCTGGGTCGATGGCAGCGTGCGTAGCGATTTCCCTCAGGAAAAAATGGCGCGTTTATACAATTTAAACTACACCATTGCCAGTCAAGTGAACCCGCATGTGGTGCCATTTATGCAGTCAGATGAAGCGCGTTTTCGTAAAGATATGTTGAGCTGGCCTGAACGGATTGTACGCAGACAAGGCAAAGTGATTAGTAAAGGGGTGATGGACTTTGCCCGTGAGCGTGTGGGAATGATTCCACCGATCCGCCGTTTACTGGATCATGGTTATGGCGTGGTCGATCAGCGTTATTATGGCGATGTAAACATTGTGGGGAAATATGGCCTGCGCCATTATAGCTATATGCTGCAAAATCCAAGACCACACTTATTTAAACTCTTACAACGTGAAGGCGAACGTGCAACTTGGCCAAAAATCTCAATGATTGAAACACATGCTCGTGTTGGGAAAACTATACAACATTGTTTAGAGGTCTTAACTGCATTGGATACGGCAGAGATGAATGAATCCGAATTCTTGGCAGTTTGATCGTCAAGAATTAAATACTCTCGCGATGTCGCTTCATACCCCGACTCAGCGTTTGGGTTGGGGGCGCAGGCTTTATCGCTTTGAAGTTGCAGAGCAGGGGTATTGGTTAAAGTATCAGTCACTATCAGAGCATGCGGCGCTAATTAACGGCTTTGACGCTGAACTTAGTTTTTATCAACATGCACTTGCGATGCTGCAACTGCCGAAGTTCTTGCCTGAAGTGCAAATCTTTGAAAATTTTGAGTTTCACTCAGAGCAGGTGAAAGCCGCACTCATCTTAAAAGATGTCCCATCATTAGTTATGGCGAATCCCCTTCAGTTGAGTCGAGATCATGTCATTCATATCATCTTTAAAATGCTGAATGCAGTTGAAGAATTACATCAGATGGGGTGGATTCATGCTGACTTAAAACCTTCACATTTTTTGTTAGATGGCTCTACATGTAAGTTAATTGATTTTGAGCAGAGCCAAAGAATTGGTGAAACTGCGCGTCAAAAGGGTCTAACAGCGACACCGCGCTATATGGCACCTGAGTTATTTCATGGTGAAGCAAAGACCGTACAAACAGACTTGTATGCACTTGGGATCATTCTACTTGAGTGGTTGACTGATCAACGTTTGCAGGCAGCAAGCTACCAAGACTGGGCGTATTTACACTGTCAGTCTTTGAAGATAGCACTTCCAGAACCTTTTCAGGGTTTTAGTCCACTTTTACAGGGACTTTTAGCTAAGCAAAAAAGCCAAAGATGGCAAAATACCATGGCTGCAAAACGATGCTTAATGACTGAAATTGAATGAGAAAAAGCCAAGTATAAAGTTTTTGTTTCTTATTTAATCAAATGAGTGTGTTTTTCTTAAAAATTGCTTGTCATGCGAAAATGATCCCTATAGTATACACAGCCATTGGGGACGTGGCGAAATTGGTAGACGCACTGGATTTAGGTTCCAGCGCCGCAAGGTGTGAGAGTTCGAGTCTCTCCGTCCCCACCATAAATCATTTGAATTAAGATGGTTTATAAGGCAATAGAGGATTGGTGTAATGGTAGCATGACGGTCTCCAAAACCGTTCGTCAAGGTTCGAGTCCTTGATCCTCTGCCAACTTAAAGTCTAACGCAAAGTTAGCACCCTGATGGGGACGTGGCGAAATTGGTAGACGCACTGGATTTAGGTTCCAGCGCCGCAAGGTGTGAGAGTTCGAGTCTCTCCGTCCCCACCATCAGTAATGAAGCAAGGTATAAAGCCTTGCTTTTTTATTGCCTAAAATTTAGTGAAGAACTGAATAGCCTTTTTATATAGATAGAGCATAAAAATAGATTCAACTGCCGATTTTATGACAGAAAAGCGGGTGATTGCTTATAAAAGCGCTTGTCATATAGTGTCTATCGCTATAATATACACAGCCATTGGGGACGTGGCGAAATTGGTAGACGCACTGGATTTAGGTTCCAGCGCCGCAAGGTGTGAGAGTTCGAGTCTCTCCGTCCCCACCATCAGTAATGAAGCAAGGTATAAAGCCTTGCTTTTTTATTGCCTAAAATTTAACAGATGATTCATATATAAAAAAAGCCCCTTTAAGGGGCTAAATTTTGATTCATCACGCGAAGTAAGTATGGAGCAATTTTAGGCTTTCAAATGGTCTTCGAATTCTTCACCGAGCTGCATGGCCAAGTTATTGCCCGCTAGGTCGCAAGTCACCAGTCCATATTCTTTTTTAAAGCTAAAAGTAAAGCCACGGTTGTCTGCTAAGGTTTTAACTGAATAACCTAATTTCTCTAGCCAAATACGAAAGGCGATGAGGTTTTTTGCTTTCACTACTTTTTTCACGAGGATATTCCTTTTTCACTGATAAATTATTAATAGGGATATTTCACGCTTTTTTAAAGGGGATTTTTTTATATATTTTTGTTTTTGTCTCTTTTTAAAGCAATCTAAACTAAGGCGAAATCGTATAGAAAGCATAAATGAGAGTATTTCATTGTTTAAAATAATTTTATCATGATGAAAAATAAGAATATTTTGAGATGAGTCTCAATACTTTAGAATTATGTGCGTTCGTTGTAGAGAAATATTTTGTCGTAAATAGAAATGTAATGATTTTTTTCAAAGGCTGGGTACTTTGAGACAGTAATGCCATTCAGTCTTGCTCGTGATCATTTGATTCTGGCATCGTGTGGCTTGAAACTGCATTGGTTGAAATTTTGAGAGCTCAAAGGTTAAGGGTAGAAGCCCCAACTGATCGTTTTAACTCAATTGAAGCATACATAATAGGAGACTGCGTTAGTCAGCAGTCTCTAGAAGGGGGAGACCAATTAAAATTGATCCTTCAGATCACGTAGTCTTTTAAACTCTTCCACATTTTCTGTACGTAAAAAAGGATTGGTTTCAAGTTCGATTTCAATACTGCTAGGCAGGGTACATTGGCCCAAATAGCGCATGGTTTCGACACGGTCTAAACGCTCTTGAATAGCGATATTGTCTGGTTCGACTTGGTTGGCAAATTTCGCGTTAGAGAGCGTGTATTCGTGCGTACAATAGACTTTTGTTTCGGCAGGCAAAGCCGCTAAACGATTGAGCGAATGGTACATCTGCTCATGTGTACCCTCAAACACTCGCCCACAGCCCATAGCAAACAGGGTGTCACCGCAAAATAAAGTCTGAATAGATTCAATAAAGTACACAATATGGCCCAGTGTGTGGCCAGGAACTGCTAAAACGTCGACATGTAAATCATGAAATGAGAAATAGTCATCATCCATCAATGCATGGGTGATGAATGGAATTTTAGATAATTCCTCACGTGGTCCATACACAGGAATATTTTGACTCGCAATCAGGTCAGCGACACCACCAATATGGTCTTTATGCCAATGAGTCAGCCAAATTTGAGCAATGCTTAAGCCATGTTCAGTGCAATAGTTTTCAACTAATCCTGCTTCAGTAGGGTCAACCACCACGACTTGCTTTGATGAGGTGTGTTCCAGTAGCCAAATATAGTTTTGGAGTTGGTTTTTCACATCAATCATATGAACTTGATAAGTCATTTTTCTTCTTCAAAGAGCTGCATATATTCACTCTACTGTAGCGGGTACAAGCACTGAATTCCAGTCATGAATCATTTACAGCGCATAGAGGACAGGCATTTATTGTTCTGTATTTTTCTCTTTCTTGTCATATTGTACTGTTATCTTGGACATAAAAAACCACGCTAAAAAGCGTGGTTTTTTATGTGTTCAATCTAATTTAGATTAGATTTTACCTACTAGGTCGATTGAAGGAGCAAGAGTTGCTTCGCCTTCTTTCCATTTAGCTGGGCAAACTTCACCTGGGTGAGCGTGAACGTATTGAGCTGCTTTAACTTTACGAAGTAATTCTTGAGCATCACGACCAATACCACCAGCGTTGATTTCAACGATCTGGATTTTACCTTCTGGATCGATTACGAAAGTACCACGGTCAGCAAGACCAGCAGCTTCGATTAGAACGTCGAAATTTTTAGATAGAGTCCAAGTTGGGTCGCCGATTAATGGGTATTGGATTTTACCAATAACTTCAGAAGTGTCGTGCCAAGCTTTGTGAGTGAAGTGAGTGTCAGTAGAAACACCGTAGATTTCCACGCCTAATTTTTGGAATTCAGCGTAGTTGTCAGCAAGGTCACCAAGTTCAGTTGGGCAAACGAAAGTGAAGTCAGCAGGGTAGAAGAATACTACAGACCATTTGCCTTTAAGATCTGCTTCAGTTACGTCAACAAATTGACCGTTGTGATATGCAGTAGCTGCGAATGGTTTTACTTCAGTATTAATCAAGCTCATCATTGTCTCCATGATTGGGGTTTGTATTTAATGTTGAATAGGGTATCGAAATTTTTGTTATTGCTGAAACAGTATTTTTACATTACAAGAATCGGAAAAACCGAATCTTACTCCAGACTATTTCAGCGAATGTGATCATTCTGTTCATTTAGCATGATAAATATGATGACTAAATGACAAAATCATCTATTCCGCAACTCGTCTACAGACATGATGTCCCTAGGCTTAAAATTCAAGGGGATTTTTGAAAAAAAGTTAAAATTAAAAAATTATGCTGTACTTTCGCTTCGTTGTATTACCACGTAAACTAAGCGATTGATGTTTTTGATGTGGGTATTTTTTCTGTGCAGCGTCCTTTAAATATAGAGCAATTGGTGATGGTCAAAGACCGTCATCGTTTAAACCGACTCAAAAAAGGAAAAGATGCCAACGAAAAGCAATATCAAGCATTATTTGAACAGTCGCATTTAAAAGTTCTAGAGCGTATTGAACGCATTCCGAATATTAAACTGAATCAAGACCTGCCTGTTACGCAGTATGCAGATAAGTTAATTGATGCCATTCAAGAGCACCAAGTGATTATCGTTGCAGGGGAGACGGGTTCGGGTAAAACCACACAGCTACCGCAAATTGCGATGTTGGCGGGTCGTGGTTTAACCGGTCTGATTGGTCACACACAGCCACGTCGTTTGGCTGCACGTAGTGTGTCCCAGCGTATTGCGGAAGAAGTTGGTGAGAAACTTGGCGAGTCGATTTCTTTTAAAGTTCGTTTTAATGAACAAGGGTCGCAGGATTCGATCATTCGCTTGATGACGGATGGTATTTTGCTGGCAGAGTTGGCCAATGACCGTTATCTCAATAAATACGACACCATTATTATTGATGAAGCACATGAGCGTTCGCTCAATATCGACTTTATCATGGGTTATCTCAAACAGCTCTTGCCCCGCCGTAAAGATTTAAAAGTCATCATCACTTCGGCAACTTTAGATGTAAACCGTTTTAGTCAGTACTTTAACAATGCACCTATTTTTGAAGTAGAAGGTCGTAGTTTTCCAGTCGAACTACGCTATCGCCCTGTCTCTGAAATGAGCATTGTTGGTAGTGATGATGATGAGTTTGATGACTTTGAAGAAAACCTACCTCGCGCTGTCGTGCAAGCCGTAGAGGAGTGTTTTCGGG
Organism: Acinetobacter johnsonii ANC 3681; assembly: GCF_000368805.1. NCBI lineage: Bacteria > Pseudomonadati > Pseudomonadota > Gammaproteobacteria > Moraxellales > Moraxellaceae > Acinetobacter > Acinetobacter johnsonii. The sequence continues at coordinate 1,389,952 of NZ_KB849705.1, read as the reverse complement.
ATGCACAAGAAAAAGGCCATCCTGAATATGCCGATACTTTAATTTTTGCCAGTACCGAACAAGAGATTCGTGAATTACAAGAAACTTTGCAAAAGCATGGGCCGCGACATACAGAAATTTTACCTTTATATGCACGCTTGGCCTTGGCTGAACAACAAAAAATATTCAATCCATCGGGTGGCGGGCGACGCATTATTATCGCCACCAACGTTGCAGAAACAGCGCTGACTGTACCCAATATTCGTTATGTGATTGACAGTGGTTTTGCGCGTATTTCTCGCTATAACTATCGTTCACGTGTACAGCGTTTACCGATTGAAGCAGTTTCTCAGGCCGCAGCAAATCAGCGAAAAGGTCGTTGTGGTCGTATTGCTCCAGGTGTATGTATTCGTTTGTATTCTGAGGAAGACTTTCAAAGCCGCCCTGAGTTTACCGAACCTGAAATTAAGCGAACAAACTTAGCTTCAGTGATTTTGCAGATGCAAAGTTTAGGGCTGGGTGCTTTAGAAGATTTTGATTTTATTGAGCCGCCAGATCATCGTTTAGTCAACGATGGTCGTAAGTTGTTGGTTGAACTTGGGGCAATGTCTGATAAGAATCCGCCAAAAGTTACAGATGAAAAGCAATCCGTAACATCTTCTTCTGTGGGTAAAGGAGGCATACAAGGTGGATTAACCAAAATTGGTCAACAAATGGCCAAAATGCCAATTGATCCACGTTTGGCCCGTATGATTTTGGGTGGGGCACATTTTGGTGTGTTGAATGAAGTCTTGGTGATCGTTGCTGCCTTGGCCGTACAAGACCCACGTGAACGCCCTGCGGATAAACAAATGCAGGCAGATCAAAAACATGCATTGTTCCGTGAAGCCGATTCTGACTTTTTATTTTATATCAAACTTTGGGAAGCACTGGTTGCCAACCGTGACATGAGTGAAAACAAACGTCGTACTTTTGCGCGTAATCACTTTTTAAGTTGGTTGCGTCTACGTGAATGGAAGAAAACTCATGAGCAATTGGTCGATTTAGCAAAAGGCTTAAAGCTGTCTTTTAATGAGAAAAAAGCCAGTTATGAAAATTTACACCGTGCACTTTTAACAGGTCTATTGTCTTTTATTGCCAATAAAACCGATGAACGCAATGTGTTTATGGCGGTGCGTCAGCAAAAGGCTCGCATTTTTCCGGCATCTACCTTACATAAGACCAATACGCCTTGGGTCATGGCTTTTGAGATGGTAGAAACCTCACAGGTCTACATTCGGACACTAGCAAAAATTGAACCTGAGTGGATTTTGCTTGCAGCAGGTGATTTGCTGAAGCACCACTATTTTGAGCCGCACTGGTCGAAAAAAGCAGGTGTGGTCAATGCCTATGATCAGATTTCATTGTTTGGCTTAATTATTGAGCCGAAACGTCAGATCAATTATGAAAAAGTCGACCATGTTGCAGCACATGAAATTTTCCTTCGAGATGCACTGACGACAGGGCATTTGGGCATTACGCCACCATTTTTAAAACACAACCTGCTTAAACTTGAAGAAGTAGAGCGGGTCGAGGATAAGCTACGCCGCCGTGATTTGGTGGTGGATGAAGAGACTATTTACCAGTTTTATGCGGCTAAAGTTCCTGAAGAGGTGGCAAGCCGTCGTAGTTTTGAAGACTGGCGCGCAACGGTTGAGCCGCAAAACCCACGTTATTTGTTTATCGATGATGATGCACTGTGGATGAACGACCGTCCAACCACGCAGCAGTTTCCCGATTTTTTACGCAATGGCGAACTGCGCCTTGCGGCCAGTTACCGTTTTGATCCAAGCCATGACGAAGATGGTGCAACAGTGAAAATTCCGTTGCAAGCCTTGCCTCAGGTGGATGAAAACTTGTGGTCGTGGGGCATTCCCGGCTGGCGTCAGGATTTAATGGAAGCCTTACTCAAAGCATTACCTAAAGATAAACGTCGTCACTTGGTGCCTATCCCTGATACGGCTGCAAAGCTAATGGCGAAAGTAGATGCGATGCATTTGCAGCAGCATATTTTTAGTTTTTTAGCCTTCCAGCTACGTGGTGAACAAATCACTGAAAAAGACTTTAGCTTTGATCGGGTTGAACAATATTTATTGCCGCTGATTAAAGTCATTGATGACAAAGGCCGTGTGATTGAACAAGGTCGTGACTTGTCTGAGTTAAAAGCGCGTTGCCGAACAGAAACTCATAGTCCAGTCAAACAGCTCAAAGGGGAGTTCCAAGCTTTTCCTGAAAATTTTGTGTTTGAAGCATCACAAAAAGTGACCGGCGTGGTGGTGAAGCAGTATCAAGCTTTAGTCCCGACCAAGGCATTTGCAGCACTGGAACAAAAGGATGAGTCTGGTGTCGTGATTCAGACTTTTAATGATCAAGCTGAGGCGATTAAACAGCACCGCGAGGGTGTACTTCGTTTGGTGCATATACAACTGGGGGATTTGGTCCGTCAGTTGAAAAAGCAAATTTCCAAACCGTTGGCATTGGCGTATTCACCTTTGGGCGATAAGGCGCAGCTGGAGCAAATGTTAGTTTATGCCACACTACAAATGTCGATTAATGAACTGCCTGTTAATGCGCAAGAGTTTGAAAACTTAGTTGCAAATGTCAAAAAAACTTTTCTGACCCATGGGCAAAAAGCACTGGCAGATGTGACAGAGATCTATATTCAATGGCAGGATATACGTCGAAAGTTGTTGGTCTTAGATGATGCAGTGTTTGGGAAAAATATTGATGATGTTGAAGATCAGCTAGATTTGATGTGCTTATCAAACTTTGTTTATGTGAAATCTTCCGACATCTGGCTTGAATTTCCTCGATATTTGAAAGCATTGGTCTTGCGTTTGGAGCGCCTGCCCAATAACCTACAGAGGGATAATTCTGCCATTGATCAAGTTGACCCGTGGATGGAAAAATTATTTAAGTTTAAAAATGACACTCGCCTTAAAGAATTGTATTTCATGGTTGAGGAGTTTCGGATTTCTTTATTCTCTCAACCGATGAAGACAAAGATGCCCATTTCTCCGACTCGCTTGCAAAAAGTATGGGAAAAACTTGGAATCAGTTAAGATATAGGTAATTTAAAGAAGGAGTTTTACATGGGCATCCGCATTACAGGTACGGGTCTTTATCATCCCGAAGACATCATTACCAATGAAGAGTTAGTTGAAAGTTTAAATGCTTATGTGGAACAGTATAACCTAGACAATGCTGACAAAATTGCTTCGGGCGAGTTGGAAGCCCGTCGTGGGTCAAGCGCAGAGTTTATTGAAAAAGCATCTGGTGTAAAACGTCGTTATGTGGTTGAGAAAACAGGGATCTTAGATCCGAAGCGTTTACGTCCATTGTTACATGAACGTTCAAATGATGAACTCTCGATTCAAGCCGAATGGGGCGTGATCGCTGCAAAACAAGCGATGGAAAATGCAGGCGTGACTGCAGAAGATATCGATGTGGTAATTTTATCGTGTTCTAATTTACAGCGTGCTTATCCTGCTGTTGCAATTGAAATCCAAACAGCATTGGGTATTCAAGGCTATGCCTACGACATGAACGTGGCATGTTCAGCCGCAACCTTTGGCATTAAACAAGCGTATGATGCGATTAAAGCGGGTGGACGCCGTGTATTATTGGTGAATGTAGAAATCACCTCTGGTCATACCGACTACCGTTCACGTGATTGCCACTTTATCTTTGGTGATGTTGCAACGGCTTCAATCATTGAAGAAACCGACAGCAAAACTGGTTTTGAAATTGAAGACATTAACTTATTCACCCAGTTTTCAAACAACATCCGCAATAACTTTGGTTTCCTAAACTTAAGTGAAGTCGATGCAGACATTGAAAATAATCGTTTCGCTCAAGACGGTCGTAAAGTGTTCAAAGAAGTTTGTCCACTGGTTGCCAAAATGATTACAGCGCAACTTGAGAAAAACAACATTGCACCGACTGATGTGAAGCGTTTTTGGTTACACCAAGCCAATGCCAGCATGAATGAGCTGATTTTGAAATTGGTCGTAGGCAAAGAAAATGCTCAGCCTGATTTAGTGCCGATCATTTTAGATGAATTTGCAAATACCTCTTCAGCAGGTGTCATCATTGCGTTGCATCGCACAGCAGACCAAGTCAATGACGGTGAATACGGTGTCTTGTGTTCATTCGGCGCGGGTTACTCTGTTGGTGCTGTGCTTGTGAAAAAACACGTCGCATAAGCCCGTATGTTGCAGGTTGAACATGATGCAAAATGGATTAAACGCCTGAGTGCTTTATCCAAAGTTTATTTCACACCGACATTTATCGGTGCTGAACAGTTAGATGCATCACAACCTGCAATGTATGTAGGAAATCATTCCTTATATGGTGTGCTTGATTCACCTATGTTGATTGATTATCTCTACAATGAGCATCAAGTGGCTGTGGTCAGTATTGCTGATCATAGCCATTTTTATTTGCCACTGTGGCGCAGTGTGGTGAAAAAATTTGGTGCGGTCGATGGCGTCCCAGCCTATGTGCGTGAAGCCATGCAACAAGGCTATTCTATTTTGGTTTTTCCTGGTGGCGGACGCGAAGTTCTAAAACGTGAGGGCGAACAGTATCACCTGATTTGGAAACAGCGCTACGGCTTTTTAAAGCTCGCTCAAGAATTTGGCTATGACATCGTGCCGTTTGCCGCGTTAGGCGGAGATGAAGTCTTTGATATTGGTTTTGATGCAAATAAAGTGGTTCAGCACCAATATTTTCAAAAGTTGCTACAAGTGCCACAGTTGAGTCGCTTGCTGCGTAAAGGGGAGGTGATCCCATCTTTACCGAAACATTTGATTCCGAAACGCTTGCCTTTTTATTTTAAGTTTATGCCCAGACAAAGTTTGATGCATATTGAAAACCTAGAACAGTTACAGCAGTTCCGAGACCTGATTGCAGCAGAAATTTATACTGGGCTTGCAGACTTAAGAGTATTGCGTCAACAGCAGCATGGTGACCGATTTGATTGAGCATTTACAGGCGTAAAATCTGCTTAGTCTTCTTGTAAATCTTTCAACAAATGTGCAATTTTTAAAGTATGGGTCTTATTCCCTTTGACTTCCATAACCTTATTTTCCACCCACCATAAATATTCAAAAATTTCAGTTTCACTGGCTTGTTCACAAATGAATCGGAATAAACTAGGTAAGTATTCCTCATACTCATCTTGTAGTGCAGGATTGCGATAGATATACAGAGGATCCCAGTCTTTAATCAGTATTTTGTTAATCGCATGTAATAAAGAAACATGTCGATTTTCCTCGGTAAACATAATACACCCCGCTGTCCTTGGGTTAGTTTGACGTTTAAAAAAGAAGTTGTGATGAAGATTATTTATCTATTGTTTTCATGTTTTAAAAGATCTTAGCGTGTTTTTCGCATGAGTAAATAGCACGCTCAGATAAATGGAAGCTAAAGAAAAATGTTTAATAAAGTGGCAGTAAAGTTAGATCGCAGATTTACTTCAAAATATTTTTCAGAATAAATGTTTCAAAATAGTGCGTAATTACGGATTAAGTAACATATAGTAATAATTTAAAAATCAAGTATTTGTTTGAATGACGCAATTTTCACTAATGCTGTGAATTTCATCACTATCTAAATTTATATCATCCCATTTTTGCATTTGCTGTGTGAGCCAAACAAAATCCGAAACTTGCGGCTGGGCTTGTTCTGGAATAAAACCACGAATGATGTTCTGAATCAGGTGATATTTTTCGACGTGAACACTTGCTGAACATGCAAAGCGAATGATGTTGTAATCGACCAAGACTTGCCAAACAGGTTCAATATCCTGCATCTGTTTAAGTTCAACTTGTGCTTTTTGGATGGCTTGGACGAGGGCTGCAAGCGTATTGGGATTGGAGATAGCCCATTCTTGAGTCACAGCCAGTACTTTGTCTGCGACGCGAGGAATAATGTTTGAGCCAGTCGCAATGATTTGGCTATAGCCTTGAATTTCCGCTTGTGTGTTCCAAGGTTCCCCAACACAAAAACCATCGATCAATTGATTTGAAATGGCTTCCACCATATAGGGCGGCGGTAAAGTACGGAGATGTACGCGTTTGGCAAATTCAGGATTGGCCAACGCCAACCACTCGCGTAAACAATAATGATGAATAGACTGCTTAAACACATGGGCAATCGGAAGATACTGTTCATGCTGCATGGCGCTAAAAAATTTCTGTGCAGTGGTGGTGGCATCGTCAGTTTTTTTGATATCGAGCGCATAGCATAGTTTTTGGCTTAAGCTGATAAAAGCACTGTTGTAGCTTAAGACGAGAGGGGTTTGTAGCGGAATACCGAGTTGATCTTGAGCGAGTGCAGCAGCAGGCAACATGGCAGATAAACAATGCGCGGCGTCTAGAAAACCAAAAGCCAAACGATCTCTTAAGCTTGCCCAAGACGCTTCTTTGGCTAAGCTTACGTCTAAGCCTACTTCCTCAAAAAAACCACGTTCTTTAGCCCAGAGTAAAGCAACACAGTCTAAAAGTGGAATATAGCCCAGATGAAGTTGTGACTTTTCGAGTTGAGCCATGACTTAGTCCTTGAGTTGAGATTGTAAAAGCTGTTGAGCATCCAACAGACGTCTTGCCATTTCGCCGATGGTCATACGGTGGCTCATGGCATTTTTACGCAGCAATTGAAAGGCATCGTCTTCAGATAGTCCATGTAATTGCATCAGTAAGACTTTCGCACGCTCTACATCTTTACGATCGGCGAGTTTATTTTTAGTGTCTTGTAAGTCTGTGAGCAACTTTTTGTGTTTACGAAACTGCTCGATCGAGATTTCTAAAATATTTTCTAACTTTGAAGGATCGATCCCATCCACAATATAAGCTGTTACCCCAGCATCTATGGCACTTTTAATGGTGTCTTTATGGCTATTTTTAGTAAATAAAACAGTGGGTAGATTAAATTGACTTACACAGCTTTCAATAATGTCACGTTGCGGATGGTCCATATCTAACAAAATGACATCCGCACTTAATTGTTCAAGACGACTAATATTGATGTGATCGATAATCAGGCAAGCAACCACATCGAAATCATGTTCGATGAGGGAATTTCGAATATATTGTGCGCGTTCTTGATTGTCATCAATCAATGCAATTTTCAGTTTAGGCATACTGTACAGTGCTCAGGAAAACCTGAAAATGAGATCTAAAAGTATACAAGCAATTTAAATGCCAAACTTAACAAATGCCAGCTTTATCTCGAATCAGGCAGTCAATCTTTATGGTCGCGATTACAGACAAAGTATGCATGTTGCATATGTTGTGATCGGAGTTTTCATGAAAGAGTTTACGGATATGGATTCAGTAAATTGAAGTGTTGATGTTCACAGTCGATTTGTACATCTAAGGGAGAATTTCTAGATGTCGTGCTTAGAACAAAGCAATGTCGTTTATTTGAGAAAGCAGATGCTCATCGATAATGCAAAATGCACCAAGAGGTAGCAGTGTTTTAAAAAGTCGGAAAAATTAGCTGTTGTGCTTTAAAAATAAAAAGAGCTGACTATATCGAATTATAAGATTATTTTTAAATAAATCTTTAAAAAACAATATTTTGCTATTTAATTATAAATATTGGCACACTCGTTGCATTATCCCTAATGAGTCAAAGACGACTCTAAATCAAATTTGTAAGACGGCCAACGACGTCCGTTCTGATCGCTTCTACATCGCAAGTATTTGTGCTGTAGAAAAACTATACGCTCAGTTCAGTCTGGAGAAGGTTATGTCTTCAAATTTACATGCTAAAAAAGCAACAAAAATAAGTCTTTTCAGTTTTAACGGCGCAGCAATGAGAGCCTTCCATATGAGTTGGCTCGCCTTTTTTGTCTGCTTCTTTGCTTGGTTCGCTTGTGCACCGTTGATGCCTGTGATTGCGGGTGAATTTCACTTAACCAAAGATCAAATTGCCAATATTAATATTGCTGCTGTAGCCATCACCATTTTAGTTCGTCTTATTGTGGGGCCGCTGTGTGATAAATACGGCCCGCGTAAAACCTATACCGCACTTCTTGTACTCGGCAGCATTCCAGTCTTTGGAGTCGCGTCTGCAAATAGCTATGAATCCTTCTTGTTCTTCCGTCTATTGATTGGTGCGATTGGGGCAAGTTTTGTCATCACTCAGTATCACACCAGCATTATGTTTGCGCCAAACGTAGTTGGGACCGCAAACGCAGCGACAGCTGGCTGGGGCAATGCAGGCGGTGGTGCAACACAAGTACTCATGCCATTGATGCTCGGTGCCTTGGTGATGTTTGGTGTAGAGCAAGCGATGGGCTGGAGAATTGCACTGATTGTTCCGGGTGTCCTGATGCTGATCGTGGGTATGATGTACTGGAAATTCACTCAAGATTGTCCACAAGGCAACTTCAAAGAACTTCGTGCAGAGGGTGTCAGTGTTGGTTCAGATAAAAAAGGTGGTGTGGCGATTCTGATGCATGCTGCGAAAAACTACCGTGTTTGGATTCTATTTGGTGCCTATGCCGCGTGTTTCGGGATTGAAATCTTTATTCATAACATTGTCGCGATGTACTACGTCGACCATTTTAGCTTTGGTTTAAAAGAAGCAGGAATGGCGGCAGGTATTTTCGGTCTACTGGCACTGTTTGCTCGTGCTCTGGGTGGCATTGTGTCAGACAAAGTTGCAACAAAAAAAGGGCTTGATGGTCGTACCAAAGTGTTGTTTGGCATGATTCTGCTGGAAGGTCTCTTCCTCGTCCTATTCTCTCAAATGAATACCCCTATCTTCGCGATTCTTGCAATGACAGTCTTTGCATTGTTCACGCACATGGCATGTGGTGCAACTTATGCCTTGGTGCCTTTCATTGACCGCGATGCCTTGGGCGGTGTGGCAGGCATCATTGGCGCAGGGGGTAACGTTGGTGCAGTGGCAGCAGGTTTCCTACTCAAAAGTATGTTGGATATTCAAACCACACTGATGATTTTAGGTGGCTTGGTGGTCATCGCAGCAAGTTTTGTCCTTATGATTCGCTTCTCTGTTGAGCATAAAGAAAAGGAACAGCGCTTATTCGAACAAGCAGTACATGATCGTAGCATTGCTGAAGCGCAAAACTAAATAAAGAGATTAAACCCAAGCCTCAAGGCTCAGGCAGAACAAATGAAATATTGCGGAGAAAGAATATGAAAATCATCATGATTGGTCATGGCATGGTTGGCCACAAATTTATCGAATCAGTACTCGAACATGTGGGTGATGATGTTGAAATTACCATCTTGGCCGAAGAACCGCGCTTGGCTTATGACCGTGTACATTTGACTGAATATTTCAGTGGTAAATCAGCAAAGGATTTAACCCTTTGTCGTGCAGATTTTGCTGATGCTTATGGCATAGATTTACGTTTGAATACCAAAGCGGTTGCAATTGATCAAAGCCATAAAACGGTGACGACGAATCATGGTGATGTTCTTAGTTTTGACAAATTAATCTTGGCAACAGGTTCATATGCTTTTGTTCCGCCTATTTCGGGTAATGACCGTGAAAACTGCTTTGTTTACCGAACCATTGAAGACTTAGATGCGATTCGTGCTGCAAGTCTTAATGCGAAATCAGGTGTGGTGATTGGTGGCGGTTTATTGGGTCTAGAAGCCGCTAAGGCGCTACGTGATTTGAACTTGGAAACCCATGTGGTTGAGTTTGCACCGCGTCTTATGGCGGTTCAAATTGATGACTTGGGCGGAAAGGTTCTACGTGCAAAAATTGAAAACTTAGGCGTAAAAGTTCATACCCAAAAAGCGACTTCATCAATTGAGGAAGGTACTGCAACTAAGCATGTGATGAAATTTGGAGATGGTTCTGAGCTTGAAACAGACATCATTTTGTTCTCAGCAGGTATTCGCCCACGTGATGAGTTGGCACGTCAAAGTGGTTTAGCCCTCGGGGAGCGTGGCGGGATCATGATTAATGATTATTGCCAAACGTCAAATCCAGATATTTATGCCATTGGTGAATGTGCGCTGTGGCAAAACAAAATTTATGGTCTGGTGGCACCGGGCTATGACATGGCACGTATTGCAGCAAAACATGTCACTGAACAAACTTGTGCTGAGTTTGCGGGTGCAGACATGAGCACCAAATTGAAACTGATGGGCGTTGATGTGGCTTCTGTCGGTGATGCACATGCGATGACACCGAATGCACTCAGTTATTTCTATGCCGATGAAGATACACAAGTTTATAAAAAAATCGTGGTGAACGGCGAAAAAACCAAGTTACTTGGCGCGGTTTTAGTGGGCTGTGCAAAAGAGTACAACGACTTACTACAAATGATGCTGAATGGTTTAGCTCTTCCAGAAAATCCTGAAAGCTTAATCATGCCGGGTTATGCACAATCTTCAAGTAAATCTGGCGGCAGTGGAGTTGATTTGCTGCCAGACAGTGCAACCATTTGCTCATGTAATAACGTCTCTAAAGCCGATATTTGTAGTGCAATTGCCGAGGGTTCAACGTCTTTAGGTGCACTAAAAAAATGTACCAAAGCAGCCACTGCCTGTGGGGGGTGTGCGCCACTAGTCACTCAAGTACTGAAGTCTGAATTACAACGCCAAGGCGTTACGGTCAATAACCATATTTGTGAGCACTTTGCCTACTCACGTCAAGAGCTGTATCACTTGGTACGGGTCAATGAAATCAAAACTTTTGATGACCTGATTCAACAACATGGTCATGGTTTGGGCTGCGATATTTGTAAGCCAACTGCAGCCAATATTTTAGCGTCGTGTTGGAATGACTTTGTTTTAAAACCAAGCCATGCAGGTCTACAAGACAGTAATGATTACTATCTAGGCAATATTCAAAAAGATGGTTCTTATTCTGTCGTCCCACGGATGGCAGGTGGTGAAGTGACGCCTGATGGATTAATTGCTGTGGGGCAAATTGCTAAAGAATATGGCCTATATACCAAACTCACAGGTGGACAACGTGTCGATATGTTTGGCGCGCAAATTCACCAACTTCCTGAAATTTGGGAGAAGCTCATCGCGGCGGGCTTTGAGTCAGGCCATGCTTATGGGAAATCGTTGCGTACAGTGAAGTCTTGCGTTGGCAGCACATGGTGTCGTTACGGTGTGGATGACTCGGTTGGTTTAGCTATTTTCCTAGAGAACCGCTACAAAGGACTGCGCTCACCGCACAAATTAAAAATGGCGGTTTCAGGCTGTACCCGTGAATGTGCCGAAGCACAAAGTAAAGATGTCGGTGTGATTGCCACTGAAAAAGGCTGGAACCTGTATGTCTGCGGTAATGGCGGGATGAAGCCTCGCCATGCCGAGTTATTGGCTTCAGACCTAGATACCCAAACTCTAATTAAATACATCGACCGATTCTTTATGTTCTATGTGCAAACCGCAGACCGTTTACAACGAACTTCGGTATGGCGCGACAACATGGAAGGTGGTTTAGATTATCTCAAAGATGTGGTTGTGCATGATTCTTTAGGTTTAGCTGCTGAACTCGAACGTCGTATGAGCCATGTGGTGGGGACTTATCAAGATGAATGGCGTACGGCTGTTGAAGACCCAGAAGTACGTAAACGCTTTGTGACTTTCATCAATGCCAAAGCTGAGCAACAACAAGATCCGCATATTCAGTTTGCAGAAGTTCGTGGCCAGATTCGTCCTAAAACTGCGGCTGAACGAGATCGTAGCCGTATTCCAGTGGTTGAAGCTTAAAAAATTAGGGTATTCAAACTTCTTTCTTCAGCACTCTCTCAAAAGCAAAAATAGAGGGACTAAATGAATGAATAAGTTTAAAAGGATCAAGATGATGACAATTTTAAAAGAAATGAATGAGTTAGATTGGGTTGATGTCTGTGCGCTAGATGATCTAACGCCAAATACAGGCGTAGGTGCACTTATTGAACATCAGCAAATTGCTATTTTTCGTGTCGGTGCTGAAAAGCGGGTATATGCCTTGAGCAATCAAGACCCATTTAGCCAAGCTTTTGTAATGTCGCGCGGCATTATTGGTGATTTACAAGGTGAGCGTGTGGTGGCATCGCCCATTTATAAACAGCATTTTAGCTTGGCGACAGGACGCTGTTTGGAAGATAAAGATCAAAAACTATTGGTTTTTCCAAGCAAAATTGAAAATGGTCGAGTGTGGATTAGTCCGACACCACAAAAAACCTATATCACCAACACAGGTGCATCTCAGGAAAAAATGAAGTTGGTGCTGGTTGGCAATGGCCTAGCGGGGATGCGTTGTTTGGAAGATTTACTCGACATGGCACCAGACCGTTATGAAGTGACGGTGATTGGTGAAGAGCCTTGGGGAAACTACAACCGTATTATGTTATCGCCAGTGTTGTCAGGAGATAAAACCATTGACGACATCATGTTGCATCCACATGCATGGTATAGCGACAAAGGCATTCGTTTTATTGCGGGTGATCCTGCGGTACGTATAGACCGTCCTCGTAAGCAGGTCTATACCGATAAAGGCGAAGTGGTCGATTATGATCGTTTAATTTTAGCGACAGGTTCGAAACCGTTTATTCCTCCAATTGCTGGAGCGGATTTGAAAGGTGTCATTAGTTTCCGAGATATCTATGACATCAACACCATGCTGGATTACTGCAAGACCAAGAAAAATGCCGTGGTAATCGGTGGTGGACTGTTGGGACTTGAAGCTGCATATGGTCTCAAACAACGTGGGATGAATGTCACGGTTTTACATCTGATGGATCGTATTATGGAGCGCCAATTAGACAGTAAAGCCAGCCAAATGCTACGCCATAGTATTGAACAAAAGGGTATCTCCATTATTACTGAGGCCAATACTGAAGCATTGGTGGGTGTAGATGGTCATGTCACTCAAATTCGCTTGAAAGACGGTACAGTCCTAGAGGCGGATCTTGTGGTATTTGCAGTTGGTATTCGTCCGAACATGGCACTTGCACAAAGTGCAGGACTACGCTGTAACCGTGGTGTGTTGGTGAATGACACCATGCAGACTTTTGACCCAAGTATTTACGCCGTGGGGGAGTGTATTGAACATCGTAGCCAGACTTTTGGCTTGGTTGAGCCACTTTGGGGGCAGGCATTCATTTGTGCCTCACATTTGGCGGAGCATGGCAGCTTAACGTTCAAAGCACCAACTGTTCCAACACAGTTAAAGGTAAGTGGCTGTGATGTGTTCTCAGCGGGTAATTTTGAACCGAAGGATGACTTTGAAGACATCATTTTAAATGATGAAAAACGTCAGATTTATAAACGTATTATTATTCAAAAGGATAAAGTCGTTGGTGCGGTGTTGTTTGGTGATACTGAAGATGGTGTCTGGTATGCAGAGCTTATTTCGGATCAAACCCCAATTTCATCAATTCGAAATAAATTGCTATTTGGTAAAGATTTTGCATTAAAAAAAGCAGGGTAAAACCTCCTCTTGAAAGGAGGGGATAGATTTTCTAATAGTTAATTTGATACGTGGAAACGTCATTCGCAACTTGTTTGAGGTAGGGTTACTTATGAAAATTAATGTTTCTGCGAATAAGTTGGGATGAAGCTGGTATGGGACGAGTTTTGTGAATGACAATGGTTTTGCCTACTTTTCCCAAAAGAAAAGTAGGCAAAACCGAAGGTTAATCCTAAATCTAAACACAAAAGAAAAGACGCCGTTGTGAGTGATTCAAAATAAATGAAAGGCAAATAGGAGCGAAGCAGAAATGAATAGTATCCCTGTAATGGAACTGCATAGCTCCACAGAAAAAATGATTACAACTACACAAACCACCTGCCCATATTGTGGGGTGGGGTGTGGGGTAACAGCAACTGTTGAAGAAACGGCTTTAGGGCAAAAAGTCTCTGTGGTGGGCGATGCTCAGCATCCATCTAATTTCGGAAAGTTGTGCATTAAAGGCAGTAATTTAGCCGACACGGTAGGTTTAGAAACGCGCGTCTTACATCCCATGTTGGGGCGTAAACCGCAACGTGAGGTAAGTTCATGGGACACCGCAACAGACTTAATCGCCAACAAATTTCAACATAATATCGATCAATATGGGCCTGAAAGTATAGCTTTTTATGTCTCAGGTCAACTGCTGACTGAAGACTATTATGTGGTCAATAAATTTGTTAAAGGCTACTTGGGTACAGCCAATATCGACACCAATTCACGGTTGTGTATGTCTTCAGCCGTTGCTGCGCATAAACGCGCTTTTGGGGAAGATTTAGTTCCAGCCAGTTATAGCGATTTTGAACATACCGATATGGTGGTTTTGGTCGGTTCAAATACAGCATGGTGTCATCCTGTGCTGTATCAACGCATCATGAAAGCCAAAGAGGAGCGAGATCTTTTTGTCGTCGTGATTGATCCACGTTTTACAGCCACCTGTGAGGCGGCTGACTTACACTTACCGATTTTACCGGGTCAAGATGTCGCGCTGTTCAATGGTCTATTACAGTATTTAGCAACCAATCATTATACCGATACCGATTTTATTGCAAAGCATACTCAAGGCTTAGAACAAGCTCTGGCAAGCAGTGCTTCTGAAGCATCCATAGCTAGTGTGAGCGAACGGACGGGGATTTCTGTTGAAAAATTAACACTCTTTTTTGAAAAATTTGCTCAAACAGAAAAAGTGATGAGCTTGTTTTCAATGGGGGTCAACCAATCCTCTCGCGGCGTAGACAAGGCCAATAGCATTACCAACTGTCATTTGCTGACTGGCAAAATTGGAAAATTGGGCGCAGCACCTTTTTCGATGACGGGCCAGCCAAATGCAATGGGCGGGCGTGAAGTGGGCGGCCTTGCCAATATGTTGGCTGCCCATATGGATTTGGATAATCCAAAGCATCAACAATTGGTACAGCAGTTTTGGCACAGTCCAACCATTGCAAAGCAAGTGGGTTTAAAAGCCGTCGACCTTTTTGAAGCGGTCGAAGCTGGAAAAATTAAAGCGATTTGGATTATGGCGACTAATCCTGTGGTGAGTTTACCCAATGCTGATCAGGTGAAACGTGCACTAGAGAAATGTGAGTTTGTGGTGGTGTCAGACATTTGTCTGGATACCGATACCACCCAATATGCCGATGTGTTACTGCCTGCATTGGGTTGGGGTGAAAAAGATGGCACAGTCACTAACTCGGAACGCCGTATTTCAAGACAGCGTGCTTTTTTAGACAGCCCTGAACAAGCCAAAGCAGATTGGTGGTCAGTGTCACAAGTGGCGAAAAAGTTAGGATTTCAGGGTTTTGACTTTGAAAGTAGCCATGACATTTTCAAAGAACATGCCCAGCTTTCAGCTTATCAAAATGCAGAAATCGATTTACGTTCATCGACTGAAACATTCCGCTATTTTAATTTGGCAGGCCTTACGGAACTTTCATTTGATGACTACCAAGAACTTGAACCGACGCAGTGGCCTGTACTTGTACCTTTGAAAAACGGCCAAACCAAGCCAAACATTTTTGCACAATTATTTAAAGATGGTCAGTTTAGTCATCCAGATGGTAAAGCCAAGTTTATTGCAACAACGGCAGTTGGTGCGGTGAATCCAATTAGCAGTGAGTATCCATTGGTGCTGAATACGGGGCGCATCCGTGATCAATGGCATACCATGACGCGTACAGGTTTATCAGCCAATTTAAGCACACATAAAGCAGAACCTTATTGTGAAATTCACCCAAATGATGCCCTGAAATATGGTCTGAAAGATGGGGAATTGGTGGAGATCACATCGGCTTGGGGAAATTGTGTGTTACGAGCCGCAGTCAGTGACAATATCCGTCGTGGACAGATTTTTGCACCGATTCACTGGAGTGATCAATTCGCATCAGATGCACGGATTGGCAAAGTGGTGAATCCTGTGGTGGATGCTATTTCGGGAGAACCTGAGTTCAAACATACCCCTGTGATGATTCATCCGTTTTATACGCAATGGCAGGGTGTGTTTTATGTCAGAACGGGCTTTGAACATTTGGTACAACAAAGTATTGAACAAAGCATTTGGTGGACCAAAATCAAAACGTCCAAAGCTATTCGTTATGAGCTGGCAGACCGTCGACGTTTTACGGAAACGACAGAACAACTCAAAGCTTTATTGCCTTTTGATGATGAAAGTTTTGAATGGCTCAATGTAGAAGATCAAACCGCTCATATCAGTCATAGTGTGGTGTTACAAGATGGACACCTCATTGCAAGTCTGTATATTGCGCCCAAAGCGTTATTGCCAGATCGAGACTGGGTGGCAAGTCTGTTTAAGCGCGAACGCTTAAGTGCTATGCATAGGAAAGCTTTATTGGCAGGGCAAGCGATGTCAATGACTAATAGCGATGGCCCACTGGTCTGTAGCTGTTTTAAAGTTGGGAAAAATCGTATTATCGATGTCATTAAAGAAAAAAATATCACCCATGAAAAACAAGTCACTGCATGCTTAAAGGCAGGAGGCAATTGCGGTTCTTGCTTACCTGAAATTCGAGGTCTGATCAAAGCGTGTCAAACGGAGGATGTAGAATGAAAAGAAAAATATTCAAACCCGTGAGTTACCCAGAAACTGAAGTTGTTATTTTGGCGGGTGGTCAGGCGCGCCGTATGAATGGTATCAATAAACTCTTGCAAAAATTTGATGATGAAATTCAACTTATCAAAATTCATCAGCAGTTAAAGTCACGTGCAACCAAGGTATGGGTCAACAGCCATCGTGATCATTCCATTTATGAGCGGTTGATTCCGTCGATTGGTTTTTTTGAAGATGAGGCAACAGGCTTTCAAGGGCCCTTGATGGGGATGAAAAGTGCATGGACACATGTGCAATCAGACTATGTGCTGTTCGTACCCTGTGATGTAACTTTTATTCCGAAAAAAGTGTTTTCACGGTTACATCAAGCGATGCAACAAGATCCGAACTGTGGTGTCGTTATTGTAGAAATTAATGACCGTGCACTGTATCCGTTTTGTTTGTTAAAACGGAGCAGTTTGCCGACATTGATTCAGCACCTTGAGCAAAATCAGCGCAGTTTAAGGCAGTGTTTTGCAGATTTGCACCCACAAGTGGCACGATTTAAAAATCATGCACTGTTTTTTCACAGCATTAACTCTTTGGATGAGTTACAGCAGCATCGGCAACTTAATTTTTTATAAATACCTTAGATATTGAAGAGAGGAGGTTTGTGTCGAGAGCAGAAGAAGTTGCCATAAACCGATTTGACTGTTAAATATAAATCTATAAAAGAACCAAATAAGTATTCATATTGATATTAAATTTATTATAAAAACAATCATTTGAAATAGATTTAGGGGAAGGCATTATCTTATTTAGATATTGAACGTATGTAGCAGTGATCACTCATTACGGCGGTGAACTGAAAATACTCAAAATTTAGAAAGTGCGCAAAGTTGGAACAGTTATTGCAAATTATACTTCAGAAAATAGGGCGCGAGATGTGAATTGCACCCGCATAGCACAAAGGATGCATAGGCAAGACAGATGAAAAGCATGACCCATGTATCCGTAGTTAAAGTATTCCAAGATCAGTTTGGACGTGAAAAGCGCAAACTACGAATCTCGGTGACGGATCGTTGTAATTTTAAATGCGTCTATTGCATGCCCGAACATCCCGAATGGATGAAAAAACACGACTTGCTCAGTTTTGAAGAACTTTATCATTTTTGCAAATTGATGGTGCAGCATGGCATTGAGCAAATTCGTATCACGGGGGGTGAACCGTTGATGCGCCAAGGTGTGGTGCATTTTATCGAACAACTACAAAGCCTAAAAAAGCAGGGGCTGAAGCGTATTTCCATGACCACCAATGGTCATTATTTAAAACAATATGCCGTTGCTTTAAAGCAAGTAGGGTTAGATGATTTAAATATTAGTCTAGACAGTCTAGATGCCGAGCAATTTCAACACCTCACAAAAAAACAACTACATACAGTGCTGGAAGGCATTCAGGCTGCACAACAGCTTGGTTTTAACATCAAAATCAATACCGTTCTGATGAAAGGTATCAATGACGATCAAATTGTTCCTTTGGTGCAGTGGGCAAAGCAGCAAAAGGTAGAACTGCGTTTTATTGAGTTTATGCCTTTGGATGGCGATCAAAATTGGTCGCAAGCCGATGTCGTCACTGAACAAGAGATTTTGTCCCAACTCAGCTCGCAATTTACGGTGCAAGTGCTTGAAGGACAAGGCGCCAATCCAGCACGTAGTTATCGGGTAGATGGTGAGAAGGTTGGGATTATCTCCACCATTAGCAACTCGTTTTGTGGGGAGTGTGATCGACTGCGGTTGAATGCACAGGGTGAGTTTTATAATTGTCTTTTTGCCAAGCAAGGTTTAAATTTAAAGTCAGACATTCAACAACTTGCCCAACTCAATCAGCACGAATCCTTTGTTTTAGAAAGTAAACTTTCAACTTATGTTTGGCATAAAGAGCAAGGTTTTCATGCCATTCAAAAACAGCAGTTGCATCAGCCTGTGCGAAAAATCAGTATGCATATGATTGGAGGTTAGGATGACTCAGGAGTTAAATAACTTGATTAGAGTGAAGATTGAAGCTTTTGGTGCGATTGAACGTCAGTTACCACCCAATTTAACGCTGCAATGTGAGCCTGATTCATCGGTTACGGTGGTTTTAAAGGATCTCGTTGCTCAATACCCAGCTGTCCACACGTTATTGGAGCGCTGTGCCTGTGCAATCGGTGAAGACATTATTCCAAGGCAGACCATTTTAAGTCGAGATTGTACTTTGGTGTTGTTGTCCCCTGTGGCAGGAGGTTGAGATGGAATTAAAACAATTTCCGCGGATTCAAACCGTGGTTTTTAGTCAAAATGACTTTGATGGCATCCAACATTTTCCTGAGTGCGGCGGCATAGGCATATTCATTGGTACGGTGCGGAATCACCATCAAGGTAAAGCTGTAAAAGCATTGAAATATACCGCTTATGCACCTGTCGCTGAAAAAATGATTCGTCAAATTGAACAAGAGATCCAATTAAAATATGGCGTGTCTTATGTTCGGGTGGTGCATCGCATTGGCGCTTTAGATATTGGTGATACTGCCATTATTGCGATGGCTTATGCCGCGCACCGCCGTGAAGCCTTCCAAGCCTGCGAGGAAGCGGTGGAACGGGTGAAACATGAAGTTCCTGTGTGGAAAGAGGAGTTTTATGTGGATGGTACCAGTCAGTATGTCGAGGGCTGTTGTATTCGAACAGATCATGAAGCGCCAAAACCTCATAGCCATGAGCATTGCGAGCATGTACATGTTCATCCCTAGTAAATGCATCATGCAATGCCAATATTTACCGGTAACCCGTTTAAGATTTGGATAATGGAAATTTGGAAATAGTTGCGTATAAATGAAAAGCGGCGAGATAATTGAAAGAAAAATCTTCTGAAAACTTTATGAAAAATAATGCTTAGGTTAAGATGATCCATTCTTATATTTGAAGTCTTTTGAATCGCTATGCAACCATTTGTTCTATATAACTCAGAGCAACGCAAAAAAGTAGAATTCGTACCTCGTGTTGAGGGGCATATTGATATGTATGTTTGCGGTATGACGGTATATGACTACTGTCATATTGGACATGCGCGCGTGATGGTTGCATTTGACTATATTATTCGCTTCCTGCGTAGCCAAGGTTGGAGCGTTAAATATGTACGTAACATTACCGACATTGACGACAAAATCATTAAACGTGCCAATGAAAATGGCGAGTCGATTACGCAGCTGACAGACCGCTTTATTCAAGCGATGAATGAAGATGCTGAAAATCTAGGTTGTTTACATCCAGATGAAGCACCGCGTGCGACGGATTATATTGATCAAATGCAAAGCATGATTGGTAATCTGGTTGAAAAGGGTACAGCTTATCCATCTGCCAATGGTGATGTGTATTTCCAAGTGGAAAAATTTGCTAAATATGGTCGTCTTTCAGGACGTAAACTGGAAGATATGCAAGCGGGTGCATCTGAACGTGTCGATGTTGAAGTTGAGAAAAAACATCCCTTTGACTTTGTACTTTGGAAACATGCCAAAGAAAATGAACCTGCATGGGCTTCGCCATGGGGCAAAGGTCGTCCGGGCTGGCATATTGAATGTTCTGCGATGTCGACTTGCTGCCTAGGGAACCATTTTGACATTCATGGTGGTGGTTCAGACCTCATGTTCCCGCACCATGAAAATGAAATTGCACAGTCTGAGGCTTCAACTGGCGAGCAGTATGTCAATTACTGGATGCATGTTGGTTTCATCAACGTTGATGGCGAGAAAATGTCGAAGTCATTGGGCAATTTCTTTACCATTCGTGATGTGATGGATAAGTTCCATCCTGAAGTGATTCGCTACTTCATTGTGTCATCACACTATCGTAGCCCTGTGAACTTCTCTGATGTTGCTTTAAAAGAAGCAAAAACAGCGCTGTCACGCTTCTATCATTCATTTAAAGCTTATCAACAAGCCTATGGTGATACACAAGTCGATACCTTAGACGAAACATTGCATGAGCGTTTCAATAGTGCCATGCGTGATGACTTCAATACCGCTGAAGCCATTGCGGTATTGTTTGAAGTCAACAAAGAATTGAACCGTGCCGTGAAAGAGCAACAAGCGGAACAAGCGGCGATTTACTATGCAACCTTACGTCATTTAACCAATATTCTAGGTTTGGTTCAGCACAATGTTGAAGAGTTCCTGAAGTCTGATATTGGGCAAGAGGCGTTGGCTTTGTCTGAAGAGCAAATTGAAGATTTGATTCAACAACGTCAAGATGCGAAAAAAGCCAAAGAATTTGCCGAAGCGGATGAAATTCGTCAGTCCTTGTTAGATCAGGGTGTAGTTTTGGAAGACACTCGTCAAGGGACAATCTGGCGCCGCGCTGATTAATTCAGCAATTGCATTATAGAGTGTTGACAGTTTGATGAAACTCTCTATAATGCACATCCATATTGCGGGAATAGCTCAGTTGGTAGAGCACAACCTTGCCAAGGTTGGGGTCGCGAGTTCGAGTCTCGTTTCCCGCTCCAAAATTTAAAAAGCCTCAAGTTTAACTTGGGGTTTTTTTATGCCTGTAATTTGAGTATGTTGAAAATAATTCATTTAAATGTGAAATTATCTCGGTGTGTCAGACCATAATTTTGACAAAAATATGCTTAAATCATTCATCTTCATTTGTGAATAAAATTTTGTTTCTTCAACCCAATAGCACTGTAGTACCGACCGAAGCTCGAGACTATCCTGAATGGCATTTGGGACGAGAACGCTATGCACTTTGGTATATTGAAGTGGATGATCCCGTTTTGATTGGCTATTTAACTCAGCTTCGTGAGCAGTTCCCAGATTTACTTTATCAACCGAACCAACGGCAGTTCCATATCACCTTATTTGTTGCGGGTTTTTGGGTTGAACAGGTGATACAGTCGGATGACTTTAGTCGAGCGCAACTGACTCAGCAGTTTGAACATCTGAAAAATTTAAAACTAGAATCTTTTCAGTTACAGGTGGGGGGATTAAATAGTTTTGAAAGTGCTTTATTTTTAAAAGTGGATGATGCCGCAGGCGTGTTGGATAAAATTAGAAAAACATTGCTGCATACATCGCAGGAAATCGCAGCATTAAGTTATTGTCCGCATATTACAGTAGGCCTGTACCGTGAAGCAGTGAGTAGTGATCATGTATTGGCACGTATGGCTGAAATAGAAGATATCCACTATAGCTTAAACGTCTCAAAGCTCAAGTTTGGCTTTTATCAGGCGCATGTTCTACAAGGGTCATTGTTTTCACATACGCAAATTGAATTGGGGAATGCGCAATGCAACTGATTTTAGGTGGTGCACGTTCGGGGAAAAGCCGTTTGGCGGAGCAGATTGCCCAACAGCTGGCGCAGCCTGTAGTTTATGTGGCAACTGCACAAGCCTTGGATGGGGAGATGCAAGCGCGTATTCAACACCATCAGCAACAACGACCCGAAGATTGGAGGCTGTGTGAGGAACCCACTTATCTTGCCGAGCAGTTGGTCAAATTAGACCGTCCAAACCAAACTATTTTGGTTGATTGCCTGACCTTATGGATGAGTAATTTACTGATGCATGCTGACCCAGATTTGCAAGTTCAAGAATGCCAGAAGTTGTTAGATCTTGTAGGAAATTTACAGTCTGAGCTGATTTTAGTGAGTAATGAAACAGGCCTAGGTGTGGTTCCAATGGGACAAATTAGCCGACGTTTTGTTGATGAAACAGGGCGATTGCATCAGCAGTTAGGTCAAATTGCTCAAAAAGTGGTGTTCTGCGTAGCAGGATTTCCAATGATTTTAAAAGGAGAACAAGTGTGAATTGGTGGTTAGAAGCATGTCAAAGTCCGAGTGAGTCTGTATTGGCTCAAGCCCTAGCACGCCAGTCACAGTTGACCAAGCCAACGGGATCATTGTCGGAGCTTGAATCGGTTGTAGTGACTTTAGCAAGTTTGCAAAATACTGTACAACCCAAGATTGACCGCCCATGGATTACGATTTTTGCAGGTGATCATGGGGTGATGGAGGAAAATATTTCTGCCTATCCACAAGCGGTGACACGTCAAATGTTGCAGAACTTCGCAACTGGCGGGGCGTGTATTAGTGTGATTGCCAAAGAGTATCAAGCCAAGTTACAAGTCATCGACTGTGGTTCAGTCGGTGAAGCTTATGAATATGTCGGGGTTGAACGCCACTGCATCCGCGCGGGGACGGCTAACTTTGCTCAAACCCAAGCCATGACTGAAGCTGAATGTGAAGCAGCTTTTGCTTTGGGGCAAAAAAGTGTGGAAGATGCCATCGCTTATGGGGCAGATATCTATGTCGCGGGGGAGATGGGCATTGGAAATACCTGTTCAGCCTCAGCTGTCGCTTGCTTTTTATTGGCTGAACCCGCTGAAAAGCTCACGGGTGTTGGAACGGGTATCCGTACTGAACAATTAATACATAAAAAACAGGTGATCGACCAAGCACTTGCATTGCATGCACAATATGTCGGGAACGATCCGTTTAAAGCCTTATGTGCCGTGGGTGGACTTGAAATTGCAGCCATGACAGCTGCGTATATTCGCTGTGCACAATTGGGTCTACCGATAGTGGTGGATGGGTTTATCAGTACTGTTTCGGCATTGCTCGCAGTACGCTTAAATCTACAGGTTCGTGCTTGGATGCTCTTTGGGCATCAGTCGGCTGAATATGGTCATGTACGTTTGTTAGAAGAACTTAAAGCGATGCCTTTATTGAAGCTGAATCTGCGTTTAGGTGAAGGCAGTGGAGCAGGGGCCGCACTGGGGTTGATCAAGCTAGCCTGTCGCTTACATAATGAAATGGCGACATTTGCTGAAGCAGCCGTGATTGGTGAGAAAGTTTAGAGATGTTGTATTTAGATTTTCTGCGCCACGGCGAAACCAGCTTAAGTCATACTCTACGGGGTAAAACGGACGATGCTTTGACGGCGAAAGGATGGATGCAAATGCAGTCTACTATTGCTCATGCTGAGCAGGTTAGTCAGGCGTGGGATGTCATTTATAGCTCACCATTACAGCGCTGTCGTCTGTTTGCAGAGGAGTGGGCGGAGCAAAAACAGCTCCCTTTGTATATAGAACCGAATTTGCAAGAAATGGATTTTGGAGAATGGGAAGCTCAGCCGACCGAGCGACTCTACCAACTCTTTCCAGATGAATTGGCTCAATTTTGGCAAACGCCGTTAAGTTTTACACCGCCTCAGGCAGAAAGCTTATTGGCATTTAAAAGCCGTGTTCTCGAGTCTGTAGAGACCTTGACCCAGCAAATGCATAAGCAGGGCTGGCAACGGGCGTTGATTATTTCTCATGGCGGCGTAATCAAATTATTAAAATGCCAAGCGCTGAAGCAAAATGATAACGATCTTTTAAAAATGTCAGCAGAGTTGGGACAATTGAACCGCTTTGTATTCGATCAAGGACAACTTCAGTTTATTCAAAGTGAGGATGTGTAATGACACCTTTTTGGATTGCACTGCAGTTTTTAACGACGTTTCCAGTTCGTTTAAGCACAATGCCAACGCCTCAGCAAAATGCGCAAGCACTGTTATTTTATCCTGTGGTGGGTTTGCTCATAGGAGCCATTCTGTATGGGATAACCCTGTTATTGTATGCTTTGCCACTTGTGCTGTTAAGCAGTGTGATTCTGGTGCTATGGATTTGGCTGACGGGTGGTTTGCATCTGGATGGTTTGGCCGATACCGCAGATGCTTGGGTCGGTGGTTTTGGCGATAAAGCACGCACACTTGAGATCATGAAAGATCCGAGTTGTGGGCCGATAGGTGTACTCAGCCTTGTCATTGTATGCATATTAAAGTGGTCTGCACTGTATGTGTTATTGCAGCAGCAGTGTTATAGCACACTCATTTTATTTCCTGTCTTAGGGCGTCTTGTGCCGCTATTTTTCTTTTTAAGCACAGACTATGTGCGTGCTAAAGGACTCGGCAGCCAGTTGGGCCAACATTTAGCACGACCAATTGCAATGGCACTTTTACTGCTGATACCTTTGGTGGCTTTGTATTGGGCATGGATTGGTGTTGTGGTGATTGCCACGTTTTATCTGGTACTGTGGTATTTACGATATAAATTTATACGGCGTATTGGTGGTGTGACGGGAGATACCATTGGTGCCAGTATTGAAATAATTGAATTAGCGACATTGTTTAGCTTTGTGGCGGCTACTTTTTATTTCACTTAAGTTAAGGAATTAATAAGAGCCTCTCAGCGTGAAAGATGTGCAGTCATACGTGGCCGAAAGAAAAAATAATAAAAAGATAGCGAGCTATATGCACTTGAAACAAAGGTCTTCCATCATCAGCAAAACACATTTGTAGATATGTTGTGAAAATCCAAAGATTTCCGCGCTAGTTGTCTACAGAGATATGATAAAATTGCGAAAATTATTTTTTATGTGCTGACGTTTCATTTCGTCACACGGTTCAGGTAAAACAACGTTGAATTCTGAAAATATGTCAAATCCCATTGATTTCCAAAAAGTTGCTTTAGAAACACTAGAGATAGAACGTCAGGCACTCTCGGTACTTGCTAAGCAAATCGATGATCGTTTTAGCCGTGCTTGTGAAATTATCTTAAAGTGCAAAGGTCGCTTAGTCATTACTGGCATGGGTAAATCAGGGCATATTGGCCGAAAAATGGCAGCCACATTTGCCTCTACAGGTACGCCATCATTCTTTATGCACCCAGGTGAAGCGGGGCATGGTGATTTAGGGATGTTGGTTGCAGGTGATGTGCTGATTGCGATTTCAAACTCGGGCAAGAGTGATGAAATCATGATGCTGATGCCTTTGATTAAGTATTTAGGTGTGCCTTTAATTACTATCAGTGGTGATGAGCGTGGGCCGATGCCACAGAATGCTGATGTGGCGCTGACATTGGGCAATATTCAAGAAGCTTGTCCATTAGGTCTAGCACCAACATCGAGTACAACGGCGACTTTAGCTTTGGGTGATGCATTGGCTGTTGCACTGTTAGATGCACGTGGATTTACTTCAGATGACTTTGCACGCTCGCATCCTGCGGGTGCTTTGGGTAAACGCTTGTTATTACATGTGAAGCATTTAATGCACACTGGAGACGAACTACCGAAAGTGTCTCCAGATACAGCAATGAACAAAGTTCTGTACGAAATCTCTAACAAACGCCTAGGTTTAACCACAATTGTGGATGACAATGATCATCTATTGGGGATTTTTACTGATGGTGATTTACGCCGTTTGATTGATAAACAGCAAGGTTTTGATGTGAACTTGGCGGTGTCTGATGTGATGATTAAGAGCCCGCTGACGATTTCACCGGAAGCACGTGCTGTTGAAGCATTAGAGCGAATGAATGAAAAGAAAATTAACCAATTTGTCGTTGTTGATGAGAGCAATAAAGTCATTGGTGTTTTGAGTATGCATGACCTGATTCAAGCTGGGGTAAATTAAAAAATGGCTTCTTATATTTTGTTAGAACAAGCGCGTTATGTAGAAGCTCTAGTTTTGGATGTTGATGGTATTTTAAGTGATGGTTTTGTGACTTTGACCAACTCGGGGGACGAAATCAAATCTTTCGATATCCGTGATGGTTTAGGCATGAAACTGGTTCAGCAAGCTGGTGTGAAAGTGATTATTATCACAGGACGTAAAAGTCAAATCGTAGAAAAACGGATGTCTGATTTGGGCGTAGACCTTGTTTATCAAGGCCGTGAAGACAAAGGTGTTGCACTGCGCGAGGCTTGTGCAAAATTTGGTATTTCACCCGAAGATTGTTTATACATGGGCGATGACTGGCCTGACCTATCTGCATTTGCTATTGCCGGCATGAAAGTGACCGTGCCAAATGGTCATTTAGAAGTACGTCGTCGTGCCGATTTGGTAACTCAAGCGATGGGTGGACGTGGCGCGGTACGTGAAATCTGCGATATGATTTTACAAGCCAAAGGTGTATACGAAACTTTACTTGAAAAGTACACCGCAGTCCCGCATTAATCTGTATGCATGCATGAGAGTTTAGTTAACATTTATGGATACTAAAGTTTTATATATCACTGCTGTAGCCATTGCGGCTATCAGTAGTGGTTATTACTATTACAGCGGAAAAGGGCAAAAGCTCGAGGTCGATGGTGCGCAAAGCATGACCTATTCTGCTGAGCAGATCCAACTGACTCAAACAGATGAGCAGGGTAATTTATACGTCCGCGCAAAAGTAGACCGTCTTGAGCAGGACATGCAAAAGAAGACCTCTAAGTTAGAGAACTTAAATGCTGAGATGTATAAAGATGGAAAAGTAGATGCGACTTTCTATGCCGAGCAAGCCAATGGTATCAACGACAACGAAAAAGTCGTTCTGACAAATCAAGTGGTTGCAAAGAAAATGTTGGATCAAGGTCAGATGCAGTTTGAGACTGCAGAACTGACCGCGTTTCCACAGACGCGTGAATTGGAATCTCAGCATCAAGTGGTTGTCACGACACCACAAGCAGAATTTGTCAGTCAGGGCTTAAAAGCGAATTTAAATACGGGTCAATATGACTTTTTCCATATTCGAGGGAAGTATGAACCATAATCCAAAATTTTCTATTTCGAAAACTTTCCTCAAGCAAACACTTGCACTGAGTTTAGGTGTGGCTGTTTCAACTTTTGCTTTGGCGCTGCCAAGTGACCGTAGTAAAGCGATTTCGCTGGTGGCAGATCGTGCAACTTTTAATGAAAAAACGGGTGTAACGACGTACACCGGCAATGTCATCATTGAACAAGGCACGATGAAACTACAAGCGGATTCGATTGTTGCCAATTTAAATCAAACTCGCCAAATTAGCACCATTACGGCCAATGGTAAGCCTGCACGTTTCCAGCAGCAGGTCAGTACCAATAAGGGTATTGCCAAAGGTCAGGCGCAAAAAATTATTTATAATGCAGAAACAGGCATTATTACCTTATCAGGCAGCGCACTTCTAGAACAAGATGGTGCCAGTATTCGTGGTAATACATTACGTTATAGTATGAACAAAGGTGATATCGAAGCGATTGGTACACCAAACAGCAGTGGTTCGTCGAGTGGTCGTGTTCAAATTGTGATCCCACCTTCAGGTTCTCAGTCCTTTCCGGGAGCGCGTGACTAATGGAGCAAACTCTCAATCAGCCACAAATCCTATGTATTAAGCATCTCGCGAAAAACTACAGTAAGCGTTGGGTAGTGAAAGATGTATCTTTTAGCATGCAAAGCGGACAAATCGTAGGTTTGCTCGGTCCTAATGGTGCTGGGAAAACCACCAGCTTCTACATGGTGGTTGGACTGGTGCGTATGGACAAAGGTGAAATTCATCTTGATGACCTAGACATGTCTGATTTGGCCATGCATGAACGTGCGCGTAAAGGCATTGGTTACTTACCTCAAGAAGCCTCAATTTTTAGAAAACTCACCATTTCTGAAAATATTATGTCGATTTTGGAAACGCGTAAAGACCTGAACAAAGAACAACGTAAACAGCGTTTGCATGAATTGCTGGCCGATTTTAAAATTAGCCATATTAAAGATTCATTGGGTATGAGTGTGTCTGGTGGTGAACGTCGTCGTGCTGAAATTGCACGTGCACTGGCAGCCGATCCAAAATTTATGTTACTCGATGAGCCTTTTGCTGGGGTTGACCCAATTTCAGTGGGTGACATTAAAGATATTATTCGTACTCTAAAAGACCGTGGTATTGGCGTTCTTATTACGGATCATAACGTTCGTGAGACTTTGGCGATTTGTGAACGTGCTTATATCGTGAGTGAGGGTGCGGTAATTGCTGAAGGTTCTCCAGATGAAATCTTAGCCAATGAAACCGTGCGTCAAGTTTACCTTGGTGATGACTTCACTGTATAAGCTTTTTCTGCGTCAATGAAAATAATTGGCGCAGATTTCCCTCTAATATTTTTAATCCATCGCTTTGTATTGAATTAAGAATAGGGCATCCCTTTATATTCAAACTGCGAGCTCTGCCATCCTTTTGAAATCGCTTTTTCAGCATGTTACACAGTATGCATATCTCTTTATTTCGTGTCGGCTTAAAGCGAAAAGCCATTTTCATACGATAGCTGATTGAAAATACGTTATAATTTTTTGTGAAATTTTTAAAAATTACGCTATGCCATTTACCATCTCTAGTTTAGTGAGCTATGAAGAAGACATTAAAAAAAGTCGTTTTCAAGCTTTTGCTGTGCCTGTAGAAAATGAACAAGCCATTAAAGATTTTCTAGAGCAATATAAAGATATCAGTACCACGCATCAGTGCTGGGCATGGAAAATTGGCCACAATGTTCGTTTTAATGATGACGGTGAACCCTCAGGTACTGCAGGTCGTCCTATTTTAGCGACCATTGAAGGCAATGAACTAACCAATATTTTGGTTTTAGTCAATCGTTGGTATGGTGGTGTCAAGTTAGGTACAGGCGGGCTGGTACGTGCTTATGGTGGAACAGCAGGACAGTGTTTACTGTTGGCTGAAAAAATAGAGCTTATTGAGAAGAAAAAAGTGTATTTTGCCTGCCAATTTAATGAATGGGCGATTTTCCAGTACGAGCTGAATAGCCAGCAGATTGAATTTAATGAGCAATATACTGCGGATGGCGTGCTTGTAGAGGCATTATTACAAGTGCATCAGATTGAAGCGCTCGCACTTAAAATACAAGATGTAACCCGTGGACGTGAAGCGTTAAAAATTGTGGATGACCATCATGACTGATCCCTTATTAAAATATCGTGAGCAGCATAAGCACCGCTTAAACTATATGCCCTGGTTGTATTGGTCGCTCAAGCCTAAAAACCGCGTGTGGGCGGAAGAGTGGCAGCAAGAATACCAAGCTTATCTAATGGAAATGGAAACCGTTGAAATTGGTCAAAACTGTTTTATTTCTCCATTGGCACACATATTTGCAGAGCCTGGTCGAAAAATTGTCATTGGGGACAACACGTTTATTGCTGCCGATTGTACTTTGCATGGGCCTTTAGATATTGGCAGCGAAGTCGCGATCAACCACCATTGTATTTTAGATGGTGGTCGTGTGGGGATTAAGTTACATGATCAAGTGCGTATTGCGGCTTATTGTCACTTATATGCCTTTGATCATGGCATGGCACTCAGTAATCCGATTTATCAACAACCTGTGCGTTCACAAGGGATAGAAATTGGACGGGATGTTTGGTTGGGTGCGCATGTGGGCGTGAAAGATGGAGTGAAAATTGGTGCACATGCAGTGGTGGGAATGAATAGTATGGTAACCAAAGATATCGCGGAGCAATCGATTGTTGCTGGCAATCCTGCTCAGTTTATTCGTTTACGTGATTAAGATATCAAAGAATATTGAACATTTATCAATACTTAATTACATAAAAACCTGCCATCAAAAAAAAAGATATGCTAAGTTTAGAACAACAATGAGACCTTATACCAAATGCGGTGTAATGAGAGGCGATAATGAAACGAGTCATTGCATGTATCGATTCTTCCCCTTGTATCAATGCCCTAGCAGAAGCTGCGGCGTGGATTGCAAAACAGACGGGGCGGGAATTGGTCCTTTTACAAGTTTTGGATTATTATCCTGCAAGTTATCACTTAGGTGAAATTAGCGGGGTAATTGGATTTGAAAGCAATGCAATGTTGCTCAAAGAGCTGGCTGAATTAGAGCAAAAACAAAGTGAACTTGCGCTCAGTTATAGCAATAATTTACTCGATCATATTTCTAAACTCATTCTCGAAACGCATGGCCTACATACAACGCATATTCAAGAAAAGGGTGACTTTCTAGAGCAAAGTTTTAACTTATTGCATGAAGATGACATTGTGGTGATTGGCCGTGTGGGTGAGAAATCGGCTGAACGCAATAAACCATTGGGCAGTAATGTTGAGAACTTTATCCGTGGCGCAAACTGTACCGTCATGACGGTAGGCGATAGCTTTAAGCCACCTACGCGCTTTATCTTTGCCTATGAGTATTCACCGACCTGTGTGAAGATGATGAAACGGATTGCGCAAAGTGATCTACTGCGTCTCTTACAATGCCATTTAGTCTATGTCGGTGACCACCCTGAAATTTTAAGAGAGCCTGAACAATATCTGAAAGATGCAAATTTAGATGTGATTACAGAATATCGTTATGGTGACGTGGCTGAGAATATTCTGGAATACCAAAATGAGCATGGCATACAATTGATTGTACTCGGTGCATTCAGCCACAGTAAAATTCATCAGTTCTTCTTGGGCAGCATTGCAACCACCATCTTTAGGAATGCCAAAGTTCCTTTACTGGTCGCCCGTTAATTTAGAGTGATTTATCTAAATTGAAACTGTTTTATCCATAGTTATCCGCATTAATTGTGGATAACTATATGGACAGTAAATGTAAGTTTATAATTTATATAAGCTTAAATTAATCGATTGTTTTTTAATCTAAGTTTTAGCTTATTTTACAATAGCTAAGGCAAATCCATCATGTCCTTTGCTACCGACCGTTTGAAGTGCGGTGCACGACAAAATTTTCGGATGGTTTTGCATCGCTTTGAACATATCTCGAATCCCTTCAATACTTGGTTTGTGATTTTCAGGATTGATAATATCGCCTGCACGAATCACGTTATCGAGGAAAATCAAAGTACCTGAATGCGATAGGTTCAGGCTTAATTCCAAATACTCTGGGTAGCTTTGTTTATCTGCATCAATAAAAATAAAGTCGAAAGGTTCAATGTCTGCCGGCAGTGATTTAAGGATATCTGCTGCACGTCCACATTTGAGTTCAACCGTTTGTTTGAGCTGAGCTTTGTCGATATTTTCTTGACCCATCGCGGCATGCGTATCCCTCCCTTCAATCGTTAAAATATAACCGTCTTCAGGTAAAGCGCGCGCTAACCACATGGTGCTATAGGCAGCAAAAGTGCCAAGCTCTAGCACGCGCTTACATTGATTCATTTGAATCAGCATTTGTAAAAGCATGCCTTGGTTCGGTGCAACAGCTAAGTGATCTGGAAAACCATGCTTCTCTGTATTTTCTAAAGTTTGCAGTAGAATGGGGTCTTCAGGAATTAAATGTGCATCGATATAGTTATCAATCTCTGTCCACATTTGTTGCATAGCATGTTCACCTTGGTTGCGATGTGGAGCATTTTAAACTTTTATTTTCAGAGTGCAATTTTTCCGACCATATTTGTTGAAATCAATGCTCAAAAAAAAAGAGGTCATATTGCCCCCTTTTAATTTTTAAAAACTAGTAACTACACATCGAAGAATTGCGACTGAGGTCTGGGCCCCATGTGCGATATCCTTGGGTATCAATGTGAATCTGACCAGAAGCATATAAACCTAAGCCCATGTTCAAGCTCTGTCCATGTTGGGTCCAAAATTGGCATAGACGATATTTTGTATTTTCAATATAAGCATAATCTTCAGGTTGCGGGTTTTCAGACCCAATTCGAAAATCGATGGCAGAATTGAATAAGTGGCGTGACGAGTTTGCACCGCCAGCACATTGGTTTAAAGGCAGATCACGATAAACCGAAGTGACTTCAAAATCGGTCAGTACTTTGGCTGCAACTAAATATTTAAATACTTTTAAGGTCGCAATTTGGTTTTTCCAAAGTTCACGGTTCGGAATCATGTATTGTGAACGACCACATTTTTGCCAGTCACGTGCTGTTCTGAGCAGTTCAAAGCTTGGGATGATATTTCCCACACCATTGCGTTCAAGAAAAACTTCATACTCACGTACGCGTGCTAGCGTGTCACCGACAGACATCCAAGCATTGTAGGTATAAGGAATAATTTTAGGTGGAGCAGGGCGGTCAAAACTAATTTTCTCTTGCGGGATAAAAATACGTTTTCCATCAGGAGTTGTGATGGTCTGGCCTTTGTGGGATGAAGTCGTACAGCCAATCATCACCAAGGGGATTATGCTAACCGCAAATAATCCCTTTAAAAATTTCTTCATTATAGAAATCAAATATTTAAAAAATACGGCTATTATTTTAATCCAAATTTGTGAGGAAAAATTGGAAATATTGCAATCAAATGTGTGTTTTAGGTATAAAAAAAGATCAGCTTATGCTGATCTTTTTCTGGCTTACTTTTCTAAGTATTGTAACTTATCTGCTTTACCGTTCCATTCTTCACGGTCAGCAGGTTGGTCGCCAATTTGGGTAATGTTTGGCCAAGTTTGTGATAATTCAGCATTTAGTTCAATAAATACTTCTTGACCTTCTGGCAGTTCATCTTCAGAGAAAATTGCATTTGCTGGACATTCAGGTTCACAAAGTGCGCAATCGATACATTCATCCGGATTGATCACTAGAAAGTTTGGACCTTCATAGAAACAGTCTACTGGACAAACTTCTACGCAGTCTTGATATTTACATTTAATACAATTTTCAGTGACAACAAAGGTCATGGCGAAGGCTACCTAAAAATATGGTTCTAATAACTAATGTGTATTTTAGGCAAAAACAGCACCAACTAACAATTGCTTTTATTGATATTTGTTATATGCACGGCTGTTAAATTTGATAAAAACTGAACATTCTGCTGAAAACTGCTTTTGACAATAAAAAAGACCGTCATTTTGACGGTCTAGATGGGTTACAAAAATAGAGAACCACTATGAATGTAACTGATCTTTTAATGCATAAAGCTGCTGTAAAGCTTCACGTGGGCTTAAGTTATCGACATCAATGCTCTTGAGTAGTTCAAGTGCGGCAGAAGGTTTCTCAATTTCGACCACACGTTCAATGATTTCAAGTTCAGGTGTTTCTATCGCGGCAAACAAATCATTTTGAATGACTTTAGGTTTTTGCAGTTGTTGCTTCTCTAAAATTTTCAGACGATTTTGTGCTTCTTTGATCACACTGGCAGGAATACCCGCCAATTTTGCTACCTGTAAGCCGTGACTTTGACTCGCTGGCCCATGTTGGACTTTATGTAACAAAATGAGGTTGCCATTGAGCTCTTTTGCAGTGACATGGTAGTTATCAATTGCAGTTTCTTTCGCCAGCTCGGTCAGTTCAAAGTAGTGTGTGGCAAATAAACATAAGCATTTAATGCGTTTGGTTAAGTCGAGTACGCAAGCCCATGCCAAAGATAAACCATCATAGGTACTGGTGCCACGACCAACTTCATCCATCAAAACCAGCGACTGATTGGTTGCATGATGTAGGATTTGCGAGGTCTCAGTCATTTCCACCATAAAGGTCGATTTGCCTGTAGATAGGTCATCTGCAGAACCAATACGGGTAAAGATTCGATCAATAGGACCTAAGACTGCTGATTGGGCTGGTACATATGAGCCACAATAGGCCAATAGGCTAATTAAAGCCGTTTGACGCATAAAGGTTGATTTACCGCCCATGTTAGGACCCGTAATAATGGCCATACGGTGGTTGAAATCAAGTGTCGTGTCATTCGGTGTAAATGTGGCTTTGTTCAACGCCTCAACCACTGGATGACGTCCTGCAATAATTTTAACCCCAATTTCAGGACTATACTCAGGACGTGACCAATTACGTAAGCGAGCCTGATGTGCAAAGTTGGCTAAGAGGTCGATCTGCGCAATAGCGCTACTCATCATTTGTAAATGACCAATGTCGGCGCGGAGTTCATCTAAAAGCATTTCGAACAGCATTTTTTCGCGAGCTAATGCACGGGATTCACTCGAAAGCACTTTGTCTTCAAAGGTTTTTAGCTCAGGGGTGATATAACGCTCAGCATTTTTCAAGGTTTGACGACGAATGTAGTGATCAGGTGCTTGCTCGGCTTGTGCACGGGTCAGTTCAATATAATACCCACTGACACGGTTATAACCAATTTTTAAGGTCGAAATTCCAGTATTTTGACGTTCTTGAATTTCAAGGTCGATCAAGTACTGTCCTGCATGATCACGGATTTTACGCAGTTCATCGAGTTCATGATCAAAACCTTCCGCTATCACATTTCCATCTCGTAAAAGCACAGGTGGATGTTCAACGATGGCAGACATTAAACGTTGATGTAAGCCATGGAAATCACCCAATTCCTCATTCAATTGGGTAATGAGTGCGGACTGTTTGCTTTGGATCACGGGCTGAATGGCATGACGTAAATAAGGGACTTGCGCACAGGCTTGACGCAGCTGCACTAAGTCGCGTGGACGGGCACTACCTAAAGCCACCCGACTGAGGACACGTTCGATGTCTCCAATCTCTTTTAATACTAAACGGACTGGCGATTCATGGTAGCCATCCACAAGACTCTTGGTGGCATCTAAACGTGCGTCTAAGAGCTTGGTATCACGTAACGGTTGCATCAGCGTACGACTAAGTAAACGTCCACCCATTGCAGTTTGACAGTCATTGATGAGTTGGAACAATGACGTGCCGTGTTCAAACAGAGGCTCAACCAACTCTAAGTTTTTCCGCGTCACAGGATCAAGCGCAATGAAATCACTGCTTTGTTCTAGTTGAATCGAACGAATATGCGGCAAGGCAGTCTTTTGCGTTTCTTTGGCATAATGAATCAGCGATGCTGCTGCTGCTTTGGCAAGCGGCAAATGGTCAATACCGAAACCAGCTAAAGTCGATACTGCAAACTGATCACATAAGGTTTTTTGTGCATTGTTTAAATTAAAGTCGACATTGGGACGGCGTGTTACAGGGCAGTCGAGCAGTTTTTTAATGTGTTCAATGATATTGGGGTCGACAATATTTTCATCGACCAAAATTTCACTTGGCATCAGACGAGACAGTTCAATACCGAGTTGCTCAAGCTGAAACTCTTGTTGCTGAACTTTGAATAAACCTGCACTTAAATCTAACAATGCAATACCAATTTCATTTTGTTGTATGCAAAGCGCCACAAGGTTTGAACTTTGATGTGCAGTCAGTAAGGCATCATCTGTCAGCGTACCTGGTGTAATAATCCGGACAACGCCACGTTCAACAGGGGCCTTACCTGTAACCTCACCAATTTGCTCGCAAATGACGACGGTTTCGCCTTTTTTCACCAAGCGAGCAAGGTAGCCTTCAGCTGCGTGGTAAGGAACGCCTGCCATAGGGATAGGTTCACCATTGGCTTTGCCACGATGGGTTAGGGTAATTCCGAGAAGTTTAGCGGCCTTGTGTGCATCTTCAAAGAATAGCTCATAGAAGTCTCCCATACGATAAAACATCAAAGAGTGCGGATGTTGCATTTTGACACCCATATATTGTTGCATCATAGGGGTGAGTGTGGACAAATCAGTTATGATTCCCGAATTGCTCATGTAGGTAAAATCCTTAAATCTTTGAAAATGCACAATATAAAAATAGACCGAGCGACACCGCTTACCGTGTGTATTTATGCGCTATGAACAGCTATTGTATGAATGGCAATATCTTAGCAAAATTGAAAACGACTAAACAATAAATCATCTATAAAGCGAACAGTTGTTAAACAGCCAAGTGATTATTGCTGTAGGCGTTAGGTGTAAAGCAAAAATAAAAAAGCCTAAACATCTGTTTAGGCTTTTTAAGTTTAAGGCTTATACAGACCGAGTTCAGTTAGGTGCAACCGCAGGATACGACGTAACTCAAGAACGGCTTCAGGCGTTTCTTGAATAGAATGTCCCCCTTTAATAATCTTCTCAGACAATGCACCATCTAGATGGGCACTCGTATAAGGCACAACATCGTCTGTAATGATATTGAGGTCATCACTTTTGGTCGCATTACCCATAATGCTGTGGAATTTCATGCCTTTGTATGGAACGACATTTTTAGTTAATCGAGTAAAGTTAGAGTTTTTGCTGAGATCACTTGGCCCATTTTGAATGAGTCCATTATCGACATCTTTAATGAAGGCTTGTAGGTCAGGGTCACTACTTTGTATAACATCGGTCAGTGCCCCCAAAAATGCACCTGGTAGACGAATGACTTTACGTGCCGCAAGGGTAAACCAGCGGTCAGCAAACTCTGTCCCACGATGTGGTGCTGCTAAGAAAATGGCCCGACTAAAGTTTGGAATGGGTTGGATGTCGAGGCGTGATTTAAACAGAGGGTCATTTTTAAATTGTTGCACACGTCGATTGGGTAGCAGTTTCATTGCAGCAGGGGTTAAGTCAGCATCGCTCACCAAAAGCCGCGCAATAATGCCGCCCATACTATGACCCACTAGCACGGCATCCTTTTTGGCAGGTGCTTTGCTGTCGACCAAATTAAAACTTTGTTGAATGATTGCATAGATTTGGAAACGACTTTCTAAAATTGGCATATTGGTCGAGTAGAACACTTGCCAGACTTGATAGTGCTCGCGTAGCACGGGGTCGCCCATGACATCATTCGTCAAACGAATCCATGCCTCTGGACTACTGGCTAGACCGTGAACGAGCACCACCACTTTTTTATTTGGGTTGTACGGCTCAAGCATGTATAGGTGCGGCATGGTGAGGCGTGCATCACGATCAATTAGTGATAAATACGCGGCTTTACCTAAATTGTTTTGTGCTAACCATAAGCCATAAGGCGCAGAAAAGTTTGCAGCAAGAGGGTAACTTTTGCCTGCAATTTTCGCAGATTCAAACTTGTAGGGATCATAAGCTGAGATTTCAAACTCAGGGTTGTTTAAGATTTCATCGATATTGGATGCAGAGCGTGGCTGTGCGGTAATAGTCGCTGCTAAATAACGGGCATTGTGAATGTTAGGATTACGACCATTGGTGTACTGATAATGCAGTGGATCGACAATATATTTGGCTTTTTCAGGTGAGGTGTCATTGTGCTCAGGTGGGAGGACAATCAGAAACTCTGAACCAAAACCATCGCGACGTGTGATAGAGCGCAGACCTGAAAAGTTCATATTGTAAGTTGACATTAGTTGTTCAACTTGACGGTTTTTTAGAAGTGGGTAGTTGTCATAATTAATACGGTAAATACTTTGCCCCACTTTGATTTGATTACCGACTTCAGATGGCCCATGGCGTAGGCCATAACTATTTACAAGTTTAGCGATAGCTTGGTTATAAAAGTCACGGAGTTGGACTTGTCGGTTATCAAAAATACGGTCTTGCGGGCCACGTTTGGTGTTAAACATGTAGGCGTAACTATAGCGAATGCTTTTATCAAGCATGCCAAGTTGTTGATCTAGGCAGTTTTGGTAGTTTTGTTTTTGTAGCGCCTGTTTTTCTTCAGACTGTGTCTTGGCTAAAATACTCACTTTACAGGCAGATGATTTTTCTAAGGAAAGTGCTTTAGCGAGATACAGTTCGCTGGCAGTAGAGAGGAGCTGTTCATCCTGAATTTGTGGAATCTGTTTGAGTTCGCTGACACATTCTTCAGGTTGCTCTGAACAGATTTTGGCTTCTCGGCCTGTCATAGACAGCACGTTTAGACTCGCTTCACTGAGCTTATCCCGCGTTAAAATACTCTCACGCTCATTGGTAATCGTGACGTTCAGTGATTGATTTTTCACACTGACCACTTGGCAACCACTCAAAAGCGAAACGAGAGTGGTCATCATCAAGGTGCTACGGATGTATTTAGGCATAAAAAGCGTCGACTACCGTTTATTCTTTTGAATTTTTTAAATCATACGATAATTCTCGGATTTATCAATTCGCCTAAAATAAAAATAGACCGAAAATTCGGTCTATTTTTAGGTGCATCATAGGTGATGGGATTATTTTGCAGTATTTAGAACTTGCCAAACATTCCAACGACCTTGTTTTTCAATTTCATTAATCAAGCGATCCGCAACTTCAGCTTCTTGTGGATATTTCAGCTTGTAGTTTTTCAAGGTTTGCACCGCATTTTTCTTTTGTTCCATCGCGATGTAGTTATTTGCGGTCGCTAAATAGGCTTCTTGAACACCAGCTTTCATTGCTTTATCGAGGTATGGCATCGCTTCGCGTTGACCACCACCTTCAGACAAAGCAAAACCGAACCAGAAGTTTGCTTCAGGGTCTTCTTGGTTAATTTTTAAAATACGCTGTGCATAAGCCAAAGACTTGGTGGTATAGACTGAACCGAGGTCTAAATTACGTGCCATAACGCTGGCTTTGAATGCACGAACCAGTACATCAAATGAAGCATTGTCTTTCGACGCTAACGTATCGAGCTGTTGTGTCACTTCTTTTAGTTTTAACTCAAAACCTTTACGTTCTTGGCGTTCTGTAAAGCGTGGTGGGTAGTGACGGGCTTTGCCTTCAACCAACTGTAAGAAGTCATCAATTTCAGTAATGTCGACTTCATTGTCGCCCGCCAGTACGGCAAACTTCAACTTACGGTCTTTGCTATTTACGGTCGGAATAATCAGCTTATTGGTGTCTAAAAGCAGTTTTTTAGATGGGTCGTCAGAGCGAGTCACTTCCATTTTGGTTACGGGTTGAGCCGCTGCTTTTTTTAAGTTAATTTCAAATGGAGGTGGCGCATCATAATTAAATGGATTGAGTGCATAAAATGGTGCAGTTAATTCAGGCTCTGTAAAAACGATGGTATCACTATTGTTCTTCGTTGGGTTTGAGCTACACGCTGTTAAAAACGAGACAGCAAGAACAGCAACCGCTAAGGGTTTAAGCATCATAAGGTTCTTCCATTCATTATTTTAAGAAGTGGTATAAAAGGCATGTTCGTCAGTCTAAAAAAACTCTGATGAACATGCAAGGTTTGCTATAGGCAGGTTTTCAAAAACTAACACTTTTCATGTTTAGTCGTTGGATGGCAGGCTTTGAGCTTCACATTCGCGGCGTACATCTTCCAAAATTTTCAATTCTTCAGCACTAAAGGGTTGTTCATTTTGTTGTTGCTTTTTAAAAGTTGGATCAAGCAAAGACAAACGTTGGCAAAGGGTATTCATCCGTTTCTCATTCAGCTGAATGCGGTCAAGTAGAACACGCATACCTTCAAGAATTGGATCAGACTGGTCTTGCGTTGCAGCATAAGGTTGGAAACCAATACTTTCTGCATAATCGCGACGACGTGTTTCTGCTTCATCTTTCGGTTTATCTTTAGAAATAAAGCGTGCAGGGTTGCCAACTGCGGTCGTGTCGGATGGAACAGCTTTGGTGACGACTGCATTTGAGCCGACTTTCGCATTTTTACCGACAGTAAAAGGGCCTAAAATTTTAGCACCAGCACCAACCACCACGCCGTCTTCTAAGGTCGGGTGACGTTTGCCTTTATTCCATGTGGTTCCACCTAAAGTGACACCATGATATAAGGTCACATCGTCGCCAATTTCAGCGGTTTCACCAATCACGACGCCCATGCCATGGTCAATAAAAAAACGACGACCAATTTTAGCACCTGGGTGAATTTCAATACCTGTTGCAAAACGGCTAAAAGAAGACAATAAACGTGCTGAGCCTTTACATTCTTTTTTCCATAACTCATGCGCCATACGGTGCATGATCAAGGCATGAATGCCTGGATATGTGGTTAGAACTTCTAAAGTGTTTCGTGCCGCAGGATCGCGCGCGAATACAGCTTGTATATCTTCTTTGAGCTGTTTAAGCATTAGATTGATCCTCTGTTTGATCCGTATTTGACTTTTTCCATGTGCCATTATTTAAGGCTTGTACACGACTAAAAATACCACGAAGTAAATGATATTCCATACGATCTAATTGTATACGTCCAAAAAGACGACGCAAGCGTAAAGGCAGTAATCGTGGATTTTTGGGGTCTAAAAATTCAATCTCGGCCAACATTTTTTCAATGTGCGGGTAGAACTGTTCCATTTGCTCATGGGTGACCAAAGGCTCATCCCATTGCATAGACTCAGTATCTGTGACAGGCATGGTTGCAGCTTGATCTTCAGCGCTTTCTACAGCAGCAAGAGTTGCCATACGCATTTCATAACAAATCACTTGAATGGCTTGAGCCACATTTAGTACACCATAGTCTGTATTTACAGGAATGGTGACATGATAGTTAGCCATGGCCAGTTCTTCGTTGGTCAGTCCGCGGTCTTCACGGCCAAAGACAACAGCAACATCTTGCTGATCATTTACCACTGCTGAAATTGATTTTTCAGCCGCGGGACGTGCGTCTAGCAAAGGCCAAGGAATGGTACGACTACGCGCACTCGTGCCAAACACTAAATGGCAGTCTTTGATGGCATCGGCAAGGGTTTCAACGATTTCAATCTGCTTGATTAAATCAGTTGCACCCGCAGCCAAAGCATCGATATCGGGATGTGGATAGGTTTTTGGCGCAACCAAAACCAATTTTGAGAGTCCCATTGTTTTCATGGCGCGCAGTGCGCTACCAATGTTCGCAGGGAGTGTGGTATTGACCATGACAATACGCACATGGGAGAGATGCGCTGAAACAGCGGCATTGTCAAATTGGCTCATGATTTTTCCAATGAATCTTTAAAATTTAAATAATTAAGAGAACTGACCGACTTCAGCTTGATATAAGTCCATGGCATCATCCATGCTCATATCCGCAGGGGGCGGTGGTACATCTACAGGTTTGGCTTCTTCATAGCTCACCGCTTTGGCTGCTTTGGATTTGACTTGATATTCCACATGAAGATTTTCTTTACCAAAATAGTCGCGGAGTTTGGAAAGTAGTTCATCCAATGGCGCCACTTTCCAATTAATCCCTAAGTGCAATTCAGCCGTGGCATACGGGTAGTCCAACAGCAATTGCAGTGGGATGTGATTACACATATCGACATTACAAAAGGGTGCAAGAATATTTTTTAAATCTTGGCTCAGTGTTTTTGTACTATGTGTTGGGTCTAGACGAATTTGAATACAGTTGGCGCGTTTTTGACGAATTTCATTCAGCGTAAATGCTTTGGTTAAGCGTCCCATCGGTCGGTCAAAACCTTCACGCTCGTAAATTTCGCCTTCAATTACCACGACTTTTTCATTTTGAATGATGTCTTTAAAACGCATAAAGCGTTCATGATTCGCAGAGACTTCAATTCGTGAGGTACCATCATCCAACGTCACCATCATTCGGTTCGGGAAGTTGGCTACATCGACCACGAGACCTGCAAAAACTGTAGTTACCCCACGACGGGTTGGGGTAAGTTCATTAATTTTATTCGGAATAAACGCTTTCAACTCAGTGCGATAGACATCAATTGGGTGGCCGGTTAAATACAACCCTAGAGTGTCTTTTTCACCTTTGAGACGGACTTCATCTGACCAAGGTTTAACAGGTTTGGCGGGTTTACGTTGTACTTCTTCAACCTCACCAAACAAGTCCATGATGCCTGTTTCACGGTTTGAGCGAGCTTGATCTGCCGCTTGTACCGCTTCAGGTAGCTGCGCCATTAGACTTGAGCGCTCAATGCCGAGGCAGTCTAAAGCACCTGAGCGAATCAATGCTTCTAAAGTCCGTTTATTGATTTTTTTCAGATCAATACGATGGCAGAAATCAAACAAGTCACGATAAGGCCCATCTTGAATACGCGAGTCAATGACCGACTGCATCGCCGCTTCACCGACACCTTTAATTGCGCCGAGTCCATAAACGATCGTTTTGTCGTCCGAAGCATGGAATTGATAGATAGACATATTGACCGAAGGCGGCAATACCTCTATATCATTGTGTCGACAGTCGTCAATCAAGAACACCACGTTATCGGTGTTTTGCATTTCCGAAGACATCACCGCTGCTAAGAATTCAGCTGGATAATGCGCTTTGAGCCATGCCGTTTGATAGGCCACTAAGGCATAAGCTGCGGCATGCGATTTGTTAAAGCCATAACCTGCGAACTTTTCCATATAGTCAAAGATATGGTTGGCAGTGGCTTCATCAATATCTTTTTTGGCTGCACCTTCCGTGAAAATTTGGCGCTGTTTGACCATTTCTTCGGGCTTTTTCTTACCCATCGCACGACGTAGTAAGTCCGCACCACCCAAGCTATAGCCCGCACAATATTGTGCTGCCTGCATTACCTGTTCTTGGTAAACCATAATGCCGTAAGTCGGCTCAAGTACACCTTCAAGTAGGGGATGGAGGTACTCAAACTCGCCACCATGCATACGGTGGATAAAGTCAGGAATCAGGTCCATCGGACCCGGACGGTAAAGGGATACGAAGGCGATAATTTCTTCAAATTTACTTGGACGTGCTTCCTTGAGCATTTTTTTCATGCCCACGGATTCAAACTGGAAGACCGCTGTGGTGTTGGCATTGGCAAAGATGAGGTATGCATCTTTGTCATCAAGCGGAATGAAAGCAATGTCTAAAGGCACATCTAACTGAATGCGTTTATTGATATTCTTCACGGCATCTTCAATGACCGTTAAGTTACGTAGACCCAAGAAGTCGAACTTCACCAGACCTGCAGATTCAACGTCGTCTTTATCGTACTGCGCAACACGGCCTGTACCATCTGCATCACACAGCACGGCAGAAAAGTCGGTAATTTTAGTCGGGGAAATGACCACGCCACCTGCGTGTTTACCTGTGTTACGGGTAATGCCTTCGAGTTTTAATGCCATTTCCCAAATTTCAGCCGCATCGTCATTGTCTGGGTTTGATGGGTTAGTGACAATGTCTTTAAGCTGTGGCTCTGCTTCAATCGACTCTTCGAGGCTTAGACCTAAAGGCTTGGTTGGAATCATTTTTGAGATTCGGTCTGCCAAACCATAGGATTTACCCAAGACACGTGCCACATCACGAATGGCACCTTTGGCTGCCATAGTACCGAAAGTGGCAATTTGTGATACTGCATCGCGTCCGTATGTACGCGCCACATAGTCAATCACACGATCACGACCAGCAATACAGAAATCGA
Source organism: Acinetobacter johnsonii ANC 3681 (assembly GCF_000368805.1). Lineage (NCBI taxonomy): Bacteria > Pseudomonadati > Pseudomonadota > Gammaproteobacteria > Moraxellales > Moraxellaceae > Acinetobacter > Acinetobacter johnsonii. The sequence continues at coordinate 1,346,676 of NZ_KB849705.1, read as the reverse complement.
CGTCGAAATCGGGCATTGAAACACGTTCTGGGTTTAAGAAGCGTTCGAACAGTAGTCCGTATGGGAGAGGATCTAGGTCCGTAATTTTTAAGCTGTAGGCAACAAGCGAACCTGCACCTGAACCACGGCCTGGACCAACGGGAACGCCATTACCTTTGGACCATTGGATGAAGTCCATGACAATCAAGAAGTAGCCCGGGAAACCCATTTTAAGAATGGTCCCGATTTCATACTCTAAACGATCATCATATTCTTTACGTTTTTCAGGCCAGTATTCATCACGCGTTTCAGGTGGGTACAAAAAGTCTAAACGTTCTTCTAAACCTTCTTTAGATAAATGTGCAAAGTAGGTGTCGATGGTATGGCCTTCAGGAATAGGGTAGTCAGGCAGGAAGTATTTACCTAATTGCAGCGTGACGTTACAACGTTTGGCAATTTGATAAGTATTTTCAATTGCAGAGGGAATGTCTGCAAATAATTCCGCCATTTGTTGGCCAGATTTAAAATATTGCTCTGGAGAGTAATTTTTTAGTCGGCGGTTATCCCCTAATACATAGCCATCGGCAATACAGACACGGGCTTCATGTGCTTCAAAGTCTATTTCTTTCATGAAGTGCACATCGTTGTGCGCAACTACACCAATATTGTATTTTTTAGCCAGTTTTAAGGCTTCATAGTTGAAGTCATCTTCACCTGAGCGTTCTGTTCGACATAGAGCCAAATAAACCCGATTGCCAAATTTTGCAATCCATTCTTCGAGTAAAGGTTCGGCTTTTTGCGGATTCGATGTACAGAGCATTTTGCCGACATCAGATCGCATGCCAAGTAGCGCAATCAGGTCATGGTTTTGTTCTAAAATCCAGTCTTTTGCAACGCAAGGAATATCAAGCTGTTGACCTCGGATAAAACCTTCTGAAACCAGTTCGGTTAGATTACGCCAGCCAACATTGCTCATCGCCAATAATGTCACGCGATGTTCAGCATCGTTCAAGCGAACTTCTGAACCCATAATCGGTTTGATGCCATTATCTAAGCATTTACCATAAAATTTTACAGCAGCGTGTAAGTTAGATAAGTCAGTAATGGCAAGGGCTGGCATACCTTCTGCCTTAGCAGCTTTGACTAAATCAGGTATACGTACAATTGATTCTGTGATTGAAAATTCTGTATGAATACCAAGATGTACAAAGTGCATAAGTGAGTCCCTGCAAAAACCGCTGAATAGTTTAACATGGGAATTTAGATTTCAGTTTGAAAAAGCAGGGAAATGCTTAAGTTTTGATGACTCATCTCATAAATATGCTTTGAGATGAGTTGTGCATATAGCTAGACGACATGCTAAAGCGATTATTGATATCGCCATCATTATAGCGTTGATAAGTTTGGATCTAAGATGCCTTTATTTTATCGAGTTTATTGTTCATCAGTTGAACGAGATATACTGATTCTTCAGCACGAATGAAATTGCCAAGGTCAATCACCTTTGTTCCACGATGAAGTAGAATTTTACCCGGTTGTTGTTTGTTTGGATTGCTATTGACACTCACTTGTGTGATTTCTGAGATAGGGATGATTTTAGATATGCTGATCCCTAGAATAGAGTTTTTCATTTTTAAATGTTGATTTGTGATCTCAATAATTTCTTTTCCAAAGAGCAACCAAAGCCATATTCTGATGAAATTGACAATGATAAATACAAGACCGAGAGCAATGATGATTTGGAAATAGTCACTATAATCTATGGTTGAAAAGTAGTTTTTTGCATCCTCATATAAGCCAATATAGAGTATGAACGAGAGTATTAGGGTGCTAAGGATTAAAACCAGCTTAGGTATAGAAGTTGGAATTGTGATAGACAGACCATTGAAGTCTTGAATTACTGTTGTCTTGCTATTGTTATGATTCATATTATTTTGATTTAAATGGAAATTTAATTAAATTATAAAAGTTTTTGGTAAAAAAAACACCCTGAATTCAAAGTGTTTTTTTATACGATGAGATTAACGAATTCTCGATAACCAATCCCCAACGGATTGTACAATTTGCACCATGATCAACAGCACAATTACTGTGAGTATTACGACACTGGTGTCAAAACGTTGATAACCATAAGAAATAGCAAGATCACCAATACCACCTGCACCCACTGCACCAGCCATCGCGGTTGCACCAATTAAGCTAATCGTGGCTGTGGTTAAGTTTAAAATCAGTGAACTGCGTGCTTCAGGTAAAATAAATTTAAAGATGATTTGTAGCGGAGTTGCACCCATGGCTTGTGCAGATTCGATAATGCCTTCATTCACTTCAAGTAATGAAGTTTCCACCAAACGACCAATGTATGGTCCAACATAAATGGTGAGAGGAACAATCGCAGCCCACGTGCCAATAGATGTACCGACGATGAGTTTGGTTAAAGGTAAAACCGCAATCAGCAAAATAATAAAGGGCAGAGAGCGCAGAGCATTCACAATCGGGTTGAGGCTATGATAAATTGCTTTGTTGGGCAAAATACCATCAGGACGTGTGACCAATAAAATAATGGCCTGAATAAAGCCCCAAATACAGCCAAACAGCATTGCAAAAAACACCATATGAAATGTTTCTTGTAAAGCCGTAATAAACTGATCAATCGATAAAGAGCTTTTCCAAAAAGGTGCTGTGATTTGAGTTAACCACTGGACAATTAAATCTCTCATGCCAGCTCTCCTGATTGTTCAACAGCCACACCATGTTGTTTTAAAAACTCAACTGCTTCAGCGATCAGGCTTTCATCGCCCAAGAGCTGAACAAACATTTGTCCAATCACATTGCCATCAATTTCAATCATGTTGGCAAACAGGATATTGAGACTAATATCAAACTGCTTAATTAAGTTTTGAATTACGGTTTCGTGGGCAGAGTTACCCAGAAATTGTAAGCGGTAAATACTATGATGATGCTTATGTTCGAGGTTATTCAGAAGTTTAATCGGTAGTTGTTGATGCAAAATCGTTTGAATAAAATTCTGTGTCGTTGCATGTTGCGGACGACTAAACAGATCCACTGTTTTTCCAGTTTCAACTACTTTACCAAGTTCCATTACGGCTACATGTGAGCAGATGCTTTGGATCACATCCATTTCATGCGTCACCATGACGATGGTAATGCCTTGCTCTTGATTGATTTTTTTGAGCAAGTCCAAGACCGATTTGGTGGTTTGTGGGTCTAGTGCAGAAGTCGCCTCGTCACAAAGTAATATTTTAGGATGGTTGGCAAGCGCACGTGCAATACCGACACGTTGTTTTTGACCACCCGAGAGCTCGTCTGGATAAGCTTCTTTTTTGTCTTTGAGATCAATAAACTCAAGTAGCTCATTCAAACGTTTTTCACGTTCAGCTTTGCTATAACCTAAAAGTTTCATGGGCATTTCAATATTGGCTGCAACGGTTTTGGTTTGCAGTAAATTAAAATGCTGGAAAATCATGCCAATATTTGCACGTTCTTGACGTAATGCTTTTGCATCTAATGCAGTAAAGTCTTTCTGATTGATAATTACTTGTCCTTCGGTTGGACGTTCAAGTAAATTGATCAAACGAATGAGGGTACTTTTACCTGCACCACTATAGCCAATAACGCCAAAAATACTGCCTTCTGGAATGTCCAAATTGATTTGGTCCAGTGCAGGAATGATTTGGCCTTTCAGCTGATAGTGCTTTGAAATGTTTTTAAATTGAATCATATCGTCAAAAACTACACAAAAATGAAAAAACAGGCAAAGAGACTTTGCCTGTTTCGTTGATTTGATTATATTACTATTTAGCTTGAGTAAGGTAGCTTACTGGCTTGTTCACATCAATTTTTGTGCCGCCAAAATGTTCTTGAACATATTTGCCTACTGCAGCGACATGGTAAAGCTCACCGACTTTTTTCAGTACAGGGTCATTTTGACGCGCTTCAGCCACCGCAAGTACGTTCACATTCATTTTTGTGGTTTGATCGATTGGCTCATAGTAAATCGCATCTTTCAATACGTTTAGACCACCTTCCATTGCAAGGGTATTACCCAAAACAATTGCATCAACTTCGTCTTTCACACGTACAGCTGTTGCCATTTGAATAGGCTTGATGACGAGAGCTTTGTTGTTTTCAACGATGTCTTTCGAAGTGCCTTTCACGAAGTCAAAGTCATTTTTTAACTTCACTAGACCCGCAGATTGTAATAATAACAATGCACGTGATTCGTTCGCACCATCATTTGGAATCGCAATCGTTGCACCATTTTTAAATTCAGCCAGTGTTTTTACTTTGCTTGAATAGATGCCCATTGGCTCTAGGTAGGTCGTTGAAAGAGGGGCAATCTTCGCTGTGTTCGCTTCATTATATGCTACAAGGTAAGCATAAGATTGGAATGCGTTGACATCGACTTCATTGTTTGCAACAGCAGTGTTCATTGCAACATAGTCAGTGAAGTTTTTAATGTCTAACTTTAAGCCCGCTGCTTTAGTCTCTGGCAAAGTTGCAATGTGGCGCCAAATATCAGCATCAGAGCCAGTCGATGCGATGGTTACTGTTTGCTCAGCTGCTGCTGTATCTGTTTTAGCCGCATCTGTCGCAGGTGCTTCGGGTTTGCTACAACCCGTTAAAACAACAGATAAACCCAGCGCAATTCCTAGAATTTTTTTCATTTTTTCTTCCCAATTAAGCATCTAAACGAGGCTTAACTTAGCTGAACAATAGAGAGATCAATTGATTTTAAATCAGGCATACCTGATTTGATGCATATGACTGTAATGTGAGTTTTGCAAGTGTGCAATTCGATATCAGTCGAATATGTGCTTTCACTTTGGAAAAGATTAACTTTTTCAACTCACTAGAAACATCTCTGCTCAATCGTTAAATTTTGCACATCATATCAACAAAGTAATATTCGATATAGAGCATAAAAGTTCAATACTTATCTTATTTAAAGATTAGTGATTTGCATTTTGTTTGTAATTTTATAATGAAAACAATATATTATTTTTAATTAATCTATTTAAAAATAAGAATTTGCATAAATTTTGTGCTTTATAAGATTTTATCTAAACTAAATACAAAAAATAGATATAACTAATTTATCTAGCGAAATAGTCTATGGAAGAGAAGTAATCCTAAACAGTCAAAGACGCTTAGCTGCTCATTGAGCACAGCTAAAAGGAATGCCACAAGGTAAGCATAAGGGCTTTTATCGTAGATTGTGAAAACCGATGATCTATCTGTAATTTCTAAGTGTTATGGAATAATTAAAGCGATATAAAAATAATACCGCTTTAATTTGAGCTATGTACTGAAACATCAACGCTTGAGTTCACATTTCAAGATGCTATTACTTTAAAAAGTTAGCCGTTTCGTATGCAGGATTTGGGTAATTATAAAAACCTTTACCTGAAAACATACCTAAATAACCCGGTCGAATAAATTCTGCATCTAGCTTTTCTAAAAGTGGTGCCATATTTGGGTTGGTGTCGACATTTAATTTTGCAACATTGTAAACAGTGTTAATCCCAATAATATCTAAGATTGCAAATGGGCCTAGTGGTGAACCAAAAGATTTCATCCATGCTTTATCAATCATCTCAGGATCAGAAACTTCTTTCACCCAAAGCTCTGTTGCAGAAATTAAAAATGGAACTAGCATTGAGTTGAGAAGGTGACCAGGTTGTTCTTTATAAATTGGTAAAGCCAACATACCAATGGCTTTGGCAAACTCAACCAAATTATCGAACACTTTTTTATCCGTTTCAGCATGTCCCATAATTTCTGCCATGTTATTGACCCAGATTTTATTGGCAAAGTGTAGAGCCACAAATTTTTCTGGTCGGCCAGTTAGGTCTTTGAACTGACTCGGGAGCATAGTCGATGTATTTGTTGCAAATATGGTTTTTTCAGGTGCAACTTGGCTGAGTTGCTTGTAAAACTCTGTTTTAATACCTACATCTTCAGGTACGGCTTCAATCACCAAATCAGCATCTTTTACAGCCTCTGCCAAATTTGAACAATAGCTGAGGTTATTAAATGTGTTGTCCAATTGCTCTTGAGTAGCATTCAAATCATGCTTATAACATTCGCTTAATTCAAAAAACTTAGCTTTTACTTTAGCTAGTACATCATCATTGATGTCATAAACCGAAACTTTAAAGCCATGAAATGCTGTTTGAAACGCGATTTGATAACCGAGTACACCACTGCCAGCGACAGTCACATTTTTAAAATTCATTCTATTTTCCTTGTTTTATCCTTGACTAAAAATGTAGCATTCATATCCATGTACTACATTTCTTTGCAGCATCTGCTAGGCAGCATGATGTGCGGTATTAATGAACAGTAAAAATATTCATTTGAACTATTCTGCCTTGGCATTTTTGTGCTAACTTGACAGAATGAGTCTATTTTTTGACAGATCGAGACAAGGATTACTGGAATGAATCAGGATGATTCAAGAGTCATTTCCTACCCTAAAAATGGCCATGAAGTCATGGTGCATAGTTCGGGGCTACGTGGCTATCTAGAGGTAATGCAACAATTGGGCATTGACCCAATATCGTTGTTGGCCAAGCATGGAATTCAACTTGCACAATTACAAGATGACAATGCATGGATTTCGCATACAGCACTAATCCAACTTTTAGAAGAAAGCGCGCAACAGGCCAACTGTGCAGATTTAGGTTTGCGGATCTCACAGTATCAAGATATTGGCATTTTGGGTGTACTTGGGCTGATCTTACAAAGTGCATCGACACTGCGTGAAGTGATTAAATACAGTTCAGATTTACTGTTTTTACATGGTTCTGCTTTACGTTTATATATCAATGACCGAATGAGTTCTGAGCTGTTTGGACCGCATGCAGATATTGTAGAGCTTATTTTTGATATTCAATTGAACGATGCTACAGATATTGTGAGTAAACGACAGGCCATGGATTTGGGGCTCGCTGTTTGTCATCGGGTGCTTCGTTATTTAAGTGGTGAGCAATATCAGCCGCTTAAGGTTGCATTACCCCATAGTCCCATAGCATCTTTAAATGTATATAAACGGTTTTTCCATACAGAAGTCGTGGCAGACCAACAACATGCGGGATTGTTTATACATAAAGATATGTTGAATATTACTATAGATAGTATCGACCATGGCTTACGTGAAATTGTAGACAGCTATTTGGAGCAGAGTTTGCGCAGTCACCGAGGCTCGTTTAGCGATCGTGTGCGACATGCGATACGCATTCATTTATCAGGTCCAAAAGCCAATAAAACAGATATTGCAAATATGCTTGCGATGCATCCTCGAAGCTTACAACGAAAATTAGATGAAGAGGGTACTAGCTTTGAGCAGATTCGAGATAAGCTCAGACAACAACTGTTGTTACAATATTTAGCAGACTCAAAAGCATCGATGAGTCAGATCGCTTCTGTACTGGGTTTTTCCGAGCAGTCCGCATTAAGCCGTGCCTGTAAGAATTGGTTTGGTGTAACACCGAGACAACTAAAAAAGCTTCGCAGCGGTTTGCAATAAAAAAACCCGCATTTAGCGGGTTTTTAAAGTATGAATGTTTTTAAGCATTTTCACGCGCAATAGCACGATAACCAATATCTGTACGGTATTGCATACCCGTAAATGTGACTTGACCACAAACCTCTAAAGCATTGACTTGCGCTTCAAGTACGGTATCACCAAGAGCTGTGACACATAAAACACGACCACCTGCAGTCAAGATGTGACCGTCGGCACTCATTGTTGTGCCCGCATGGAAGATTTTTGTGTTTTCAGGAGATTGGCCAAGACCAGAGATGACGTCACCTTGACGAACGGTTTCTGGGTAGCCTTCAGCTGCAAGAACAATACCAATTGATTTGCGTTCATCCCATTCAGCTTCTGCTGGAAGATTACCTGCAATACCAGCTTCAACCAGATCGACCAATGATGATTTTAAACGCATCATAATCGGCTGAGTTTCAGGGTCACCAAAACGACAGTTGAACTCGATCACTTTTGGTTGACCTTTGTCATCAATCATCAAGCCTGCGTATAAGAAACCTGTATAAATGTGACCGTCTTTTTTCATACCTTCAACGGTAGGACGCATCACTTCATTCATGGTTTTTTCAAATACATCTGCAGTCACCACAGGAGCAGGAGAGTAAGCACCCATACCACCCGTGTTTGGACCTTGGTCGCCTTCAAAAATACGCTTATGGTCTTGAGATGTTGCCATTGGTAAGATGTTGTCGCCATCAATCATACAAATGAAAGACGCTTCTTCACCAGCAAGGAATTCTTCGATCACAACACGAGAACCAGCATCACCAAACTTGTTGCCCGCCAACATGTCATCAATCGCATCAAAAGCTTCTTGATTAGTCATGGCTACAATTACGCCTTTACCCGCAGCAAGACCATCGGCCTTGATCACGATTGGCGCGCCATTTTTTTCAACAAATGCTTTCGCTGCATCGACTTCAGTAAATACATCGTAGAACGCAGTAGGAATGTTGTGGCGTTTTAAGAAGTGCTTAGCAAAAGCTTTTGAGCCTTCTAGCTGGGCAGCAAATTGAGTTGGGCCCCAAATTTGAAGCTCAGCCGCGCGACAAGCATCAACTACACCATTTACAAGCGGTGCTTCTGGACCCACAATAATCAAATCTACTGCATTATTTTTTGCAAAGTCGATAATTGCAGCATTGTCTAAAATGTTGAGAGCAACATTTTCACATTTGTCTTCTGTTGCAGTTCCTGCATTACCTGGTGCAACAAAAACTTTTGCAACTTTTTCATCTTGCGCGATTTTCCATGCCAACGCATGTTCACGACCGCCATTACCCAAAACTAAAATGTTCATCTAAAAATCCCTCAAAGAAAAGAATCCCTCCCGACCTCCCTTTAAAAAAGGGAGGGGATCACGCATGAAAACCAAGGTTTCTTACGTGAAAAGTCCCCCTTTTTACAAAGGGGGATTTAGGGGGATTAATAAATATGACTTCTAATCAATTAATGACGGAAGTGACGCATGCCAGTGAAGACCATTGCAATACCTGCTTCATCTGCAGCAGCAATGGTTTCTTCGTCACGCATAGAACCGCCCGGTTGGATAATACATTTAATACCTGCTTTTGCTGCATTATCAATACCATCGCGGAATGGGAAGAATGCATCAGATGCCATTACAGCACCTTCAACCACTAAGCCTGCGTGCTCCGCTTTAATGGCAGCAATACGCGCTGAGTTAACACGGCTCATTTGACCTGCGCCTACACCAATGGTTTGACGACCTTTAGCATAAACAATGGCATTTGATTTTACGTATTTCGCAACTTTCCATGCAAAGATCAAATCATCAATCTCAGCATCCGTTGGTGCGCGTTTCGTCACGACTTTTAGATCATCTTTGGTGATCATGCCTAAGTCTTGGTCTTGAACCAATAAACCGCCATTTACGCGTTTATAGTCAAGTTGTGGCGCACGCTCATCAAGTGCAGGTAATTCACCACAAATGAGAACACGAACATTTTTCTTCGCGCCAGTGACTTCAAGCACACCTTCAGCAATACTTGGTGCAATGATCACTTCAACGAATTGACGGTCAACAATTGCTTGTGCAGTTGCAACATCTAATTCACGGTTAAATGCGATGATGCCACCAAAAGCTGATTCAGGATCTGTCGCATAAGCCAAGTCATATGCCGCTTGAATGCCATCCAAAGACACCGCAACGCCACATGGGTTGGCATGTTTAACGATGACACAAGCAGGTTTTGCAAATGATTTCACACATTCAAGTGCGGCATCTGTATCTGCAATGTTGTTATAAGAAAGTTCTTTACCTTGAAGTTGTTTCGCTGTTGAAACAGAGGCTTCAGTTGCTGTGCTTTCTACATAGAATGCTGCTGACTGATGCGGGTTTTCACCATAACGCAAGTCTTGAGCTTTATTTAATTGTGTATTGAAGGTACGTGCAAACTTGTCTGCTTGACCTTCTTCCTTGCCTACGCGAGCGCCTAGGTAAGAAGCAATCATGCCGTCATATTGTGCTGTATGTTCAAATGCTTTAACGGCTAAGTCAAAACGAGTTTCGTAAGACAAAGCACCATTTGTTTTTAGTTCAGCAACAACAGTGTCATAGTCTGTAGCATTGACCACAATACCGACAGATGCATGGTTTTTCGCAGCAGCACGCACCATAGTTGGGCCGCCGATGTCGATATTTTCAATCGCATCAGCAAGTGAGCAGTTTGGTTTAGCTACAGTTGCAGCAAATGGATAAAGGTTTACAACGACAAGATCAATCACATCGATATTGTGTTCAGCCATCACAGCTTCGTCTAGACCGCGACGAGCTAAGATACCACCATGAATTTTCGGGTGTAGCGTTTTTACACGACCATCCATCATTTCTGGGAAACCAGTATGCTCTGAAACTTCGACTACAGCGATATTGTTGTCTTTTAACAACTTATATGTACCGCCAGTAGATAAAATTTCTACCCCTAGAGCAACAAGGTTTTGAGCGAACTCAACAATGCCAGTTTTATCGGAAACAGAGATTAAAGCGCGTTTAATGGTCATGATCTTCGTCACAGTTATCAAGAATTAAAACAAAAAGCCAAAAATAGCAGGTAAAAAAAATGCCCGCGGAAGCCGCAAGCATTTTATCATTTATTCACTCATTAAACCGTGAGCTTTTAACTTTTTACGTAAAGTTCCACGGTTAAGTCCTAGAATCTCCGCAGCACGTGTTTGGTTACCGCGGGTATATTCTAAAACTACAGATAGAAGAGGTTTCTCCATTTCTGCCAGCACCATGTCGTAGACCTGAGATGGTTGCTCGCCTTGCAGTTGTGCAAAATAGTGGCGAACTGCGCGATCTACGTGAATACGAAGAGCGACATCAGACTGTGCAGTAAAAATAGGAGATTTGCTATTCATGCGAAGTAATCCGAAAAATCTAAATATCACTTGGGTAAAGTGACATATATAAAGTGGTCTAAAATTAAAATGAACTTCGTTTTAGATCCTAAAACGACTAGTTCTAAAACTGTACATTTAGCATGCCACAATATCGCTAAGTTGGTCGAAATATAAGCGTAACAATAGTTAAATATTTGTTACCGACCTTTTTTAAACAAAAAAATCTGCTCAATACGCGATATTTCGATAACGCGCATTTTTGCTGATGTTCTATTTGTATTAAAAGACTGAGGAGATTGCAGCACTAAGCTTTTGTGGCGCGTATCATACCATTGTCTAAGAAAAAGTGAGCAAGAAAACTGCATTTTTTTTCACTTTTTTTACATTTTTTTTAAATTTTAGGGCTGGACTATTTCTAAACTGTAATGATTGAAGCTTTTACGGCTGACTGGCAGGCTAAATTTGAATTTGAACGGACTATTTTTAGGAATTCGTTTGATTCCAACCAGACTATCAATCAAATATTCATTTGCATGTAGTTGATAGGTTGAATCGACTTCACCATCCACTTTTAAAATGACCTTAAGATCTGGTAGCGGAAGACTGGTGTCATGATAATTGATCAGTTCACCTGAAAATTGAGTTTTCTGTGCGTCTACACGTTTTACTTTTAATTTATTAATGCTGATCAGACTATAACGTTCTTGTAGGCTGCTACAGTTCAGTACGAAACAAATTTTATTATAGGTTGCACCTAATGCGGGGCTGTTATTGAGGATATGTGGGTTAAACCATAAGTATTGGAAACACAATAAAGCCAATAAGCTGAAGTTAATCATACCCCAAAGCATATAGTACATCGGGCTTTTTTGCGGTTTCGCTGGATTGTTGTCTGCCAAATTCATGGCAGGATAGTTACCAATCGGGTCGGTACTAAAATAGTTTAAATTGTTTAAATAGGTTTTGAGGTCAATGTTGGAGTGCTCAACTTTCAGGTTGAAAATATCAAGCAAATTTGATGTCGACATTGAAAGCGCAGCAGATTGTGATAAATCAAAATGAATGCTGTCTACACGAGGAGAGGAAAATGCTGAATTTGAAGACAGGCTCTTATCATTCTGATTCGACGATCTTTCCTCACCTGTGTCAAAAGTATGACCCGTGGTTAAATGCGAGAGCGCATTAAAGGTCATCGAACACTTTGGGCAACAAACCATACCTTGCGCAACAGTGAGTTGTGCAACACTTACTTTGTAGATGGTTAGGCATTTAGGGCAAGAGGTTTGTTTGTCGCTCATAGTGTATTAAGAGTTCATTTAAAGGGTGTGGCGTTTACCCGAGATTCGGCACCAGTTTTCATCACGTTTCTCGACCTCTAATATATCAAAAAACTCAGAATAAACACTAGAAACATCAGAAACTTGCTCTTCAATTACACCTGCAAGTGCGAACTCTCCCTCAGATTTGACTAAAGTTGCGAATTCCGGCGCTAACATCATAAGCGGGCCTGCCAAAATATTTGCAACAAAGACATCTGCTTTTTGGTCAGCCAGCTCTAAATTAAACTCATCTGGTAAGCCGACATAAAGGTTCTCAGCCACGCCATTGAGCGCCGCATTTTGTTCAGTGGCTAAAATTGCTTGAGGGTCAATGTCTGTGGCATAGACTTTTTTTGCACCTAGAAGTAGAGCAGCAACACCTAAAATACCTGAACCACAACCATAGTCGATCACGATTTTATCTTTAACATCAGTTTTACCTAACCACTGCAGGCAAAGAAAAGTAGATGCATGGTTCCCCGTACCAAACGCTAAGCCTGGATCAAGTTTAATGTTCACTGCATCTGGTTCTGGTGCTTCCATCCATTCAGGCACAATCCAGTATTTGTCAGCAATTTGAATTGGTTCGTAGGCATCCATCCAGGTGCGTTCCCATTCTTGGTCTTCAAGAAATTCGCTACGCATCGGTGCATCAGGCATTTGAGTGCGAATAAACGTTTCTAATGCATTGACATCAATTTCTTCATCGTCTTCTTGCGCATAAATACCTGTCACAATGACTTTATTCCAAAGTGGCGTTTCACCTGGAAGTGGTTCAAGTAAGTCTTGGTTTTCTGCATCATCTAATGTGACACTGACTGCACCCAAAGATTCTAAAAGGGTTTCAGTAAAATCGACTTGCGCTTGATCAACCGTAATATGAATTTGTAGCCACTTCACAGGAATAACCTAATATTTATGTATAAATAAATATTGTAGCGGAACGGGGGACAGTTCGACAGCATTCCTCAAAATAAAAAAGGATGCCGAAGCATCCTTAGACCTATATCAGTTCTAGGCTTGTTCTGTGCTGGTTTGAACCGATGGGGCATAACGGTTGAGTAATGTCCCAAAGATGGCAGCAAAGATATACATAAAAATAGAATAGACAGCTGCGGGCATGGCAATGGTGGTACTGGCCATCACGGTGAGTGCAATGGTCATGGCAAGGGTACTGTTATGAATGCCAATTTCAAAGGCACAGGCCCGAGCTTGAGCACTGTTGATCCCCAGTAGTCTCGGTACAAAATAACCAATCATTAAACTACAAATACAGAAAATGACTGTGGCTAAACCGACCTGAGTCAGATACTCCAGAATATGTGCGCGTTCTTTGGCTATTGCTCCAACAATGATTAAGACCAAAAATACAACAGAAAAAATACGTAATGGCTTATTCAGCTTCTTGGTAAAAGAGGGTGCATAGTGGCGAATCAACATACCAATACAGACAGGGATAAGAATAATTGAGAAAACTTGTAAGATTTTACTAAACTGCATACTGACGTGTTGTCCATCCTGCATAAAGTATTGAATGGCAAAGTTGACAATTAGCGGCAAGGTAAACGCTGCAATAACGGAGTTAATTGCGGTTAAGGTAATATTGAGCGCAATATCACCTTTGAACAAATAGCTAAATAAGTTTGCAGTACTGCCACCAGGAGAAGCGGCTAAGAGCATCAAGCCGACGGCAAGCAGTGGCGGTAAGTTGAGTACTATGCAAATTACAAAGGCAATCCCAACAAGAAGTACCAACTGACAAAATAAAGCAACCAATACTGCTTTGGGATGCTTGCTGACGCGTGCAAAATCCTTCGGGGTTAACTCTAAGCCCAAGCCAATCATGATGATGGCAAGAGCTAGGGGTAACATAATAGTTATAATTCCTGAATCCATAGGTGCATATTCTCCTTAAAATTATATAAATCATGACCGTGAACTTATTCAGCTACGGTCTCTTTCTTCAAAAATAAACTGTCATTTCTTCGCGAGATTAATAGGCCTAATAACGCAGCAAATACAAACATGAAAATAGAATAAATACCGGCAGGAATGGCCATGGCAGTGTTGCCTAAGACTGACAGGGCAACCGTAATGGCAAGTGCGGTGTTATGAATGGTGATCTCAAAGGAGCAAGTTAAGGCTTGCTTTTCTGGAATATTGGCAAGATGTGGCACAAAAAAACCAATAAACATGCTACAGAAGCAGAATAAGGCTACGGCAGGCCCAATCTCAAACACATATTCGACAAAATTATGTCGCTCTAAGTACAGTGCGAGAAAAAAGATAAAAAGAAGACAGCTTGCAGACAAAATACGCATTGGGCGGTTTAATCTGTCGGCAAGTTTTGGAAAGTAATAACGTAAAAACATGCCCATACTGACTGGAAGTAGAGTGATGAAAAATACCTTCATCATTTTCATGGCGGGCATGTCAACAGGTTGTGATGTTTGCAGAAAGTACATCAGTGAAAAATTAATAATAAAAGGCAGGGTTAGTGTTGAAATGATGGAGTTCGTGGCTGTAAGAGTAATGTTGAGCGCAACATCACCTTTAAATAAATAGGTCAATAGGTTTGACGTTGGCCCACCTGGTGAAGCTGCAACGAGCATCAAACCAATCGCGAAAATAGGCGCTAAATTTAAAAACTGGCAAATGAGGAACGCAATGCCCACCAGCAGTACCAACTGTGAAAATAACGCGATGAAAATGACTTTAGGGTGCAGGGTGAGGCGATAAAAATCGGCTGGGCGTAGGTGTAAACCAAGACCCATCATCATCAATGCCAAAGTCAAAGGCAAAAAAACTGTAAACAATTCCGAATCCATGGAATACCTTTTTTTATTCGTTTTTATCTTTTGTGTTTTTTGAGTGTATACAGAATTTAATAATTTACAAGGTAGAAAAAAGGGTAAAAAATGGACTATTTTTTACCCTCAATACAGCATGAACTTTAAATTGTTTAGCTTACATTCTTGGTTTAGGTGCTACAAAACCAAGGGCACATTTGCCTTTAATTTCTTTACCTTCGATATTGATTGATGTCGCTTTCGAGTCGCCTTGGCAAATGCTGGCTAACTCAGCTTCATCACCATGAATATTGGCATTTTTTGAGCTTGGGAAAAATTGAGGTTCACAGGTACCATTCCAAATAATGCCTCGATAGGCAAAACTAACCGCTGTTCCTTGTGACTTGCCTTTACAGACTTGTTGATAACGTTGACTATCATAGACCTTTTCAACTTTGTCGTTGGCTGATACAAAAGGCGAAAAAAATAAACCGCAGAGAATGGATGAAAAAAGAATCTTCTTATTCATAATGCTTACCTTTGGTTGTTGTATGATCAACTTATAGGATAAAAAATGATCAAATTAATACAAGGCTTTTCAGGTAACAAAACGCATCCTTTGTTAAGTTTTTGCTACTGCTCTGCAAGTAAAATTACATAAACCTAGCGCTGGCGCAGTAAGCACAGCACCGCATATACAATAAATTCCACGGAATCTGTCAACTTACAATCGAAAATTTGCTATAATCTTTCGTTATCATTTTTTAATCTCCTTTACCACTATGCATTATCCTAAAGTTTACGATGTCATTGTTATCGGCGGCGGTCACGCAGGTACAGAAGCAGCATTGGCTGCGGCACGTATGGGGCGACAGACTTTACTCTTAACTCATAATATTGAGACTTTAGGGCAGATGAGCTGTAATCCAGCAATTGGTGGTATTGGTAAATCGCATTTGGTGCGTGAAATTGATGCCTTAGGCGGTGCAATGGCATTGGCTGCCGATAAAGGTGGTATTCAGTTCCGTATCCTAAACTCGCGTAAAGGTGCGGCCGTTCGTGCAACACGTGCACAGGCAGACCGTATTCGCTATAAAGCCGCGATTCGTGACACTTTAGAAAACCAAGCAAATCTCGATATTTTCCAACAAGCCGCAGACGACCTGATTGTTGAGGGTGATACTGTCAAGGGCGTTGTAACTCAAACGGGTATTCGCTTTGATGCGAAAACAGTTGTACTCACCGCAGGGACGTTCTTGGGTGGTGTAATCCACGTTGGTCTTGAAAAATCAAGTGGCGGCCGTGCAGGTGATCCACCTTCAATTTCACTGGCACACCGTTTACGTGAATTGAATTTGCCAGTGGGTCGTTTAAAGACAGGTACGCCACCACGTATTGATGCGCGTTCGGTTGATTTTTCTGTGATGATTCCACAGCCGGGTGACTTCCCATCACCGACGATGTCATTCATGGGTGATGCGTCTATGCACCCTGAACAAGTGAATTGTTATATTACCCATACCAATGAAAAAACCCATGACATCATCCGCGGCGGTTTAGACCGTTCACCGATGTACACTGGTGTTATTGAAGGTGTAGGGCCACGTTACTGCCCATCCATTGAAGACAAAATTCACCGTTTTGCCGATAAAGACTCACATCAAGTATTCTTAGAGCCTGAAGGTCTAGATACACATGAGCTTTATCCAAATGGTATTTCAACGTCACTTCCGTTTGATGTGCAGTTTGAGTTGGTTCGTTCAATTCGCGGGATGGAAAATGCGCACATTTTACGTCCGGGCTATGCCATCGAATACGATTATTTCAACCCGCAAGCATTGAAATTTACTTTAGAAACCAAAGCCATCAATAACTTGTACTTTGCCGGTCAAATCAATGGTACGACAGGTTATGAAGAGGCGGGTGCACAAGGCTTGCTTGCAGGCTTAAACGCTGCGCGTCGTGCGTGGGATCAAGAGCAATGGACACCAAAACGTGATGAAGCCTATATGGGCGTATTGGTGGATGACTTGATCACGCTAGGCACGAAAGAACCGTACCGTATGTTTACTTCACGTGCCGAATATCGTTTGATGTTGCGTGAAGACAATGCGGATCAACGTTTAACGCCAGTGGGTCGTGAAATGGGCTTGGTGGATGATGAGCGTTGGGCAACTTACTGTGAAAAAATGGAAGCGGTTGAACTGGAAACAGGTCGCTTACAACACCTTTGGGCTGCACCAAACAACCCGATGGGTAAAAAGTTTGTCGAAATGACAGGTGCGGATTTATCGAAAGAGTGTTCTGCGATTGATTTGTTAAAACGTCCGAATATTTCATTTGCTCAAATTGCGGAGCTCACAGGTTCTGAAGTCTCTACACAAGTGGGCGATCAAATTGAAATTGCGGTGAAATATGCAGGTTATATTAACCGTCAGCATGAAGATGTCGCGCAAATGAAGCGTTTGGAAGAAACCAAAATTCCAGCCGATTTTAATTATGATGTCGTTTCAGGGTTATCTCGTGAGATTACTTTAAAATTGAAAGATGTACGTCCTGAGACATTGGCTCAAGCAAATCGTATTCCGGGGGTAACACCTGCAGCAGTGCAATTGATCATGATTACGATCCGTAAAAATGCACAAGCGAAAAAATCTGCTTAATATTTGAAAGTTATTGAAAAAGTCCGCTTTATGCGGGCTTTTTTTTGGGTAAAATCTGCGCAGGGGTAATATACAATAAAAAATAAGGTGAATTATGTCATTACATTATAAAAGTGGAGAAGAGATTTGCGCGGGTGATGTGGTTATCTGGCTCAATCAAAGTGGTGAGTTTTATCAATTTGATCAAGCCATTATGAAAGTTTGGGAGGTTGCTAAAACCAATGATGGAGAACTGGTTGGGGTAAATTTAATGCCACCAGAAGCAGAATCTCCTATGCAGATGCTGAGAGCTTTGGTTCGACCCGAAGATCATGAGCTATCTTCTGACATTGTGAAAATGAAAGATGTTCCGGGACTCTATACCATTACACGATGGTTTCTACCCATTGAGCAAGTGTCTAAAAGTTTGGGATTGATTGAACGTATTGAGTATTTTTCTGAGCATGAAACAGGTCATGGAGCATTAATCCTTCAATTAATTAGAGGTAAAGCCGAGCAACATCGCGGTATTTATCAATATTATTTGGCAGATCAAGCCTACCAAGAGCGTGAGTTTCAGCTCTATATTGATTTACTACGTCAATCTGCTCAGTCGGGTTATACCCCTGCGATGTGTCAGTTAGCACAGCAATTATTCATTGGTGGAATTTTACAAAAAAGTCTGGAAGGAAGTTTTAACTGGTATCGAGAAGCTGCATCCAAAATGGATAGCATAGCGCTATATCAGTTGGCGGGATGCTATGCACGAGGTCATGGCACCGAACAAGATTTACAAAAAAGTTTGCAGCTCTTGGAGCAGTCCTCTGAACAAGGTTGTTGGGCAGCCACATTGGGGTTGGCGGCTTATTATCGTTTTGGTTGGTTAACCTGTTTCTTGGTCAATTCAGTTTATCGAAATTATGGCGTGGTGAGCGAACATGTGATTCACTCGGCACGAGCATTCTATCTGTATCATCGAATTTCGTCACAAGCGCTTGAAACTGAAAAAGATATTTTGGCAAATGCTTATTATCATTTGGGCTGGATGTATCAAGATGGTATCGGGACAAAACGAGACTACGAGCAATGTGTCTATTGGTATCAAAAGTCTGCTGATCTGGGTAATCCCGTTGCGATTAATAACTTAGCGGATAAGTATGAGCATGGTTTAGGTGTACCGCTGGAGCTAGATATGGCAATTGGACTGTATCAACAAGTAGCAGGTCAGGTCATAGCGGCAGATTTAAGTTTGGGCCGTATGTATTTAGAGGGGCGAGGGGTTGAGCAAGACTTCGAATTGGCTCGAAAACATTTAAATGTAGTACTGGATGCGCGTATCAGTGGGATAGATGAGATGCAGGCAGAAGCAATGCAATTAATAGCATCCTTTACCGAAGAAAGTCCGCTGCAACAGGCTCAACATGTTCTCAAAAATGCACGGGACTACTCAATTGATCAGATTAATGAACAGATCCGAAAGGTTGATTCATTTCTGCATATGGATGAAGCCAAACAACTATTCTTCAAACTATTTTTACTGAATGCCCAAAAAGGAGAAGCTTCCTCACAGTATCAAGTGGGTTATTGGTATTTAAATGGCTTGTACACTGAGAAAAATTTGGAAGAAGCCGTATATTGGATTCAAAAAGCGGCTGATCAAAAAGACCAATATGCGGAATGTAAAATTGGCTATTTGTATGAAAAAGGACTCTATTTTAATGCCGATTTAGATGTCGCACAAAAATGGTATGAGCGCTCATTACGAAAACCCTGTACATCGTATACGCCTGAATATATCGGAGAGCAGTTGAATCCTGAGTATTTAAAAATGTATAACAGAATCAATGATGAAGCCCTCAAGGGATTAGTGCGTATTGAAGAAAAGCGGCCTAAACGTGGCAAGTGGCAATTTTGGAAGAAATAAAAGCGGATGATTTGTAACGATTACTGTCGAAAGGTTCTTGCAATCCACATTAGAAATGCAAGGGTCTAATCATAAGACTGCTGACCATAAGGCTGGCTTTTTGTTTTGGCAGATAAACAAAGCAAAAGAGTTGTTTAAGATAAAAACAGATAAAAATAGCCAATCATGTTATTTCACAAAAGTATCGCCATATTATAAATTGATTTTACGTTCTTAACATGAGGTCAACACCATGACGATGAAATCGATCCGTTTTAACAGTGGAGAGCTTGCATGCCAATGCTAGTTTGTATCAATCACCAAAAACAGCGCACTTATCTTGGTTTAGGGGAGGCATTAAACCAAGATGAGCAATGAAAACGACAAACCCAAGCAATTCAAATATCTAATACCAAAAAGATTGTAAAGCCCCTAATACTTGGGGCTTTTTTTATTTTAGTCGGTGATGGTCTGATTAACTGCATCACGAACTTCTTTGGGTTCAATGTGACTAATTTTATGCCCAAAACTACGTAACCACCACACCAGTTGATTGGTAAAAGGGACGGTCGCATGAACCAAGATTTGCCCATTTTCAAGCGGTTCTAAAACCTGATTGGTACTGAGTTTGGTTTCTTCCAAATACAGTGCATCTATTTCAGTCATAGTCAGGGTAAGTGCAACGGTTTCTGTGGGTTTTGAAAAGTCTACACGGAAACCTAATGCACCCGATTCGATGTATTCATCGATATCAAAATTGACTGGGTGTAAGGCACGTGTGTTTAAAACCGTCGCTGATTTGAAACGGTGCAGTGCAAAGGTTTGAATATCGGTTTTGTCGTGGCGCGTACAAATTAGATAAATAATTGCACCTTTTTGAACCAATGCGAGTGGATTGAGCGTATAGGTTTTTGCTTCAGCCGCTTGGTTTAAACCTTGATAAACGCATTCCAGTTGTTTGTCTTGGAGCAGTCCTTCATAGATGGCTTGCTGTGCTGTTTTCTCCACAATTGGGGGAATCAGCGGTTGTGTCGCAGGCACAATGCGTACGCGGTTAATCCATTGGCGCACATTGTTTTGGGTCGATAGGCTACGACGTGCTAAGTCAAACCATGGATTCATTTCTTCAATTAAGCTGGGTGGAAGAAGATGTTTAAGGTGTTCTTCAACCATCATAAATGTCACCGCTTGAGAGCTGGTCATGTGCGGTAAGCTTTGAATCGGGGCATCAGAACGCCAACGCCAGCCTTGAGGCACAGCCCCATTGTTTTCAATCGGAAAGCGTTGAGAGATTTGGTTTAAATCACGTTGAATGGTCCGTAAAGTAATATCGATGCCTTCACGTTGTAAAATCTCTTGCAGCTCTCGAGTGCCCATCCATTTTCCAGAGGAAAGGCGAGACAAAATTTGCCATTGGCGATAGAGACTATTGGACGTTTCTTTTTCTTGTATAGACATAGTTTAATAAAATATAGGAGTCGAAATTACTTACTTGAATGTGAACACAATAAGAAAACTCATTCGTTTAAGCAAGCTTTGCTTGAAATTTTTCAGTTATATTTTTTGACACAACTTAATGCGAAATAGAATTGAAGCAATGCGTTTTTTATCGATTAATAAACAAAGCATCTTTAGAAATCCATGGCATAGATATTGCTACGTATGGGTTACATATCGATAACAATTGAGAGGTTTGTATGTTTAAAGAAGATAAAGATACAAATGTAAATACGATGTTGGACGGATATAAGCTTAACTCTCCTGTATTAAATCCGATTCACTCTCATGATCGTCTATCGAGCCAGTCTGTTGGATTGTTTCATCAAATGACCTCGAATTTCTTTAATGAAATGACAGATGACCAAGCGATGTCTGGTGAGGCTTGTGCGCGTATTGAGCACTGGTTGTCACAGCATAGTGTAGAAGAACTCGAAGAACTGAACCAAATTGCCAAACAGCATTTTTTATATGAAGGTATTACGTTTACTGTATATGGTGAATCTGAGGGCATTGAGCGCACCATTCCTTATGATTTAATTCCACGTGTGATCGCTAAACAACAATGGAATAAAATCTCCCTTGGCTCTGCACAACGTGTGCGGGCTTTAAATCTATTTTTACATGATATTTACCATCAACAAGACATTCTCAAAGCTAAAATTATTCCAGAACTGCAAGTTTTGACGCATGAAGCTTATCAACCGCATATGTATGAGCACCGTTTAAAAGGTCAGATTTATAGCCAAATTAGTGGAATTGATATTATCCGTGATGGGCAGGGTGAGTTTTATGTGCTCGAAGATAATTTAAGAACGCCGTCGGGCGTGTCTTATATGCTTGAAAGTCGTAAGATTAGTGAAAAACTTATGCCTGATTTGATGCAGAAGAACCATATTTTAGGCATAGAACAATACCCACAATTACTAAAAGAAATCTTGGCTGAAAATGCTTATGTCGATCAGCCTTTCATCGTGGTGTTGACACCGGGACGTTATAATAGTGCCTATTATGAACATGCTTTTTTAGCCCGTGAAATGGATGTGCCTTTGGTGACATCGCGTGATTTGTTTGTAGAGCATGATAAAGTCTATGTCAAAACCATTCGTGGCCGTCAACGAATAGATGTGATTTACCGCCGTTTGGATGATGCTTATCTTGATCCGCTGTGCTTTATGCCGAATAGCACTTTAGGTGTCGCAGGGTTGATGTCCGCTTATTTGAGTCATAACGTGGTTATTGCGAATGCACCAGGCACAGGGGTTGCGGATGATAAATCGATTTATCCTTATGTCGATAAAATGATTCAGTTTTATTTAGGTGAAAAACCTATCTTAAAAAATGTTCCGACATATCAATGCCGTGACAAGCAAGACTTGGCTTATGTACTGGAGAACCTTGAGCAGTTAGTGGTCAAAGAGGCGCAAGGTTCGGGTGGGTATGGTATGCTGATTGGACCGCAAGCCTGTAAAAGCCAAATTGAGCAATTTAGAGATAAGCTCATGGCGACACCGCATTTATATATTGCCCAGCCTACTTTAGAGCTTTCAGTTAGTCCAACCATGACTGAATCGGGTGTGTCTGAACGTCATATTGACCTTAGACCGTTTGTGCTCAGTTCACCGTATCGTACTGAAATTGTCCCTGGCGGTTTAACACGTGTTGCGATGAAAGAAGGTTCGTTGGTGGTCAACTCATCCCAAGGAGGAGGAATTAAAGACACTTGGGTCGTGGAAAACTTACATTCATAAAATAAACAAATATGAGGGTAGAACTATGATTTTATTAAGCACCAATGCTGAAAATATTTTTTGGTTAGGGCGTTATTTAACACGTACTCAATATTTGTGTGCTCAGTTTCCTTTTACCCAAGACCAGCCTGCAATGGATTATGCGCATGCATTTTGTTTGCCTGCTTTTGATGCGTGCTCACTGAATGAGCTGATTTTAAACCCAAACAATCCTGCTTCATTTAATCAGCAATTTCAAAGCGCTAAGAGTAATGTACAAGACTTGCGCGGGATTTTATCTGCAAAGGCATATGCGGAACTGAATCAATTTATCAAAAATGCCACTGAAAACACCGCCTATATTTGTGATGTGGTTGGAGAGTGTCAGGATGTACTTGAGTCTGAAGCCAGTGATGTCTTTTTATTCTTTAGTTTAGGGCAAATGATTGAGCAGCTCGACCGTCAAATTCGCCTGAAACAAGATGCACAAAATACTTTAGTTGAAATAGAAAACATCGTCATGTTGTTAAAAGAAATGGGCTGGCTAAATTTGGCACAGGCTTGGCTAGAGCTCAAATCACAACCTGATGCGATGAATTTTTATCATTTTAGTGATTATATTCAACAATTGTTTGAGGTTGATGTATGAAACTTATGATCAATCACCAAACGCATTATCAATATAGTGAATTGGCGCTGAATAGCATTCAATATATCAAAATGACACCTACGAATAATTCACACCAAAAGGTATGTCATTGGCATGTGAGTGTGCCAGGAGAGCGTGAAGAAAAACGGGATGCCTTCCAAAATATTTGGATTACCAGTTCGCAACGTGAAGCCTATCAACAGCTGACCATAATGGCGCAGGGCATTGTTGAAATTAATAGCTTGGCAGAACATGGCATCCAAGATCGACTGAATCCCAATTTATTTTTACAGCCGACGCTCAATACCCAGTGCAATGCTGAAATGAAGGCATTTGCACATCAGTATGTGCCTGAGTTGAATCGGGAAAATTTGATGAAACTGTCAGAAGCAGTTTTAGTGCATATTCCTTATGTACCTGCCAAAACTTCGGTGTTAACTTCGGCAATTGATGCATTCAATGGGCAACAAGGTGTATGTCAGGATCATAGTCATGTTTTTATTGCTATGTGCAAGCATCTGGGCTTACCGGTACGTTATGTATCGGGGTATTTGCATGTGCCTGAAACTTCACACCTCGCCAGTCACGCGTGGGCCGAGGTGTATATTGATGATGCATGGTATTGTTTTGATACCAGTAATCAATTGTTCAAACCACAGTCACATATCTATGTAGCTATTGGGCGCGATTATTGGGATGTGGCTCCCGTTCGTGGCGTACGTGAAAAAGGTGGAGTGGAATCGATGCATTCCATGGTACAAGTTTTAAGTTGTTAAGGTTTAGCTGAAAAAGGATGTTCTATGACCTATTGTTGTGCACTTCGTCTTCAAGATGGTTTGGTTTTTATAAGTGATACGCGTACGAATGCAGGTGTAGACCATATATCCGTGTTTAGGAAACTGTATACCTTTGGTGTGGAGGGTGAACGTTTTATTGCGATTCAAACCTCAGGAAACTTAGCAACGACCCAAGCGGTGATTGGGCATTTAAAAAATCATCTGGAGTTAAGCCAAGAACCGAATTTATATAGTGTCAATACCATGTTCGAAGCGGCTGAGTTGGTTGGACATACTTTGAAAAAAGTCTTGGCGGATATGGCACCAGACACGCAAGAACAAAGTAATTACTACTGTAGCTTATTGGTCGGTGGCCAAATTAAAGGGGCAGAAATGCAACTTTATAATATTTATCCGCAGGGGAATTTTATTTGTGCGACCAAAGATACGCCGTATTTTCAAATTGGTGAAAGTAAATACGGAAAGCCTATTCTAGATCGTGCATTACGGTATGACATGCCCTTAGATGAAGCAGTGAAGTGTAGTTTGATTTCTTTTGATTCAACCTTACGCTCCAATGTTTCTGTTGGTTTGCCCTTAGATGCTTTGGTGTATACAAGAGATAGTTTACATATTCCAGTGGGTAAGCGGATTGATGAAGAAGATCCGTATTTTTCAAGCATCAGTAAACAATGGTCAGATACTTTAAGAAAAGGATTGCAAGAATTGGCAAAGCCGACGGATGACTATTTAGTATAAATGTACTAAATGCTAAAAATAATGAAATCAATAAATTGGGGAAGTCTATGCAGCAAATTTGCTATGCAAGTACTTCAACTTCGGATCACGTACAGCTTCTTCAAGATGTTCGAGACATTTTAAGCGAAGCACGTGATTTTAATGCAATACATAATATTTCAGGCGTTCTTTATTATGCAGATCAGCATTATTTCCAGTGCTTAGAAGGGGATGACGCTGCTTTAGAATTATTAATGTCGAAATTATTGAAAGACCATAGACATAAAGATATCAAAGTCTTTGAGGCGAAAACCATTCACGCGGCACATTTTAGAGCTTGGGGCATGAAGTATGTGCAACGTATGAGTAGTGTACATACCAAAATGCGTGAAATGGGTTTTGCAAAATTTGAACCACAGAGCATGAGTCAACAACAAATTGATCAGCTGTTGCAAGACCTTTATGATGCCCAGTCTGATGAAAGTCTTGGTTGAAAAAAGCCCAAGTAGAACTTGGGCTTTTTTGGTTAGATTTGCTTACGTGTAGGGCGATTGCTTAACCGACAAAGTAGTTCATAACCAATAGTTCCATTGGCTTCCGCAACATCGTCAACTAAGCGGTTTTCACCCCAGAGCTCAACCTTTGTACCGAGTTTGGCGTTTAACCCCGTCACATCGATCGCAATCATGTCCATCGCAACTCGGCCTACAACAGCTACTGCCTGTTCATTTATAGCAACATAGTTTTGCTTTTGAAATGCACGTGGATAGCCATCACCATAACCAATCGAAACAATGGCCAGTTCAGTTTCTTGGTTCGCGACAAAATGCGAACCATAGCCGACACCTTCACCTGCTTGAATGGTATTTAATGCAATAATTTCCGCCGTGAAGCTCATAACGGGCTTTAAGTCTAAGTCGTGTGCATTTTTATCGGCAAAAGGTGATGCACCGTAAAGCATGATGCCGGGACGAACAAAATCAAAATTAAGTTCTGGCCATTTAAATATAGCAGCTGAGTTACAACATGAAGCTAGGATGGGTGAACAGGCTTCTTTGATGTGTAGAAATTGCGCACGTTGCCGCTCATTGAGTGGGTGATCCGCATCGGCATTGGCAAAGTGCATTGCCAGTACGCATGTAAAGCCTTCTGCTTTTAAAGTGTTGATGACATCAATGATTTCGGCAACTTTAAAGCCTAAACGGTTCATACCGCTGTTGAGTTTGACCCATACTTTGAGCTTTTGATCGATATACGCTGCTTTGTGTGAGATTAACCAATCGACTTGTTGTTGCTGATGAACCACACACTCGATATTTTGCTCAATGACGGTTTGCATTTCATCTGCTGAGAAAACACCTTCAATCAGGGTAATCGGTTGTGTAAAGCCGAGTTCACGAATCTCTAATGCTTCTTCTAAACAGGCGACGCCAAAGGCATCGGTTTCACTTAAGGCTGCTAAACAGTCTTTGACTCCGTGTCCATAAGCATTGGCTTTGACCATGCTGACGATTTTCGCGTTTGGGGCAAGTTGTTTGACACGGTTTAAATTATATTGCAGCGCTTGGCTATCAATATAAACTGTTGCTTGACGCACCCTAATTACTCCTACAGGGTCATGGAAAGGCGACGATGAGGCTTTAATTATTCCTCATCATCGTACTGAGCATAAAACTCAGGGGATAAGTTACTAAAGCGGGTATATTGGCCTTCAAAAGCAAGTCGAACGGTACCAATAGGGCCGTTACGTTGTTTACCAATAATAATTTCGGCAGTGCCCGCTTCTTTGGATTCTTTGTTATAGACTTCATCACGGTAAATAAACATGATCAAGTCGGCGTCCTGCTCGATCGCACCGGATTCACGTAAGTCTGACATCACGGGACGTTTGTTTGGGCGGTTCTCGAGGGAACGGTTAAGCTGCGATAGTGCAATTACAGGGCACATCATTTCTTTGGCAAGAGCTTTTAGGCTTCGTGAAATTTCTGAAATCTCACCTACACGGTTATCACCCATACCTGGTACTTTCATCAGCTGTAAATAATCGACCATGATGCAGCCGAGTTTACCATCGTGCTGTTTGGCAATACGACGTGCGCGAGCACGAACTTCTGTAGGTGGAAGAGCAGAGGAGTCATCGATATAGAGCTTTTTCTCTTGCAGTTGCAAAATGGTGCCCGTAACTTTTGACCATTCATCACCATCGAGTTTACCTGAACGTAAATGTCCCTGATGGACTTTCCCGTAAGATGAAATTAAACGCATGGCGATGGAGTCGGCTGGCATCTCCATGGAGTAAACCAAGGCAGGTAAGTCATTATTAAACAGCACGCTTTCCACTAAATTCATGGCAAAAGTGGTTTTACCCATCGATGGACGCGCTGCAACAATAATCAAATCACCTGCTTGCATGCCCGAGGTTTTATTGTCGAGTTCAAGAAAGCCTGTAGTTAAGCCTGTAATGCTGCCTTCCATTTGCGACAGCTCATTTAGCTTATCAAAGACATCGGCCACAACTGTATTGATGGCTTTAGGCCCTTGAGCTTTGGCGTTGTTATTGTGTTGTTCTGCCAAAGAGAAAATATTGGTTTCGGCCAAATCTAAAATTTCACTGACGTTACGACCTTTGGTGTCATAGGCATTTTGTAAAATTTCAGAGCTGACCTTAATCATACTGCGCAAAGTCGAAAATTCTTTGATCTTAGTAGCATAAGTTTCCATGTTATAGAAACTAGACGGGGAGTCTGCCATCAATTGCATCAGGTACTCTTCACCACCAACCGCATCGAGTAGGTTTTGTGTGGTGAGCCAGTCATGAACTAAAACCGCATCATAGGGTGAGCTGTCTTTGGAGAGTTGCGCAATGGCGCGAAAAATATATTTATGGCGCGTCGCATAAAAGTCATTTTCAGTCAGTACATCGCCAACTTGTTCAAAGGATTCAGCAACCGTCATTAAAGCGGCAAGTACAGCTTGTTCCAATGCTAAGTTATGCGGAGGTGTACGGAATTCTTTCAGTTGCCCTGACTCATTTGGTTTATTGTCTTGTTTCGATGAGCTCTTTTGAGCAGTGGCATTCGCCTGTGACATATAACGCCCTGATTTTTAATACAGTAAGAGGGATAACTTAAGATAAATTTCACTGTAAATTTGGAAAAAATTACAGCCATTTAACTGTATGCACTTTATCAAAAAATGCAGCTGCTGTGTGCTGAATTCAAGGCTTATGGATAAAACCCATAATATTCAAATTTGGCATTTTGAGGGGCAGGCTGATGAATTTTTAAGCTGAGCGAAGAAACTACTTTTTCATAGAGATAAAAAAAGAGCATGCAAAAGCATGCTCTTTTTTTTGCAAGAAATTACTCAGATACGATAGTAACGAGAACTTCAGCAACAACATCATGGTGCAATTGGATTGCGATGTTGAATTCGCCAGTGTGACGAAGTGCACCGTTCGGTAAACGAACTTCTGCACGGTCAACTTCAAGACCAGCATTTGTTAACGCGTCAGCGATATCACGAGTACCGATAGAACCGAATAGTTTACCTTCGTCACCAGCTTTCGCAGTGATTACGATGTTAACTTCGTCTAATTGGCTAGCACGTGCTTGAGCTGCAGCTAAAACATCAGCTTCAGCTTTCTCAAGTTCAGCGCGACGAGCTTCAAAAGCAGCAGTGTTAGCTTCAGTAGCTGCTACTGCTTGACCTTGAGGGATAAGGTAGTTGCGGCCGTAACCAGCTTTAACTGAAACTTTATCGCCTAATTTACCAAGGTTTTTAATGCGTTGTAATAAGATAATATCCACAGCTCAACCTCACTTATGATTGTCAGTGTAAGGGATCAAAGACAAGTAGCGAGCTTGTTTAATAGCAAGCGCTAATTGACGTTGGTAACGAGCTTTAGTACCTGTAATACGGCTAGGAACAATCTTGCCGTTTTCAGTGATGTACTGTTTTAAAGTGTCGATATCTTTGTAGTCGATGTACGTAACGTTCTCAGCTGTAAAGCGGCAGAACTTGCGACGACGGTAAAAACGTGCCATTGATGTTCTCCTTATGCTTCAGCAGAGTCTTGAGCTTGTTGTGCTTCTTCACGTTGAGCTTTACGCGCACGTTTTTCTTCAGCACTCTTAGCCAATAGTGACTCTTCAGTGATAGCGTTCTCACGACGGATGATAAGGCTACGAATAATTGCATCGTTGTAACGGAACAATTCTTCTAACTCATCAAGAGTAGTTTGACCACACTCAACATTCATAAGAATGTAGTGAGCTTTGTGGATCTTGTTAATTGGGTAAGCCAATTGACGACGGCCCCAGTCTTCAAGACGGTGAATTTGACCTTCAGCTTCTTTGATGTGAGTTAGGTAGCGTTCTACCATACCAACGACTTGATCGCTTTGATCAGGGTGTACTAAAAGTACGATTTCGTAATGACGCATTGTCAGCTCCTTACGGTTTAAACAGCCCCTAACAAAAAAGTTGTTAGAAGCAAGGAGTCACAACCAAGGTTGTGTCGCATTAGATGCGAAGGGGGAATTTTAGAGACTTTGCTCGCCAAATTCAAGAACTTCTCTTAAAAAGCCCTAATTATTTTGAGGTTTTGAGCGCAAAAGGAAGACGACATAGCCTTTAAAGTTTGTATCATTTTCAAGCTTGGGCGGTCTACGCCACTGACCGTGTTGAACGATGCCAATTTTATAAGGCAGTTTCAGTGCTGAAACTTTTTTTAGATAAGCTGCATAGTTGGGTATGGTAGTTGAAACTTGATAAGTTTGAATGACCAACTCGTCGATGGTGTTATTCAGGAGGTTTAAAGTCTCCTGATTTGTCACATTGGTCCAGTCCATTAAACCCGTGATACTGAGTTGATAATGTTGAGGTAATTGTTTTCTTAATTGACTTAAGAATAGGGCATATTGGTGAATGTGTTTGGTTTTGGCATCGAAATCAATTTGTATGCCTTGAATATGATTCCCTGCATTTTCCCATTGCTGAACGCGTTTTAAAATGTGTGTAAGCTCTTGGCCTTGCCAGTCTAAATGATAATTACGAAAAACCAGCCACACCTTTTGCTGAGGAATTTTTAAGACGCTTATGCCTTGCGGTATAAGCTTAGAGTGACGTGTTAGGGAGTCTAAACGGATTTCACCTTGTAAAACATAAATTTCTTTAGCCGCATTTAGGTAAGGGGCAGATGAAATATTGCCCCAAATCCAAAATGCATCATAGTCTTCGGCATTTACCCGAGCAGATGTTGAAGCTGACTGACTCGGCTGACAAGCCATGATGCTCAGCATACAGATCAATGTCATAACAACTGAAAAAATCTGCTTCAACATAGACGTCTTACCAGTAATACTTTAAAGATTGTGCCCAAGCGGTAGTTGGATAGTCGCGTTTAATGTGGTCGAACCATTGTTTACGGGTGGATTTTTCAACTTCTGCATCCTGACAGTCATTCATCCCGCTTGGTGAATAACACATGATTGAGCGATAAAGAGCATACGCTTTTAAATCGGGTACAGAACTGGATTTGATGATGTCTTTATACACTTGACCACGGGCAAAAATTGCACCTTGGAAGCTAGAAGTTTCTTTTTCTAAAGCGGTGACATAGCTTATGTTGTAGCCTTGAGTCGTGCGTGCATATTCACCCAAACAAAGTCGGAGTTTTAAATCTTGAGGTGAATTTTCAAGTTTTTGAGTCAGACTGAATAAGTCAGGGCATTGCATTTGTGGCGTGATTTTTGTTCCAGCCCAGATGAAATCACTGAAAGGCGGTTGGTTTTTATAATTTTTATATGTTTCTGAGTCATATTTATACTTCTCGGCATCTTGTGGTAGTAGTACAAAGGCTTGATTAAACAGTTTAAAGTTCTGATGTACCAATGATTTTTGCAAAGTTTTAAATAAAGCTAAATTTTTTTGATCTGTATTCGATGCTTTGCTCTGTACAATTTGCATTAAGCTTTTTTCATTAGCTTCATTTTCAATAAAGCTTTTTTGCAATGAAGCTTGTTTGATTTTAGCATCTGAACCGATAAAGGCGCTGGCATTTTGCTGTTGGGTATAATGTGGATATAGCATCAGTTCAAATAAGCCATGCTGTTCAATGGATTTTGATTGACTCAGCCAACCTTCCCAGTATTGCTGTGCATTTTGAGTTTGTCCGAGTTTCTCTAAAATACGCCCTTTTAACAATATTTGACTGAGTTGAAGGTAACTATCGATTGAATTAGAGGAATGTTCTGGCACATATTTTAAAGCTTCGGCTGGTTTGTTCTGCACAAAGAATAAGTGATTGGCTTGTAGGAATTGGAACAGTTCTGGCTGACTCTTAAATAGTGTTTTTTGGTTGTTGAGTTCAGACCAGCTTAAGACTTTATCTTCTGCTGATGTTGCCTGACGCATTTGCATTAAATCTGAAATGGTCAGAAAGAAGGGATCTTTTAGATTTTTTGGATTGAATGAGTGGCTTTGAAAAACATGGCGATCCATTTCAAAGGCTAGATTATCGAGCTCTAAATTATAGTATTTGGAATCAGGATGATTGATTTGCCATGCGAGTTCGCTGGTCAGGAGTTCGGTATTTCCACTCAGCCAATAACAACGACGTAGTAAACCGCGTGCGCTTGCCGCATATTTTCCCTCAGGGAAGCGTTTGAAGTAGGTAGTGATATGCTCATAGGTATTTTTGAGTAAAGTCTGATTTACTTTATCGATTTTTAAATCACCATATTCACCGATACCCGACTGATAGCTTTCATTGAGGCTGCTACGGATCAACATATATTGCGATGTTTCTTTGATCCAAGACTGATCAACCGTAGTTAATACTGAGTAAATTTTAGTAGCTGTGGAAAAGTTACTATTATAAAAGGCAATGGTTGCATTTAAATAAGACGCATACTGACGTGCTTGTATAGACCAGTTCGGATTGACTTGGATGAGGGCAAGATCACGGTCACAGGCCGAGATATTTTGTCTTTCTTGAATCAGTAAATCTTTTTCCACTTTGCTGAGATTTTGGTCGGCTTTCACCTGTTGGGTAAATTGATCCGCACCATTGTCTAGACTACTGCAATGTTCTTGGTAAGGAGTCTTTTGATTGTTTGGTTTTAATCGGGCATTCGGTCGTTTATTGGTTGCGCTTTCAAACAATGTTTTAGCCGCAAATGGTACGTTGCTATATTCAGTTTCCCAAAGCGGACTATTTGGCTGATTAAAATTCAATTTGGCCAAGCCCATGTCGCTCAGGAGTAGGAGCATATTGGTTTGATTGTCATTGGCGGGCGTGAGCGCAGGCAAATTGTCACAGGCTGTATAGGCATTGGTTTGAATGTTGGTCGATGGGTAGCAAGTAACATCAAAACCAGAAAAACTGTGCGTGCTATAAGCAAGAGTGATAGGGAATAGACTAATAAAAATAGATTTTTTAAAAAATTGTGATGGCATTTTCATTACAGAGTATGAGTTATTGTTGTGTCTGCTATGGTAACAATTTAAAGACTAGACTTAAATATTGAATAAGTTGAAATAAAAAAAAGATAGAGAGAACTCTATCTTTTTAAAACAGCGGCAAATGTGGAGCAGGTGAGACATAGCTAAAACTAAAACTAAAACTTAATGCAGTAATTAAAATCACTGAATATAAGAAATAGCGTTTTGCCCAAACCTGATCATTTTCAGCTTTAAAACCAATGATTGATAAATATACCCAATAAGCACAGAGTGCGTTAAAGGTGATAAGAAAAAACATATTGGTATAGCCAAAACAATACAAACCATTTAACACCGCAGCAAACAGCAAGACATAAATCAAGCTTTCAACTTTCGTGCGGAAAATTGAACGTGCTACAGGTAAAATTGGAATGCCTGCATTTTTATAGTCGTCAAAGCGGTATACCGCAATTCCCCATGAATGAGGCATTTGCCAAAGTGCGTATGCTAAGAAAAGCAACAATGCGGCAACATCAAATTCATTGGTCACAGCTGTATAGCCGATCACTGGTGGACTAGCACCAGAAATACTTCCAATCACGGTTTGGTGAATGGATGTGCGTTTGCTCCATAGACTATAAAAAATCACATAAACCACAAAACCAAGTACAGCAAAGCCAAAGGCATAAGCATTAACAAAGAACCAGAGTAGGGCGAAACCTAATATTCCAAGCGCAGCAGAAAATGCCAAAGCAACGGAAGGACTGATGGTTTTTTTAACTAATGCACGGTTCATCGTCCGTTCCATCTTTTGATCAATATCTTGATCAATGACGTTATTGACGACACAGCCAGAAGCAACAACCAGTGTTGTACCGAGTAGGGTGATGAGAAGGAGGAGGAAATCTACAGACCCCTGAGCGGCTAAAAAGAAGCCGCCCAGAGTGGTAACGAAGTTACCAAAGAGAATTCCTGGTTTAGTCAGGAATAAATACTTTTTCAACATGACGATCAGTTTAGATCATCATGTTGTAGTGTAAGTAGTTCATAATCCATACAGAGCCGACTAGAAGTACAGCAATACAAAGTACTGTATAGATAAATGCAATCACGTTCCAACGTTGCTCTGAAGATGAGTTCATGTGCAAGAAGTAAACTAATTGAACTAGAACCTGAGCAACCGCTGTAATTGCGATAACCGCCATAACAATACCGCGACCAAAACCACCAGCCATTACCATACCGAATGGAATTACGGTCAGGATAACTGAAAGGATAAAGCCGATCGTGTATTGCTTGGTGTTACCGTGTGAAGCACCAGCTGAGTTATGATCGTGACTCATTATAGAACTCCCATCAAGTAAACTACGCTGAATACACAGATCCAAACGATGTCAAGGAAGTGCCAGAACAAGCTTAGGCAAGCAAGACGACGAGTGTTTGGAAGAGTCAAACCATTTTTCTTGATCTGAATCATCAAAATGATCATCCATACCAAACCTGAAGTTACGTGAATACCGTGCGTACCTACTAAAGTAAAGAACGACGATAAAAACGCACTTACGCTTGGACCGTGGCCAGCATGAACTAAGTGATTAAACTCATATAGTTCCATGCCGATGAATGAAGCACCGAATAACCAAGTGATCGCTAACCAAGTTAAAACTTGGTTGACGTTCTTTTTATATGCAGCAAGAACCGCAAAACCAAAAGTTACAGAAGAGATCAAGAGAGCGAAAGTTTCAGTTAAAACGAAACCTAAAGACTCACCGAATAATTCTTTTGCACTTGGTGTGCCCATAGGCACATGGCTACTTAAAACAGCGAATGCAATGAAGAGTGTACCGAATAGAATCAAGTCACTCATCAAATAAGTCCAAAAACCAAAGACGGTGATGTCAGTATCATCGTGGTGATGATGCTCATCGTGTCCGTGGTTTTCGTGATGAAGTACGTCAGCCATTGTCTTAGTCCTTCTTCAAATGTTTTTCAAGAATCGCGTAACGTTCATTTTCAATACGCTCAACTTCAGCAGCAGGAACATAGTAGTCCACTTTCTTCGTAAACGAAGACGCGATGAAGCTGATAATAGCAGCGATGAACATTACAACAACTAACCACCAGATATGCCAGATTAAACCAAAGCCCATAACAGTAATGAACATGGCAATCACAACACCAGCAGCACGATTCGTTGGCATATGAATGTCTTCGTATGAAGTAGGTTTCGCATACGCTACGCCATTCTCTTTGTCATTCCAGAACGTATCAATACCATTGATTGTTGGAAGATGAGCAAAGTTGTAGAACGGAGCAGGAGACGAAGTCGCCCATTCAAGTGTACGACCATCCCATGGATCGCCTGTAAGGTCGAGGTTGTCGTTGCGTTGTAAGTAACCAACAACAATCTGCATAACGAAACATGCAATACCAATCGCGACTAACACAGAACCGAAGAATGCAATAGCAATGTACGGATCCCATTCAGGGTTGTCATATGTATTCAAACGACGAGTCATACCCATGAAACCAAGGATATAAAGTGGCATGAATGCAAAGTAGAAACCGAAGAACCAGAACCAGAACGCAGCTTTACCCCATGCTTCATTGAGCTTCCAACCAAACATTTTCGGCCAGTAGAAGATGATGCCGGCAAACATACCAAACACCACACCACCGATAATTACGTTATGGAAGTGAGCAATCAAGAACAATGAGTTGTGTACAAGGAAGTCCGCAGGTGGAACCGCCATTAATACACCAGTTAAACCGCCAATACCGAATGTTACAAGGAAGCCAAGCGTCCATAACATAGGAGTAGTGAAGGTGATACGACCCTTATACATCGTGAATAACCAAGAGAAGATTTTCACACCTGTAGGAATCGCAATAACCATGGTCATGATACCGAAGAACGCATTCACGTTCGCACCAGCACCCATGGTGAAGAAGTGGTGAAGCCATACTACGAACGCAAGTACTGTGATCGCAATTGTTGCATACACCATTGATTTGTAACCGAACAACGTTTTACGAGAGAACGTTGATACAACTTCAGAGTAAATACCAAATGCTGGTAATACTAAGATGTAAACTTCTGGGTGACCCCATGTCCAAATCAAGTTTACATACAACATTGGGCTACCACCCATGTCATTTGTAAAGAAGTGGAAACCGAAGTAACGGTCAAGCGTTAACATCGCAATTGTTGCTGTTAACACTGGGAATGACGCAATGATCAATACAGCTGTACACAAAGATGTCCAAGTAAAGATCGGCATGTCCATAAGTGACATACCAGGCGCGCGCATTTTAATGATGGTAACGAAGAAGTTAACACCCGTTAATAGCGTACCTAAACCTGAAATCTGAAGTGCCCAGATATAGTAGTCCACACCCACGCCTGGAGAGTATTCGATACCTGAAAGAGGAGGATAAGCCATCCAACCTGTTGCAGCGAATTCACCAATTGCAAGAGATGCCATCATTAAGCCTGCAGCACCAGCAAATAGCCAGAAGCTTAGAGAGTTTAATAATGGGAAGGCAACGTCACGTGCACCAATTTGAAGTGGTACAGAGATATTCATTAAGCCAACAACTAGACCCATTGCTACGAAGAAGATCATGATTACACCGTGTGCGGTGAAGATCTGATCGTAGTGTTCTGGGTGTAAATAACCTTCACCGCCACCTTTTGCAAGGAACAGTTGAAGACGCATCATAATCGCATCGGCGAAACCACGCAAAAGCATGATGATCGATACGAAAAGATACATGATACCAATTTTTTTATGGTCGACTGATGTGAACCATTCGTTCCACAAGTAGCCCCATTTTTTAAAGTAGGTAATACCAGCAACAACTGCGATACCACCTAAGATCATCATTGCAACTGTGACCAGTACAATTGGATCGTGCGGAATAACGTCCGGACCTAACTTACCTAAGAAGCTCATGTCTTATTCCCCTACAACTGATGAAGCAGGTTCAACAGCGGCATGTGCTTCAGATGAAGCAGCCCCGTGAGCACCCGCAGTCGCTGAGTGATCAGCACCGTGATAGTTGCTCATATATTTGCTGATGACTGACTTAAACAAGCCTTCCTCTACAGAAGAGTAGTAAGTCACAGGGTGTGGCTTAGTTGGATAAGGCTTCATTGCCTCAGCAGCAGCCTTCTCTTCAGGAGTTTTTGCTTTTGAAATCAAAACTTCAATTTGGTGTTTACCACGGTTACCGTCACGTAAAGACTCAAATTCAGCTTGATCTAAAATTGTTTTTTGTACAGCTTTAGGATTAATGCTTGTACCGTTACCTGCTTTAACTGCAGCAACCCATTCAGCGAATTGAGCGTCAGTTACAGAGTGAGCACGGAAGCGCATTTGCGAGAAGCCGTAGCCTGAATAGTTTGAAGAGAAACCGCGGTAGCCTTCAGCTGGGCTAGTTCCATCTGCTAACAAATTCAAGTGCGTTTGCATGCCTGCCATTGCATAAATTTGACCACCTAACGCAGGGATGAAGAAAGAGTTCATCGTGAAGTTAGAGGTAATTTTAAGTGCAACTGGAGTTTTTTCAGGGAAACGAATTTCGTTAACCGTCGCAATGTTAAGATCAGGGTAAATGAAGATCCATTTAAACTGTTCTGCAATGACTTGAATATTTACAGGTGCTTTATCAGATTCGAGCGGGCGGTAAGGGTCATACTTGTGTGAACCCCACCAAGTTAACCAAGCCAGAATACCAATAATAATGACAGGAATACCCCAAACTACAATTTCAATTGCAGTAGAGTGTGCCCATGTAGGTTTATAGTCTGCATCTTTATTCGACGCGCGATATTTCCAACCAAACCATAATGCCATTACGACTGATGGAATAACCACCAATAGCATTAAATAGATCGCAGTCATCATTAAGTCAGATTGACCTTGTGCAACTGGACCTTTTGAGTTTAGAAGTACCATATCACCACCACACCCAGTTAAGAGCGCGGCGATCGCAGATAAAGACAATACAGCTAAAATCGTTTGTCTCATTTTACAACCTCGGTGAAGAGTCCCATTCCCTAATAAAATTGGGATAGCGATTAAAGTGTCGCATGATTGAAAAGTTTCTTTTTAAGTCTAAAAACACTTCTCAATCATAAGACACCGCTACGTTGTAGGGCATTATGCCTCATATCGACAAACTAAGCTATACGTAAAGATGCTTTAAATGACTGTTATAAAAACCGATTTTTTTACTCGGAATTTTATAATTTATTTATAGATTTATTTTGAATATCAATAAACTGCGGAAAACTGAGGGACGCCAAACCTCAGCTTAAATATGGTCGAATTACTGCTTAATGACCTTGGTTTTCGCCAGCTTATCGTGCAAAGTTTGACGCTTTGCAGTTAAACCAAAGACGTGATCGATGATGGTAATAAACGGCATGAACAGCATATTGAGCACAATAAAGACAACACTGCGCAATGTGAATACACGCAAAAGGCTGACTTTTTCGTTGGTTTCAACGTCTACAATTTTAATTTTGGTGATTTTTTTGCCAATACTTTGACCATTTTTTGCTAAGAAAAAAGCCTGGATACCGAGCATAATCAGCAGGTAAATGCCCATGGTGGTCCATGCTTCAGTTGGAATCAAACTGAACAGTTGTGCTTGCAGTTCACTGGCCTGTGTTGCTGTAGTAGCCGCTTGCATTTTTTGCTGAATTTCAGTGAGTTCACCAAATTTATCTGCTTGTAAAAAGAACGAGGGAATCGCAGCGGCAGGGAGCCAAAGAAGTAAATCAATGACTTTGGCTAAGACGCGTGTGCCTATTGATGCCAGTTCAGGTTGAGCAACTTTCACCGCTGTACGGTTTGGTTGTGAAAATTGATTTGGCGTATGTATTGGCTCAGGAATAGGGGGCTGAGGTTGATAACCTACAGGTTCATACGCCAGTTTTCCTTGGGTGAGTTCACCTAAAGCTTTCCATTCAGGCATACCCTGATGCCAAACTAAATCCGTCAATAAAACTTGTTGGCTTGCGAGCATTTGATTCAATTGCTCTAAGGTATATGGACCGGCTTGTTGATTATTTCGTGCCAAGTAAATCTGCATATAAACTTAATCTCAAAATATAAGTTGGGATATTCAAATAATAAATGTATTTGTTTTCAGATTAAAAACAAATAAAAAATCTATGGTAAAACATGCGGATAGTCTAGAGAATTTCAAGCTGAAATTAACCAAAACTACACAAAATGCAGGACAGTGTAGCAAGGATTATGCTGCTTCTTCTAGCTTTATCGCAATGGGATCTTTTTTCAATCAAGATGTTGATGCATGAATGCCAAACTTAGTCTAAATTTTTGTATCAATATGCTTGTTTTAGTGCGGATACGTTGAAAGAGTGGACATAAAAAAGACCCTTGAAAGGGTCTTTTTTATCGGATCAAAAAGTTAAGCTTTTTGAACTTTTTCTTCAGCAAGGAAGAACCAAGTGTCTAATACTGAGTCAGGGTTAAGTGATACAGATTCGATACCTTGTTCCATCAGCCATTGCGCAAGATCTGGGTGATCTGATGGGCCTTGACCACAGATACCCACATATTTTCCTGCTTTACGGCATGCATGAATTGCCATAGAAAGAAGCGCTTTTACGGCTGGATCACGTTCATCAAATAGGTGAGATACGATACCAGAGTCACGGTCTAGGCCAAGTGTTAACTGGGTTAAGTCGTTCGAACCGATAGAGAAGCCATCAAAGTGTTCAAGGAACTGTTCAGCCAATAATGCGTTCGTTGGTAACTCACACATCATGATCACTTTCAGACCATTTTCACCACGTTTCAGGCCGTTTAACGCCAATAATTCAATTACACGTTTCGCTTCATGTACAGTACGTACGAAAGGAATCATGATTTGAATATTGGTTAAGCCCATTTCGTCACGTGCTTTTTTCAACGCGCGGCATTCTAATTCGAAACAGTCACGGAAGTTGTCAGACACATAACGGCTTGCACCACGGAAGCCCAACATTGGGTTTTCTTCTTCAGGTTCGTATAACTTACCACCGATCAAGTTTGCGTATTCATTTGACTTAAAGTCAGACATACGAACGATCACAGGTTTGTCTGCAAATGCTGCAGCAAGGGTAGAAATACCTTCAACCAGTTTTTCAACATAGAATTCGATTGGCGATGCATAACCCGCTGTACGCGCCATCACCGCAGCACGTGTTTCACGTGGCAAGCTATCAATGTTCAACAATGCTTTAGGGTGGACACCGATCATACGGTTAATGATGAACTCAAGACGTGCAAGGCCAATCCCTTCATTTGGAATTTGTGCAAAGTCAAATGCGCGGTCAGGGTTACCGACGTTCATCATTACTTTGAACGGAAGCTCTGGCATAGATTCGATTGAATTGGTTTGAATCTCGAAATCTAAAGAACCTTCGTAGATGAAACCTGTATCACCTTCTGCACATGAAACAGTTACTTCTTGGCCGTCTACTAGAACTTCAGTTGCATTACCACAACCGACGATTGCTGGAACACCCAATTCACGCGCAATAATCGCTGCGTGACAAGTACGACCACCACGGTTAGTGACAATTGCAGCCGCACGTTTCATTACTGGTTCCCAGTCTGGGTCAGTCATGTCAGATACAAGCACGTCACCGTCTTGTACTTTGTCCATTTCTTTAATAGACGTAACAATACGGACTTTACCAGAACCGATACGTTGACCGATTGAACGACCTTCACAAATCACAGTGCCTTTTTGTTTTAAAAGGTAGCGTTCCATGGTGCCGACGTTTTCACGGCTCTTCACTGTTTCAGGGCGCGCTTGAACGATATAAATTTGACCGTCATCGCCATCTTTTGCCCACTCGATGTCCATTGGAGAACCATAATGGTTTTCAATGATCAGCGCTTGTTTTGCAAGTTCTTGTAGTTCGTGGTCGTTTAATGCGAATTGTTGACGCTCTTGTTTTTCAACATCAACCACAACAACTGATTTACCTGCAGATGCTTCTTCGCCATAAATCATTTTTTGGTGTTTAGAACCTAGATTACGACGGAGGACAGCGTGCTTGCCTGCATTTAAAAGAGGTTTAGAAAGGTAGAATTCGTCAGGGTTTACTGCACCTTGAACAACCATTTCACCCAAACCATAAGATGCAGTGATGAAGACTACGTCACGGAAACCTGATTCAGTGTCGAGTGTAAACATTACACCTGCTGCACCAGTTTCAGAGCGAACCATACGCTGAATACCAGCAGATAAAGCCACAACATCATGCGCAAAGTTTTGGTGTACGCGGTAAGAAATTGCACGGTCGTTATACAGTGATGCAAATACTTCTTTGATCGCGATCAATACGTTGTCGATACCGCGAATGTTTAAGAAGGTTTCTTGTTGGCCTGCAAAAGAAGCATCTGGTAAATCTTCTGCTGTCGCAGAAGAGCGAACGGCAACCGCGATGTCTGGGTTGCCGTTTGAAAGCTCTGCAAATGCTTTACGAACTTCTTGTTCGAGTTCTGCCGTAAGTGGAGTATCTACAATCCATTGGCGAATTTTCGCGCCTGTTTCAGCAAGAGCATTTACATCATCAACATTGAGGACTTTTAACTCTGCATTGATTTTAGCGTTTAGGCCACTTTGCTCGAGAAATTCACGATATGCTTGAGCTGTAGTAGCAAAGCCACCTGGTACAGATACACCTGCATTTGATAGGTGGCTGATCATTTCACCTAAAGATGAGTTTTTCCCACCTACAAGTTCAACGTCGTGTTTCCCTAATTTTTCTAGACCAATTACGCGCGCTTCCAAAGTTGTTACTCCACTTTTGCAGTATTTAATCACTATCTTGGCATCAGATTATAACAAATCTACTTAGCTTTTTGATTTTACTAAGCGACAGTCATGTAAGATCGGTTTACTATAAAGATTATATAGCACTAAGACAAATTTTTGAGGAGAATTTTAATGTCAGGAAGTAAACAATTTAAGCGGAGTGTTTTTTTTGTATCTGATGGTACTGCGATTACCGCTGAAACCCTTGGGCACTCGCTATTGGCGCAGTTTCCAAATGTTGACTTTGACATTCATATTATTCCTTATATTAGCTCTGAAGAAGCTGCTACAAATGTGGTTGCTGAGATCAATTTAAG
Organism: Acinetobacter johnsonii ANC 3681; assembly: GCF_000368805.1. NCBI lineage: Bacteria > Pseudomonadati > Pseudomonadota > Gammaproteobacteria > Moraxellales > Moraxellaceae > Acinetobacter > Acinetobacter johnsonii. The sequence goes on along the minus strand of NZ_KB849705.1, from coordinate 1,305,106 downwards.
GGCACAACAAGACGGACAAAAGCCACTGGTTTTTGACACTTTAGTCGACCCGTACGTGCGTGACATTATTAATACTGCAAATGCTATAAATCTTGATGTATTTGAAGGGCTTATTAGTAAATTGTCTGAAGAGCTAGGAACGCCGCCTACAACTTTAGTCGGACAGACCCATGCGGTGACCGATTCGGCGTCTTATAAAGCACGTATTGATGCGGTGCATTTTGCTTTAGATAACGATGACGGTGCACGCACACGCCACTATGACAAGGCTGACCTGATTCTGATTGGGGTGTCGCGTTCGGGTAAAACACCGACGTCAATTTATTTGTCATTACAGTTTGGGATTCGTGTTGCAAACTATCCTTTAACTGAAGAAGACTTGGATGACAACCGTTTACCTGCGGTACTTCGCGCGCATAAACAGAAGCTTTTTGGTTTGATGATTGATGCGGAACGTCTGGTTGCTATTCGCTCTGAACGTAAAGCCAATAGCCGTTATGCAAGCTTCAGCCAGTGTCAAATGGAGCTTCGCGCAATTGAAGGGATTTATATCTCTGAAGGGATTAAATACTTAAATGTCTCGGAAATGTCGATTGAAGAAATTTCAACCCGTGTACTGCAAATGACGGGCTTAAAACGTCGCATTGGTTGATATTGTCATTACATTATAAAGCGTCATATTGATGATGCTTTATAATGTCGATCAATATAAAAATACAGATTAGATCAAATGAAAATAATATCAAAATGCCTATTAGGTGTATTTTGTTTTGCTCATTTTAATATGGCTTTATATGGGAAAAATATATCAATTCAGCAGGCTGAGCAGGCGATTGATCAAAAATATGCAGCGCTAGATTTTTATGCAGTGAATCAACAGATCGAAAATGATGTGGTTGATTTAATCCGTGAAAATGCAGAAAGTTATGCTTATTCTTTCCCCAAATTGACTGAAAACCTTAGACTAAAGATTAATGCCTCACCGGACCAACTGCTTAAATTCTATACTTTTGATGTAGGTGGTGGCGGTACCATGGGTGAATTTTCATCCTATGTGCAGATGAAATCGAGCAAGTCCACTAAACTTCGGCCTTTAGAAACAGGCTATATTTTAAAGATTGACCAAGTGAAATGGGGTGCACAGCCGATTTATCTGATTCAAAGTTATTACAAAGGCGATAGTTGTCACGGTCTCTATCAAATTCAAGCCTTTAAAATGCATACCCAAGCTTTGACAGCAACACCAGTTTTTCAGACCAAGAACAAGCAACTAAGTTCGATTGAAGTAGATTATGACTGTCATTATGACGAAGAGCAGCGCGGTTCATATATTCGTGTTTCAAAAAGCTTAAACAAGATTGATATCATTTTATTAGATCAAAACAGCCGCCCGACTGGAAAATACTTACGGTATCAGCGCTCAAATACAGGGTATCAATGTACAGGTGTGACGAAATAAACAACGGGTAAGTAGGGAAACTCACCCTATATGGTTAATGATTATAGGTGGTAATGATCACATCGACGGGATATTCGGCGCCATCTAAACTTTGAATATCATGTTCTCGAATTTTGACGATCGGCCAAGTGATTAGCTTACAGTTGTCGCGCTGTAGGGCGTGATAATAATGATCGGACTTGAAAAATTTAAGTTTATCGGCAGCGGAGTTAGGTTTGAGTTGATGTCTAAGCCATGGGTCTTGAACTTGGGTTTCTAAAAAGCGTAGGGCCAGTAGGCATTTGATGCGTGTATTAAATAGGCGTCGGTTCTTAATAACCAAAGGATGTTGGATTAAACGCTGAATTCCGTTCTCTGTTTTTGGCAAGATGAATTGCGGTGCGTTTTGAAAAACACAGACCGATTGAGCGACCTGACAAATCGATTCGAGGGCAGTTACTGTATGCTGGTTGGTACCAATAATGGCGACACGTTGCTCGGCAAAAGTATGTTGTTTAATTTCTGAAGCAGCAATCAGTTGTCCTTTAAAATGCTGAAAATATTCGGGATGGTTTTGAAATAAACCAGATATGTTTTTTGTTGAATGCAAATTGACCATGTTCTATCCTTAATTGTTTTTTATCGTCTTTCCTTAATTTATGATTTTTAGTGCTTTTGCTCTAAAAAGGCAAAGTGATAAATTGTCTGAGCAGTCACGCTAACTTTAGTCTAGACATAACAGCAGTTTTTGCAGGGTTTTAAGGATTTTTTAGATATCGGCTGAGATTTTAGTTATTCATTTATGTATGTCGCCTTATGGGTATGCATTAATACGCATAAGGCGATTAGCTTTTATTTGTACTTAGCTATTTTTGATCTGCATGAGACGTTCAAAGTTTTCTAAACGTTTGTCCGTGTCATAGATGTCACAGGTGAAAATGAACTCATCGACATCATATTCTAAAAGAAGCTGTTTCAAGCCTTCTTTCACCGTGCCATTGGAACCGATTTGGGCCATGGCATAAAAACTATCTACCGACATTTTTTCCGCAGGTGACCATAGACCGTCCATGCTGGCAATTGGTGCTTTTAACTTTAAACTCTGACCGCGCATAAGACCTAAAACACGTTGGTAGGCACTGGTCGCAAGATATTCCGCTTCAGCATCAGTTTCAGCAACGACCGTCGGGACACCCATAGATACATAAGGTTTGGATAAGTATTCTGATGGTTCAAAGTTTTCACGATAGAGCTGAATCGCTTGTTTCAGCATACGCGGTGCAAAGTGTGATGCAAAAGAGTAGGGAAGTCCGAGTTTTGCTGCCAGTTGTGCACTAAATAAACTTGAACCGAGTAGCCATACAGGCACATGTGTCCCTTGCCCTGGAGTTGCAATGATGCGCTGATTCGGCTCAGCGTCTTTAAAGTAATGCAGAATTTCTAAGACATCTTGTGGGAACTGATCTTCAGTTTCTTGACGGCCACGACGAAGTGCGCGCATGGTCACTTGGTCTGTACCCGGCGCTCGGCCTAAACCTAATTCGATCCGGTTTGGATAGAGTGTCGCAAGCGTACCGAATTGCTCCGCTACGATCAGTGGAGCATGGTTCGGGAGCATGATACCGCCAGAACCCACTTTTAAGGTTGAGGTATTTGCGAGTAAATAGCCGAGTAGCACCGCAGTTGCAGAGCTGGCAATACCATCCATATTATGATGTTCTGCAAGCCAAAGTCGGTTATAGCCTAAACGCTCAGCTTGTTGGGCCAACTTTAAGCTATGCTGTAGGGTGAGTTGTACAGTTTGATCTTCGCGGACAGGAGCTAATTCTAAAATAGAAAATTGAGTCTCGGACAACGTGCGCATTCTACTTCTCAGTTTTGTTTTATATATCGAAATAATACGATATAAGTGCTATCTTGTATATCGATTTTATTCGATATTCTGATTGTTTTATAGTAAGGTATTGATTTAAAAATGAAACAAAATTTATATTCAACATTGTTGAACAGCACCAGCCACATATACGTTTAAAACCAAAGTGGTAAGCTGCTCATTCAGTAGAAACGATGCAGTGTCTTTTTTGAGTGTCGGTTGTGAGATAAATAAAAAGCACCGGAAGGTGCTTTTTATTTGAAAATATTTTATAGGTGCTTAACGTTTCCCGTTTTTGTACCAGCCCAAGTGACGGCCATTGTCACCACGATAGTCGCGACCATTATATTTATAATTGCTGTTACGGTAGCCGCGGCTGTCATAACGACGATCATAACGGTCATCGTAACGGCGGTCATATTCGTCATCATAACGACGGTCTTCAGAGACTTTTTTACCTAGAACTGCACCACCCGCTGAACCGAGACCTGCACCAATATATCCACCATTGGTACCGCCCATGTTTTTACCTACGGTATAACCACCTGCACCACCGAGTGCTCCACCAATAATTGCACCATTACGGTCACGTTTGTTGGCTGAAGCGGCTGCACCTGCACCACCACCAATGGCAGAACCAATCATCGCGCCTGTTTGTCCACCCATTTGGTTACCAATCGCGGCACCGACAACACCACCTAACGCAGAAGTCAGTGCGGTATTGGTTGTATTACCTGCATATGTTGTGGTCATCGTTAATGCAGAAGCTGCAATTACGGTACTCATTAAAATTGATTTAATTTTCATTTTTAAACTCCTAAGAGCATGTCTATTTTGTCTTGATTTCACTTTAGCGAAATAAGTTGGAAGAATAATGAAGAGAAATTTTATCGAAACCGTTGCTTTGGTAAGTGCTGTGTAACGACTCTTCGTATTTTCTACCAGTTTGGCTAGAGTGTTATTGCGTCTAAATCTGTGCCATAAAAAAGCACCCGAAGGTGCTTTCAATGACATCTTTAAGATGCAGCTAATTAATGGTGTTTATGTTTTTTCTTCCATTTTTTACCATGGTAAGAATCATATTGTTTGTCTTTTGAGATCTTGTTGCCGAGTGCTGCACCGCCCGCTGCACCTAATGCAGAACCAACGTAGCCACCATTGGTGCCGCCCATGCTTTTACCTACGGTATAGCCCGCACCACCACCGATCGCACCGCCAATAGCAGATTCAGTACGATGACGTTTGTCACTTGCAACTGCTGCACCACCTGCACCACCGAGTGCTGCACCGATGGTTGCACCAGTTGTGCCGCCCATGTTTTTACCAATCGCTGTCCCTGCAACACTACCTAAAGCACTGGCTGCTGCAACGCGAGTTGTGCTGTCTGCATATGCAGTTGCAGTAAACATAGATGCCGTTGCTAATGTTGCTGACATTAAGAGTGTATTAAGTTTCATGTGTTTCTCCATGTCCAACATTGGTTGAACTGTCTTACTTTTTTCGATGTGGCTAATGTAACAAAAAGATTCCAGTTAATTGTGGAGAGTTAAAACTAAATTGAAACCCGTTGGTTTCTTGTTTGTATCAGTTTTATTACAAATGTGAATAAGCAGAATGAAATTTATCCAAAATCATGCAAATGTGGATAAACCTAGGAGTGATGCAGTTCACACTCTGAATTTTGAGCTGAAATGACCTATTAAAAAGGTGTATATGAAATAAGCTGTTTTGCATTTTTTAAGCGTTAGTAAGCGCATAAACACGCTTTAAAAGTGTATCAATCCACTGAGGTGTATAAAGTAAACGTCGCTCAGGATTGAATAAAGATGTTCTTTGCGTGATAGAGCCGTTAAACTAAGCGCAAATTTTTTGGTGCTGTGAAACTGTATTGCAGCCTTTATATTGAGATATTTTCCTAATGAAAGAATCGTTACGTTTACGATTAGATCAACTTTCTGACCGTCACGAAGAATTAACAGCATTACTTGCAGATGTAGAAGTCATTTCGGATAACAAACGCTTTCGTCAGTTGTCACGTGAACATAGTGATTTAAGTGAAATCACAGAAGTTTGGACCAAGTACAAACAAGCAGAAGCTGATATTGAAACGGCTGAAGCGATGCTGTCAGATCCTGATTTTAAGGAAATGGCTGTTGAAGAAATTAAAGAAAATAAAGCCATTATTGCGTCTTTAGAAGCTGATTTAAATATCTTAATGATTCCGAAAGATCCAAATGATGCGAACTCTGCATATTTGGAAATTCGAGCGGGAACAGGCGGTGATGAAGCCGCTATTTTCTCGGGTGACTTATACCGCATGTATACCAAGTACGCTGAATCACAAGGCTGGCGTATTGAAGTGTTGTCTGAGAATGAAGGCGAACACGGTGGTTATAAAGAAATCATTTGCTTGGTGAATGGTGAAGGCGTTTACGGTCGTTTGAAGTTCGAAAGTGGCGCGCACCGTGTGCAACGTGTACCTGCAACAGAGTCTCAGGGTCGTGTACATACTTCGGCGTGTACCGTTGCGATTTTGCCTGAAATTGATGTCGATACAACGGTCGAGATTAATGCATCAGACTTACGTATTGATACTTACCGTGCATCAGGTGCGGGTGGTCAGCACATCAACAAAACCGATTCAGCTGTGCGTATTACCCACATTCCAACAGGAACGGTGGTGGAATGTCAAGAAGAGCGTTCGCAGCATAAAAACAAAGCCAAAGCGATGGCTTTACTTGCTTCACGCTTGGAAAATGCAAAACGTGCAGCAGCTGATGCAGCAACTTCTGAAATGCGCCGTGACTTGGTCGGCTCGGGTGATCGTTCAGAACGTATCCGTACCTATAACTACCCGCAAGGTCGTATGACTGATCACCGTATTAACCTAACTTTATACAAGTTAGATGCGGTTATGGAAGGCGATTTAACTGAACTATTAGATAGTTTGCATCGTGAATATCAAGCAGATCAGCTTGCGATGCTTGCACAGCAGAATGGTGGATAATGAATATTGCCCAAGCTTTGGCTTTACGTGGTGAAGCCGAGAGTTACGAACGTCAAGAGAACGCATGGTTGTTGGAACACATTACCAAAATTGATTCTTTTGATTTGGTTATGAAAAAAGATCAAGTACTGACCAATGAGCAAGAGCAAGCCTATGTTGCTGCCTTGGCACGAATTGAAGCAGGTGAACCTTTGGCCTATGTGACAGGTTCACAGCCCTTTTGGACATTAGATCTGATTGTCACTCCTGACACCTTAGTGCCACGTCCAGATACCGAGGTACTGGTAGAAACTGTATTACGTTTAGACTTACCTGAAGATGCCCGCATTGTCGATTTAGGTACGGGGACGGGTGCGGTTGCACTTTCATTGGCCAGTGAACGGGACACATGGGACATCACGGCTACCGATATTTATGAGCCAACTTTAGCCGTTGCGCAGCAAAATGCAGAAAAGCATGACTTAAATGATGTGACTTTTGTGTGTGGCAGTTGGTTTGCACCGCTAAATCGAAAGTTTTTTGATGTGATTGTCTCGAACCCACCGTACATCGATGCCGATGATGCCCACATGCAAGACTTAGCAACTGAGCCTGAACGTGCCTTAGTTGCGGCAGACCATGGTTTGGCTGACTTAAAAGTCATTATCCAGCAAGGCAAAAAGCATTTAACCCTTGATGGTTGGGTGGTTCTTGAGCATGGTTATGATCAAGGTGATGCTGTACAGAAAATCTTTAAAGAAGCGGGCTATAAACAAGTCCGGACTGTGAAAGATTATGGTGGAAATGACCGCGTTACTTTAGGGCAGTGGACACAATAATTTCTTTGTTCCCTTCAAAATAAAAGCGCATTCGATGCGCTTTTATTTTTTCTACCTTATGTTCCAAATACGTCACGCCAACGCAGTAGCCAAGTCTCGAGGGCTTTCATGATGCTATCACTGAGTTTTCCGAGCACGGCTAAAAGAATAATGGCTAAGATCACAATATCGGGGCGTGAAGTTTCTCGGCCATCACTCAGTAAGTAACCAATGCCTTGTGTCGCTGCAATCAGTTCTGCTGCAATCATAAACATCCATGCCAAACTCAAACTGTTGCGTAGTCCCGTTAAGATACCTGGAGATGCCGCAGGCAAAATAATCTGTTGCACTTGCTGCCAGTACTTCAGCCGATAGACTTGTGCGACTTCGATGAGTTTTCGGTCAACACCTTTAATTGCTGCGACCGTGTTGGTATAGGTCGGAAAAAATGCGCCAATTGCAATCAGGGTAATTTTCGATGCTTCATCAATTCCCAACCACAATAAAAGTAGCGGAATCCACGCTAAGCTTGGGATGGATTTAATCGCTGAAAAACTAGGTTCTAAAAATGCTTCAACCTGTTTGTTGAGTCCGACCAAAATCGCACAAATTAACGCCAGAGCACTGCCAATAAAAAAGCCTAAAAACACCCGCCATGTACTGGTCCAGACATGCATCCATAAATCTGCCTGCCATAAATCTAGAAAGGTTTGCCATAAACTACTGGGTGCAGGCAATAAATAAGGTTCAATAAAACCTGCACGGACCAGATATTCACAAGCAATCAGTAAAAGCACTGGAAGGGTGATCGCTTTGAGAACACGCTTCAATTTCAACTGAAATAAGGAACCCTTTTTCACTTCAACAGGGGTGAAAGAGCTCGCGACTGACTTGGTCATTATTTGCTTACAACCTTTTGTGCATATTGTGGCTTAAACAACTGAGTCACGACTTGATTAACATTGGTACCTTTACGGACTAGGTCTTCTTCATTCAAAATACTGCCAGACTTTTGTAGTGCGGCAATCTGTTTGGCTGACGGAATGTTTTGATCAAAGTTGGTACGGCTTAATTGTAATTTTGCGACATTCAACGGAAGTTTGGACTCGCGTGCCAATAACTCCGCCAGTTTTTCTGGATTGGCTTTGGCCCACTTACGTGCTTGCTCATAAGCTTTAATCACTGCTTCAATGGCTTCGGGACTTTGCTGAGTAAAAGACTCTTTGACACTGAGTACGCTATAGCTGTTAAACCCAATATTTCGATACAACAGTTTTGCGCCAGATTGCACTTGTGCCGATGCCATCAGTGGATCTAGGCCTGCCCAAGCATCGACTTGACCACGTTCTAAAGCCGTTTTGCCATCTGGATGTTGTAAATGAACCAGTTGTACATCGCGTTTATTTAGACCCACTGTATCCAGCGCTTGTAAGGTAAATAGAAATGGATCTGTGCCCTTGGTTGCGGCAATTTTCTTTCCTTTTAAGTCTTTAAGACTTTTAATTTGGGAGTTTTTAGCAACCACTAAGGCGGTCCATTCAGGTTGGCTTTGGATATAAACGGTATTGATTGGACTGCCGTTGGCACGACTGAGTACGGCTGCAAGCCCTGCGGTTGAAGAAAAATCGACACTACCACTATTTAAATATTCCAGTGAACGGTTACTGCCTTGGCTAAACACCCATTTAATTTCAGTTTTAGGTAAGGCTTTTTCTAACAGTTTTTGTTCTTTCACCACGAGGCTGGTTGGTGCGTAGTAGGCATAATCGAGTTTGAGCGTGTTTGGAATAGCGGCATGGGTATAAGTGCCGATCAAACCTAAAATCAGTGAAGTGCTCAGTAGTTTAAAGTTTTTCATGTTGCATCATTTAAATAAGTTCATTTGTGAGTTCTTTTAACCTGATGTATGCGAAAAATAAAAAAAGAAAAATCGATAACAAAATATTAAATTGAAATAAGTAGGTAATCTTGATTTAAGTGTATGAATTTTAATAACTTGATTGAGCTTTGTGTAGTTTTTGGAGTATAGAATAACTTTAAAAAAGCATAGAATAATTTCTTCTTATATGAAGATTGCATAACTAAATCATTCATTTTGAATGTAAAAAAGCGACTGTAATAGTCGCTTTTTTAAAGGGATTGCAAGCTTACATAGGATAGTCTTGTAAGCTGTCAAACACTTCAACTTGCTCTAAAGCATCAGTTTCAAGTGCAAGGCAAAGCGTCACAATTTTCTTTAGATCAGCTAAATATTGCTCATCTTTAAACGATGCACCTAACTGCAGGGCTTGAATACGGTCGGCGCTAATATCCAACGCTTGAGCAGCTTCAATCGCATTAACTTCATTAAAAAATGCAGTAACAGCATGATTTAATTCAAGGTCTGATGCATTGAGAATACCTTGGTCCAGTTGCTCTTCAAATTGTGGGGTAGGAGACTGCAAAGCTTGAGTAAAGTTTTGCACCAGACGTTGATCGAGAACATCAATCATTTTAAGCATGTCATAACCTTTAAAAGAAATAAGGTGATTAAACAGGGGGAGTACAGCCGGAAAATAAGCATTAAAGAATGCTTTAAAATTGGTTGAAAAATAATCCATTTTGGAACTTTTTGCAAATAGATTCCGATAAATGAAAGATGGATTTGTTAAGTAAATGAAAAGATTAAATTTATTAAATTGAGAGCATGTTTACATTTTACACTACTGTTGCAATGGACTCGGATTGATCAAAAAGAAGTATTCAATGCGAAATATTGTGGGGTTTTAATCAAAAAGTTCTTTTATTTTTGCTTAAGATATTAAATTATAATAACTTTATTGAAATTATCATTGCAGTAGTCTTTATTTTACGCTTCACTGATGCGAACTCAAAACATTGTGGAATTGCAATTTATAAGAACATGCTAAAGCAAGATGAGGTATATCATCTTGCTTTAGCTGTCTTTGTTTGATGTGGAGAATGATGAACGTTTAAGCCACTAGTTAAAGTGCTTTTGCCTCAGTTGTTCTAGACGGAGTTGATATTGCTGTTGCCATGCACTTTCAGCTAAGTTTTGTTTTTGCTGGTTCATTTCTTGGTTTAGAGCAGCAAGTTCAGATTGATAACTGGCGATCTGTTGTTGTTGTCGAGCGACTTGTTGTTCGCGTTCAGCCAACTGCGCCGCTTCTTTGCCTGAAAAGTAGCTGTTACGAATTTGTTGGGTAATTTCTTGCTGTTGTATTGGGTCGGTGATGCCAATTAAAGCCAATTTAAGGGCTTTATCATAACCACCACTTTGACCATCAATATTTTTGCTCGGGTTTTTATATTGTTGCTGTAGTTGTGAAAGTTCACTCAGTCGTTGTTGTAAGGTCATGTGCGGTGCGCGGCTCAAGAGCTCACCATAAGCAAACTGATAGCTAGCAAACTCTTTTTCTTCAGCAAAGCCGAGTAGTGTTTCTTGCTTACCTAAAGTCTGTTCGCGTAAGTTCCAAATCTCCTGATAACGCTGTTGCGGTGTCATTTGTGTGGACATGGTTTTAGCTTGCATTTCTTTTTCATACAGTGGCAGGCGTTCTATCAATTGTTTTAAAGTTTGAGCAAACTGCTGATCTGGATATTCGGCCAATACCTGTTTTAATAAGGCCTGACAGTTGGTATCGGGGCAGTTTTGCTGTAACTGGTTTAAGAATTGTGTGATATTGCCTGGATTTTTTTGAAAATATTGAATGATTTGTTGGATGGATTCTTGTTGCTGTTGTTGCTGCATTTTTGACTCGTCATTGTTTGCAGCGGCAAGCTTCTCTTGCAAACTGCTGGGTTGAGCAGTCTCTGTAAGGGACGGTGAGGATGCCTGAGTTTGACCCGATGTGGCATATGATGAGCCAAGGCCCAACCATATCACCACACCGATCACCAATACACTCAGCACCAAAGCGATAAGCCCAAAGCGCTTCATTATTATTCCTTATGGGTTGTATTGGAATTGACCCATTACTGGGAAGTGGTCAGATAAGTCCCAAGTCATAAATAAGGGATCGGCAGACGAACGAAGAATGCGGACATCGTTACGTGCTTGCATAGGCTGACGGTGGTTATTGGATGGCACCACGTAGTCTAAATACTCTACGGTAGAGCCACCCGTAAGTCCTGCACCTGCGAGTTTATTCACACGTGGATCGAAGGTCGATTCGGTATATCCTGTGCTGACTGGTACTGTACCATTCAAGTTAATTTGCATTTGCGCATAATCTTGCGGCCACAGGAGTTTGTTGACATTAAAGTCACCGCCCATGAGCACGGCATCAAATGATGGAATATTTTGCTTATCGACCAAAGCGCGGATTTGCTTAAATTGTTGCTGGCGCATATCACGTGCCGCGTCGGTATCAAACGATGCGGTATGCGTGGAGGTCACATGATAGGCTTTGCCATTCTTGAGAATTTCAGCATAAATCACGCCTTTATCGGCAAAACAGTCAATGCCTGTACAGCTCGGATAAATAAAATGATCTGTTTTTACAATAGGATGGCGACTTGCAACCAATATGCCGCTGTCATAGATATTGAAACCTGAACCGATTGGAATATAGGTTTGGTACGGATATTCCTGCGCTAATTTGGCCAACATGGAGGTACGACCAGAAGCAAAGGTTTCTTGGAACAAGATCGCGTCGTAGCCTTTTAGGTTTTGCGGCAGTTGTTCTAAACGCGAATCAATTTTACTTGCCACTAAAGGAAGAGCATAAATATTGTAGGTTAAAACTTTAAACTCATCGGCACTGTTGGCAACGGGTTCTGATACGGTATTTTGATGGATAGTGTAGTGGAAGTCGTCATAACCACCAGTGTATTCAGCTTTAAAAGCAGTCTGCGCTGCTTTTCCTGCATAATTGGTGTTGAAGCGCTGAATATTACGATCGTTGAACCATGGTGCAGAGAAATCACTGCCAGATGCAGAGTGTTTAATATCACTGCCAGACCAAGTGCCAGTCATAGATTGTTTCAGGGTGACACTTGAACCCCCGCCTGTAATCACGGTATCAAAATTATAGGTTTGACCTGACTTTACCCCAGTATAACGGTTAAAACGCAGTACACGTTTGGTTTCATAAGGTGCAATTTGGGTGGCTTCTTGAGCCCATTGACTCCCTTGAGTTAAGGTGCGTGTACCGTGATGATTAATATTGACGGATACCGTTTCAGGGGTGGTATTGGTCACATAAATGTATGAGTCTGCTATCGCTTGCTGACTGCACAGCAATAATGATAACCATCCGATATTTTTCATTAAGTTTTTATTTAATTGGGTGCTCATGTGTTCCCTCCATGATGTTTTTATTCAATATTGTGTAAAACAATATGTCGAGATCACTATGGCAGGTAATTTTTTTAAGTCAGTGACAAAGTGCGACAGCCCCCTGATTTTCCGATGAATGAGCATCAAAAATTCAATTTAATTTATAAGCTCTGTTGACATTTCATTTGGCAAATCAAAACCAAAGCTAGAACAATAGAATGTTGAGGTTTACTTTAACGAGAGAATGGTATGGGTTGGTTATTTGTTATGTGGAAAGAGCATGCGCGTCTCATTGCCACCTATATCAAACGGTCTAAGTTAAGCGTCCTTATTTTGACGATAAGCGCCAGGGCTGACCCCAGTCCACTTTTTAAAAGCACGATGAAAAGCACTCGGATCATGAAAATTGAGTTCAGTGCTAATGTCTTGTAATGATACTTGGCTATTGCTGAGCAGCTCAATCGCCATATCACGGCGTATATCATTTTTGAGCTGCTGATAACTGAAACCTTCACTTTTCAGTCGTCGCTGAATAGTCGCCTCAGACATATTGAAATGATGGGCAACTTCAGACAGTTCAAGCCACTGGATCGGGGGTTCTTGCATTAAATAGCGACGAATTTGAGAACTTGTTGAATGTGGGTTTTTATAACGGGTCAGTAAAATATGTGGGGTTTGCTGAATAAATTGATACCACGATTTACTGTCCTGTTTTATGGGCATTTTTAGATAATTGGCATCGAACTGAATATAGTTTTCAGCCATTTGATATTGGATATTTTCACAAAAACGAACTTTGTAATCGATGTCATCTGTAGGTGCATCACATTTGAGTTGAATTTGATTCAAAATCACCCGTTGACCCACTAACCAACACATTAGAGCATGAATCAGCATGATGTAAGTTGCGTAACTAAACATGCGCTTGGGCTGTTGTCGTTCATAAATCACAATATAGGCATAATGTTCTTGCACCATGAGTTGGCTACTAAAGTCGTCTAACACCAAATTCATAAATTGCAAAATATGCTGAATGGCTTGGTCCAGCTGGGTGGTGTGTAACAGTGATTTAGATAAAAACTGAAAACTGCCACGGCGCATAGCATGGCGATCCATTCCAAAAAACTCATCATTCATGACATTGGCCAGTTCAGTCCAGAGCTGTGCATATTGATTGACTGAGACCCGTGCTTTTGTCGCACTTAACAATTCGCTATTGATGCCTGCATTTTTCAAAATATCAGCAACTGCATATCCCTGCTTTTCAGCTTCAAACAATGCTTCGTGTACCAAAGCAATTGAAATGGAATCTTTCTGGGCGTTTGCATGTTCCGATGCAGTCATAGTGGCTTCCATATTTTTATTGTGCATTTTGAGCATTGTCCAAAACCATCATGGAAGATGCAATATTTGGAAATTGTACTCAAGTGCTTCTGTGTTTACATTTCTTCTTAAGTCGTAGCATTCAATCATACAAGGAAAAATAAATGAAGATTCAAGGGAAGGTTTTTGTTGTCACGGGTGGAGCATCGGGTTTAGGCGCAGCAACAGCACGTCATTTGATTGAGCAATGTGCGAAAGTCATTTTGGTGGATATGAACCAAGCTTTAGGTGAAGAGCTACAGCGTGAGTTGGGTGAAAATGCTCAGTTTAAAAGCCTCGATGTTACTGATGAGCACGCTGTGCAAAGTTTCTTCCAAGAAGTCGAGGCGGAATATGGGCAATTGAATGGTTTGGTAAACTGTGCGGGTGTAGCGCCTTCAGCCAAAGTGTTGGGCCGTGATGGTATTCATGAGCTGGCATTATTCCAAAAAGTATTAAACATCAATGTCTCAGGTACTTTTAATATGCTGCGTTTTGCTGCGCAGTTAATCGCGAAATATGAACTTCAAGCTGGTGAAGAAGAACGCGGAGTGATTGTGAATACAGCTTCGGTTGCAGCCTATGACGGACAAATTGGCCAGACCGCTTATGCAGCCTCTAAGGGCGCTGTTGTCTCGATGACTTTACCACTGGCACGCGAGCTAGCACGTGAGAAAATTCGAGTGATGACCATTGCTCCAGGCATTATGGAAACGCCAATGTTGAAGGCGATGCCGCAAAATGTACAAGATGCGTTGGGTGAAATGGTGCCATTTCCGAAGCGGTTGGCAAAACCTCAAGAGTTTGCTCAGCTTGTGGGGCATATTTTTGAAAATAGTTATTTGAATGGTGAAGTGATTCGTTTAGATGGCGCGATTCGTATGCAGCCTAAATAAGTTAGATTTTTATAGAAAATGATGATCTGTACAGCTGCAAATTTCTAATCGAATTAAAATAGCGTTGTGTCCGTATTCATTTTCTTTTGAAGGATCAAAAGAAACAAAAATCCTTTTCGAAACTGAAGATACATCCTTGTATCTCAGTTTCGGAGGCGACATCCATGTCGCCGTCACATCTATCCAAATGCTGTAAATAGTAGAAATTTTGAACTGAATATAATTGATATAGAAAAGGATATCTAATGCTTTTAAATGAAGAACAAAAAATGGTTCAGGATATGTTGCGTAGTTATTCGCAAGAAAAACTGAAGCCAACCGCGGCTGCACGTGACAAAACCGCACAGTTTCCTGCGCAAGAACTTAAAGAGTTGGGGGAGTTAGGCGCTTTGGGTATGACTGTTTCACCTGAATGGGGTGGTGCAGGCTTAGATTATATTTCATTGGTGGTGGCACTTGAGGAGATTGCAGCAGGTGACGGTGCGATTTCGACCATTGTCAGTGTACAAAATTCGCTGCCGTGTGGCATTACCCAGCGCTATGGAACTGATGCACAGAAGCAGAAATATTTAAGCAAGCTTGCCACAGGTGAGTGGTTGGGATGTTTTTGTCTCACAGAACCACAAGCAGGCTCAGATGCAGGTGCGTTGGAGTGTAAAGCTGTTCGTGAGGGGGATGAATGGGTGCTGAATGGAACCAAGCAATTCATTACCACAGGTAAGCATGCGCAAGTCGCTTTGGTTTTTGCAGTCACAGATAAAGCTGCGGGTAAGAAAGGTATTTCTTGCTTTTTAGTCCCAACCGATACCGAAGGCTATATCGTCTCTCGTATAGAGGAAAAGATGGGGCAGCACTGTTCAGATACGGCAACCATCGTTTTGGAGAACTGCCGCATTCCAGCAGATCATTTGCTAGGCGCAGAAGGTGAGGGCTATAAAATTGCGCTTTCGAATTTGGAGTCGGGACGTATTGGTATTGCAGCGCAATCAGTGGGTATGGCGCGTGCCGCTTTAGATGCAGCAGTTGAATATGCCAATGACCGTAAAGCCTTTGGTGTTGAAATTGTACAACATCAGGCAGTTGCCTTTCGTTTAGCCGATATGGCGACGCAAATTGAAGCGGCACGTCAGTTAATTTTCCATGCAGCCGCTTTGAAGGATGCAGGATTGCCATGTTTAAAAGAAGCTTCTATGGCCAAATTGTTTGCCTCAACCATGGCGGAGCGTGTTTGTTCTGATGCTATTCAAATTCATGGTGGCTATGGCTATGTTTCAGATTTTCCTGTTGAACGAATTTATCGGGACGTCCGTGTGAGCCAGATTTATGAAGGGGCGTCTGATATCCAGCGTCTTGTCATTGCACGTGAAGTCACCAAGGTTTAAGTCTACTCAGTTTTAGACCTTGGTCGATGTTCAAAGCCTGCACTTTCATTGAGGGATTTGGAAATTGTAGGTGCATTTAAAACATGGTTATCTAGGTACAGCGGTTAAGTACAGTCATTAAATAGAGCAGCTGAGCTGCTCTAGGTTTTCAAACAATATAGGACTGACAATGAGGTCAGTTCAACGCTTAAAACGATAAAGAACATGGACGGCCAAAGTGGATTTGGCCTTAAAAAAATGGATAATACGAGGTTGTCGTGATGAAGACATTAGAACAAGCCCACCAAGAATTTAACTATGAGCAACTGATTCAGGAACAATTGGTCGGCCAACCCAATGCAATAAATGCCTATATTGAGTGCTGTCAGCGTTATGTCGGGTTACAAAAAACAGCACTCATCTGGGAAGGAAAAAATGGTGAGTCAGAGCAATGGAGTTTTGAACAGCTCGATGTTGCCTCAGCACAGTTGGCAAATTATTTTAAAAGTATTGGCATTCAAGTGGGTGACTGTATCGCAGGGCTGTTACCGCGTACGCCTGAACTGCTGATTACGATTTTAGCAACATGGCGGATCGGTGCGATTTATCAGCCTTTGTTTACTGCTTTTGAGTCGAAGGCGATTGAACATCGAGTTTTAACTGCGAACACCAAATTGATCGTGACCAATGCAGAGCAACGTCCAAAGCTAAATCACGTTGAAGTCAAACATATCCTGACTGTGAATGCAGGAACAAACTTAGCTAGCAATGAAGCTGAATTTTGGCAGGAGGTCAAACAACAGTCTGATCAATGTGAAGCTGTTTTACGTAGCTTTGATGATGATTTCCTGATGATGTTTACCTCAGGCACCACAGGTTTGGCCAAATCAGTGCCTGTCCCTTTAAAAGCTGTTTTGGCTTTTAAGGGTTATATGCAACATGCGGTTGATTTAAGAGAAGACGATTCATTTTGGAATTTAGCCGATCCGGGCTGGGCTTATGGGTTGTACTACGGAATCACAGGGCCGCTCAGCTTGGGGCATAGCATCATTATGGATGAGCGCGCATTTAGCGTCGATCATGCGGTTGAAGTCATTAAAAAGTATCGCGTCAGTAATTTAACAGGTTCGCCTACAGCTTTTCGGATGTTCTTTGGTTTTAAAGAAAAGTTTGATCCTTCCATTAAGACCCATTTACGCGCCGTCAGTAGTGCGGGTGAGCCTTTGACCCCAGAAGTGATTCATTGGTTTAATAATGATCTGAACGTCAACATTTATGACCAATATGGACAAACTGAGTTGGGCATGGTGATTGCCAACCATCATGCACTGGAGCATGAGAAAAAAGTCGGGTCGGCAGGCTTTGCCAACCCAGGACACCGCTTTGCTGTGCTGGATGCGAATCACCAAGAAGTGAAGTGCGGTGAAATTGGAACGTTGGCGATAGACTTTAGCCAGTCACCACTGACATGGTTTAAAGGCTATGGTGGCAATAATCGTAAGTCCTTTGTGGGGCAGTATTATTTAACCGGTGATACGGTCAAACTGAATGAAATTGGCGGTATCGACTTTGTTGGGCGTGCTGATGATGTCATTACAACGTCAGGCTATCGAGTTGGGCCTTTTGATGTCGAAAGTACTTTGCTTGAGTGCGAAGAGGTTTTAGAGTCGGCTGTGATTGGTAAGCCTGACCCAGAACGTACTGAAGTGGTGAAAGCTTTTGTGGTGCTGAAACCTCAGTACCAAGCCTCTAAAGAGTTGGATAGCAAACTCCAAGCCTATGTGCGTTCACGTTTATCTAAACATGCGTATCCGAAAGAAATTGAGTTTGTTGAAAGCTTGCCGAAAACGTCGAGTGGCAAAATTCAACGTAATTTACTGAAACAGCAAGAAGTGGCAAAGATACAAACCTTACAAGCTGCAATTTAATTTAAAAATAAAAGGGTCTTAGTGGTAAGTCGAATTCGCAGTAATTGTTGATCTAACCGATTGAAAAAATTATCTTGGCGGAGTTTTATCGAATTTTCATCCAATTTCGTCATTAGCCTGCGGCTCGCCCTACTTTTGTTTCGGCAAAAGTAGGCAAAACCATTGTCACCTGCAAAACCTGTTCTTTTCTTGGATTTATTAAAAGATATCGAAGAAACATTATCTTGCTTAGACCATGCAGGTTGCAGATGACATTTTCGCGTATCATATTTTTTGTTGAACTCTAATTAGAATTAAAGCCAGCCAGTTCTAAATAGGCTGGCTTTTCTTTGATCCATTTATAGCGGATGTGACTTGTGGAACACCGTTCTAAACATGGTTAGAGATATAAATAGCCTAAGTCAAAATAGGCAACTAGTTTGGTTCAATCTCCGTAACTTAAAAATGGAAAAGCTTAGCTATGTAAAACACATAGCATTTATTGAATTTGTGCATAGCTAACCTTGGTTTCATGGTTATAATTCGCCATCAACATTTTCTTTAGCAAAAGGCTGAATCATGGACGAGTTAGATGAAAGTCTAGAACTCAGTAGTGCTGAAATGTATCTCTATAGCCGTCAAATTTTATTGGACGGATGGGATATAGAGGCACAAGAAAAACTAAAGTTGGCCAATGTACTCATTGTGGGCTGTGGCGGAATTGGTTGTATGACTGCAGAGTTATTGGCACGTGCTGGCGTAGGGAAAATCACCTTGATTGATGCTGATACCATCGAAGTGAGCAATCTCCAAAGACAGATTGCCTATGTAGAAAACAATGTCGGTTTTTATAAAGCAGAGGTTTTAGCCCAGCGTTTAAAGCAGATTAATCCCTATATTCAAGTCCATGCACATGCCGTAAAACTTGATACAGCCAATGCATCTAGCTTAATTTTAGGTCAAGATTTAGTTCTTGATGGTTGTGATAATTTTACGACACGGTATTTGGTCAATCAGCAGTGTAAAGCAGCCAATGTTCCACTCATCAGTGCATCGGCCATTGGTTTTCAAGGGCAGCTGTTTATGGTGGAAGGTGAGTCTGCTTGCTATGAATGTTTGTTCCCGAAAGAAGAACATGCGAATGAAAGCCTACGCTGTGCAGATTCGGGCGTTCTCGCCACCACGCCAAACGTGATGGCCAGCCTTCAAGCGCATCATGCACTCTTATATTTGGGTTTAAATGTAACTGCACTCAAACAACGCCTGTTGCTTTGGGACGGCTTAAGTATGAAACAACGTTTGCTTGCTTTCGAAAAAGATACAGATTGTCCAGTTTGTCAGGCAAGATAAGCCTGCAATTTTTTCATTCTTTGATACACTCAATACAATTTATTTTTGACCGATATTATGAAAAACAATATCTTTTTAGATGGACTGCGCTCTGTTGCCCGTGTTGGGGAAACAGCAGTCATTGCAGCACGTGCGGGTATTAAGTACGCAACTGAAAAACCAAGTAATGCCAAACTGATGCGTGAAACCTTTGAGTCTCTGGGTTCAACCTATATCAAGTTGGGGCAGTTTATTGCGAGTACACCTTCACTTTTTCCACGTGAATATGTTGAAGAGTTTCAAGGCTGTTTAGACCAAACGCCATCTTTACCATTTAGTTATGTGCAAGGGGTTTTGGCATCTGAGTTTGAAGGCCGAAACCTGTCTGAGATTTTTGCATCTATTGATGAAACGCCTTTAGCTTCAGCATCTATTGCCCAAGTCCATGCCGCAAAACTGGTGACGGGCGAAGATGTGGTGATTAAAGTACAAAAGCCAGGTGTAGAAACGATTCTCTATACCGACTTAAATGTTCTGCACTGGGCCACCAAGGTTTTAGAAAAAGCAGTGCCTAAAGTCAAATTTGCATCTCTTGCAGACATTGTGGAAGAAATCAAAACCCGCATGGTTCGTGAAGTCGATTTTATTGAAGAAGCCAGTAATCTGGATGACTTTGTGAACTATCTCAATATCACGCAAAACCATAAGGCGATGGCACCTAAAGTCTATCACCAGTATTCGACTCGCCGTGTGCTCACCATGCAGCGTCTTTACGGCGTGCCATTAACAGATTTTGAAGTGGTTAAAAAACGCTGTAAAGATCCTTCACAAGTCCTGATTATTGCTATGAATACATGGTTTGGTAGCCTGATGATGTGTAATAGCTTCCATGCTGATCTACATGCTGGCAATCTGATGCTGCTTGATGATGGTCGCGTGGGTTTTATTGATTTCGGCATTGTGGGGCAGTTGAAACCTGAAGTATGGACAGCTTGCATCGCGTTTATGGATGCCTTACAAAAAACCGATTATGCACTCATGGCGGAAAATATGCTGAAAATGGGCATGACCGCTGTGAAGATTGATACTCAGGTGTTGGCTGCAGATCTTGAGCGTTTATTTAGTGGTGTGTTGTTGGCAGATCCGCAAGAATTGCTTAGTTCAAACCCAGCAGATTTGAATGACATCATGATGGATATGGTCGCAGTGGGCGAGCGCCACGGGATTCGCTTCCCGCGTGATTTTGCCTTGTTATTTAAACAGATGCTGTATTTCGATCGTTTCATGCGCATTCTTGCGCCGTATACCGACATCTATGCTGACCAGCGTTTGCAAATGGTGCAAACTATGGACCCCAATGTGTTATTAAAAAACTAAATTTTTTAAAACATTCACCAAAAAATCCCTTTCAGTCCTTCTTTTGAAAAGAGGGACTGAAAACGCTTTCCTGCTTAAGGAATGAGGAACAAGGTTTCGTAAGGCAGGGATTAAAAGTCAAAATCTGTTAAAGGTAATAATGTGGACGCAATTATCATTGAAGGCTTAAAAGTTGAAACAGTGGTTGGCTGTTTTAACTGGGAACGTCAGATTATTCAGCCTTTAATGTTGGATATGATTATTCAAACAGATTTGGAACAAGCTTCAAACTCAGATGACTTAGACCATACCTTAAATTATGCTGAAATTTGTGAAATTGCAGCAAAGGTCATTCAGGATGCTAAGCCTGAACTGATTGAACATGCGGCAAGATTGGTCATCAACGCACTTTTTTCTACCTTTCATGCGATTGAATCGATTAATATTACCATCCGTAAGCCTGCCATTATCGCGCAAGCAAATTCTGTAGGAATTCGTCTTGAACGCCACCGAAACGATTTTCGCCCTAGCTCTGGCGAGTAATAATAATCCAAAGCAACATTTTTTATATGCCTCTGAGCAACTTGCTAAAATTGGGCAACTGCAATTTTCGAATATTTATTTAATTCCATGCCGTGATGGGGTTGGGGTAGATTATTGGAATGCAGCCTGTTTGCTGAAATCGTCTTTGTCCGTTACCGATATTTCGGTATTGCTGAAAAATATGGAAGCCACATCTGGGCGTATCCGCCCATCGCATCAGATTTCATTGGATGTCGATTTGATTGCATGGGGGAGAGACTTAGAACATATGCAGTTTAATCCCAAAAAATTGCCTTTGGCACTAGACGTTAAAATTCCAATGTTCGATGTGTGGAAGGATAAGGCATTTCAACATCAAGCGCATGTATTTCCAACGGTGAGCTGTTTGGAAGCCAAGTAACATATCGAAGTGTGATTGGCACTTGAACTGGCTTAACATACTTATAAAACACAATTCGCAGCGAGCTATTTTCATGAAAATACAAATTTTTAGCGCTCTTTCTTTAGCAGTGCTTCTAGCGGGCTGTCATTCAACTCCGTCCAAAACGACAGCGACAACTGCTATGGATATAACGAGTATATCTCAAACGACTGAAAAACAAGGGCTAAAACTAGCTGTGCAGGCCTATACCCAAGATCAATCGGATTATCAAACTAGCCTATATGATTTAAACCAAGACGGAATCGATGATGCCGTGGTGTTGTTAAGTGGGATGGAGTGGTGTGGTTCAGGTGGCTGTACGTTGTTGGTCTTTAAAGGTCTTGCAAATGGAAGTTTTCAACCGCATAGCAAAATGACTGTTTCATCTACCCCGATTTATGCTTTAAGTACCCAAACCCAAGGTTGGCGTGATTTATCGGTCTATACCCGAGGTTTAGGGCAAGTTGTACTGAAGTACAATGGGAAAAGCTATCCATCTAATCCATCACTAGCATCAAAATATACGGCGAATTTAAAGCAAGCGGGTAATACCTTATTACTGCCGATATCAGCGGAATAAGCAAATTGGAGTAAATAAAAAAAGCAGTGGTTTTTCCACTGCTTTTTTATTGGGCTAAAGCATGTTTGCTTAAATAAAATAACTGGTCTTGGTCATGAGTTTTGAAATAGCCGTCATGGTAATTTTGACAGGAATTGGCAAATCGACTCCGCCAGCATTCAGTGCTGTATCACGATGGTGTAATTCATCTTCATTCATTTGCACAAGAATATTACGTGAACGGTCATCTTGAGCAGGGAGTTGGCTGATGTGATGCTGTAAGTGCAGGCTCACTTGGCGTTCAGTTTCTGCAACAAAACCTAAGCTATATTTATCACCTGCAATGCCTGCGATTGCACCCATACCAAAGGATAAACCGTACCAAATTGGATTAAGCAGACTGGTATGGCTGTCTAGCTCTTTTAAGCGGTCTTCACACCATGCAAGATGGTCTTGTTCTTCAATCGCGGCTTGTTCCATTTCGCGGCGTACATTTGGCAATTTTGCGGTTAATGCTTGCCCATGATAAAGCGCTTGCGCACAGACTTCACCACTATGGTTGACCCGCATTAAACCTGCAACATGACGCGCTTCACTCACTGCGAGTTGAGTTTCTACCGCCTTGCCTGGGTTTTCACGTTGAGCAGACGTTGTGCCCGGAACTAAGCTGCGCAGGGCTTGATCAAAAGAATTGATAAATTTATCGATGCCAGTGTAATGACGCATAACTTTAGTCCTCTAACTCAGGTTGTACAGTTTTTAGCATGGGTTTGAGTCGATATAACAACCACAGCGTAAAGCCCGCACTCAATACAGCAGTAATGCTGAAAAGTATTTTAATATCAATCTTTAAAACACTTAAAATGATAATCGAAAATATAGCAGAAGACACCATAAACACCGCATTTAATATGTTGTTTGCGGCAACAACACGTGCACGATGTGAACGCGGTGAATAGGCTTGCATCATGGCGTATAGCGGCACAATATAAAAACCGCCACTGATGCCGAGTAAGGTCACCGCAAGCATGACATGGTAATAAATTGCACCGTGGTTAAACATATCCGCGACATTCATCATTGCGCCTGTACGCTCAGGTACAAAAGCCAGACTCAAAGCCAAGTAAAAGGCAAATAGGGTGAGCCCAATCGCACCGATTGGCACCATTTTAATATTCACTTCAGAGCCACCAATTCTACGACACAGCAGGGAGCCGACTCCAATCCCGACAGAAAAGAACGTGAGTAAAAGACTGACGACATTTTCTGATGCATGTAAATTTTGTTGAGTCAACTGTGGAATTTGGGTGAGATAGGTTGCGCCGTAAAACCAATACCACGAATTCCCCAGTAAAATCATAAAGATGAGGGGGAGGCTTTTGGCATATTTGAGTGTTTGAAAACTGGTTCTAAAGAAATTCCAGTCAATTTTTAAGTCAGGTGAGCTGACTGGCTGTTTTGAAATAAATCGACTGGATAGATAACCCAAAACGGCAATGATGACGACAGTGAGGCTGATCCAAATAAGATTGCCTTGAGAAACCGAAATAACTGCGCCACCAAAAATCATCCCAATTAAAATAGCAATCGAGGTGCCCGACTGAAATAGCGCATTGCCCGACATGAGTTCATTCGGTTTTAGAATCTCAGGTAAAATGGCGTATTTAATGGGGCCAAAGAAGGTGGAGTGTGTGCCCATCATAAATAGAGCCAAGAGCAGCAGCCATAAATTGCCCAATAAGAAACCCGCGGAACCGATGAGCATAATCACAATTTCTAGAACTTTGATGCCACGAATAAGTTGTGAGCGCTCAAACTTATCGGCAATTTGTCCTGCGGTTGCAGAAAAAATGAAGTAAGGCAAAATAAATAACAGCGCGGCTAAATTATTTAAGGTACTGACATCCGCGGCTTGTTGATTAATCCATCCATAAGTAATGACTAAAAGCAAAGCTTGTTTATAGACATTGTCGTTTAAAGCACCAAAAAATTGGGTAATAAACATGGGAAGAAAACGACGGGTACTTAATAGATGTTCATTGTTTTTCATGCTTTTTGCACTGCATTAAGTTTTATTAAGAAATGTGACTAATTGCTCAAACGTTCAATAAAATCATGTAAGATATTTAAAACCTGAAATTGGGTAAAATAATCAATAGATTTCAGTTCTTTTGTGACAATTCATTAGAGCAAATCCATAACGATTAAATAAATTTAGAGTTTTTTATGCTTGCCAAAACACAATTTAAAAAGTCGACTCTTTCATTGAGTATGAATTCTTTCATACCGTGGCATCATAACAATAAATATTTGTGTCTGAGTATCTTTTTAACGCTTTTGTCACAAGCGGCTTTGGCTGAAACACCCGTTGCGATTGAACCCAATAACGCACAAGTTGAGCCACAAACTTCTACTCAATTCACTGAAGACATTAAAAAAGAAGCAATTCGCCAAGGTATGAGCAGTGCGGACGAATTAAAAAAAGTTGAAAATTCTGTAGTTCAGCCCACGGTTCCAGACAGTATGCAAATGTTGCAACAGCAGCAGACGGCTTTAAAAAATTTACCTGAATTTGCACCGATTGAGTTTGAAGATCTTGAAGACTTGCCAACTGTGCAAGTTGATCAAGGTATGGCCAATGATATTTATCAGGTGGCTGAGCAAGCGAAAGCAGAAGCTCAAGCTTACCGAAGTGGTCAAACGACCGAGTTGGTGGTGAGTGATGCAACTCAGCAGGAAATGGCGGAAATTAATCAAGCTCCGGTCAATGTTGATCAACTGATGCAAAGCATTCAAGCAGACAGTAAAATTTCAGTAGAAGCCAACACGGAAGGCAATACTTTAGATTTTGGCATGAGTGCTGAAGAGCAAATTGCCAAAGAACCTAATTTCTTTAAACGCATGCTTTATAAAATTCGACCACCAAGAGAACTGGATACTGCAAAGGTGCCGCGGATCAGTGCGGATGTCGAAATCATCAATGCGAAATATGAAGGTGAAATATCCAATAAAGCGTATCAGGCCGCTTTGGTTAATTTAAAAGAAAATATCAAAGGCAAAGTTTCTAGCTTTACCGAAGAGTCTTTTGAAGACTTTCCTTCGGCATTGCCACAGTTGCGTTCACTTTCAAACCAAGCCGCACAAGCTGTCGGTTTTTATAATGCTGAATTTAAGTTTGAAAAAAACAGCAGTAACCGTGTGCGTATTCAGGTGGTACCGAATACCCCTGTGCGGATTGAAGAACAAAACATCGAGTTTAGTGGCGCAGGTCAGTACTTACCGCAGTTCCAAGTGATTAAAGTCTTACCTGAACAAGACGTTGGTGATGTATTGCACCACGGCTTATACGAGTCGACGAAAGCACGAATTAATGAAGCGGCCAGCAATAACGGTTTCTTTGATAGTTACTGGCGCTTACATGATGTGAAAGTTGAACAGCCGCAAAATACCGCAGACATTAACTTACGTTATGAAACAGGTCAACGTTATAAACTCGGCGGTGTTGAGTTTGTGATGAGTGACCCAAGCAAACCACTGCCTATTGATTTAGATGTTTTGCAAAGTTTAGTGACTTGGGAGCCTGGCGCGGACTATACTTTTTGGCGTGTTAATGGTTTGGCTAATAATTTGACCAACTCACGTTATTTTAACTACAGCTTGGTAGATGCAGTTCGTCCTGATCCAGTTGAAGGAATCCGTGAGTTACCGCCTGATTTACAGCAGTTGGTCGATGACCAACAACTTTCTCATCAGGATGTTTTGGTTCAAGAGAAAAAGGAGGTTGCTTCGAATCGTGAAGTGACACAGTCTGTGGTCAGTGAAGCACAGTTTGCCGGTGTCAATGATGCCGAGCAGAATAAAGCACAAGCAGCGCTTCGCACCGCACAAGAAACCAAACAAAGTGAAGAAGAGCGTTTAAAACTTGAAGCTCGGGAAACAAAAGTAATTCCTGTTAAAGTTACTTTAAATGCAGACCAGTTAAATAGTGTAGAAGTCGGGGCAGGTTATGGTAGTGATTCTGGTGCTCGTTTACGTACACAGTATCGCCGTGCGATTGTGAACCAGCGTGGACACTCTTTTGATGCCAACTTAGAACTTTCAGAAATTCGTCAATCTATCGATG
The DNA here is from genome assembly GCF_000368805.1 of Acinetobacter johnsonii ANC 3681. NCBI lineage: Bacteria > Pseudomonadati > Pseudomonadota > Gammaproteobacteria > Moraxellales > Moraxellaceae > Acinetobacter > Acinetobacter johnsonii. Next base: position 1,278,853 of record NZ_KB849705.1, on the reverse strand, counting down.
GTCGTTATAATATTCCTTATAAACATCCACTAAATGATTATATCAGTCTCGTGGGGGGGTATGAGCGTGAAGAACGAGATGACATCGGACAAGGCGTAAACTTACTCACTGAGTCTGCTGTTGCCGGGGCTGACCGTGTTATTAAAAACCCGATGGGAAATTGGCAACATACTTATGGTGTACGTTACCGTTTAGATCGATTGACGCAAAAGGGTTCAGCGAAAGTAGATGATTTGCCTGATGCATTTATTGCAAATAATGACCCCGAGCAAGAGTCGCTTTTATTGGGTTATGAAATTTCTAGAATTGACAGTGATAAACGTGTAAACCCAAGTAAGGGAATTAAACAAACTTATAAAATTGAACTTGGAAGCGAAAGCCTACTTTCAGATGCAGATATGGCCATCGTAAATGCGGGTTGGCGCTTTATCTATTCATTGGGTGAAAATGACAACCACCAGTTTGTTGGACGTGGCGATCTCGGTTATATCTTTACTGAAGACTTTAATAAAGTTCCTTATAACTTACGTTATTTCACGGGTGGAGACCAAGGTATCCGAGGTTTTGATTATAAGAGTTTGTCACCTGTGGTCGATGGTTTTAAAGTGGGTGGTCAGGCCTTAGCTGTTGGCTCCATGGAATACAATTACCAGTTTAAAGAAGGCTGGCGTGCAGCAGTATTCAGCGACTTTGGTAATGCTTATGATACAGATTTTAGCAATGACACCGAATACAGTGTCGGTCTTGGTGTGCGCTGGGCATCACCGATAGGCCCGATTCGGATTGATGTAGCGTCAGGTATTTCTGATGATAGTCATCCGATACGTGTGCATTTCTTTATTGGCTCATTATTATAAAATTTAACACTTTTTTGGGAAGACTATGGCTGAAGTAGAACAGCAGCAAGAACCAACACCACCTACGCCGCTTGTCAAACAGCGACGTATTTTTAGAAGTGTCATGTTGACGCTGTTGTTGACGCTCATCTTGTTGGTGATATCGCTTGCGGTCATGTTTTCTACCGATAAAGGCAGTAAGTTCTTACTCGACCAAGTTTTACAACGTCAGCAGATTATTCAATATGAATATGAAGGCGGTAATCTGTGGAAAGGCATTATCCTTAAAAATGTGGTGGTCACCTTAAAGCCTGTCGATGTCAAAATTGACCGTGCTGATGTAAGTTTGGGTTGGCGCGCCATCTTAGATAAAGAGATTCATCTACGTGAAGCTGATGTGCGCAATTTGCGCATCATTACCAAAGGTGAACCGAGTGATGAACCCTTTAAGTTCAGCGAAATTAAATTACCCTTTGTTTTACGTTTAGATACAGCAGATGTTGATCATTTAAATATCCGGACTGCATCCGATGCCCAAGTAGATTTTTATGATGTGCATTTAAATAATGCCCTCTGGTCGGGGACAGAACTTGAGTTTGAAGACTCTCGCATGGACATGGGCTATTTAGCAGTTCGTAATGCAACTGGGAAAATGAAATTCTCAGGGAAATATCCACTTGAAGCGACCGCCATTGCCAACTTACCGGCACTGCGTGATAGTTTAAATGTGCATGATATTGCTGTACACGCAACAGGGACATTGGATACTATTCAAGCGGGTTTTGCAACGCGGACGCCTGACCTGTTGACGGGTTGGGCCATTTTGCACCCTGTACGTAAGCATGTACCGATGCAAGGTCAGCTTAAATTTAATCATTACAACTTACCACTCCTGACCGATTACAAACTCTATGCTGAAAAAGGCGTTGCTAAATTTTCAGGTGATATCGAACGTTTAAATATTGACTTAAACACAGATCTAAGTGGTAAAGACATTCCAAAAGGTCAATATACCGCTTTGATGCATACCGATTTGGTTCATCAACTTGATATTGATAACTTAAATGCTCAGTTGATGAAAGGTGCGGTCAATCTGGGTGGTGTGGTGAGTTGGAAAGACCATGTCACATGGGATGTACAAGGTCGTTTAGATAAAATCAATCCTAAAGACGATGTACTGCCACAAGTGGTTTCTGACTTTCTACCGCCGAGTTTGGATGCAAAAATTGCATCTAAAGGCACGCTTGAAAAAGGCTTACACTTAACCGCAGATCTAGACTTTGATCGTTATGAAGCATGGCATCTCGCACTAGACCAAAACCCAGAGAAAAATAACAAAGTCCAGCCAATGTTGATGGATGTCTCTTGGAAAAATATTGACCGTGCCGTGCCTTATATCGGCTGGTTAAGTAGTGCTTCAGGGGATGTAAAACTGGCGTTGGTTGAAGGTCAGCAAGATATTCATGTTGCAACTGTTGTGAGTCAACACGAAAAAGCGACGTTACCTGCGGGTAATTACCTTGCACAGTTAAATTTTAAAAATAATAATTTAAATGTGCCGAGTTTTAGTTATGTAGCAGGTAAGGGAAGCTTAAGTGGTAATGCGGTGGTTGAGCTACCAGATGAGAAACGTCAACTGAAGTGGAAAGCCGCTTTAAACGCGAAAGATTTTAACCCGCAAATGGTGGCAGAGGCTTCACCGGTTAATCTATTGAATGGAAAGCTACAAGCAAGTGGCTATGCCAAACCGAATCAGCAGATCATTCAGCTACAGGGCATTGATCTGACTGGAAAACTGGTGGGCAATAATGAAACGGTTCACTTAACTGGTCAGTCAACCGCGGCACTCCTGTTTAATGATGAAAAAGCTGGTGGTGCTTTCAAAGGCTATGCAGTGAACTACGATGGCGCTTTAAAAGCCAGCCAGTTTGAAGCCAGTCAGGGTACGTTGAACCTAAAACTTTCAGGAACGCCTGAATTTATTAAAGTGACTGAGCTGAAACATAATGGTGTGGCAGGCCAAATTAATGCCAGCGGTTTGGTGCATTTTATTCACGGCATCACTTGGGATGTGAATGCAGCATTCATTCGTTTTAAACCTCAATATTTTGCGTCTAGTGTTAAAGGCGAATTGTCTGGTGTAGTGAAAACCAAAGGTACATGGTCGGATGCTTTAAAACGCATTAACATTGAAAGCTTAAACCTAGCGGGTACGCTGAACAATAAGCCAGTCCGTGGCACAGGTAATTTAGCTTTGGTGCTCAACTCCAGCGAAAAGGGCTTTTTACCGCAACAGTTTGAAGCGAATAACCTACTGTTGGCGTATGCCAAAAACCAAGTACAAGCGACGGGTAATGCACAAAATCTAAAACTGAATATTAATGCACCTGCTCTGTATGAAATTTATGCGGGCTTACGTGGCCGTGCCTACGGCTATTTAAATATCCAATCTCAACCACGTTTAAGAGCTACGGCAAACTTAGCAGTGGATAATTTTGGCTTTAAAGATCTGATTGATATGCGTAAATTACGCATTGTCGGGCAATTGCCGACATCGGAAACAACACCGTCATTATTAACTGCAAAAATGGAAAGCTTAAGAAGTGGTAATCGTGAAATTCAACAAGGTGAAATTTCACTGGCAGGTATTCGTAAAGCCCATTTATTAAAAGTTTCTGCGCAAAACGAAAAGTCGAAATTTTATGTGCAATTGGCAGGTGGTTTTAATGCGCAAAATGATTGGTTAGGCCAAATCCAAAAAGGTGATTTTGACTCTTTGCGTGCACGTTTGGTACAGCGCCAAAGTGCAGCCGTGGTCTATAACAGTGCCAAAGCAGATTTGTTGATTGGTGCGCATTGTTGGATGAGTCAACAAAGTCAGTTGTGTTTTGACCAGCCGATTCGTGTCAGTAAAACACGTGGCAATATTTCATTCGTGACTCAAAACCTCGACCTAAACGACTTTGCTGCCTTTATGCCTGAAGGATTAGCGATTACAGGTAAGTTAAATGGACATGCTAAAGCGGTTTGGGCACAAGGGTCTAAACCAAAAATTGATGCGCGTTTAGTCACCCGAGATGGCGTGATTGGCTTGGCTGCGGATGACCCACAAGATATGGGCTCAACCTTAAAATATGAACAAGTGGCTTTGGTTGCCAAAAGCATCGCGGAAGGTTTACAAATCCGTTTGGATGTCAAAACACCTGAAATTGGTGTGGGCTATGCCAATGTGGTTATTGATCCTTATCGGGACAATATGCCTATGCGCGGTGAAATTGCATTTGATCAGATACAACTCAAAGTCTTTAAACCTTTCATTGCTGATGTACGTTCGATGGGCGGAACACTTTCGTATGCAGGTAAAATTAATGGAACGCTAAAAGCACCACTACTTACAGGCGATGTCCGTCTGAAAGATGGTTCAATTAGTATGATCTCACTTCCAGTCAATTTGACCAATATTCAGCTGTATTCCGCTATACGCCAAGACCAAGCCACCATCAATGGTGCTTTTAACAGTGGTCGTGGTGTGGGGACACTTACAGGGACGGTAGATTGGAAAAATGATCCACGTATTCAGCTTCAGTTGAATGGAGAAAATCTACTGATTCGCCAAGCGCCATTAATTACCGCGCTAGTGACGCCGAAAATCACACTGGATGTTTTACCGTTGAGTAAGAAATTAACCTTAAACGGTGAAATTCAAGTTCCTCGTGCGCTTATTTCGATGCCTGAAGCATCTGTACCTGTGGTGAACGTATCGTCTGATGTACGCGTGGTCAGAGAAGGTCAAAACCAATTGGCGATTTTAAATAGCGCAAAACCTTGGGACATTCGTGCTGATCTGATGGTTGGACTAGGTAATCAAGTTGTCTTCCAAGGGTTTAATAGTCGTATTCCATTGTTAGGACGTTTATATCTGTCGCAGCGTGGTGCAGAAACCGCAATGCGTGCCAATGGTGCAATTGGGGTAAGTCAGAAAGTTAAAATTGAAGCCTATGGGCAGAGTTTGGATTTAAACCGTGCCATTGCACGTTTTAACGGTGTGTTGAGCAACCCAACACTGGATGTTGATGCAAATAAAAATGTACAAGGCAGCACGGTGGGTTTCCGTGTGACGGGTACGGCAACATCACCAAATATTCAGGTCTATAACGATGCAGGGCTGTCTGAGCAAGAAGCTTTGAACGCGTTAATTACAGGCCGCATTAACGAAGGCACAAGCGGTTTAAGTCAAACTGAAGGCTTTAAGTCTGATGTCAATAACACCATTGCTGCCGCAGGGATTAGCTTAGGTTTAGGCGGGACACGCGCCTTTACTAACCAAATTGGACGTACTTTTGGCCTAAGCGGTTTGGCGTTGGATGCGCAAGGTACTGGGGATGACACACAAGTCAGTCTGACGGGTTATATTACACCTGACTTATATATTCGTTATGGCGTGGGTGTCTTTACACCAGTCAATAAACTGACTCTGCGTTATCAAATGAACAAACGTATGTACTTAGAAGCGAGTCAGTCATTAGAGCGTGCCATCGATGTCTTCTATAACTGGAAGTTCTAAAGCTGCTCTTCTGCTAAATAAAGCCTACATCATGTAGGCTTTATTTTTAGGTGTTAAAAAAGCTTAATTCGTCATTTGATAAAATTCTTTATTTGATAGATGAAGAAAACCTATGAATAACAGACACTAGATACTTAAAATCAATTAAACCATAATGAAAGTAGGTGTATAGTAAATGGACTTGCTAAATTTAGAGTGATGATCCCTATGCCGATCAATTTTGTAATACGCTTTGCAGTGATTTTATTTTCAGTTTTAATTTTAGTGGCGCTTGCTATTCAGTTTTTCTTTGATCCGCACTATACCGTGGTCTTTTGGATCTTTGCTATGCCGTTCATTTTAGGTACTCCAATTCTAGCATCTGTAGTTTTAACGAAAAATGAAGAACTTGATATTCACTCAGTCAATTAAAAATGACCTGAAAATATAGCCTTTCAGCATACAAAAGTCCGTCAAATGATGGGCTTTTTTATTAAACCTTAAATTTTGCAAAACTCTCACAATTTTTTTCAAACATATTTGCTATGTTGATCTTTTATTTAAAGAAATATTTTTTATGAAAAAAATCGTAATGCTTGGATTAATGGTTGCTGCTATTTCGGGATGTAGTACTGCGCAAAAGAATGAAACTGAAAAGCCAACTTTAGGTATGGCTAATCCTGCCAGTACATACTGTGTTGAACAGGGTGGTAAATTAGAGATTCGAAAAGAGGCCAATGGTGAAGTAGGCTATTGCCATTTGCCGAATGGTCAAGTCATTGAAGAATGGGCGCTTTTCCGTGCTAGTCAAAGCAAATGTGTTGCTGAGCAAGCGACAGCTTTGATTGGTCAGTCAAATTTAACTGAAGCACAGATTAAGCAAAAAACCAGTGCGAAGATGGTACGCTTAGTACAACCGGGGCAGCCTGTGACTATGGATTATCGCGAAGACCGTGTGACAGTAACAGTCGATACGAAAACCAATAAAGTGGTTCAAGCAAGCTGCGGTTAATTTTTCCAAGTATAAAAGCCCAAATTTGGGCTTTTATACTATTTAAAGTGGGTAATGGTTCTTCATTTGAAAAAGTTTGATTATGATAGGGCGAATAGGAGAGTTGTAATGAAAAAGTTATTCGCTTTGGCTGCTGTGATTGCACTGGTGGGTTGTGCTGAAAAAAAACCGTTAACACCAGAAGAGCAATGGCATGGCTATTGTAAAAGTATTGGTAATGCAGCACGTTCAATTATGTTAGATCGTCAAAATGCCATTGAAAAAGATAAAGCAATTGAGCATGCCAATAAAGTTGAAGACGAAATGACCAAGGCATTTGCGTTAGAAATTATTGAAGATGTTTATGCTTTACCTGAGGCTGAAATTAAGTCCGATATTGAAGGTGCGCGTGAAAAAATTCGTGTGAAATATACTGAAAAATGTATCACAACACCGCATACCGAAATGCCAGATTACAAACCGTTCTAAGGAACGGTTTTTTTATTTTTTGGATAGAACTTTTTGTGACAAAACTCTAAATCATATATATAGCAAAGCATATAAAAATAAAGAATAATGAACATAGAATAAAAAACGAGAGGAGCAGAAAATGGAAGTTGTTGGCTATTTAAATCACGCTGATTTACTCTTGGAAGATGAAAATGGTGTGGCCGTAATTGGCGGTGGTCATTATGTCCTTAGCTTGGGTGACCATGTATACTTCAAACACGCACTTGACCATGAACCTACACGAATTTCAGTACAAATTTCTTTTGCAAGCTCTGCACATCAAAATTTACATGAGGATGAAATTCAGATGAAATTTGAAGGCTGTCGTGAAAGTTTCAAACAATATATTCAAGCGACAACCGTACACTAAGGTTGAATATTTATATTGCGTAAAAAGAGGCAACATAGGTTGCCTTTTTTGTTTTTAAATGGCAGTTCAAAGTTAATGTGAAACAATTCCAAACGATCTGACTATATTGCTGTTTTTATGTGCAATCGATATGAACATCATTTAGTTAGAAAATAATGGGCATCACGAAGAAACACTTGTAGCGCATTAACTTTTAACTGGAATTTTAGTAAAATTAAGCAGTCCATATTATTTACGTAGCTTTATTTAAAGCAGGAATACGTAAATAATTTTTTAAAAAAGAGGAATAACACCGTGCTAGAAGCTTACCGCCAACACGTTGCAGAACGTGCCGCACTCGGAGTCCCACCGAAGCCACTTGACGATGCTCAAACAGCTGCATTAGTTGAATTATTAAAAAACCCACCAGCTGGCGAAGAAGCATTTTTAGTTGATTTACTAGAAAACCGTGTTCCAGCGGGTGTTGACCAAGCTGCATATGTTAAAGCTGCATTCTTAGCTGCTTTGGCAAAAGGTGAAGCGACTTCACCATTAGTTTCTAAAGAACGTGCGGTTTACTTACTAGGTACTATGCTTGGTGGTTATAACGTTGCTCCTTTAGTTGCTCTTCTTGACGATGCTGCACTTGCTGAATTAGCAGCTGAAGCACTTAAGAAAACGCTTCTTGTATTTGATGCGTTCCATGACGTTGCAGACAAAGCAAAAGCGGGTAACGCGAATGCACAAGCGGTTATGCAATCTTGGGCTGACGCTGAATGGTTCACGACTCGTAAAGATGTTCCGACTGAAATCAAACTGACTGTTTTCAAAGTCACTGGCGAAACCAACACTGACGACTTGTCACCTGCACAAGACGCATGGAGCCGCCCAGACATTCCATTGCACGCAAATGCAATGTTGAAAAACGTACGTGACGGTATCAACCCAGAAGTTCCTGGTGAAGTTGGTCCATTAAACCAAATCAAAGACTTGATCGCGAAAGGCAACCAAGTTGCTTACGTAGGTGACGTTGTTGGTACTGGTTCAAGCCGTAAATCAGCAACTAACTCTGTACTTTGGTTCTTCGGTGACGAAATTGCTCACATCCCGAACAAAAAAGACGGTGGTTACTGCTTAGGTTCTAAAATCGCTCCGATTTTCTTCAACACAATGGAAGATGCTGGCGCGTTGCCAATCGAAATTGATGTTGCAAACATGAACATGGGCGATGAAATCGTTCTTAACATTGATCATGCTGCTGCAAAAGTTACTGCAACTAAAGACGGCGCAGTCATTGCTGAAGCTGAACTTAAAACTCCAGTTCTTCTAGACGAAGTACGTGCGGGTGGTCGTATCAACTTAATCGTTGGTCGTGGTTTAACAACTAAAGCGCGTGAAGCTCTTGGTCTTGCTCCATCGACTTTATTCCGTACTCCAGTTCAACCTGCTGCTACTGGCAAAGGTTTCACTCAAGCACAGAAAATGGTTGGTCGCGCATGTGGTCTTCCTGAAGGTCAAGGTGTACTTCCAGGTACTTACTGTGAACCTAAGATGACGACTGTTGGTTCGCAAGATACCACTGGTCCAATGACACGTGACGAATTGAAAGACTTGGCTTGCCTAGGCTTCTCTGCTGACCTTGTTATGCAATCTTTCTGTCACACCGCTGCGTATCCAAAACCAGTTGACGTTCAAATGCAACACTCGCTTCCTGATTTCATCATGAACCGTGGCGGTGTGTCTTTACGTCCAGGTGACGGTATTATTCACTCTTGGTTAAACCGTATGCTTCTTCCAGATACAGTTGGTACTGGTGGTGACTCACATACTCGTTTCCCAATTGGTATTTCATTCCCTGCGGGTTCTGGTCTTGTAGCATTTGCTGCTGCGACTGGTGTTATGCCGCTGGATATGCCTGAATCTGTACTTGTTAAGTTCAAAGGTAAAATGCAACCTGGTATCACACTACGTGACCTTGTACATGCCATTCCTTACGTTGCGATTCAGCAAGGTGACTTAACTGTAGAGAAGAAAGGTAAGAAAAACATCTTCTCTGGTCGTATCCTTGAGATCGACTTAACAGAAATGGAAACAGACCTTACTGTTGAGCAAGCATTCGAACTTTCTGATGCATCTGCTGAACGTTCTGCTGCGGGTTGTTCTATCACTCTTTCTGAAGAGAAAGTTGCTGAATACCTGAAATCAAACATCACTATGTTGAAGTGGATGATTTCTGAAGGTTATGGCGATGCGCGTACTATGGCTCGTCGTGTTGAGAACATGGAAAAATGGTTAGCGAACCCATCACTTCTTAAAGCTGATGCTGACGCTGAATACGCGAAAGTGTATGAAATTGACCTTGCGACAATTACTGAACCAGTTCTTTGCTGCCCGAATGACCCAGATGATGCGAAATTGCTTTCTGATGTTCAAGGCGTGAAAATTGACGAAGTATTCGTTGGTTCATGTATGACGAACATCGGTCACTTCCGTGCAACTGGTAAGTTGTTAGAGAAAGTTCCTGGTGGCGTACTTTCAACTCGTTTGTGGATTGCTCCACCTACGCGTATGGACGAACGTCAATTGATGGAAGAAGGTTTCTACAATACTTATGGTAAAGCTGGCGCGCGTACTGAAATGCCGGGTTGTTCATTATGTATGGGTAACCAAGCACGTGTAGCGCCGAACACTACTTGTGTATCGACTTCTACGCGTAACTTCCCGAACCGTTTAGGTCAAGGTGCGAACGTTTACTTAGCTTCTGCTGAACTTGCATCTGTTGCTGCTGTATTGGGTAAACTACCAACTCCAGAAGAATACCAACAGTATGCAGCTCAAATTGATAGCATGTCTGCTGACATCTACCAATACTTAAGCTTCGACAAAATGGGCGACTATACTGACGCTGCTGCGAATGTTGATACGAAGAAAATTGCTGCTGCTCAATTGACTTAATGAGCTAGGATTAAGAGAAGCCGAAAGGCTTTTCCCTAGTGCAAGAGCAAATTTATGATTTGCTTTGAAAATTAAGGTTAAATGAGTTAAAAATAAGGGCTGAGTAATCAGCCCTTATTTTTTGCGTAGAGAAAAATGAAAAAATATTTAATGGTAAGAAGTCCAGAAGCATTAATAAATGATAATAAAATTGGCTATGGCTGGAAGCAAATAAATTTTGCAAGCCATAACAATATAAACTCTCTAATAAAAGCAATAATTGATACAAATGGTTCAATTGGTCGAATGACTAATCAAGTTAAAAATTATTTTAATTTGAAAAAAGACGATATTGTTATTGTTCCTTTAGGTAAAAATATTGCTATAGCTAAAGTCTTAGGTGAAAAACTTTTTGAATCTTCATTTACTGATGGACATGGAGCCAACCAGATACGTGTAGAGTTTTTTAGAAAAGAGAACAAAATTATTCGTATTCCAAGATCAACATTAAAACAAAATTTAGAAAGTAGATTAAAACTCCGAACAACTATTGGAGATTTATCGCGATTCTCTGAAGAGATTGAACATTTAATTCAGAACTTAAATAGTTATGGTAATTTTGAAGTAGATAATAGTTATCAAGAAAAAGCAGAGTTTTATGAAAGAGAATTTAAAAAAGAATTATTAAATGCATTGTGTAAAGGTAATACAAGATTAAAGGCAGGAGGAAGAGGTTTAGAGGAGTTGGTAAGAGAATTATTAAAAATAGAAGGATATTCTCAGGTCGATATTTTAGATAAGAAAAATGGGGAAGGTATTGCGGATGTTGATATTCAAGCGACTTCCGATAATAACCCATTTTTGAAAGATATTTTAGTGCAGGTAAAGCACCATAATGGTGAAACTAGTGCGCATGCGATTAAGCAACTAATTGCTTATGAAGATGAGGCAAGTTCAAATGCATATAAGTGGGTAGTCACAACTGGAAATATTTCTGATCAGTCGAAATTATTAGCTGAAGAAAATCAGATTAATATTATGGAAGGTGAACAGTTTGTAGATTGGATCTATACAAATTTAAATAAGCTATCTATAAAAACGAAAGCAAACTTAGGAATTGTTGATGTTCCAAAATTAAGTTGGTCTTAAATATAAAACTAACTAATTGGAATTTTGAATTGATTTAATATTTTAGATAAAGCCTCGCGTAGTCTTACTTACTGGTTCCTATACGAGTTTCGTGGGTTCTACTTTACACTCCAACGAATAAATCGTTTAATCCCCACATTGAAAAATGATTTAGAAAGTTGATGTAGTAATGGCTAAACAGTCCCGTTTTTTATGTATTGGTGGTTTCCTCAATGGAACTCAAGTCAAAGACCAAGGCGATAGCTTTGTCTGTGTGGAAAATAGCAAACAGGTGACTTATCGAAAAATGGAAATTTTCCATCAAGATGCGTGGGATCAAGACTACTATGTGTGTGAAACTACGACAGACCAACAAGCCAAAAACTGGGTCTATGGCATCGAGTAAGTCGTCGACAAGACCATGAGTTAAAAATAGACCAAAATACATTTGGTCTATTTTTTTGTTGTCATATTTATAATTATAGAAAAATAGAGCATTATAAATATCCATTGTTTATTTTTACTCAGTTTTCTGTGAAAAGGAACTTATATCGGCAATACAAATACCTTAAATCTAAATTAAAGATGTATTTGCTAATGATAATTAGTATCACTTATATTATTTTTTGTTTATAATTTTTCGAAATGGATTGATATGTAATGACTCAAACCACTGAGATGTTCGAAAAGGATTTTACGAATCTTAGTACTTGTGATGCTACAAAGGTACTTGTTTTACTTAAGCATAGTAGGCACGTGCGGACTTTAAAATTATCAATTCATTGTCTTATTTTTTCTCATTAGCTGTGAATATCCTGATATGTTTATACGTCCTCTGTCTACGCAAAAGCCACTTTATTTGGCGATGCAAATTATTTTCCTGTCTTCAACTGCCATGCTGTCTATGACACATGCAAACACGGTAGAAGAGGATGAGGCGAATGCAACGTCTCAGCCAAATGCACAGTTGGCGACCATTATTCTTACAGCCCAAGATAAAACAGCAGTCACCGAAAATACAGGCAGCTATACGACGAGTAGCACAAATACCGCAACCAAGTTAAATTTATCCCTGCGTGAAACGCCACAAACAGTCAAAGTCTATACCCGTGAATATTTAGAGGACCGAAACATTGAGTCCTTCCAAGATTTGATGAGTAATATTACAGGTGTATCTACTCCGCGTACGGACGAACGTCAACGACCTTATGCACGTGGTTTTGATGTAGATTATTTCCTCATCGATGGAAAGCCAACAACTGCAAACTTAGTGGCAGCTGACCTAGATTTAAGCATTTATGATCGTGTTGAAGTCGTAAAAGGTGCTAATGGTTTAATGACTGGAGCGGGAAGCCCAGCAATGGGTATTAATTTAATCCGTAAGTATGCAAATTCAAGGGAATTTGCTGGATCAGTAAGTGCATCGGCAGGTTCATGGAATAGTTATTCAAGCTCGGCAGATCTATCTGCACCTTTAAATAGTGATGGTTCACTTCGTGGACGTGTCTTCGTAAAACATTCTGATGAAGATTCATTTATGGATTTTTATGAGAAAGAGCGAAATATTGTTTATGGTGCAATTGATTATGATATTAGCGATAAAACGTTATTATCTTTCGCAGCATCTTATCAAGAGTTGAATCGCGATGGAGTGCGTTGGGGAGGCTTACCCGCATTTTATACCGATGGTACTAGAACTAATTTTGATCGATCACTGACAGTCAGTTCTGACTGGACGTATTGGGACGCAAAAACGACTATGCTTTTTGCTGACTTAAAGCATACTTTGTTTAATGATGTAAGTTTAAACGTTTCATATTTATACAGACAAGAAGATTCATCTTCAAACTTGTTGTACACAACAGGGCAAGTGAATAAAGAAACAAATAAACTTCCGGTCTATGATGAGACTACCAAAAAGTATAATGTTTCTGTTTATGCAGATGATCAACGAACCGATGAAAATAATGTCGATGTTTATATCGCAGCACCTTTTATACTTGCTGGCCGTGAGCAAGAGATTGTTGTTGGAGGGGCATGGAATAAATCTGAACTAAAGAAAAATAACTTTGGTGGTTCTTATTATACGGGGGGGAATGTATTAAATGTAGATGCATTAAACTTTAACGATATGAATACCCAAATTGTTGTACCTATAGAAAAAAATCAAAAAGGAGTACTCAATAATACAGTCCAAACCGCAGGTTACATTTCAGGTAAATTCCATATTTTAGATCCTTTAAAAGCCGTTGCAGGTGTTCGTGTTTCAAATTGGGAATACGAAGCAGCAGATGGTAAAGGGAATAGAGAGTTTAAAAATGAGATTACACCTTACTTTGGCCTTATTTATGACGTTGCGCGAGATTATTCAGCGTACGTGAGCTATACCAGTATTTTTAAACCACAAAACAGAAAAGATGTAAGTGGCAATTACCTTGATCCCATTGATGGTAAAAGCTATGAAATGGGTTTGAAAGGTGAATATTTGGATGGAAAGCTAAATGCCGCCTTATCTATCTTTAGGATTGAACAAGATAATGTTGTAGAGCAATTATATGATTCAAATGGAAAAGCAATAAAAGTTAAAGATATCAACGGAATTGATACTGCAGAAAATGCTTATTTCGCTGCTGAGGGTGTAACAAGTAAAGGGGTTGAGTTAAATATTGATGGTGAAATCAATGATAACTGGGGGCTTAGCTTTGGTGTTGCCAATTTTGATGCTAAGGATGCGAAAGGTGATGATTATAATCCTACAAACTCACGTACCACGGCTGATGTTTTTGTAAAATATAAGAATGATTCGTGGTATGCAGGTGCAGGCTTAAACTACTACAGTAAAATTTATATCGGTACAGGTGCTGCGCGAATTGATCGGGGTGATTTGTATCTTGCAAATGCGATGCTAGGTTATAAATTTGATGAAAATATGAGTATGCAAGCAAATGTAAATAATATCTTTGATAAGAAGTATTATGAAGGCATTGGTCCAAATGCTATGGCTTGGGGTGATCCATTAAATGCAACATTAAGCTTTCATTATAAATTTTAATTTTAAAGTTACGTTGCTATAAAAACAAAAAGACCCAATTGGATCTTTTTTGTTTTTTAAGATTATGTAGTTTTAAAATACTGAGCTCAGTTTTAAAACATCATGTAATCTAAAGCATAGAAATTGTACATTGAGAAATTTTAATCTATTCATCACTGACTTATCTGTTTTAGAATTAATGCAATAAGCATCATTGGATATCTCATGAACTATCAATTCGATGCATTTATGACCATTGTTGCAGCAGTTGCTGTACTATTGGTCGGTTATGTATTTGTGAATAAAGTCAGTATTTTAAAAAAATATAACATTCCCGAACCTGTTGCGGGTGGGTTGGTTGCAGCTGTTATCACTTATATCTTATTTAAAAGTTCAAACATAACTGTCAACTTTGATACCAATATTCAGCAAATTTTTATGCTGATGTTTTTCACTTCTGTGGGGTTAAGTGCAAGCTTAGTTAAGCTCAAAGAAGGAGGAAAGTCGCTGCTTATATTTTTGGTCTGCGTTATTGTATTTGTCCTGCTGCAAAATGTGGTTGGTATTAGCCTCGCCACAGTTTTAGGTCTAGATCCGCTGATTGGTTTAATTACTGGTTCGGTCACACTCACAGGTGGTCATGGGACAGCAGGTGCATGGGGCACGATATTTGAACAAGAACATGGTGTGCATGGTGCGATTGTGCTGGGTATGGCAAGTGCAACATTTGGTTTGGTCATTGGTGGAATGATGGGTGGGCCTATCGCTAAATTTCTGATACGTCGCTACCAGCTGGCTGAAGAAATTCCAGCTGCAACAGGGCGTAATGAAGCGCCACCCTCAGCACAAACGGCTCCATTTGAATTTCCTGAAAAAACGCGTCTGATTACGGCAGATGATGCGGTCAAAACCATGGGGATGTTTGCAATTTGCATCAGCTTTGCATACTTCATGACAGCGGCGGCTAAAGGGCAGTGGTTTGAGCTACCAAGTTTTGTTTGGGCGCTAATGTGTGGTGTGGTTTTACGTAATATTTTAGAGCATGGTTTGAAAGTTCAGGTCTTTGACCGCTGCATCGATGTATTTGGCAATGCTTCACTGGCACTGTTTTTAGCCATGGCGTTGATGTCCTTACAGCTTTGGTTGTTGGCAGATTTGGCTGGCCCTCTAGTGATTATCCTGATTGTTCAAACACTGTTCTTAGCACTTTATTTGTACTTTGTGACTTTTCGTGTGATGGGTAAGAACTATGATGCTGCGGTACTTTGTGCAGGCCAATGTGGTGTCAACTTAGGTGCGACACCTACAGCAATTGCCAATATTCAAGCGGTAACCAATACCTATGGACCATCCCATAAAGCCTTTTTGATCATTCCGCTGACGGGCGCATTCTTTGTCGATATTGTGAATGCTTTTGTGATTCAGCTCTCAATTGGTATTTTGGGTTAATATTTTTAGAGATGATATCGTTAATAAAAAAGCACTTTAGGGTGCTTTTTTATTGGTTACGGTTGTGCATTGGAATGATTTTCACTATCTAAAATATCAGTATTCTAAAACGTATAGACATTAAAAAGCCCCATGGTTAGGGGCTAGTCGTATGCACATATAAGGCACATACTGTAAGAGGCTCATCTCATACTGCGTGTATTAAACCACATTTACACAATATTTGCAGCAATCACTCAATCATAATGAGGTCTGATTTATTTTCGAGCTTCAAAGGGCGTAAGGCAAAAATGGAGCGTGTATGTCGTACACCTTTCATTGAGTACAAATTTTTACGCAAAAAGCGTTCATAGTGTTCCGCATTTTTCACTGCAACTTTGAGTAAGTAGTCGTAATCGCCAGTCACTAAATGTGCTTCAACCACTTCAGGCATGTAAGCCAGTGCTTCACTAAATTGTTCTAAGATTTCATCATCATGGCGTTCAAGCGTAATTTCAATAAAAAACAGCTCATTAATCCCAATGGCTTTTGAATTAATCTTTGCTGTATAGCCTTCAATAATATTGAGATTTTCTAGGCGTTTTACACGTGTCCAGCAAGGAGAAGAGGACAGCCCAACTTTCTCAGCCAACTGGGTAACGGTCAGACGGCCATCTTGGCGAAGTTCAGACAAAATACGACGGTCAATTTTATCTAAAACGTAGTGAGCGTCATTCATAACGTATTCCTGCGTATAATTTTCTTTATAAACTACTTTATGTGAAAATATTTCTCAATAAATGCTCAAAATAAGCAAATAAAAGAGAAACACTCTGCATCAGTCATGACTACAATAAAGTGATTGAATCAAAGTCATTTGGGAAATTGGCTTTGATCTGCAAACAGCATCTTTAAAGGGAAGGGTGCCTTTTAATGGCGCTGTTTGCTTACTTATTTATTGTATTTTTTGCGTTTTTGATCTTTGTTTAAACCAGTAAGTTAGGGTTAAGCAGCCAATCCAAAGTGGAATCAGCATCACTGCAATTCGCATATCAGGTGTGAGCCACATCACCACTAAAATACCAAGCATAAATACAATACAGATATAGTTGCTGATAGGGTAAATCAAAGTTGGAAACAAGGTTGATTTTTGCAATGCCAGCATACGTTGCTTGAATTTTAAATGGGTCAACGCCAACATCATCCAGTTAATCACAATGGCAGAAACCACAAGGCTCATTAGCAGCTTAAAGGCTTTTTCTGGGAAGATATAATTCAAGACGACACACAGTAAGGTTACCAATGCAGAGCATAAAATGGCTGCATAAGGAATGCCGCGTTGGTTAATCTTTTTTAAAAACTGTGGGGCATTACCTTGTTCTGCCAGACCTAGCAGCATACGACTCGTGCCATAGCTGGTACCATTATACACCGATATAGCTGCGGTTAAGACCACAAAATTCAGCACAGTTGCAACGCCTTGACTGCCTAAGGAGTCAAAAATCAAAACAAAAGGACTACCGCCTTCTGCGATTTGATTCCATGGAAACAATGAGAGCAGAACAATGATCGTAAGCACGTAAAACAGTAACACACGATAGACAATTTGATTGACCGCTTTAGGAATAGTCGTGGTCGGATTTTTAGTTTCCGCAGCTGCAATACCAACGAGTTCAATCCCGCCAAAGGAAAACATAATGATGGCCATCGCCATGATTAAGCCAGAAATGCCATTGGGAAAGAAACCGCCTAGAGCCCAGAGGTTGGAAATAGAGGCATGTGCACCACCGTGACCACTTGCCAGTAACCAAGCGCCATATCCAATCATACCAATGATTGCGAGAATTTTAATCATGGAGAATAAAAATTCTGTTTCACCAAAGACTTTGACATGTAACAGGTTGATGGCATTGATCAGTACAAAGAAACCAAGCGCTGAAATCCATGTGGGAATTTCAGGCCACCAATACTGGACATAGAGCCCGATGGCACTGAGTTCCGCCATGCAGACCAAGACATTGAGCACCCAATAGTTCCAGCCCGACATAAAGCCGGCAAAAGGGCTCCAAAATTTATAGGCAAAATAACTAAAAGAGCCACTCACTGGTTCTTCAACCACCATTTCACCCAACTGGCGCATCATGAAAAATGCAATTAAGCCCGCCAGTGCGTAGCCTAAAATAACGGAAGGGCCAGCCAGTTTAATGGTTTGCGAAATGCCTAAAAATAGGCCTGTACCAATAGAGCCGCCTAAAGCAATCAGCTGAATATGGCGGTTGCTCAGCCCATGCTTAAGCTGGGGTTGCTGTTGTGCAGACATGATTCATCCATCTCTAGCACATGCGATAGTCATCACATGAACTATGACTTAATAAAAATTCGTGGTGGAAATATAATATTTATTTATCGATTAATGAAATTAAATTTATCAATAGCGTTGGTTTTTATCTGAAAGCTGCAGTTTTGCGGTGAAAATAAAGCCAGTCAAGTAAGTGCTGCTTGAACTGGCGATAGGCTTGGCTTGATATGTACCGCCTTAAGATGAAAGCTGTGCTGCAATTTCAGGCCATAAGTTTTGATGGGAGCGCTTAAACATCGCCATATGTCCAATGACTTTATGACCATAAGCCTGTGGTTTGAGTTCAATTTGATCTGTTTGTGCATTTGGGTAAAGGCTGAGTAAGCCTTTAACATTCACTTGTGTGGCAATTTCATCATCCGAGGACCAAATAGCTGTGATTGGACAGCGAATATCATGGTGGAAGTCATCTTGTACTGTTTTGCCTAAGGCATTAATTACATAACCAGGTTTGCTGCAAAACTGTGCCCAATCGCGTGCCACGTCTTTGGGTAGGTTTTCGCCCATGCCAATGGCATTGGTCGGTCCATAACCTAAGGTATAACGTGCAATAGGAAAGATTAGTTTAAACATCACAGGAGCCAGCAATTTGGTACGACCTTTCAAATCTTTTACGTGGCCTGTTGATCCTGCAACAGCAACGACTTTTGCGACTTTTTCATAGTTTGGGTTAATACCTAAAAGTTGCCCACCTGCACTATGACCGAGCAAGATCACTTGTTCTGCTTGGGTCTTATTCAATAACACCTCCATCGCCGCTGGGATATCCAATTGCCCCCATTGCACGATGCTGGCTTTCGACTTTTTAAGTGGTTCATGCAGAGACTCACCAATACCGCGAAAGTCAAAAACCAAAACGGCATAGCCTTGTTCTGCAAGCCATGATGCAAAATGGTGGTAAAACTGCTGGGTAATACCTGTGGCAGGGCAGATTAAAACAGGTAGGGCTTGTTGTGTACCTTGGGCTGCATAAAAGCGTCCACTGAGTGAATAATGGTCAGAGCAGGTAATAGCTAAAGTTTCGTAATTTTGCATAATTGGTTAAGTATTGAATTTTTTTCTACTCTACCTAAGTTCCAAAAAGAAACTTGTCTAATCTATGACTTTGAAGTCAAGTAGATCTGTATAGAATAGAGTGAAAATAAAAAAGGAAAACACATGCAGTTTGTTGAATTAGATATGTCGGTAAAATTCGCACTTTTGTTTAGTGGGATTTTTCTGTTTGTTGGGATGCTGACAGGGGTATGGAAATATGCACAAATACGCAATGCACCGCAGTTTCGCGCGCACTATTATGTTGATATCGCACACCGCAGCAGTTTGTTATATGCACCTGCAAGTTTAATTATTGCGGTAATGGCCGCAATTTCAGTCTGGCCTGAACCTGTGAATATGCTGTTTGTGGGAATTAATTTATTCTTTTTTAGCTTTTCTATACTGAGCTATATTGTGCATGGGCTATTGCAAGACACCAATAACCAATTTCGTAGTCCGCATGTTTTAGGCAAATGGACTTTGCCCAAATCAATCATGCTGATGGCAATGATGGCATTGGTTGTGGGGGAAATTGTAGCGACGTTGGGTTTGTTGTGGGGAATGTTTTTAGGTTTATTTTAAGTTGTTCTTATAGCTTTTTAATTTTTATACTTTTACAAAGGTGGATGACTAATCATCCACCTGTTTGCTAGTCAATTGACTGTGTGGCCTTTCGGAATTTTTGATCGACGACTGCCCATAAATAAAAGGCAAATGATACGACGATAGCGTAAGCAAAATATTCAGCTTTAAGGTTACCTTGAATTAAGCCATGCATGATCATAATGACCATTAGGGCAATGGTGGTACTTAAATACGTCACCATATTCTTGTTTGCCTTCAGAGCGTTAATGAAGACTTGCTTGTTGAAATGTAATGATAACATCTCCATCCCTCCTTGAGTTTTTGACTAAAAACCAATGTGTTTAGTCGGATTAGTTCTTAATGTTGTACTGCTAAAACTTGCGTTGATCAAGAGCAAAAACAACTATTTTTCAGAGAAATTATGCTATACCAATCAGAAAATATGTATGTAGCATTTTTTTAGTGAATAAATAGTATTTCGTTACGGTATAAGATGACAAATAAATGATGTATGTAAGCTTATACATAGATTGTATAAAGCAATATTGATGCCATGAATGGCTTGCTAGGACAGGCTTTAAAGAATTTTTTATTTTCTAATATTAAATTTATAAGAGATATGAAGGTGTTGATATACGACTTTAGCGGTGTATATGAAATGTGTCAGTATGTACAAAAACTGATGTAGAAAGAAATGAAACAATATGTGTCCATTTGGATAAAATGTGACAAATATTGATCATGCTTAAAATCAGGTTTGGGTAAAACCAGATTTTAACAACATCAGTTTTTGCTTACTTTTTCACTTTGTCGATTACAACAGCAATTACAAAAACCACCAATGATGGGATAAGCCATGCAAGGTTTTGTTCTGCAAGAGGTAAGTGAGTCAGCGCATAAGGCAGTTCAAAGTTCGCAACTTTTAAACCGTCTAGAAGACCAAAGACCAAAGACACTGCTGTAACAGGTGCAATCACTCGGCGAGGATGATTAAAGAATTTCCAGCCAAAGCTCAGCATAATCACCACAATTGCAGGTGGATAAATTGCACTTAAAACAGGCACAGAAAAGGCGATAAGTTTGGTTAAACCTAAGTTTGAAATAATGAAAGAGAAACCAATCAGAATGAAGACCCAAACTTTATAGCCAATTTTAGTGATTGAACTGAAATATTCAGCACATGCACAGGTCAGGCCAATCGCAGTGACCATACAAGCAATAAAAATCATGGCAGAAAGGAAGATAGAACCTAAGTCACCAAATGCATGTTGAACATATGCATGCAGGATCACTGCACCATTGCTCGCATTTGCTGCGACTTCATGGCTTCCAAGGCCAAGTTTAAATAAGCTGAGGTAAACCACAGTTAAACCAATACCAGAAATGATACTCGCAATAACTGCATAACGCGTAATCAGTTTAGGGTTGCTGACACCGCGTGAACGAATGGCTTGAATAATCACAATACCAAAAACTAAAGCACCTAAAGTGTCCATGGTTAAGTAACCATTTACAAAACCTTCAGAAACAGGGCTGTCGACATAATTATTGATGGCCGGCGGAACGAAACCAGTTGGAATCATCATCGCCGCAATGCCAAGGATGGCCAAAGATAAAATCTTCAGTGGCGAGAGTACATAACCAACCGTGTCTAAAATCTTGTTTGGATACAGTGAAATGAGGGTGACTACACTAAAGTAGATTGCACTGTAGATCAGCAAGCTGCTGCTTGATGTTCCAAGATAAGATGAAAAACCAATTTCATAAGAAACGGTTGCAGTACGAGGTGTCGCAAAGAGTGGCCCGACAGTTAGGTAACACGTAATGGTTAAAATGAGGCTGGCTATTTTACCCAAAGGTGAACTTAAAATTTGAATCGAACCTTCGACACGTGACAGCGCAATAATGGTGATTACAGGTAAGCCCACAGCAGTGATTAAGAAACCAAAAGCTGCTAGCCATACATGCTCACCCGCTTGTTGAGCCACAATCGGTGGAAAGATAATGTTGCCCGCACCAATGAAGAGTGCGAAAGTCATAAAACCCAAAGCAACAATATCCCGAGTACGCAGACTTGTCATAAAAGGGAGATCGAGTTGAACAAAGGGGACGATTTTAGTGCATATGTGTTTTTTTGGCTAATTTATTTCATGGGTAGTATTAAATTTTTTTATAAGATGAAAAGTGAATATATCAACTTGTAAAAAATAGGTTGATATATGTGATTGATTATCCATTTTAAAATAGAAAAATTATAAATATGAAAAGCTTGAGACACTGTTTTTCCTAAATTAAAAGTTGTAGTGCAAATGCTTTAAAATTACACAAATTTTTTAAAGGCTGGTGTTTGGAGGCTATCCTAAGATTTAAGTTTGAACAAAAATATTGAGAAAAGGTCTATACTTGCGACTTCATAATTGAGGATATTTCAATGCGTGGCTTAAATGTGAGCATAAAAACTGAACAAGATGTAGAAAAACTTCGTATATCTGGTCGTTTGGCTGCCGAAGTTTTAGCGATGATTGGTGAACATGTAAAGCCGGGTGTTACGACTGAATATCTGGATGATATTTGTCATGACTTCATTGTAAATACCTTAAAAGTGACGCCTGCCAATATTGGTTATCATGGCTATACCAAAACCACTTGTATTTCTCCAAATGAAGTGGTCTGTCACGGTATTCCATCGCCGAATGTTGTACTCAAAGATGGCGATATTATTAATATTGATGTGGCAATTATTAAAGATGGCTACTTTGGTGATACCAGTCGTATGTACTATGTAGGTACAGTGAAACCAGAAGCCAAAAAGCTAGTCGATACGACTTATGAGGCGATGGTTGCAGGTATTCATGCTGTGAAGCAAGGTGCAACGCTTGGTGATATTGGTTATGCCATTCAAACAGTTGCGCACCGTGAAGGTTATAGTGTGGTACGCGAGTATTGTGGTCATGGTATCGGCAAGGTTTATCACGAACAGCCAAGCGTATTGCACTATGGTCAACCAGGTAAGGGGATGCAGCTTAAAGCGGGCATGGTGTTCACGATTGAACCGATGATTAATATGGGCAAAGCGCATGTCAAAGAACTTAAGGATGGTTGGACAGTCGTGACTGCAGATAAGTCTTTAACTGCGCAGTGGGAGCATATGGTACTCGTGACTGAAACAGGTTTTGAGTTACTATCACCTTGGCCTGAAGGTACGGGCGCTTATCCAGAAATTTAAGTTGATGTTTTGTAGGTGGTTGAATTTTAGACTTTGGTCTAGCTTTGTGGTCTAAAAGCTAAATTAAGTCTTAAAAGCAATCACTGATATTTCTGAACCCCTTTATTTATCGGGTTTTTGATTTTATATGATTAAAACTTATACATGCAAGCTATTGGTCTAGACTTCATTTTGTCACTAAAATTGTTTCCAAGATACTCGCTGTAGTTTCTTATTTTGAAAGTTTATGAGCTTATCCACCTCGGTTAAGCTCTTTTTTTTGCCTCATGGATTGGCTCAATGTCATTGAGCATGTGTAGAGTTTAAAGTGATTTATTTGAGCTAAGGTGTTCAATTAAATAGTCAATAAACACGCGGACAGCAGGCAATAAACCACGACGTGAAGGATACACCGCATGAAAAATACCGTGTGGTGCTTTCCAGTCGGGTAGGACACGAACCAGCTCACCACTTTTCACCATATCTTGTACGATGCTGTCTGGAAGTAAGGCAATGCCGCAGTTCTTACGGACCAGTTGAGCCAACATACTCAAATCAGAGCCCATCACTACAGGATTGACGCGTATTTTCTTTTGTTGCTGCGCATCATTATGCACGATGATATGTTGATCTAAATGCTCATCAACCATACTCAGTATATGATGTTGGCTTAAATCTTCAGGTTGTTTCAGTTCGCCAAATTCATTTAAGTAGGCTTGGCTGGCAAATAAATGCTGCTCGATATTTTCAAATTTACGAATTACCAAACTTGGATCATCGTCTAGATTGGAGCGGACGCGAAGGGCAATATCAAAACCTTCGTTGATAATATCCACACGGCGATTGGTTACCATCATTTGCACTTTAATTTCGGGATAGGTTTTTAAGAAACTTGGTAAAATGCGTGCAATTTCGTTTTGTGCAATCGATACTGGCAGGCTGAGTTTAATGACGCCACGCGGTTGTAAACTGAGATGATCGACCAAATCGTGTGCGGCTTGTGCAGCATTCATCATCACTTGCGCATGACGGTAAATATTCATACCAATATCGGTCACTGCGAAATGGCGAGAGCTGCGTTGAATTAGGCGTACACCCAAGCGCTCTTCGAGGTTATACACGCGTCGACTGAGCTTGGATTTAGGAATATCTGTTGCGCGTTCAGCTGCGCTAAAACCACCATGTTCAACCACTTGAGCAAAACAATAAAAATCATCTAAATCGCTTAACATTCACGATGTCCATTTGTGCAACGATAGGCTTAATTAAAAAGTGATCGTTGCAGTTTGTCAATTTTGAAATTGTAGAGATTTAATTGAAAATACTCAGCTATTTTAAGGGTTTCGCTGAGTTTTCGCTTGTTTGAGTATTTCAAGCACCACTTTATATTCTTCAAGTCGTGCAAAGTCGTCTGCTGTTGGATTGTTTATGCGCGTAAGGTTCATATTATCGAGTACATCAACATATTTCACTTGGGTTGCAAGAGGGTTTAATACAGTGCGCTTAGCCGCTTCCAAACGTGATTCACCTGTTTGTTTGGTCAGTGCTTGTATGGATTGAATGATCTCGGCACTAAAGCCAAGCGCTTTTAAGTCTTCAGCAGTCGTTGAGGTGTCTTCCAAAATGTCATGCAATATAGCAATGATTTGTAGGGTGGGATTGGAAAATTGCAACATGAGACGCAGTGGATGCAGGATGTAAGGTTGTCCGCCCTTATCGAGTTGCCCTGCATGTTGGGTTGCAGCCAGTGCAATGGCTTTTTCTAAAGTCGACATGATTATTCTAGGTACTTTATCCTATGCTAAACTTCGCAGCATCTTTGTTTAAAAACTAAATTATGACTTATCAATTGATCCCACTAGACTGTGAAGCGACAGATCCTGTAGCGTGTCCACACTGCCAACAACAGGTAATTGATTGGTCTCAGGAACAATACGTTCAGCCTTGTGAACATACCTTATTTATTGCGATGGACATTGGTTTCGAATATATCACAGATGAATTTGAAGCGACCATGCAGCGCAGTGTTGATGATCTCCATGCACATGATGATCAAGTGATTATGTTTGAAGAGTTAACTCAAGCCAATTACCCAAAATTTATCATGTTAAAAGCACCTCTTGGTGTTGAAGGCTATTCACGCTATTTGGGCTTTACGGCTTAAAAAATAAAAGCGCCATTGCGGCGCTTTTATTTTGAGTTGGCTGTGATTTTGAATCTGCTTTAGTTTTCTAAAGCTTCTTCTTCACTTTCATCATCTGCGGTATCCATACCCAGTTCTTTGAGTTTACGCGTAAGGGTGTTGCGCCCCCAACCGAGCAACTCAGCCGCATGCCGTTTACGGCCACGGGTTTGTTGCAGCGCAGCAATGATCAATGTGCGTTCGAACATTGGGGTGGCGATATCGAGAATTTTCATCTCGCCGTTTTTCAGCTTTTGCACAGCCCATTGACCCAATAACTCGTCCCAATGGTGGACTGCAATACGATCTAAGTTATGCGCGGCTTGTGCATCTTCACCTGAGCGGGTAATTGGAATTTGCTTCAGCTCTGACGGTAGGTCTTCAGGATAAACTTCACGTCCTGTAATCATGACCGTTAACCAGCGGCAGGTGTTCTCGAGTTGACGTACGTTTCCTTGCCAAGGTAACTGTTGCATATATTCTTGCGTTTCAGGGCGAAGGATTTTAGGGCTTACACCTAATTCTTTGCCTGCGCGTGCCAAGAAGTGCTGCGCTAACATTGGGATGTCTTCGCTACGATGCGCCAGTTTTGGAATGTGAATGCGAATTACGTTCAGACGGTGGTATAAGTCTTCACGGAAGCGACCATCATGTACCAATTTTTCTAAGTCTTGGTGCGTTGCCGCGACAATACGTACATCTACTTTTACTGGGATATGCCCACCGACACGGTAAAACTCGCCATCAGCTAGAACACGCAGTAAACGCGTTTGTGTTTCAAAAGGCATATCGCCAATTTCATCTAAAAACAGTGTTCCGCCATTGGCTTGTTCAAAGCGACCTTGGCGTTGGGTATTTGCCCCTGTAAAGGCACCTTTCTCATGACCAAAAAGCTCTGTTTCAATCAGGTCTTTTGGAATCGCGGCCATGTTTAACGCAATAAAAGGTTTACTGCTCCGTGGTGAGTGGCGGTGTAAAGCATGCGCAACCAACTCTTTGCCTGTACCTGATTCACCATTAATCAGCACTGTAATGTGTGACTGAGACAAACGACCAATCGCACGGAAAACTTCCTGCATAGCAGGAGACTCGCCAATGATTTCGGTCGATTGAATCGGTGGTACAGTTTTTGCCGATTCTTGCTGCTGCATTTTGGTAATGTGCAAAATCGCACGATTCACTAAAGCTAAGGCTTCATCAATATCAAAAGGCTTGGGTAAATACTCAAATGCACCTGTTTGATAACTTGAAACAGCAGACTCTAGGTCAGAGTGAGCCGTCATAATAATGACAGGTAGATCAGGATAGTTGGCTTTAACTTTCGCTAAAAAAGTTAAGCCATCGATGCCGGGCATTCGAATGTCGGTCAAAATTACATCGGGTGCATCTAAACTGAGTTGGTCTAAAGCAGATTGAGCTTCTTCAAAACTTGTGACGTCAAAACCTTCTTCTTTGAACGTTTTTTCCAGCACCCAGCGCATGGCGCGATCGTCATCAATTACCCATATTTTATTTCGCGACATGGTTTAACTCCCAAGGTATATATAAGCTAAAAGTTGTTTTTCCGGGAACAGATTGGCATTCAATCATTCCGTTATGTTGATGCATAATATTTTGCGCAATACTTAAACCCAGTCCTGTGCCTTTAGCACGACCCGTGACCAGTGGGTAAAACACGGATTCTAAAATTTCTTCTGGAACGCCCGGACCATTGTCTTCGATATCAATCCGAACTACGGAGCGTTGAAGTACACCATTAATGGTCACTAAACGTTGAATACGGGTGCGTAACATTAGTTCAGGTTGGTGGTCGACAAAGAACTCTTTATTTTCAGTCATGGCTTGCACTGCATTGACGCTAATGTTCAACATGACTTGTATCAACTGATCACGATCGGCCATGACTTCAGGTAATGACAAATCATAATCACGGGTGATCTTAATTTTCTTTTTGGTTTGGTTGGTTATGAGTGAGCGAACGCGCTCTAAAGGCTCATGTACATTGACCAATTCATAACTGGGGAGCTGACGAGAACCAAGCATGGTGTCTGCTAAATTACGTAAGCGATCAACTTCACTAATAATAATGTCGGTGAACTCGCTATATTGCGGATCATTGAGGCTACGCGCTAACAGTTGTGTAGCGCCGCGAATTCCGCCCAACGGATTTTTAATTTCATGTGCAACACCACGAATGAGTTGGCGTGCGACCTGATGTTGTTGTAGGAAATTTTCTTCCTTGGAAATTTTAAGCATCCGATCAATTGGATTGATCTCAATTAAAAGCAAAGGATGATAGGGTTTATTTGAATTCAACTGTGACACGGTATAGTCAACATGAATATCTTTAAAGTTGACCTTAATGATGGCTTCACGACGGGTGTAGTGTTGTCCCGAGTTTAGAGTATTGAGAAGTGCTTCTTCTGTATTGAACTCATCATTGGGTGCATGGAGTAAATTAAGTGCAGGTTGGCCAGAGGCACGTAAAAGACTGATATCAAATAATGCTTCGCAAGAGGAATTTAAGTAAAAAATATTTAATTTACTGTCGACCAATAGAATCGCAGTGGTCAAATTGTCCACTAAAAGGCGATAGTCGATAGAAATAGGGTGATCCATTAGCGAATGTATCCTGTATTAAAATAGCGCAATGGCATCTTGATAAAGCATTAACCGTTCCAAATAGCGGACTGAATTGATGCAAATAAAGCAAAATCCACGCCAACTTTGATTTTGTATAGTGAAATGAGCACACTTTTTTTGCGGAATGCGCTGTAAATGAACGATTAGCTAAAGATATAGCGGATTCTAAAAATCAAGTAAACCGAAAGTGACTTAAAATGGTGCGTTATGTTAATTCTACTACAGTGTTGGTTTTATTTTGGTGCATTAAACAAAGAGTGTGGAATCGATCTGTTTTTATAAACAGAAAAGACATACAATACGCGCATTCTAGTGGAGCGCAGATTCATGAAATCCCCCAAAGTCGGTTTTGTTTCTTTAGGTTGTCCTAAGGCATTGGTTGATTCCGAACGAATTTTAACTCAGTTGAAGACTGAAGGTTATGATGTAGCATCAGATTATGATGGTGCGGATTTAGTTGTTGTAAATACCTGTGGTTTTATTGAATCTGCAGTGCAAGAGTCTTTAGATGCCATTGGCGAAGCCATGAGTGCGAACGGTCGTGTAATCGTTACGGGCTGCCTAGGTAAAGACGAAGACAAAATTCGCCAAATGCACCCAAATGTCTTAAAAGTGACAGGGGCGGCTGCATATCAAGAAGTGATGGAAGCCGTGCACCAATACGTGCCTGAACCACCAAAACACAACCCATTTATTGACCTTGTTCCAGAACAAGGGATTCGTTTAACGCCGAAGCATTATGCGTACTTAAAAATCTCAGAAGGGTGCAACCATCGTTGTACCTTCTGCATTATTCCAAGTATGCGTGGTGACTTAGTGTCTCGCCCAGTCGGTTCTGTTTTAGAAGAAGCGGCTGCGCTTAAACGTGCCGGTGTAAAAGAAGTACTCGTTATCTCCCAAGATACTTCTGCTTACGGCCTCGATACCAAATACAAATTAGACTTTTGGAATGGTCAACCTGTTAAGACGAAGTTCTATGACATGTGTGAGGCCTTAGGTCAACTGGGTATTTGGGTGCGTTTGCACTATGTCTATCCATATCCACATGTGGATGCAGTGATTGACTTGATGGCACAAGGCAAAATTTTACCTTATTTGGATATTCCATTCCAACATGCAAGTCCAAAAGTTTTAAAACTGATGAAACGCCCTGCGCATAGTGAAAATACACTTGAGCGTTTAAAGCTGTGGCGTGAAAAATGTCCTGAATTGGTGATTCGTTCAACCTTCGTTGTGGGTTTCCCGGGCGAAACTGAAGAAGATTTTGAGATCTTGCTTGAGTGGTTGAAAGAAGCACAACTTGATCGCGTAGGCTGCTTTACCTATTCACCTGTTGAAGGTGCGACAGCAAACGACTTGCCAGATCACGTGCCAGAAGAGATTAAGCAACAGCGTTATGAACGCTTTATGGAAGTGCAACAGGCGATTTCTGCTGCAAAACTTCAAAAGCGTGTTGGTCAGAAAATGACGGTGCTGGTCGATGAACTGGATGAAGAATTCCCAGTTGCGATTGCACGTTCATACGCAGATGCTCCTGAAATTGATGGCAATGTCTTTGTGGAAGATATTGATAAAAGCCAGATCAAATCAGGCGATTTGTTAGAAGTCGAAATTACCGATGCAGATGAATATGATCTGTATGCACAATTGATTTCGATTAAATCGAATTAAGACACAAATAAAATTTTAAAATTTAGATATTGGAGTTATTGCGATGTTGGATTCTAAAAAACCACGTTTTGAACGTATCTTACTGAAACTTTCTGGCGAAGCATTGGCTGGAAATAAAGATATGGGTATTGACGCTCAAGTACTTGATCAAATGTCTTTGGCTATTGCGCACTTAGTAGGTTTGGGTGTGCAAGTCGGGATCGTTGTGGGTGGTGGTAACTTATATCGCGGTAGTCAATTACAAAAAGATGGTTTGGTTGGTCGTGTAACCGGTGACCAAATGGGTATGCTTGCAACCGTGATGAATGGCTTGGCATTACGTGATGCTTTGGTACGCCGTAATATCAAAACTCGTTTGATGTCAGCATTGCCAATTGGTGCTGTGGTTGAATCATACTCAAGCCGTGATGCGATTCGTCATCTAACACAAGGTGAAGTTTGTGTGTTTGTCGCAGGTACAGGTAACCCGTTCTTTACCACAGATACAGCAGCATGCTTACGTGGTATCGAGATTGAAGCCAACCTGATCCTAAAAGCAACGAAAGTTGATGGTGTCTACAACAAAGACCCAAGCAAATATGATGATGCCGTTAAATATGACACCTTAACTTTTGACCAAGTGTTAGATGAGAAATTGGGTGTGATGGATTTAACCGCGATTTGCTTGTGTCGTGACCATAATGTGCCGCTTCAAGTCTTTGACATGAATAAAGCAGGTTCATTGCTTTCAGTGGTTATGGGCGAAAAAGAGGGTACTCACGTAACGAACTAATGTACGTGACCTCGAAAGCTCTTTATACTACACCCTATTTTAGAATTTATATCTTTTCGAATTAAGTAAGGAAGATCACATGATTAACGATCTTAAAAAAGACGCAGAAGACCGTATGAACAAGTCACTTGACTCGTTAGAACACGGTTTTGCCAAGGTTCGTACAGGACGCGCGCATCCATCTATCTTAAACGGGGTAATGGTTCCTTACTATGGCTCAGATGTGCCATTAAACCAAGTGGCAAACGTGGGTGTTGAAGACTCGCGTACATTGTTGATTCAGCCATTTGAGCGCACCATGGTTGCGGCAATTGATAAAGCGATTCGTGAATCAGATTTGGGTTTAAACCCGATTACGGCTGATGCGATTCGTGTTCCAATGGCTGCACTGACGGAAGAAACACGTCGTGACATGCAAAAAGTTGCGCGTAACGAAGCTGAAAATGCAAAAGTTGCAGTACGTAATATTCGCCGTGATGTACTGGGCGACATCAAAGCATTGTTGAAAGAAAAAGAAATTTCTGAAGATGATGAACGTCGTGCATCTGATGATATTCAAAAAATCACAGATAAGTTTGTTGCTGAAATCGACAAACGTCTTGCGAATAAAGAAGCTGAGTTGTTGAAGGTCTAATTTGTATAATGACCGATTCAGAAGATAAGCTTACTCTTCCAAAACATGTTGCCATCATCATGGATGGCAACAATCGTTTTGCCAAAAAAAATGCAATGCAAAAGGGTGATGGTCACCGTGAAGGAAAAAATGTCCTTGACCCGATTGTAGAGCATTGTCGAAAAAGAAATATTCAAGCATTAACCGTTTTTGCTTTTTCGAGTGAAAATTGGAAGCGCCCTCAAGCTGAAGTTGATTTGCTCATGAAACTGTTGGAAGACACGATTCATGAACAGTTGCCTCGTATGCATCAATATCAAATGTCTTTACGTTTTATTGGTGATCGTTCTAAATTATCTCCGCAATTGCGTGACTTAATGTTGCATGCCGAACAAGACACTGCTAATTTCGACAAGATGACTTTGACCATCGCAATTAGTTACGGTGGGATGTGGGATATGGCGCATGCGGCTAAGCAGATTGCACTTGCTGTTCAATCTCAAGCGTTAGATCCTGAGCAAATTGATGAACATATTTTTGGCCAATACGTAAGTTTGAGTGATTTACCGGCTGTGGATCTATTGATTCGTACAGGTGGGGATTTTCGTTTATCGAACTTTATGTTGTGGCAAGCAGCTTATGCAGAGCTTTACTTCACTCCGACTCTTTGGCCAGAGTTCAGTGTAGAAGAGTTTGATGACGCCTTGGCTGTATTTGGTGGGCGTGAACGTCGTTTCGGGAAAACGACGGAACAAATTCTACAAGATAAAATTGAGAACTAATAAATGTTAGAGCGGATTATAACCGCATTGGTTTTGGTGGCCGTTGTACTGAGTTGTATGTTTGCAACCCAGTCACACTATCCAATGTTTGTGCTGATGATTATTGCGGCAGGGGTTGCAGGCTATGAGTGGTTTAAACTCATGCCCCGTACAACAAAAAATGTTAATAAACCTCTAGCATGGGGTTTTGGTTTACTCAGTGCTGGCCTTGCTACACTTGCCTTATACTTTAACGATATTGCACTTCTACTTTGGGCTGCCTCTATCCTATGTTGGCTGCTAAGCCTGTATTGGGTTAAATCCTATCCAAATTATGATGCTTGGTATAATTCAACCCTTAAGGTGGTTGGTATTGTTCTGATATCTTCAGCTGTGACCGCTATTTTTGCACTCTGGAAGATGTCTCCATGGTGGCTGATGTACCTGTTTTTATTGGTGTGGGGTGCTGACAGCGGGGCATATTTTGTTGGGCGTAAACTGGGTAAGCGTAAACTTGCACCTGAAGTGAGTCCAAATAAATCGTTGGAAGGTCTCTATGGTGGTGTGATTACGGCCATGATCATCGTGGTTGCTGTTGAAATCCTCTATTTAGACTTAACGTACGCGCAGCATTTATTATTTCTTATCTTATCTGTAGTGACTGTATTTAGCTCGGTGCTCGGTGATTTGTTTGAGTCTATGATTAAACGTCGGGCTGGAATTAAAGACTCGGGTCGTATTTTGCCAGGGCATGGTGGGGTACTGGATCGCATTGACTCACTACTGGCTGCTGCACCTATCTTTGCTGCGGGTGTATATGTGTTAAAACTTATTGGCGTAGATTTGTAAATGTCTCAATCTGTTTGTATTTTGGGTGTTACGGGTTCGATTGGGCAGAGCACCTTAAAAATATTGCAACAACATGCTGAAAGCTACTCTGTGTTTGCTGTTACGGCGCATAGTCGGATGCAAGAACTTGTTGATATCTGTCAGCAGTTTCAACCGAAAATTGCAGTTGTACCTCAAGCAAAAGTAGATGAACTACGCCAGCTACTAGTCGCAGCCAATTTGCAAAGCATTGAAATTTTGGCGGATGAGGTAGGCCTCATCGCAGTTGCTGAGCATCCGGAAGTGGATGTGGTGATGGCGGCTATTGTTGGCGCGGCAGGTTTAATGCCGACGCTAGCAGCGGTAAAAGCAGGAAAGCGTGTCCTTTTGGCAAATAAAGAAGCGTTGGTGATGTCGGGTGACATTATGATGCAGGCTGCTCACGACCATCAGGCTCTTTTGCTTCCTGTGGACTCTGAACATAATGCAATCTTCCAATGCTTACCGCAGACCTATTTACAAGCTGAGCGTCACGGACAGCCGAAACTTGGAGTTTCTGGTATTCTTTTGACTGCATCAGGCGGGCCATTTCTAAAACATAGTTTAGATGAATTACACAATGTAACGCCTGCGCAGGCGTGTAAACATCCTAATTGGTCCATGGGGCAGAAAATTTCGGTTGATTCGGCGACCCTCATGAACAAAGGGTTAGAGCTAATTGAAGCTTGTCATCTTTTTTCAATCGAAGAACATTTTGTTACAGTAGTTGTGCATCCGCAGAGTATTATTCATTCCATGGTGCAATATGTGGATGGTTCAACATTGGCGCAAATGGGAAATCCTGATATGTGTACGCCGATTGCACATGCGTTGGCATGGCCTGAGCGTATTCAAACCCATGTTCCAGCTTTAGATTTATTTAAAAATCATCAGTTGGATTTTCAAGCACCTGATACGCATCGATTCCCCGCATTAAGCTTGGCACGTCAAGCGATGAAAACTGGGGGTACAGCCCCTGCGATTTTAAATGCTGCCAATGAAATTGCGGTTGCTGCATTTTTAAATCAACAGGTGGGGTTTATGGATATTCCTGCTATTGTTGAACACACTTTGAATACCATCCCACATCAAGCAGCAACACAACTTGATGTTATTTTAGAAGCCGATCGAAACGCACGTCATGTTGCTCAGCAATATGTGGTGAATATAGGAATTTAAGCATGAGCGCCTTGTTTATGATTGTTGCGGCAATTTTGCTTTTAGGCCCACTTATTGCAATACATGAGTTTGGGCACTATTTTGTTGCGCGTAAATTGGGCGTAAAAGTTTTAGTTTATTCCATTGGTTTTGGACCAACGGTTTTAAAGTGGACGTCTAAAAAGTCTGGTATTCAATATCAGCTTTCAGCATTGCCCTTGGGTGGTTATGTCAAAATGCTGGATGAGCGTGAAGGTGATGTTGCTGAAGAGGATGTGCCTAAAGCATTTAATCGTCAGTCACCTTGGAAGCGTATCGCAATTGTTGCAGCTGGCCCATTGATTAACTTGGCATTCGCCATTTTACTTTTTTGGATTTTGTTTTTACCTGCACAAGAGCAGTTGAATACACGTGTGGGTAAAGTGTTACCTAATACACCTGCAGCACAAGTTCAAATGCAAGTGGGCGATAAAATTACCGTTGTTGATGGCTTAACGACACCCACTTGGGAAAAGTTGAATTTTGCCTTGGTTGATCGTGTGGGTGAAACGGGATCAATCCAAATTCAGGCCGAACGTGCGGGACAAGTTAAAACGTTTAGTTTACCTATTCAAAACTTTTTGAAAGATCAAACACAGTCTCCGCTTGATGTTCTGGGTTTTACGCCTTATCGACCTAAAATTCCTGCGGTCGTGACTAAGTTGAGCGAAGATGGTGCGGCCATTCGTCAGGGTATGCAGCAAGGTGACAAAATTGTCGCGATTGATGGCATCAAGATGAATGATTGGTTTGATGTGGTTCAAGTGGTTCAAGCCTCACCTGAGAAATTGTTAAAAATTGATGTGCTTCGTCAAAATCAATTGGTACAACTTGAAGTGATGCCGCAAGGTAAGCGTGACAATATGGGCAAGGTTTCTGGTGTCTTAGGTGTACAAAGTGACCCTGGGAAAATCAGTATTCCTACAGAATATAAACAAACGATACAATATAATCCTGCCGAAGCCTTCATGATGGCGGTGGATAAAACCAGTCAACTGTCGAGTATGATTTTGAACTCGATTGTGAAAATGGTGCGAGGTTTGATTGGTCTAGACAACCTATCAGGACCGATCACGATTGCCAAAGTTGCAGGACAAAGTGCGGAAATGGGTTGGCAAACTTTTATCTCATTTATGGCATTGATGAGTGTAAGTTTAGGGATATTAAATTTATTGCCTATTCCTATGCTTGATGGTGGACATTTGGTCTATTATTTTATAGAACTAATACGTGGTAAACCTGTTTCTGAACAAATACAATTGGTTGGTTTAAAAATTGGTATGGTATTGCTCGGAAGTATGATGCTTTTGGCATTATTCAATGATTTTATGCGTTTGTAAAAAAGCGTAGATACGGAATTAAATTTTACATCGGAAAAAACTGGCATGCAGCACACACATTTATTTATGCCTTTGGCACTCATCAGTGCTATGGCAACAGTACAACAAGTATATGCAGCAGAAGATTATATAGTACGTGATATTAAGGTTGATGGACTTGTTCGTTTAACGCCAGCAAATGTCTATGGAATGATTCCGTTGAATAGTGGGGATCGTGTGAGCGATGCAGCACTTGCCAATGCCATTCGTAGTTTATATGCAACAGGTTTGTTTGATGACATTAAAACAGAAAAGCAGGGTGATACGCTGGTTTTCAAAGTTGTCGAACGCCCACTAATTTCTAAAGTTGAATTTAAAGGTAATAAACTCATTCCTAAAGAGGCCTTGGAAGAAGGCTTGAAGAAGATGGGGATTACCGAAGGTGAAGTGCTGAAAAAATCAGCGCTACAGACGGTTGAGTCTGAGCTTGAACAACAGTACATGCAGCAAGGTCGTTATGATGCTGATGTTAAAGTTGTGACAACAGCGAAGCCGAACAACCGTGTAGACCTCACTATTGAGTTTGTTGAAGGTAAGGCTGCAAAAGTTGTAGATATCAATATTATTGGTAATACCGTATTTAAAGAAAGCGAAATTGAACAAGCGTTTGCGGTAAAAGAAAGTGGTTGGACATCCATTATTTCACGTAATGACCGTTATGCACGTGAAAAGATGGCTGCAAGCTTAGAGTCTTTACGTGCACTTTATTTAAACAAAGGCTATATCAACTTTAATATCAATCACTCAAGCTTAAATTTAAGTGAAGATAAAAAGAATATTTTTGTTGAAGTTTCAGTGGATGAAGGCGAACAGTTTAAATTTGGCGAAACCAAATTTTTGGGCGATGCTTTATACACCCCAGCAGAACTGAAAGCTTTACAAATTTATAAAGATGGCGATATCTATTCACAAGAAAAAGTGAATGCGGTTAAACAGTTGCTTCTGCGTAAATACGGTAATGCAGGTTATTACTATGCAGAAGTGAACGTCGTGCCTCAGATTGATAAAGAAACTCATCTGGTGGATTTAAATTATTACGTGAATCCAGGTCAGCAAGTGACTGTGCGTCGTATTAACTTTACCGGCAACACGAAAACTGCGGATGAAGTATTACGTCGTGAAATGCGCCAAATGGAAGGTGCACTCGCAAGTAATGAGAAAATTGATTTATCTAAAGTTCGTTTAGAGCGTACAGGTTTCTTTAAGACTGTCGATATCAAGCCGGCACGTGTTCCGAACACGGCCGACCAAGTTGATTTAAATATTAATGTTGAAGAGCAGCACTCAGGTACCAGTACTTTAGCAGTTGGTTTCTCGCAAAGCGGCGGTATAACCTTCCAAGCGGGTCTAAGTCAAACTAATTTCATGGGTACAGGTAACTCTGTTGCTATTGATTTATCCCGCTCAGAAACACAAGATTACTACAACCTAAGTGTGACCGATCCGTACTTTACGATTGATGGTGTACGTCGTGGTTATAACATGTACTACCGTAAAACCAAGTTGGATGAAGACTATAACGTCAACAACTATGTGACGGATAGTTTTGGTGGTGGTATCAATTTCGGTTATCCCATTGATGAAAACCAAAGCATTAGTGCAGGTTTAAACATTGACCAAACTGAAGTCACCACAGGTCCATATGTCTCGACCTATGTGCGTGATTACTTACTTGCGCATGGCGGTAAAACAAAAAGTACATCGACTTATTGTATGGTGGATTTAGTTCCTGATTCGGAAGGCGTTTATGTTTGCCCAGACGGTCAGACATCTGCTCCTTATGGTTCTGAGTTTACTGGTGACTTCTTAACCTATAACTTAAACTTAGGTTGGTCATATAACACCTTAAACCGTCCAGTATTCCCGACATCGGGTATGTCGCATCGTATTAATGGTGAAATTGCTTTACCAGGCAGTGATGTTGAATATCAAAAGCTGACTTATGATGCTCAGGCGTACTTCCCACTTGCGAAAGACTTTGTATTACGTGGCTATGGTAAGTTGGGTTATGGTAATGACTTACCATTCTATAAAAACTTCTATGCAGGTGGTTTTGGTTCGGTACGTGGTTATGATAACAGTACCTTAGGTCCGAAATACCCAGGCGTAACTTATAGTGAATCAAGATCTAAAGATAATGACTATGAAGAAGTCGGTGGTAATGCATTGATCCAATTTGGTACAGAATTGGCTTTGCCTTTACCATTTAAAGGGGATTGGACACGTCAGGTTCGCCCAGTTATCTTTGCTGAAGGTGCGCAAGTATTTGATACCCAGTGTGATGTTCCATCTGGTCAGTTATATATGACTGGAAGTAAAACGGATGCTGGTGTGGATGCGAAGCAATACTGTAAAGATAACTTCGGTTTCGAGCTTGATAACATGCGCTATAGCGTGGGTGTAGGCTTTACTTGGATTACGATGATTGGTCCATTGTCTCTCAGCTATGCATACCCATTGAATGATAAAGATGGCGATGAAACAAAGAACATTCAATTTGAAATCGGTCGTACCTTCTAAGGTCGACCGTTTCTCTACATGAAAGATATAAATATGAAAAAATTTCTTACAGCTTTAACACTTACAGCATTAACTTCTACAGTGGTGAATGCTGCTGGCTATGGTGTGGTGGATCTTGAGCGTGTTGTTGAAAATAGTAGCTATTTAAAACAGCAAAATTCGAGTTTTCAACAGAAAATTCAACCGCAAAGTACGAAGCTTGATCAACTTAGTAAAGAGCTTCAAGACTTACAACAGCGTTTACAAACAGGTGATAAGCTGAGCGCTGCGGATAAGCAAAAAATGGTGACTCAGTATCAAACCAAAATGAATGAGTTCAATACTTTGCAGCAAACCATGCAAAGCAGTGTGCAAAGCTCTATTCAGCAAGTACGTAGTGTATTTGATGGTCGCGTGAAGCAAGTTGCTGAACAATTGCGTAAAGAAAATCAATTAGATGTTGTTTTGAATAAAAACTCAGCACTTGCCTATGACGCTAAGTATGATTTAACTGATAAAATGATTCAAAAGGTTAACGCAATTAAGTAATCAATGAATCCTCAACAGTATCGCTTAGAAGATCTTGCTCGTTTAGTCCAAGGTGAGTGTGTAGGTCAAGCTGATTTAATCCTTAAGGGATTAGCAAGTCTAGATTCGGCAGAATCTAGACATCTTGCATTTGTAAATGGTGAAAAGTACTTAGAGCAAGCACAGCAGTCTAAAGCTGGAGCATTTATTGTTACAGCAGATTTGAAAGATCACTTGGTTGAACATCAAAACTTTATTGTTGTTGCCAATCCCTATTTAGCCTTTGCAATTTTAACCCATGCTTTTGAGGTTAAACACACTGAACAGGGCATTGAAAACACTGCGCAGATACACCCTTCAGCAATCATCTCAGATACTGCTTATATTGGTCATTATGTGGTCATTGGTGAAAATTGCGTTGTTGGCGATGACACGATTATCCATTCCCATGTCAGCATACATGATGGGGTTGAAATTGGCCGCGGTGGTTTAATTGAATCACATGTAAATTTGATGTCATGCAAAATTGGTGATCGCGTCCGTATTCATGCCAATACTGTGATTGGTAGTGAGGGTTTTGGTTTTGCCCCTTATCAAGGGAAATGGCATCGAATTGCTCAATTGGGTTCGGTCATCATTGGAAATGATGTACGGATTGGTTCAAATTGTAGTATTGATCGCGGTGCATTGGATGACACAATTTTGGAAGATGGTGTCATTATTGATAACCTTGTGCAAATCGCCCATAACGCTAAGATTGGTGCCAATTCGGCTTTTGCCGCCAATACCGCAATTGCGGGTAGTACAACCATTGGCAAAAATTGCATCGTAGGTGGTGGGTCTGCAATTGCAGGGCACCTAAATATTGTTGATAATGTTACGTTAACTGGAATGTCAATGGTCACAAATAATATTTCTGTGGCTGGAACGTATTCTTCAGGAATTGGACTGTTTGAAAATCAAAAGTGGAAACGCACCGTTGTTCGTTTAAGACAATTAGCAGATGTGCCATTGACCCAATTGGTAAAAAAACTTGATCATATGCAGGCTCAAATCGAGTCCCTTGAATCAACAATTAAATTGCGTAAATAGAAATATGATGACTGAGTCGAATTCTACTAGTTTCACGAAACCTGAATTGCCAATGACGATTCAAACTATTCGTGAGTACTTACCACACCGCTATCCTTTTTTATTGGTCGATCGTGTTGTTGATGTGACTGAAAATGGAATTGTGGCGTATAAAAATGTGTCTATTAATGAAGAGTTTCTTCAAGGCCATTTCCCTAATTATCCAATTATGCCTGGTGTTTTGATTGTCGAAGCATTAGCGCAAGTTTCAGGTATTCTTGGTTTCATCATGAATAATGAGAAACCAAGTGAAGGTTCTTTGTTCTTGTTCGCAGGTGCAGAGAAAGTTCGCTTTAAAAAGCAAGTCGTTGCAGGCGACCAATTGGTGTTAAAATCAGAATTGGTTATGCAGAAACGTGGTATTTACAAATATAATTGTATTGCCACCGTTGACGGTGTAGTAGCAGCATCTGCGGAAATTATGGTTTCGCATCAGAAAATAGAGCAATCATGAGCAATAACGAATTTATTCACCCAACAGCAATCATCGATGCATCTGCCGTGATTGCAGCAGATGCAAAGATTGGACCGTATTGTATTATTGGTCCAAATGTCACTATTGGTGCAGGTACGCAGTTACATTCGCATGTAGTGGTCGGTGGTTATACGCGTATTGGAGAACAAAATGAAATTTTCCAATTCGCAAGCGTGGGTGAGGTCTGCCAAGATCTAAAATATGCAGGTGAAGAAACCTGGTTAGAAATTGGTGACCATAATAAAATTCGTGAGCATTGTAGTTTACACCGTGGTACGGTTCAGGATCACGGTATAACCAAGATTGGTAGCCATAATTTATTGATGGTGAATACACATATTGCGCACGACTGCGTGGTCGGTGATCATAATATTTTTGCAAACAATGTCGGCGTAGCTGGTCATGTTCATGTTGGTGACTATGTGATTGTCGGCGGTAACTCGGGTATACACCAATTCTGTAAGATTGACTCTTATAGCATGATTGGTGGTGCATCATTGATTGTAAAAGATGTCCCTGCTTATGTGATGGTTTCTGGTAATCCTGCACATGCTTTTGCGATGAATGTTGAAGGCATGCGTCGTAAGGGTTGGTCTAAAAATGTGATTCAAGGTTTACGTACTGCATTTAAACTGATCTATAAAGAAGGTTTAACGACAGAGCAGGCTTTAGAACGTATCCGTGCAGAAATTTTGCCTGAAGTTGCTGAGGTACAGCTGCTTATTGACTCCTTAGAACAGTCAGAGCGCGGCATTGTGCGTTAAGCTTTTTCCAAATATAAAAAAAGACACTTCGCGTGTCTTTTTTTATATTTATAGGAAAATTACTTTTTAAAGAAAGAGGCTTCTTCAGACTTAGGATATTGCTTAAGGAGTTTGGCTTTGTATTGATTGGCCTGATTCGTGTTTTTATCCACTTCTTTGGCAATATTGTAGAGTTGATAGACGGCTCGAGGCGCGCGCGAAGAGTTAGGATATTGGTTTGCTACAATCCCGTAGTTTTTTTTCGCTTCTGCATAGTTGGTGGGTTCAATCGCTAAATTAAATTCAGCTAACCAGAAATATGCATTGCTGATGTAAACACTGTTGGGGTTGTTTTTAATAAAATTTTGCATGGGTGCAATCGCTTTCTTCGCACCACCTTGCTTATAGGCATCCAATGCGACAGTATACGCGGCTTTTTCTAGCTCAGATGGCTCTGATGTGTTTTGAGTGCTGACCACTACAGGTGCTTTGTTTACTGCGGCCGCGGTTGTGCTATTGCTGGCGTTGGTGATTGTAGTGTTACTGGGAGGAGTATCCTGTTGGTTATCCTCCGTTGTATTGTTCGCTTCAGGGTCTACTTTTTGCTGAAGCAACTCTAAGCGTTGATCTAGGTCAGCGTAACGGTTTTCCAACTCATGTTTGAGTTGAGCGATCTCATTGTCTTGTTCTTCAAGTTTGCCGCGTAAGCTACGCAAATCACTTTCTAATTGTTGATTTTTTTGCATGATTTGCCAATTAATATTGGTCGCTGTTGTGCTGGCGCCCGTGTCTACTGCGATGCTGGTTGGATTTACACTATTGTTCGTTGCTTGACTTAAGCTGCGAGATTCAATTGGAATATTGGCGAAAACAGGCGTTGTGCAAAGTAGGGTGAGGGCACATAGGCTATGCTTCTTTAGCATCATAAAATATCCGTGTTATAAGGCTTTGATGGGGAACACATCAAACGAAATTCATTTACCCCATTAAAAACGGCAACGTTATGAATTGCAATAAGCTTTTACATTGTTGTCGTATATTTAGGTAAGTGAATGTAGCCTAGTCGTTACCAATAATTGAGCGATTTTTCTTAAGGTTGTTTTATAAATAGTCAATTGAATGAAATGCTTATTGAAAAGTCGTTTATAGGCTTGCAACTTAGGGAAAAATCTCTATACTCTGTTCTTGCAATGGTAGCCCTGCCGGTTACTTCGCAATTGTATTCTACGAACCCCGCCAGGACCGGAAGGTAGCAACGGTAGTGGAAATATGATGTGCCGAAGGTTTGCTGGTAGGGTTGCCACCATATTTATAAATATATAAGAATAAAAATGAAAGTTTACTATGGCATTGATGCAGGTCTAGTCGTAAGTATTAAATCCTCTGAAAAAGTGAAAAGTATTCTGATTTTTCTTCTATTTTTTGCAATTACCATTATTTTTATCTATTTCTCAATTCTATATTTTATTTCAAATGGTTTTTTAAATTATATTGCCATAGGTGTTGTTATATCTTGCCTATATGTATTATTTTGCATTTTTTACTTATTGCTTGAAAGTATTAATACTGAAATCATTTTTAATGAAGATCATCTTCTCTATCGTAAAGTTTTTGCAGTCAAAAAGTTATTTATAGTGAAATAAAAGGCTACCAAATCTTACATTTTAAAAAAAGAAGTCGTTTATTATTGGTCGATCAGCATCATCAAGTGGTTCATATTAGTTCAGATTTTGAATCATATACAAGAATTTGTAATATGTTCATGGCGCATTTTGAAGATATTGAGGTTGTTAATAAACGAGAGCAAGAACAAAATTTTATACAAGAACATACAAAAAAT
This sequence comes from Acinetobacter johnsonii ANC 3681, assembly GCF_000368805.1. NCBI lineage: Bacteria > Pseudomonadati > Pseudomonadota > Gammaproteobacteria > Moraxellales > Moraxellaceae > Acinetobacter > Acinetobacter johnsonii. The sequence goes on along the minus strand of NZ_KB849705.1, from coordinate 1,236,618 downwards.
ATTTCCAGTGAACAGCAACAAAAATATTTAAAATATGCATTAAAATTTAGAAAAATTTTAGATGTATTGACGGTTATTATTTTCTTTTTAGCCCCTATATTTGATTTGTCAGATCTTTTATTTCATGGTATGGCTTTGGTTTATCTATACCTTAGTTATCCAAAGCATCATAATTTTTATATTGTTTATATGCAAAAGGCTAAAATCTCTACGGATGTGTTGGCTTTTCTGATTATGCTTGCATGCAATATTTTATTTCTTAGGGATATTATCGAGCATTACGATTTAGCTTTTTTATTTTATTCATTGATATGTATGAGCTTTCTGCTGTCAGCTCTATATGTTGTATTTAAAAAGAAGTTTGCTCAGAAAATGAAGCGGCAAATGATCATGGTGATCGCACTTGCTATACCTATTGTCGGTATTTATTCTGCAAGTTTGGTGCGTATTGTGAATGGCATAAATGATAACAGTATTTTAAGTGCTCAAGATGTACTGGTCGTAAATAAGGAAAAAAGTGAGAGCAGCAGTAGAAGAAATAGATATGCAAATTATTATTTGGATGTTCGAATGTCTGATGGTGAGGCGCGGCGTCTCAAAGTAAGATCTAGTGAATACTATAATACAAGTGTTGATGGTGGTTATAAGATGACACTACATAAAGGTAACTTAGGCATCACTTGGTCAGCTTATGAGCTGCAGTAAATTAGATTTTTAGCATTTAAGGTTTAATAGCTGATAAGCCTGTTTACGTTTTCTTGATATAGCTAGATGATAGATCAATCATGCGTAGGGTGGGGTAGGTAAATAGTCATTTAATCTTCCACTTTTCTAGAAATCGCTTTCATAATCGCATCCATTTCAAAGCCACGATACATCAAAAAACGTATTTGTTTGGCTTTTAGTTTTGGATCTGTTGCGACCTCAGTTCCATACTTTTTAATTTTGAGTTGATAGGCTTGTTCGACCCAATCCGTTTCTTTCAGTTCTTCTAAAATTAAACCAGTGTCAATTTTTTTAGTTTTAAGCGCCATTTTAATGCGATTAGGGCCTTTGCCTTTACGCTTTTGGCTCGATAGCATGATCTCAGCCACGCGTTGATCACTCTGATAGTTTTGTGCTGAAAGCTCTTCAACCAGTGTAATCACTTCTTCACGGTGCATTGCCCATGTAGCCAGTTTTTCAATCAATTCTGCTTTTGAATATTCCTTACGTGTCAGTACAGAAAATGCATAAGAACGTAGACGAGAACCTGTTAAACCTGTGGGTTTGGGTTGATTCTCTTCATCAAAATCTAAAGCATCAACAGTTTCTTGTGTTACTTGCGTGTGGCCGTATTGAGTAGCAGGAGATTCTTCCTCACCAAACTGTTGTTTGAGAGCGTCATAGTCAAGAAGTTTGGGGAATTTTGAATTAGGCATAATAGGCGATGAAATAGATCTGAATAAACAAAACGCCCCGTAGGGCGTTTCTTAGTGTAAGCCTAAATGTCGTGTAATAACATTTAATCTTTTTCGATACCTTTAATTAAGCATCTAAAAAGTCTGGCTCTTCTTCATTCTCTTCTACAGGCGCAGCATTTGCAGTCGTCAGTAGTTTTTCTCGAATGATTTTCTCAATGGTTTCAGCCAACTGAGGGTTTTCTTCAAGGTGACGGATCACATTGTTTTTACCTTGACCAATTTTATCACCTTGGTATGAATACCAAGCACCTGCTTTTTGTACGATTTCTTGTTGAACAGATAAGTCTACAAGTTCGCCCAAGTGGTTGACGCCTTTACCATATAGGATTTGGAAGAGCGCTTCGCGGAATGGAGGTGCCATTTTGTTTTTGACAACTTTCACTTTGGTTTCAGAACCAACGATTTCATCGCCTTCTTTGACCTGACCTACGCGACGAATGTCTAAACGCACAGACGCATAGAATTTCAACGCATTACCACCAGTCGTGGTTTCAGGGCTACCAAACATTACACCAATTTTCATACGAATTTGGTTAATGAAAATTACCATACAGTTTGAACGTTTTGCATTACCTGTAATTTTACGTAATGCTTGGCTCATTAAACGTGCTTGGAGGCCCATGTGTGAGTCGCCCATTTCACCTTCAATTTCCGCACGTGGTGTCAATGCTGCAACAGAGTCGACAACGATGAGGTCAATGGCACCAGAGCGAACCAGCATGTCTGCAATTTCAAGTGCTTGCTCACCATGGTCAGGCTGAGAAACCAGTAGATTGTCAATATCTACGCCAAGTTTACGCGCATACTGTGGGTCTAAAGCGTGTTCTGCATCGATAAATGCACATGTACCACCTGCTTTTTGACATTCGGCAATCGCTTGTAAAGTCATGGTTGTTTTACCTGAAGATTCAGGACCATAAATCTCAACGATACGACCTTTCGGTAAGCCGCCAATGCCGAGTGCAATATCAAGTGTCAATGAACCTGTAGATACCGCTTCAACGGCTTGTACGGTGTTGTCACCAAGACGCATTACTGTGTTTTTACCAAACTGCTTTTCAATTTGGCTTAGCGCAGCATTGAGCGCCTTGCTTTTATTATCATCCATCTTACAACCTCAAAACGATGTCACGGATATTTACTGAATATGCTCAGTATAGTGACAGATTTAGTCTGTATCTTCTATAAAAGTCAGATCGTGTGCGACACAATATGACGCATGTCATTCATCATCATTATAAGACCAATATTGGTCAAATTGTTGATCATTTTCTTGTCTAAACTTACTGATATCGCGTCGGTCTTTTTTACTTGGACGATGATCAGGTCGAGCTAGATTATGCAACTTTCTTTGGCTTGCAATCAATTCCCGTCGTGTAATACTGACTTCAGTTTCTTCATATAATTTTTGTGCAACAGGAGCGGGGCCACGCACGTCAGAGAGTTCTTTGATCACCACGGTTTTCTTGTCAATACCTTGTTGTATGGTGAGTTCCATTCCAACCCGAACTTCTCTCGACACTTTGACACGTTCGCCATTGTGGTGAACTTTGCCTCCCTCAATTGCATTTTTGGCAATGGAACGCGTTTTAAAAAAACGTGCTGCCCATAACCATTTGTCAATGCGCATGCCTACAGCATCTTCCGCTAAAGTGGATTTACGCATATTTGGCAGTGACCTCAGCTTGCTCTAAATAAGGAATTAAATCGGTGAGCTGATTTAAGATCGGATAAGGGCTGGATGTCTTGCTTTGACCTAGTGATGAGGGTTGAGCAATGGTAAATAGGTTTTGAATACCATAACTTTCAGCACCTTTTAATACTTTTTCAGTGTCATCGATAAAGTAACACTGTGTGGCTGCAAAAGGATGGCGTTCATGGAGATGTTGCCAAAACTCAGTAAACTCTTTGGCATGACCGAGGGTTTCGCTGCTAATAATGACATCGAAATATGAGGCTAGTTTCGTGTGTTCGAGTTTGAACTTGAGTCCCTCACAGTCCGCATTAGTGGCAAGCCAGCAAGGGTAGCCGTTACTTTTTAAATAGTCGAGAAGTTCAAGACAGCCTTCACGTAGGCTAACTTTATGCTTAAATTCCTGCTGCAAAGCGAGCGTATCTACGCCAACTTTAGCTGTCCAAAAGCGCGTAGAATACCAATTGAGTGTATGATTATGGGTTTGATAAAACTGAAACAGGGCCTGAGTACTTTGTTCTAAAGAGCACTGGTGTTGTTCAGCATAACGGATAGGAAGCTGATGATTCCAAATAAAATCATCATAGGCAAGATCCAGTAATGTACCGTCCATATCAAAAATGATAATTGGCTTTTCCACTCAAAAAATCTCCAATATTTCAAAGTTCAGCAATGGCTATAGAAAACAGTTAGCAACTGATTTAGCAGTTTTGCTTTATGCAAATATGACGTAATTATAGCGTATAGATGCATAAGATGACGGATTTGCATAGCCCATTGTCAAAAATTGAAGAATATGGGATCTCAATTTTTTTAAGTAAGAGCATATAAGATGTGTTAATCGCACATTGATCCACAACAATATTGAACTTCAGCATAAGAAATGATTCACCTTATGGAGAAGGAAGAGTTTTTGTAAACATCCGATGAGAACACTTAGAGCTGTCATTATTATCGAAAATCTCCACTGTTGTTGCTGATCTAAATCAGCCATGGATTACAACGGACAGCATCATTGGTTTTGTCAGCTTTTCAGTACTGCTTAACTATTCGGCTCACATGTCTATCTAATCTATTTCATCAAATGTTCATTTTATATCGATACCATTAAAACCACCTAAGGGTAGTTTTTATGTTTGAAGCTAAATTTAAACCACTTCAGCTGACGGAGAAAGATTCGTTGTATCCAGCCCAGCGCAATAAAAGTAAGTTTTCTGACAAAAATAAAAAATAAAGTGGTTTTGCTGGTTATTTAAACAAGAATCGGTTAAAAAAGATGTGGCGAATGAGAATAAAATAGAGAGGAATGGATGAGTGAATTAAATCTAGATTTTTTAGATGAAACCTTAGATAAATATGAAGCAAAAGGTAAGAAAAAGGCCATTAAAAAAATCCGTATTGGTTATATGCTCTATGCAAAATTTATGTCGAATAAAAAATTTGCAGAAAATGTAATGAGTTCATCTTTAGATCCAAATAAGCGGACTTATCGCAATACCAAGATTAAAATTACGCACGATGAATATGAGTTAACCTTTTTACGTAATGATGATTAAGTATTCAATTGTGTTAAAAACACTAAGGTTTCATTTATTTGAAATATTTGGGCTGTAAAGTGTGCGACATAAAGCAATGAAAATATAATGATTAGATGATGTTTGTGCAGTTAAGCCTGTTTATTTGGAGAGAGGTAAACAGGTTTTTTATTATAATAACTTTCTGGTCTGAGTGATTGCAGACAAAAAGCCCGATTTGTTTTTATACTGATCGGGCTTTTATTTTTCTATTGAAATGAAAATAGTGAGAAAGATGATTTCTGACATCTTTTGATCATATTGTTCATGGATAATCTTTTTTATTTTGAGTTGCTTCGATATGTCAATTGTTACTGCAAATGAACTAGACGATATTCTAAAAGAATTAATTTCCAAAAATAAAAAGCCTGAAAAGATTTTGATTGGTTATAAAGCATATAGCGAGCTTATGAATGATCGAAAGTTTTTGCATGAAGTCGCTAGCTCAGCTATGGATCCGAATAAAAGAAAGTATCAAAAGATTAAGATCAAAGTGACGCAGGATGAGTATCAATTAGAAGTGAAGTGTTCAGATAAAAATGAGTAGATGTACCGTAATTTAAAAAAACCGGAGAAAGAGTGTATTTTTAATTGATGTATTTAAAATACAGGTTTATACTGTACTCCAAATTAAAGCGCTGTAGCTTTTCTTGTTTTATATCCCACGCTCCCATGCGTGGGATTTTTTTGCGCGATGATTTTTCATAAAGAAATCACTTGGATGTATAAAGCTGAAAAGAAATTAAGCGTAAGCACAAATTAGAAACGGTCAGCTTGTGACTTTCTCTAGTCTCAATATTTAAGGTGTGGGTAAAGGCAAAGTCAAGTTGATTGGACTACTCAACCCAAAGTCAAAAGAAGAATTGGAATTGAGTGATATTTCCTGAGTGTCTTAGGCGTATAATATTTTTAAGGCAGTGTTGAAAAAGTGTTCGCGTGTTCTCACTTTGAGGTGACAGTATACCGTTGAATACGAGGCGATCAGCATGCTGCTATCCCAATAGATGAACTTCTCGATCTATAACTTAATGAATAATAAGGCGGTCTCATGTTTAAGCCCACAACTGCACCTCAAGATGCACTGATATTGCAACTTGTACCGATTGTGACTCAAGCGTGCGAGATTTTACGAGCAGAGTATCAAGCTTATGTTGCAGGTGGTGATTTTACAGTTGAACGAAAATCCGATCATTCACCCGTCACGCAAGCTGACTATCGTGTCAATCAATTTATTACCGATGCTTTAAACAAAGCCTTTCCTCATTTGCCTGTTCTTTCTGAAGAAGGGCAGCATGCGCATAGACAGCAGTGGCAGTCTTTTTGGATGCTTGATCCTTTAGATGGCACCAAAGAATTTTTGCATCAACGTCCAGAATTCACCATTAATCTCAGTCTTATTGAGGGTGCGCATACAACTTTTGCTGTGCTGGCTATTCCTTGTGAACAGCAAATTTACTTCTGTCCACTACAAGGTCAGCCTTTAAAATACAATATTGAAAAAGACGTATGGTATGTATATGTTCCAGTTGAAAACCACAGTGCTGTTCAAGTCGGCTTAAGTCAAAGTAGTCAGAGCAAACCGCAGTATCAAGTGTATTTAGAGCAGTTGGAAAAATTTACGCCTATTCAAGAGTATCGCGCTGGGAGCGCATATAAGTTCTGTATGGTGTTGGAAGATCGAGTCGATATTTACCCGCGCTTTCACCCGACGAGTGAGTGGGATACTAGTGCTGGACAGTGTTTATTGGAGCGGATCGGTGGAGGTTTGGTTGATTTTCAGGGACGACCATTCGTATATAATCAAAGATTGAGTTTACTGAATGGCGGTTTTATTGCATATCGAAATAACGATATGAAAAAACTGGCATTTCAAGCACTTGAACTAATGCCTTCGTCGGCTTGAGCTAAAAACTGAGCGTGCTATAGTGTTTTTTGAATTATTGAGTTGCTAGTGATTATGGCCTTAGAGTTACTCCCGCCTAGTATGTTGAAGGCAATCGATTTATTGCCAGATGCAAAAACGCCAGTGACGTTGTTTACACGTCATTCCATTCGTGAAGTTGTTACGGGTCAGGGGCTTGCAGGCTATGATTTACAGTTGACGCATCAAGGGCGAGATTTGGCGGAGGCTTGGGGTTCTTATCTGATCGATAATACGGATCGAGTGATACAACACTGTATTTCTAGCCCAATTCAACGTTGTATTGATACCGCTGCGCTAATGATTCAAGGGGCAGATGGACAAACCCTTGAGCCAAATACCCACCGTATTGAAATTATCGAACAAGGTTTATTGGTTGAGCCAGGCAGTTTTGTTTTGGATATTAAGCAAGCTGGGCCTTATTTTCAGCGTCAAGGTGCTCTAGGATTTATTAATAGCTTTGTTAATAATGCCTTACCCGGTATGAAGCATCCGATTCATGGCGTAGTAGATGTATTGGAACTCATATATAACACGCATCCGAACAATCCTTATGGTTTGAGCCTTGCGGTCAGTCATGACACGATTTTAGCTGCGATTTTGGCGGTTATTTCAGGGCGTACGATTGTGACCAAAGAAGACTGGCCGAAAATGATGGAAGGTCTTTTTGTGTGGTTTGAGGGGGATGTGTTTTTGGAATCAAAATTGAAATGGATTTGGCGCGGGGAAATGAATGAGCTGAATATTCATGAGTTTCAAAATCTGTAAGTGCTTTGTTTATTAATAAAAAATCAGCTATAAATCTCGTTCATTCATTTAGGCGTTCGTTTGAACGAGAAAAAGAATATACGAGATTTATAGATCGATCATTCGTCAACCTTATTAAATGCTATATCGCATAAGTTTAAATTTTGGCTTTGAGTCGATTGGGAAAATCGAGCAAGTCGATACTTAGGCCTTCATCATTTAAAGGCCATAATGAGGTATTCACCGCTACGCTGTGCTGATGAATACGATTGTATTTATCTGCAGCAATGAGCGTGGCAATCTCATGATTCGAAAGGGTATAAGCATTGACAACATCAGCTGGATATTGAGTGCGGTCATAAAACTCAGCTTCCGTTTCTCCTTGGTGCAGTGCAAAAATACGTTCAATTGCAGGTAAATAGACGCCATAGCCTAACCACGCGTCAACGCCCTGAGAGGCCTGAATTTCTGCGGTTCCACGCATATTTGAGATGACTTTGGCGAGTATGTCTTTTTCACCTTTGGCATGAAAATACTCAATATATTGTTGTTCTGTCAGTTGGAATTTTTCAAGTGTTGGAAGAAATTTATTAATCATGCTATTCCCCAGTAGAACATTCTATGTGGTTTCATTATAAGAAAACAGAATACCATAATTTATTTATGGGATTTTAATTTTAATCATTTTGGATTTAAAAATTAAAATAAGCTAAGTGCTTACAAAGAAAATTAATTGAAATATCTTTTTTTTAAAAATTAACTGACAAATATTGGCACTATATTGGTGCAAATTCAAATGTATAACTCATCATTATTTTTCATAAATTCAAGCCCTGTCACAGAACTTTTATTTTTCGGACATTAGTTTCAAGACCGATAAAAAATATGTCCTGAAGTGACAAATTATGTAAATTGAATATGTATAGAAAATAGTGTTAAATAATTAAGCTTTTGATTTATATGAATTATTAATGATTTTTTAATTTTTATTTGTGACTATTTTGGGGGAAGATGTGAAAAGTGTGAATGAGTTCTTGTATTGCAAGCTAAGTCTTTGCGTTGTAACACTGATGTTAGCTGCGTGTGGTGGAGGTGGTGGAGAAAGTGGAACCGAAAACTCTACAACGCCTGTAGTGAAAACCTATGCTGAACCTACACAGGATGTGGCTGATGGAAATACATTGGGGTATTTTGACTACGATGCAAACTCAAAAACACGTGTGATACGAAATGATTTAACTGGTAGCTTTGAGGCGATGTTGCAATTTGGTCAGAGTCATGTGGTTGATCCAAATGGTAATGAAAGTAAAAAAATGCCACGTTTAACGATGGAAAAAGAGGCATTGTTATTGGTTACACCCAGTCAAGCAATGGGAACAATCGAGAGGTTGAGTGCAGACATCTATATGAATAACCAATGGTTAAGAACTATTGAATTGGCTGATCCAACACACATTCCTCAGTCTGATCAAACTAATACTGATGACCGTCCGCGTGTGCAATATAGTAAGCGCGCGTGGAGTGCTCGACTCAATTGGGATGAAATACGTCCAGGTTTGCGTATTCAGCTCAAAGATTCTCTTGGACGTCAGGGGCAAATTGCGGAAGACAAAATTGATTTTGCCTCTCCAGGAGAGTTGGTCTTAAACAATATTCGTATCGGTATGTTAACTGCTCCCCCTGTTTCCAATGGTCACTATATGCTGAATGATCCCGTTCGGGCGGGTTCAGATTACTTTCAAACGATTCCAGCTGCTGAAATGACCGTTGCAAAATATGATGATATTCAGTTGGATCGCGTCATGATTGCAGACGGGACGATTTACGATACGGCAAGTGCCAGCCAAGGCGGAGTTTATGAGGGTGACATGCGTGAAAACGTGGGTAAGTCGACATTTAGCGTAGGCATTAATCTAGCAAACTGGGGCATTACCAGTGCTTCGATGGCAAGTCAAAATCAACCACAATTAACCCAAACCGTAGTTGCACACCATAGCCGTGGAAAATATGCCAATGGCGAAAGTAATCATGGTTTAAGTGGTGGTAACGGCATGCTGACGTTGTATGATTCGGTTGGAAACGAGTTTAGTCATGAAATTGGACACCATTATGGACTGGGGCATTATCCTGGGCAGGCGGGTGATAACCAGTTTTGGACTTCACATCATGCAGATAGTGGTTGGGGTTATATTCCGTATCGCAATATGATGCGGGGTAATTTGATTTGGAATAATAAGGATTTATGGGCTGCTTCTACAGGAATTGCAAATTTCTTAGCTTTATATCCACATAGCCGAGATGCAATGTCTGGCGGTTATGCATCAAGCTCAGTTTCACGTTATACCCACTATACGGGCTATAGCACTTATTTAAAAATTCAACCGCACTTTAACCGTTATGTGTGGGACAAGACTTCACCGACGGGTTATAAAAAATGGAATGAAGTCACACGGCAGATGGAAGTGGCTCAACCTACTATGCCAGATTCTGCTGCACCTGTTTGGTATCAACCAAAGCAAAACTATTTACGCCCACGTGTTTTTGGTGAGCCTGTAGTGACTATTTTGGGTGGCTATGACCCTGTTGCAAAGGTTGGGCTACTCTATCCTGCGGCACGTTCAAACTGGGGCAATGTCTATGATTTACCTGCTGCAAATACTGCGGTAAATCAGGATGCATGTTGGTTAAATGTACAGTATCCAAATACAGTAACTAATATTGCGCTGGCTCCGACACGATTAGGTAGTAATGCCAATAAATTGCATGTCAATTTAGCGCTTGCAGATCATCCTCAGAAAGTTGATTTATATTGTAAGCAGGTCAATGCTGCTGCCAAATTATTATCGACGACAGTGATTCCCCAATATGCTACGGCTATTACACCTACTGTTAAGATTGGGAAAGCACAGGGTTATAAAGCCTTACGCGATGTAGAGTTGCCTCTACTTGAGCAAGAGCTACTGAATCAAGCGGCGAACAATATTATTGTTTTGTCACCAAACGGTTTAATGCTTTATCAGGCTTATAAATCGTATAAAAATGAGATGAGTTTAGCTGCACAGCAGGTACTTGAGCGTTATGAAGAGCAAGAAACTAGGTGGATGCGTTTAAATCGTTGGGTAAATGTTTATTATGATGATTTGGCCAAAGATGTACCTGCTGCGATTGATGCACTCAAGGCTTTTATCAAACAGCTGGGTTTACAACAAGATGACCCACTTGCACATAGTGGATTGTTGAAAAATAACAAGAATTGCTTGAAAACAGAGCTGGCATCTAACCAAAAAATGGATGTTTACATTAGTGGCCCGTCGGCTTGTACTGCTGATGAGACCGAGCAGTGGGTTTATGACAGTTTAGGGCGTATCCATAGCAAGGCGACTATGGGGCAGTGTCTAACGGGTAATGGGGGAAGTGCTAAAGTCACCTTGACTGACTGTATGGTGAATAATGCAGCACAAGTGTGGTCAATGGATGCCACGACGTCTGCTATTAAACAATCAGGACAGTGCTTAGATTTAAACTCGGGTAATTTGGTAAATAACCGTCAGATTGCAATTCGATATGGCTGCTCTGGAAATAATAATCAAAGATGGACAATGCTGAACCAAAATACAAGCTTGATTTTAGCTGGGGCAACATCAAGAAATATTGGTATTTTAGTGAAAAACCTGAAAACTCAATCTTTGAATTAAACCACTGCTCATATGGTTAAATGATTGAACATGAAATGAAAACGAGCTCCCTAAAGGGGGGCTTTTTTTGTAAGTAGATGTTCTCATAAGTGCTAGAGAGCGCTTGCTAGATTTTATTTGAGTTTTAAGCTGTATTATTAATTACAGATGTACTGAAAAAGGTGTGCACATTATGAAAGTTCAAAAAATAGATACAAAAAAAGCCCTTTAAAAAGGGCTTTTTTTAATGCATAAATTAGTTAGCTAAAGCTTTAACTTGTGCATTTAAACGGCTCTTATGACGAGCAGCTTTGTTCTTATGGATGATGCCTTTATCAGCCATACGGTCGATTACTGGTACAGCAGTTTTGTATGCTTCAGAAGCAACTGCGTAATCACCAGCAGCGATAGCAGCTACTGTACGTTTGATGTAAGTACGAACCATAGAACGTAAGCTTGCGTTGTGTTTGCGTGCTTTAACGTTTTGACGAGCACGTTTTTTAGCTTGAGCAGAGTTTGCCACTCGTGCACTCCTTGAAATAGATTGGTCTGGGCGGGCTGAAATTCAAACTGAAAACCACATCAGAAGAACAATCACCAGCCCGTAAACAAGTGGCATATTTTGATTAATATACGCAGTGAAGTCAAGTCTTGACATGCTTTGACTATATTTAAGATACATAAAAATTCTAAAGAAAAGGTAAGATTAGCCATCTGCATGGGAGTTTGTATAAAAATGACACAAAATATAGAACAAGCGATTGTGATTGGAGCAACGGGTTTGGTGGGCTTAAACCTGATTCAACAATTACAACAACTGCCAAGTTGTAGCAAAATACTGGCTGTGGTCAGAAAGCATAATGTGCAGCTCGATCACTATGACAAAGTTCAGCAACTGGAGCTGGATGATTTTTTATTACTCAACCATGAGGATGTTCAGGGCTACAGTCATGCTTTTAGTTGTTTGGGGACGACTTTAAAGAAAGCTGGCTCAAAAGAGCAGTTTTATGCCATCGACTATGTGGTGAATGCACATTTTGCTGAATTGTTTGTTTTGACCAAAACCCATTATGTGTTGATCAGTGCCTTGGGCGCGCAAGCCAATTCGAAAATTTTCTATAATCGCGTCAAAGGTGAGCTTGAAGAGACCATTCGTGGACTCGATTTATATAAGGTCAGTATTATGCAGCCATCCTTACTGATCGGACAGCGTAATGAAGGTCGCATGTTGGAAGATATATTCCAAAAGGCTTATACCAAACTATCGCATTTTATACCAAAGCATTTTAAATATAAGCCAGTGACAGCAGAACAAGTGGCTCATACTATGGTCGAGGCTGCCCAAACGCAGACCGAGAAATTTGAAATATATGATAATTTACGCATACAAAAGACAAAATGAGGGGAAGTGTGGTGACGACAGCATTTGTGACATGCGATTTATTGGATGATCATCCTGAACTTGATTTACAAGTGGTCAGCCCATCAATGGATGGTAAGTTCTTTAAGAGCTATGGTGCGCGTAAAACCTTTGGTGGTCAGGTGGTTACGGTTAAATGCTTTGAAGATAACTCTCGGGTGAAAGAGCTGTTAGCAACAGATGGTACGGGTAAAGTATTGGTTGTGGATGGTGGCGCTTCGATGCGCTGTGCCTTGATGGGAGACTTAATTGCAGAGTCAGCAGTCAAAAATCACTGGAATGGTGTGGTGATTTATGGCTGTGTCCGTGATGTAGATGCGATTGCTGAACTAGATTTAGGTGTGCATGCTTTAGCTGCTATTCCACAAAAAAGTAACCGTAAAGGTGTAGGGGAAGTTGATATCAGCTTGCATTTTGGTGGTGTCACCATTCAATCAGGTCATTATCTCTATGCGGATAATAACGGCATTGTCATTGCAAAAGAAAAACTGGTCGATGCATAAGCACCAACCAGACTCATAACAACGTAAACAAAAGATATGGACGTGTAATATGGTGAAGCATCAAATTAAAGTGATTCAGGCTCTTTTTTCTGGGCTTGCGCAAGGTGGACGTGGTGTAACAGGAACGCCGCATCCTAAACAACCTGAGCAACCTTTAAAGCTCTATGAGTTTGAAGGCTCGCCATATTGTCGTCGTGTGCGTGAAGTATTGACTTTGTTGAACTTAGATTATGAAGTGTATCCATGTCCTAAGGGTGGAACTAAATATCGCCCTTTGGTGAAACAGTTGGGTGGGAAAACCCAATTTCCTTTTTTACTTGATGAAAATACAGACACCAAGCTGTACGAGTCTGAAGATATTATTCACTACTTATTTGAACAGTATGGCCGCAGTGGTAAAACACCGAAAAAGTATGCACATTATCCCAAAACACCTTATGTTGCTTATGTTGGGACATTGGTAAATGGAGCGAGTGGAGTGTGGATCAATAAGAACATTAAAGATCGCGTAGCGCCAGAACAGCTGTTACAACTTTGGGGATTTGAAGCCAGTCCTTATACTCGGATTGTCCGTGGTTTGCTGACCGAGTTGGAGCTGCCTTTTAAGTTTCATAATGTGCCTAAAGAACGTTGGCAAGATCAAGGCCCAGCAGTACTACGTTTAAAGCCGGGCAAATATGTGCCTCTGGCAGGTGGAAAGCGTGAGCAAGTTATGCAGGTGATGGGGCGCGATATTCAAGTGCCATATTTGGTTGATCCGAACACTGAAACGGCTTTATTTGAGTCGGCGGATATTGTTGCTTATCTCAAGCAGACCTATGCAGCATAAGAAAAAGGCATCTCTTAGAGATGCCTTTTTTAATTCCTAAACATTGGTGTTTTATCGGGTTGCTCTGATTTTTTGTCATTACAATGGAATGATTAAGTGTATATATATTTAGTTTTTATAAAAATATTCATTATTTGATTGATAATACGACACACATTCAAACATCCGTAGCGTTGAGGAAACGTGTAATTTCTTGGGAGAATTTGCGCGGTTCACTCAATAAAGGCGTATGCCCAGATTTTTTAAAGATCACCATTTTGGCATGCGGTACGCTTGAGGCAATCAGCTTTTGTCCTTGAGCAGGATAAAGTTTTGAGCCTTCACCAATAAAAAATGTAGCCGGTCGGTCAATCTGACTGAGCGCACTGCGATAGTCTTCTTGATGGTCAAGATAATTTTGAATGTACCAAGCCATATAGTCTAAACGCTGGATCGGGAGCATGAATTTTTGTAAGTGTATCTGTTGAAATGCTTTTTGAAATAAAGCCGCAGTTCGAGATGGTGTGGCTTGTAGTTGAATAAAAGCCAACCACTGGTTAACCAGTTCTGTACGCATGGACGCTGTTAAGTCTGAGACCAAACGATACTGCACATTTTGAGCCAATAGGTCTGCAATGTTTTGTAGGATGACTTTGAAATCGGCATGCTTTTCCGCAAATAAACCATGTTGCCAGTCTGCATCGACGCTAATCTTGGGGGTTTGGTCAATGTGTAAATAGCTGCGGATATGGTTTTGAAAGCGACCATACTGCATGCCATGCATGGCTGTCGTGGCGCCCATAGAATAGGCAATCACATGGAATGCTGTATCAGTATATTGTTTTAGAAAGCAGTTTAAATCTTGCCAGTGGCTGGAAATCGCATCCAGTGTGGGAATTTTGCACTGCGCTGAACCACCAAAACCCCGCCAGTCAGGAATGTAAAAACGGTACTTTTTACGGTGTTGATATAAAAAAGGTAGCCATTGCCAACTTTGCATCCCTAAGCCAGATAAAACCAGTACAGGTGTGCCTTGTCCAAATTCTCGAACATAGAGTTTTTCGCCATCTGGCATTAAATAATGTGGCATGGTCAATCCTTTGCGTGGTTTTTTATTTTTCGAAGTTTTTAAGTGCTGGAATCATGGTCTCTAGCCACTCAATCCAACCACATTCTAAATTAATTCCAAGTTGTAAAATCATTTTATGAATATATAAGGTACGATCATTTTCTTCAGCATGACCAAAGTCTTTGGCAAAAATGCTTTGGTAAATTTGTAGTTTTTCTTTGTGTAGTATGAGATGTCGTTCAAGTTCAGGCAAAACCGTGTTGCCGCCAAGCTGAGCCTCAACACGCAGTCTCACCATCAGTTCTTCACGGAGCTGGGCAGGTGGGCTTTGTTTTACCAGCCAGTCGGCAAGTTCTGTACGTCCAAGCTGTTCTGCCTGATAGGTTTTTTTACGCGAGGTTGCACCATCGTCTTCTATCGTTGAAATCCAGCCTTTGCTCTGCATAGCGCTGAGTTCTCTATATATCTGTTGATGTGTTGCATTCCAAAAGAAGCCCATTGAACGGTCAAAACGACGCGCTAACTCAATACCTGTGCTTGGTTTTTCAATCAAACTGGTCAATAAAACATGAGCTAATGACATTTCGGTAATATTTCGCAAATAAAATGGACGTAGAGTCATTATGCAACATGTTGCATAAAAAACAAATCTCGATTATAAAGATAAATATTATGCAACTTGTTGCATTAAATAATTTGATCTAACCTTGTATTTAAAATACCAGCCAGCGAAAGCACGCCAAGGAGTACACATGTCTAATTATCCGCATTTACTTGCGCCTTTAGATTTAGGCTTTACCACATTAAAAAACCGCGTATTAATGGGATCTATGCACGTTGGACTTGAAGAAGTTGAAGGTGGTTATGATCGCATGGCGGCATTTTATGCAGAGCGTGCCGCTGGCGGTGTAGGGCTAATCGTAACAGGTGGTATTTCACCGAATGATCATGGTGTGACTTTTCACGGTGGTTCTAAGTTAGATACTTTAGAAGAAGCGGAAAAGCATAAAGTCATCACACAAGCCGTACATGATGCGGGTGGTAAAATCGCATTACAGATTTTACATACAGGTCGTTATTCTTATCAGGCTGAAAACGTTGCACCTTCTGCAATTCAAGCACCGATTAACCCTGTAAAACCCCATGCTCTTACTTCGGCTGAAGTAAATCAGACTATTGCTGATTTTGCCAATTGTGCAAAATTGTCGCAAATCGCTGGCTATGATGGCGTTGAAATCATGGGTTCAGAAGGCTACTTAATCAATGAATTCATCGCGGCACGTACCAATCATCGTGATGATGAATGGGGCGGAAGCTATGAAAACCGTATTCGTTTTCCGATTGAAATCGTAAAACGAACTCGTGCAGAAGTTGGTGAAAACTTTATTATTATTTACCGTCTTTCAATGTTGGATTTGGTTGAAGGTGGTTCGACTTTAGAAGAAGTGATTCAGCTTGCCAAAGAAATTGAAAAGGCGGGTGCAACCATTATCAATACAGGTATTGGTTGGCATGAAGCGCGTATTCCAACGATTGCAACCAAAGTACCACGTGCGGCATTTACATGGGTGACCAAGAAGCTAAAAGGTTCGGTTCAAATTCCTTTGGTGACGTCTAACCGTATTAATACCCCTGAAATGGCTGAACATGTTTTGGCTCAGGGTGATGCGGATATGGTGTCGATGGCACGCCCAATGCTTGCAGATGCTGAGTTTGTACTCAAAGCAGAACAAGGCCGTAGTGATGAAATCAATACCTGTATTGGTTGTAATCAAGCCTGTTTAGATCAAATTTTCTCCATGCAAATTGCGACGTGTTTAGTTAATCCACGTGCATGTTATGAAACTGAACTGATTTTTAAAGAAAGTGCGGCTAAGAAAAATATTGCGGTGATTGGTGCTGGGCCTGCAGGTTTGAGTTTTGCGACTTATGCCGCTGACCGTGGACATCAGGTGACTGTTTTTGATGCAGCAAGTCAGATTGGTGGTCAGTTTAATATTGCGAAGACTATTCCTGGTAAAGAAGAGTTTTACGAAACACTGCGTTATTTCAAACGTAAAATTGAATTACAACCCAATATCAAATTGGTGCTGAATCATACCGCAACTTATGAGGAACTGAGCGCTGAGAACTATGATGACATCGTGGTTGCAACAGGTGTTACTCCACGTGAGCTGACTATAGAAGGGATTGATCACCCGAAAGTGTTGAGCTATATCGAAGTTCTACGTGAGCGTAAGCCTGTCGGTAAAAAAGTCGCGATTATTGGTGCGGGCGGTATTGGTTTCGATACAGCAGAATACTTAAGCCATGAAGGTGAAAGCGGTAGTTTAAACCCACAAAAATTCTATGATGAGTGGGGAATCGACACCAGCTATGCGCATGTCGGTGGCTTAAAACAGCCAGTCTTGGAGCAATCGGATCGTGAAATTTACCTTCTACAGCGTAAAGTGAAGGCAGTCGGTGCAAGCTTAGGTAAAACCACGGGTTGGATACACCGTACAGGGTTAAAACATCGCGATGTAAAAATGATTGCAGGTGCAAGCTACGACAAAATTGATGATCAAGGTCTCCACATTACAGTGAATGATCAGCCAACGGTTTTAGAGGTTGATCACGTGATTATCTGTGCAGGACAAGAGTCTTATACTGCAATGTACGATCAGTTAAAAGCCGATGGTAAAAATGTGCATTTGATTGGTGGCGCGAAAGAAGCAGGTGAGTTGGATGCGAAGCGTGCGATTCGTCAAGGCGCTGAACTGGCTGCGACCATTTAATCGATAACAATAATTTATCCGCTTAAATTTTGTAATAAAACTCCCTCTCCTGTGAGGAGAGGGTTTGGGAGAGATATTTGCTAAAATATTATCTTTTCCCTCGTGTTGCCTTTTCCATGAAACGTATGTGGTGTAAGAGAAGGTGCCTTTATTGCAGATTTGAGTGGATTCACTTTCATAAGGATATAAGAATGAGTTTAGCAACAACAAAACAAGCCTTGGTACGCTGGCATGATATGGTCACGACTCGTGATATGAGCATCTTAAATGAGCTTTTAGCAGAAGATGTCGTATTCCGTTCACCTGTGGCATTTAATCCTTATCCGGGTAAGCAAGTGGTTTTTTTTATTTTAAGTAATGTGATTCAGGTTTTTGAAAACTTTACTTACCACCGTGAATTTTTTACAGAAGATGGTTTAAGTGTCGTCCTTGAGTTTTCTGCCAATGTCGGCGAAAAGAAACTCAAAGGGATTGACATGATTCGTTTTAATGAGCAAGGTCAAATTGTAGATTTTGAAGTGATGATCCGTCCTAAATCTGGGCTAGAGGCCTTAGCTGTACAAATGGGACAGCGAATGGCAGCTTTTGCACCTCAAGCTGGATGATAAACGTGTGACTTGTTATTTATAGTTAGGCACGAAAATTGATGCATCACCAAGAAAGATAGGAAAAAGAAGGTACTGATATGAATGCTGTGTTCAGTTTGCTAAACCAATTAAGCCAAACGGCGTGGGATCGAGTGACTGGTGCGGAACAACCGAAGCTCTATATTAACCCACAAGGGCAAATTCAAGAGACTGTTGGGGCGCTTACACAGCTTCAAGAAAAGTACCGACCAACGCCGTGGTTATCCAACACACATGCCCATCTTTTGTATTTTGATGTGATTCGCAAGCGTCAGATTCAATTGGAATATGATCATTTTGATCAGTTAGAGATGCAAGACGGTGGGGTCACAGGTATTATGTGGTTTGGTTATGACTTGCCTGAAGCGACGCCAACGGTTGTGGTTATGCATACGATTACAGGCTCTCCTGAAAGTATGCGTGAGGTGGTGCGTGACTTAAATCGCTATACGGGTTGGCGTGTTGCACTGTGCTTACGCCGTGGACATGCAGACCTTCCAATGCCTGTACCCAAAATGAATCTTTTTGGTTCAACCGATGATTTACGTGAACAAATTGCCTTTATTCAAAGCACATTTCCAAATTCAATGTTGTATGCGGTAGGCTCTTCTGCAGGAACGGGGCTTTTGGTGCGTTACCTAGGCGAAGAAGGGAGTCAAACCCCTTTTAAGGCGGCTTTTGCCCTGTGTCCGGGCTATAACACGGAGTTGGGTTTTGTAAATGTGCATCCCTTTTACAGTAAAGTCATGACCAAGAAACTGTTTAAGAAATTTATTTTTCCCTACCAGCAAACGTGGCAACAAACAGCGTCTGTGTCGCAAGTCTTAATGACCAAAACCTTGGCTGAGTTTGAGTCGAGTTATTATGAAATGGCGGGTTTTGTGGACTATGACAGTTATAACCAGGCTACAAATCCAATTTATGTATTTGAAAATGTCACCATTCCATTGCTGATTTTAAATGCAGAGGATGATCCTGTCTGTCACATTAAAAATTTTGAACCGTATAAAGACATGATCCGTCAAATGCCGAATATTGCGGTAGTGACCACCAAAAAAGGCAGCCATTGTGGCTTCTATGAAGGGGCACTCAATACAGAGTCTTGGGCGACCAAGCTGATTGCGGATTTTTTGAAACTGGAACAACAAAAACACTAAGTATAAAAAAGACCTACAGCTGTGTAGGTCTTTTTTTGATTGGTTCAACAGTGTAAAGGTTTAAACGGCTTCACAGGATTTTTTGCTGAGACCGAACTTCATCTGCAGTAAGACCAAGATCAAGGCCATAAAGCTGAGTGCGGCACCTGCATATGAAACCGCTGCATAGCTGAGTTGCATACTCAGTACCGTTGCACCTGCAAAGGCACCTAAGGCATTGCCTAAGTTAAACGCGCCAATGTTAACTGAAGAGGCGAGACCAGGCGCATCTGCTGCGACTGACATGACGCGCATTTGCAGTGGAGGTACTACCGCAAATGCTGCTGCACCCCAAATCACTAAGCCAATCGCTGCCCCAACGGTTGTTTGCGCTAATACTGGGAAAACAAGCATCATCACCATCAAAAGTACAAGGAAGCCTATCAGGGTTTTCTCTAGGGATAGATCGGCAAACTTTCCACCCAAATGATTACCAATGGAGAAACCGATCCCGATTAAAACCAACATTAAGGTGATGGTTTGCGGTGATGCCTGCATAAATACGTGTAGGCTCGGAGCAATGTAGGTATATAACGCAAACATGGCGCCCGCGCTCATGACTGTGGTTAATAAAGCGAGGACGACAGGCGCCTGTGTTAAAACGCGCAATTCTTTTGCTACATTAGGTTTAACCACATCGTGATCCTGCGGGAGTGCTTTCCATAGTGCCAATATGGTCATAATGCCTAAGATTGAAATCGCAGCAAAAGCCATGCGCCAACTGGTATTTTGACTGAGCCACGTTGCAAGTGGCACACCGCCAATATTGGCAATGGTGAGGCCCATAAACATCATGGCGACTGCACTGGCTTGTTTGTCTTTAGGCACAACACTGGCTGCCACCACCGAACCTAAGCCAAAGAATGCACCATGGTTTAAACTGGTAATTAAACGTGCACCCATTAAGCTCATATAATCAGGTGCAACGGTTGCCAACACATTCCCGATCGTAAAAATAGCCATCAATAGGATTAAAGCTGTTTTCTTAGGAAAGCGTGCCAGCCATAAGGTCATGAGCGGAGCTCCAATCATGACGCCTACTGCATAGGCACTAATCAGCAGTCCGGCTTGTGGAATTGAAACGGACAAATCGTTGGCAATTTCAGGCAAAAAGCCCATGGGGGAAAACTCGGTGGTTCCAATGGCAAAAGCACCCACCGCAAGCGCCAAAAGTGGAAAATTAATTTTCATAGCGATGCTCAATCCCAAATCGGTGCTAATCCCTCAGGATTAACTTCACGTTGATTTCGGTCTAATTGCGTAATTGCCATCATTTCTTCAGTCGACAGTTGAATCTCTTGCGCCTTTAAGTTGGATATCAAGTGTTCACGTTTGGTTGAAGAAGGTATGACTGCAAAACCACGTTGTAATGCCCAGGCCAAGCTAATTTGTGCCGTCGATACCTGATGCTGCTGCGCGATGTGCATTAAAACAGGATCATTCAAAACCTTACCGTAAGCTAGTGTCATATATGAAGTGACATCAATGTTTTGAGCTTGGAGGAAATCAACCAGTTGATGGTTTTGTAGGTAGGGACTGAGTTCGATTTGGTTGGTCGCGATGTTTTCTAGCCCAATACTCTCAATCGCCTGTTGCGTCAACTCAATATTGAAGTTAGAAATACCAATGTGTTCAGTCAAACCTTGTTGTTTTGCCTCCAATAGGTTCTGCATGAGTTCTGTAATGCTCACACCTGTACTTGGGGCAGGCCAGTGGATCAAGGTTAAATTTACTGCATCGGTTTTTAGTTTATGCAAACTTTCTTTTAAGCTTGGAATCAATTTTTCTACTGAATAATTTTCCGTCCAGATCTTTGTGGTGAGAAAAAGATCTTGACGATTGATACCACTGAGTTCAATGGCTTGACCAACTTCAGCTTCATTACCATAGATTTGTGCAGTATCGACTGCACGATAACCGACTTCTAGCGCAGTTTTCACAGACTCAATGACAGTGTCACCTGTTAAACGGAAAGTACCTAGGCCGAATTGAGGAATGATATTCATTTCTTACTCGATAATTTGTTTCATGGAATGAGGCTATTTTGTAGAAAAAAGACTTGCTTAAAAACTGGGTAATTTGCAAAATATTATTGACTATTAATCAATAATTACACATGAAATCAAGCATAGAAGAATTAACGGCTTTTGTAAGCATTGTTGATAGTGGCTCTATCGTCAAAGCTGCGCAGCATTTGGATCAGACTACATCGGGTATCAGCCGTGCCTTACAACGTTTAGAGTCAAAGTTGAATGTGACTTTGCTGGAGCGAACGACACGGAAGCTCAAGCTGACCTATGAAGGGCAGCAGTTTTTGACAAAGGCACGTAAAATTTTACTCGACCTGACGGAAGCTGAAGAAAGTCTGCAAAATAATGATGCTGAGGCATCTGGTTTAATTCGGATTGATTCAGCAACGCCTTTTGTGCTGCATGTGATTGTGCCGTTGATTGAAGAGTTTATGCAGCGCTACCCAAAAATTGATATAGAAATTACCAATCACGATCAGGTTATAGACTTACTTGAACATAAAACCGATGTCGCGATTCGGTTTGGTGAGTTAGCGGATTCCAGCTTACATGCCAAGCTGCTTTGTAAAAGTCGGTTATATATTGTGGCTAGTCCTGTTTATGCGCAAAAACATGCTCTACCTAAAAATGCAGCAGAATTAAGCTCACATACTTTGCTTGGTTTTAGTCAGCCTGCACATTTAAATACGTGGCCTATTCAGTTGGAGGATGAACCTTTAACCATTCAGGCCAAAATTAAATGTTCAAATGGAGAAACGGTTCGTCAGTTGGCATTGCAAGGGGCAGGGATTGCGTGTTTGTCACGTTTTATGGTTGAAAAAGATATTCAGGAAGGGCGTTTTGTAGCTTTGTTTGAAAATGAAATAAAAATACATGAACAGAAAATACATGCAGTTTATTATCAGCAAAATTATGTGCCAAAGCGTATTCGCTTGTTTATTGAGTTTCTTGCCGAAAAATTAAAAGCCTACTTATAAACCAGCAATAAAAAAACCCGATATCAATCGGGTTTTTTTAATCATCTAAATAGTGATGATTAGTTTTCTAAAGCTGGTGTCGCTGCTGCAATGGCTGCTGCAACGGCATCGTCTTCAGTTTGTGTATTTGGGTTTGTATTACTTGGACGTGCTTGAGTTGGTTTTTCTTCAGCTTTTGGTGCTTCTGCTTTAGGTGCAGGCTCTGCTGCTGGAGCAGGTACTGGCGTTTCACGACGGATTTCAGTAGTTGTATTCGGTGTTTCTTCGCGAATCACTTCAACTTGCGCTGGAATCTCAGGCTCAGATGCTGCTAAAGGTTGAAGTTCAACAGTTTGTTGTTGCTCTGTAGTGACGACTTCAACTTGTTCTTGTTCATCTTCTTTAGGCGCTTCTTTCTTTACACATGCTGTTAATAGTAAGCCTGCTGCAATGGCACCACAAATTAAAAGTTTTTTATTCATAATTACATAAAATCGAGTGTTTGAAGGATCGCGCCATTATAACAGCAAAATGCAAGATGAAAATCCTATGAACTTAGCTTAATTTTATCTGCCAAATGCTGATAGAATATCCAATTGTTTATTGTTCTATGAATTGATGCGGATTGACTTTGCTTTATTGGTACAAGGTAAAGTAAAATTGCGCAACATTGCAGGCCGAATTAGGCTCGATTGTACGAGAAACCCAATGACCCATTTTATTTTCGTGACTGGTGGTGTAGTTTCATCACTAGGTAAAGGTATTTCAGCTGCTTCAGTTGCTGCGCTTTTAGAAGCCCGTGGATTAAAAGTAACCATGGTAAAAATGGATCCATACATTAATGTCGATCCAGGGACTATGAGCCCGTTCCAACATGGTGAAGTTTTTGTCACAGAGGATGGTGCAGAAACCGATTTAGACTTGGGTTATTACGAACGTTTCTTGCGTCGTGCGAAAATGACCAAGTTAAATAACTTTACTTCTGGTCGCGTATACCAAGACGTTTTAAATAAAGAACGCCGTGGTGACTACCTTGGTGGAACTGTTCAAGTTATTCCACATATTACAGACAACATCAAAGAACGTGTACTTCGCGCAGGCGAAGGTTATGACGTTGCGATTGTTGAAATTGGCGGCACAGTAGGTGACATCGAATCTCTCCCATTCATGGAATCTGTACGTCAACTTATGGTTGAACTAGGTCATAAGCGCACAATGCTTATGCACTTGACTTTGCTTCCATATATCAAATCTGCGGCAGAGTTGAAAACTAAACCAACTCAACACTCGGTAAAAGAATTGTTATCTATTGGTATTCAGCCTGACATTTTAATTTGTCGTACTGAATATGATGTTGATGCAGACACGACCCGCAAAATTGCCTTGTTCACTAACGTAGAAGCACGTGCAGTTGTGGTGTGTAAAGATGCACGCAGCATTTACCAAATTCCACGTACATTCTACGAACAAAACGTTGATGATTTAATTTGTGAACGTTTTGGTTATAACGATCTTCCTGAAGCTGATTTAACAGATTGGGATAATGTTGTAGAAGCATTACTTAACCCTGAATACACAGTACGTGTCGCAATGGTGGGTAAGTATGTTGAACTTCCAGATGCTTACAAATCTGTAAACGAAGCACTTTTACATGCCGGTATTCAAAACCGTGTGAAAGTGCAAATCGACTACGTAAACGCTGAAGAGCTTGAAAGCCAAGATGTAGCAGAAGTATTGAAAGATGCAGATGCAATCTTAGTTCCGGGTGGTTTCGGTGAACGTGGTACTGAAGGGAAAATGCAAGCGATTAAGTTCGCACGTGAAAACGGTGTTCCATTCTTGGGTATCTGTTTAGGTATGCAGTTGGCTGTGATCGAATATGCACGTAATGTCGTGGGTATTAGTGATGCGAGTTCGACTGAATTCAACCGTTCGACTAAGTCTCCATTGATTGGTCTAATCACTGAATGGTTAGATGAACGTGGTGAAGTTCAACAGCGTAATGTTGATTCTGATCTTGGTGGTACGATGCGTCTTGGTGCTCAAAAATCAGAATTGGTTGAAGGCACCAAAACACGTGAAGTGTATGGTTCAGCAGATATTATTGAACGTCACCGTCACCGCTATGAGATGAATAACCGTTTTATTCCAGCGCTTGAAGAAGCGGGCATGAAAATTTCGGGCTATTCACCTGTACAGCACTTAGTAGAAACAGTTGAAATTCCTCAACATCCTTGGTTTATTGCTGTACAATTCCACCCGGAATTTACAAGTTCACCACGTGATGGACACCCATTATTTGCTAGTTTTATTGATGCTGCAAAAGCACAGTACAAAAAAGCGAAGTAATTTGGGTTAAGCAATAAACTAGGAAGTTTAAATGTCACAATTAAAACCACAAGAAATTGTACGTTTAGGCGATATACAAATGGCAAACCACTTGCCATTTGTACTATTCGGCGGCATGAACGTACTTGAGTCTAAAGATTTGGCTTTTGAAATTGCAGAGACCTATGTCGATATCTGCAAGCGTTTGGAGATTCCTTACGTATTTAAAGCCAGTTTTGATAAGGCCAACCGTTCAAGCTTGAACTCGTTTCGAGGGCCAGGCCTAGAAAAAGGGATTGAGTGGTTAGCTGACATTAAAAAACATTTCAATGTACCCATCATTACTGATGTACATGAGCCTTACCAAGCTGCACCTGTAGCGGAAGTTGCGGATATTATTCAACTTCCTGCTTTCCTAAGTCGTCAGACTGATTTGGTTGAAGCGATGGCAAAAACTGATGCCATCATTAACATCAAAAAAGCACAATTCCTTGCACCTCATGAAATGCGCCATATTTTGCATAAGTGTTTAGAGGCAGGGAATGACAAGCTCATTATTTGTGAACGTGGTTCGGCATTTGGTTACAACAATTTGGTTGTAGACATGTTGGGCTTCGACATCATGAAAGAAATGAATGTTCCTGTGTTTTTTGATGTGACCCATGCGCTTCAAACTCCGGGTGGTCGTGCGGATTCTGCGGGCGGTCGTCGCGCGCAAATCACGACACTTGCTCGCGCGGGAATGGCAACAGGTCTAGCAGGTTTATTCTTGGAAGCGCATCCAGACCCAGAAAAAGCCAAGTGTGATGGACCATGCGCGTTGCGTATGTCTCAGCTTGAGCCTTTCTTGGCGCAGCTAAAAGAATTGGATACCTTGGTTAAAGGCTTCCAAAAGCTAGATACACACTAAATTATAAACTCATTGATGCCATCTAAAGCATCTCGTTATTAATCAACTGAGGAATTGTTCATGAGCCAAATCGTTGACATTCGTGCACGTGAAATTTTGGACTCTCGTGGTAACCCAACCATCGAAGCAGACGTAATCTTAGCATCTGGCGTAGTTGGCCGTGCATGTGCACCATCTGGTGCTTCAACTGGTTCTCGTGAAGCTTTAGAACTTCGTGATGGCGACAAAGCACGCTATTTGGGTAAAGGTGTTAAAACTGCGGTTAACAACGTAAACACGATTATCCGTGATGCTTTAGTGGGCAAATCAGTATTTGAACAAAAAGACATCGATAACACGATGATCGAACTTGATGGTACTGAAAACAAAGAAAAATTGGGTGCGAATGCAACTTTAGCGGTATCACTAGCTGCTGCACGTGCTGCTGCTGATGAAAAGAAAATTCCTCTTTTCCAATACATCGCAGACTTACGTGGTCAAACCATTTTGACTATGCCTGTACCGATGATGAACATCATCAATGGTGGTTCGCATGCAGACAACAATGTTGATATTCAAGAGTTCATGATTGAGCCAGTAGGCTTCACTTCATTCTCTGAAGCATTGCGTGCAGGTGCTGAAATCTTCCATTCTCTAAAATCAGTTTTAAACAAAAAAGGTTTAAACACTGCTGTGGGTGATGAAGGTGGTTTTGCACCGAACTTACGTTCAAACGAAGAAGCGATCACTGTTATTCTTGAAGCGATTGGTCAAACTGGTTACAAAGCAGGTTCTGACATTATGCTTGCTCTTGACTGTGCATCTTCAGAATTTTACAAAAATGGTCAGTACATCCTTGCTGGTGAAGGCAATAAAGCATTCACAAGCAACCAGTTCTCTGACTATTTAGCGGGCCTTGTCAACCAATATCCAATTATCTCAATTGAAGATGGTTTAGATGAATCAGATTGGGAAGGCTGGTCTTATTTGACGTCTATCCTTGGTGATAAAATCCAATTGGTGGGTGATGACTTGTTCGTTACAAACCCTAAGATTTTACAACGTGGTATTAATGAGAAAGTAGGTAACTCTATCTTAATCAAATACAACCAAATTGGTACGTTGACTGAAACTCTAGATGCAATCTATCTTGCGAAAGAAAATGGTTACTCTACAGTGATTTCACACCGTTCTGGCGAAACTGAAGATTCTACGATTGCAGATCTTGCGGTGGGTACTGCTGCTGGTCAAATCAAGACAGGTTCACTGTGCCGTTCTGACCGTGTTGCGAAATACAACCAATTGCTTCGTATTGAAGAATTGACAAATGCTGCTTACCGCGGTAAAGCTGAGTTTAAAGGTTTAAACTAAGCGACTGATGTCAATGTTCAATGTATTCGACTCGTTGATGAGTAAAGTACTACTAGGCCTTGCGATCATTTTGATCGCAGGGTTTCAGTATTTATACTGGTTTGGTGAGGGTGGTTATCAAGACCATTTACAACTCACACAAAAAATCCAACAACAAACTGAAATTAATAACGACTTAAAAGAACGTAATCGTGTCTTAGCGGCAGAAGTGTATGATTTGAAAAATGGTATTGAAGCCATTGAAGAGCATGCGCGTCTAGATTTGGGTTTAATCAAACCCCGAGAAACGTTTATTCAAATGAGTACCATTAGTACTCAATATAAGCCTGTTTATATTAATCCTAACGCCCAAATTGATTTGAGAACCAATGAAGACGATGAGCCTGAAACCCCTCCAGCTACCCCATAAATTGTGGGCTATTATTCCTGCTGCTGGCTCGGGTAGTCGCTTTTCTAAAACTGAACTAAAACAATATCAAATGATTGGACAAAAGACCGTACTTGAACATACGGTTTTACGCCTTAATCAATTGCCCTTGCAGGGCTATGTTTTGGCGATTGGTTCAGATGATGATGTCGCTCAAAGTTTGCCTTTTACCAACATGGAAAAAGCACATTTTTGTAAAGGTGGTGCTGAGCGTGTAGACTCAGTGCTCAGTGCGCTCAACTATCTTTCCACAATCGCTGATGCTGACGACTGGGTTTTTGTGCATGATGCAGCACGTCCATGTGTCACGCAGAATTGTTTATTTAAACTGGTTGATACTGCTATTCAGTCCAATAGAGGGGCAATTTTAGCTATTCCTGTTAGAGATACTTTAAAGCGTGTGATCTCAGCGCAAGATATTCAAGAAACGGTTGATCGTTCACAACTTTGGCAGGCACAAACTCCGCAGATTGCTAAACTGGGGGTGCTGAAAAAAGCAATTGAACATGCACTAGAGGCGCAAGCCTTAATTACTGATGAAGCCAGTGCTTTAGAGTTTGTTGGTGAAAAGGTTCAAGTCGTACAAGGGCGCTCCGATAATATTAAAATTACCTATCCAGATGACCTTGAGCTTGCGCGCCTGATTTTGGCGGCACAATAAGAATTATTTAGATTTATTGAGCTAAAACTACAGAAATATGGGTTTGAATGATGTTATCTAAAACACTTTGAACTTATAATTTGCCCTGTCTTTAGCTCATTCAATTTACGCAAATGATACCATCACAGCAGTATCGTTTTTTACGTCAGTCTTTACGTGACGGTAGAAGCATTAAACATGACTCATCTCGCTGGGCTAAATTGCATTTAGATCCATGGCTTTTATGCTTTCTGATTTTAAACGCCGTGTTGGGATTGTTGGTTATTTATAGTGCTTCAGCGCAAGATATGGGCATGGTGTTTCGCCAAGCCACAAGTTTTGCTGTGGGCTTCATTGTGATGATTATCTGTGCACAAATTCCACCCAAAGTCTATCAGGCCATTAGTCCTTATTTTTTCATCTTTGCTGTGATTTTAATGGTATTGGTCTTGGTGGTGGGCGAAACCCGCATGGGAGCTAGACGTTGGATTAGTCTACCGGGTATTGGTAGTATGCAGCCTTCTGAGTTTATGAAGTTTGCCATGCCTTTGATGATGGCGTGGTACTTTGCAGGCCGCGCATTCCCGCCGAAGTTTATGCATATTGTGATTTCGTTGGGTATCATGATGTTGCCGTTTTTATTGGCAGCTTTACAGCCCGACTTAAACCTAGGTCTCTTGATTCCTGGTGTGTGCGTCATTTTCCTCAGCGGTATCTCTTGGCGACTCATTGCTTTGGCCTGTGGGGCATTGGCTGTTGTTGCTCCCTTACTTTGGATGTTCTTTTTACAAGAGTACCAAAAAAAGCGAGTGCTCACTTTATTTGATCCAGAGTCGGATGCATTGGGTGCAGGTTGGAATATTATCCAATCCAAGATTGCCATTGGTTCAGGTGGCTTAATGGGGAAGGGCTTTACAGAAGGTACACAGTCACATTTGGGGTATTTGCCTGAGCACCATACCGACTTCATTATGTCTACGTATGCGGAAGAGTTTGGCTTTATTGGGGTGTTCTTGCTGTTTAGTTTGTTTGCGGCCATTATTATTCGTTGTTTGATTATTGGTATGAACAGCTTCCATAATTTTGGACGTTTATACGCGGGCGCTGTTGGCTTAACGTTCTTCTTCTTTGTATTGTTAAACTCTGGGATGGTGAGCGGGATTTTACCTGTAACAGGTGATCCATTGCCACTGATGAGTTATGGTGGAACCGCGGTGATTACCATGCTGGCGAGCATGGGCATTGTGATGTCGATTCATACTCATCGCTAAAGTTTAAAAGAATCAAGCCAGCGATATTGCTGGCTTTTTTGTGCTTAAAATAAGAAGAAAACGCTAACGGTTGTTTGATCTTTATAAAGCACCATATTGTTGCCATGTTTCGCCTGTATGCAGGCTATCATAATAGTTTTGCAGAGTGTTCAAGTCATGGTATTGCGTATAAGTCAGTATAAAAAGCCAAAAAATTAAAGCCATCTTCAATAGATTTAAACGCAAGTGCTGCTGTGAAAAATAGCCTAAGCTTAGTAAGGTGAGTATGACTGAGGGAAGAATGGCAATACTTTCATGCTGAGAAAGAAACGTCCAATGATTGAGATAAACCAGACTTAAAATGAGTCCAAACAATCCCATATAGATATAGATCTTTTTCTTTGCAGATGCTTTAAAAACAGTAATTGTTTGAAATATTAAAATCAGACTACTGAAAAGGTATGCGCTTTTTCCACCAATAATCACACTATAGATTGCATTGAATAGGCAATAAGCCAACAACACGGATAGTACGAAAGAATAGAGTTTGGCATAGAGTGTGTGTGAAAAGGGGGGGATCAGTTTCATAATTTGCTCTATTGAAAACTCACATCGTATTAAAAGAAGATTTGAAGCTTAACATGCTATTCGATTCTTGTGACGGCGGCATGTTTTTGTTGTGTTGGAGATGGCTTGAGTAAATGTCGCGTACGAGTAGAACTTAGACCACAGATCATTAAACACAGCGTCCCGCCAATAAATACTGCTGGCACTACCGAAAAATAGCGCGTCATTAGGCTTGTGTGTAGGGCACCGAGCTGATTGCCTGAAGTGACTAAGATGCCATTTAAAGCCGCTACACGCCCTAATAGTGCTTTCGGTGGGAGTTGCTGTAATAAAGTTTGTCGAATGACCATGCTGATACTATCAAAGGCACCGATCAAAACAAGGAAGATGACTGAGAGCCAAATATGGGAGGATAGTGCGAAGGCTAAAGTGCATAAAGCAATTGCAAAACTACTATAGAGCATGTTTCTCCATGCATTTTGCATTGGAGAATAACAGGTCAACATCAACATCATGATACAGGCGCCAATGGCTGGTGCTGCTCTGAGTATACCTAGGCCTTCAACGCCGAGATGCAGGATATCGTGTGCAAAAATAGGTAGTAAGATAATGACACTACAAAAAAGCATGGCGCTGAGATCCAACAATATACTCCAAAACATCAGTGGATGTTTAAAAATAAACAAATAGGCTTCTTTCAAACTTTTGCTTAAATGCTGTTTATGTGGGCTAGGGAATTGACGAGGACTTAATCCGAATAAGCAGATGCTACCCATGCAACATAACAGAAAAACAATAAAGAGGGTTTTTTCAAGCCCAATTTGGCCGAGTAAAAGTCCTGCGCATAAAGGCGCTAAAATACCGCCCATTTGCCAAATGAGCGCAGTCCATGTGGCTGCATTGCTATAGGCTGACTCGGGGGTTAGAAAAGGGCGTAATGAATTAAAAGATGGGCTGTAAATGCCTCTAAGTATGCCTAAGCAAAAGATGAGGCTATAAATGCCGCATAAAAGAGTATTTTGTTGAATGTGCTGTTGTTGATACTGAGAAAAAAGAACAATAAATAATAATGGAATTAGAGTGCTACAGCTAAAACTCCACTGCACAATTTTTTGTCGGTTATAGCGGTCAGCCCAGTCGCCACTAATCAGGGAGAGGCAAATAAAGGGAAGTAACTCAATTAATGCAATCATGCCAAGGCTGAGTGGGTTCTGAGTGAGTTGGTAGACGCTATAGGCAATGACGACTTCTTGAATCATGATGGCTAGAATTAAGCACAACTGATTGACACTCAGAAGTGAAAAATCACGTGAACGAAAAGCCAAAAAAGCGTCGGAATGGAAAAGCGACATAAACAGAATAGTTTCAAATATGAATTAAAAAAAGGATGGTGCAAAGTCCATCCTTTTTAGGGTTTAAAGCAGATTACTGTGCTTTTGCTACCGCAACAGTTTCGTCATTTGCAGCCTTAGCCATAGGTGTGTATTTCAAACCTAGGGTTGTGCTGGTGTACTGGCGAACTTGGTCAAGAAGAACAGGATTAGTGCTGAGCTCTTGTTGGTACGATTTTACAATTTCATGTAATTTCGGATTCCATTTACCTTCTACTTGTTGTGGGAATGCTTTTTCAAGCAAGCTCAACATAATATAAGGAGAAGTTGAAGCACCTGGTGAAGCACCTAATAGGGCAGTCACAGCACCGTCTTGTGATGCAAAAATCTCGGTACCAAATTGTAAGCTTGCAGGTTTGCCTGGTTCTTTCTTAATGATTTGAACACGTTGACCACCTTGATTCATGCGCCAGTCTTCTGGTTTTGCATCAGGGTAGTATTTTTTCAATTCATTAAAACGGTCGGCATCGGTCATCATTACTTGGCTCACCAAGTATTTCACCAAATCAAGATTTTCCATACCCACAGCAGTCATTGGTAAAACGTTGTTCTTCGTGGTTGATTTCAATAAATCAAGCTGAGAACCTTGTTTTAAGAACTTGTTTGAATAAGTTGCAAATGGGCCAAATAACACATATTTTTTACCGTCGATATAACGTGTATCAATATGTGGAACAGACATTGGAGGTGCGCCTAACTCAGCACGACCATAAACTTTTGCAGTATGACCTTCAGTGACTTTTGGGTTGTCGGTCATTAAGAACACGCCACCTACAGGGAAGCCAGCATATTGCTTCGCTTCTGGTAAGCCTGTCATTTGTAAAAGCTTAACCGCTGCACCACCTGCACCAATAAAGACAAAGCGCGTTTTCACGTGATCTGTTTTACCTGTAGTGAGGTTTTTAAATGCAACCGTCCACGTTTTATCATCGTTTTGGCTAATGCCAGTCACTTCAGTCGATGTTTGTAGTTTGAAGTTAGATTGTTTTTTAAGGTGATCGACCAATTGAGTGGTGATCGAACCATAGTTCACATCCGAACCGACATCCATGCGTGTTGCAGCTACTTTCTGTGCAGTATCACGGCCATTCATCACTAAAGGCGCCCATTGTTTAATTTCAGCAGGATTCTCAGAGAATTTCATGCCATAGAACATCGGGTTTTTAACCATTGCAGCATAACGTTTTTCTAGGAAATTCACGTTATCGCCCCAAACGAAGGCAATGTGCGGCACAGGATTGATAAAGCTATTTGGTTGACCCAAAACGCCTTCTTTCACCTGATAAGACCAGAACTGTTTTGCAACTTCAAATTGTTCCGCAACGTTCACCGCTTTAGAAATGTCCATTTTTCCATCTTTTTCAGAGGTATAGTTCATTTCCATAAAGCCAGAGTGGCCTGTGCCGGCATTGTTGAAGCCGTTTGAGCTTTCTTGCGCAACATTGTCTAGGCGTTCATACATGCGAATTTGCCAGTTTGGCTCAAGCTCGCTTAGATATGTGCCTAAAGTTGCACTCATGATTCCACCGCCAACTAAGACTGCGTCAACAACAGGCTCATTGCTGGTGGTTTGAATTTTTTTAGACGTGATGGGTCTAAATAAGAAAATTACGACTGCAATAATAAGCAGTACGATCAATACCAAAAGGTATTTTAAAAATTTGTTCATGCGATTATTACCTTGGGGAGCAGGTTTTGGATCGCTTTATAGCGAATAGAATAAAAATAAGAAGAATGATAGAGCTGCTTATAAATGATCAGCTTGGTATAGTTGAAGTAATACTTAAAAGCTGAAAAGCGCACAAAAAATATAAGTTTTGAGCCTATCACACAGTTCTGATTTATGAATATTTTAGACTAAATATGTATTGACTTAGTAATTTTTATTGTAAATGGGTTGGGTTGAACTATAAATATGAGTGATGTGTAAGATTAATCATTGTTTTTATTGGTGTTTATTTTTGTTAGGATTTGATAATTAAGATATTGATGTTGAATATATATACAGGCATTCAATATTTTAAAAGCTAAAATGAATAAATTGGATGCTAATAGAAATAGCACTGTCTGTACAAAACTCAGCATTGTTGTTTAAGAAAAAATGAATAATCACCTGACCTTATTATTTTAAAGCAAATTAAAGTCAGGTGCTGAGCTATTAAAACTTATTCAGTTTCAGCTTGATAAAAAGGTGCATGAGAACGAGATAGGGCTGTGCGGCCACGAATTTGATCCGCGATTTTTTCAGCCATCATAATGGTGGTTGCATTTAAGTTACCTGTGATAATCAGCGGCATAATCGATGCATCCACCACACGTAAACTTTGCAGGCCATGCACACGACCTTGTCCATCGACTACCGCCATATCATCTTCACCCATTTTACAACTACAGGATGGATGATAAGCCGTTTCAGCGTGATTACGCACAAATTCGTCTAATTCAGCATCGCTACTCACATCTTTTCCAGGGCTAATTTCTTCGCCACGGTAAGGATCAAGCGCAGGTTGCTGCATAATTTCACGAGTAATACGGATGGCATCACGAAATTCTTGCCAGTCTTGTTCTGTCGACATGTAGTTAAATAAAATACTTGGATGGTCGAAAGGATTCTTGGATGTCACATGTACTCGACCGCGTGAAGGCGAGCGCATCGAACCGACATGGGCTTGGAAGCCATGCTCTTTGACGGCATTGCTGCCATTATAGTTAATTGCAACAGGCAAGAAGTGGTATTGAATATTTGGCCAAGCAAACTCTTTAGATGATCGAATAAAGCCGCCTGCTTCAAACTGGTTGCTTGCTCCAATCCCTGTTCCGTTAAACAACCACTCTGCACCAATTGCAGGTTGATTTTGCCATTTTAAAGCAGGGTAGAGAGAAACAGGTTGCTTACACTTATATTGTAAGTACATTTCTAAATGGTCTTGCAGGTTTTCACCGACACCCGGTAAGTCATGCACGACTGGAATGTCGAGAGACTGAAGTAAAGTACTTGAACCAACACCCGAACGTTGCAAAATTTGCGGTGATGCAATCGCCCCTGCACAAAGTAGAACTTCCTTATCGGCATAGACCTGAAGCAAGTTGTTTTGATTAGCACCTTGAATATATTCAACACCAATCGCTTGTTTGCCACTGAACAAAATTTGATTGGTCATGGCATGGGTAATAATGGTTAGATTCGCTCGACCTTTGGCCATATCTAAATAGCCACGTGCTGTGCTTGAGCGTCGACCTTTGGGGGTCACGGTTCGATCCATTGGGCCGAAACCTTCTTGTTGATAACCATTTAAGTCATCGGTGCGTGGATAGCCTGCTTGCACACCCGCTTCAACCATGGCGTGGAATAAAACATTATTGTTTGCTTTAGGCGTGGCAACAGAAACAGGGCCAGCATCGCCATGATAATCATTGCCACCAATATCACGAGTTTCGGCTTTTTTGTAATAAGGCAGACAGTCCGCATAGCTCCAGTCTTCAAGACCTTTAAGGCTGGCCCATTGTTCTAAATCCATGGCATTTCCGCGGATATAACACATGCCATTAATGAGGGACGAACCGCCTAAGCCTTTACCACGACCACATTCCATACGACGGTTGTTCATGTGGGGTTCTGGGTTGGTTAAATAGGCCCAGTTATAACGACGCCCTTGTAAGGGATAAGCCAAAGCCGCAGGCATTTGGGTGCGAAAGTCGAGACGATAATCCGGTCCACCTGCTTCGAGTAACAGTACCGAAACATCGGGGTCTTCAGTTAAGCGAGCAGCCAGTACATTACCTGCTGATCCTGCGCCAATAATAATATAATCGTAGTGTTGAGAATGCATAATGATCCTTTTTCTATGGCAGGACCACGTTGCATGAGAACGTGGCCACATGTTGAGTTGAGGATGAAAAAAAGAATAAATAAAAAAGAAGTAAGGATTTAGATAGCTAAAATTCAGACTTTAAAAAATACTTTGGTATGCGTCCAGTTCAACTTGAACCGATTTGATGCGGGTATAGTGTTCAAGTGTGGTGATGCCATTTTCACGTCCAACGCCCGACTGTTTATAACCACCTACAGGCATTTCAGCAGGGGATTCGCCCCAAGTATTGATCCAGCAAATACCAGCCTCAAGCTGATGAATAATGCGATGTGCTTGGGAAATATCTTGTGTGACCACACCCGCAGCTAAACCATAACTGGTGTTGTTGGCACGCTGAACGGCTTTTTCAATACTGTCATAGCTTAAAATGCTCATGACCGGACCAAAGATTTCATCTTGCACAATGTGCATGTCGTCATGACAGTCGGTAAACACAGTCGGTAATACATATGCCCCTTGAGTAAGTGCTGCTTCAGTGGCACGTTGTCCACCAGTCAATAAGATCGCACCTTGTTGTTTGCCTGACTCAATATAAGACAAGACTTTTTCCATATGCGGAAAGCTGACTAAAGGTCCAAAGTTGGTTTCAGCCTGCATCGGGTCACCTATGCGGATACGTTTTACACGCTCAATCACTGCTTGTTCAAATGCAGCCTTGAGGGTTTGTGGTACAAACACACGGGTGCCATTGGTACATACTTGACCTGAGCTAAAGAAGTTCGCCATTACTGCGATATCGGCTGCACGGTCAAGGTTGGCATCGGCACAAATAATCAGAGGTGATTTGCCACCGAGCTCCATGGTGACTTCTTTGAGACTAGAAGCCGCAGCACTGGCCATGACCTTTTTACCCGTTGCCACACCACCTGTGAACGAAATTTTTTGGATATCTGGGTGTTCAGTCAACCATTGACCCACTTCAGCACCAAAACCTTGTACTACGTTGAAAACCCCAGCAGGTACGCCTGCTTCAGTGTAGATCTCTGCCAATTTTAAGGCGGTAAGAGGGGTCACTTCGCTGGGTTTAAAAATCATGGCATTCCCAGCAGCGAGGGCTGGAGCTGATTTCCAAAGTGCAATTTGGATGGGATAATTCCAAGCACCAATGCCTGCCACCACACCTAAAGGTTCACGGCGCGTGTAGAAAAAACTACTTTCACGTAGCGGCACTTGTTCACCTTGAATGGCCGTTGCAAGTCCTGCGTAGTACTCTAAAACGTCTGCACCAGTGACAATATCGACGGTGGATGTTTCACTGAACGCTTTACCTGTATCCAGTGTTTCTAGGCGTGCTAATTCGTCATTACGAGCGCGTAAAATATCGACTGCACGACGTAAAATACGGGCACGTTCGACCGCTGTTTTGGCAGCCCATTCACGTTGCCCTTGTACAGCACTGTGTACGGCTGCATCGACGTCGGCTTTAGAGGCTTGTTGAATGGTGGCAATGACTTGACCTGTGGCAGGATTAATACTGTCAAAGGTTTGACCACTGGTGGCATTGAAATATTGTCCGTGAATATAAAGCGAGTGAAGCTGTACATTATTCATTTTGTTGTTCCTGCCGTATCTGTTGAATTAAGCGAAGTTGCATATCGACATAGTCGTATGCAATAGAACGTGCCAAATCACGATCAAATGCTTGATGACCACTTAAACTTCCACGTAACCATAATCCATCAATCAGTGCTGCTAGCCCTTTAGCGGCTTGGCTTGCTTGAGACTTTGGCATGAGCTGCAAGAAGTGAAACTTCAAATTTGAATAAAGACGTTGGTCATTGATTCGTTGCAGTCGACCTAAGTTGGGTAGGTGCATACTGGCAGACCAAAAATCCAGCCAAACCCGCATAGCAGTGTTGTTGACCTGACTGATGTCAAAGTTGGCATCAATAATGGCTTTGAGCGAATGTTCCGGACTGGGCTGCACCACCTTTGCCTTATAGCTTGCCGTGGTCTCGGCTAAGACATTGAGCATTTGGCGCATGCAACTGTGAATGAGGCCTTGTTTATCACCAAAATAATGACTCACAATGCCCGTAGAAAGCTGTGCTTTTTTCGCAATTTGAGCAATGGTGGTGTTGGATAAGCCCACTTCATAAATGACTGCATAGGCAGCATTAATGATTTCTTCACGGCGCTCATGCTCAGGTTTTACTCTACGTTTATTCATGACAATCCAGAACAATTTGCCTTAAATTTAAAGGCGTTAGATTCAATAACTTACATGGAAAGCATCATAGCATTTTTTTATGATACTTTTTATTGATTGAACGTTCAATCAATAAAAAGTACACTTATGGTTAAATTCAAAGCAAAATATTGCTAAATTGCTTTGAGTATTCGACATAACTTTTTATTTATCAAAAGGATGTGTCATAAGGGTTTAATTGCAGAACATCATTCGGAAAAGTGAGCTTATGAGCTATGAGCTTACGGTTTTATACTTTTTTCGAGTTGAGAAAGCTCATATAGTCATGTTGAAGGGAGATCTACAAGATTCCAATCGGAATATCGATGAACAAGGGAGGCTCACATTTTAAAACTGTGTAGCAAATGCACCTCATAAATGATTTAGACCTTCAGGTTTAAAGAAGATAGCGTTTTTATTTCTGATAAAAATACTGTCGTTTTCGTTAGTCGATTTTTAAGCTCTCGACCACGAGAAGTTTAAAAATTGGCTTTTGTCTTTTTTTATTTACTTTCTTGAGGATTGTATGGCAACAGATAATCCAAGAGCAGTTGATGATCAAACATTAGCGCCTAAAGACCGTTTAAATGGTGTGGTCTTTTATATTTCAGCTCTCATTATTTTAATTTTTTCTATTACCACCATTTTGTTTAATGACTTTGCTAACCGAATCTTAAATACAGTCTTGGCGTGGGTGAGTTCAACTTTTAGTTGGTATTACTTACTCGCAGCGACTTTGTATATGGTCTTTGTCATTTTTATTGCCTGTTCTCGCTATGGCAACATTAAATTAGGCCCCAAACATTCCAAGCCAGAATTTAGCCTTTTAAGTTGGTCTGCAATGTTGTTCTCAGCTGGGATTGGCATCGATTTGATGTTTTTCTCGGTGGCGGAACCTTTATCCCACTATATGCATCCACCCGTAGGTGAGGGGCAGACCCTAGAGGCTGCACGTCAAGGCATGGTGTGGACCCTGTTTCACTATGGTCTAACTGGGTGGTGTATGTATGCCTTGATTGGCATGGCATTGGGATATTTTAGTTATCGCTATAACTTACCACTGACTATTCGCTCTGCTTTATATCCGATCTTTGGCAATAAGATTCATGGGCCGATCGGTCATAGTGTCGATACCGCAGCGGTCATCGGTACTATCTTTGGTATTGCCACGACCTGCGGGATTGGGGTAGTACAGCTGAACTATGGCTTGCATGTGTTGTTCGATTTACCTGAAAACCTCTGGATGCAAACCGCATTAATTGTGGTCGCGGTGGTAATGACCATTATTTCAGTGACTTCAGGGGTGAATAAGGGACTGCGTATTCTCTCCGAAATCAATATTTATGTCTCTGTTGGTTTGATGCTATTTATTTTGTTTTTAGGCAATACCGAATTTCTATTGAATACTTTTGTGCAAAATATTGGGGACTACATTAACCGTTTTCCAAGTATGACTTTGGAAAGTTTTGCCTTTCAACAACCGAAAGAATGGATGAACAGTTGGACATTGTTCTTTTGGGCATGGTGGGTGGCTTGGTCACCATTTGTAGGTTTGTTTTTAGCACGGATTTCACGTGGTCGAACCATTCGTGAGTTTGTTAGCGGAACGCTCATTATTCCTCTGTTTTTCACACTTACGTGGTTATCAATTTTTGGAAATAGTGCACTACATAGTGTGATTTTTGATGGTAATTTAGCCCTTGCACAAAGTGTCATTGCAAATCCTGCACATGGTTTTTATGACTTGCTAGCACAGTATCCATGGTTTCCGTTTATTGCAGGTGTAGCCACAATTACAGGCTTATTGTTTTATGTGACCTCAGCGGACTCTGGTGCACTGGTACTGGGTAATTTCACTACTCAATTTACCAATGTCGATCATGATGCACCGCGATGGTTGAGCGTATTTTGGGCCATAGCGATTGGTTTATTGACCCTTGCAATGTTGATGGCTAACGGGATTACGGCACTACAAAATGCCACGATTATTATGGGGTTGCCGTTTAGTTTTGTGATGTTCTTGGTGATGGCAGGTTTGTATAAATCACTGCGGTTAGAAGACTACCGACAAGCCAGTAGCAGTTTAAATGCCGCACCCGTGGTGGGCAATGTCGACATCCTCAACTGGAAAAAACGGTTGTCCCGAGTCATGCACCATCCAGGAACAACCGATACTCGGCGTATGCTCGATGATATTTGCCGACCTGCGGTGATGGCCGTTGCCGAAGAAATGCAAAAGCGCGGTATTGACATCAGTGTTCAAGAGAATGCGCTTGAAGAAGACCCAAATCTGTATCACTTAGATTTGATGATTCATTTGGAAGAAGAACAAAACTTTGTCTATCAAATTTGGCCAGTACGTTATATCGCGCCGACCTTTAGTGAGCGCGGCAAACTGGGTAAGCGCTTCTATTACCGTCTTGAAACTTATTTGTATGAAGGTTCTCAAGGCAACGACTTAGTCGGTTACACCAAAGAGCAAGTGATTAATGATGTGCTGGATCGTTATGAACGTCACATGACCTTCTTACATATCAATCGAATCAGTCCAGGAAATCGTCCCTTATTTCCAGACCCTCAAGGATAATTAGGAGGAACCATGTTGACCTCATATTTACATGCTTTTGCTTTGTTTTTCTCATTACTGAATCCGTTTTTAATGAGTATTTACATGATTGGCATGATTCGGAACTCCGAAGCTAAAGTGTTTAATAAGGCCTTGATTCAGGGCTGTCTCATTGCCTTTATAGTATTTATGCTGTTTGCATGGGGCGGAGAAGCGATTTTTAGTAAATATTTAAATGTACGCTTTGAAGCCTTTCAAATATTTGGTGGTCTGATCTTCTTGGTGATTGGTTATCGTTACGTGTTTCAGGGGGCAGATACCATTGGTGAAATGCGTGGTGCGCCTGAGCATTTGGCAGGAACTATTGCCATGCCTTTTATGATTGGTCCAGGTACGATTAGTGCTGCTGTGGTGACAGGTATGGCACTGCCAATCAGCGGCGCAGCGATGATTATTTTCCTGACTTTGGCGTTGACCTGTGGCTTGATGATCTTAATGAAATTTGCGCATGACCATTTGCGTTATAAGCATGCCAAATATATTGACCGTTATGTTGATATTGTTGGGCGACTGTCGGCCTTACTGATTGGAACCATTGCGGTAGATATGATTATTAATGGCATTATTGGTGTCATGGCTGAAATGTAGAATCCAAGAAAAACGAACTATAAAAAAGCCCTCAGTCAATGAGGGCTTTTTTATTTAACTGAAGAACCAGGTGTAATAACCCCAGATCATCAGTGGCCACGATAGAAACGGGCTAAATAGCCATTTCCAAATCCAGTGGCGTGGCACGAACCCGACGCCGTGGATAAAGCCACCTGAGATACCAATCATGATATACATCAGTGCACTATGGCTATAGTGACCATTGTCATCCAACATAGCAGCAGGATGCACTAACAACACCGCTGCAAGTGGAAAGGCCAATAGGCAGGAAATTAGCATCGCAAATTTGTTCGGCTTTTTATCTACAGTTTGGTTTTCCATAGCAACGTCTGTCATGGTTTATTCCTCATCAAGGTCTTGATGATGTTCGATATACAAAGCACTGAGTACACCTGCAAAGCAAGCCATCAAAATGCCGAGAATCCATGCAAAATACCACATAATTTGATCTCCTTAGACACAGCCTTAGTAAAGGCTGTGTGAATTCTCTTTAATGTGTGTGTTGGTAATAACACCCCACATTTTGTAGTAACACCAAGTGGTATAGCACAAAATGAGTGGGACAAAGATACATGCCGCAACTGTCATCACAGTTAACGTCGTTTTACTTGAAACGGCATCCCACATGGTCAAGCTTGCAACAGGTTGAATACTTGATGGCATTAAGAATGGGAACAGCGCAAAACCAGCAGTTAAAATTGCACCCACGACCGCTAAACTTGAACCTAAGAAGCTAAAGCCCGCTTTGTTTTTGCCTGCTGCAAGCACCACAATCAAACCACCTAAGATACCTGCGATAGGCGCAATCATGGTAATTGGGTAAGTCGAGTAGTTGTTCATCCAGCCATGGTTGGCATTGGTCAAGACTTCTTTTGCTAATGGGTTAGCAACACCATTGGTGTCAAATGGAGTGACTAAGGTATAACCTTCGATTCCACCAAAGTACAACCAAGCACCAGCGCCTAAGAAACAGATGAGATAAACAATGCCCATAAGTTTTGTTGCTTGTGCTGAGCGTCTGCGTAAGTCACCATCGGTACGAAGCATGAGCCATGCACCGCCGTGTGCACACAGCATCGATAAACTAACTAGGCCGCAGACTAAAGCAAATGGGTTGAGTAGGGCAAAGAAGCTCCCTGTATAAGTTGAGCGGACGGTGTCATCTAAACTAAATGGCACGCCTAAGAACATGTTACCAAATGCCACACCGAAGACCAGTGCAGGCACAGCACCCCCAACTGCTAAACCCCAGTCCCATGACGTACGCCATTTGGTATTTTGCAGTTTAGAGCGGTAGTCAAAGCCGACAGGTCGTAAGAATAGGGCAAACAGCAC
The DNA here is from genome assembly GCF_000368805.1 of Acinetobacter johnsonii ANC 3681. NCBI lineage: Bacteria > Pseudomonadati > Pseudomonadota > Gammaproteobacteria > Moraxellales > Moraxellaceae > Acinetobacter > Acinetobacter johnsonii. Next base: position 1,194,668 of record NZ_KB849705.1, on the reverse strand, counting down.
CAACAGTAGCGCCCAATACATGCCTGAGAATGCTGTTGCATAAACCATTGGCCATGCGGCAAACAATGCACCGCCAGCAGTAATGAACCAAACTTGGTTACCGTCCCAGTGCGGAGCAATGGTGTTGATAGCCGCACGGCGTTCTTCATCTGTTTTGCCCACAAATGGCATGATCGCCATAGAGCCCATATCGAAGCCATCGGTGAGGGCAAAGCCAATCAGCAAGACGCCGACTAAAACCCACCAAATGATTTTGAGTAATTCATATTCGATCATGCTTGAGTCTCCTCATTACGAGCTGCTTCAAGTTTTTCAAAATGGTATTTACCAGTGTGAAGCGAACTTGGACCAAGACGTGAAAATTTGATCATTAAATACATTTCAATAATCAAAAGAACGGTATAGAACGCAGCTAAGGCAGCGATAGAACCCCATACATCACCTGTGCTTAAGCTCGATGCTGACAAGTGTGTAGGTAAAACTTCACCAATCGTCCACGGCTGACGACCTACTTCTGCAACATACCAACCTGTTTGTGCAGCAATCCATGGCAGAGGCAAAGCGAAAAGCGCGAACTTCAGTAACCATGGTTTGTTTTCTGCATTGCGTTTTGCCACGGCAAAGGTTGCTAGCGCAAATAACAACAGCATAAGGAAACCAGATACAACCATGGCACGGAATGCCCAGAATAAGCTTGGTACGTGCGGAATCGTGTCTTTTGCAGCAGATTTGATTTGATCTTCAGATGCATCAACCACATTTGGTGTGTATTTCTTCAAAAGTAAGCCATAGCCCAAGTCTTTCTGGGTTTCTGCAAAGGCAGCTTTTAGCTCTGGAGAAGTATCACCCGCGCGTAGTTTTTCCAGTTGTGAGTAAGCCACCATACCGTTACGAATACGATCTTCGTGTTGTACGATCAAATCTTTAATGCCTGTCACTTCTTTGTCTAAAGAACGTGTTGCAATAAGACCCATCACATATGGAATTTTCACTGCATAATCTGTAGTCATGGTTTCTTTATTTGGAATACCAAACAAAGTAAAGGGTGCCGGTGCAGGGTGAGTATCCCATTCTGCTTCAATGGCCGCGAGTTTAGTTTTCTGAACATCACCCAGTTCATAACCTGACTCATCGCCCAGTAAAATCACTGAAAGTGTTGAAGCTAAACCAAAAATTGCGGCAATGGCAAATGAACGACGCGCAAACGGAATATCACGTTTTTTCAGTAAGTAGTAGCTTGAAATAGCCAGAACGAAAATAGCACCTGTCACATAACCCGCAGACACGGTATGTACAAATTTTACCTGTGCAACTGGGTTAAAAATGAGAGCACCAAAATCTACCAGTTCCATGCGCATGGTTTCATAGTTAAATACAGAACCGACAGGGTTTTGCATCCAACCATTTGCAACCAAAATCCATAAGGCAGACATATTAGAACCGAGTGCAACCAGCCATGTCACACATAAGTGCTGCACTTTGGATAAGCGATCCCATCCAAAGAAGAACAGACCGATGAATGTCGATTCTAAGAAGAATGCCATTAATCCTTCAATGGCTAATGGAGCACCGAAAATATCCCCCACATAGTGTGAGTAATATGCCCAGTTAGTCCCGAACTGGAACTCCATGGTTAAGCCAGTAGTGACCCCTAAAGCGAAGTTAATACCGAAGAGTTTCCCCCAAAACTTGGTCATGTCTTTATAAATTTCTTTACCTGAAATCACATAGGTGGTTTCCATAATGGCAAGAATAAAGGCAAGCCCCAGTGTAAGTGGAACAAAAATAAAGTGATACATCGCGGTCATAGCGAACTGGAACCGCGAAAGATCGACCACGCTTTCAGATATCATCAACGTGTCTCCTTGATTGGGGATGGATTGCCTGCAATACGCTCAGCAACTTGATTGTCAAAATTTTTAGGAATAGTCGGGGCGTCAAACCAGATGTTCTTAATGACCATTAAAATAATCACTTTAATGATTAAAATGGCCACAATCTCTCTGGTGACTTTTTGATTGAGATTTTTGGGGACTAAGCTCATTTCACAAAGCCTATTTTTTAACTTGCTTTATATTATTAAACAAAAACATACAAAAGATAAATAGTCTTTAAACTTAAATAAAAAATATATTATTAAGTCTTTTAAATACATGTACTTAAAATAATGATGTGATGAAAAATAAACTACTTTTTTTGTATTTTAAAGTTGACCAAATTACTTATGTTTATATTTAAATACCTGACTAAAATACTTGTATATATTTATTTTAAATCCGACTAAAACACTTATATTTAACGTTCATCGTTATTTTATTGATAATTCGTCTTAAGATTATAGAAGTGATAGGGCTTTTAAATGATGGATTTTAACTGATATGAATCAAGGATGGTTTGATCTGTTGCATACATCACAAGGAAATTAGGAATTGAAAATCGAATTAATATTTAAAAAGTCTTTTATTGTGTCATATAAGCTTGAAGGCAGATGCGGGGAGTAAAATTCTCATTCTGAGCTTAATTTTTGCGCAAATATTTTTAAATTCTAGAAAGCTGGATTGTGAATGAAAGATTACTTTAAAAAGATTGAGCAAGAAGATGAGGCAAGGCTTTGATTTAAACAGAGCATTGTGATGCTTTGTTGGCGGTTGAACCTGTATTAAGATCACTTGGTAGGGAGCATGGCAAAGGATAAACATGCTCATACAGACGTACAGCGTTGAAATAGGATTGGATTTGGTGCTTGTTTAGCGCGTACTTTCGCCGTTAAAAAGTTGATTGGATTTTGAAATTTTCTTTGCTATGTAATGGGACTTTTTTAGACGAATGAGAATAATTTGTGACTGAAATTCAAGTTCACCAAACTCAGGTTCAACTTGCACATAATGGAGTTGACCATATTCATCGCGAACGCGAGCTTGAGCCGAAAAACCAGGACGTGCATTACCGCTGGAGATGGTCGCCAGACGACCCAGTAAGTTGGTTTGTTTTTTATCCGGTCTTGGTTTAATAACTTGATCCAAACAGTGGATCATAAAAACGGTAAAGAAAATTGCAATAATCAGTGCGGGCAAGATTAGATAGTAAGCCGAAGTAAACGTTTGTTCTTTGGCATAGATGCAGAACTGAAGGAAATAACCTGCAACACTAAAATTAAGTAAGAGAAAAACCACAATCAGCACTTTAGAAAACTTAACGTCTAGCAGTGGAGATTCAGTCAGTTTTTGTGGCGAGAGCCTTTTGAGGAAATGACTTGGGCGGGATTTAAAAAAGTAGCCTAAGGTTTCCACCATGCTGAGTATGACTAAAGTCAATAAGCTGAAATGAAAGAGCATCAAGTCAGGGTGATGTAGCAACTCATACATGGTGAACGTCCAATTTCATTATTCTTCTGTGAGATAAATCCCACCGTCAGAATGCACGGTAATCGCTACTTTTTCAAGTGTTTCGCCTTGGCATGGGCCAGAAATGCATTCACCTGTTTCCACCATAAACAGCGCACCATGGGTCGAACATTCAATAAATTCTTGGTCGCGGTCTAAAAACTGGTTTTCCAAAAATTCAAGTTCAACTTGCAAATGCGGGCAAATGTTTTGGTAAGCAAAGAAGGCACCGTCACGTTGGGTGATAAAAATCGTATCCCCTTTAGGTGTTTCAAAAGAACGCGCTTCGCGTTCCGGGATGTCTTCTGTCATGCAAATTTTTTGCATCATGCACATTCCTTTTGCAGTTGTTGGAACAATTCAGAGTAATCTGCCACAGCCAAACGAGGGCCAAACTGTGACACCACTTCACTTGAAATCAAAATTGCAAGTTGCGCAGCTGTATGTAAGCCTAAGCCCGCATTCACTGCATAAAGGAAGGCACCAGCAAAGGCATCGCCTGCGCCATTGGCATCGATAGCGTGTACTTTACGGCCTGCAACATTAAATGTTTCTTGTGCATTTGAAATAAGTGCACCTTCAGCTGAAAGCGTAATCACCACATGCTGGCTCAGTGTTTTAAGTTTTGCTAAAGCCGCCTCAACTGTTTCAGTTTCAGTGTACATCATGGCTTCTTGCTGGTTACAGAACAATAAGTCCACACCATCCGCTATCATTTCATCTAGACCATGACGCGCGTATTGCACCATTGCAGGGTCAGATAGGGTTAATGCAATTTTAACACCATGAGCTTTGGCAATTTCACGAGCCTGCTTAACAGCTAAACGTGCGCTATCGCTGGTTGAAAGATAACCTTCGATATAGAGCCATTTCGCTGTTTTTAAGGGTTCAAAGTCAATCTGTTGTTCAGTTAACTCGGCTGTAATACCTAAATAGGTATGCATAGTCCGTTCAGAGTCTTCGCTGACCAAAACCATACACGTGCCTGTGACACCTTCACTGATTGATTTTTCAGTGTTTTTAATGCCTGCTTCGTGCAAACCGTTGAGGTAAGTTTGTCCTAGCTCATCATTACCCACGCGGCATGCGTAAAATGCTGAACCACCCAAGGCACTAAAGGCAACGGTGGTGTTGGCTGCTGAACCACCTGAAGCTTGACCTTTATAGCTTTGTGTTTCTTTTAATTTTTTATAAAGATCTGCTTGTGTTTCACCATCAGTTAACTGCATAGTGCCTTTTTGCAAATGTTGTTGAATAAGGAAGTCGTCAGAGACTTTAAATTCTTGGTCGATTAGTGCATTACCAATTGCAAAAAGATCAACAGTTGCCATGTCTTTTTTCGTCACGTATTGAAAATAAAGCGACATTTTACACCAATGCTCAAGATTGCTGTAGTTTGTTGAGGAAAATTCATTTTATTTACGTGGCAAATGTAGTGAAATGGCTTTGCTCATATTCAAGGAAGTTTAGATGGAAATTTTAATTCAAGCGGCAGAACAATTACCTCCTCAAATACAAGCTTTAGCACAACTTGCGGCAAAAGAAGGATATGAACCGTTGACCCGCTTGATCGAAGAATATCAAAGCGGAAAAAATCGTTTTGATCAAAAGGGTGAAGTGTTGTTATTGGCCTACGATCAGGACCAATTGATTGCCTGTGGCGGTTTAAATCAGCAATGGGGTGAAAATGAAATCGAGGCGCGTATTGGGCGCGTACGCCGTTTTTATGTACATCCTAAATACCGTAAGAGCGGTGTGGGTCGTCAGTTGTTGGCACATTTAGAAAAATGTGCACGTCCGAACTTTTCTGCGCTGTGTTTAAATACCGCGGATTTGTCCGCAGCCAGTTTCTATCAGAAGCAAAACTATGTTTTTGTAGAGAATCACCCGAACTATAATTATTTTAAATATCTCATCTAGTTGTACTTTCTGAGAACGCTTCCCTCAAAAAGACTGAAATTTGGAAAGCAGTGAGATGCTTTTCAAATTTCCAGCAAATTACTCGGGTTTTCAGCGTGAAATCTTTTGACAACTAAAGCTATAATGCAGGCAGTGTATTAATTATTGTTAGGAGATCACATGACTGTAGATGTCACTGAAACCATTTCTCAAACTGTACATCCTGCGTTTCAGTTGGTACGTCAACACCATGTTGAAGCTTTAGACATTTTAGTGTCTGAATATAAACATAAAGTCACTGGGGCAGTGCATTATCACTTGGCCACCAATCACGATGAAAATGTTTTCTTGGTGGCTTTTCGCACCCAACCTATGGATTCAAAAGGCGAAGCGCATATTTTAGAACACACAGCACTGTGTGGTTCGGAAAAATTTCCTGTTCGTGATCCGTTCTTTTTAATGATTCGGCGTTCATTGAATACTTTTATGAACGCCTTTACTGCGGCGGACTGGACAGCGTATCCATTTGCGACTCAGAATAAAAAAGATTTCCAAAATTTACTTGAAGTATATTTAGATGCGGCTTTTGCAGCCAATTTGAATCCGCTGGATTTTGCCCAAGAAGGGATTCGCATTGAGCTTGAAAACGGTGAGCCTGTTTATAAAGGTGTGGTTTTCAACGAAATGAAAGGGGCAATGAGTTCGCCTTCAGACCAGTTGTATCATCAGTTAGCGCATCACTTATTCCCTGAAACCACTTATCACTACAACTCAGGTGGCGACCCTAAAGATATTCCAGACTTGACTTACCCTGAGTTGGTGGATTTCTACAAGTCGCATTATCACCCAAGTAATGCAGTTTTCATGACCTTTGGTAATGAGCCTGCTTACAATCTACAAGAGCAGTTTGAAACTTTAGCCTTGGCGAAGTTTTCAAAAGGTGAAACGCTCTTTTCTAAAGAAGAGCGACGTCTGACTGCGCCGCTAGAAGTGACTGAAACCTATGCGGTAGATGCAGAAGATTTAAAAGACAAAACTTATCACATCATTTCATGGTTATTGCCTAAAGCCAGTGAGATCAAACTACGCTTAGGTATGCGCCTTGTCGAAGGTGTATTGTTAGAAGATTCGGCTTCTCCGTTACGTCATTACCTTGAGACCTGTGGTTATGCACAGTCTACTGGCCCGATTATGGGCGTAGATGACTCTAACTATGAAATGACATTCTACTGTGGCGTACAAGGTTCAAATCCTGAACATACAGCTGAGTTTAAAGCGGGTGTGTTTAAGGTTTTAGAAGACGTTGCTTCAAAACCTGTCGACCAAAACATGGTGGATGCGATTTTACATCAAATTGAATTGCACCAACGTGAAATCAATGGTGATGGCATGCCTTATGGTCTAAGCCTGATTTTAAATGGTTTGGGTAGTGCGATTCACCACAGCGATCCAGTCACTGTATGGGATGTAGACTCAGCCATTGCTGCGGTAAAAGAAGAACTGAAAGATCCAATGTGGTTGTCAAACTTAATCAAAACCTATTTGATTGATAACCCGCACCGTATACAAATGACTTTGGTGCCTGATGCTAATAAGTCTGCAGTGGAAGCGGCGGCAGAAAAAGCACGTTTAGCCGAAATTGGTGCGCAGCTAACAGAAGCTGAAAAAGCAGAAATTGAAGCACAAACTGAAGCACTTAAAGTCCGGCAAGATACCCCAGATGACCTTAACCTTCTGCCAAAAGTGGGCTTGGAAGATGTGCCTGCTGAACTGCAAATTGTACAAGGGCAGTTGCGTGAGATTATCTCAAATCGTATCGATTATCCGTTGAATCTTTATCATGCGGGTACGAATGGTATTTACTACAACCAAGTGCTGATTCAGATTCCGCAAGATGTAGTGCAGTCACCTTACTTTAACTTGCTATCCATTTTGATGGGTGAAGTTGGTGCAGGTCAATATGACTATCTAGAACTACAACAACTGCAAACTGCGGTGAGTGGTGGTTTAGGTATGGGTGCCTCTTTACGTTCTCAAGTAAATGACAAAAATCAAATCAGTGCATGGTTAACGCTGACCACAAAATCGTTGGTGAGTAATTTTGACAGTATCGCTTTGTTGAAACTGGCATTTGAACAACTGCGTTTTGACGAAAAAGATCGAATTGTTGAGTTATTGCAACAACGTAAAACGCGTTGGGCATCTCGTCTGTCAGGTTCAGGACACAGTTATGCCATGCAAATTGCAGGACGTAACCACAGTGCTTTGGCAAAACGTGATTATCACAACACAGGCTTGGGTGCATTAAACTGGTTAGGTGATTTAGTCAGCCGTATTGAAAAAGATGCAGCAGCTTATGATGATTTGATCAATGAATTAAAAGCGATTCATTTGAAACTTTTACAAGCACCAAAACAGTTCTTACTGGTTTGTGAAGAACATCAGTCAGACCGTTTGGTTGAAGAAGTTAAAAATGTGTGGGACAAGTTAGCCATTCCTGAGCAAACTGTGAGTTTGAAAACGGCTGAGCAGATCGATACCGATGCAGATGAGGCGTGGTTAATTCAAGCCAATGTTCAATTCTGTTCATCGGCTTATCAAGCCGTTGAGGTGTCACATCCAGATGCTGCACCGCTGATGGTACTGGCAGCGTACTTGCGTAATGGTTTCTTACACAGTGCAATTCGTGAAAAAGGTGGGGCTTATGGTGGTGGCGCAAGCTATGACGGCAACGCATGTTCATTCCGCTTCTATAGCTACCGTGACCCGCGTTTGGCTGAAACTTTCAATGACTTTGAAGCCAGTGTGCAATGGTTGCTCAATACTGAGCAAAAACCTCATCAGCTTGAAGAAGCAATTTTAGGTTTGATTGCGGGTATGGACAAACCAGGTTCACCAGCGGGTGAAGCGATTACGGCATGTTATGCACTTTTACATGCACGTACACCAGCCTTCCGTAAGCAGTTACGTAGCCGTCTTTTGGCTGTGGGTTTAGAGGACTTGCAACGTGTGGCGGTACAATACTTGCTTGAACAAAAACCAACGAAAGCCGTGGTTGCACCTATGGCGAAGCGTGATACTTTAATTGAGTTAGGTTTTAGTATTCAACAAGTTCAGTAAAACAATAAGAGGGTCGTATGGCGTTCAAATCATTTGAGCGTTCAACTTTAGTACTGAGCATGACTGTGCTCAGTACTTTGGGTGTCGCTAAAACACATGCACAAATTTCCGAAGTACCTGCAGCTCCTGCAACAGCCGAAGCATGTGTTGCATTGGCATCGAATGCAGACCGTTTGGCTTGTTATGATGCATTATTTAAAATTCCTGAAGCAGTAAAACCACATATTGTTTCTGAGCAACGTGCAGCCATGGAAATTGCACCAGAACCTGAAAATATCACAGGGAAGATTGCACAAAGTGTAAGCTCTGTCTTTGCTTCGGAAGGCCCTAAAATATCCCCAAATTTATCTTTAATGGATAGTCGTTGGGAGCTTTCACCAGAAAGCAAACTGGGAACTTGGAATATTCGTGCCTACCAACCAGTGTATTTAATGCCTGGTTTTTGGACGACAGATAAAAATGAATATCCACAAAGTCCAAATCCGACCAATACGGTGGATGAAGATCAGAACCTAAAGTCAATGGAAGCGAAATTCCAACTGTCTTTAAAAACTAAAGCTGTGGAAAACCTATTTGGGGACAATGGTGATGTTTGGTTGGGTTATACCCAGTCTTCTCGTTGGCAGCTTTATAATAGTGATGAATCACGTCCGTTCCGTGAAACGAACTATGAGCCTGAAGCCAGTTTGGTTTTCCGCACCAATTATGAATTGTTGGGTTTAAATGGTCGCTTACTGGGATTAACTTTCAACCATCAGTCTAATGGTCGTTCCGATCCGCTGTCACGTAGTTGGAATCGTGTCATGTTGAATGTGGGTTTTGAAAGAGACAACTTTGCGCTCATGCTGCGCCCTTGGTACCGTCTAGACGAAGATGCAGGTGATGATAATAACCCTGATATTAAGGATTATGTCGGACGGGGTGACTTAACAGCATTCTACCGCTGGAATGAACATGATTTTTCACTCATGCTACGTCATAGTTTAAAAGGTGGTGATGATTCACGTGGTGCTGCACAGTTTGACTGGGCTTTTCCTATTTCAGGGAAGTTGCGTGGCCATTTCCAGTTGTTTGATGGTTATGGCGAAAGCTTAATTGATTATAACCACCGAGCGACTTATGTGGGCTTGGGCGTGTCCTTAATGAATTGGTACTAATTTAGAAACATAAAAAACCACGTTTGATACGTGGTTTTTTTATGTCTAAGTTTTAGTGTTTTAACCAATTTGAATATCGGCAGTTGGGTGCTTTAGACGGCTCTTTTTCGGCGTTGCTATCAGGTAGGCCAGCGTTAAAGGGCCTAAACGACCTGCGAACATCAAGAGCATCAGGATAAATAAACTGGCAGGTTGAAGCTCACCGGTGATGCCACGTGACAAACCGACAGTACAAGCAGCGGAAATAGCTTCAAATAACAAATCCATAAACTGATGATTAGGTTCGATTAAAGATAAACTAAAGATGCCTAAGAAAATAAGTGCTGCGGTAATAGAGACGACAGCCATCGCCTTAAAAGAGGTTTTTTGAGAAACAGAGTGATTGAACACACGAATTTCATCTTCACGTCTAAGGAAGCTAATCACGCTGAGTAAAACAATAATAAAAGTACCTACTTTAATCCCGCCTGCGGTACTCATCGAGCCGCCCCCAATGAACATCAGTAACATGGTCACGAGGGTCGAGGCATCTTTCATTTGTGCCAAATCGAGGCTGTTAAAACCCGATGAACGAGGCACTGTGGCATGGAACCATGCATTTAAAGCTTGGTCACCTAAGCTCATTGGCGCTAAGGTGAGGGGATTGTTCGATTCAATTGCCCATAAAAGAACAAAAGCAATCAGGTTCAAACCTGCAATCGTGGATAAAATCAGTTTGCTATTGGTACTTAAACCTTTCCAACGTTTGCTGCGTTTAATGTCCATTAACACCACAAAACCTGTCCCACCAATGATGTATAGCATACTGATGGTAAAGGTAATGAGATACTGGCCCGAGAAGCTCATTAGACTGTTGGGAAACAGTGAAAAGCCACCATTGTTAAATGCAGATACACTATAAAAAGCCGCATAAAACAGAGCTTGATTGAAGTTGTAATCTTCTAACCATGCAATGGTCAAAATAACCGTGCCGATCGCTTCAAAAAATAAGGAATACAGCAGTACCCCTTTAATGGTGAAGGATACTTTGGATAAGCTGGTTTGGCCAATGGTCTCTTGCGCCATGATTTGTTGCTTTAAACCGAGTTTGGTCGACAGACTCAGTGCGGCTAAAATTGCAAAAGTCATAAAGCCTAAGCCACCAATTTGAATCAGTAGCATGATGATGATTTTACCTGTTACGGTAAAAGTTTCACCGACATTCACCACAGACAGTCCCGTAATGGTGACTGCTGAGCTGGCGGTGAACAAAGAGTGAACCCAACTGAGTTCACCGTGGTGTGAAATGGGTAGCTTTAATAACAGGGTCCCAATAATAATAAAACTCAAAAACCCTAAAGCCAGCAGGCTGGGCGGGCTTAAATTAATGGTGCTGTTTTTTGGGGGTTGCCATTCTTTGACTTTTTTCATGATTTGAACCGTGCTGAAAGACGACGTAATGTTTCAACTAAACCTTCAACAACTAGAATATCACCCACTTGTAAAATTAAATTGGGGTCAATGCTGTACAAAACGTTTTTTCCGCGTTTATGGAGTAATGTTTTCACATCAGGTGCTTGATCCATCAGTTGGTGGAAGCGAGTCCCTTGTAGTTTTTCATCAATTTCAATTTTGACAATATAGTGATTATCTTCAAGCGCCATATAGCGACTGACCATGGGGTAGCATAAAGACTGCGCAATCCGCACGCCCATGTCCTCTTCAGGGTGAATAATTTTACTAATCCCTAAATGGCTTAAAATCATATGGTGCGACTTTGATTTGGCTTTGACCCAAATTTTTTCAACCCCAATATTTTTGAGGTGCAGTACACACAAAATACTGGCTTCAATATTTTCACCAATTGCGACCACCACGGCATCGCAGTTTTTAATATTTAATTCATCGAGGACATGTTCATCTGTTGCGTCGGCGATGACAGCATGGGTCACCTGCTCAGAAATATTTTCAACATATTTTTTTTCACTATCGATACCAATGACATCATGTCCCAGTTCAATGAGTTGAGTTGCAACTGTGGCTCCAAAGCTTCCTAAACCAATCACTGCAAATTGTGCCATGTCATCTTTCCTTTAAATTTTTTTATACGTCGATTGTTAACGAATGTTGTGCCAAATTTCACAAGATGTCATCTTTATACAGACACGCTATTTTCGATCAACCGCGCTTTGCCTTATACCAATATATCACTCATCCAAAGGAGTATATAAATGCGGAAGACACTGTATGAATCCCTCAGGATCGCATTTCCAGAATTGAATGATACCGCAATTCCAGAAGAACAAGATGAGTTCGAGCACTTTGTACGTTGGTTGAATAGCTATTATTCAAACATTCAAAAAATAGAACTCGATGATTTTCGACAAAATGGTATTGATGAATGCCATCGACTCCAGCAGTTAGGTATTGACTTAGACGAGCTGAAAAACCAAATTAATGATGATATGGCGTCTTTTTATCAAATGTATGACAGTGAGGAAGAAGAAACCTCAGACATGCATGGTTATGATTTTGAATTTAGTTTTGATGTTATTTTTAATCACATTAAAATTTTTATTGAGCCTTATGAACTCAGTTTATTGGTTATTGAGCGGGAAAACCCTTATTGGCTATTGGTACCGCATAATGATGAGCTGATCGATAGAATTATTGTTACGTATAACCACACGTTTGGTGATGAAGAGCCGATGCAGCTCATAGAATAAAACCGCCTCGAAGGGCGGTTTTATGTATGTATTGAATCTTTTATTTTAAGAAACGTTGATAACCTAGGTTATTGGTAATTTCTTCATATGGATACGAAATACTTTCTAAAGTTTCAATCAAACCATCTGGGTTTTGTTTCGCATCACTTGCCTCTAAACCAACGAGGACGCGACCTTCCGCCGCACCATGGTTACGGTAGTGGAATAGGGTAATGTTGTGCGTAGGGCCAAGGCGTTCGAGGAACATTAACAGTGCACCTGGGCGTTCAGGGAACTCAACACGGAACAAACGCTCATTTTCAAGGTCTGCATGACCACCAATTAGGTAGCGAATATGCAATTTTGCTACTTCATCATCAGACAAGTCATCGACATCGAACTGAGTTTTGAGTGCTTCAAAAATATCGTGACGCTCTTTTTCACCGCCTTTTAAGCTAATGCCGACAAAGACTTGCGCTGCACTGGCATCACTCGCACGGTAGTTAAACTCGGTGATATTACGGCCCTGTAGCGCTCGGCAGAAATTCAGGAATGAACCTTTTTTCTCTGGAATGGTCACAGCAAAAATAGCTTCTTTACGTTCACCCAATTCAGTGCGTTCTGCAATATAGCGTAAACGGTCAAAGTTCATGTTTGCACCACATACAATTGAGACGATGTTTTGCCCAATCAGCTCGTGAGTTTCAACATATTTTTTAATCCCTGCCAAGGCCATCGCACCCGATGGTTCAACGATGCTACGACATTCATCATAGGTGTCTTTAATGGCGGCACAAATTTCGTCGGTATTGACTAAAACCACTTCACGCTCAACAATCGGGCCTGAGTTATCCGACTTTTGTAGTTGAATCACTTCAAATGGTTTTTCACCAATTTGTGCGACAGCCGTACCGTCGGCAAATAAGCCGACTTGAGGCAGTACAACTCGTTCACCAGCTTCAAATGCGGCTTTTAAACAAGCAGATTCGTCATATTCAACAGGAATGACTTTGACATGTGGTGCAACATCGCCTAAGTAGGCTGCTACACCAGCAATTAAACCGCCACCACCAACAGCGACGAAGACATAGTCGACATCGCGCCATTGGCGCAAAATTTCATTGCCAATCGTGCCTTGACCTGCCATCACCAGTTCATCGTCATAGGGTGGAATAAAGCTCATACCATCTTCTGCAGCACGTTGAATTGCGTATTTGTTTGCAACATCAAAAGAGTCGCCATGGAGAACCACTTCACCGCCTAAGCGTTTGACTGCCTGAACTTTAATATCTGGGGTGGTTTTTGGCATCACAATAATGGCACGAATCCCGAGTTTTTTACCTGACAGTGCTACGCCTTGGGCATGGTTGCCAGCAGATGCGGTAATCACGCCACGTTCAAGTTGAGCTCTAGGAAGTTGGCTAATGCGGTTATAGGCACCGCGCAGCTTAAATGAAAAGACTGGTTGTAAGTCTTCGCGCTTAAAACGAATGTTGTTATTGAGTTTCTCACTAATTCGAGGTGCCGCTTCGAGTGGAGTTTCGATTGCAACATCGTAGACTGTTGCTTGTAATATTTGTCGAACCAAACGAGACAGCATGTTAATTTCCCATTTAACAGTTTAAAATAGAGGATCATTGTAACAAACCCCTGTACATTTGGGCTGTAAAATCAGCAACAAATGTCAAAAAATAGTTGAGCCAAATTATGAGTCTGTATGCTACCCAAGATGAAAAAAAGCAAGCTGCTGCAAAAGCTGCCTTAAAGCACTTACCTAAAGGTGGCATTTTAGGGGTGGGTACAGGCAGTACCGTCAATTTCTTAATTGAGCTTTTACCAGAACTTCAGCTTGAGGCGGCTGTGGCAAGTTCAGAAGCAACGGCTGAGCGCTTAAAGAAATTAGGCATTGAAGTCGTTGATATGAACTCTGTGGGCGGTTTAGATGCCTATGTAGATGGCGCAGACGAAATTGACCGTCATATGCATATGATCAAAGGTGGTGGGGCTGCACTTACTCGCGAGAAAATCGTGGCTTCAATTGCGAGAAAATTTGTTTGTATCGTTGATGACTCTAAGTGGGTAGATCAATTGGGGCGTGACTTCCCACTTCCGATTGAAGTGATTCCAATGGCTCGTTCAGCTGTGGCACGTAAAATTGTAGCGCTCGGTGGTGATCCTGCTTACCGTGAAGGCGTGGTGACGGATAACGGTAACGTGATTTTAGACGTCTATAACCTGAACATCTTAAATGCGCTTGAGCTTGAAAAAACCATTAACGACATTCCAGGTGTGGTGTGTAATGGTATTTTTGCAATCAATAAAGCAGATGTGGCAGTTGTTGCAACAGACAGCGGTATTGAAGAACGTACCGCGGTTTAATTTTAAATCTCCCCAAACCTCTCTTTGAAAATAAGAGGCTAAAAGCAAAAACATTTTTATCTTATGTTTTTCTCCCTCCTTTCAAAAGGAGGGCCGGGGAGGATGATTCAATAAAAGAATAATATTAATGACCTTAGCAGACCTACCTGAAATTCAAATCACCCATCATGCACGTGCGACCCGGTTACGACTTCGTGTTGAACCAACTCAAATTCGTTTAACCGTGCCTAAGTTTTGTAGCAAACGGCAAATTCAGGATTTTTTAAATCAATCTGAACAGTGGATGGTTGAAACTTGGCAGAAGCAACAAGCCAGTCTGGTACAGATAGATCGAACCCTTCCCACAGAGTTGCGGTTATTTAATCGCCAAAATGCTTTAACGGTGAGCTATAAAACACAAAAAAATGCGTATATTTTGGATAAGGATAATCACCAGCTTTGGATCAGTGACCGTCAGCCCGAAAGTTATTTAAAATCTTTTGTAATTGCATATGCCAAACAGCACTTGCCTGTTTATTTGCAACAGATTAGTCATGAAACTGGTTTAAAATTTGCACAATGCTCAATTCGTCAGCCCAAGACCCGCTGGGGGAGTTGTAGTGCCAAACATGACATCATGCTTAACAGTGCTTTAGTGTTGTTTACTGAAGCCATTACCCGTTATGTCTGTGTGCATGAACTCGCACATACGCAACATTTTGATCATAGTGCACGTTTTTGGGCGGAAGTTGCCAAATATGATGCTGCTTTTCAACAGCATCGAAAAACCTTAAAAACAACCGCATTGCCGCATTGGTGGGCAAGCGCTTAAAGTTAATTTTACGTGCAGAATTTAAAAATAATTTCTTCTGATTGATTGAGCGTTAGCCAAAAAATGCTCTAAACTTCATGATCTAAGGTAAACATTCCTCAATTTCAGTCCAAAGACCTCAAATGTGAATTTTACAGATATCCACTATTTTATATTAATTGTTCCAGCTTGCCTGATTTTAATGGGAAGCTTGCTTTTAATATGTCATTTTGCTTTTAGGGCTCCCTCATATTTATTGTGGCTCGGGCTTGGATATATTGTGCCTTCGTTTTCTGTGGCGGCACAAAGTTTTATGTCGAATAAGCAGTTGGCTTTGTCGGCACCCATTTTAGGCAGTATGTATTTGTTTGGCGCATGGGCCAGCGCTTATGCCATGGGCTTAAGAAAGAACGCCAATGCACGTTCATATTGGTGTCTGGCCTTGGTCGTGATGGCTTTACTTTCACTCAGTTATTATTCCTATGTAGATGATCAACTGTGGATCAGGATGCTGATTCTGAACATTTCAATTGCATTGGTTGAGTCTTTGGTTTTGTTTTCAATGTTTAAACATTATCAAGGGATTGATTTGCTCAATAAAATAGTCGACTTTTCTTACTTGTTTATTGTGCTGTATACCTTTGTTCGCGGAATCATTATTTTTCTCTTTTTAAGAAATATCGAAGCAGACATGCTGGCAAATTCAGTTTGGTGGCTGATGATGCTTGCTGCGAGCATTATCTTGAGTATGTGGTTTGCAATAGTGCTGCTCGGAACCTTGGTACGCGATATTATCCATCAACTCAATGATGAGCGGCTAAGAGATCCGCTAACGCATTTATTCAATCGACGTGGCTTTAACGAAGCCGCTAAACGGAAGTTGCATCAGCTCTCTAAACAGCCTTATTTCTTGCTCATGTGTGATATTGACCATTTTAAGAAAATAAATGATACCTATGGGCATTTGGTGGGTGATCAAATTTTACAACAAGTCGGTCACATTATTGGGCAAAATGTCCGTGAGCACGACTTGGTGGGGCGTTTTGGCGGGGAAGAATTCATTGTCTTATTGCAAATTGATGACCCCACGCTGGCTTATAACATTGCCAATCGTATTCGTTTAGGTATTGCCGATGCACGATTATCCTCAAAAAGTATTGCCGTGACAGCAAGTTTTGGACTGGCGGCAGTACATCAACCCAACTTAAAATATGCCATACATGCTGCCGATCAATTGTTATATCAGGCGAAACATTCGGGACGAAATCAGATTGGTTGTGAGCCTGCACAGAGTATATTGGATGTGTCTCATTAGGTGTCGATAGCACTAAAAACGCATAAATTCCAAGTAAAACAGTTTAGAAAGCAGAAACTTCCTGTCATACTAGGCAGTTACGAAATGGACAGTTTAAGTTTGAGGTAATACACGTGATTTCAGTTGGTATTGTCGGCGGTACAGGTTATACAGGCGTTGAATTGTTGCGTCTTTTACTACGACACCCAAATGTGCAAGTAAGCGTATTAACATCGCGTACAGAAGACGGTCGCCGTGTAGATGATATGTTCCCAAGCCTACGTGGACATACCGAACTTAAATATTCAGATTTGAATATCGATGAACTGAAAAAATGTGATGTGGTGTTCTTTGCGACACCGCATGGCGTTGCCATGAAACATGCCGAAGAATTGGTGGCTGCCAATACCAAAGTGATTGACCTTGCCGCAGACTTCCGTTTACAAGACTTAGAGCAGTTTGAAAAATGGTATGGCATGCAACATGCGTGTCCTGAACTGTTGAAAGACTCAGTTTATGGTTTGTCAGAATTAAACCGTGAGCAGATTAAACAAGCCAATGTCATTGGTAACCCTGGTTGTTATCCAACAACAGTACAACTGGGTTTAGCGCCATTATTTAAGCAAAACGACACATTAGTTAAACCTGAGAGTATTATTATTGATGCAAAATCGGGTGTGTCTGGTGCAGGCCGTAAAGCCAGCCTTGGGATGATCTATTCTGAAAATGCAGATAATTTCAAAGCTTATGGTGTTGCAGGTCACCGTCATCATCCTGAAATTGTGGAAGCGTTGGAAAATATTTCATGCTTAAAAGAGGTGTTTAACTACATTTTATTTGTCCCACATTTGGTACCAATGATTCGTGGAATGCTTAGCACGATTTATGTGGACTTAACCGATGCGGGTGAAGCTGCTGATGTGCAAAGTTTATATGAACAGTTTTATGCCAATGAAGCTTTTGTCGATGTGATGCCTGCGGGAAGCTCACCAGAGACACGTTCTGTGCGGGGTGCAAATCAACTACGTATTGCGCTGTATAAACCGCAACCGAAAAAGTTGGTGGTCATTTCTGTACAAGACAATTTGGTTAAAGGGGCAGCAGGTCAGGCCGTTCAAAACATGAACTTAATGTTTGGATTTGCTGAAACTGCGGGCCTAGATGGAATTGGTTTATTACCATAAAAAACGTTTTAAAACTTCACACACATTTAGATTTCGATTTAAATGTGTGTTTTGAATTGAATCAAAATAAGAGATGACGATGCCGAACACTGACACAAATATGACGTCACAACAGCCTGAACCTGCAAAGCCGTTTTTACAGACCAATAAGCCCTTGGCAATTGGTGCTGCAATATTGATGGTTGCAAGTGGGGTATTGGGCTATACCGTCGGACATCGTCAGGGTTTAACGGTGGTAGGTTTTGATGCAGATGCTGAGCAACTGGTCGAAGTGGTACAAAAGCAAAAGACCAGTCTGGATGCTTTAAATAAAAACTACAATGCTGCTGTTCAAGAGCGTGATGTTGCTGTGACCAATTCAAATGAGCTGTATTTGTCATTGCAAAAAGCTTTGGATCAACAAGCGCAATCTGAAACCACAGCTGTGATTTACCGTGAGGTTTTGCGTCAACGCGGTGGTATTCCACTGGCTGTGCAGCATATTGCGATTAAACCTTTGCCTGAAAATGCATTTGAATATCAACTCGATTTGGTTCAAGTCAGTCCATCTAAACGTGCAGCTTCAGGTACAGTTGAACTCCGACTCATTCGTGGTACAGAGGTTTTAGTTGTACCTCTTGAAGACAAAAACTTTAACTTTGAAAACTATGAGCGTTTAACAGGGCGTTGGACGATGCCTAAAGGCTTTACGCCACAGTTTATCGAAGTCCGTTTAACAGGTAGCACACCAGTGACACGACGCTTTAGTTGGTCACGTGGTGAAGCCGTAGAAAGTCAATCAGCATTTGTCTCTGAAATTCCTCAGGCTGAGGCGAATGCACAATAATTGTGAATTGTAAGTTTATGGGTATCTCTAAGCGTTCAACGTGTTTAAATGAAATCAAGCAGTCTTTTCATGAATCTGGCTATGTCGATTGGCATATCAGCCCGCGCTTGAGCAATGATGAACCGCATGAAGAAGAAAATGGGGATGTCGCTGTCCAAACCGCGCCACCAGAACTTAAGCGTCCTCCACTCTATGCTGTCGTTTTAATGAACGATGACTACACCCCAATGGACTTTGTTATTGAAATTTTACAACAATACTTTGCTTTGAATCTTGACCAAGCCACTCAAGTAATGCTAACTGTACATTATGAAGGAAAAGGTGTTGCAGGCGTTTACCCGAGAGACATCGCGGAAACAAAAGCAAACCAAGTCAATAATTACGCTCGGTCTCAAGGTCATCCTTTACTTTGTCAGATTGAGCCGAAAGATTAAGGGGGTTCCATGCTCAGTCGTCAATTAGAAGTATCCTTACGTTTGGCTGTTAGTATGGCTCGACAAAAGAGACATGAATTCCTAACCGTTGAACATTTATTATTGGCTTTACTTGATAATGATTCGGCCGTAAATGCATTGAAAGCCTGTGGTGCAGATATTATTGTGCTTCGCAAAGAGCTTGAAGAATATGTAGAGCAGCACACCCCTAAGCTGGGCGAAAACAGTGATCAAGCCCCGCATCCAACTGAAAGTTTTGACCGTATTTTACAACGTGCAATTTTCCATGTGCAATCAAGCGGTGGTGATCGTACAGTTGAAGGCGCAGACATTTTAGTGGCGATGTACTCTGAGCGTGACTCTTTTGCAGTCTACCTCTTGAAACGCCATCAAATTAACCGTTTAACACTGACACAATACTTGGCCCACGGCACACGTAAAGACGAAGTGCAAGTGGAAGAAGAAATTGAAGATCTTGATGGTGAATCGACCAGTTCAAGCAACGCAGGCCCTTTAGAGCTGTATACAACCAACTTAAATGTTGAGGCACAAAAGGGTAAAACAGATCCTTTAATTGGTCGTGAAAAAGAAATTGAGCGCGCAGCACAAATTCTATGCCGTCGTCGTAAAAATAACCCGTTATTGGTCGGTGATCCTGGCGTCGGTAAAACATCGATTGCTGAAGGCTTAGCTTGGCTCATTGTTAATGGTAAAGCACCGAAACCATTGGCAAATGCTGAAGTGTATAGCTTGGACATTGGTGCTTTGGTAGCAGGAACCAAATACCGTGGTGACTTTGAAAAACGTTTAAAACAGCTTTTAAACGCGTTGAAAAAGAAACCAGAAGCAGTTTTGTTTATTGATGAAATCCACATGATTATTGGTGCAGGTTCAAGTATGGGCAGCACGATGGATGCGTCAAACTTGATTAAACCCGCATTGGCTAATGGTTCATTGCGCTGCATAGGCTCAACCACGTTCCAAGAATACCGCCAAGTCTTTGAAAAAGATCATGCATTGTCACGTCGTTTCCAAAAAATTGATGTCAATGAACCATCTATTTCAGAAACGATTGATATTCTACGTGGTTTGAAGAGCAAGTTTGAAGATTTCCATCATGTTAAATATGATGACAAAGCTTTAATTTCTGCGGTTGAGCTGTCTGCGAAGTTTATTAATGACCGTTTCTTGCCGGATAAAGCCATTGATGTCATTGATGAAGCAGGGGCACAACGTCGTCTGAAAGCTGAGCAAGATGACACCTTGATTACAGTGGAAAATATTGAAGATATCGTGTCAAAAATTGCACGTATTCCACCAAAAACAGTATCTAAAGATGACAAGACCGTTCTTGAAAATCTTGAACGTGATTTAAAACGTGTGGTCTTTGGCCAAGATGAAGCCATCGAAGCTTTAGGCTCAGCAATTAAACTGTCGCGTGCAGGCTTAAAATCACCAGATAAACCTGTGGGTAGTTTTGTTTTTGCAGGCCCAACGGGGGTAGGTAAAACAGAAGTCACCAAGCAGCTTGCGAAATTACTGGGTGTTGAGCTGGTTCGCTTCGATATGTCAGAGTATATGGAACGCCATGCGGTTTCACGTTTGATCGGTGCGCCTCCAGGTTATGTCGGCTTTGATCAAGGTGGTCTGTTGACCGATGCGATTCATAAAAATCCGCACTGTGTATTATTGCTAGATGAGATTGAAAAAGCGCATCCAGACGTGTTCAACTTATTGCTACAAATCATGGATCATGGTTCATTGACCGATAACAATGGTCGTAAATCAGACTTCCGTAATGTGGTGTTGGTCCTGACCACAAATATTGGCGCGGAAAGTATTTCTCGCGTGAGTATTGGTTTTATGGATCAAGACAATAGCAATGATAACCAAGATGCGATGAAAAAAGCATTTTCTCCAGAGTTCCGTAACCGTTTAGACAGCGTGATTCAGTTTAAAGCTTTACCAACGACAGTAATTGAAAATGTAGTGGATAAATTCTTAACTGAACTCCAAGCGCAACTGGATGAGAAAAAAGTCATTCTAGAAGTGGATCAAAGTGCACGTGAGTGGATGGCTGAAAATGGCTATGACCGTTTAATGGGCGCTCGCCCAATGCAACGACTCATCCAAGAGCATTTGAAAAAGCCACTGGCTGAAATGATTCTATTTGGTGAGCTTGCAGAACATGGTGGTAATGTTGCGGTCTCTGTGAAGAACGAAAATGGTAAAGCGGTTGGCTTAAAACTTGAAGTTTTTGAAGACCAAACGGCTGAACCTGCTTAAAGATCGCTACATAATAAAAAACCCGTGTTTGCACGGGTTTTTTATTGAAAAAGTATTTAACAGTTAGAAGTCATAAAAGTAGGTTGCATGGATATTCAATTGACGAAAGTCTTAAGTACATTTGTACTATTTTTGGTAACCGCTGTGATAGAAATATTAGGCTGTTATTTCCCTTATTTGATTTTAAATCAGGGAAGAAGTCATTGGTTGTGGATTCCTACAGCTTTAGCGCTAGGCGCTTTTGTGTGGTTGTTGACTTTACATCCGGCTGCGTCAGGACGTATTTATGCCGCTTATGGCGGAATTTATATTTTTACCGCATTGCTATGGTTGCGTTATGTCGATCAAGTTTATTTGTCCCGTTGGGATATAATGGGCGGGGCAGTGGTATTGATTGGTGCGGCCATGATTATCTTACAACCGCAAGGATTGGTTCGCTAAAGTAGGGAACCAATCGCTAAAAAGGTACTATTTGATGCCACAATCTTTTTGCTTTAATTCTAAATCGTAGCTATTTTTCTCAGAGCTGAGCTGTAATTTGACAATGTAGGGGTTATGGCGTTGATATTGATGCTCGAAGAAAGTATTACAGTTTTGCACAACATTCTTTTTAATCACTTTTTGAACTTCTTTTGTGCCTAAATCTTGTTCAAACTGCGCGAAATCAGGGGTAATGATCAAACCCTTAAGCTCGGTACGGTCTGCATATAGGTTAAATTGTTCAATGATGGTGTTGTTATCAATTTCAATTGGGAGGGTTCGAGAATCTTCTGCGGTTAATACCGTTAATATTTCATTCAACGTTTCTGGTTGCTTAATTTTAAAATTTTGATCAATGATTTGTTTGGATTGTAAGTAGTCATCAAACTCTGAGGCTTGAACCTGAAAAAAAGTAGAGCTTAGAATTGTAGCAAGGCACAGGCCAGTTTTTTTGAAATGCATGGAAAGTGTCGCTTATAAAAATTATGTTCCGATTATAGCTTTGCCCGTATAAAAAAAGCACCCTTAGGTGCTTTTCGTTGGAAAATTAATTAATCTTTCTTGGTATTTTCATTGATTAAAAACTCAACCAGTGCTTTTTGAGCATGTAAGCGGTTTTCAGCTTCATCCCAAACTACAGCATTTTTATGGTCGAGCATCTTTTCAGAAATTTCTTCGCCGCGATGCGCAGGTAAGCAGTGCATAAATAAACAATCAGGATGAGCAAGATCCATAAGACGTTCATTCACTTGATAGTCTGCAAAAGCAGCTTCACGAATTTTTTGCTCTTCTTCTTGGCCCATGCTTGCCCATACATCAGTCACGATGAGGTTTGCATTTACGGCAGCATCTTCAGCTGAGTTAACCAGTTCTGCACAATGCGCAAATTCACTTAAAAATTCTGCTTTGGGTTCATAACCTTTAGGCGCAGCAATTTTTAACTTGAAGCCCCACATATGTGCAGCTTCAATATATGAATTACACATGTTGTTGCCATCACCAATCCAGGCTACCGTTTTGCCTGCAATAGGCCCACGGTGTTCAACAAAAGTTTGAACATCTGCAAGCAATTGACAAGGGTGGTGATCATCGGTTAAAGCATTAATCACAGGAACTTTTGAATAAGAGGCAAAACGTTCAACAATGTCATGTCCAAAAGTACGGATCATCACAATATCCAACATGCTTGAAATCACGCGTGCTGAATCTTCAATCGGTTCACCACGACCCAATTGGGTGTCTCGTGGAGAGAGGAAAATTGCACTGCCACCAAACTGGCTCATGCCTGCTTCGAACGATACACGGGTACGGGTGCTCGATTTTTCAAAAATCATACCCATGACTTTACCAACAAACGGTTGGAATACTTCGCTGTTGTGCTGTTTACGCTTTAGTTCGATACCGCGTTGCACAACTTGGTTCAGTTCTAAAGTAGATAAATCGCGTAAGGTAAGAAAGTGACGTAGAGCCATTGTTACTCCACAATAATTGCTGAAAACCGAAATAGGTACAGAACAACAATTAGTTGTTGGTTGGTGAAAAGAAAAAAGAGAGTCGATTAATATACTATATGCAAAGGAAATTGCAAAAAAACTAGACTTTTTGATGACCTGCTAAGAAACGATCTACACAATAATGAACATATTCTAGATTTTCTTTTTCATTTTCTTCAACATAGATGTTCATGAGTACTCGCCACTCTAATTCACGCACAATACCAAAAAAAAGCTGTGCAGAATAATTTGGATGTTCACATCGAATAATGCCTATTTCATCTGCTTTGCTTAAAACACAAGCCACGGCATCTTCAATATGTTTAGGCCCTTGTTTGTGAATATGAAAGGCTAACTGTGGATTACGTTGTACTTGTTCCATAATGAGTCTTAAAAAAGAGGCATTTTCTGGAAGCACAAGATGCGTTTGAATATTTAAAATGGTTTGTATTAAATAAACGCGCAAATTGTCCTTAGTGAAATCAAAAGGCATACAAATATCTTTAAAAAACAGTTCACGACGGTAGTCGCAAATTGCTGTAAAAAGACCGTCTTTATTTCCAAAATATTTGTAAATCGATGCTTTTGAACCACCCGCATGATTGACAATATCATCAAGTGAAACTGCATCGTAGCCATGTTGCAAAAACAACTCGTTTGCACTTAATAAAAATGCAAGACAGCGTTCATGACCTCGTTTTGTGTGAGGTATGTCACGTGTAAGGGGTTCTAGTTGAACTGAGTCGTGCATATAACTAACAACAGCCTAATAAATGTGGATCTCTAGTTGCTATCATAGCAAAAATATGCACACATTGTTGTTTTGGGGCTTATCTGTTTACCACTAAAGCCCAATGCATGGAAGAAAATTACACAATAAAAACGTGAACCATGGGACTAAAGTTTTAGAGTGATCATTCTAAAATGTCATAGCCAATTCAGTCATTATGGCTATACTCAAAACTCGAAAATTAAAGTAAATGCCGTGGAAAGGACGATGACAGAACAAAGATCTGCAGGCTTAAGATTTAGACAAGCACTGGAAGTGGAAAAACCATTACAAATTATCGGTACAGTCAATGCTTATGCAGCAATGATGGCGAAACAGGTGGGCTACAAGGCCATCTACCTTTCGGGTGCTGGTGTAGCCAACTACTCTTATGGATTGCCTGACTTAGGCATGACCAGTCTGGATAATGTTTTGGAAGATGTACGCCGCATTACCGAACGTGTAGACACCCCGTTACTGGTCGATATCGACACCGGTTGGGGTGGGGCATTTAACATTGCCCGCACTGTGAAACAAATGATTGCCGCAGGGGCAGCCGCAGTGCACATCGAAGACCAAGTAGCACAAAAACGCTGTGGCCACCGCCCAAACAAAGAAATCGTCACTCAACAAGAAATGGTTGACCGCGTAAAAGCTGCAGTCGATGCCAAAACCGATGCAAACTTTGTGGTGATGGCACGTACCGATGCCCTACAAAAAGAAGGCCTACAAGCGGTAATTGATCGTGCCTGTGCTTGTGTAGAAGCCGGTGCCGATGCGATCTTTGCTGAAGCAATGACTGACATTACCATGTACAAAACCGTCTGCGATGCAGTCGGTGTTCCAGTACTGGCGAACATTACCGAATTTGGCGATACCCCGTACTACACCAAAGAACAACTGGCAGAACAAGGCATCTCGATGGTGCTCTACCCACTGTCACCGACTCGTGCCATGCAAAAGGCAGCACTTGAAGTCATGCATGCCATTCGCAATGATGGTACCCAAGTTAACGTCCTCGACAAAATGCAACAGCGCAAAGAACTCTACGAATTTCTGGATTATCACACCTTTGAAAACACATTAGACAAGCTGTTTAAACAGGAGAATTAAAAATGGCTGAAGGAAAAGTCCTCACAGGCGCAGGATTGCGCGGACAAGTCGCAGGAAAGACAGCACTATCAACCGTAGGTAAAAGCGGAGCAGGTCTAACCTACCGTGGTTATGACGTCCAAGACCTCGCTGAAAACTGCCAGTTTGAAGAAGTGGCTTACCTGATCTTCTTTGGTGAACTACCAACAGCAGCACAGCTCACCGCGTATAAAGCTAAACTCAAATCACTGCGCCAACTGCCACAAGCACTCAAAGAAGTACTTGAGCGTATCCCAGCAGATTCACACCCAATGGATGTGATGCGCACGGGCGTATCAATGCTGGGCAACCTAGAAACAGAACAATCTTTTGCAGAACAACAAGATGTTGCAGACCGCATTCTTGCAACCCTTCCAGCGATCATTTGCTACTGGTACCGCTTTAGCCATGATGGCGTACGTATTGAAGAAAATACCGATGACGACTCAATCGGTGCTCAATTCTTACACCTGCTGCGTGGTGAAAAGCCAAATGAACTGCATGAACAAGTGATGAACGTATCACTGATCCTTTATGCAGAGCATGAATTCAACGCATCGACTTTCACCGCACGTGTATGCGCATCAACATTATCGGATATGCATTCATGTATTACCGGTGCAATTGGTTCACTACGTGGTCCATTGCACGGTGGAGCAAACGAAGCTGCGATGGAAATGATTGAAAACTGGACGTCACCTGAAGAAGCTGAGCGAGAAATGCTGGGCAAATTAGAACGTAAAGAAAAGATCATGGGCTTTGGACATGCAATCTACAAAGACAATGACCCACGTAATGGCATCATTAAAATCTGGTCAGAGCGCTTAGCCAAAGATGTCGGTGACACGGTCCTGTACCCAGTTTCAGTACGCTGTGAAGAAGTGATGTGGCGTGAGAAGAAATTATTCTGTAACGCAGACTTCTTCCATGCATCGGCATACCACTTCATGGATATTGCGACCAAGTTATTCACACCAATCTTTGTGATGAGCCGTGTGACAGGTTGGGCAGCGCATGTGATGGAACAACGTGCAGACAACCGTATTATTCGCCCAAGTGCGGACTATACGGGGCCTGAACTGCGTAAAGTAGTGCCAATTGAAGAACGTTCAGCGGCTTAAAATAAAGCTCTGATACATTATAAAAAAGCCTCTTCGGAGGCTTTTTTATATGCAATTTTTTTGTTGATGTTTCGCACAGCTTAATTCATATAAATATTTAATTTTAATGAAATAATAGATAATTAAAAGAATAGAGTTGCTATAATCTCGACCGTTTATTTCTTCATTTTTATTGTAATTTATTTTATGAAACATAAGTTTTTGTGTGTATCAGCACTATTTTTGGGGTTGTCTCATTCTGCTTTCGCCATGCCATTTGACCCGCTTATTGGAACATGGAAAGTGATTGATGATCGGACTGGGTATTATATTTCAGATATTGTGATTCGTAAGAATTCTAAAACATCACAATATAGTGCAGTAGTGACCAAGTACTATCCTTTGGCTGGAGCGCCTGTGAGTGATGTATGTAGTAAGTGTCAGGGTGGGCTTAAGGATAAACCGATTTTTGGTATGCAAGTGCTGAATGGTTTAATGGGTGATGCAACAGGTCAAAAATTCGCAAAAGGCCAATGGTTGAATCCTCAAGATGGCCGTGTGTATAACATCAATATTGCGCAGCTCAATGCAGGTAAAGATCAGATGAAGGTACAAGCCACAGCAAAAGATACGAAAGGTTTGAGCAACATGACATGGAAAAAGCTTTAAGTCTTTTGATTGTGTCGATAAAGCCATTGCACTGTCATAGTGCGGTGGCTTTTTTATGGATAAAAAAGCTGGAAGGGTATTTGCTAGACTTGTTGAATCCGTATAAAAAGGAAAAATCATCTTTCGGAGTGCTTGGTCAAAGAAAATGTAGTCTTTTAATCGATGAGATGTACGTCATGACAGAGAGATGATTAAGATTTACTTAATTGATAATGATAACTATTATTATATGTTAAGCTTCAGCATCTCATGGCTGTGTATACGAAAAATGACTCATCTTTATAGAAAGATTTTTACTTCTCTGCTTTCGCGAATTTTTGGCTCGTTGTTGATCTTGGGTGCCAGTTTAAGTATTTATGCGAAACCTGAAATGAAACCTTTACCTGCAAATATTGCAGAAATAGGCTCGGCTTATTACAGTTTTAAAGTCAAAGAGTTTGCAACTACAGATCCAAATAAAAGCTATAGCGTTTGGTTAGGTATTCCAAAGACAGTACAGAAGACGCAGGACGCATATGCATCGGTCTTTATGCTGGATGGGAACGCTGCGATGTCCCATCTGAATGAAAAAATACTCAAGTCTTTGTATGAAAATGATGCCCCTGTATTGGTTGCTATTGGCTATAAAACCAATTTGCCATTTGCCACAGCTTTTCGTTCACTTGACTATACTCCAGCAGATTTATTAACTGGAAAACCCGCCCAAGATCCACGAAATCCAGAGCGAATGAGCGGGGGAAGTGCTGATTTTAGAAATGTGATTTTGAAGGACATCGCTCCTTGGGTTGAGCAGAATGTAAAGCTGGATGCGCAAAAAAGAGCGTTATGGGGGCATTCCTATGGAGGGCTTTTTGTGCTTGATAGCTTGCTCGATGGTCGTTATTTCAGCCATTTCTTTGCTGCAAGTCCATCACTTTCTTGGGCAGGTGAGCGCATGATGCAAAAAATTAGAGCCGTAAAATTAGTCAAAGAGCCACAAAAACATGTATGGCTGATGGAAGGTGATCTTTTAATAAATACTGGCGCACAGCAAAGCGCTAATTTTGATGCAAATGGCATCAATAAAAATAGAGAAATTTTGTCTATATTCGATCAGCAGGGCGTAGAGTCTAAATTTTTAATCTATCCAAATCTAAAGCATGGTGAGGTGTTTAAAGCATCTTTATTGGATGTGCTTTCAAATAAATTGTATTGATGGTATTTAAATTATCCGAACATAAATAAAAGCCTGACCATATGATCAGGCTTTTATTTTACACAACCTTAAACAGGATTTTGTTCCAGTAGTACTTGGCCATATTGGGCGCGGAGTTCACGTTTTAGCATTTTACCCGTACCGCTCAGTGGAATACTGTCGACAAAGATCACACGGTCAGGGATCTGCCATTTCGCAATTTTGTCCGTATAGTAGTCTAAGACACCTTGTTCAGTGACCGTGCTATCGGGTTTCTTCACAGCTATGACAATAGGACGCTCATCCCATTTTGGATGTTCAGCTGCAATAACGGCTGCCATAAGAATGTCTGAATGTCCCATCGCAAGGTTTTCAAGTTCAACCGATGAAATCCATTCGCCGCCAGACTTAATTAAATCTTTAGAGCGGTCACTGATGCATAAGAAGCCGTCTTCATCTAAGGTTGCAATATCACCTGTGTCAAACCAGCCATCGGTCGTGAGTGCAGAGTCATCTTTACCAAAGTAACTGTCAATAATCCAGTGCCCTTTAATTTGTAGATTTCCAATCTGCTCACCATCGCGGGCAATTTCATGGCTGCCTTTTTCTTCATCGGTAAGACGTAAATCCACGCCAAAAGGCGGACGGCCTTGAGATAGGCGCAGCTGGAAACGCTCCTGTTCAGAGAGCTGTTGATGTTTGGCTTTAAGTTGGTTGGCAGAGCCTAGAGGGCTGGTTTCGGTCATGCCCCATGCATGGATGGTGTCGCAGTTATAGTCATTTTTAAAGGCCGCTAACATGGATGGTGGACATGCAGAACCACCGACAACGTTACGGTTCATACTTGCCAGTTGACTGCCTGTTTGTTTAGCTGCTGCCAGTAAACCTTGCCAAATTGTGGGTACACCCAAAGCCACAGTGACTTTATACGTATCAATCATGTTCACTAAACTTGGCCCATCTAAGCCTGGCCCTGGCAATACAACGGTACAACCGACCATAGCCGCTGCATAAGGCGTACCCCAAGCATTGACATGGAACATTGGCACTACAGGCAACATAATGTCATTTGCAGACAGATTAAGAGAATCGGGTAGGCTGATGGCAAAACTATGCAAAATGGTGGAGCGGTGGCTATATAGCACACCTTTTGGATTTCCAGTTGTGCCTGAGGTATAGCACAAAGAGCTTGCGGTTTGCTCATCAAAGCTTGGCCATGTGAACTGTTCAGACTCTTTGCTGAGCAAGTCATCATAAAATTTTACATCGGCAATTTTCTCTGTAATAGCGTCATCTGCAGCATCTAAACAAATAAAGTGCTCTACATGGGGTAAATGGGCTTTCACCGCAGCAATGAGTGGCGCAAAGGTTTTATCAAATAACACCACACGGTCTTGGGCATCATTGATAATAAAAATCAGTTGTTCTGGAAATAAACGTGGGTTGATGGTATGGCAAATATAGCCACTGCCAGAGATCGCATACCAAGATTCTAGGTGACGATGATTGTTCCATGCGATGGTCGCCACGCGGTCACTTTGTGAAAGTCGTAAGCCTTTGAGTACATTGGCAAATCGCTTAGAGTTGGCTGCTACTTTGGCCCAGTTGGTTTCAGTGATACTGCCGTCTGTATTTTTAGAAATAATAGCTGTATCCGCATGGTAGCGTTCTGCGTGATCAATAAGATTGCTAATTAATAGCGGTTGAAACATCATACGTCCAAGCATGTATAAATATCCTTATCGTTGCTTTTTTATCAAACTCTTTATTGGTTGCTCGAAACATCTGTTTTGAGCATTGATTGTATTTTTATCCTAGCTTGATCCAAATTTAAATCAAGCATTGTTTCATTCTCAGCCGCATTTTTAAAAGCGATGTGAAGCAGAACGATAAGTAAATAAAAAGCATCATTTAAAAAAGTAAATGACCATTTATCACTTTATGTTGTTATTCGACAAAAGGCACTTGAAATTTATAAAAAGTATGTTTAAAACTGTGTATAGCTCATGAGATATGAGTTGTGGGTATTTCAGGAAGATATACCTATTTTAAGAAGCGAATTTTTAAAAAATCATTTACAGGAGTTAAAAATGCTTCAGTTGTTTAAAAAATTATTTTGCATCCACGTTTATGAATATGAACAAATGACTGAAATAGGGGAGCATATGGAATGCCGAAAGTGCGGTGATTCTAAAACCGACTAATCATCTTAAGGAAAAGTGAGCGTAGGCTCACTTTTTAATGTCTATCATTTTTTATGGCTTGGTTTGACTGAATTGACTCAGAACGGCTTACAATAGCCGAGTAACAGTATTTAGCGTATTCGGATGATGACTAAAAATTTTCAAGCACAGACTTATATTGTTGATGATAATCTGACTGATACCTTAAGCTGGCTGTGTCAGCATCAAGAGTGTTTTGATTCTTTTCACTATGATGCGCTTCGCCAAACGTTAATAGTACGGCATGCCAATGGTGAAGATGAGATCTTCCAAGGTGATTATCTGAATGCTAGTTACGGTATTTTAATTACTGCGCATAATTTTGCTCGGTCGCCTGAAGGTTAAATCGATATACATTAAAAAAGCCCCATACTGAATAAGGGGCTTTTTTGTGCTTAGCAAATCTTGGAAATTAGCTTGCCATGGCATCTAGGCTGAGGTCTGCTACTGTTGGTTTTGGCTTTTCTGCCACTAAACCTAATTTGGTGAACAGTTGACGATCTTTACCTTCGCCTGCATTTGGCGTGGTCAGTAGTTTCTCACCCGAGAACAATGAGTTTGCACCCGCCATAAATGCAAGTGCTTGGTCTGAGTCAGAAAGTGCTTCACGACCTGCAGATAGGCGGATATAGCTGTGCGGCATGATAATGCGCGCAACAGCAATGGTACGAATCCATTCCGTCACATCGAGTTTTTCAACATCTGCCAGTGGCGTGCCTTCAATTGGAACCAACATGTTGATTGGTACCGATTCTGGGTGAATTGGCATCGTTGCAAGCTCTTGCAATAAACCAATACGGTCTTCTTTCTTTTCACCTAGACCAACGATACCACCGCTACATACTTTCATGCCTGCTTGACGGACATATTCTAAGGTATTTAAACGGTCATCAAAGGTACGTGTACTAATAATATGTGAATAATACTCGCGTGAAGTGTCGAGGTTATGGTTGTAATAATCTAAACCTGCATCTTTTAAACGCCCAGCTTGAGACTCATTCAGCATCCCTAAAGTCATGCAAGTCTCTAAACCAAGTGCTTTCACCTCTTTAACCATTTCTAGTACATACGGCATGTCACGTTCATGTGGGTTACGCCAAGCTGCGCCCATACAAAAACGAGATGAGCCTGAGGCTAAAGCTTCTTTGGCTTCTGAAATCACTTTGTCTACAGCAATTCGCTTTTCGGCTTCAAGTTTTGAGTCATAACGTGCTGACTGAGAACAGTACTTACAGTCTTCAGGACATTTTCCTGTTTTAATCGACAGTAAAGTACTGACTTGAATTGTGTTGGCTTGGAAATGTTGGCGATGTACGGTCTGCGCTTGAAAGACGAGATCAAGAAAGGGCTGATCATACAAAGCTTCGATTTCTTCACGCGTCCAATCATTGCGTAGGTTCATAATGGCGATCCATTTTTAATTCTAACTTGTATACATCATACATTTAACGTGCCAACTTAAAAGGCATTATTGCTCAGTTTTAATAGTATCTCCCGATTATGTTTTTAATTTTATCTTTTTATGAGATTGTAAAAATAGTTGCAAAGTTGAACGTTTTTTCGGAAATTTGGCCGCAAAATTCTATTTATTTGGATTTTGAGTTACACTGAAAATGCAGCTAAATAGATAAAATAAATAAAATTATGCAAGCAAATGGTTATTTGATTGAACTTTTATTGATTGAGTCTGTTTGAAGCAAGTTTTAGTGCTTTTTCATCAGTTGCTCTTGGATGGCCCAGTCAATATGGACTTGCACAATATCGTTAAGCTCTGGGCGAGAAGCTTGTAATTGCTGCAATATTTCATCTGAAAATGGTGCATTACCTAGACCAATCGCGACGTTACGCATAAAGCTTTGGTAGCCTGTACGACGTAGGGGACTCCCTTCTGTATTTGCCATAAAAGTGTTTTCATCCCATTGCCAAAGGTCAATTAGTTGAATGTCATCCAAACCATGACGCGGGTTAAAATCATCAATTGGTGTGGTTTTGGCAAAGCTATTCCACGGGCAAATGAGCTGGCAGTCATCGCAACCAAACACACGGTTACCAATACCGCGGCGTAGTTCTTCAGGAATAATGCCTTGAAACTCAATAGTTAAATAGGCAATGCATTTACGCGCATCTAATAAATAAGGCTCAACAATGGCTTGGGTCGGGCAAATATCAATACAAGCGCTACATGAACCACAGTGTTTGGTGGTGGCTTGGTCAAAAGGTAGCTCTAAAGAGGTAAAGAGCTCACCCAAAACAAAAAATGAGCCTGATGTTTTATGAATGAGTAAGGTGTGTTTACCGACCCATCCCATCCCTGCATTTTCAGCCAATGATTTTTCAAAAATGGGTGCCGAGTCTGCAAATGGGCGAGATTCAAAATCGCCAACTTTGGCTTTGATTTTCTGAGAAAGGGTCTTTAAACGCCCACGCATGACTTTGTGATAGTCACGACCGCGTGCATAACGCGCAATGATGGCGCTATTTGGTGCAAAAGGCACAAGACGTGGTTCAGGAACGGCAACCAAATAATCCATACGCACACAAATAATGCTTTTGGTGCCCGGAACAAGTAGGGTTGGATCTGTGCGTTTTTCTAAGTTTTCAGCAAGAAAATGCATGTCACCATGATAACCAAGTTCTAAATATTTTTTAAAACGCGGCAATTCAACTTGAGCATCTGGTTTGGCGATGACACAATCAGAAAATCCTAAAGCCAATGCTTCAGCTTTAATCCAAGCCTTAAGCTGCTCTGGATCATATTGATCTACAGGGATTTTTGAGGAAGATGTGGATGTTGTCATAACCAAGAACAAAGGAAAAATCATGCATCAGCAAGTGTACCACAGCAGCGAGATTCAAGCATGGGAAGGGCGTTGGTTCGCGCAGCAAAATAGTGCTTATGGGCTGATGCAACAAGTCGCATGGGCAACAACTGAACAGGTGCTGCCTAGGCTTAAACAGCAGCAGGTCAAAAGCGTTGCGGTGTGTTGTGGTCAAGGCAACAATGCAGGTGATGGTTACTTGATTGCATCGTATCTAGCCGCGCAAGGTTATGACGTTGAAATTTATGCAGCTGCTTTGGGAGAGTCTGTATCACTACAACAAGCACATGCAGCGGTCGTGAAAAAGGGAATAATGATTCATACCGGTTTTGTTTTTCAACGCCCTTATGATGCGTATATTGATGCTTTGTTTGGCATTGGGTTAAACCGTGAACTCAGTTCAGACTGGCAAGCGGTTATTCGACAGATCAATAGACAAACAGGCTTAAAAATTGCGGTTGATATTCCAAGTGGTTTACAGGCCAACACAGGGCAAGCTTTACCTTGTGCAGTTATCGCCGATTATACTTTTACGGCTCTCGGCCTAAAGGCGGGTTTATTTACTGGGCAGGGTAAAGCTTATGCAGGAGTCGTTGAGCTTATTTCGGTACTTCCCGTAGACAGTGCTTTAAAACCTTTAGCTTCGCTTGCTCCACAGCATATGCAGCTTGTACCGCGTCAAGCCTTTGGACATAAAGGAAGCTATGGGCACGTACTGGTGATTGGGGGACATGCACAGATGGGTGGTGCGGTGATGTTAGCCGCTGAAGCTGCCTTTCATGCGGGTGCTGGCAAGGTGACCGTGGTATGTGATGCAAAACACCATACTGCAATTTTAGCTCGTGCACCCAATATTATGCTGCGCGATATTAACCAAATGTCGCTCCAAGAGCGTGAAGCGTTGGTGGCACATGTGGATGCAGTCAGTTTTGGTATGGGCTTGGGAAGAGACTCGTGGGCTCAGCAGCAGTTTGATGCATGGTTTCCACTCATTCAAACCAGTACTTTAAAGGTGGTATTGGATGCGGATGCTTTATGGTTTTTGGCTTCAACGCCAGTAAAACTCGGTAAACAGGTGTACGCAACACCGCATCCTGGGGAGGCCGCGACTTTGCTCGGTATCAGTACCTCAGTGGTGGAGTCCGACCGTATTGCAGCTATTTATGCTTTACAAAAAAAATATGCAGGACAATGGGTGCTTAAGGGTTCGGGAAGCTTGATTTTAGATACGCAACTTTGGATTTGTACCGCAGGTAATCCGGGAATGGGAACAGGTGGAATGGGTGATGTATT
This sequence comes from Acinetobacter johnsonii ANC 3681, assembly GCF_000368805.1. Classification (NCBI taxonomy): domain Bacteria; kingdom Pseudomonadati; phylum Pseudomonadota; class Gammaproteobacteria; order Moraxellales; family Moraxellaceae; genus Acinetobacter; species Acinetobacter johnsonii. The sequence goes on along the minus strand of NZ_KB849705.1, from coordinate 1,160,082 downwards.
GGCAGGCATGATTGCCAGTTTAAAAGCACAGTTGCAAGATGACATTGCGTTACATCAAATTGTGACCTTACATGCCCAAGCAGGCGATCTTTTGGCTCAACAAGGTGAGCGTGGTTTACAAGCGCAGCAAATGAGTCAGGCTATTTATACGGTCGTGAACCGAGAGCATACAGTATGAAAGTAGTAAAACTGACCATATCGGGAAAAGTTCAGGGTGTTGGATATCGACGCTGGTTTGCACAATATGCTGTTGCTTTAGGTTTAAAGGGTTATGTACAGAATCTGGCTTCAGGTGCAGTTGAAGCGTTGCTTTTGGGTGGTGATGGTATGGTTGCCGAACTGGTGAATCTCGCTAAAGTCGGGCCAACTCATGCGGTAGTCACTGATGTGGTCATCGTAGAACTTGCTTCAGAACAGCAAAGATTTACAGATTTTCAAATACGTCGCGAATGATCAAGTATGCAAAAATAAAAAAAAGGGCGGAAGTTAAACTTTCGCCCTTTTTTTAAGATTGTTAAATCTTAGTGGTGGTGACCACCAGCACCGTGCGCATGGCCGTGCTGTAATTCTTCTTCAGTTGCGTCGCGGATTTCTACGATTTCAACTTCGAAAGTTAAGTCTTGACCAGCAAGTGGGAAGTTCGCATCAACAATTACGTTTTCGCCTTCAACTGCTTTTACAGTTACGATTTGAACGCCATCATCAGTTTGAGCTTGGAACTGCATACCCGCTTGGATGTTGTCTACGCCTTGGAACATTTGCGCTGGAACTTCTTGAACGAGTTCAGGGTTGTATTCGCCATAACCTTCAGCAGCAGGAACAGTAACAGTGAATTTTTCACCTACAGTTTTGCCTAGCAATGCATTTTCTAAACCTGGGATGATGTTACCTGCGCCGTGCAAATATGCAAGTGGTTCACCTTGTGATTGGTCTAGCGTTTCGCCTTCAGCGTTAGTCAATTTGTAGTTGAAAGAAACCACGTGATCATTTGCGATAGCAGTCATGTTTTTCGTCCATTCATTTAGAATTTAAGGGGTATATCATAAAGTGAAAAGCAGCTTTTGTAGACTAAATTTAGCAAAAAAACTGCATTTTCCACGTTCTTATGGCGTTTTTTTATTAGTGGGGACGCATTTTTAGATTTCAATGCAATTTTATTTTCGGACCGACTTTTTTATTCATCAGGTCTTTTGCGGTCATCAGCCCAGCTTGGGTATAGCCATGTAAGGTGGCCTGATGGAGTCGATATAAAGAAACATACATGGTTTTTGCCAGCACGCCTTGCACATTGACTTGGCCCAGTAGTTCGCCGACAGCTTTGTATTGACTGAGGGAAACCAAAGAACCTTTGTCAGAAAATTTAAACATCGGCAAAGACTGACCACGAATGCGCGCTTTGAGCGCTCGAACCAAAAAGGCCGCTTGTTGACTGGCCACTTGAGCGCGTGGGCCAAGGACTGGTTCATCGGCTGCGGGCTGGCAGTGAGCGCAATCACCAAAGGCAAAAATGTTGGGGTCGGAACGGGTTTGCAAAGTCGCATAGACGTTAAGGCGTCCAATCGCATCTTTTTCAAAGCCTTCAAGCGCATTTAAAACGACAGGTGCTTTGATGCCCGCTGCCCAAACTTTTAGATCGGCATCGATTTGTGAGCCGTCGGCAAAATAGACATGGTCTTTATCTAACTTGGCAACACGGTGATGGGTGAGGACTTCAACGCCAAGCTTTTCCAATTGAGTATGTGTGTGTGTTGCCATTTTAGTGGATAGGGCGGGAAGAATACGATCCGCTGCTTCAATCAAGGTCACTTTGACTTTATTTGGGTCAATTTTATTGAGACCGTATTTAAAAAAAGTACTTTTCGCATGGACCAATTCGGCTGCAAGCTCGACTCCTGTGGCACCTGCACCAATAATCGCAATATTGAGTGCGCGTGTTTCGGGGCGGTTTTGTGCATCCAAATACAAATGTAGAAGGTCTTGCTGGAAAATTTCAGCTTGCTGGCGACTGTCGAGGAAGTGGCAGTAATGTTTAGCGCCTTCGGTCGCAAAGTCGTTAGAGGTCGAGCCGACGGCTAGGACTAAGGTGTCGTAGTTGAGTTCAAACTGTGTGGTTTCAGTGCTTTGTTTGGCATATTGGCGTGCTTCAAGTTTTACTTGTTTATGTTCTTGGTCTAAGCCGACAAAACGACCTAAAACAAACTCATAGTGATGTTTAGACGCATGTGCAAAATAATTAATTTCTTCAACACTTGGATTGAGTGTACCTGCCGCAATTTCGTGGAGTAAGGGTTTCCAGATGTGAGTGAGGTTTTGATCGACGAGGGTGATTTTCACCCACTTGGATTTTGCGAAGCTGTCACCGAGTTGCGTTGCTAACTCTAGACCACCAGCACCACCGCCAATAATAACAATATGGTGTGGCACTTGTTCTGTTTGTACAGCCATATGAAGCAACCTATTTATTATTAAAAAAAGAAGATGACATTGAATATGCCATCTTCTTGATTTATTGATAATTAGATTGTCTTACAAGTTACATAAAGTATAAAACTCGGGATCCTGCTCGAACTTAACCGAGTGTGTAGGTTTTTGCTTTAGGTTCATCGCTTGATAAAAATGGAAACAAGCTTTTGAACCAAAACATTAGTCGCTGGAAAATATTGGCTTCTTCAATTTGTACATCTTCTTCAATGGTAAACGTTTGAATGAGCTGATTGTTTTGATAGACCTGCACTTTCGCCAGTTGCATCACTTCAGCCAGCGGAGCGGTCAGCTTGTTTTGCAACACTTCAATATTGAAATGCGTTTTTGTAGACTCTAATGGATCAATGCGTTGAAGAGTGCCATTGCCTGTATTGAGCATAATGCGTTGGTTGGTCTGGTCGAAGGCATGTAAGTCAATGGCATAGGGTTGCTCGTACAATGATGTGGTCACAATTTTCGGTTGCTTACTTTCCACTTTGAACATTTTCAATGTCGATTTGACTACAGGCAGTTCTGCGATAATTTGCTTATCTTTCAGCGCAACTTCGTTACGAGTATAGGTATAAGACAAATTCATGAGGTTATGTGCAACTTCAGCACGCTTTGCTGCACTTTCTGTACCCAAAACAATGACCACCAAGCGACGGTTTGGATTATCTGGATTCATGGTCGGGCGGTTTGCTGTCAGCGCTAAATTGTATCCCGCTGCTTTGGTATAACCTGTTTTTAAGCCATCAACTGTCGGGTCTTTTTTTAACAGAATATTGGTTGCACGGTGAAAGCGTTGGTTGTAGCTAAAACTTTGCTGTTTTGAATAGTATAAATAGTCTGGCGTTTCATTCACCAAGGCTTGGCCTAATAGCGCTAAATCATGTGCGGTTGAATAGTGCTCTGGCATGGTGATACCCGCAGGGTTTTGAAAATGCGTTTCAGTCATTCCCAGTGCTTTGGCTTCTTGGTTCATTCGTGCAACAAAGTTTGGAATATCACCCGAGATGCGTTCCGCTAAAGTCACTGCTGCGTCGTTGGCAGACATGACCACTAAACCCGCTAAAAGCTGATCCACAGAAATCTGTTCACCTTGTTTTAAGTACATTTGGGACTCATCCCACATCACCGTACTGACCACAGGTGTTGCGGTAAGAATTTCGCTCTTATTGAGCTTCCCTGCATTAATTTCTTTGAGTGCAATATAAGCCACCATCATTTTGGTGAGCGAAGCGGGCGCACGTTGAACATGACTATTATGCTCTGCAATGACTTGCCCCGATTGGCTGTCAAAAACGGTCCAAGCTTGAGCTTCAACTGTTTCAGGAACAATGTTGAGCAATGCCGCTTGAGTGAAACTTGAACATAAGGCGAAGAGTGTAGCGATGAAGTAGATGACAGCTTTCAATGAAATTCCCTAACCAAGCCATTCCGTGACTTTTAAACCTAAAACAGCTGCAAATGCTATGCCTTTTTTACTTCAATGACCAGTCAAAAATGCAGACAAATGTGACTGCGACGCAAAACTGGCGTAAATAATGCTAAGCTAAGTTATAACTCATTTCATTTTATTTTGTATCGCCCATTATGTTGCATTATCAGATCGAATTTGACGATTATCGTCAGCACCTTATACACGTGACTTTACGCTTTGTAGCAGACCCAACACAGGTACTTTCATTACCAACTTGGATTCCGGGTAGTTACCTTATTCGCGAGTTTTCAAAGCATATTGAATCGGTTCGTGCTTATGATGAAGAAGGGCGTTTGTTAGAAATTCAAAAATTTGAAAAGAATAAATGGCGTCTTTTTAATACCGATCATGAATTGATTACGGTTGAGTATGATGTCTATGCCTATGATCTGTCGGTGCGCGGTGCGTATGTAGATCAAACCCGTTTATATGTAAATCCTGCATGTGCTTGCTTAGGTTTGGAGGGTCAAGAGGACAAAGCAGTTGAAGTTGAACTGTTCCTTCCTGATGAGCTAAAACACTTCCAATTGGCTACTGGTATGGCTTCAAAAAGCCTCGTTAAAGGTCGTTTTACCTTAAAAGCCAAAAACTATGCCGAGTTGATTGATGCACCATTTGAGTTGGCTGAACAGACTCGGTTTGGTTTTGAAGCCAATGGTATTCCGCACGAGTTTGTGGTGTCAGGTAAACATGTTATGAATGCTGCACGTATGCAGCAAGACATTGAAAAAATCTGTGCAACAGAAATTTCAATGTTCGGCTCAGCGCCATTTTCAAACTACACCTTTATGACGATGGCGACAGCAAATAGTTATGGCGGTTTGGAGCACCCAAATTCAACCAGCTTGATTAGTCCACGTGAAGACTTACCAAAAGCCAATGAGCCTGAAGAGCCGTCTGAAGACTATCAACGTTTCTTAGGTTTATGTAGCCATGAATACTTCCACTCATGGTTGGTTAAATTCATTCGTCCTGAAAACTTTGTCAATTATGATCTAAATAAAGAAGGCTATACCTCTTTGCTTTGGATTTTTGAAGGTTTCACATCTTATTATGATGACCTGATTTTGCTACGTAGTGGTGTGATTTCCCAAGCCTCATATATCAAACTACTCAAAACTCAGATTGATCGCTATTTGCAAAATCCGGGTCGTTTTGTTCAGTCTGTGTCTGAATCTAGCTTCGATGCATGGGTGAAATTTTACCGTCAGGATGAAAATTCGAACAATGCAGGCACCAGCTATTACAACAAAGGTTGTTTGGTTGCACTATGCTTAGATTTAGGTTTGCGCTTACGTGGTTCAAGCCTGGACGCGCTTATGCGTAAACTTTATGAGAACGCGCAAAAGGGTATACAAGTACATGAGCGTACGATTGTTGAGCTGTGTAATGAGTTGACGGGTGATAACTGGATTGAGCAAATCAATCACTTAATTAACACCACCGATGAGTTGCCGCTGGATCAACTTTTCCCTGAATTTGGTTTAAGTTATAGCCTGAAAAATGATAAGTCATTACCGTTAGGTTTAAAGCTTGTAGATAAGCCAGAAGGCGTGTTGGTGCAAAGCGCACGTCGTGATGGTGCTGCTGCTCAAGCTGGCCTTTCTGCCCATGATGTGATCATTGCGATTGATGGTCTCAAAGCAACGGTGAAACTGGTAGAAAAGTATGCCAAGCAAGAAGGTATATATAGCATTTTGGCATTCCGCCGTGATGAGTTGATGAGCTTTGACGTAAAAGCTGCTGGCTTAGAGCTGACTGAAGTTGAATTGAAAGTTGAAGACCAAGTAAAAGCAGAGAAGTGGTTCAAGGCTTAGTCCCTAAGCCACTTTATTTGTCATTCTGTTGAGATAGAAAACCGATGCCTAGGCATCGGTTTTCTATATGTGCTTATTTGTGAGCATTAACTACCACGATAAGTGGAATAGCCATATGGGCTAATTAACAGCGGGATATGGTAATGATCCAATGAGCCATCAATTACAAACACCACGGGCACTTCTGGAAAGAATGAGCGCTGATTATTTTGGCGAAACCAATCACCCGTTTTAAAGGTAACTTTGTATACACCTTTTTGTAAGGTCGTATCTTTGGGATATAAATCATTGATTCGACCTTGGTCATCGGTCGTGCTTGAGCTGATTTCTGTCCATTTATCATTTTGTTGGGCTTCAAGTGTCACTTTGACATTGGCAGAAGGGAGACCATTTTCCAAATTCAGCACATGGACGCTCAATGGATTTTGAGCAAAACACCAAGAAGAAAAACCAAGTCCAATGAGCGGAAGCAGCATTTTTAGCATTGAATTGACCCTTACCGTTGCAGGAAAAAGATTCAGTTTAACCAACCATATAAAAATCATAGGTTTAAAAATGTAAAAATTGAGGAGTACGCGTAGAGGGTTTATTTATCAATATTTAAGCTGCGGCATGTTGAATGGCTCTGCCGATTTAAATTTAGCGGTGAGAAAAGCTATTTTTATGGATATATGGCTACAAGACTGTAAAACGATTTGAAGACTGTATTATGTGAAAACTATCTGTTGTTGTGGCTTAAATGAGGTAAATAACACATTTCGCTAAAAAATTTGTTTATTTGCTAAGCAAAAGCTAAAGCCTTGTGGAAAGACGTGATTTTGAAAAACGAAGGCTGTAGTGGTATTTTCTGGCGAAATGTCGTTATCACTGGATATTACGTTGACTGGAAAGCCCTGAGGGACGATACTTTCAGGGTTTTATTCAAGCACATCGGTTCGCAGGGGTTGAGCCAGAAGCTCATCACCCTAAAAAACTCAATCTAACGCAAGGGGCTATATATGGCTGGTGGAAAGTCAACCATCATTTACACACTGACCGACGAGGCGCCATTGCTAGCGACTTATTCGCTACTGCCGATCATTGAGACCTTTACTAAACCTGCTGGTGTAGAGATCATTAAAACTGATATCTCTGTTGCCGCACGTGTTCTCGCAGAATTCTCTGAATACCTAAAAGAAGAGCAAAAAGTCCCAGACAATCTTGCAGAACTAGGTCGTCTTACCCAAGATCCAGATACTAATATCATCAAACTCCCGAATATTAGTGCCTCTGTTGCTCAGTTAACAGCATGTATCAAAGAGCTTCAATCAAAAGGCTACGCGATTCCTGACTATCCTGAAAACCCAACCACTGAAGACGAAAAAGCGCTTAAAGCACGCTATGGCAAATGTCTTGGTTCAGCTGTAAACCCTGTATTGCGTGAAGGTAACTCTGACCGTCGTGCACCAGCTGCAGTGAAAAACTATGCGAAAAAACACCCGCACTCTATGAGCGAGTGGAAGCAATGGTCTCAAACTCACGTTTCTCACATGGATGAAGGCGACTTCTACCATGGTGAAAAATCGATGACTTTAGACCGCGCACGTAATGTGAAAATGGAACTCATCACCAAGTCTGGTGAAACGATTGTTCTGAAGTCAAAAGTTGCACTCCAAGACGGCGAAATCATCGACTCAATGTTCATGAGCAAGAAAGCGCTTTGCGATTTCTATGAAAAAGAACTTGATGATTGTAAAGAAGCGGGCATTTTGTTCTCTTTACACGTTAAAGCAACCATGATGAAAGTTTCACACCCGATCGTTTTCGGTCACTGTGTGAAAATTTACTACAAAGATGCTTTTGAAAAACACGGTAAATTGTTCGATGAGCTAGGCATTAACGTAAACAACGGTATGGCTGGTCTTTACGAGAAGATCGCAACTTTACCGACATCTTTACGTGAAGAAATCATTGAAGACTTACACGCTTGCCAAGAACACCGTCCTGCACTTGCAATGGTTGATTCGGCGAAAGGCATCACAAACTTCCATTCACCAAACGACGTAATTGTAGATGCTTCAATGCCTGCAATGATTCGTGGTGGCGGTAAAATGTGGGGCGCTGACGGCAAACCTTATGACTGCAAAGCAGTAATGCCTGAGTCAACTTTTGCACGTATTTACCAAGAAATGATCAATTTCTGTAAGTGGAACGGTAACTTCGATCCACGTACGATGGGTACTGTGCCTAACGTTGGTTTGATGGCGCAGAAAGCTGAAGAATACGGTTCGCACGACAAAACTTTCGAAATGTCTGAAGCGGGTGTTGCAAACATCACTGACCTAGAAACTGGTGAAGTGTTGATGACTCAAAATGTTGAGGAAGGCGACATCTGGCGTATGTGTCAGGTGAAAGATGCACCGATTCAAGATTGGGTAAAACTTGCAGTAAACCGTGCTCGTAACTCGGGTATGCCAGCAATCTTCTGGTTAGACCCATACCGTCCGCACGAAAATGAAGTGATCAAGAAAGTACAAAAATACTTGAAAGACCACGACACTGCTGGTTTAGATATTCAGATCATGTCTCAAGTACGTGCAATGCGTTATACACTTGAACGTGTAGCGCGTGGCCTAGATACGATTTCTGTAACGGGTAACATCCTACGTGACTACCTGACTGACTTGTTCCCAATTATGGAATTGGGTACTTCAGCGAAAATGTTGTCTATCGTTCCGTTAATGGCGGGCGGTGGTATGTACGAAACTGGTGCGGGTGGTTCAGCACCTAAACACGTACAGCAGCTTGTAGAAGAAAACCACTTACGTTGGGATTCTTTAGGTGAGTTCTTGGCGTTAGCGGTTTCTTTAGAAGAGCTAGGTATTAAAGAAGATAACGCTCAGGCGAAACTTCTTGCGAAGACTTTAGACCAAGCGACTGGCAAATTACTTGATAACGACAAGTCTCCATCACGTCGTACTGGCGAGTTAGATAACCGTGGCAGCCACTTCTATTTAGCGAAGTTCTGGGCTGAAGCGCTTACTGCACAAGATGAAGATGCTGAGTTGAAAGCGAAGTTTGCTCCACTTGCGAAAGCACTTGCTGAAAACGAAGACAAGATCATTGCTGAACTTGCTCAAGTTCAAGGTCAAGCTGCTGACATCGGTGGTTACTATGCTGTAGATACAGCTAAAGTTAATGCTGTAATGCGTCCAAGCGAGACTTTGAAAGCTGCACTTGAAGCGATCTAAGTCAAAACTAAATTGGTAAATTTACCGATGAAGTGAAAAAAGCCGATGCATATGCGTCGGCTTTTTTTATAGTACTTTATGCTTTCTATTTAAAAATTTGATGATGTTTTTTAATATCAGATGTTTGTTATAACTATAAATTAATAATGCTTGAGTGATCTAATTGAGATATGAATAAAAAGAGTTTAATTTTTGGGATATTAGTGACAGCTATTTGGTTCATTGGAATTTATGGTTTTACTAAAAGTAATGGCTATAGTTTGCCAATAGAATTAAATGCTTTGGGTGATTTTCTTGCTGGTATTTTCGCACCTGTTGCTTTCTTCTGGTTAATTCTAGGGTATGTTCAGCAAGGTAAGCAGTTAGATCAAAATACGAAAGTTCTAGAACAACAAGAAAAAGCGTTGCAACTTCAAATTGATGAGATGAGATCAGGTATTCGACAACAGGGTGAGCTAACAAGGTTACAACTAGAACAACTTAGAATGACAAATAATGCATCTAACCCTTATCTAGAGCTTTCATCTCAAGAAATGAAAATTCATGAGGTGAGAGATTTGTTGAGTAATAAAATGGAGATGCTTGGTTCTTTAGAGTTTAATGTGTGTTCAAAAGTTAATGAATTTAGATTTGTTTTACTCATGACAACTGATAATACAATCTATCAACGAATAGTGAAGATAGGGGTTGATGATGTTGTAAAATTTACTTTACGATTGGATTGTTTAAATGACAGCTTAATTAATGATTTTTTAAAAAAGAAAATTGATGATACTAGTATTCAATTTAAGATCAGATTTCAAAATATTTATGGATTAGAAACAGAGAATATTTATTCATATCGGATGTTTAGACATTCAACAGGGGAGATTCAGGTTTTAAAGCCAAGATTGAGAGATTCATTAATGAAAAGTACGGTTTTATAAAGGTTGAGAAATAAATATAGAAAAACATTTATTTATATTTAAAGCGTTTCTGAGTTGAGCAAGAAAAAGCCCACTTTCGTGGGCTTTAAAATACTTAATTTTTAACGACCATTATTACGTCCACGACCACGTGGTGCTTTCGTATTTGGACGAGTAGTACCATTGGTTTTACGCTTTGGTTTCTCACTATCATCCATTTGCCAAATACGCTTTGTACCTGACTTTTTCACGGAACCATCTTTGTTCTTACGAACCATAGGCTTACCACCTGTACCACCCGGTTTTTTCACATAAGAGCGCGAACGGTAAGGTTCTTCCGCAGGAATGTTTTGAAAGTCAGGGTATAAAAGTGGCTCGATTTCTTTGGATTCACCTGGTTGTAAACCCATTTGAACCAAATCAATTGCACCAATTTTAGTACGGATTAAACGTAAAGTTGGAAAACCTACAGCAGCAGTCATGCGACGTACTTGACGGTTACGGCCTTCACAAATTGAAATTTCGACCCAAGAAGTCGGCACAGACGCACGGAAACGTACAGGAGGATCACGTTCCCATAACCACTCAGGTTGTTCAACTTTAGATGCTTCAGCAGGTAAAGTCATACCATCTTTCAATTCCACACCTTTACGCAACTGCTCAAGGGCTTCTTCAGTGACATCACCATCGACCTGAACCAAATACGTTTTAAATTTTTTATTGGCAGGGTTTGTGATGTATTGGTTCAAACCACCATGGTCGGTTAAAAATACCAAGCCTTCAGAGTCCATATCCAAACGACCAGCCAAGCGCAAAGTAGAGTCACTGACAAAGTCAGACATCGTCATATGTGCTTCATCTTTACGGAACTGGGAGAGGACGTCATAGGGCTTATTCAGGATGACGATTTTCATTATAACCTACTAGAATATATAAATTAATTTTGATGTGGTTTCCTACTTACCCGTTTAAGTACCCGCTCTGGGAGAGATAGCGGAGAAATTAGGAATAAAATGACCACTAATTGTGGGGTACTATATCAGATTTAGGCTTATGCTCCTCAACTTTATTCTTAACGTACGAGGAATACCAAAAAACATCTTTATCAGAAAGTCTAATTGGTTGCTGAATATCCCCAGTATTAATCATGTTATAGAATTTATCTTTTCCAATGGATAGGAGTTGCATAAATTCTTTAGCTCGAATTCTGCGATCAATCTCAATCATCTTGCATCCTCTGTGCTCATCCCACCACCTTCATATCTAGAGGATAAGACTCTTGGTGATTCATGTATTCTTCATCAAATGACGGGTAAACTGTATTAGCTTTTAAATTGTGCTTTTTAAATATAAATCTAAGTGAATTTTTCGTACTGTTACCAGAAAAAGTGCAGCTACCATTAGCTTGTACTTTTTTTACATATTCAGATAATTCAAACCGAATTTTGAAGTTCATCGATCCTCCCGTAAATTGATAAATTTTGAATAAAAATTTCAACCCAATATCTTGAGGTTTTGGAAATTTTTCATTTTCAGGGTGAGCTGGTAATTAAATGAAAAACCGAATATGCACATTATCAAAATATTTAAAAAAAAGATGAGAAAAGTTTAAAAAACAAAAAAAAGGTTTATTTTTTAATTTATTATATCAGTAAAATAATCTTAAGTTTATTTAGATGGTATTTTGTAAAATGTATAATTCTGTTTTGTAAAGTGATTTGTTAGAAAAATTATTATTAAATAAGAGTTTTGAATTTTTAGAAACGCACACGACTTAACCGACCTTGAAAAAAAGGTCGGCTATTAACGCATACTGCTTTTTCTGTTAGTTTTTTAATTTACTCATCGTAAATTTTAAATGGGTTATTTAAGTTGAGAAAAATTGAATTCTTTTTGTTGTTAAATTCTCTTCCACCTTCTGAAATATTAAACTCATTTATCTCTTTATCTGAGAATATTTCTTTGTTGAAGTAGTCTTGCATTAGATAAAGCTTCATGATCTTAAACAATATCTCAAGTTGATCATCATCAATATTATTTGATTTAAGTAGCGACAGTAATGTTCCACCAATAAAAAATTTTTGATGATTATCCTTATTTCTCTTTTTAATATTTTGTTTCTTTTCTAAAGCATCATCAGTATCTAAGATATTTTGATGAATTTTTATTTTTAAATCATCAGGTAATTTTGACATATAATTATCTAACATTTTCTCAGCTAAAAAATAATGTTCTAGAACAGGAGGAACATCTTCTCCGAAGTAACTATAATCTAAAATATCGCGTTCTATTTTTGTGATCGAGTTTGGATCTTTTTTGGATATAAAATGAAGTTTATTATCATACGTCTTTCTTTTTTTTGTATATAGATACGTTTTTCTGATTAATTGTTTTTCTTTATCACTCAGTTCCCCTAATTTTTTTTGTTCGAGTAATTGAATGACATCATAATGTGAACTTTCGAACGCAGGATTATTCATTGCAAAATATTCTATTGAATAAATGTGATCTTGTGTTGTTAATGCTGTACGACTCATCTTGATATTTTCTCACTAAAAAAATAAAAAATGTATATCACATGTCAATTTTAAAACTTGAGAAAAGTTGAAATATTCAAAAAAAAGTTCTACTTTTTTTCTGCTCTCTGTTAGTCCTGCTAGTTTGGCTGTTAGTTTGGGCTGTTAGTGATGAGCGATAAAAATCATTTTTTGCGAATGCAAAAAAAGATTTTTATCTCGTCTCCGTGTTCATTAAAATTTTCTTTCAGAAAATTTTAATGAACACTACTACTTCGTCCTGCGGAGCACTTTTAGTTATTTAAGTGATTGTATTTAAATGATATTAATATTTTAGGATTCGAAAATTTACTTGAATTGACTAAAAATTGCACAAACGTCTGTTACACGTTAAAAATTGGGGGTGTTACATGTTTTTTTGCTTAAAGTTTGATCGGTGTTACACGTTAAAACTGGGCGGTGTTACACGTTAAAAGTACATACATTTATGATGCTGATATATTTTCTATAAAAAAATCGCATTATTTTTCATTTTCTGCATCAAACGAATAAAATTTTTAAATAATTTTATATGATCCATTTTCTTTATTTGGACTTGGATTTGTATATGTATTATTTTGATTTACGCCATAATGTGAAAAAGCTAAAAACTCAGCATAAAAATTTGCGTAGAAACAAATTCAGGCATTCTTCAGAACTCGGTTATCACTACATTACGCGAACATTACATTTCTCAACACATAAACAAGATACTGAAGAACTTGAATATAAAGAAACAGCCAATATGCCAGCATGGGCAACTGATAGCCCCGAAGTATTTTGGAATGCAGCCGATCAATATGAAAGTATGAATGGGCGAACATCCACACATATTACCGTGGCCTTGCCCAAAGAACTCAATTATATGCAGCGGATAGATTTATCAAATCAACTTATACATGAGTTCTGCGGTCAATATCAGATGCCCTATAGTTTTGCAATTCATAATCATGTTTCATCACTCGATCGGCGCTATGAACAACCGCATTTGCATTTATTATATTCTGAGCGAAGTATTTATGACGGTATTGAACGAACACCAGAACTGTATTTTCAAAGACACTGTCCAAAAAATCCGGAACGAGGAGGTGCTAAGAAACTAACCGCAGATGTACTTAAGCTAGGTCGTCATCAAATTAATCATTATCGAAAAATTACAGAAAATGTCATAAATAAATATTTAGAACAATATGCACCGGTTAAAGAAGTGGAGATTTATGGTGTGAAACTACAGGTTGAAAATAAGGTCTCATGTTTATCGAATGAGGATTATAATAAAAAATATGGGACCAATTTAATAGATGTTCCGCAAATACCTCGACACTATCTTCATAGTGAAGATCATGAGATTCAAGAAAAACTCAACATATTTAGACAAACAGTTAAAGAGATTCGAGAAGCGAATTTATATGAATTGCATCAAGCAGAGTATCAGCTTGAATTGTCCAGAAGAAATCAATATCAATATGAAAATCATGATATTGCTCAGAAGCCTAAATCTAATGATTTCGACTTTTAATTTATTTTGATTCTCAGAGTAAGGGTAGTTTCTAATAAGCAAGTTCAATCTGGATAAGATGAACTTGCTCACTTGATTAAATAGCTGTCGATTTGTAATTGCTCAAGTGCATACCACTTGTAGCGATTTTGGCCTGAAAAATGCTGTTTAATATAAGCAATATGTCGAATCACGTGTTTCTGCTGTTTGACTAAATGCTGAATACGCTGATCTGCATAATGAATATCAACGCGCTGCTGCAACAGCGCTTGATAAAAATGACGATAATCAGGGTTCATATTTTTCAAAATTTCATGTGATGCAATTGGAGAGAGCGGCTGATTCAATCCTTGTGCCATCGTATGTTCTGAGATTACAAGGTTTGGCTGTACGGAACCTTTCGCTGATTTTAAGGACTGCGTTGGTGTATCTGTCTGATCTTTGAGAGTGTGAAACGCGTTTTGAATCGACTGCGTTAGTATATCAGCTTGTGTATTTTTCGCAGGACGTACGTTGTTAGCTGGTTTTGTATCTGTTGTCCTCGTTGTTTGAGTAGACGATTGCGCCTGAGCTTGAGTTTCAGTATGCGGCTGGATCAATTGTTTTAACTTTTTATAGTTAATTGAATAAAAATTGGTTTGGAGCCATTTATTTTTTGAGAGCTTTTTAATCACTAAAATCTCTGCCTGTTTTAATTTAGCGACGATCCGTTTAATGGTTGAGACACTATAGATCCCGAGGGTTTGTTGCCATTGCTCATAGCTATGAAACCAATACTTTTTTCCTTTGTGGACTTGAGCATCACTTTTTTCTAAGCAGTAATGCAGCTTTTGTAAAAAAGTCGCGGCTGCGACGCCATACGCTTTTGCAAGCGTAGGCGAAGCAATTAAAGGGTAGTCCGAGGGAGCCAGCAGAATATGCTGATTATCCTTGGACATAACGTGCTCCCAAAAGACGCTCAGCACGTTCAATCAGGTTTTGACGCTGATGGGTACGGAATGCCCAGAGCGAAGGGGTATGATTATTTTGATTGAGTTTAGCGACTTCAGCGATTTGTTCATCATTCATCTGACGCATGCATTGACGAATAATTTGGTGCGCATGTTCAAGCTCGGTCAGCATGGAGTCTGCAGTATCAAGTGCTTGATAAAGATGGGTTAAGCTTTGACGCTGGGGATTTGAAATGCTTTTGCCAAGTTCAACAATCAGTTGAGAGGCTTGTTTTTTAGATGTGCAAGTGTATGCACCATGAAAAGTAGCGTTCATAGCAGTGGTCCTAGATAAGTTTTAAATACTTACCAGCATTACTTCTCACGGTAATGGTGGCAGCGAGACAGGGGTGAGAATACTGAATCTAGGATCAGCCAACCTTACGGTTGCCCTATCAAGCTGCCATAACGACTGCTAAAACAGTAGGCAAAAAAATAGCCGCGAGTGCGACATTAATTTGCACCTAGATTGTATCAGGTTCTCACGCCTGAACACAGATTTTGCTGTGTCCTATAAGCTTATCTGCGTATCCCGTGAGCTGTCAACGTTATATTTGATTATTTTTACAAAACGCAACATTTCATTAATTCATTGATTAAACTTTAGTTATTTTCGAAGTCTGACGGCTGGGTCTACCTATGATGAACAGGAAGGTATCGTTTGACGAAGTAGAGTTTTTCTTCAGATCCACTTAAAAAAGTGAATGTTTGGCGAAGATCTATTCAATCATTTTATTCATTTATTTTATTACAGAAGAGCAGTTCATTTTAGACCGATCCATAGCATCAAAATGAGCCCATCGATGGTTTTAATTTGAGCTGATGGGCGAAATCAACAACTTAACTGAATTTATTCAAGCCGATCATGTGAATTTTATCGTATCGCAAAATTGACTAAAGCGCTGGATAAATCTAATATGAGCTCGCTGGCCTACATTGCCAGTCGGTTTTAGCAGACCGTCCAACACAAGAGCATTAAAGGACTTGTCCTTTAGTGTTTATCCCCTCGTGCCCCTCTGCGGTGGAACGGGAGGGGGACGTCTTTGACGTGCTGGATTCTTGTGTTCCAGTCTGCTAACCCGCTCTCGTTCTGCCACCATTATTTAGCAGTAATTTGGTAGAACTTCTTTAACACAAGGAGCTTCTCATGCTGTATCCATCTATTCTTTATTGTGCCTCCGCACCTGTTCAACCTTGTTGTGTCATTCAACAGGGCATACAGCACTGATTTTAATTTTTAAGCTGTATTAAAAAAACATTTTTACACGAACAATCTCTAAGGTGGATGGCTCAATCACGCCTATAAAAAATACTTATTTTTATATCCCCTTGTGATTGTCAATTGCATTGAACATGCGGGGAACAATGATGTCTGAATTCACTCAACCAAAAATCATTCCAATCGAAAATCGCCCACCAAAATCCAAAGTCTTTGTAAAGTGCATCGTGGTGCCAATCGTCATCTTTTTAATTATTGCTAAAGTGTTTTCCTTTAGCTGGTTTGGTTCTCTATTCTTTGGCATCTGGCTGTTATGGTTTGTGATTGTTTATTACTTCTATACATATGGCAATACCTACTTTGCAGGTATGACGGAGCAACTGACCCGTCAAGGTGAACAGTTTAATTATCACAATCGTGGGGTCTGGATTAACAGTCAGGATAAAACCATCATCCTGTTCGATGAACCTGAACAGCGTTTAGTGAAATACCCATTTGACTACATTACGTCGGTCGGTCACTTCAACTTAGTTGAAGACAAAGTCTCTTATTCCAGCACAATCACCAGCAATCCGATGACGGGAACGCATATCCGCCATCACGAACATCGCAGCCCAGTCAAAAGAGAATACCAAGTCAATATTGGGACACGCGATCAATTCAAACCACATTACCGCCTTAAAGTGTTGTTTCCTTGGCGTAGCCCCAAAATGGCCAGTGAAATCCGCCAACTGCTATCAGCTGATCATTACCAATAAAAACCAAGCATAAGAGGGGGTAATAATATGATGAGACGTTCAAAAACGGGGATACCATCGATTAGAACCAGCATCTTGATGCTGGCCATCAGTATGGCGATGGTTGGATGTGGTGGTGGTTCAGGCGGAAACACTGGTTCCAATAGTGGTGGAACGGATGGGGCAAACGATGGTGGTACTTCACCTCAACCAGTCACGTGTTCTGAAACGCAATATCTACAAGAAGGAATTTGTAAAAACAAGACAGCACAACGCTTTGAACCTTTACAGATCCATCGCTTTCTCAAAGGTCAGGCCTATCAGTTGAACCTGAAGACGGATCAAGATCTGACCCTCAGTTTTAGCAGTCAGAGTCCAAGTATTTGTGACTTCGAACAAGGGGAGCTCAAAGCCTTAGATTTGGGCGAATGTAGTTTAAAACTGACACAGGCAGGAACCTCACAGCTTCTGCCTGTGAATAGCACAATGGTGGTGGATGTCATTGAGAATGATGCAGAGGATCTTAAGGATCTGAATGCCTGTCAGGCAGGGAGGCCCAGTGAGGCGGAGCGTCAGCTGTTTATCAATACCTTGAATGAGATCCGTGCCTTACACCATCTGCCGAAAGTTCGCTATGACCAAGCCTATGAAGATCAGATGATGCAAGCCTCTATGTTACTGGCGGTGAATGAAAAGACCTCACATTATCCGGATCGTACGTGGCGCTGCTTTAGTGATATTGGTTATCAAGGGACTTCGACATCGAACTTGAATTTTGTTCAAGCCTATCAGCCTTTAGCCAGCTACGGTGCAGATACCCATGTGATTAATTGGTTGATTGAAAAAAACTCGGTCAGCATTGGTCATCGACGTCATCTCTTAAGTCCCTTCCTGAGCAAAACTGCCTATGGCGAAGTCTCTAATACTGAGGCTAAAAGCGTAGCGACCATCTTAGGCGCTGCCATGAAAGTGGTCTATCCCTATGCATCGCAAACCCTAAGCACCACGATGCCGAAAGGGGTGATTGCCTATCCGTATCATGTGTATCCGAAGAAATTCTTTTCAAAAACTGAACCTTTATCCCTGTCGATATTAGTCAATCCACTGAATGCCTATGCCAATAATCAAGTCGATTTTTCACAGGCGAAGCTCACAGTGACGAGACGGGATAATCAGCAAGCTCAAACGATCAGCAACATCCAGTATGACAATATCAGCTATGGTTTATTGGCCAATAACCTGCAATTTCATTTTAGCGCAATGCAATACAACGTGATCTATGACGTTAATGTGCAGCATGTGATGGTAGATGGAAAAGCTGAGGACTATACCTACTGGTTTAAAGTTGATGATCAGTCCGGTGAACAACGCTTATCAGGAGAACAACGCTCAGCAGGAGAATCATCCAATGAGATTTAAGCTGAGATCATTTTTACTCGCCAGCGCTTCATTATTGGCATTGCAGACTGTGGTGGCACAGCCGGTTTCTACTTCCAATGCAGTGACTTTAGAGCAGGGCTTAAATTGTTTGGATTGGGCCAAGCAAGAACAGTCTTTTAGCAATCAATTGGCCACAGGAGATTGGACGCATACCGCAGCCTCTAATCTAACGACTCTGCAACAACAATTTAAGCAGCACTACACCCAGCAAAAATCAAGCGTTGTGGATGATCCAGACGATGAAAACTACTGTGAGGATTGTCCTGAAATAGAAGTCTATTTGCCCAAAGATAAAAGCAATCCGATCCAACGGATTGAGGCTTTGATGCAGGTCAGTGTGGCTGGGGCAAGTACTTCGATTTATCGCAATGATGACATGGCTCAGACCAAACAGAAGCTAGAGGAAGGGTTAAAGATTCAGTTCAGTCCCTATAGCGGGCAGCAATATAAACACTTTAAACAGCAATGGGATCAAGCCTCAGCACATGACAATGAGAAACGAACCAAGACCCATCAGGTCTTTCAACAGTATCCGCATTTAAAGGTGTTTAACGGAGAGGTTTTCCAAAACGAAAAGCGTTACAGCCCTAAACGGATTTACATCTATACCCAGCATTACAAACGGGATCTTTCTGATCTGACCGATATGATTGCTTATATCAGTCTGTATGACCATCCAATAGATCCATCACAGCACATTTTACAGTGTGGCTTTATTGATAATATGTTCTAAATCACTTCAACTGAATAAATAAAGAGTAACGACATGAAAAAAATATTTTTAACGGGTTTATGTCTCAGTCTTTCAACCTTAGCCTTTGCGGGCGCCAAAGAAAGCCTGATCGGAAAACGTCTGGTGATGGACATCCCTGAGGTTCATTGTGCCGGATTGTCCTTCTCCAAAAATGGGAAAGATGCGGCGATGTATGCAGAACTGGGGCAGTGTCAGGACCCAATGCCACTTAGAGTCAGATGGTTGGATGACAAGACCTTTATCTTAATTGAAAAAGTACGCCTCAATGAGACCTCTCCACCCCGTAGCTATTTATACAAGGTCAAAAGCATCAATCCGGATTATGTAGAACTCACTCAGATCTGGACAGGGTGGGGAGACTCAAAAGACGATACGTGGGGTTATTACTTTAGATAACAAGAGTGTACTAGTGAGCAAGAGAAGCCTCTGCTGAGGTAGGGGCTTTTAAAACAAGAAAGAATGGTTCGATCAGTATTTATAGGAATTCGATCATGAGGTGTAGTCCAGTGTTTTATCCAGCAAAATTCGAACAAGAAGGCCAAGCGTACAACGTTTCATTTCGGGATATTCCAGAGGCAATTACCTGCGGTGACAATTTCGAGGATGCCCTACACATGGCCAAAGATGCGCTGTTCACCAGTGTGGACTTCTATCGTGAAGAGGATCGGACTTTACCTCCACCCAGTGAATGCCAAGAGGGTGAGATCCTGATTGCTTTGGATCTGGCACTGACATAAATCTCACAAGCATCAAAAGTGAGGAGGCAAATGTGGAAAGCAAAGAACAGGAAGCTTTAGAAGAATACAACCACCTAGAGCAAACGAAAGATATTTTATGTGACGTTTGTCAGGAGTTCACTCAACTGAACTATGCAGTCCTATCCGCCAATTGGGGCAATGGGTCGAAGCATGATGGAGAACAGTATGAACTGCATTTATGTGAGGCATGTTTCTTCGCTACTGTCGCAACGTTAAAAAGAGAACATCGGGTGAAGCAGATGTTTAATGAGGATTTTAATGAAGCTGCCTTAGAAAAATTTGGTCGGAAATAAGGATGACTCGATGATGAGTTTTGGCTATGGATGACAATATTAAAAGACGATTGGCCACTGAATTGAAAAACTTAGCAGCAGGCTCAGTGTTTTCTGTTCAAGATATCAGTGTTGCTCTTTCTAAGAAGCAGCTATTAAGCTTTTTATCTCCTTATCTGGATCAAGGGGAGGTCAGTAGGGTTGTGCCTAACATTTACTATAAAGTTAAATTCTCAAATCATTTTAATCCGCCGAGAGCATTTGGGTCAATTACTGAAGCACAAGAAGCTCATTGGAATGCGGAGATTGAACCACTCATGTAAAGGATTGCGAATCCGATTAATGAGTGGTTAGGAGGGGAAGTAATTGGATTTAAATAAAGTTAAAGGATTTTTCGAGTGTTGTCTTCAAGGTTTTCTAAGAGTGCTCGGCTAGTTGAAACAATCTTATCAATAACGACTTGATCCAGTTTGAGTGTATGGTCATCCAATAATTTTAATTTCTTATCTTCAATAAACTCTTTCTCAAGACTTAAAACTGTATCATTCAAAATCAATTCTTGATAAGTAAATTCCAAGTCATCAATAGTTTTTTTGGGTTTAGGAAATAAGTAATGCTTAAATAATAAAAAGTACACATGATTGAGTGGGCCGCCGTAAGGGAAGCCATGGATATATTCTTGTGTATAAATGATATGCGCATTGATTTTGTTTTTTAATGCATTGAGTTCAGATATGGTTTTTGCTTCAATTTCAGTATCTGGCTCAATAACATCTAATTTAGAAATAAATTCGATCACAAAATCATTAATTTTTACGAGTTCGTCACTAATGGCTTTAAATGCACGTTGTTGGGTCTGACTATGTACTCGCTGAAAAAAAACATAAGCGGCAGGGACTCCGACAATGACCTTTAATATGAGTGACGAAGTTAAAAAATTAAAAAAGCCAATAAAAATATTGGCTATAAAGTGAGTAATTTCAAAAAAAATCATTAAGCTTCTTTGATATAAGTTTCAATACGATCTTTAATAATTGGGCGTCTAGGGCTTCTAATCACTAGAACTTTTTGCAGAAAATCTTTTGAAAATTTTCCTTTACGAACTAAACCACCAAAAGCTTCTTCGAGAAAAGAAGAACCTGCCATAGTTACGCCAGTAAAATCAATAATAAGATGACCGTTTGAAGCACTTTGAAGTTCTTCAAGTTTAGGAGTAAGAACTTTATCTCTAAAAGTTTCACCAGTATATTCACCATCTGCTGAAAAACGACCAGCAGGGCGAGGGTAAAAGTCTGTAGCGATGTTAATAATCATGTCACTCATGTCCATCTCCCACTTCATTAGAGCCGATGCTCTGTATTGCCAAAGGAGAATTTAAGGGCAATTTCCAGAAAATGATTGTACCATCTATTTCATCTTTGTAATTGACCATTTTTTTATAATCTTGACCATTACTCATCCATATTCCTTTTCTACTATAGACGATTAAAGTTGAATTTTTAACATTTTTACAAACTTCTAACATATCACCAAAGCCTTTGCCGCGGTGTCTTTCCTCTGTATTAGATCGTCTAAACTCACTTGCAATATCAATAAGTTGAGCGTCATCCATTCCTAACAAATTAGTTGTGTTAAAGATATTGCTTAGACGATTCAAGATATGATCATCTATTCTATCTGGCACAGTTACAGGAATACTTTTACCAAGATCTGTAATGGCTAAACTCAAATATTCTTCAGTAACTCGTAACGATACTTTCCAGCCTAAAGAGCGTTGATGAGTTTCATATGCATGATTTAATACATTACTGACTGCCTCAGAGATTGCATCATTTACGATTAAGAAAGTTTCTTCATCTAACTTTTCCGCTAAGACTTCTTCGATTTCATCATAATCACTACCAAAAGTTAGATCTGTTCCACTAAATGTAAACCAGTCAACCATGTCGTGATTGGAATAACACGACTGTAGTCCAAGACGCTCATGTATCCCAAGTTTAGTGAACATTGCTCTTACAATGTTACTTGTGTTTGAAGCTCTACTTAAGATTTTTTGGGTAGGGAATTGTTCTAATACGTGTGAAAAATAAATTGTCGCTGGAGCAATCAGAAGACCAACTTTATTAAAATCTAAATAAAGTGGTTCATCCGATTTCACTTCTTGAGGATAACGAATTTTATTAATAGCATTTAAAAGTGTTTTTCGACATTTAGCATCTTGAAAACTTAATGCATGTGGAAAAACAATACTCTTACCTTGATTAAAGGCACTAGTTTTTTTCTTCTTACGTAACTTACAAGCTATTTCCCGACGTATAGATATAGCTTGATTCGTATACCATTTTTCACTTAATTTTTTCATGTATTAATTAACTTTAAAATTGAAGTTAGAACAATAACTTGTATAAATTTTACGAAGTATAAATCATTATTGAAGTTTATATAAATCAAAACTCAAAAACTTCTTTCGCAGTAGCCACGGTCTTAGGACCTACACCTTTTACTTCTGCAAGTTGCTCAATAGTTAAGCCGCTATTTTTGACGCGTGCAATAACAATTGCTTTAGCAACATCACGCTTTACATTAAGTAGAGCTTCAATTTCATCGAGTGTCACATCAGTAATTTTAGGCTTAGTAGTCTTAGAAACAGCAGATGGATCTAGATAGTCCAGTAGATCAGCAAGCATCAAATAAATATGAAAAACTGCTTTAGTTGCTTCGAGTTGAGAGACTTCGTCATGTACGCCTTTATTCGTAATTTTATTGGCTTTTTCCAACCATGAACCAAGATAGTTAACATGCATTTGAGCCAAATCACGATTGCTGTCAGATTCAATAGTATCATTCATAAATTGCCATAAGCGATTTACGAACTGGTTTTGTTTAAAAGTCCGCTTACCAATTACTAAGTCGCTGGCAGGATAAAGTTTGTCAGCAAGACTTTCTAATAATCTTCTGCATGTTGTTAGCGCATGCGACCATTCTTCTTTACTGTCAGATGAGACAGATTTAAAAGCTAACATTAGTTGTTCTGCAATTTCAGGGTCTAAATCGAGAAGACGGTCATCAACTGCATCTTTCAGTAAGTCAAAACTCGATGAAATTGTTCCAGAAAACTTTAGCTTGTCATGTAACTCTGTTAAATATTCGAAGGTGTATTTTTTGATATATGCTAAGTGTGATTGCAAGGGATTCTTGTAGTGAGAGCCGTCGTTACCTTTCTTTTCTCTTATTAATACATTTAATTTATTTTCTATGAAATCAACTGATGAAAAACCTGCAGCTTCCGAATTATTTTTATAACGGACAATTTCATTAATATCAAATAGAGGAATTTTTAGTTTATTAATATTTTCAATCTCTTCCTTGTATTTTTTATCAAAGATATTTTGAGTTTTATTCTCTTTCTCATACTCTGTAGAAAGCTTTTTACAGAGCTTGCCCAAAGCATTAGTATATTTTGTATTACCCAACTGGACTTGACACCATGTCCAAACTTCTTCGTTGTCTAGAAGTTTTGCTGCACGTGAAAGCTTCTGAACACCAACAGTTACGCTACCTTTTGTAGACTCTAACTCTTTTAAACCTTCCTCAACAATCTTCAAAGCTTCAGCTTTCTTATCTGCCACAACTAACCCCAAACTATAATTATTAAAAAGAAATTTGTGTTAACTATATAGCATTTCTGACATATTGTGAGTATCTAAGGTACGAACAATATGTCAAAGAGTATGGCTTAAGTTTTAGGAGGTGTTAAAGCCTTGATAACTTTGGCTGATGACTTCGCAACTTCAGTAGAGTTCTTCAACTGTTCACTAACAATATTTCCGATTTCATTTAAAGTTGAATTGTCATTACTTTTACCAAAGTATTTTGATGCAAGGTCTTTTCTTAAGTTTGTTGCATCTTTAGCTTCAAGATCTGCTAAATATGAAGGCAGTGCTTTGAGTTATAACATAGTACGTTCAGCTTCATCCTTTTTCTTCTGATAATGTGTTGCTTGCTTGATTAAGAAGGTAATAACAGTAATAAAAATAAATATTGCCGAAATTTTAATTGTCCAGTAATCATATATATCCATTCCAGATCCTGTTAAATCTGATTTTTATTTTATTATATAAAGGGCTTTGTTGCATAAAGCCTTTGACGGCAGAGCTTTCCTAAGTTGCTCAAATTTAGGTTACAACTTGGGTATGAGGTCGGCCGAGCTCCGTAAACTTATTTAAGATGGCTATACGGGCATGTACCTCGTTGACTTGGCTTTGAAAGTGCGTAGCATTGAGTTTATCTCCCAATAATTTGATGCAATGCATCTTGGTTTCTACCAAACTTCGGCGATGATAGCCTGACCATTTTTCCATAGTGTCCTGCCTAAGTGTTTAACTGTTCGAAGTAATTCACTTCGCTCTAGCGAATGAACTTTTTTATCTTTCCAAGGCTTGGCATTCTTTCTTGGTGGAATCACTGCATGCGCTTGCCTATCTGCAATGACCTGACGGCATTGTTTTGTGTCATAAGCCCCGTCTGTATAGACTGAATCAATCTGTTCATCCGACGGAATTTGATCAAGTAAATCACCAAGTACCTGTGAATCACTTACGTTGTTGGTTGTAAGCTGAACAACGCGTATTTGTAGGGTTTTAGCATCTATACCAATATGTAATTTACGCCATTGGCGACGATATTCAGGCTGATGTTTCTTACGTTTCCATTCTCCTTCACCTAGAAACTTTAAACCGGTAGAGTCGACGAGTAGATGAAGCCTATCATTACTTTTTTGATAGCTAATTTGAATATCAATATACTTTTGTCTTCTACAAAGCGTCGTGAAGTCTGGAGCTGTCCAATCTAATCCGCAAAGTTTAATTAAGCTTTGAACAAAACCAGTAACCATGCGTAAAGTGAGTCTAAATAGAGATTTGATCATCAAACAGCATTGAATCGCTATGTCGGAGTAGGTTTGACTCGACCTTGTTTTCCTTGTGGTTCTGCATACCATTGTGTTTTTGGATCGAAGCAAATGGCAATATTCCCACGATTAATGAGAGCTCGGTTATATGCGGGCCAATTGGTTGTGCGGTAGATTTTGTGTGTAGGCTTCTTCATTTGGAAATTATATTGCCGAAGAAGCCCTTAAGAACAGCTTTGTGCAACAAAGCCCCTTTAAATTAATAATTCACCTTAAATTTTTTCAATTTAGAAAATATGTCTTAGGTTAAACTGTTCTAGTATGGAGTAAGCTAGAACAGTTTATTATTTATTTTTATTGATGAAATTTAAGTGCTTAGATCTTTAGCTTTCTCAACCATCCATGTTTCGGTTGGTGTAATGCAATAAATCGTAATTAGGATTCACTTAAAACAAGCTGCCTAACCTTAACTGCTTTCTCAAAGTGATCTAGTTTGTGTTGTAGGATCCACCATTGAGCAGCCTCCATCAATAGTTCTGGATTATCATTTTTATTCTTGAAGAAAGCATAAAAGGATAGTCCTACGTTATCTCCTTTCTTCTCAATTTTTTCGTTACATCCACGAATAAAAATCTCTTTTAATTCATCTCTCATTTTTTGACCTTTGTTAATTATTCAATATTTCTAAACCCACATAACTGTAGATAGATTTAATTCACCGTTCCCAATACAGGAATCATCCGTGGTCCAGCCTGTCTAGCCTTACTAATGATCTCTACCAACTCATCATAAGTAAGTTCAAACTTATCCTCACTGTCAAAGACGTAGACCATATTCTTGTCTTTAAATTCCTGTGGTGTCGGTGGTACAAAACGCTTAGGAATTAAGAGTTGTGCCAATTGCTCATTTGTAAGTTTAAATATATGCATAGTCTTATCTCACTCTAAAGAGTTCATTCCATTCTGTTAAATAGTTCGGGGATTTGCGTTCTTGATTCATTTGCCAGTGCTCATCTTTGCGCCCGCATAAACCCAAGGACAGCGTGTTCTTGCCATATTTATGAGTGATGTGATCTAAGGCGTCTGAGAGTTTGGCTCGCTTAATCTGTAGCGAATAATCGGTAAATAGGTCAGGGGAGAATTTAGCTTTCGGGATGATCTCCATCAGGATGATTCCCGCCTTTTTATACTTAAAGCCGGGTTTGAATATTTCATCAATGGCCTGCATGGCTATACGGGTAATTTCTAAAACATCGTCGGAGTGCTCGGGCAGCTGCATAATCACGTAAGGTGTGTATTTTGCACATTTATCAAAGCGACCTGTCTGAATAAACACCCCAATCATCTTGCATAAGGACATATCATCACGAAGTCTTGAGACAGCTCTCTGCACGTATAAGCGCACTGAAGATTTGATGTTTTCAATGTCGTAAATGGGTTGGCCATAAGATTGGCTGCTGATGATTTGCTTTTTAGCAGGGGCATCACTCTCCAAATCGATGCATGAGATCCCATTCAGCTCACGTACCGTCTTTTCCATAACAATGCTGAACTGCTTTTTAATTTCTGCTGGGTGCGCTTGAACTAAATCCATTACAGTACGGATATTCATTGCATTGAGCTTTTTACAATTCTGCCGCCCAACACCCCAAACCTCTCCAACGTCGACTTGGGCAAGCATGGCTTCAGTTGAGCAAGGGTCCATATCGACCAGATTGCATACCCCATTAAAAAACTTATTCTTCTTAGCGAGGTGATTAGCAATTTTTGCTTCAGTTTTTGAACGGCCAATACCCACGCAGCAGGGTAAGGTGAGCCACTGCCAAGCAGTCTTACGAATGTCTTGGGCATAGTCGGTTAAATCAAATAAATGCTCATAGCTAGTGAGATCCAAGAAGCATTCATCGACTGAATAAATCTCTTGCTCTCCTGGTGCAACATACATCCCCAGTAAAGTCATAAAACGACGAGACATAGCGCCATATAGAGCAAAGTTGCTGGAGAATACCTGAACATCATGCTTCTTGATGATGTCTTGAATCTGGAATACCGGTACACCCATTTTAATGCCAATGTCTTTGGCTTCTTGGGAGCGCGCCACGGCACAACCATCATTACTCGAGAGAACAATGACCGGACGATTATTGAGGGACGGATTAAAAATACGCTCACAACTGACGTAGCAGTTATTCACGTCCACTAACGCGAATATACGATTTTCAGCTTTCATTTTTTATACTTCTTATTTGCTGGTCGAGCGTCTATAAAATTGCTTGAGATTGAAGGTCACAACCCCTTGGATAGAGATAGACTGGCTGTCTTTAGGAATAATATGCTCGTAAGCTGGGTTTTCAGCTCTCAGCCAAATAGGGGGAAGTTCATAGTCTTCATCCCCAAACATTTCTTTGATTTCTTGTTTTGACATCTTAGCGGTCATCATTAACCGCTTTAACGTTATTTCACGCTCATCGATGAGGGCTAAAACGATATCTCTATGCTGTGCTGTAATGCTTTTATCGACCAAGAAAGGGTCATCGATTTCAAAGCCAGCATAAAGCATAGACTCACTATCAACCCGCCCCATGAACGTCGATATTGGGTTAAAAATAAGGAAGTCATTTAAGTCGATCGACTTATCGATATGGTCTTTTGTGCCAAAAGCAGGACCTGCAGAAAACCGCTCCAGTGCGGAAGGAATTTCGAGGCGGGTTTTAATTGAAATTTCTTTAAGATCAAACTTAGAACCTAGCTCATGCTCTTTTTGTATTTTTTCAAATACAGCATTAACTGTAGGACTTGGAGCACCATCTGGGCCCATAAGTGTTTGAAGGAATGACCAGACGTCATCCGAGAAATAGATCGGTAGTTTCTTTGACATGTTTGACTCCTACGCTACGAGGCGTGTTTGGAACTGAACTCTTTTTTTAGGATAGTCGGTGGCAAATTAAATTTCAAATTTAAAAGCTGTGGATAATCAAAGGGCCTTCAAATTAAATTAGGTTGAGCACCATTTTAGGATAAGCGGGATTTAGGGAAGGAGATGTACTCATCCTGCATTTCAAAGAAGAATTCATGCGCCTCTTTAAAGCTGCAATTCAGCCACTCTTCGCGGTATTTATCAGGGATAACGATGATCGAGCGCTTCTCATCTTTAGGCTTATGGAATTGCTTCATGAAAGGGTGTTTATCGGCATTGATGGTGAGCATACTCATCGATCGGATTTGCTTTCCATCAATGACAGCATTCTCGTATATGGCTGCCACGGTAAAAGGCATACCATCCTCACGTGCAATCCCATACCAGTGAGATTTACCGTCAATGTATTTTGGTTCAAAGATGGTTTCGACAGGAATTAAACCAAATTGAGACTTATGCCAAGCCTCCCTAAAACTGGGTTTTTCAGCGACCGTTTCAGTCCGGGCATTGTATGTGTACTTGCCGAAGGTCTTTTCTTTGGCCCACTTAGGAATCATTCCAAAATTAACTGATCTCCATTGGATATTACCATCATTGGAAAAGATCAAAGGAGCAGGGTAGTTCGGAAATATGTCTTCAGGAAACTCCAATTGATCTGGCTCAGGGAGGTCTAGTAGAAATGCACGATTCTTTCTGATCGCTTCAAAGTTTGCGCACATAGACTTATCCCTTTTTATTCTTTATGGTCATCGCTCAAATAATAACCCAACTAAGAATAAAATGATTTCAAAACAATTTAGTATCGTCAACGCAGTGCTCACATAAGAATTTGCAGTATTAAACCTAAAAACAGTGAGTTTTACATATCTATAATTGATACTCAGCTCTACAAGTCATATTTATTTATATAAGCTATACTGGTGATGGAATCGCTATGACTAATAAACAAACGCAAGAGTCCAATCCTCAAAAAGAATCAAACGATGACAAGGGTGATCAGAAAACCTATCAGAATCCAGATCCTCAGAAAAAACCAAATGAAGAGCCTGAGAATCCACTTAAAGAGCAAAAGTAGATCAAAAAGCCCTCGACGAGGGCTTTTTGAAATCAAATGCTTACACTACTTTTAATCTCAAATAAATTCATACTGGAATAGCTGTGACAACTTTTTCTCTATCCCACAAACGGTGATTTTGAATAGCTTGTTTGAATTGATCTTGGATCTCTTTAAAATTTTGAGTAGAGAATAGAGCTGCATCCTTAGTGAGCTGAAACTCATCTATTAAAGCGCATTTATCACCCAGGAAAACAATAGGCTTGAGATGTTTATATGTCTCTAATACATAATGTTTAGAAACTCCATCAGCCTTAAATACTTCTAAATTATTCCCATCAATCACGATTACGGCATCATAAATCACTGAAGGCTCGCCATTTTGTCTTCCATCTACTGGTATTTCATTGCCATCACTAGATTTAACAGGGGCTGCGTTCGGTGCTAAAGTTTCCACAATAGCTTTTTCTGCTTCAGCCCATATTTTAATATCATCGATTGATGACGCATTTACACCGTCATGAACGAGCAAGGCAATTTTTCGCTGTTTAATATCAGATGCAGGAAAAGATGAGGTACTTAATCTTTTCGAAGATGCAATTACGGGTTGGTGCAGACTATCTTGCTGTTTAGGGGGAGTTTTAATACCTAACTCTTTCGCAACATATTCAGCTAAGTCCAAGTCAATATTAGCTAAGACAGCGTAAACTACACGTCTGCGGATATCTTCCGATTTAACCTTAGATAATTCAAAAGAATATGCATCCTTAATATGCTGTTGTTCATGTTTTTCCAAACTATGGTAGTGCATTGTGGCTTGCGAGAAATGATCAGCGAAACTTTCTGGTCGAACTCTTAGTTTGCTGCCTTGTACTTCTTCAGGATGTGTCTTGAAGGCACCACTGTCATTAGGTGATTCTCTTGGCCAATTTTCATCAACAGAATTAGGTTCATAATTTGCCTTTCCTTTATAAACTTCGTGATTAGCATAACCACCTCGTCTATTCGTATGAAAAGGACAAACGGGTTTGTTAATTGGAATTTGATTAAAATTTACCGTACCTAGTCTGTGTAAGTGAGTATCCGTATAGCTAAATAGCCGTCCTTGTAAAAGGGGATCGTTACTAAAATCTATACCTGAGACAATATTTGCAGGACTAAAAGCAACTTGTTCTGTCTCTGCGAAAAAATCATCTGTATTTTTGTTTAGAACAAATTTACCTAGTGGAGTGACAGGTACAAGTTCTTCTGGGATTAATTTTGTAGCATCTAAGACATCAAAGTCCCATTGTTTTGCATCTTCTTCAGAGAAAATTTGTGCGCCTAATTCCCATTCCGGGTAATTGCCACGCGCAATAGCATCCCACAGATCACGTCTGTGAAAATCGGGATCTTTGCCATTAATTTTTAGGGCTTCATCCCAGACGACTTGAGCTACACCTTGCTTTGGAGTCCAATGGAATTTCACTAAGAATGCTTCATTATTCTTATTAATCAATCTAAATGTATGAACGCCAAAACCTTGTATAGAGCGTAGATTTCTTGGAATTGCTCTATCTGACATTATCCAAGTAGTCATATGTGATGCTTCGGTATTTAAAGAAATAAAATCCCAGAAAGTATCATGGGCAGATTGACCAGTTGGAACTTCATTGGCATCTTCTGGTTTTACTGCATGAACAAAGTCCGGAAATTTAATAGCATCCTGAATGAAGAAGACAGGGATATTATTCCCCACCAAATCATAATTTCCTTCTTCAGTATAAAATTTTATAGAAAAACCTCGTACATCTCGAACGACATCAGCCGAACCTCGCCCACCTTGAACTGTAGAAATACGGACAAAGATAGGGGTTTGATTATTTGTGTCCGTTAGGAACTTGGCTTTAGTCCATTTTTCATTACCGGTATAAGCTTGAAAGTAACCATGGGCACCGACCCCTCGAGCATGTACAACACGTTCTGGAATACGCTCACGATCAAAATGAATAAGTTTATCCCTTAGAAGAAAGTCCTCGAGAAGAGTAGGGCCTTTCTCATTAATTTTTAGACTATTTTGATTATCAGCTACGGGAACACCTAAAGAAGTGGTAAGAGTTTTACCTATAGGATCCACGTATGCTTCCTCAGAAAGCTGGTCAATTTTTGGTGTATTTGGTTCTTTCATATCACATTCTCTTATACATTTGCTTTATAACGTTTTATGAAAATAAGTATTTATTTTCACGTAAGTTAATGGCTTATTTGTTGACGGATATTTTGTGCTTATACAATTTAATAGGTTATCTACAATCGAATATGAGTTACTTGCCAGAAAACTCTTTTTTGGATCAAAGATACCCATATAAACTTTAAGTATTTACTCTTTGAGTAAGGTAAAGAAATGTGTATTTTTTGTTCGCTTAAACTATTCATTTTAAATAATATTGAATTAATCTAAGTCAAAACAAAACCTTATTAATTTTGATATTCCTCGCAATATAAACAGGATTTAGCCCATTTTGTATTTTGACAGCGAGGGCATTCTTCATTTAAATGATTTAAACGTTGGGTTTGACCACACAACATACAAGAATAAAAGTGATCGACATTATGATGATCTGCGATT
Source organism: Acinetobacter johnsonii ANC 3681 (assembly GCF_000368805.1). Classification (NCBI taxonomy): domain Bacteria; kingdom Pseudomonadati; phylum Pseudomonadota; class Gammaproteobacteria; order Moraxellales; family Moraxellaceae; genus Acinetobacter; species Acinetobacter johnsonii. The sequence goes on along the minus strand of NZ_KB849705.1, from coordinate 1,128,475 downwards.
TGGTATTCATCGGGAAACAGAGGAAGGCCCCATTTTATATTTTCTTTAGAATATGGGATCACGCTTAGGCAGCCATCAGTCTCAAGCAGTGCCATTTTAACTTGTCCAAGATGCTCTATTTTCTTTTGGCGCATTTCAGCAAAGAACTCATCATATGAATACTTTTCTTGCTTAATATCCTCAACAATCAGTAAACCATTTTTGACGATGTATATTGGTCGACCTTCCAATACGGTCTCAATAGCATCGGATTTCATCATTAAATAAGTTGTTAAGCGATATAAAGCCATAATTACTGCAAAAACGATGACAGCATGTATGATCGGAACTTCTTCATAGAACATAGCATCGCCAGCAGCAGATCCTAAACTAAGAATAATTGCGATTTCAAAGATGGAAAGTTGCCTAACACCACGTTTACCAGAAAATCTTAAAACTAAGATAATCAGGAAGTACATCAAGACACTACGAAGTACAATTTCTGCTGCAAAAGTGAATGTAGTATCAGCTAATAGTATTTTTATAAAGTCCATTTTACACCTATTTAATTATTATTTAGATGTGCTGATAATGAGCCTAAAAGGCTCATTATCATTATATTGGCTTACATTTTGTCCCATGCATCTTTAATAGCATGTTTGGCTTGTTCCCACTTTAAGCGTGATTCAGCCTTTAATTCTTCCCATTTTACTTTTAGATCACTTTCTGAATCCTCAAATCGTGCATCAGTACCACGCTCATTTCGGGCATGCTGACCTAATTCATAGGCTGAACGAAGATCACGGTCATAATCTACATCAGGAAGTTCTCGTTGGATATCGCCGTAATATGGGCGGTTTGAATAATCTGTACGCCAATCATGCTTGATTGGGTTTTCGTCTTGATGGTCATTGATAGTCATAATGAACTCCAATTCTATCCAACTAAGAATTCAAAAAAAAATTCTTAGTTGGATTTAATTAATGAATGAGTTTTAGAATTTAATAATATTATTCAACATGAAAAAATATTATTTCTGTTGAAAGTGTTGGTCATTTTGCTGGTTTTGGTTCGGTTATTTTTGCTGATTCGGATTTTTTTGCGGTTGGTCTGGTTGCTGTTGCTGTTGTTGCTGATCTGGCTTTTTTTGCGGTTGATTTGGCTGCTGCTGTTGCTGATTTTTCTGCTGTTGATTTTGATTAGTCATTTTACTGAACCTCATAAGATTAGAATTAATCTACATTAATTAATCAGTAGATTTATTATTAATATCATAATTTGTGTTTTAAAAAACATCAGAGGTGTTACATTTTAATTTTTGAGTTAAATTGTGTTTGTTTTAAAAGTTTAGGTATTGATAATAAATGGAAATATATATTTTTTTTTTACAAAAGGCTAACAATGTTTAATTTTATTCTTAATTCAGATTTATATCTTTTTGATTGGAGTTGTGTTTGTAATTTATTGATTTTTTTTTTAATTTTAAAAACAAGAAAAATCCGTGTAGGATATCAACTGAATAACGACAGAAATAATAGCAGTGCTTGTACTTTCAATAAATACAGTTAACAATTTTATAAATTAGATAAAATGCTTTTTCACTAATTTTAAGCACCATATTTTTTTAATTTTAATGAATGTGATTGAAATCACATATAGTGAAATGTTTCTTTATTTCAAATATTATAATTATTTACTTAAATTTTTGTATTTTAAAACTAAATAAACTAAAGGATTACATTTGTTAACGTTTCTTTTCAAAGTTGCTAATTAATTAAGTATAAGTGTCAATTATGTTGGTATAAGTTATTTACCGCGAGAGAATTATAATGCCTACTGCAGTAAAAGAGAGAATTTTAAATTTAATAACCGATGCCCATCAGAAATATTTTGAAATAACACAATTTTTCTTAGATCCATCAGTGTCGCATTCTGAAAAAGAGTTGAAAGCTTATCATTTCCTAGAAAACGAAATACTTCATTTGGATAGTGATTTCTCTGATTTTCCTACTAATGTTGATCAATTGGCAGTCTGGATGCAGAAACAAAATAAAACACAATGCTTGCATTACAAAGAGTACTTAGAAAGGCGTGAAAATGGGAGTGCAAGGGAGTTTTTTGGAACTACAAGTAAAGCTTATGAATTTTTATACAAAGTAGCACCGACCAAACGTGTAGACGGTGCTTGGCTTTATAGCTTTACACAGTACTGGAATGATCCAGCTTTTAGAGACTTTATACAGATATATGTTGAGGAGTTGGGGTTAGGTTCCAGTCAAAGTAACCATGTAAAACTTTTCAATAAATTACTTCTATCACTTGGTCTTCATCAATTTTCAATGAATTTGCCTGATGAATATTATCACCAGTCAGCAATACAATTGGCTTTAGCTTATGCTCCATCAGATTTTATACCCGAGATTGCAGGTTTTAATTTTGGATACGAACAACTACCACTTCATTTACTGATTACAAATTATGAACTTAAAGAGTTAGGTATTGATTCCAAATATTTTAACCTACACATTACAATTGATAACTTTGATAATGGACATGCTCAATTAGCTACAAATGCGATTAAATGTTTAGCCAAACGCTACCCAAATCAATCCGAATTTATTCGTAAATTAAAGATAGGCTTTTTATTGAATAATCGGGGAGTTAGCTCAGTTCAAATAATAAAGAACCTAAATACTGAGCGAGTGGTTCTGGACATTTTCAAGAGCAAAGCTTTGGTTGGAAAGCACATGCATAATGAGAAATGCAAGTTTAATAATAAGTCTGTAAATTCATGGCTATCAGAAGAAGATCAGGTTGAGGAATTCATTATTGAGCTAATAAAAATAGGATGGATTAAGCTTAACGAAGATCCAGAACATAGCCGATTTTGGAAGCTGATCAATGAAGAAGATGGGAAAATGTTTGGAGTTTTCTCTGCTGCAGAAAAAGCTTTTATTTATGATTGGATTGCTGGTGCTAATTTAAGTAGACGCATTAACCCAGTAAATACAGAATATATAAAAAACTTTATAGAACTAAATGATTTTAGTTATTTGTCAGAAAAGGAATTATTGCTCTTACAGCAGCAAATTCAGATATCTGCAAATACTGGGCATAAAATTAGCAAATTGATGCCATATTTAGCTCCACATCAACATCACCAAGAGATTGGTTTATGGGCTACGCAAAAAGTGGTTGAGTATATTTTCCCATTCTTAGGAAGTAATTTTAAATGATAGTAGGCTAACCTATTAATTTATATAAAATAGATGTAGTCTATGACAAATAGATTCCATCTACCTATTTTTACAAGTAAGAAATGAAACACCTTTTATTCAACGGACATTGCGACGGATTCGCGCTTCTTTGAAATTACTTACAAAGAAATAAAAGAGTACGACCAAAATCTAGTCGTACTCTTTATTTTAGAATAATTTAAATAGCTTGCCATTGTTGCTTAACTTCTTCTGAATTTTTAATCAGAACTATTTTGTCATCTTTGACTTCACCAATCCATGCCGTTGGGATCAGATGATGTTGATCATTTTCATCACGAGTCAATTTGAGTTGGTTATCACCTTCGAGATGATCAACTGTTCCGACTTTGGAACCACAAGAAGCAATTACATCTGAATGTTTTTTAATATCTTGAATATTTAAAGTACTCATTTCTTAAACCTCTTTTATAAACTTAACAACACGGAAGCCTTTAAACTACTGCATATTTCCTTATAATTATTGGATTTTAAATAATCCTTACATGATGATTTTATAGATACACCTAAACATACTATTTGGTTAACAATGAAACAAAACGAAATAAATAGTTAAATAACTATGAATAATTATCTTTTTATTACAAATTATCTATTTAAACAAACAGAATATTTCACCTGTTATTTAAATTAATTGACTTGAATTAATATTTTAAGAATGAATAGCAAAATATTTATAAAAAGCTCAACTTTAGAGATATTAAATCGCTTTGAGCATTACTCAGCTGAAGAAAAACTAAATCAACGTCCAATTGTGTTGAAACAGTTGATTCATTCTGTTGGAAGGTTGCCTGAACCTGCTTCGTGGCAAACCTATCAGCGTTGGCAAATTTTTGCTCAGATAGCTGGCTTTGACCTAAGTTTAGCCAAGCTTTTTGAGTCACATTTTGATGCTTTAAGTATTTTGCATGAACTCGGTTATGAAAAAGAAATCGATGAGGAGACATGGGCTGTTTGGGCTGCCGATGGTGGACCAGCGCCGTTACAGGTCAAAAATGGGCTTTGTCATGGAGTTAAGCAGTGGTGTTCAGGTGCTGAATTGATTCATAAAGCATTAATCAGTTTTAAAGATCAACAAGGGAAATCTCAGCTCTGCATTATTGACTTAAACCCATCATCGATCTCGATTGATTCAGCTCACTGGCAAGCTGTAGGCATGCAAGGAACACAGACCGCCAGAGTCAATTTTCAGGAGACCGCAGTCGAGTTTGTTTTTATTTAATAAGCCTTCAGAGGTAAGTCTTTCTAAAATTTGTTGATAGCGCCGTGCAATGTCTCCAAGGGTATAGCTTGAATTAATATCTTCAACATTCACTGAAAAGCCATACTGAGGATCAAACTTGGCTCTGACTTTTACCAAGACATTTAAACCCTTTGAAAGTTCTACACCACTTTCTCTTTCAAACTTAAGCACACATTTTCTGTGCTGTAAATTTCCAAATGGTGCCTTTACAACTTGCTATAACTTTATCGGTGTTTTCATCCTTTTCAGCTAACTCAAGATAGTAATGTCCACCCTTAATATTGAGATTGCGGATCTCAGCTTTCACCCATACAGGCTCATTGAAAGTAATTTGAATTACTTCCTGTACTGTAGATAGGTAATCACTAAGAGAAAACTGAGGTTCAGACATTAGATCAATTATTTTAATTGCTTAAGTGAATAGTATTAAAGCAAAGCTAGAAGTGCAAATTGAGAATATTCTAACTTGACCTTGATCAAGGTATATGTCGTATTTCTGCTATAGTGGACGAAGTTATAGAAATTCACTTAATTACCGCAAAAAGTTCATCATTTGAAGGACTTTTTTTTGTTGCTAGATAATTTGGAATAAAATGTAAATGAGATCTCAATATAAACCGAGTATATTACTTGGTATTAAGTTCTCCATGATAGTTAATATCAGTTTTCTACCTGCACCTTCCCCAAGTTGCAGGTTTTTTTTGCTTCATTTTTTATTCGATTAATGATTTAATTATTTTGTTGTAAATAAAAACGACGATTCCTTGTTTCGGCGCAAAAGACCAAGGGGAAAGCTCTACAGAAATGTAGAGCTTTTTTAATGGTAGCTTAATTTAATCGTATTGGTATGAATTTTAATTTTTCATCAGATACTTAGTAGATAAAGTGCTTTCAGATAATTGCGCTTTTTCGTTTGTGATATAGTTTAATCATTGCTTACAACAATAAGAATAGAAATGAATATCTGTATCGGTGGTGATTTGGATGGCAGGGTAATAGTGCTTGATAAACCATGTTTTAATGCTAAAGAAGTAAACAAGCCAAAATCAATAAACTACATTAAGCAAATGTATGTCATAGATGGTGACGTCTACTATTTTTGGCGTGATGCTGAGCTTAAATTGTGGGAAATTACTCAACGAATAGAGATATTACTAGCAAAGGCTAAGCGAAAATCTATTTAAATGTCCCTGAGAGTAGGTTTTTTATTGTCTTTATCCGTAAAAGAAATTAGTTTAAATTAAACCAATTGTTAAAATAATTATGAGAACGGAAAACAATGAATAGAAAATTTGAACTACATGTGATTAGCCAGATCTATGACTTTTTAGTTGAAAGAGAGGGGTTTACCTCACTAAACCTTGATCGGAAGGTTACGGAGTTTTTTCGGGAAGTACATGTAGGGCAAGAAGAAGATTTTACAATTCTTGAATCAAATAAAATCTCAGGAAACTTTGGCGAAGTTTCCTATATCAATTTATTGAATGTCCCTCATTTCAACGATAAAGATAAATTTCTGAAATGGGCACATAAAGCTTTAAATCTATAAGTTGTAATAACTCAGTGTAATTTGATAGGAATTGTTTCATTATTTAATAAATTCAATTACATAAATAATAATGTGGTTACATTATGAACAGTAATTCATCAGAAGGCGGTTAGATAGATACAAATCACAATGATATGTTTGAATCAAAAGTTCTACACGGATGGAATTAAAGATGAAAATATTAACTTTGGTGGGCATAGGTGTGGTAGCAAGTTTCTGTTTATTGTCAAAGCGTCACACTACTGAAAATTCATTTCATTCAAACTTCGATAAAGTTGTTCGAAATGCTGTCTTACAGGGATTCATATAAATATAGATGCCTAAGACATATACCTTTTAAGTAGTTAAAGGAGGAATAAGATGATCAGATTATTAATGTGTATATTTGGCCTTCATGGTGCTAGAGAGATTGATTACACCAATGACCATAAAGAAATTTGTGTATTCCGCGAGTGCTTGAAGAAAGTCAAGAGTCCTCATGATTAGGTATAATTTCTTTTTATGAAAAGACTGTCTAAAAAACCTGAGCATATAACCTCAAATTGGTCAACCGAGCAAGATAGTTTCTTAATTGAAAATAGTGTTATGGTGATTGAGGAGCTTATTAATCATCTGCCTTTTACTGAAGATGAAATTATTAAGCGTAAAGAGGTACTAGGTCTCACTAGAAGACATAGACAGATGCGTAAATTTTTAAGCAATCCATCTTAAGAGAGTTTTAAGCCTCTATTTTTTAAAATGGATCAGACATAAAAAAAACCGTTCGATATCTATTATTCTCGGAGGTTGTTTCTCTTTTATGAGATGTTGTTATACAACTTTATATACTTAATTAACGTCATAGTTACTTTTATAAAATCTCTTACAAATCAATCCCTGAATAGCCACCGATTTTGGAACTATCCCTATTTAATTATTGGGGATTCTAGATAGCACGTCTGGTGTTACCCCCCTCTCAGACTGGACGAATCGTGTAGCGGATAACTTGAAATATGCTGCTCAGGATAACTAACCACATGTTGCTGTGCATTCTACTTTCGGACTGCACAGCGCATTCGATTTCGACAAAGGTGCACATGTCACTGTTTGTGTGCAGTGTGTTAATTGAGAAAACCCTCTGAGTGAGGGCTGTTTCGAGTAAGCTCTATTATGTTCAATTGACAATAATTTGATGGAAAATTTAAATATTGGGAATTACGCATAAGAGATTTATATTAAATAAAATCAAGTAGATTTGGGAACGTTTGTAAGAAAATAATAACCCTTTGCCCTTGCTTGCAATAATAAATCCTATAGCTTGGTCCAAAAAAGAAACTTAATTCAGAGATACCTTCACTGACTGGTTCAGTATCTCCAAAGTTTCCATTTGCAACCCTATCAATTCGGACCTATATGCGTCTTTTTGACTATTGGTCTTTTAACTTGGTAAGCGCACTCTTTAAACTATTTGAAAAGTATCGCTAAATCAATCAAGGCGGGCGTGGTGTTTGAACCAATCATTGAGCTCATAACACTAGGCGTACCACTGACAGAAATTGCGGGACGTGCACGTGGAGTTGTTAGTGTTGTATCGCTATTTAGATCTATACGGTATAGGACAGAAGCACCATTATTGTTGTTTATTGCCGCTAGAGCCAATCCATTATCACCACCAGCAATATCAAAACCATCATTCAAGCCTAAGTTCACGCCAAGACTACCTAATCTCACCAATGTTCCATCATTGGGTGGAACTTGCTTCGTCAGTAACTGATTGGTCTGATCTAGATTAAATAATTCGGTGCTAAGTGCTGAAATAGGTGTTTGAAAACTGTTGGTATATGCAGCAGCGCTAATCACGGCATTGGTGATCCCATTGATTTTGCCATCTTGAATGGTTTCACCTGTATCGACATTGATTCGCAGATTTTGCCCCGAATTACTGATGACTCTTAAACGGTCAGCCGTTGGATTGAAGTCAACAGCAAACTCTGTACCGTCTAGAGCACTAAAGTTACTACCTGTACCGGCTTTAAGCGCAGTCACAAGTGTTGCAGCACCAGAATTTGGATTAATAGTATACAGGTTTGCTTGGTCAGTTAAACCATATAGCGTATTGGTTTTATCGGTAGCAGTACGTAATCTAAAATCAATACCTACGAATTTTTCATTGACCAATACGCCTGTGATTTTTTGTTCAGTCGTATCATTTGGACGATTGATTTCAAATCGAATTAAAGCATTATTGTTAGTCAGCCCGATTCCTTTTGAGGTGGTATCTTCTGCTCGATTAAGTGCAACCCCACGAATGGAGGTTTGACGATATTCGCTAGGCAAGTCGCTCGTCTCAAAAATAGCGTTACTGGTCGTTCCTACATGAGCAAGATTAACTCTAAATAATTTATATGCACCTGAGACTTGTAATGCGGCAAAACCAATATTATTCATTGGGTCTATATCAAAACCACCGTTATTCGATACATCCTGACCTAAGGGTGCAGAGATACCTAATGTTCCGGCATTTGCATTTTGCAGATAAATGCGATCTGTCGCAGAATCGATACTGTATAATTTTGTACTTGCCGTTCCAGCAAAAGCATTGGTATAAGCTGCGGCACTGACTTCAGTTGTAGCATCACCAACCCGACTGATTTCTCCGTCGGTGATAGTGAGACCTGTATCAACATTGACTCTTAGGTTTTGACCATCTTGACCAATAATTCTTAGACGATCCGCAGCAGGGTTGAAATTCACGCTAAGCGCATCGTGATTGGCAGTAATTTTACTAAAAGCTGCATTACCATCGGTCGTATCTGCTGGATCAGCTGTTATCTTAATGACGAATTTTGCCACGCCAGAGCTTGGATTTAACGTGTAAATATTACCCAACAAACCTACTGCATATAACTTTCCATCACTTGGACGATGGTCCATTCCAACCAGTTGATCCCCAGAAACTAAACCTGAAATTTTAATATTTGAAATCAGTGAACCAGGTTTGTCATGATTGAGTGAACTAATCATACCGTTACTGGTCAGTACCAAGAGATTACCGGTAGCATTTGTTGGAGGAATAGGCTCAGATGAATTTGAATCATTACATCCAACTAATCCGATGCCACCGAGTGCGGTGAGAGTACAGATGAGTGTTTTGAGTTCCATGTATAATTTTCCTTAATTATTGATATTTGATTTCGAAGAACTTTTGATTACACGGTTAAATTTGTAAAACAACTTAGCTTTGCTGAGAAACACGTCGAGGTATATTTAGACTTGAAAAGGATCATTTTCTATTGTTAAGCGTGTAGAATGCATAGAAATGAAGATATTTAAGTTCAATGTTTGTCGCATGTTAATTAACCATATGTCTTTATTGTTTTTTAGTAAATATATGTTTTATGGATATTATTTTGTATTGTTATATCTATTTGGTAATGCTTCACAGATTGTTCACATCAAGTACGAGACTAAATGCAAAATTAAACTGCATTTCAACATCTAGATCTGAATGGCTTTGTTGCATAAAGATTTTAAAGATAGAGCTTTCCTTAGTCGCTCAAATTTAAGTGACAACTTGGGTATGAGGTCGGCCTATTTCTGTAAATTTATTTAAGACCGCTACACGAGCATGAATTTCATTCACCTGACTAGGAAAGCTTCTTGCCATTAATTTATCGCCTAATAATTTGATGCAGTGCATCTTGGTTTCAACCAAACTGCGTCGATGATAGCCTGACCATTTTTTCCATAGTGTCCTGCCTAAAGTTTAACAATACGAAGTAATTCATTTCGCTCTAGCGAATGAACTTTTGTATCCTTCCAAGGCTTCGCATTTTTTCTTGACGGAATCACCGCATGCGCTTGTCGATCTGCAATAACCTGACGGCATTGTTTTGTGTCATAAGCCCCATCTATATAGACTGAATCAATCTGTTCATCTGGTGGAATTTGATCAAGTAAATTACCAAGTACTTGTGAATCACTGACATTATTCGTCGTGAGCTGAACTGCCCGTATTTGCAGCGTTTTAGCATCTATACCAATATGCAGTTTACGCGATTGCCGACGGTATTCAGGTTGATGTTTCTTGCGTTTCCATTCACCTTCACCTAAAAACTTCAGGCCAGTTGAATCTACATGTAGATGTAGTTCACCATGACTTTGCCGATAGCTTATCGCAATATCAATTTGCTTTTGTCTTCTGCAGAGTGTGGAATAATCTGGTGCCGTCCAACTTAAACCACAGAGTTGAATAAGGCTTTGCACAAAGCCCGTGACCAGACGTAAAGAAAGTCGAAATAGAGATTTGATCATCAAACAGCATTGAATTGCTCTATCTGAGTAGGTTTGATTTCGTCCTTGTTTACCTTGAAATTGAGCATACCATTGAGTCTGAGGATCTAACCAAATCGAAATATTTCCACGATTAATTGAAGCTTTATTGTAGGTGGGCCAGTTGGTTGTACGATAGATTTTAGGTATAGACTTATTCATCTCAGAATTATATTGCTGAATCAGAGCTTACGAACAGCTTTGTGCAACAAAGCCCTTTTGATATTTAAAAATATAGGCTTCAGCCAGTAATCAAAACTTAGGTAGCGCCCACCACCGAGTACCAATAAAGCTAACAGCATGACTAAGTAAGTTACTGCAAACTCAATACCATTATTTAAGATGACAAATGATCCACTTGAAGTTAACCAGTCATAATTTCCATACGTCTCTAATATCTGACGAGCCTTTTCTAACTTTTCAGATGAAGCAATCACCTGAGCACTAGCAAATGGCGCATTGGGATCAGCAATTGCTTGCCATCCATTCGGTAAATGTACCGTAACGATAGCAACTAACATGGTGATAATGAGTGGAATGCTGATAAAGCGGGTTAATAAGCCTAACGCTAACAGAATAGCCCCCATAATTTCAGTCGAAGTTGCGAGTGCAGCCAGCAGTGTAGGAAATGGTAGACCTAAACCCCAATCAGTATCACCGAACCATTCGACTGTATCTTGAAAATGGGTAAATTTATTTGTACCCGCCATCCAGAATATCGGAACTAAATAAAGTCTTAGTGCAAGTGCTGCAATACCATCACCATGTTTTATGACACTACAAAATTTTTGGAATTTTTCTGATAAAAGATAGATAACGTTGTTCATGATAAATTCACACCCAATGCGATTGAATAGTCATTAGTCGGGTGATAACGGTATTTCTTACATAATTTTTAATTTGGACTGTAATAAATGTCAGTTTAAGTCGTCTAACAACATGTACCTAAGTACAAACCGAGAAATTATCTTAAAGGAATAGAAAAATGAACAAACTAAACTCAATCACATCAGTCGCAGCACTATTAGCTTTATCTGTAGTTGGTGTAACTCAAGTATCCGCAGCAACAACTACTCATGCGACAGAAACACATGCAAGTAAAGCGGCTGATGGCAAATGTGGTGAAGCTAAGTGTGGTGCAAATAAAATGCATAAACACGAAAAGACCACTGAAGCAAAATGTGGCGCTGATAAAAAAGCAGCAGATGGTAAATGTGGTGCAACCAAGAAAGCAGCAGATGCGAAATGTGGTGCTGATAAAAAAGTTGCTGATGGCAAATGTGGCGCTAAATAGTCAATCAGTTAGAAAATGATGTCGCTATGGATCACATAGTCGGCATCACTTCCAAAATTGGAGTATCACTATGGTTGATTTAGCTGGTGTAGGGCTTGGGCTGAGAAGGGATTTTATAGATGAATTTCTTAGTGCTGAAAAAGCGCCGGACTTTATAGAGATTGCACCTGAAAATTGGATGGGTTTTGGTGGTCGGCATGCAAAGCTATTAGCACGATGCGTAGAAAAAGCACCATTAATATGTCATGGACTATCATTATCGATTGGAGGACCTCATCCGCTCAATATTGAATTTATTCAACAGATTAAAAGTTTCTTAGCAGATTATCATGTCCCGATTTATTCTGAACATTTAAGCTATACATATGATAGTGGCTACTTATACGACTTGATGCCGATTCCAATGACAGAGACTGCGGTCAAATATGTGGCTGAACGTATTTTACGTGTCCAAGATATTTTAGGAAAAAGGTTGGTGGTTGAAAATGTCTCAACCTATTTAATGCCAAATGCTGAGATGAGTGAATCCGATTTTGTTTCTGAAGTACTTCAGCAAGCTGACTGTGAATTACTACTTGATGTGAATAATGTCTATGTAAACAGTATAAATCATGGCAGTGATGGCTACGCTTTTATTCGAGCAATGCCAAAAGAGCGGATTCGTTATATACATATTGCGGGACATGAACAAGTTGAACATGATCTATTGATTGATACGCATGGCGCAGAAGTGTGTGATTCTGTTTGGCAATTACTGCAATATACGTATCAAGTCTGCGGTGTAAAGCCAACCTTACTTGAGCGTGATTTTAATATTCCATCGTGGAAAGCGTTACAAGATGAAATGACCAAAATTACAATAATGCAGCAGGAGGGCGGTAATGAAAATAGAGCAAATATCTTTCCACGCGACGCAGCAGCAGTTTTGTAACTGGATTCGTTCTCCTCAATCTGAATTACCGAAAGCACTTCCTGCGGAAAGAATGCAGATTTATCGAGATTTACTTTTTAATAATGTTTGTTCTTTTATTAACTTGGTTTATCCAGTAACTCGAGCAATCTTGCCTGAGTTAAAGTGGCAAAAGCTATTAAATGAATTCTTTCAAAAAGCGCAATGCGATTCACCGTTTTATAATGATATTTCCCTACAATTTAGAGAGTATCTGACAGACTGTCACCATCCTATTTTAAAAGAATATCCTTGGTTATCTGAGCTCTTACAGTATGAGTGGCTTGAACTCTATTTAGATACCATTGAAATTGCAAAAAAAAAGGTGACTTTGCAGGATAAATGGCAATTAAAAACCCAAGTCTGGGTGCTCGTTTATCAATATCCAGTCTATCAATGGTCGTCACGTATGAGCATTTCTGAAATTGAGCATATGCCGAGTGTCATCATGGTATGGCGAAATGATCAAGATCATATCTGCATAGAAACCTTATCTGCTTTATTTGCAGTGGTCATTGAACAACTCAATCAACAAGAGTTAGTTGAACAAGACATTAAGAATTTAATAAAAGCGACATTCCCTGATTTTTCTAATACCCAGATCCAAACACAGATCTATGGGTTAAAAGAGTTATTAACCCGATTGAAATTGTTAGATGCTCCCAATAACAATGATGAGGAAAAGGGATGAGCGTAGAACCAGCAAATAGGGATGAGGAAATATTGCAACAACTGCAAAGCCCAGCCTTTTTAATCGAACTCAGACAACAAATGTTGAAGTTTGCCATTTTACAATTGTCCTCATTTCAACTTGCTGAAGATGCTGTTCAAGAAGCATTAGCCAGTGCATACCAACATATTAGTTCTTTTACTGGTCGGGCAGCTTTTAAAACATGGGTGTTTGCTATTTTAAAAAACAAAATTATTGATTTAATTCGACAAAAATCTCGTTTGATGACAATGAGCGAGTTGTTTAATGATGAGGAAAGCGAATTAAGTATAGATGCGTTATTTGATGCGTCTGGACATTGGCATAAATATGAAGCACCTCAAGCTTGGCCTAGTCCAGAAGAGATGTTGGAGCAACATGATTTTTGGATCATTTTTAATGCCTGTTTGAATCACTTACCAGCCAAATATGCACAAGTTTTTATGCTTAGAGAAATGATTGAACTGAGTTCAGATGAAATTTGTGAAAAGCTCGGAATTACTGTTACTAACTTAAATGTACTTATGTATAGAAGTCGAACAAGATTACGTGAATGCTTAGAAAATAAATGGTTATTGAAGGAGGATTGCTCATGCTAACGTGTCTCCAAGCCACCCAATTATTATCTGAAAGATTAGACAGACCCCTTCTGTTTCTAGAACAGACTAATTTACAAATTCATTTGTTGGCATGCCGTTCATGTCGTCGTTATGGAAAGCAAGTCAAAACACTTAGTCAGCTTTCCAAAGAGTTTAAAAATTTTGATGAGGGTAAGTAGCTCGTATCTGCTTTTTCCAAATACAAAGTCCTCAGGCTAAGTTGATGTGAGTAATATAAAATAACTATTAATTCGATTTTGAGAATTTGTACGTGAATGCTTATGTTTGTTTTATAAAATCTATTTTTTTTAAAGGAAAATATTTTATATCAGTTTCTTTATTTGTGATTATTCTGTACATTTATTAGTCAAATTTGCGTTGTGAAGAGGGCGGTATGTATAACTTTTCTGTAAGTGATTTAGACCAAATAATTGAAAACACACTGAAAGAAAATAAAAAGATCAGTAAAGTATTGATGGGATATAAGCTATTTCATGAGTTAATGAATGATCCTAAGTTTCATGCAGAAGTGACCAATTCAGCGTTAAGTGCGACGAAAAGAAAATATAAGCGTTTAAAAATCAAAATCACGACGGATGAATACCAGCTTCACTTTGAGTAAAATCATCTACTTGAATAAAAAAATTTGAAGTCTAAGTGCAATATTAAAATTAAGAGTACCCACTTTTCTACTGTGAAAAAATTCGATAAGATAATAATCCATTATTTTTTTGTGCTCTATATGCGCCCCCGAATACGTAAGTTCTTACATTCCTTTTATTCAACACCAAATTCAAAAGTTCTTGAGATGAAATATAACTTAAGTAGTTATAGTGATTTGGACTTACTCAAAAAAATTCAAAAATCTAGCTGCCAAAATCTTAGAGCAGCCATTTGCAGCATCCTTTATGAGCGTGGTTATACCCCTGCTGAAATCACGCTATTAACCAATGAATAGCCTTAACGTAAAGGCCATCCATGCTGAACTGTTAAAATTACAAATATTTTACTTAGAGCTGCAGATCTTTAGTGTTGATCCCAAAAGCTTTTCTCCATGCCTGAGGGCTGGTGCTATATTTTTCACGAAAATTTTTTCTAAATGACACTGTATTATTAAAACCTGAAAGCTCGGTTATCTTTTCAATCGACAAGTTTGTCGTTTCTAAGAGTTCACAACTTAATCTGATTCTTTCAGTATTCAGCCAATCGACTAAGGTCATACCTGTAGCCTTCTTAAAATGCCGTGTGAACGTCCTACGTGTCATATGTGTTCGTTCAGCTAGGCTTTCAATATTATGTTGTACAGCTAAATTCGTTCTTAAAAAATCAAGTAATAGGTTAATTTGTGCATCTTGGCTCGATTCTGCTACTGGCTGTTCAATAAACTGAGCTTGCCCACCTTCACGGTGAGGCGGAATTACCATTACTCTAGAGACTCTATTCGCAATTTGTGCATTATAGATTTCACGTACCAAGTACAAACAGCAGTCTAACGCTGCGCCTGTTCCAGCAGAGGTTACGATCCTTTGGTCTTCTACATACAAGGCATCATGATCAAGCTGAACCTGTGGAAATCGCTCACTGAAATCTTGTTCAGCCATCCAGTGCGTAGCTGCTTTTTTATGGTCAAGTAAGCCAGCATATGCTAATGCATAAGTTCCATAGCATAACCCTACAATTCTAATTCCAGTCTGATATGCACAATTTAGGGCATCGATAAGTACTTGTTCAGGCTCGTGATTAAAATCATCCCACCCAGGAATAATAATAAGATCCGACTCTTTAATAAGTTCGATCCCACCATCAGGCATAATCACCATGGATTGTTCTGTTTTTACAGGCTGGCCATCTATAGAAAAAATTTTAAGGTCAAATAAGGACTTATCTTCAATTTGGATATTGAAGATAATGTGGGGAATAGAGAAGTGAAATGGATTTATATTGGGATAGACGAACAATCCAATCACTGGTATAGCCATTCAACCAACCTCTCTAAAATAATGAATATAGCATATTGTCCCAATAGTTTCGATGATTGTCCTTAAGGACAGTTTTTTTGTTTGATGATTTCTATCATGATCCAAGTATGACTAAATGATTGGATCTGTAACATGAATCAAATTTTAAGTAGTTCTCTTATTACACTCTCTCTGGCAATGGCTTCAGTCAATTTATATGCGAATGATAAAGTAGTTCAGCGAGATACCTCTAAAGTGACGCATATACAAGAAATTCGCAATGCAACGATTAAAGTAACCTATGCTGATACAACTTTTTTAATTGACCCAATGTTTGCGAAAAAAGGCTTCTATGAAGGCTTTCCTGATACTCATCGTAGCTATTTACGTAACCCATTAGTCGATTTGCCCATCAAGCCTGAAACGATTTTAGAAGGTGTAGATGCGGTGATCGTGACCCATACACATTTAGATCATTGGGATGATGCAGCACAAGCGACTATTCCAAAAAATATGCCTTTGTTTGTACAGAATAAAGAAGACCAAAAAGTCATCCAGTCACAGGGTTTTAAAGATGTTCGTGTATTAACACAAACAACGTTTGAAGGCATTAAACTCACTAAAATTGGTGGTCAACACGGTACTGATGCTATGTACCGTATTCCTAAACTCAAAGCTGGATTAGGTGAAGCAATGGGTATGGTATTTGAAGCTAATGGCCATGAAACGGTTTATGTGGCTGGTGATACCATTTGGCGTCCTGAAGTTGATCAAGCAATTCAATCTTTTAAACCGGATGTGATTGTATTAAATACAGGTAACGCTTTAGTTAATGGCTTTAAAGAATCCATTATTATGGGCAAAGAAGATACTTACCGAGCAACTCAGAAAGCGCCAAATGCCAAAGTTATTGCTGTTCACATGGATGCCATTAACCACATGTCGGTAACACGTGCTCAGCTTGCAGAATATGTAAAAGACAAAGGAATCCAAGATAAGGTTTTAATTCCTATCGATGGTGAAACGCTTTCTTTCTAAAGTAACTTAAAGAAGTGGAATGCTCCCACTTCTTTAAAATCCTAAGTAGAGCAAAATAAATGTTAGTTAAATAAAGGAAAAGATATGTCAAAATCAGCTTTATTAGTGATCGACTTACAAAATGAATATCTACCTACAGGTAAATTACCATTGGTAAATATTGAACAAGCTGCTGCTAATGCAGTGAAAGTAATTACGAAAGCACGTCAAGACGGTACTCAAGTGATTCATGTCCAGCATATTGCGAATGCTGAATCGCCTATATTTCAACCTGACTCAATTGGTATTGAATTTCAGGACACAGTTAAGCCACAAGCAGATGAAACTGTGGTCATTAAAAATCACATCAACGCGTTCTTAAATACGAATCTCAAAGAAATTTTAGATAGCAATCACGTGACTGAGCTAGTCGTGATTGGTGCTATGAGCCATATGTGTGTTGATGCTGCTGTTCGTGCTGCTTCTGACTTTGGTTATAAGGTAAGGGTTATTCATGATGCTTGTGCAACGCTAGACCTAGAATTTAATGGCGTTAAAGTACCTGCTGGTCATGTTCATGCAACATTAATGGCCGCTTTTGAATTTGCATATGCTCAAGTGATATCAACTGAAGATTATGTTAGCTAAAGATTAAGATTTTCTAAAATTAACTTTATGCTAAATCTAAAATTAGACAATAAAAAGCCTGATTATTTATCAGGCTTTTTATTGTCTGCTCATTGTGCTGGACAAAATGGTAATGCTTTAAAGTAAAATATGGAATTGCATATATGTTTATTCATATATAAATATATGTAAAGATTCGATTGAGTTTTAGCAAATGACTGCTACTCCAAAAGTGAAGATCTATCACAATCCTGAATGTGGTACATCACGTAATACATTGGCATTAATTCGTAATGCCAATATTGAACCTGAAGTGATTGAGTACCTTGTAACACCTCCATCTAAAAATGAACTGATTCAAATGATCGCGGATGCAGGTTTAACGGTGCGAGAGGCGATTCGTAAGAATGTTGATCCATATATAGATTTAGGAATTGACAATGAAGACTGGACCGAAGACCAATTATTGTGCTTTATGCTTCAGTATCCAATTTTAATTAACCGTCCATTCGTGGTCACTGAACGAGGAACTCGTTTAAGTCGTCCTTCTGAAATTGTGCTGGAGATTTTGCCTTTACCGCAAAAGGGTGCTTTCACTAAAGAAGACGGTGAGCAAGTGATTGATGCGAATGGGCAGAGATTGAAATAAAAATTTCATGGATATATGTGAATATTGATATATCCATATGTTTGAGTGAGTAAAAATATGGATCAAATCAATTTCTTTAAATGTTTGGCTGATGAAACGCGATTCAACATTGTTATGTTGGTTCTTGGGAATAATGAACAGTGTGTTTGTGATTTGACTGAAAAATTACAGCTGAGCCAACCCAAGATTTCACGGCATTTAGCCTTACTGCGTTCTTCGGGTCTCTTACAAGATCGACGTCAAGGGCAATGGGTTTATTACAGTCTCAATCCCAATTTACCCACTTGGTGCGTAGACGTACTTAACACCCTTAACAATACCGATATACAGCCAAAAGTTGCACCATCCTTTCAGCAAATCAATAGTTATTGCGAGTAGTAAAAATATGAAATTTCTTTTTTTATGTACTGGAAATAGTTGCCGTAGCATCCTGTCAGAAGTGCTGTTTAATAGTCGTGCGCCTGAAGGGTGGAAAGCTTACAGTGCAGGTAGCAAACCATCTGGACAGGTGCATCCATTGACCATTGAAACTCTGGAAAACTTAGGTCTTTCAACCGAAGGTTTGTGGAGTAAAACCATTGATGACTGCGAACAATACCAACCTGACGTTGTGATTACCGTCTGTGATTCGGCAGCTCAAGAAGCATGCCCGCTGTATTTAGGTGGTGCAATTAAAGCACATTGGGGTTTGGTCGATCCTTCACATTTGGATTTACCGAAAGAAGAAAAGCTCAAAGCATTCCAAGTCACTGTTGATCATATCAACCGTCGCTTAGACGCTTTATTGGCACTCGATACAGCGCATATGTCTCGCCCAGATTTGATTGCCGCAATCAATCAAATTTCGCATATTGAATGAGAACATCATGGCTCAACAAAGATTATCTTTTTTAGATCGTAACCTGACGCTATGGATTTTTATTGCTATGGCGTTGGGAATTGCGATAGGCGTGTTCTTTCCGCAAGCTTCTGTCGCTTTGGACAAAATGAGTGTGGATTCAGTCAATATCCCGATTGCGATTGCGATTGCGATTGCGATTGCGATTGGTTTGATTTTGATGATGTACCCACCATTAGCCAAAGTGGATTATGCAGCGCTACCACAAGTGTTTAAAGACAAAAAAACCTTAACTTTGTCTTTGGTGCAGAACTGGCTGATAGCACCTGTTCTGATGTTTGCCTTAGCCATCATTTTTCTACACAGCTATCCAGAGTATATGACAGGCTTAATCCTGATAGGACTGGCTCGTTGTATTGCGATGGTCTTGGTGTGGAACGGTTTGGCCTGTGGGGATAACCAATATGTTGCTGCATTGGTGGCATTTAACAGTATCTTCCAAATTTTATTTTTCAGTACCTATGCTTGGTTGTTCTTGACCTTCTTACCACCTTATTTTGGTGTTGCAGGGCAAGTGATCAATGTCGATTTCTGGACGATTACCCATGCGGTACTGGTGTATTTGGGAATTCCATTTTTCCTTGGCTTTATGACGCGATTCACTCTAGTGAAAGCTAAAGGTCTGGATTGGTATCAAAATGTCTTCTTACCTAAGATCAGTCCACTGAGTTTGTTGGCTTTATTATTCACGATTGTGGCGATGTTTAGTCTCAAAGGGAACGACGTAGTGAGCTTACCGATGGATGTCTTGCGTATTGCGATTCCATTGACCATTTACTTTATCGTGATGTTCTTCATCAGCTTCTTCATGAGCAAATGGATGGGGAACGATTATCCTAAAACCACAGCCATTTCTTTTACTGCTGCGGGAAATAATTTTGAATTGGCGCTGGCCGTCGCGATTGCGACTTTTGGTTTAGCTTCACCTGTGGCGTTTACTACTGTAATTGGTCCACTGGTTGAAGTACCAGTGCTGATTGCTTTAGTCAGTGTGTCTTTGTGGCTTAGAAAAAAGTTTTTTAAAGCAGAGGTGTAATTTCTATGACTCTCCCAAATGTAGATATGAATCTCTTGGATCAACCGACTTTAGAAAAAGTACAGGCCAAAGCGCTAGATCATCCACCGCGTATTTTACTGCTGTATGGTTCTAACCGTGAGCGTTCATACAGCCGATTGGCGGTGATGGAAGCAGGGCGTATCTTGGAGCAGTTTGGTGCCGAAGTAAAAATTTTTCATCCTAAAGGTCTACCTTTACCTGAAGATGTGGACATTGAGCATCCAAAGGTTAAAGAATTGCATGATTTACTCGCTTGGGCAGAAGGGATGGTGTGGTGTTCACCTGAGCGTCATGGCTCTATGAGTTCAATCTTTAAATCGCAAATTGACTGGATACCATTGGCAGGTGGTGCAATTCGTGCAACCCAAGGCAAGACTTTGGCGCTCATGCAAGTCAGTGGTGGATCGCAGTCCTTTAACAGTTTAAATCAGATGCGTATTCTAGGTCGTTGGATGCGGATGATCACCATTCCAAACCAATCGTCTATTCCCAAAGCTTTTTTAGAGTTTGAAGATGATGGACGGATGAAACCTTCAGCCTTCTATGATCGGATTGTGGATGTGATGGAAGAATTATATAAATTCACCCTACTCACCCGCGGGCAAAGTCAGTACCTCACAAATCGTTATTCAGAGCGCAAAGAGTCTGCTGAAGAATTATCCAAGCGTGTCAATCAACGTAGTTTATAAACTCTAGGTGATCAGAAATGCAAAAGAGACATTCTAAATTTGTGATCTTAGGTTCAGGACCTGCGGGTTATAGTGCTGCTGTGTATGCCGCACGTGCAAACTTAAAACCGACATTAATTGCGGGGTTACAACTTGGTGGTCAATTAACCACGACCACTGAGGTAGATAATTGGCCGGGCGACCCAGAAGGTTTAACTGGTCCCGCACTTATGGAGCGAATGCAAGTCCATGCTGAACGCTTTGGCACAGAGATTGTGTATGACCACATCAATGAAGTCGATTTAAGCGTCCGTCCATTTGTACTTAAAGGCGACATGGAAGAGTTCACCTGTGATGCACTGATTATTGCCACAGGTGCGACAGCACAATACTTGGGTCTTGAATCTGAAGCTAAATTCATGGGTCAAGGTGTCAGTGCATGTGCAACTTGTGATGGTTTCTTCTATAAGAACCAAAAAGTCATGGTCGTTGGTGGTGGTAACACAGCAGTTGAAGAAGCGCTTTATCTTTCTAATATTGCAGAACATGTCACCTTAGTTCACCGTAGAGATAGTTTACGTTCAGAGAAAATTCTACAAGATCAACTTTTTGGCAAAGAAAAAGAAGGCAAAATTAGTATTCTTTGGAACAATCAAGTTGATGAAGTTTTGGGTGATAATACTGGTGTCACGTCAGTCCGCTTGAAGTCAACTTTGGACGAAAGCATACAAGACGTTGAAGTTCATGGCTTATTTCTTGCTATTGGTCACAAACCAAATACAGGTATGTTTGACGGTCAACTCAACCTACGTGATGGCTACATTCAAGTACAAAGTGGTACTTCAGGCAATGCAACAGCAACTTCTGTGGCAGGGGTATTTGCTGCGGGTGACGTTGCGGACAGCATTTATCGCCAAGCAATTACTTCGGCAGGCTCAGGCTGTATGGCAGCTTTGGATGCCGAAAAGTATCTTGCTCAATTGATCAATTGATCAATTGAGCAATTGAAAGGCTCATTTAAACGCTTGAAAATTGCATGAAATACGCCCAGTCTGTTGAGCGGACTGGGCGTTATTTTGATTATGACAAGGCTTTGTTGCACAAAGATTTAAAAGACAGAACTCTGCTCACTTGAGCAGAACTCAAGTGAGAATTTGGGTATGAGGACGACCTAATTCTGTAAATTTATTCAATACAGCTATGCGTGCATGAATCTCACTTACCTGACTAAGAAAACTCCTTGCTGTTAATTTATCGCCCAATAATTTGATGGAATGCATCTTGGTTTCGACCAAACTTCGACGATGATAACCTGACCATTTTTTCCAAAGCGTTCTTCCTAAACGTTTCACTGTTTTTAGTAATTCATTCCGCTCTAAAGATCTCAATTTCTGATCTTTCCATGGTTTTGCATTTTTTCTTGGCGGAATGACCGCATATGCATCTCGATCTAAAATGACTTGTCTGCAGTGCTTCGTGTCATAAGCACCATCGGTATAGACTGAGTCAATTCGTTCATCTAAAGGAATTTGAGCAAGTAAATCACCGAGTACTTGCGAATCACTTACATTATTTGTAGTAAGTTGTACTGCACGTATTTGCAGCGTTTCAGCAGCAATACCAATATGCAGCTTACGCCATTGGCGACGATATTCAGGTCCATGTTTTTTACATTTCCATTCACCTTCACCTAGAAACTTCAAGTCAGTTGAGTCCACAAGTAGATGTAACCCATCGCTACTTTTTTGATAGCTAATCGCAATATCAATATGTTTTTGTCTTCGACAAAGCGTGCTGTAATCTGGCGCAGTCCAATTTAATCCACACAGTTTAATCAGACTTTAAACAAAACCCGTGACCATTCGTAAAGAGAGTCTGAATAAGGATTTGATCATTAAACAGCATTGAATAGCGGTATCAGAGTAAGTTTGATTTCTAACTTGTTTGCCGTGTGATTGTGCATACCATTGAGTGTTTGGATCAAACCAAATGGAAATATTACCCCGGTTAATGAGGGCACGATTGTAGGAAGACCAGTTAGTTGTACGATAGATTTTAGGAGTAGGCTTATTCATATTGAAATTATAGGACTGAATAAACCTTCTAGGCTAGGTTTGTGCAACAAAGCCCATCTACTATAGGAACTGAACCGCTTATAGATATTGCTTTATTACTTAATAAGTTTTAGTTTTGAAGTAACATTATTTGTAGATTTTAACTTTTAGCTAAAATCTACAATTTAACATTCTTCTAGTGAGTAGTATTTAAAAATTAGGTTATTCAGTTCAACTGGCTTCGTGTAAAAATATCCTTGCAAGAGATCACAATTTTGATAATGAAGTATTTTTGCTTGTTCTAGTGTTTCTACTCCTTCTGCAACAACCTCAAGATTAAGCTGATGAGCTAAATGAATTATAGATTGAACTATAGATGCATCTTGAGAATTATTTGTCAAATTATCTATAAACTCACGATCTAATTTAATTTGATTAATTGGTAATCGACGTAAATAGCTAAGACTTGAATAACCTGTTCCAAAATCATCAATTGAAACTTTTACTCCTAGCTCACGAACTGACTTTAATATCTCAATTGCTCTATCTGCACCATTAATAATCACGCCTTCTGTAATTTCGATTTTAAGAAGATTAGCTGGTAGTTTACTTTTAATCAGTACACTTTCCAAGCAACTAAGGAAATTACTGCGACCGAATTGAAGAGGAGAAATATTGACAGAGACCGAAATTGTAGCGTTATTTTTTCCATTTATATGGGCAATATCAAAACACGCTTGTTCAAGAACCCACTGACCAATTGCGACAATTTGACCAGTTCTTTCGGCTAATGGAATGAAAGTATCAGGAAAAATAAAGCCTTTTTGAGGATGATGCCAGCGAATCAGTGCTTCTACACTGTGAACTTTTCCTGTTCGTGGATCCACCAAAGGTTGATAAAATAATCTAAATTGTTTTTCCTTTAGTGCAGTCATAAGTTCTAATCGCAAAAGAGCATAATCTTTCTCTGGGAAAAATTTGTTTGGATTTCTTTTATATAAATACCACGTGTTTCTTCCTTGTTTTTTTGCTTCTTTCAGGGCATTCATGGATTCATATAATAGCTCTGAAGAATATCGAGTATTAGAGTTTCTTACGGCAATTCCAATGCTAGCTGTTAAATGTAGAGTTTTATTTTCAATCTGAAAGTTTTGAGAAATAAGGTCAAGTATACTTTCTGCCAAAGTAACTAATTGGTTATGATTTTTCGATTTTTTTACTAACAAAATAAATTTATCTTCAATATATCGACTCAGTAAACCATCTTTTTTTAATAAGTCCTGTAAACGTGAGCCGATATCTCTAATTATTTTATCACCGATCAAATAGCCTAGACTTTCATTCATAGATCTAAAATCATCAAGATCAATGTAAAATAATGCCAGACTAGCTGGGGATTGATTTTTTTGTTCAAATTCTTTTTCTAAAAATTTATCAAATGTTCTCTGATTTGGCAAACCAGTGATTGAGTCACGGGTATGTTGATACTTAATATAACTTCTGTTCTTTTCATCCTCAGTTATATCTTCAATATTACCTAAGAAGTGAGTACAAATATTATTTTGATCGAATACAGGTCCAAACATTAAACGACACCAAAACCAAGTTCCATTTCTACGGTACTTTTTTAATTTCACTGTTGTTTCTTTTAGTTCCTTTATTCCTGTTTTGATTTTTTCTACCTGAATTAAATCAGTTTCAGGTCCTGACAAGAAGTTATAACTTTTGCCTAAAATTTCTTCTGGGCTATATCCAGTTATAGATGTAAATGAGGGGTTAACAAAAACTATTTCTAAATTATCAGAGATGTCAGTTATGAAGATCCCATTTGGACTCGCATCTACTCCGCGCTTTAATAAGCGCAGGCTTTCTTCATTTTTTAAACGTGTAGAAATATCACGTGCGATGGCAAATACACCAGTGACTTTTTGATTTTGAATAATGGGTAAATTTGTAAGATCAAGCCAAATGAGTTTGCCAGAAGCATGATATGCAGGAATTTTATAATGTTTAGCAATACCTTTTAATGCATCTTTAAATGCTAAGTTAATAAGTTTATGATATTTAGTTGGTATAAAAGTCCAAAAATGTTTTCCTAATATCTGTTTTTCTGAGAATCCAAGAATTTTATTACAAGTAATATTTGAATTTAAAATATAACCATTAAGGTCAATTTCAATAATTAAATCAGGATGATGCGTATAAAAAGAGCTATATTTTTCATTAATAGCTAGTCTCTGTTTGTATTCATTTTCTCTTTCAATTGCTAACGCAATTAATGATACCGCTTGATTTATAAATTCAAAGTGCTCTGATCTGGGCGTCTTCTCTTCACGATAGTAGGTGCCAAAAGTTCCATATAAGATACCTTTAGCACTTATAATAGGTACAGACCAACAACTAATAATATTTTCTTCTCTAACAAACTCTAAATAATTTTTCCAATTAGGATCAAGTATCAAATTACGACTAATAATAGTTTTTCTAGAAAAAGCAGCTGTACCACAAGATCCATTCTTATCCTTAACTTTTAAAGGACTGATTGAACGACAATATTTAGAAGAAAAGTGATGTTCCCCATTTACAAGTGTTAATGTTTGCTCCACTTCTGAATAAAGCATAATTGTGACTAAAGCATCTGTAATATTTGATTCAAGCCAAGAACATATCGAGTTAAGTATAAGTTGAAGATCTGTACTTTTATCAATAGAATTTAAAACATACTCAATATTTAGCTTTCTAAGATCACTCTTCACTTTTCAGACCCTCCTTGGCTCCAATACATTTTATGCGAAATAAAAGTAATTTTTTATTTAATTTAAGTATCAATAGTCTATATTGAAAAACATTGTAAAGTAAAAACAACTTTATGAAAAATATGTTTTTTTTGTGTATATTAATTTAGCTGCTTTTATATGTTTTTTAATTTTGATATAAGAATGTATGTTTAGGATCAAAAGTTTCACCGAAAGATGGCTAGTATACAACCAAGGACTACTTTAATGAATAAACAAAAGTTTAAAAATTTTGAAGATGCAGGAAGAGAAATTTTAAATTTTTTACATCAGAGGTTTGGATTTGACTTATGTATGATTACTCGGGTAGAAGGTGATGATTGGATAGTATTACAAACAGAAGACCATGGATACCATATTAAACCAGGTCAAGTTTTCAAATGGGCTGATTCATTTTGTTGCCATATGGTTAAAGGAAATGGTCCAAAAATTGCTCCTGCCTCAGAAAAAATTGAACTATATGCAAGTGCACCAATTAATAATCAGGTAAGTATTAAATCATATATTGGCCAACCTATAACTAATGAGGATGGTAGCTTATTTGGAACATTATGTGCTATTCACCCTCAAACAAAATCTGAAAATATAAGTCAAGATATAGCTATAATAGAATTATTAGGAGATTTACTTAGTAGAATACTTCAAGCTGAATTACGTCAATTTAAGCATATTAATGAGTTTAAAAGTTTAAGAAAAAAAGTATTTAAAGATGATTTGACTGGTCTGTACAATAGAAGAGCTTGGGAAGAATTCTTAGAAAAGGAAGAAGAGCGATGTAAACGGTATGGCCATCCAGCAGCAATTTTTTTTATTGATATAAACGATTTGAAACAAGTTAATGATAGTTTGGGGCATTCGGCTGGCGATCATTTAATACAGTGCGCTGCAAATGTGCTTGTGAATACAGTGCGCAGTAATGATATTATTGCTAGATTAGGTGGAGATGAATTTGTAATATTAAGTATGGAAAACAACTCAGTAGGGGCTGAAATACTTTTAAAAAGAATTCTAGATGCTTTTTGTGAGGTTGATATTAGTATAGCTATTGGTTTTTCAATGAGAGTCCCAAATAAAGGTTTATTATTTGCAGCAGAACAAGCTGATAAAAAAATGTATATGCATAAGAAAAAATTAAAGTCTAAATTAATTTTTTAATATAACGTAAATATTTACTTTACTGATGTCCTAATACATACATTTAAATTTAAGACTATTTAGGAAAACACAATTCAAAGCATATACCTTCTGCTCTATTGACTGCCTGATACATTCCCTGATGAAGCGTTAAAATGGATGCAACAATCGATAGGCCTAAACCACCCGTTTGATGAGGACTTTGTCTGCTGGAGTTGCACTGATAAAAACGCTCAAAGAGATGAGGCAAATGCTCAGGGGCAACTTCCAAACCACTGGTGATTACAGATAATGTAATCATCTGCATATTATTAATGATCTTCCGGTGGCTAAGCACATAAATAGTTCGGTGATTGCCGCCGTGAACGAGCGCATTTGATATCAGATTATACAGCACTTGTTGTAACAGTTCAGGATCTGCCGATAGCTCAGTCGCCTCAAGACTTAAAACAAAATTGCAGTGTTGTTCTTCGGCTTGATACTCGAAAATACTGAATATATCTTCTATAAATGATTGAAGTTGAATCTTCTGTTTGTTTAAGCAAACTTTGTGCGCATCTGCGCGTGCTAGAAATAACATGCTGTCAATCATTCGTTTTAAACGTTGATAGTCCTCTAAGTTGGAAATCAAGAGTTCCTGATACTGTGCGGGACTACGTTTACTCATGAGTAAAATTTCGGTTTGCCCGATTAAATTATTCAAAGGTGTTCTGAATTCATGAGCAATGTCTTCGGAAAAACGATTCAGTTGGCTATATCCTAGTGCAATACGGTCAAGCATGGCGTTAATATCGGAGGCTAGTTGTTCGATCTCTTGAGGAGGATGATTTAGATTAAGTCTCTGTTCAAGTTTGTGAATACTAATAGCATGAGTTTGTTTACGTAGTGTTCTTAATGCGTTCAATCCGAAACGGCTGGCAATCGCGCAAAGTATGAAAATGGCTAGAATGCCGCTAAATACATAGATAAATAGACGTTTTTTAAAAGGCGAGATAATCGCTAAACGTTCCGACCACTGCTTGCCTGCAATTAATAGATAGGGTTGTCGATTAATTTGAATAGTTTTCCATGCAATACGGGTGGGATAAGTATAAGCCGATAAATCACGGAATTGAATCTGGGGCTGGTGGGTAAATTCAGGCAGTGGAATGCCAAGAGGATTAATGTTGATCAGAGCCTGATTCCCTTTAAGCAATACAAATAGATTGTCCTGATTGCCGAGCATATTTTGATACAGCTTCGGCTGCGCAATAATCTGCTCAATATTGCGACTGTCCTGCAATAAAATTTCCAGACGTTCAATACGTTCAACCAAAGCCCGATCTTGC
Organism: Acinetobacter johnsonii ANC 3681; assembly: GCF_000368805.1. Classification (NCBI taxonomy): domain Bacteria; kingdom Pseudomonadati; phylum Pseudomonadota; class Gammaproteobacteria; order Moraxellales; family Moraxellaceae; genus Acinetobacter; species Acinetobacter johnsonii. The sequence continues at coordinate 1,100,382 of NZ_KB849705.1, read as the reverse complement.
TGTGTAATTAGAATCTGGTTGATGCCAAGATAAGTCATCAACGCCACAGTACACAGAACCATCGCAGCACAAGTGGTAGCTAGTAGTGTTAATCGTAGTTCTAGCGAACGAATGGGGTTAAACATTATTTGTCTACCGAAATTTTATAGCCCAAACCGCGAACAGTATGAATTAACTTTATATCATGTCCCTCATCAATTTTACTGCGTAAACGCCGCACAGCTACATCAATAAAATTAGTATCGGTATCAAAATTGATCTGCCAGACTTCAGACGCTATTTGCCTGCGCGTAATAATTTCATTCGGATGGCGAAGTAAGAAGCGCAAAAGATTGAATTCTTTTTTACTGAGTTCTACAGGCTGTTGGTTACGCCAGACTTTATGATGGATTAAATCCAATTTTAAATTTGCAATTTCTAATTGATTTTCCTCTACATACTGCTGACGTCTAAGTAGACTTTTAATTCGGGCCAGTAATTCAATATAAGAAAAAGGCTTGGCTAGATAATCATCGGCGCCTAGTTCCAAACCTTTGACCCGATCAATCACTTGGTCTTTTGCGGTAAGAAAAATTACTGGAATCTTAGAAAATTGTCGCAATACTGTCAGGACTGCCCAGCCATCTATATCGGGCAACATCACATCTAATATAACCAGACTATATGCATGCATTTTTAACTTTTCCAAGCCTTCTAGCCCTGAATGGACACATTGCGCCTCATAGCCAGATTCATTTAACCCTTTAACTAGATATGAGGCGATTTTCACTTCATCTTCGATAATTAGAATACACATTTTGTTCAGGCTCATTTTGAAGATGACAACTTTGTAATGTGATTGTCATCATCCAAATCATTCAGATTGTATAAGATTTTTAAAACTTAATTCAGGGCAATCATGATGAACAAACTCAAAGGGCTTATTGCAACAGTAATGCTGATGAGTAGCAGTACTTTTGCACAATCCGTTCAATTGAATCAAGTTTATTCACTTGATTCTCAGACAGCACAAACTCTTATTGATGCTGCTGTGACCGTATGTCAAAAAATACAGCACAATATTGCCGTGGTGGTGGTAGATCGGGGAGGAAATACCTTGATTTCAAAGAGACATGAAACTGTCGGGCCACATAATTTAGGCGCAGCCGAAAAGAAAGCCTATACCGCTTTATCCACCAAAATGGCGACCATGTTGTTAAGTCAAAATGCCCACGAAAATAAGGATGCAAAAAATTTAACCACTTTATCAAATTTACTATTGTTAGGTGGCGGCGTACCTGTGCGTTATGAGAGTCAAGTGGTCGGCGCCATTGGCGTTGCCGGAGCAGGGGGCGCAAAAAATGACCATTACTGCGCTGAAACAGCTGTTAAGTCTATTTTCAATCCTTAAGGAATTCATCATGTTTAAAAAATTATTGCCACTCTCAACACTATTGTTGACCTCAATGACTTTTGCACAAACTAACCCCTTAAGTGTGCATGTGTTGAATCTAGAAAATGGTCTGCCTTCCGCTCAAGTCGAGGTGGTACTCGAAAAAAGTACCGGGAATAAATGGGTGAAATTAAATCAGCAATATACTGGCCCTAATGGCCGTATTACTGGATTGTTTCCTGAAAATCAGAAGCTTGAAGCTGGTATTTATAAAGTTACCTTTAAAACCGAGGACTGGTTTAAAAAAAATAAGCAAGATACCTTCTTTCCTGAAGTTCCTGTAATTTTTAAGGTAGATGGAAGTGTCAGCCATTATCATATTCCTCTACTTCTAAGTCCTTATGGATATTCGACTTATAGAGGCAACTAAGATTTAAAAGGGCTAGTCTAACTAGCCCTATTATTTGTGCTGAGTCCGTAAACTAGAGAAAATCACAAAAAATTCATGATCGTATTATTATGCTTTTAGTTGAATTAAAGTTGACTCAAGTTATGTAAATGAGTTGATAGAACTTATTGAAGCTTCATAGTAATTAAAATGAGAATGGCATGAACCAATTTTCTGAAGAAGACTTATCCAGAATTATCGAAATGGCCTGGGAGGATCGAACCCCATTTGAAGCCATTCAATGTGAGTTTGGTTTGAACGAAGCGGCAGTGATCCGCTTGATGCGGCAAAATATGAAACCCAGTAGCTTTAAAATGTGGCGTGCACGTGTGACAGGCCGAAAAACCAAGCATCTGCAGCTGCGTTTACCTGATGTGATACGGGCCTATTGTTCACGCCAATACAAGCGTTCCTAAGTGTTTGATTTTGATTACCGTCTGGACTCACGTTTACATCGTTCAGAACAATATTGTACTTCCTCCCAGCAGCGGTACCATTTCTTGCGCCAAGTAAAAGGGCGCAAACAGTGGATACAGATTTTTTCAGGGAGATGCTGTTTTTTCATCGTTTATAACTCATTGATCTGGCTAAGAAGTTGCTGGGCATGGCTGATAATCTGATGCCGATCTTTAAGTTTATCTAGCTGTCGATAGATCATGCCCATACGTGGATGAGTACGAAATTTCGCCTCATTCCGGATCATAAAATACCAGTACAGGCTATTGAACGGACAGCTATCTAGCTCTGTGCGAGTTTTGACATTGTAGCTACAGTGCTTACAGTAATCGGACATCTTATGGATGTAATTGCCCGAGGCCGCATAGGGTTTGCTGGCCATCAAGCCGCTATCGGCATGCATCACCATACCCAGCGTGTTCGGTAGTTCTACCCATTCATAGGCATCGGCATAGACTGCCAGATACCACTCGCTGATCTGCTGCGGGTCTACACCAGTTAATAAGGCAAAATTTCCAGTCACCATCAAACGCTGGATATGATGTGCATAGGCATGCTGAAAAGTATTACGGAAACACTCAGCCATACAGTTCATCCGAGTACGGCCAGTCCAGTAAAATTGTGGCAATGGTGCTGAGTGCTGCAGTGCATTGCGGCTGGCATATTCTGGCATGTACAGCCAGTAAATTCCGCGAACATATTCGCGCCAGCCGAGAATTTGTCGGATAAAGCCTTCCACTGCATTCAGTGGTGCATGACCGGCATGGTATGCAGCTTCTGCCGCATCACAGACTTCTTTAGGTAGTAGCAGACCACAGTTCAGATAAGGTGAGAGCAGGCTGTGAAACAGCATGTCTGAGTCTTGAACCATGGCATCTTGATAATCGCCAAAATGTGGCAAACTGTGGGTAATGAAATGCTCCAGTGCAAGCAGAGCATTGCTACGTGTGGTGCCCCAGCGGAAGTTGTCAAGGCTGCCAGAGTGACGGGAAAATTCACGTTCAACCAATTCAAGCACATCCAGATCAATCTGATCGTGTTCAAAGTGAAGTGGTGCAGGCAAAGGGGGATTGCCAGCCCAGGCCTTACGATTGGCGCTGTCATAGTTCCACTGTTCTCCAAACGGCTGCTGTCCTTGCATCAAGTAACCGGTCTGCTTGCGCATTTCCCGGTAAAAATATTCCATACGCAGTGTCTGGTAGCGACTGGCCCAGTGCCGGAACTGCTCCGGACTACAGAAAAAACGTTCATCATTCAGGCATTGTACTGGCAATTGCAGCTGCTGGCTCCAATACTGTTCAATCTGCTGCTGTAAACGATATTCCCCGCAGTGCGTAATGACCAGTTCTGTGACTGGTAAGAGTTGCTGCTGTGACTCTACGAAATCCAGCAGGCTACGAATCGGACTATCAGATTTAAAAGCATGGTAACGTACACGCCAGCCTTCTGCTTTGAGTTCTTTGGCAAAATGACGCATGGCGCTAAAAATCAGGGCAATTTTCTGCGGATGATGGGCGACATAAGTGGCTTCCTCAACAACTTCGGCCATCAGGATCACATCCCTGATACGATCCAGCGCTTTGAGCGTAGCAAGCTGATGATGAAGCTGGTCACCCAGAATTAAACCGAAACGCATAGCCATTCCAGACCCTATGAAAGATAGCGCAGTGTAAGTCAAGACAGTTCAATTTTTTGTGAAAATAAAGATCATCCTGCATGTTGAATCAATCCAACTCGACCAGATGGCCCGCTGACATCGCACAGAAATGATGAGTACTGCTATAACAAAATATTCATCCCTACAATGCTAAAGCCAGTTGATGAAACTCGCTTTACATGATTTCTTAATACATGAATAGTGTGAAAATTATGTGATTTTAATCAAAAAGATACAAATTATTATGGTTGTAATTCAAGTAGCTCACGCCTAGTATCTGGCTTGAAGTTACTCCATGTGAGCTTCCTTAGTTTTGTCCCATACACCCCTCTGTATGGGATTTTTTTAATCAGGGAATTGTCATGAGCATGCATTCAAAAGCGTATATTTTTAGACAGCAGCAATTACTAGTAGATGAGCATTTTCAGTTGCCGCAGGTAGAAAGACTGCAGCACGACCTAAACCTGTCGGAAAATTGCGAGATCATTGCTCGTGACCTGAAAGAAGACGAACCGGTGCCGGAAGGTTATCAGCTGGTTCCAATCCGGCAACTGGTGCAAGTCTGGAGCAGACCGCAGTTTGAACAGGCCAGCCGTGCGGTACAGTTACTGGAATGGCGCCGTAACCACCGCTTTTGCAGTAAATGTGGTCACGTCACCCAGCAGCATGTCAGCCAGTATGCCATGATCTGTCCATCCTGTGGCTATAACCAGTATCCGCGGGTGAATCCCTGTGTGATTACCATCATTACCCGAGGTACAGATGAAATTCTGCTGGCAAAAAATGCTCGCAACAAAACCCAGATGTACAGCCTGATTGCAGGCTTTGTTGAAGTTGGAGAAACCCTGGAAGAGGCAGTAAGCCGTGAAACGCTGGAAGAAGTGGGACTACAAATCAAAAATATTCAATATCTAGCCAGTCAGCCGTGGCCGTTTCCCAGCAATCTGATGATGGCCTTCAAGGCAGAATATCAGGGAGGGGAAATTCAGATTCAAGAAAATGAACTCAGCGATGCGCAATTTTTTAAATTTGATCAGTTACCCGAGATTCCGTTTAAGGGCAGTATAGCCTATACCATGATTCAGCATGTGATACATGGAACGCCTGTTGCAGATGACAGCAAAAAATGGCTTTGAAAAAGTAATCTTGTTTGGGTCTCTCAAATAAACTGCAATAACGCATTAGGTAGTGAATATTCAGATGGCATTTCCTGATCTGGAGAAACTGAATCGCATCATTTGATCTTCACGCTTTGTTCACATCTAGCTGGGTTATCTTAATCCTGAGATCCAACAAGGCTAAAAAATGAAGATGCGATTTAAGTCTGCTTTTGCAGCGATAGCACTGTCTATCATCAGCTTAAATACAACAACTCAAGCAGAAACTGCTGCGCCTCAGGCAGTTGATCGGGTAGATATACAGAAGTATGCCGGTAAATGGTATGAAATTGCGCATTTACCGATGTATTTTCAGCGTAAATGTATAGCTAATATCACGGCACAATATAGCGTCAATGCCGATCAAACTATCGGGGTATTGAATAGCTGCCGAATTGCCAATGGCGAGATAATTAGCTCTGAAGGTGTTGCGTATTCGCAAAATCAGGGGAACAGCAAACTGAAGGTCAGCTTTTTGCCTAAAGGTTTAAGATGGATACCCTTTACTAAAGGTCATTACTGGGTATTACGAGTAGACCCGGAATATAAAGTGGCACTGGTGGGTGGCCCAAGTAATAAATACCTATGGATTTTGTCACGTGAACCGCAACTAGATGAAGCAACTTATCAGTCATATATAGACACTGCGAAAGATTATGGCTATGACGTGACAAAACTTATCAAATTGCCTCATTAATCTGCTAACCTTTTGCCGAACTGATAAATCTCTCAACAGTTCGGTTTTTTTATTTACTTCACATAAAATTCATACCTGACTGATTACACTCATCAAATAGAATAAATACAATCGCTCGAAAGTAGGATGAGTCCATGTTGAAAACTCTGATGCGATGGATAGACAGCTGGTCCACACCCACAGCGCCCGAAACACTGACGGCTGAAAACAGCAAGATTCAGTGGCAGCGGATTTTACCCTTTATTCTGTTGCATCTGGCTTGTCTAGCAGTGTTCTGGGTGGGAGTGTCGTGGTTTGCAGTGGGCTTTATGCTGCTGTTCTACCTGATTCGTATGTTTTCCATTACGGCTTTTTTTCATCGCTATTTATCGCATAAAACCTTTCAGACCTCGCGTGCAGTGCAGTTCCTATTTGTATTACTAGGTACCATGAGTGCACAGCGTGGCCCCTTATGGTGGGCAGCCCATCATCGTTATCACCACCGCTATACAGATTCGTCACAAGACCCGCATTCATCTACCCACGGTTTTTGGTATAGCCATGTGGGTTGGTTTCTGAATGAATATAACTTTGCCACGCGTAAAGAAGTCATCAAAGACTGGCTGAAATATCCGGAATTAATCTGGCTAGACCGATTTAGTCTAATTGTTGTGTTGTTGACCGCGGGTGGGATTTATGTACTAGGAGAATGGCTGGCAATAGCATGGCCGCAACTGGGGACTTCCGGCTTGCAATTACTAGTCTGGGGATTTGTGGTGTCCACCGTGTTGCTGATCCATGCGACCTTATGTATCAATTCACTTGCGCATCATTACGGTAGCCGTGATTTTGACACTGATGATCAAAGCCGTAACAATTTATTCTTGTCTATCATTACTTTGGGCGAAGGCTGGCACAACAATCACCATTATTATGCAGGCAGTACCCGACAGGGCTTTTACTGGTGGCAGATTGATGTGACCTATTACCTACTAAAAATTATGTCTTGGCTCGGGATAGTTTGGGACTTAAAGCCAATTCCAGCGCGGGTCTACGACGTCAGTAAAATTGCACAAGCTCGAAAACAGAGAAAAGCGGCCAAAACAGGCGCTCCTACTATTCATTCTAAGGAATCACCATGAAAATTGCGATTATTGGTTCAGGTATTTCCGGTTTGTATGCGGCCTGGAAATTAAGCAAAGCACATGAGGTCACGGTCTTTGAAAAGAATAACTACTTTGGCGGCCATACCGATACCCATCAGTTGAATATAGATGGCGAACAGGTCGCGGTGGACAGTGGCTTTATTGTATTTAATGAGCATAACTATCCACTGTTCTGTGCAATGCTCAAAGAACTCGGGATTCAATCGCAAAGCAGTGACATGGGCTTTTCGGTGAACAATCAGGTCACTGGCTTGCAGTACAATCTTTCAAAAAAATTCTCGCTGTTGTTCCGACCGCAAAACTTCTTTAACGCTGATTTTCGCGTGATGTTGTCGGATCTGTTTCGTTTCTATGCGGCGAATAAAGATATTGATATTGAACAGGTCGATGCACAGCTCAGTATTGATGCATATCTCAATCGACATGACTATTCCGAAGCCTTTCGTCAGGAACATCTCTATCCGATGTGCGGGGCGCTATGGTCCTGTCCAGTAGAGCAAGCTGGACAGATTCCGTATAAATTTGTGGTGAGCTTTTTTCAGCACCATCGTATGTTGCAGCTGAAAGAGCGACCTTCGTGGCTTACGCTCAAGGGTGGATCAGCTCGTTATGTTCGTGCCATTCAGGCCCAATCGAATATGACTTTCCGCAAGACAGGTGTGATTCATGTATCCCGTAGTGCCAATGATGTAGTGATTGAAACTGGACAGGGCAGTGAACGTTTTGACTGGGTCATTTTTGCCAGCCATGCTGATGATAGCTTGAATTTACTTACAGACCCGTCAGCGCAAGAGCGGGAAGTACTTGGCAAGTTTCGTTATCAGGATAACCATATGGTGGTGCATTCCGATACTCATATCATGCCCAAATCCAGACGCCAATGGGCCAGCTGGCATGTACATGTGACACCTAGTCGTGCAACCGAATCAACTCCATTACAGCATAGTGGCATGCATTATGGTTTCAGTTACTGGATGAACCAGTTGCAAAACCTGAATTGTAAAACCCAAATCTTTGCCACACTCAATCCTAACTTTAACCTCGATCCGAAAAAAATATGGGTAGAACGATATTATCGTCATCCAGTATTTGATGCTGCCGCGATTGAGGCACAACAACGTTGGGCTGAGGTTAATGGTCAGAACCGGACGTCATACTGTGGTGCCTACTGGGGCTGGGGCTTTCATGAAGATGGAGCGCGTAGTGCTTCATGGGTTGTAAATCAGTTGCTGCAACACACTGAGCAAGCGGCTTAGGAGTACAGAATGCAAATGTATCCACTGGCTATCGCTTCTACCGAAATTCGCCATCGTCGCTATTTGCCCAAATCACATGCTTTTGAGGTGAAGCTTAGCTATTTATGCTTTGATCCGGATCAACTGGCAAATTTTACCCAAAAATCTTGGTTCTGGTCTTCTAGTCGCTGGAATTTATTGACCTTGGATGAACGTGACTTTCTAAACATGGAATATGGCTCGATTCGGCAGAAAGTTGCACGGTTACTGATCAAGCACGAAAACTATCATTTACCACATGCTGCATCTATTCGTGTACTGGCTTTACCACGCACACTGGGTTTTCGTTTTAATTCTGTGGTGTTTTATTTGATCTTTGATACGACCGATCAACTGATTTTTATACTGAGTGAAATCACCAATACACCGTGGAATGAACGTCAGGTGTACATTCACGATTGTCGGCACAATGTAACTAAACATACGCCTTACCAGAGCCACCAGTTTGACTTTAAAAAGGCCTTTCATGTGTCACCATTCATGCCGATGTCACTGGATTATCGTTGGCATTTTAGCTTTTCAGAACAGCAAAATGTGATTCACATGCAGCTGTTTGAACAAGAAATATTGCAATTTGATGCCACGATGAAATTTAAGCTGCAAGCCATCACACTTCCTTCACAGCAACATCGATATGCTGTATTAAAAGTTCTTGAGCCCTTTAGGATGGTGAGCGGGATTTATCTACATGCTTTGCGCTTATGGAAAAAGAAAATTCCGTTTTATCGGCATCCTAAAAAAGAAAAAGGAAAGACATGACTATGAAAACACTGTTAATGGGAGAGCATACCGAACTGCCGATAGTCCTACGCCATATGCTGAAATTGCGTCATGGTCAGCTAATATTTAAAGGTATCTGGAATGGTCTGGTCGGGGAAAATTACAGTGACTTGCATGCAGTAATTCAAGTTCACGACCAACGCCTTATCGATTTGCTGTTCCGTAATGGTGTACTGGGGGCAGCAGAAGGCTTTATTCGTGGTTACTGGAGCAGTGAAGATCTGGTCAACGTAATTCGTATTCTAGCACGTAATCGTGATGTGCTTGATCGGATGAATCAAAATGTAGTGGCAAAAGCCAGCCAGTTGGTACTCAAGGCTTGGTATAAATCCCGCAAGAATTCGATTGATGGTAGTCGTCAGAATATTGCTGAGCATTATGACTTGAGCAATGATTTTTTTAAATTGTTCTTAGATTCCAGCATGATGTATTCCAGTGCGGTGTTTAAAGAACCCTGTATGAGCTTGGAACAAGCTTCAGATTATAAAAAAGAACTGATCTGCCAAAAACTTCAATTGCAACCGATGGACCATTTGGTTGAAATTGGCAGCGGCTGGGGAGGCTTTGCCATTTATGCGGCTCAGCATTATGGCTGTAAGGTGACCACCATTACCATTTCCAAAGCTCAGTACGATGAAGCACTCGCCCGAGTTGCTGAAGCAGGGCTGTCTCATCGGGTGTCTGTACAGCTTCAGGACTACCGTTTACTCGAGGGTAAATACGACAAATTGGTGTCCATTGAAATGATTGAAGCAGTTGGTGAGCAATATTTACCAACTTATTTCCGAAAATGCCGAGAGCTCCTCAAGCCGAATGGTCTAGCCTTGATACAGGCGATTACGATTGAAGATGCACGCTATGTTAAAGCTTTAAATACGGTAGATTACATTAAGCGTTATATTTTCCCCGGTAGTTTTATTCCATGTATCAGTGTGATGACGCAAACGGCTTCTGAGCAAAAACTTCGTCTCAAACATCTGGAAGATATTGGTCAAAGCTATGCACAAACCCTGAAGTGTTGGCGCCAGCGTTTTCTGGAGCAGCGTGATCAAGTACTGCAACTTGATTTTGATGAGCGTTTTATACGTATGTGGGATTTTTATCTGTGTTATTGCGAAGGTGGTTTTAGGGAGGGTGTGATCAGTGATGTTCATTTGCTGTTTGAAGCCAGTGCTTACTAAGCAGAAATAAAACAGGAGGGCGACATGCTGCTAGATTTATTTTTGCTCAATGTCTTCATCATGCTCTGTAGCTGGGTGTTGGTGACCTATAACCGCAGAGCAGGGCTAGTCGATGTCGCTTGGAGTTTCAGTATTGCCCTTAATGTGATTATTGCCGCTTGGGTGATTGACAGTGCGCCGATGTTGGTTCGGTTATTTCTGGGACTGGCGAGTGGGATCTGGTTTTCACGGCTGACTTGGCATCTGTTACGGCGCTATGCCAATGAAACCCAAGAAGACACGCGTTATGCCAACATGCGCCGAGCGATGGGGGATTATCAGCATCTTGGTTTTCTGGTGTTTTTTATATTCCAGGCAGGTTTGGCTCTACTGTTTTCTTACCCAATACTGAAGTTGTTAAGTATCTCGACCGAGCAATGGAATGACTGGACTTTGGTCACTGTGATTGTGGCGGGCATGATCATGCTCTCGGCTTTGATAGGTGAAAGCACTGCAGATCAGCAACTTTACCGTTTTAAGCTAGATCCACAGAATCAAGGTAAAACCCTGGATCAGGGCTTGTGGAAATATTCGCGCCATCCGAATTATTTTTTTGAATGGCTACATTGGTTTGCCTATCCAGTGCTCGGTCTGGCAGTAGGATGCTATGAATTATGGATTTATCCGCTGCTGATGTGGCTATTCCTGTACTACCTTACGGGTATTCCTTTTAGTGAAAAACAGGCGCTCACCCACCGTGGTGACAACTATAAAGACTATCAACGACGAACTTCAATGTTTATTCCGTGGCCACCCAAAGAGTAGGTAAATACATGGACTTTATGATTCAAAAATCCTTAGAACTGATCGAAAATGGTAAGGTGCCAGACCCAGTGATTCGTGCTGGTATTAAAATATTGAGCAAAAAACGTTTGGCACAAGAAGGTCGGTTTAACCCCGCATTGGCAGCGCAGCGCTATATGGATGTGCTGACCATGCTGAAAAACAGCGAAATTGCCATTGAGACAGACAAAGCCAATGAGCAGCATTATGAACTGCCGACCGCATTTTTTCAGGCAGTACTCGGTAAGCGTTTGAAATATAGCGCGAGTCTATTTAAACATGCCGATATGACGCTAGACCAAGCCGAAGAAGCTGCCCTTGCATGCTATTGCCAGCGAGCACAACTGAAAGACGGGCAGGATATTTTGGAAATTGGCTGCGGTTGGGGTTCTTTAAGTCTATATATGGCCGAGCATTATCCAACGGCCCGTATTACAGTCGTGTCAAATTCTTCAACGCAGCGCGAGTATATTCAGGAACAAGCTCGTTTAAAAAAACTGGATAACCTTAATGTGATCACTTGTGATGTCAATGTGTTGCAACTTGAACCTGCGTCATTTGACCGTGTGGTATCGGTGGAGATGTTTGAGCATGTACGCAACTATCAAAAACTATTTGAAAATATTAGTATTTGGCTCAAACCAGATGGCTTATTGTGGTGTCATATTTTCTGTCATCGTTTCTTGCATTACCCGTTTGAAGTCAAAAATGAGTTTGACTGGATGTCGCAATATTTCTTTAGTGGTGGTTTGATGCCAGCAGCCTCAACTTTCCTACATTTTCAGCAGCATTTACAGCTAGAACAGCACTGGCAATGGGCGGGTACGCAGTATGAACGTACCGCAAATGCTTGGCTAGAAAATATGGATGGTAAACATGCCGAGCTAAAGCCCTTATTTGAAAAAACTTATGGCGCGGATGCCGCAATCTGGTGGCAGCGCTGGCGGATTTTCTTTATGGCCTGTGCCGAGCTATTTGGTTATGACCATGGACGCGAGTGGGTCATTGGCCACTTTCTGTTAAAGAAGAAAGCCGTATAATTGAACAATGGGATTGGCCAGCGGGGAATGCATCAATGTTAAAGCTGTTTAGGGACAAACGTGATCATCCTCTGGGTGAGGTGTTTAACCGCTACTACTGGCTGCAAATCGGATTCATTGCCCTGTCTGTTGTGATTGGGATTGGCTTCAGTGCCTGGGTGATTAAAGGTTCTTTGCTCAGAACGGCGCTAGAACAGGAGATGTCACACTACTGGCAGCGATTAGAACGTAATCCTGCCGCAGAATTGCCCGATACCAAAAACCTGTATGGTTACCGCTGGAACACTGTGCCACCCTCCCAATTTAAGAATATGTCACTTGAGCAAGGGGTGAATCGGCATTTTGTCGATGGCAAGGAACGGATGACCGTTTATGGTGAAAAAGACGGGCAGCATGTGCTGTTGGTTTTTGGCGAAAGCAATGTCAATAAACTGGTCTGGCTGTTTGGTCTGGCACCACTGATGGTCAGCTTGTTTGTACTTTATAGTATGTTATGGTGGTGGAACCGTCGTGCCCGGCGCTATTTTTCTCCCATTACAAGGCTTGCCAACGCACTGGAACATATTGATTGGGAAGATTATAAAAATCAGGCTTCACCATTTCATGACATACGGACTGATTCAAATCTGGAAGCGGAATATCTGAAGCAGGCGCTAGAAAAATATCATCAGGTATTAAGCGAGTTTATTCAGCGTGAACGTGAATTTACTGGTGATGTCAGTCATGAGCTTCGCACACCACTTACCATCTTAAAAGGCAATGTGCAGTTGTGTCAGGCACGCTATGGGGACAATAAATCATTTACTCGCTTGAACAACACCATTGAAGACATGCAACTATTAGTTGACACACTACTGGCTATCGCCCGCAATACCACCAATACTTTAACCGCTGAATCGACTATGCTTTCAGAATGTCTGGAAAATCTAGTTCAGGATCTGGATAGTGTTAGCCATAACAAAGGCATGCGGATAAATTTTCAAAAAGATCTAAACGAACAGCCACGTAAACTTTACCCGTCGATGACCAAAATGGTATTTGGCAATATTTTGCGGAATGCACTGAATTATTCACAAGGCACAGAAATTGATGTCATTTTGCAAAAAAATACAGTATTGATTGCAGATAATGGTGTCGGCATTCCTTTACCGAATAACTCAAAGGTGCAAGAACTGTCGGGGCAGCAATTGCAATTAGAGATCAAAGGTCATGGCATTGGACTGCAATTGGTACAGAAGTTGTGCAAGCAGCTTGGCTGGCGAGTGGAATTGTTTGATCGGCAGTATTATCTCAATACCCATCAGGATGTTGATCTGGCGATGACGACTGGACTGATTGTCGTCGTGTATTTAAATTAAGGCTGGGCTTCTAGAGCTTAAGCTTCTAAAGTGATCTTTAACCCTACACCAGATATGGTGTGAATTAGTTTTTGCTCAAAAGGCTTATCGACCATTTTACGCAAATTATAAATATGACTACGCAGGGCATCGCTTTCAGGCTCTTGATCCCCCCAAAGCTCTATCATAATTTCCTGTTTAGTCAGAACTTTAGGCGAATGACGCATCAGTAGTTTGAGCAGTTTGAATTGAATGGGGGGCAGTTCGATGGTTTGTCCTCCACGAGTCAGTTGCTGTGTTGCAGGGTCCAGAATAAGATCATGAATTTGAAGACGGCTAGAGGAGACTTCACCCTGTGAACGCTTGATCAGAGCTTTGACTCGAACCACCAGCTCATTAAAGTCAAATGGCTTGACTAGATAATCATCCGTTCCTGAATTAAAACCTTTAAGTTTGTCATTCAGCGTATCGCGTGCGGTGAGCATCAGCACAGGGAGGTCCATACCTTCTTTATTTCGCAGCCATTCACATAGTTCATAACCCGAACCATCAGGTAAGTTAATATCTAAAAGTAAAATATGATAGCGTTGCTGCTTGAGCAATTGGCGTGCAGCATTTAGGTTTCGAGCATGATCGACCACAAAACCATGCTCTTCTAGAAACTCGCATAAGGTAGATGCCAGTTCGTAATGATCTTCAACCATCAAAATAAAATGTTTAGACATAACTGTAGAGACTACTTTATTAATTGCTGTTTTAATTTAGCACTAAATGGCTGAGGACCTAGCCATATATTAAAATATTGCTGGGCTAATGGGTTCTGGAGTTGTCCCAGCAGTTTCTGGTTTAAGTATAGGCTTAATGTGTGTGTGGCATGGCTATATTTTAGTTGGTATAGATCTCCTGAGTTCACTGGACGATACAGATCGGTGATTGGATTGAAAACAGCCTGAATCTTTTGATCTTTGATATTACGTTGAAGTAGATGTCTGGCTGCACGTTTGAATGCCCATTCTGGAATATTCTGCGTATAGGTAAAATCCATCTGCATGTTTTGGCCTTGCCAAGGCTGATTACAGTTTTGCGCAAAGTAACTGGCCACACCGACCTGTTTTTGTCCCACCATGAGTGGGCCATTACCACATTTATTTAAGCTCTGTGCATGCGCCCACGAACCGAAACTCCCGAGCATCAGTACAGTGGTTATGGCTACTTTTTGAAAGGCAGTACCCATGAATAGGTTCCTCCTACATAAGGCAAAGAACGATACAGACCATTGGCCGGATCCCAGAAATCTTGTTGGAAAATAATCTGATGGTTTGGGTTGACCTTTATTTCACTGATTCCAAATGAATCCATTGTTCGTGTCTTGCCGAACATTTTAAAATCATAAACCATATGCCAATGTACATAGGCAGAGTCTTGATGATATGAAGTATTTAATAGACTGACAGTTACATTACTCACCCGCTGGTTCATACCTTGAAAATGTTCAAGCAGTTTTTTACGCGATGAAAATTGCGACAGAGTATCGTTAATAAAAAGCTGATCTGCATACAGTGCTCCAGCATTTTCAACGAATTTAGGTGTGCCCAAGGTATTAAATGCCGAAGTGAAGCGGGTACCGATTTCTAGTGCTTTTGCATCATCTAAGGGTATTCCCTGAATACTCGCTCTGGCATTTGCATAATCAGAGGAATAACGAGGAACACTTTTACATCCTGACAGGAAAAGCACTGGTAAGGATAAGGCAATTGCCATTAACGTTTTGACTTGATTCATATTCACTGTCCATCTTCACAGTTTATCCTCCCACTTTAGAGAGGCTAAAGTGAACAGAATGTGAAGATAGATACTAAAGACAGTACATTGAATAGAATTTTGATGATTAAGGATTAAATTTCACTTTCTCTTTTTTCTTCAGTCATTAGCCAATGAATGATATTCATGACATCACGATTTTCGTTATTTTTTCTGACCATTGCATAAAAATTATAGTCACAATAGATAAAACCAAAAGGGGCAATGACCCTTCCATTTAATATTTCTTTTTCTACTAAAATTTGAGGCGCTATCGCAATTCCTAACCCAGACACAGCAGCTTCTATCATCAAATTGAGACGATCAAAATAACGATCATTCGCTTTTGGGGAAAAGTTAATTTTGGACTGATCAAACCATGTATGCCATGCACTTTTATTTGAGTGGGTATGAAGTAATGGATAATCTAAAAGATCATGTTTTGTATGGAGAGGATTTATTTCCCGATTACAAATAGGCCCCATGTTATCGGGAAATAAAAGATATTTATTCAAAAAGTTGGAAAGTATATGATTCTCACTGATGCTATTGATAAATATGTCAACTTTCTCTTTTTCTAACAATTTTAAGTCATTACATGTCATTAATTTGATATGGATATTGGGATAAATGACTTCGAGCTTTTCTAATCGAGGAATCAGCCAATTTGCCATAAAACTATGAGAAGCACCTATTACCACCTCTACCTCTGACGTTTTATTTGTTAACTCAAAGACGCATTGTTCTAAACGATTAAAAAGCTGCGTACAAACGAGCGATAATTCTTCTGCGTCCGCCGTCAGAGAGATGGTCGAGGAATGTCGAATAAACAATTTTTTATCTAACCATTCTTCTAGCTGTTTTATTTGATGGCTAATCGCACTATGGGTGACACACAATTCTTCCGCAGCTAAGCTGAAACTTTTACTTCTGGCGACGGCTTCAAATGCTTTTAAAGCATTAAGGGGAGGTAATGTTCTGCGTTTCATGTTGTAAAATTTTCTAACATCATCAGCTCAAAATATATCAATTATCAGAAAAATGAAAATATTTTAAGATCAAACAAATTTTGATAGTAAAAGAGATATGAGATGACAACCCCTTATACAGGTAATGGTCCTGATGACTTGGGATTTTTTGGTAAGTTTGGCGGATGTTACATGCCAGAGAGCTTAATGCCAGCACTTCGAGAATTAGAGCAAGCCTTTAATACTGTTCGGCACAAACCTGAATTTTGGGCTGAATATCAGCAGATTTTAACGGACTTTGTTGGTCGTCCTAGTCCTCTTTTTTATGCAAAAAACCTAACAGCTTATGCGGGAGGTGCTCGAATATATCTCAAGCGAGAAGATTTGAACCATACTGGTGCGCATAAAATCAATAATTGTGTTGGGCAAATCTTATTAGCCAAATTTATGGGGAAAACTAGAATCATTGCAGAAACTGGTGCTGGACAACATGGTGTTGCAACAGCAACTGTTTGTGCACTGTTTAAGATGAAATGTACCATTTTTATGGGAGAAACAGACATTCAGCGCCAACAAGTGAATGTTGAACGCATGAAATTACTCGGTGCTGAAGTCAGAAGTGTTCAAAAAGGTCGTAGGACTTTAAAAGATGCGATGAACGAAGCATTACGTGACTGGATTAGTCATGTTGATACAACCTATTATCTGTTGGGTACTGGTGCAGGTCCTCATCCATATCCCATCATGGTCAGAGAATTTCAAAAAATTATTGGTCTAGAAGCCAGAAACCAAATACTCCTCAAAGAAAATAAACTGCCTGATGCTTTAGTTGCTTGCGTTGGTGGTGGATCAAATGCATTAGGGTTGATGCATCCTTTTCTAGAAGACCTGAATGTCAAAATGTTTGGCGTTGAGGCAGGTGGAAAAGGAACAAATAGCGGTGAACATGCGGCCTCTATTTGCAAAGGTCAAGTCGGTGTGCTACATGGTAATTTAACCTATTTATTACAAGATTTAGATGGACAGATTTTAGAGGGGCACTCTATATCAGCTGGCTTAGATTATCCTGGTGTCGGCCCTGAACATGGCCTTCTGTTTGAAACAGGACGTGTGACATATACGGCTATAACCGATCAAGACGCTGTAAATGCATTTCAGCTTTTAAGCCAACAGGAGGGCATTATTCCTGCTCTTGAGAGTTCTCATGCGATTGCATATGCGATTCAACTTGCTCAAGAAATGCAGCCAGAACAGATCATTATTGTCAATTTAAGTGGCAGAGGTGACAAAGACTTAAACACGGTAAAAAAATATCTTGCAGGAGCTACAGCATGAACCGTCTAGATCAAAAATTAGAGCAATTAAAACTGGAAAATCGAAGCGGTCTGGTCTGTTATTTTACTGCTGGAGATCCTAATTTCGCAGAAAGTTACCGTCTGTTAAGCCAATTGGGTCAAGCTGGAGCTGACATTATCGAAGTTGGCATTCCTTTTTCAGATCCAGTGGCAGATGGTGAGATCATTCAGGCAGCACATCTTAGGGCATTAAGTGCAGGTCAAACGGTAAAACAAACCATTGAGTTGGTAAAAGCAATCAGGCTACATGATGAAAAAACACCAATAATTTTCATGACTTATTTAAATCCGATTATGCAATATGGTTTTGAGACACTTATCGCCGAAACAGAAAATCTTATAGATGGAATATTGATTTTAGATGCTCCATATGGATATCGAGAAAACTTTGAAATGCAATTAAATGAAAAAAATATGCATTTAATTGCAATGACAGCGCCGACTACCCCAATTGAAAGGTTAGAGCAAATTTCAGCGCGTGCGACAGGTTTTTTATATCATGTTGCAGAAAATGGTTTAACAGGGGGAGACTTCAATCTGCTTAATCTTGAGAAAAAGATTGCTGAAATTAAGCCTATTTTTAATATTCCTGTTGCAATTGGCTTTGGGATCAAAAATGAAAACCACGTTAAAGCACTAGCCAATAAAGTAGATCTTATTATCATTGGCTCAGCGCTTGTCGATACTTTTTTTAATAAGGGAATGAATGCGACTTTAGAAAAAGTGACGGTTTTTGCACAGATACTGAGACAAAATAAAGAATAGTCAGGCACCTTTCATAAAACTTATTTAAAACTATAATTGAATATAAAACAATATTTTATCTTGGCCTTCTCCCGTGAGGGAGATGGAACTTTTTATGTGGATTTTTTTACTGAAAGTAATCGCTTTTTAAAAATCACTATTATCATACAGATGTGACATACGTTTTTGCTTTGTCTCTAGATAAGCTTTGTTAAAGCTATTTAAGCCAACTTTTAAAGGAATACGTTCAACAATATTAATTCCTAAATCGGTCAAAGATTTGATTTTAAATGGATTGTTTGTAATGAGTTTTACATTCTTTATTTTTAAATAATCGAGCATAATGGTACACATATCATACTTGCGAGCA
The DNA here is from genome assembly GCF_000368805.1 of Acinetobacter johnsonii ANC 3681. Lineage (NCBI taxonomy): Bacteria > Pseudomonadati > Pseudomonadota > Gammaproteobacteria > Moraxellales > Moraxellaceae > Acinetobacter > Acinetobacter johnsonii. Next base: position 1,081,758 of record NZ_KB849705.1, on the reverse strand, counting down.
TCCGCTGGCAGGTTTAATAATAAATTAGCATCAAGGGTATCATGTCCTTGGTCTTGAAGTGCGTAGGCTCGAATTTTATTGGTTAGTCCTATGCCACGGCCTTCTTGGCGTAAGTATAAAATGACTCCTTGACCTGCATCATTAATCATTTTCATGGTTGAGTGTAATTGTGGACCACAATCACATTTGAGTGATCCAAAAGCATCACCTGTTAAGCATTCTGAATGTATTCTGACAAGTACAGGTTGATTGGGAGCGGCATTCATCCCTTTAGCAAGAGCGATATGTTCTTCACCAGTACTTTGATCTTGAAATGCTATAATTTCAAAATCGCCAAATGCAGTAGGTAACTTTGATTTGGAAACAAATTCTATAGCCACGGAAGAATACACCTATATAAATTTATATTTGATACAATTTACTTAATCTATCTTAAAAGCATCGGCCGAATTTTTTGCAGTTATAAATTTCAGCGTTTTACTTCCAATTAAAGAGTATGCATCTGATAGTGAATTTTATGTGAAATGTTATTTAGAATATTTTTATTAGCGTTCTGCTTTGTTGCAAAAACACTCAAAAGCTGAGGCTTGCCTAAACCATCAATATTTAAGATAAGTTGGGTTTTTTGTATAGTTAATTGAATTTATTGAATAAGTTAATAAAGGTAGGGTTGTGGTAAGGTCAATTCTTTGTATGATAGGTTCTATGTGTAGGCTTCTTCATTCTGAAATTATATTGCTGAACAATTTTTTGAGAACAGCTTTAGGCAACAAGGCTCTAATAAACTAAAATGTCCTTAGCAGCAGTACAAATAAAGAAACATGTAAATTGGAGTAACTCTAAATTCCTAAAATTATCTGATATGGTTTAAATCCTTCGATCACCGCTTCAGAAATCAACTGGATAAAAGCTTCAGTTTTGTCATAAGCCATCCATTGATCTAAAGCTTTATAATAAGCTAAACGATTCTCTACAGTAATCACGCATGGTGGATAACCAGCTTTCATTAGTTCCAAGTTCATTAGTAGACGTGATGTACGGCCATTACCATCAATAAAGGGATGAATACCAACGAAATCAGCAAGTACTTTGACTGCACGTTCAATGGGATGAAATGTATGGGCGGCACTATTATACCAATCAACTAAATGAGCCATTTTGTCATTTAACAGAGTGTAATCAGGTGGCATAGTTGTAGTACAGGAGATTAAGACATTTTGTTGGCGATATTGACCTGCATTTTCATCATCGATATTTCTTAGAATAAGTTGGTGTATATTTCTTATCTGGCACTCTGAAAACGATTCTTCCTTACGAATAATTTTTTCAACGTAGTAGATTGCATTTCTATGATTAATTACTTCGAAGTGATCTTTTAATTTTTTACCGCCGACAGTAATACCTTCTAATACGACTTTGGTTTCTAATAGGCTGAGTCTATTTCCTGAGATAGCATTTGAGTGAAAGATCCAGCGAAGAAAAAGATCATTTTCAATGTTTCTTGAAGTAAAGTCTGACAAAGACCTGCTTTGATCAAGTTTATTCTTAAGACTATCAATAATTGCAAACAAATGGATAACCTCTCAGTATTTACGACTAGAATTGATTGCTCTTTTGGTCAGTAAAAAAATATATATGAATGACTTATGTTTTAAGTTTTGAGAAATTGATATTTTAGAGTTTAATTAACTAGAACCTTTATGTTATTTAGGAATGGCATGAAATATCAACCGCCTTATACAATCACCTCTAAAATTATTCACTTGATTGCACAAATTAGTGAATCAATAGGGCGTTTGACTGCATTAACCCAAATTCAAGATAGTCTTAAATTGCGAAAAGCCAATCGTATTCGAACGATTCAAGGGTCTTTAGCGATTGAAGGGAATACCTTGAGTACAGAGCAAATCACAGCGATCCTGAATGGCAAGACCATTATCGCTCCACCTAAAGAAGTTCAAGAGGTACGTAACGCCCTAAAGGCATATGAAGAAATTCAAGATTGGAATCCTGATCAAGAATCGCATTTGCTTAAAGCACATCAAATATTGATGACAGGATTGATTGATGAGGTTGGACAGTATCGTCATGGTGGTGTTGGTGTGATGTCAGGGGATCAAGTCGTGCATATGGCTCCGCCTGCAAATCAAGTCCACCGTTTAATGGGAGAATTATTGCAGTGGTTGGCTGAAGGCAATGAGCACCCATTAATTCAGAGTTCAGTATTTCATTATGAGTTTGAGTTTATACATCCATTTGCTGATGGCAATGGGCGTATGGGGCGTTTATGGCAAACTTTAATCTTAAGCCAGTGGAATCCAATTTTTCTCAATATCCCTGTAGAAAGCTTGATTTATCAAAACCAAAAAGCTTATTACTATGCATTGCAAGCGAGCACAGATCGTTCAGATTCTGCACCTTTTATTGAGTTTATTTTGCAGATGATTCTAGATGCAATACTCAGTTCTGATGCCAGCGATCAAGATACCGCTCAAGCTAGCGTACAAGTTAGCGATCAAGTTAAACGTCTCATCCAGAATATGGAGCAGAAGGAATATAGCCTAACTCAGCTGATGGCTCTATTAGACTTGTCCCACCGAGCAACATTCCAAAAAAATTATTTAACTCCAGCATTAGAAGCAGGTGTGGTTGAACGCACTCTTCCTGATAAGCCTAAGAGTCCTAAGCAAAAATACAAATTAAAAATTGAGTTATAATGAGGTTAAGGGATTATTTGTACTATAAGAAAATAATTGAAATGATATAATATTGTAATTATTTTCAAATATAGTGTTCTGCTATAATGCTGCATACCATTTCAAATCCTGAATTTGGATTTGAACAAGATATTAAAGCGATTCAATGCACTAAATCTAAGTTGGGTCAAAATTGGGTCAATGAAATATATTTTTTGTTATAAATTACATAAAAACAGTTGCTTGGGTTTTGAGTTCAATTGACGCCACCCCAAAATTCCCGATTAAAGATGATCGCTAATGATCAGATTTAATCAAAAAAGTGAATAAAAGCCTTGGTTTAGAAATAAACCAGGGCTTTTTTTCTGCCTGTTGTTTATCAGCGTCCGTTATTGTAAGTCATTGATAATTGCTTTCTATCAAATATACTTGTGACACAATAGTGACACGCGTGTAACAACAAGAATGCTTACAGACATCCAAGTTAAAAGTCTTAAACCAAAAGAAAAGCGATATTCAATGGCAGATGGGGAAGGGCTTTCTATTGAGGTTTTTCCTACTGGGAAAAAGAAATGGGTGCTTTCATATCGAATTGAAGGAAAGTAGACCAGAAAACAACTGGGTGAATATCCCGAAGTAGGCTGTAAAGAAATAAGAAAAGTTGCACGGGACTTTAAAGCCGAGGTTTCAGGTAAATCAAAAGCCTCCCATCATTTAAAACAAGTGTGTGATGAATGGTTTGAATTAATGAGTCCGCAGTGGTCTAGTGAAAAATATATCAGCACGGTTAAATACCATTTGGACTACATCACTGAAGATTTTTTAGATCTACCTTTAGATGAAATCACTCGTTTTCAGGTTTCATCCAAAGTAAAAGAAATTGTGGCCAAAGGAACACTCGAAAAGGCCACACGTTGTCTGCGTTTAATCAATGTGGTTTTTAACTTTTAAATTTTTGTGCAACAAAGCTAAATTAAAGTATGTAATCTGGTGGATTTATTTAAAATTAATTTTAATTTAATAGTTAGGATGGATAAATAAAATTATACGTGAATTTCTAATCTATATGTAATGCAGGGTTAATATAATTTTAAAATAGAATGAAATATTTTTTATTTATAATGGTGGATGGTTTTTAATTTTTTTTATAATTTAAAGATAATATGTGAATGATGGTTGTTGGTTTAATTGAAACTGGAGAAATTGAAATTTTATGCTTTTTGAAGTTATTTTTTATAAAGAATATATGTAGTTTGGTAACCAATATTAACTATCTCAAACTTAAAAAAAAATTGCTGATATATTGTTCTAGAGACCGCTAATTTTACTATTTAGAATGAAAAATTTACATATAGTTTCAAGTGCTTGTGTGTTAGTTGTGAGTTCCTTTGTACACGCTCAAGTAGAAGTTACGCCTGAAGCATATGCCTTATGGAGTGAATATTATCAAATAGAAAATAATGACTTAGAAAAAGCGAATGAAATTTTACAAAAATTAAGCTTGAAAACTCCTCAAGATTCGAAAGTTTGGAAAACATGGGCATATTTAGAACTACGAAAAGAAAATAATTCCCAAGCTTTAACTTACATAGATCGTGCTCTAACGCTTAATCTAGAAGATGAAGAATTATTACTACAAAAAGCTTATTTGTTAAATGCTGCTCAACGTGACCCAGAAGCTTTAGAGATATTTAAAAGATTACAACACTCTTCAAATCCAGAAACTGTTGAGAAAGCTCAACAAGCAGTAAAAAATTTGAGTGGAACTGAAAGAAGTTCACCTAAAACAAGTTTCTCAGATATTTACTTTTCGCCTTCTTTTGAAGGTCGTTACGACACAGCTATTTTACCTCTAAAACTACGGTATGGGCGATATTGGGGGGAAGAAAACCGTGGGCAGGTTTATGGTTTTGCTAATGTCAACCGTGATACACGTTCAACAGGTGGAGCCCGTCCTGAAATTATTGATCAGAATGCCGCTATTTTAGGTGTTGGAGCGAATTATCGTCCTTGGGAATGGCCAATTTATTTATATTTGGAAGTAGGGGGAAGTTATGACCTGATTGATTTAAATCGGGATAAATTCAGAGAAAGCATTAACTTTGGTCTAGCGGGTTATCAGGAATGGTATTGGCACAATGCTGAAACCACACACACACCAAGTCTGAACCAAAATCAATATTTTGCTGAACTATATGGTAATGCTGCAAGCTATTCCCGTGAAGATTATAACGTAATTGGTGATCTGCGCTTACGTACAGGTTGGAACATGAATCGTGATCATTTCGGTAATGTACAGGCCTATTTAAAATTACACAGCATTAACGACTCTAATAACGAGTTTTATAACAATTTGGCTGAGCTAGGGCCAGGAGTTGCTTGGCAACCTGAAAATTTTCCTATCAAATTACGGGTTGAGCAGATGTATGGCAAATATATCAGTGGTGCACCTGTATCAGGGAAAAGAACTTTTGATAATACACGAGTTGAACTGACCTATTACTGGAGCTTTTAACGATGCCGATTTATCTTTCTTTTATTTTTGGTACACGCCCTGAGCTGATTAAACTGGCACCCGTAATTTTAAAAGCTAGACAAGATTCACGTTTTGAGGTGAATGTTGTATTCACAGGCCAGCATTTGGAGTTGGTGCAAGATGCAATTGAATTTTTTCAGATCGAAATTGACCATCATTTGCAAATTATGCAACCTGGAAAAAGCATAAATATCTTATTAAGTAAGGCATTGAGCGAGCTCGATCAGGTCTATCGTGAAATGCCAAAATGTGACGTAATTGTGGTGCAAGGTGATACAACAACCGTACTCGCTGGTGCTTTGGTGGCTTTTAATCTGAATATTCATTTGGCACATGTCGAAGCGGGATTACGTTCTTTTGACTTGATGCATCCTTTTCCAGAAGAAGGGAATCGGCAGTTGGTTTCGCGTTTAGCGCGTTGGCATTTTGCGCCAACTCAACTTTCTGCTGAAAATTTATACCAAGAAAATATTTCCAAACAGCAAATTTTTATTACAGGAAATACGGTCGTTGATGCGATTCATTATGCACGTGAGTTGATAGAGTCTTCTTCACAGCAGTCCCAACAAAGATTAGAAAGATTGGGGCTGAATTTGAGCGGGCAGCATCAACTGGTTTTGTTGACAGCGCATCGACGCGAGAACTTTGGTGAGGGTATTCAGAATATCTGTGCAGTGATTCATGAATTATGCCAGCGTTATCCGGAGCTACATTTCGCTTGGCCTGTGCATCTTAATCCTCAGGTTCATGACATTGCCTATAAAGAGTTTTCGAAGCATCCCCAAGTCCATTTATTAAAACCCTTGGATTATCCAGACTTACTCGCAATCTTGCAGGCGGCTCATTTTATTATGACGGATTCAGGTGGAATCCAAGAAGAAAGTCCAACTTATCAGAAGCCGGTACTTATTCTGCGGGACGTAACTGAGCGGCCTGAAGTGGTTGAAGCTGGCTGTGGGATACTGGTAGGTACAGATAAAGCCAAAATTATTAAAGCGTTTTCTCAGTTGATGGATGATTCTGTCTATTATCAACAGCATGCAGAAGTGGAAAATCCATTTGGTGATGGGCACGCCTCAGAACGTATCCTTGAGCAAATAGTACAAGACTTAAAGGTAGCAGAATAAATTAGTAATTGATTTTCATCCATAGATAAAGCCAGAACACACTGGCTTTATCTAAATAATGTGGCCCATCAAAAATATATATTCGTTGCCCAGCATAAGCTCTCAGTTGCTTAGCAATTTCCCAGGGATATGCTGCACGAAAACTTCCATCAGGTTTAGGCCGAAAAGCCTCTAAAATAATTACTACTCGGTTTTCACCAAACTCATTCTTAAGATTTTTATAAATGAGAGCAGCTTCTTCTGGACTGCGCGTGCCTACTCCTACACCATCTTGAAAGAAAACTTGAGCATTGTCTGGCAGCCAGCTTTCTAACCAATAATGTAAAAAAGGTGATTTACGATCAGCACTATAAACACTAATCCAGACAGGGCGTTTAAACTCGGAAACATGATGTGCTAGATTGGCAACCCCATGCCAGCTTGGATCTGCTTCTACTGGGAAATAATAACCAGCAGGTTGTACAGGCAGCTTAGTATGGATTATTTGCTGGGATTGTAAAAAAAGCTGGTCTATATTTTCACGAGCTATTGGTTCCTGATAATTTCCAGCTAAACCTAAAATAACCTTTTCTGCCCAAGGTTGTTCAGAAATTGAGCTCCATTTAGGTTGATGCTCCCATTGTTGTGTAGGAATTTCCTTAAAAAAGGAATGTCCATCAACAATACTCCATTGGGTTACAAATGTATCAATCCCCAAGAGATGCCAGTTTCCAGAAGGGTGGCTGATTTGATCGACTTGCCAGAATATACCTTCAATTTTAGGGGGAATAGATTGTGCATCTGCTCGAGTCATGAGCAATACCGAGCTAGTCACAGCTAAAGTGGGAAGAGCTAGGAGCACAAACAAACCTAAAATGAGGTATTTTTTCATCTTTATTCTTCTTTATTCTTATGCGCTTTACGGTTCCTGCGCCAGATGAGTAGGCTAATAATTAAAACAATCAGAACACCTAGGATAATAGCAATAGTTTGTAGAGAAATCTGCTCAATAATCGGTGGTTTTGCTTTTTCAACCATGTTTTGATTCAAAACAGTGATTTGCCCTTGTGCGGAAATAAATAATGCTGTGGTGTTGTTGGGTATTTTCTGCTGAATTTCGGGCCAGAATCGTGCAAAATTTTCTGCTCCCAAGTTATTATCACTATAGATCCAGAAGTTTCCATTTTTGACTGTAATCAGGCCACCATTTTCTGTGGTCGGTAAATAGAGAGTTTGGCCATATTTTTGCAATTCGGATTGATAACGTTGAGCATCAAGCTGGATATTAATGGCTTTAGGGGCATTTAATGTGAGTGGCGTGATATTTAAACCGATGGGGTCATTACTCAACAACATTTTCTTGGCAACTTGCGCCAAGCTAATAGCGATTGGGGTCGCGGCTGGAGTATTGACAGCAATTTCAGGCGTACTGCTAAACGTGCTAGAAAGCGTGATTACACCCTTTTTCATCTGATGCGGTAGATTCAGCTTAGTTTTTTTCGTATCTATCCATAAGGCATTTCCTGCATTTGGGAGGCAGTAATTGTTATTTAACTGGGTATTGCTGACCATCATGTTAAAGCTAGTGGTATAAGGATAGTCGGCACTTATAAAGTCAAACTGACGTTCCACTGGGCTTGAATCTAGCTTAGCTAGGCTGGTGCTCCCCGCCAAACCATCATTTAACCAGACTTGTAAAGTAGATCCCTGTAATAGTCCACTTTGAGAGCGAAAACTAAGTTGCCCATTTAAAATATCAGTTGCTTCCCAAACAGCTGGAAAGATCAGTGAAAGGTTTTTAGGGGAATTATCGAGCTTAAAATCGGTAACACCTAAATCCGCTAGGCTCTCGAATTTGCGTAAACTAGCCCATGTCGGTCTTGCAACAGGTCCATTTAATGATGCTGTTGGGGTATTGAGCTGTTCTAGATATTGGCGGTTGAGTAGAGCATTGATAGCCATCAGCAATTGCGATTCTGTCTCATATTCAATATTTAGAGTGGGCGTTTGGTTTTCCTGACTCAGACTAATTTGTGCATTCGGTAGTGATTTGGTTGAACGCTGAATACTGATAATGAAGTCGGGTACTACCCCCGTATTTGCAGTCAGTTTCCATTGTATGGGTGTAGCAAAGTTCCAAGCCGTGGTGAGTCGGCCGATCATGCTAGCTTCCATGAAATTTGTAGTATCAAAGCGCAGTAACGCCTGTATAGGTTCTGCGCGGTTGAGCTGGCTATTAAACAATGCATCTGGTAGCTGATTGAGCTGTAGGGTTTTACGCTGTGGCTGATAGCTCAGATTTGCCTGTGTGAGTGCCGTATAGAGATTACTAGATTCTAAGCACATATTTTCAGTGCTTTGTGCTTCAGTAGAGGGCTTTTGTAAAATACTAATATCGAGTCGGTGGAAGCCGCTTTGGGATGGTTGAAGGTTGAAACTTAATGTGCCTTTACCACTTAAGTTCTGCTGATGGATGAGCTGGTTGTCATAACGTACAATAATTGTACTATTACCCTGTACATTAAACTGACTATTGAACAGGACGTTTTGCCAGCTTTCCCCTTTAGCCACGTAAAAGAAATAAGGCGTACTTTGCTCAATGTTCTGTGAGATGAAATCATCTAGCTTCCATGTATCTGCATGGACATGTGCGCTACATGCAAGAAATAGGAGCGATGACATTAATGTAAAAGGAGCTGTTTTTATCTGTAAGGTCATTTTTTTTCCTTCTTCCGTTCTGTCTTGTACCAAGTAATTCCTTCACCTTTGATTTTTCCTTTCAGCATATCCCAAGCGGCTTTGAAAACAATCAACAGAAAGACTTGTGAATAAGTGAAATAGGCAATAAAAGCATAGAAATAAAATCTTTTCGGTACTTCTTTTTCAAGGCTAAGTGTGAACCAAATTTGTATTAAATAAAGGATAAAGGCCAGAATGAACAGTAGGGTGAATGGGCCTGGAATAGTAGTACCATCAATACCCAACAAGCCAATGATCATGGTCAAGTGACTTAAGAACAGGGCTGGAACAAACATGATGTAGCACATAATATTATTTCCGATTTCCATTCCAATTGGAAAAGGGTGTCGAATAGCTGTTCTTAAATATTTGCGTGTTACATAGAAGTTACCTTGAGTCCATCTAGAGCGTTGTTTGATGAAAATGCCTAGGTCACCAGGATCTTGCTGCCAGCCCACGGCATAAGGTACCCATTTAATTCGTTTATGACCTAAAAAAATCCGATAACTCATTTCTGTATCATCAACTAGAGATTTCTCATCAAAGCCACCCAAAATATCCAATGCGTCTCGCCAGATGACATAATTGGTGCCCATTAATGTCGATAGACGGAAGCGTAGCCAACGTCCGCCTTGAAAAATCCATTGAAAATAAATAAATTCAATTGCAATAAATGTACTGAGAGCACTGTCTTTCCAGTTACGTGTGCGTACTTTTCCATTGACAGCGACAAGGCTGGAATCTGCCAATAGAGTTTGCGCAATTAAACGCACACAATCGGGCTCAGGTGTACTATCTGCATCATAAACGGCAATCAGCTCGCCTTGAGCATACTTGAGGCCGTTATTTAAGGTTCTAGATTTTCCTTTACCACCTTGGCCTTTAGGGACATTAACTACACGAATGACAGGAAAATCGGCAGCCATGCGATCCGCAATTTCCTGTGTATCATCTTTGGAGGCATCATTAATCAGGAGTACCTCATAGCTTTCAGCAGGATAGTCCTGTGCGGCTAATGCACGTAAGGTATCCTCAATCACCAGCCCTTCATTATAAGCAGGAATCAATACACTGAGCATGGGCCAGCGTGGAGGTACTGGGAGGTTGGCCAGTTCTTTGCTGGCTTGAATAGAGTAGCGCCAAGCAGAAAAGCTAAGCCAAGCCCAAAAAGCTTGAGGAATCCAGATCCCAATAAATCCGATAATAAAAAGAATATCGATAGTGCTCATGATTTTTTAAACCTCCTCCATAGCATAGTAGAGAGAAGAATGAGCATTAAAATAATGATTACAAATACAGATACCCAAGAGGTAGATGTACCCCAAAAGCTTAGTAACCCTGGGTAATGAGTAGAGAGCACAAGGTGAAAAGGTAAAATCACTAAACCAGCTGAAAGTAATACATATCCGATCGGATTGGTGTGAATCCGGTCTTGCTGGCTATTAAAATGCAAATTTAAAAAATTCCAAGAAATTCCCAAGTCAGGATATGCAATATCACTTTCTGCAAGGCTGAGCTGCGGGTTTAAAACGATTCCAGTGCCATTAAAAGGTGAGTGAGTGTAAGCCGTATAAAAGAGCTGTTGGCCTGATTGGATACGCCGTGCAGGTAAAGGGAGTTGGTCAGGATTCGCTTGAACAACATATAAGCCACTTGGTAAGACCTTCAAGTTTGGATTCCAGCCTTCTTGAATATAGGCCCCCATAGGACGTAAGCCTGCACTGGTTGCCAAAGTTGCTAGACCAGGGAAGTGCTGCGGTTCAACACTACTTAGATCGAGTAGTGGGATTGCTCCTTCAGAAACTTCCTGTTTGACCTTAAAATAAATGGCAGGTCTCATGAAATTTTGAGGAATAAGTAGGCCAGATTTAATCCCTTGGCTCTTCATTTTTTTATAGCTTTCAGAGTCAAGTTGATCAACTGTAAAAACAGGCCATAATTTTTTAGTTGCTGAAAAATGTTCAGGAATTTTGCTGTTATCAGAGATCCCTTTTTGTTGGGTTGAAGTGGCCTTTTCCAAACGGCAGTGGTAATACTGCTGATAATAAGAGGAAAGGATTAAATCGGGCTGTGTATGGACTGAAATCAATAATCCGCAGGCGAAAATCATGCTACTCATAGGCTTTCCTCTGAAAAAGAAGTTTGCCCTTTGACATGCGAATGATGGGTGATTTTCGTTTTGATTAGTTCAATCTGTTTAATTCTGTCAATCAACTGCTTAGATGCCACAGAGTCTTGATCGGCAATCGTAATCACATAGAGCATCGAAAGTCGCGTATCAGTAAAAGAAAAATGTGGGGTCTCAAAATTATTTTCTAGTACATTGATAATTTTCTGCTGTAGGTGTTTTAGCTCATCCACCTGCAACATATCTCTTAATAAATTATGGTTGGTAATTTCTATATGAATTTCATTGTATTGAGGAATAAGGCCTTGGTTCAACATGTGTTGTACTTGATCATGCGTATAATGATAGGTACTGATAGGAAGTGTTTTATATATTAAATTTTTACGGTACGTATCAAGTAAGTCATTGGTCTGTCGATTGGTCGACATCATTTCATAATAAATACTCAATAGCATAGGTGCTACAGGGAAAACGAAAAGCTGCAATAATTTGGTATTGGTGTCGATTGTATTGACTTGGATATCAAACAAAATGTAAATAAAGAAGACAATAAAAATAAAAATACTCAGAATCATTGCTTGAATTAAATTTAAGAATCGCCCCAGTAAAATAAAAGCAATCAAAAGTACCCAGCTGCCTACAAGCTCTGTACGTAACCACTCGTATCCAACGATTCCTATAAAAAGGGTAATCAGCATAGGAATGAAGGTGATGGTTTGATTTGTTCTTACTAACCAATTCTTTTGCATTAAAATTACTTTTTAAGAAGTGTAATGATGTAAATAACTGTTAATTTTCATTTAAATTATTACATAAAGCATTGTAAATAAATTGTGTAAAAAGGATGTAAAATTATTATATTAGCCTGAAGACGGTTGACTTTTATTTAGAAATCTTAACTTTAATGACTTTATTAAATTTTCTTCTTGGGAGGTGTACAGAGTATTGATTTCAGTAAAATTTGATTGAGGGAAAGATTGGTATTAATTCTGTTTAAGATTCCTAATAGCTAAATTTATTCAATGAGGGATAGGTCAATAGCATCCGTAAATATCGTCCCAAAAACTCTGATAATGCTTGAAGAAGTGGTAATGAAGTATGACATATTAAAATTTTAAATATGGTGTCTAGTATAGTTTGGAGCAGAAAGGCTTAAAAGACTGAGAAAAATGATTTTTTGAATAAGACTCCATTTTAAACAAAGTCTTACTCATTTGAATTTTTCAATTATAAGAATACAATTAATAAAATCACACCTAAAACGACGCGATACCAAGCAAACACTCTTAACGTATGTTTTTCTACAAATTTCACTAAAGTTTTTACAACAATTAATGCCGCAATAAAGGCTGCGACAAAGCCAACAGAAATATTCAGTAAATTATCCGAGGTTAGTACACTTGCATTGCGAATTAGGTCATAGGTGGCTGCACCGAGCATAGTCGGCATGGCTAGAAAGAAAGAAAATTCCGTTGCTGCTTTACGAGAAAGCCCCGATAACATACCCCCAATGATGGTTGCACCTGAACGCGAAGTGCCTGGAATCATTGCGACGCATTGTGCAAAGCCAACGATAATGGCCTGTTTGATGGTAATATCCGTTGCTTCAATAGTTTTAGGCTCAATTTTTCGAGCTTCTACTGCAAAAATAATCAATCCCCCGATAATCAGTGCACATGCCACTACCAGCGGGCTAAATAGTACTTGTTTAATAAAATCAACCGCTAGCACCCCAATGACCACTGCAGGAATGAAGGCCAAAATGACATTGATGGCAAAACGTCGCGCGTGTTGGTCGCCAGAAAAAAAGCCACGAACCAGTTCAATAATTTTGTGTCGGTATAACCAGCAAACAGCCAAAATAGCACCGAGCTGAATTACAACTTCAAATGCACGTCCCGCATCGGATTGGAAATCAATGAGATGACCAAAAAGAATCAAATGCCCTGTACTGGAAATCGGTAGAAACTCCGTTAATCCTTCGATAAGCCCTAAGAATAAGGCTTTAAGTAATTCCAAGTTGTGCATAAATAAAAAAGTTAATAATTAAAAATTGGAATCTGTTTTAAGGTATTTCGTGCAACTTTGAAATGGGGAGGAGAAAGTTTTTTAGTTTTTTTTATGTCATAGGTCTTGGGATGGATCGAGTATTCATGTGCTGTATGTGTATTTACGGTCGTGGCGGATGTTTTTTGAATGAAGAAAATGATGAAGACCGTAGAATGGTGCATCCAAACGAAAATATTCTAAAATCATATTCTATTCAGCGATAAAAACGCTGTAATCCTATTCAACGCTCTAAATGAATGGTTTTGAATTTTTTGTCATCACTCTTGTGTATACCTTGGATTATTCTTTGCTTAGATGAAAAAAATTGCATGGAAATCGAAATGAGCCCAACAATTTCTAGATCTAACTGATGCTGTTTAAAGAGCACGTGATCAAAAGTTCAGTTATCTAAAGAGCAAGCCAATCATTGTTTCACTTTTTTTGACTGAGTTGTCATCGGAATTAGAGAAGTTGAAATAAGAAGAAGAAAAAGATGCTTATTTAATTTTAAATAGAATAATTTACGCAAAGTTTACGCCATCCGCATTTTTGAATATAGAGAATTTACGCCCTCAATTTCCATACTTACGCTGACCTATTTTAAATGGCTTTTGCTATGTGGGAATTTATTACTGTATTTGTATTTTCATTGCTGTTGGCCTATCCGCTAGGACACTATCTTGCGGATGTGATACAAACCAAACCAATGAAAAGTGACAGCTTCTTTAAGTGGATTGAGCAACCGATTTATGCTGTGCTCGGTGTCAAGCGCAGCGGGATGAACTGGCGACAATATTTGGGTGCCTTTGTTCTGAGTAATGTTTTACTGCTTGGGGCGAGTGTCACTATTTTAATGACACAGGCATGGTTACCATTGAATCCTGATCATATTCCGAATATGAATTGGGACTTGGCTTTACATACCACCATTTCATTCCTGACCAATACCAACCAACAACACTATTCTGGACAGGCTCAACTGTCTTATCTATCGCAAATGACCGTGATTGTGGGATTGCAATATTTTTCTCCAATCATGGGGCTTGCCTTATTGGTTGCCATGTTAAGAGCATTATTTTTACAATCAGCTCAACAACAAGACCTAGATCAAAACAAATGGAATCGCATTAATCTGGGTAATTATTGGATGGATATCATTCGACCACTATTTCGATTTTTCATTCCTTTGGGATTTATTTTTTCTTTACTGCTCACTTTTCAAGGTGTGCCAGCAACCTTATCTGCGGGGCCAACAGCGCAAGTTTTAGAGCAAAGCACAGAAGTCAAAACTCAACATATTCCACTGGGCCCTGTTGCACCGATGGTGGCAATTAAACAACTGGGCAGTAATGGGGGTGGCTGGTATGGCCCCAACAGCACTGTGCCTTTAGAAAATCCAACACCATTGTCCAATGTGATTGAGATGATTGCGATTTTACTGATTCCACTTTCTGCGGTGTTTATGGTTGGGCGTTTTATTCAACGTAAAAAACTGATGTGGATGATTTTTGGCAGCATGTTGTTAATGTCACTTTCTTCAACGCTATTGACCCTGTGGGCTGAAAAATCTTCGCTCACTCCAAATACTGCTTTGATGGAAGGGAAGGAAATGCGTTTCGGTGCTGAAGCATCGGCATTGTGGGGAAGTTTGACCACACAAGTGAATAACGGCTCTGTGAATATGATGCATGACTCTGCCTCACCCCTAACGGGATTGGTTGAACTGTGCAATATGTTGATCAATGCCATTTGGGGCGGCATAGGGTGTGGTTTATTACAGTTCTTCATTTATCTGTTTTTAGCGGTATTTATCGCAGGTTTGATGACAGGGCGTACCCCTGAATTATTTGGGCGAAAAGTTGAAGTCACTGAAATTAAGTTATTAGCGCTGGTGATTCTTTTACAACCTGTGGTGATTCTTGGTCTGACTGCGATTGCAATTGCATTCCCATCGATGACAGGAAATTCTAATCCAGATTTTCACGGTATTAGCCAAGTGTTTTATGAGTATGTCTCTGCTTATGCCAACAATGGTTCGGGTTTTGAAGGCTTAGGCGATAACACGTTATGGTGGAATCTGAGTGCCAGTGTCGCTTTACTGGCAGGGCGTTATAGCGTGTTGATCATTCCAGTCTTAATTGCAGTCAGTTTAGCAACCAAACCGCAAGCAGCCGAAAGCAAAGGTTCTTTACATATTGAGTCACCGACATTTGCACTGACCTTAATCGGAATCGTGTTGATTCTCACCTTATTGCAATTCATGCCCGTGTTGGTGATTGGGCCAATTGCTGACTATTTATCGATAAAAGTTTAAGCGTGGAGCAAGCACAATGAAACATTCAAATGCGACACAACAGATGGATATCTTGAATAAAGAAATTATTCAGCAAACTTTCCATAAATTGCTGCCTCAACACGCGTTTAAAAATCCAGTGATGGCATGTGTGTGGGTGGGAACAGTTTTAACCCTTGTTGCCACTTTGATGGGAAATGCCAGTTTAGGTTTTGGTTTAGTCCTAAGCTTGATTTTATTGGTCACGGTCTTATTTGCCAATTATGCCGAGGCGGTGGCAGAAGCCAAAGGACGTGGGCAAGCAGCATCTTTACGTCAGGCGCGTGAAAATTTAACTGCAAATCGTATTCTCGATTTAAATGCCATCCCGACAGTGATTTCTGCAAACCTACTCAAAAAGGATGATTTAGTCATCGTCAAAGCAGGTGAAATTGTTCCAGCGGATGGTGAAATTATTCAGGGTTTTGCGACCATCAATGAATCAGCCGTTACAGGTGAATCTGCACCCGTACTGCGTGAAGCCAATACCGACCGTTCAGGTGTGATTGGCGGCACTAAGGTTTTGTCCGATGAAATTATTATTCGAGTCAGTAATGAAGCAGGGCATAGTTTCCTAGACCGTATGATTGCCTTGGTGGAAGGTGCCAACCGTCAAAAGACACCGAATGAGGTTGCACTCAGTATCTTGCTGAATATCATGACTATCACCTTTATTGTGGTGGTGCTGACTTTACCTGTTATTGGTTCAATGGTCGGGATCAAAATCAGTATGGTCTTGCTGATTGCCCTATTGGTGTGTTTGATTCCAACTACGATTGGCGGCTTGCTGCCTGCAATCGGTATCGCAGGGATGAACCGCGCTTTAAAAGCCAATGTCTTAGCAAAATCAGGGAAAGCGGTTGAAGTTGCGGGTGATATTGATGTGTTGCTCTTGGATAAAACAGGCACGATCACCTATGGAGATCGCCAAGCCACTGCTTTTTATCCATTGGCAGGTGTGACCCCAAGTGAGTTACGCCAAGCGGCAATGCTCACTTCTTTTGCTGATCCGACGCCTGAAGGGAAGTCGATCATCAGTCTTGGGAAAGAGTTAGGTGAAAGCATCCAAGAACCGAAAGATGCTGAGTTCATTCAATTTAGTGCCTCAACACGTTTATCGGGTGTGGACTTGGCTACGGGACAAACGATTCGTAAAGGTGCTGTCGATGCCATTCTTAAATTTACCCATCAAGAAATCAAAGACAACATTGAGCTTAAAACCCGTGTAGAGCAAGTGGCTTCTAAAGGTGCAACACCACTTGTGGTGGCTTTGGATCACAATATTTTAGGTGTGATTGAACTCTCAGATGTGATCAAGCAAGGCATTAAAGAACGCTTTGCGCTGCTACGTGAGATGGGCATAAAAACTATTATGGTCACGGGAGACAATCCATTGACTGCGGCTGCGATTGCTGCCGAAGCAGGGGTGGATGACTATATTGCGGAAGCGAGACCTGAGGACAAATTGGCGTGTATTCGTAATGAGCAAGCAGCAGGAAAATTGGTGGCAATGGTGGGGGACGGAACCAATGATGCGCCAGCTTTGGCTCAAGCTGATATTGGTTTAGCCATGAATTCGGGTACGCAAGCAGCCAAGGAAGCAGGCAATATGGTGGACTTGGATTCAGATCCAACCAAATTGCTAGATGTAGTGGAAATTGGCAAGCAGCAATTGATAACCCGTGGGGCTTTAACCACTTTTTCGTTGGCAAATGACGTGTCAAAGTACTTTGTGATTTTACCTGCATTATTCGCCGTGGCGATTCCACAACTTGGGGTATTGAATATTTTGCAATTGGGTAGTCCGAGCAGTGCGGTGATTTCCGCTTTGATCTTTAATGCCTTGATTATCCCGATGCTGATTCCATTGGCATTGAGAGGTGTGCAATTCAAACCAGTCAGTGCTTTGCAATTGTTACGCCGTAATATGTTGATCTATGGGGCCGGTGGGGTGATCTTTCCGTTTATTGTGATCAAGCTGATTGATCTTGTTGTGTCCTTGTGGATTTAGGAGTTGGAAATGAATACTTTATTGAGTCATGAGCAATTGAATCAACAGGACTTGGCATTATCTAGTCAAGGACATTCAGTCCTACGTCCGAGTCTTGGTCTGATTGTGGTTGGTTTTTTGATTGCAGGTATGTTGTACGCTACAGCAAGTGTCTCGATTGCGCAGTTGATCTTTCCCAAACAAGCCAATGGTAGTGTCATTGAACTGAATGGTAAAATTATTGGTTCAAGTTTGGTAGGGCAAAACTTTGTTAGTGAACAATATTTTCATGGACGACCAAGTGCGGTAAGTTACAATGTCGATGGCATGGCAGGCAGTAATTTGGCAATCTCTAATCCTGATTTACAAAAACAAATTAAAGGGCGAACAGTGCAATTTGCCCAGAATAATCATATTACTGAGCAACACGTGCCGAATGAGATGGTGACAGCATCCGGCAGTGGGATTGATCCTGATATTTCACCTGAGAGTGCATTATTGCAGGTGAAACGCGTGGCACAGCAACACCATTTGCCTGAGCAGCGAGTGCGTGATTTGGTACAACAACAAATTCAGCCTGCACAATTCGGCGTCTATGGGCAAGCGCGAGTCAATGTGTTGCAGTTAAATTTAGCCTTAGATCAATTGTCATCGACCACACGTTGATAGAGCGTAATTATGCAGATCGACCGTAATAACAAAGCAGATGCATGGTTGGCACATAGTCAACGTGAACAATCTGGACGTTTGACCATTTTCTTGGGTGCAGCACCTGGGGTAGGGAAAACCTATGCCATGCTGACCCGAGCGCATGAATTGATGCAACAAGGGCAGCATGTGGTGGTCGGCGTGGTGGAAACTCACGGTCGATCTGATACCGAACGTTTGATTCAAGGGCTGAATGTTATTCCAAGGAAGCCTGTGGAATATCAGGGGCGAATGTTGGACGAGATGGATCTCGACCAAATTCTTAAATTAAAGCCTCAAATTGTGCTTGTTGATGAACTTGCCCATCGCAATGTACCCAATAGTCGGCATGAATATCGTTGGCAAGATGTCAATGAGTTGTTGGATGCAGGCATTGATGTCTATAGCACCTTAAATATTCAGCATTTGGAAAGCCTCAATGATGTGGTTTTTCAAATTACGGGGATTCGGGTAACTGAAACTGTCCCCGATGCACTACTTAAACGTTTGAAAGATATTCGACTGGTTGATTTACCTGTTCCTGAATTATTAGAACGGATGAATCATGGCAAGATTTATTTCGCCGATGTTGCCCCCTATGCATTACAAGGTTTTTTTAAAGCTGCAAATTTGACAGCATTACGTGATCTGGCAATTCAAACTGTTGCAGGGCAGGTCGATATTGATTATCGAGAAAAATTTGTTGCGCAAGGGCAGATTATTCCGATTCAAAATCATGTGATGTTGGCGATAGATGGTTCTGAGTTTTCAGAAGATTTGGTACGCCGTGCCCATCGGATTGCGGAAAGGCGCAATGCAACGTGGAGCGTCATTTCGATTCAAAAAAGTAAGGTTGAAACGACCCAAGCCTTTGCAGTGACTAAAGCCTTTAATCTAGCACGTAAGCTTGGTGCAGATACCTATTTGCTGTATAGCAATCATATTGCATCGACCATTTTACAAGCGGCTTATGATTATGGTGCATCTAATATTTTACTCGGCAAAAGCCCTCAAAAATCGTTATGGCAGCGCCTATTCTCAGATCATATTGCCGATCAACTGTTAGAGAAACAGCATCCTTTTGAAATCACCTTTGTTCAGCCTTTGAAAGCCAAAAATAATGAAAAGCGTTTGCAGAAAGATGTGGCTCATTCATCTTGGCTGGAACAAGGCTTGGTATTTAATCAACGTGAAGTGTTTGAAAGTATTATCATTGTATTGCTAGGACTGATTGTGGCAGCAATCAGTGATCATTTTATTGGGTATAGTGATTTAGCTTTGATTTTTATTGTGACTGTATTATTGGTTGCGATACGTGCCCGCATGTTGATTACAATTATCAGCGTATTTGTCTGTTTTTTACTCTACAACTACTTTTTTATCGAACCTCGCTTTACCTTTATGATTAGTGCTGAACGTGGGGTGATTACCATTATCACGTTCATTGTCTCAGCCTTACTGGTTGGGCGTTTAGCCAACCAATTACGCGCTCAGGTGCTTAGCCTACGTGCTGCAAACTCAGTGTCGTTACAGTTACAAGAATTAGAGCGCAAGCTATCGACCTGTGTAGATATTGAACAGGTGTTAAATGTCGCCAAACAACATTTGGAAACTTCATTAAATGCCACGGTCTGGTTAAAAGTTGAAAATCAGTCTTTAGGTGATCCATCTGTCTTAAATGAAAAAGATCAAATTGCCGCAGATTGGACGCAGAAAAATGCGAAACCCTGTGGACGTTTTACCAATACGCTGACCAATTCTGATTGGTGGTTTATTCCACTGAATTTAGTGAAAGAATATGGCGTGATTGCAATTCGCTTTTATCAAAGTGCTCAAACCATTAGCTTTGAATTGCAGCGTTTAACTGAGTTGATGATTGAGGATATCGCACAAACTGTTGCTCGGGTTCAACTCTCGTTACAGTTAGAAAATTCTCGTGTGGTGGCTGAAACGGAAAAGCTCCGCTCTGCTTTACTTTCTTCGGTATCGCATGATTTACGTTCACCCTTAGCCGCGATGATTGGTTCGGCAGATACGCTCAAATATTATGGTGAACAGATGCCTGAAAGCGATCGCCATGAATTATTAGACACCATTCATATCGAGGGCGAACGACTGGATCGCTATATTCAAAACCTGTTGGACATGACTCGTTTAGGTCATCAGGGTTTGACTTTGAGTCGTGCTTGGATCGGTGTGGATGAACTGATTGGCTCGGCAACGCAACGACTGAAACGCTATCAGCCTGAGGTGAAAATTGAGATTGCTTTGGCGGAAGAACTTCCGCAATTGTATGTGCATCCTGCTTTAATTGAACAAGCCATTTTTAATGTCTTAGAAAATGCCGCCAAGTTTTCACCAGAGAATGTTCCAATTGAAATCAAGATTCAGCAAGAGGGACACTTCTTACAAATTGACATTACCGATCAAGGGATTGGTATTCCCGAAGATGAACGTGAACAAATTTTTGATATGTTCTATACCATGCAGCGTGGCGATCGCGGTAAAACAGGAACAGGTTTAGGGTTGGCGATTGTCAAAGCAATTATTGGCGCACATATGGGTAGTATCGAAGCTTTTGCTAGAACAGATGGTCAAGGCACCTTAATTCGCATACGATTACCGTTACATCAGGACTAAAAACATTTTTATGCCGCAAACAATTCATCCGAATGCATCAATTCTGATTATTGATGATGAGCCTCAAATCCGAAAATTTTTGGACATTGCTTTACGTGCGCAAGGTTATCAGGTGCATGTTGCTGAAAGTGGCATGAAAGGCTTAGAAATTTTGGCAACACGAGGTGCGGATTTACTGATTTTAGATTTGGGTTTACCTGATATGGAAGGGCAGCAGGTGTTGACCGAGATGAGACAGTGGTCAGATATTCCTGTGATTGTGTTATCTGCACGCCCTGATGAAAATCAAAAAATTAAATTGCTCGATGCAGGCGCAAACGACTATGTGACCAAACCGTTTAGCATTCAGGAATTATGCGCTCGTATTCGAGTGATGTTTCGCAATAAACCACAACAGTCTGAACAGAATGTTGTATTTGATGATGGTCAATTATCTGTGGATGTGGCTGAACATGTGGTGACATTTGCTCAGGAAGAAATTGTACTCAGCAAAAAAGAATTTCAACTGTTAGCACTCTTGATTCGTCATCAAGGTAAGATCGTCACACAAAAACAAATCATGACCGAGTTATGGGGCATTAGTCATGAAGAGGATACTCATTATCTTCGAATCTTGGTGAAAAAACTCCGCAGCAAAATTGGAGATTCTGCGGTCACTCCAAAATATATTTTTACCATTGCAGGCGTGGGGTTACGTTTCGATGCAGCAAACCGCACATAGTAAAAAGCTCAATTTTTTTATAATCGATTTTGGCTAACTTAGAGTTTCAAAAGATGCCTAATTTTATTCGTAATCATAGGATTACAAGCCAAAATTGCAATTAAGATAATAGATATACCGAGAATACTGAACATATCAGGAATCTCATGCCAAAAAATAAAGCCCCAAATCCCTGCAAATACAATCGCAATATAATTCATCGGCCCAATTTGCCCAGCAGGGGCTAAACTATAGGCATAAGACATAAACAACTGGCTGATGTTGGCTAAGAGCCCTGCGGTAATGAGTAAGGCCAATTCTTTGAGTGTGAAGATACGCCAGTGCCAAAACATTGGAATAGATGAAATGAGCGTGCCAAAAATACAAAAATAGAAAACGATCCGTTCAGGTGGCTCAGTACTGGTCAGTGCACGTACAGTGACAAAGGCCATTGCAGATAAGAAACAAGCACCTAGACCAATCACAGACAACGCATTAAACATCCCTTGATCAGGTTTTGCCACCAACAGCACTCCGATTAAACCGACAACTGCCGCGATAATCATGCCAAGGCTTATTTTTTCTTTGAGAAAGAAGTAGGCAATCAGTGGAATAAAAATCGGTGAGGAGTAACTAAACACCATCGCATTGGACAGTTTTAGATGTGCAATAGCATAGAAAAAACCATACATTGCAGCTAAACCGACTACACTGCGCCAAGTATGCATCCACAATTTATCGGTTTTAATAAAACTTAAACCCTGCTTAAACAGCATAGGAATAAAAATAAATAATCCGACAGCATTCCTAAAAAAGACCACTGTCGGATTATCTACCGTTTCAGATGCAAAACGAATGCACACGCCCATAATCGAAAACAGTAAGGCTGAAGTCATTAAACAGAGCAGTGCTTTACTCACAGCCGTTGAGGGAGATGATGTGTTTTGCATCATAAAATTGTGTTTCCGAGTACATAAACAGGTAAATAGAAGAATCAGCCGATTCCTCTACCTACCTTATAAAGTTTAGGTCACAGGGGCAGGGTTAAAGACTGCAAGTGAATTATGAATTCCCCAGTGATCTGACCAAGTTTTCTTTTCACCGCTTGCAACTTGCAAAATGAGTTCAAATAATTCCCAACCCACTTGTTCAATGCTGCGTTTACCAATCGCGATATCACCCGCGCTAATATCAATCAGGTCATACCAACGGTTGGCAATGGTGTTACGGCTCGCCATTTTAATCACAGGAACTGCGGCTAAACCGTAAGGCGTGCCACGACCTGTGGTAAAGACTTGTACTGTAATGCCAGAAGCCATTTGTTGTGTACCACAAATAAAGTCGCTAGATGGCGTTGCAGCAAAAATCAGCCCTTTCTTGGTTGGTTTTTGTCCCGGTGCCAAGACTTCAACAATTGCGGAGCTGCCAGACTTAGCAATCGAGCCCATGGCTTTTTCCACAATATTGTTTAACCCCCCCTTTTTGTTACCTGGGGTGGTATTGGCACTGCGGTCTACTTTACCTGCGGCGAGGTAGTCATCATACCATTGCATTTCACGAATGAGGTCTTTTGCAACTTGCTCATTTTCAGCACGAGGGGTCAATAAATGAATGCCGTCACGTACTTCAGTCACTTCTGAGAACATCACTGTACCGCCGCAACGGACAATGAGGTCAGAAGCAAAGCCTACAGCAGGGTTAGAGGTCATACCTGAAAAGGCATCACTGCCACCACATTGCATGCCCACCACCAAATGTGATGCAGACACTTCTTCACGTTGACGTTGATTGAGTTTTTCTAAATGGTGTTCCGCCACCGCCAAAATGTGGTCAACCATACTCTGAAAGCCATTATGACGTTCATCTTGCAGTTGAATGATATCTTGGTCTTCGACAGGAATACGTTTGTTTTCAGCAGGAATATTCAGCAAGCGTTCAGGTTGCATTTTTTCACAGCCTAAGCTGACCACCATCACTTCGCCACCAAAGTTTGGATTCAGCGCTAAGTTATGAATGGTACGAATCGGCACAATCGCAGCAGGTGCATCAATCGCGACACCACAGCCATATAAGTGGTTGAGTCCGACAATACCATCGACATTTGGGTATTTATGTAGTAATTCACGTTCTACGATTTTAACCACATGATCGACAATCCCTTCAACGCAGTTCACGCTGGTGGTAATTGCCAATAAATTTTTGGTTCCAACAGAACCATCTTTGTTTTTATAACCTTTAAAAGTGTAACCAGTGAGTGGTTCAAGTACTGGGGCAGGACGAGTTGCGAGTTCTAAAGAGTCTAAGGTCGGTGCTTCAGGCATTAGTGTAACCGCTTCATTGACCCATGAGCCTGCGTTTAACGCTTTATTTGCATATCCAATAATTTCACCGTAGCGTACAATCGGATCATTTTCTTTCAATGTTGTTAATAAGACTTTGTGCCCTTGAGGGACAGCTTCAACCAAAGTGATGTCTTGTGCTTCAACATACGTACCTTGCGCAAGACCACCATCGTTCACCACGATCGCGACGTTGTCTTGCGGATTAATTTTGATGAGTAGTGGTCTTTGTTGCATGATCGTTCCTTGTATTTAGTGGCAAACAGAGCTAGCTAGAAGATAGCTAGCTCTGGTAAAGCATGAAGCGGATGAATTAAGGTGCAGTAGTTTTCAGTTGGAAACGCTCGATTTTGCCAACCATGAATAGATAACACAGCAGTGCAATCACGGCATGGATACCCACAAAGACTAAAGCATTATTGAATGAACCTGTTGAGCTGATGATGTAACCAATCACGATTGGAATCACGATACCTGCAGTATTACCAAAGGTATTGAATAGACCGCCAGATAGACCAATCATTTCTTTTGGTGCGACGTCCGACATCACCGCCCAACCTAAAGAACCAAAGCCTTTGCCGAAGAAAGCCAATGACATAAAGAAGATGATGGCAGTATGTGATTCCACATGGTTACAGATCACAATACTGGTTGATAAGAACAGACCTAAAATAATTGGCAACTTACGTGCGAAAGTCACTGAATGATTCATTTTGATAAGACGGTCTGATACCAAACCGCCCAAAATACCGCCAATAAAACCACAGAGTGCTGGTGCAACTGCAGCAAAACCAGCTTGTAAAATGGTCATATGACGTTCTTTAACTAAGTACACAGGGAACCATGTTAAGAAGAAATAGGTTAAACAGTTAATACAATATTGCGCGATGAAAATTCCCAATAACATGCGTGAAGAAAGAAGCTGTTTAATATCGGCAAAAGAGGTCTTTTTCTTTTGCTGAGTATTATTTTTATCTTCCCCCATGAGGACTAAACCACCACCTTGTTTGATGTATTCAAGCTCTGATGGATTGATACTTGGATGGTTGACTGGGCTATAAATCACTTTTAGCCAAATAAACGATACGACAATACCAAGGCCACCCATAATCCAGAAAATAGATTGCCAGTGAACTTGAGCAACTAACCAGCCCATAAATGGAGCAAAGATCACGGTTGCAAAATACTGTGCAGAGTTAAAGATGGCGGCTGCTGTACCGCGTTCTTTGGTGGGGAACCATGCTGCCACAATTTGGCTATTGCCTGGGAAAGCAGGGCTTTCAGATAAGCCAACAAGGAAACGCAATAAAAACAGGACACTAATAACAGCGCCAGTACTGCCGAAAATATCCGAAAAACCAATTAAAATCGTGAAGAATGACCATAAAAAAATACTGGCAAAATAAACTTTTCGCGCACCGTATTTATCGAGTAGCCAGCCTCCAGGAATCTGACCAATCACATAGGCCCATGCGAATGCAGAAAAAATATAGCCCATGGTCACAGAGTCAATACCTAACTCTTGTGTCATTGGTGAAGCAGCCATAGAAAGGGTGGCACGATCACCATAATTGAGTGAGGTGACAATAAAGATCATCGCTAAAATTAAGTAGCGGGTCTTGGTATGTTTGGCCGTTGCAACTGTAGCGGCGCTTTGCGTTTGTAAGTTTTCCATACACAAACTCTTCTATCCGTGACCTAATTTGTGCGCATTCAAATTAGAGTGACTTCATGTCTATTTAACGAAATAGGTACTCTAGCATCATGAGCAAATACACTATTTCTTCCCAAATGCTCTAAGCAATTCTTCAAAGATGTATGACATCTTATGATTATTTTTGAATTGTTTGCAATTTGTTTTTTTGGATTTTAATGGGTTTTTATTAAGTTATTGAATATTAATAATTTAAAAAAATAAAGAGGTATGATGACTTGCTCGTTTGCCTAAGAGAAACTTATTTATACGCATAAAACATCATATTTTATTCTTTTTAAAAGAGGAACTAAATCAGCAATTAGTTGAAAAAGTATAAGATTTTTTGCCTATTATTTAACTCTCGAGCAATTTTTTGGGCTTTTTTAGAAAAAATATTGGATATTGAAAATTTATGTTGTAGGATGTCAGACAACTTATAGATGACTATGGAGAGTTACAATGGAAGCAGTTGAGTTAAAGAGCATTATTTCTGATGGTTTACTTTCTTTTCCAGTAACTGACTTTGATCAGAATGGTGATTTTAATAAAGCGACTTATCAAAAGCGCTTAGAGTGGTTAGCACCTTACGGAGCAAGTGCACTCTTTGCTGCGGGTGGTACAGGTGAGTTTTTCTCATTAACGGGCAATGAATACTCTGAAGTGATTAAGACCGCGGTTGATACCTGTAAAGGCAGCGTGCCAATTATTGCAGGTGCAGGTGGTCCAACACGTCAAGCGATTGCACAAGCGCAAGAAGCAGAACGTCTAGGTGCTCAAGGTATTCTTTTAATGCCACACTATTTAACGGAAGCGAGCCAAGAAGGTTTGATCGAACACGTTAAACAAGTATGTAACTCTGTAGACTTCGGTGTCATTTTCTATAACCGTAGTGTATCTCTTCTAACTCTTGATTCATTACAACAGCTAACCGCTGCTTGCCCGAACTTGATCGGCTTTAAAGACAGTTCTGGTCAAATTGATATGATGACAGGTATTACTCAAACTGTCGGTGATCGTTTATCTTACTTAGGTGGTTTACCAACTGCAGAAGTATTTGCTGCACCGTACAAAGCACTCGGTTGCCCAGTGTATTCATCTGCAGTGTTTAACTTCATTCCAAAAACTGCCATGGAGTTCTACCACGCAATTCGTGCCAACGATACAGCAACGACTGATCGTTTAATCAAGGATTTCTTTTTGCCGTTAATCCAAATCCGTGACCGTAAAGCGGGTTATGGCGTAAGTATGATTAAAGCGGGTGCCAAGATTGTGGGTTATGATGCGGGTCCTGTTCGTCCACCATTAAGTGACTTAACGCCGAAAGACTTCGAAGATTTGGCTGCATTAATTGCAACTTTAGGTCCGCAATAAGTTTAGAAATTTAGGCATTGGAGTTTATTCATGGCATTGAATATAGGTAAGCAATTTATCAAGGGTCAGCGTGTAGCAGTACATGCACCTGCACTTGAAAGTATTAATGCAACAGACTATCAACCTACGGGCTACCTCTTTAGTCAAGCGAGTATTGAAGAAGTTGATGCTGCAGCTCAAGCCGCAGAAGCTGCTTTTGTGTTGTACAGCCAAACTTCGCAAGAGCAACGAGCAGGTTTCTTAGATGAAATTGCCATTGAAATTGAAGCTTTAGGTGCATCACTACAAGAGGTTGCTTCTTTAGAAACGGGTCTCCCTTTGGCGCGTTTGCAAGGTGAAACAGGGCGCATTACAGGTCAGTTGCGTTTATTTGCTCAGTTGTTACGTCGTGGTGATTTTTATGCTGCACGTATTGATCCTGCATTGCCAGATCGTAAGCCGATGCCTCGTGTTGACCTACGTCAGTATAAAGTTGGTTTAGGTCCTGTTGCCGTGTTTGGTGCGAGTAATTTCCCACTGGCATTTTCAACCGCGGGTGGCGACACCGTTGCTGCTTTGGCTGCGGGCTGTACTGTGGTATTTAAGGCACACTCAGGGCATATGGCAACTGCTGAATTGGTGGCTGAAGCCATTGAAAAAGCTGTCGTAAAATGTGGCATGCCCGCTGGTACTTTCAATATGATCTTTGGTGGACGTATTGGTGCAGATTTGGTGGCACATCCTTTAATTCAAGCTGTGGGTTTTACTGGTTCTTTGGAAGGTGGTATGGCGCTGTATAACATTGCGCAAAACCGTCCACAACCAATTCCTGTCTTTGCTGAAATGTCGAGTGTGAATCCATTGGTGGTGATGCCACAAGCATTGGCTGCTCGTGGCGCGCAAATTGCACAAGATACCGTGGCGTCATTCAACATGGGCTGTGGTCAATTCTGTACCAAACCAGGTCTGATTTTAGGCGTGAAAAGTCCTGAATTTGATCGTTTTGTTGAAGGTTTGGTTGCCCATACCGAGCAAGCCGCTCCACAAGTGATGTTAAATTCGGGTACGTTGAAAAGCTATCAACAGGGTGTGGCTGCACTCAATGCAGAGACAGGTTTTGAGCAGATTGCTCAAGGTCAAGCAGCGACGTTGATTTCACAAGCATCGGCTAACTTGTTCCAAGCAGACCAAAGCGTTTTGTTGGCAGGTAATGCCAAGCTACAACATGAAGTGTTTGGTCCAATGTCGATTGTTGTTGCAGTAGACGACGAAGCAACCTTATTACAAGGTCTTGAACAATTGGCAGGGCAATTGACTGCAACCATTATTGGTGAAGATGCTGAATTGGCGACGGCACAAGCATTATTAACACTGTTCACGCGTAAAGCAGGGCGTGTGTTATTTAATGGCTTCCCAACGGGGGTAGAAGTGTCTGATGCGATGGTGCATGGCGGTCCATTCCCTGCAACAAGTGATGCGCGTGGTACATCGGTAGGTACGGGTGCAATTGAGCGTTTCATGCGTCCAGTATGTTATCAAAACACACCACAAGCTCTGTTGCCAGATGCACTTAAAAATGAAAACCCTTTGCAGATTAACCGCTTGATTAATGGTGAGTTGACCAAAGCAGCACTATAAGTCAATCCAATTTTTTCTGAGCCACGCTGTGATTCGTCATCGCGTGGCTTTCTTAAGGATGGTAGGGTATGGAAAGTTTTAACTGTAGTAATGCCAAAGCGCTGTTGTCTATGATTATGGATAAAGCAGTCGCGGGTGATCCCGTCGAAATCACCAGAAAAGGCCGTGAATCTGCGGTCATGATCAGCAAGGCCTCCTATGAGGCTTATAAAAAAGCAGAATTTGAGGCGAAATTTCCAAAACAGTCCGAATCTTACTGAAGGTTTTGGGCTTCAAAATGTAGTGCACGAGCATGTCAGGCGAGTATTTCCTTTTTTGAATAAACAGTGTTAGTTTGAATGACACGATCAGACTGATATGATGTATCACCACTCCCGATAACAACTGAAGTCCAAACAACTTACTATAGGGCTATTGGGTTGGGTTATAGTAAACTAAGTCTCTAATTTTCCAATATTTGGTGAGTCTCTTTCATTATGTCTAGTGCGATTAAATCTAGATCAACAAAAAAATTAAGCCAAATCATCGTCGCGCAATTGATTGAAAAAATTCAATCCGGAGACTTTAAGGTTGGAGAAAAAATTCCGACAGAACTTGAACTGATTGAACAGTTTGAAGTGAGTCGTTCGGTTATTCGAGAGGCTATTACCGAATTACGTTCTCTCGGTTATGTCGAGACCCGTCATGGCATTGGTACTTTTGTCAAAGAACATTCTATCGAACAAAATTTTTTACTTTCAAATGCCAGTTTAGAAACCATCAATGACATTGTGGCATTACTGGAATTGCGGATCAGTTTAGAGTCGGAAGCCGTATTTTTGGCATCTGAACGTCGTAAACAAGTACATATTGATCAGATGAAAGCGGCATTAAATGATTTTGAAATGCATATTTCATCGGGTGAAAATGATGGCACCGTCAAAGCCGATTATGACTTTCATATTGCGATTGCTGAGGCCTCTGCCAACCAATATTTTGTGGACTTTTTGAAGTACTTGGGTGAGAAAATTATCCCGCGTGCACGGGTGAAGTCGATTGAACAAAGTCCAGAAAATCGTGAAGAGTATTTAAAAGCGGTACATCATGACCATGTTAATATTTTCAATGCCATTGTGGATCAAGATGGACTTTTGGCGCGTCAAATGATGCGTGCTCATCTCTCAAAAAGCATTAAAAAGTTTAAGCAATAGTTTTCGGATTTAACGACGATTAAAGTTCTGATATAAAAAAGCAGCATGACTTAATTCGAGTCTGCTGCTTTTTTTATTGATGCAAAGTCTATTGAAGCATGATGTATTTAAACAAGGTTTTGCTTAACACCTTGCATATTTTGATTGATATTACTTTGTAAAATGTCAAACAAACGTTGCTGTGCTTCGTCTGTACCCCAAGCAATATGTCCAGTAATCATGACATTGGCATGCTGGCGTTGTAATTGGAGTAGCGGGTGATCATCGGCAGGCGGTTCCTGATTCAATACATCAGCACCAAAGCCCGCAATTTTTTTGCTTTCAATTGCTGCAATCAGGTCGGCATCATGCACTAAGCCACCACGTCCAACATTAATCAGAATACTTTTTTCTTTCATGCGTTCAAAGACTGAAGCGTCGATCATGTGTTGGGTTTCAGCATTTAACTCACAGTGCAAAGACAGAATGTCTGCTTGCTCAACTGCTTGTTCAAAAGGGATATAACCGTCACGGCAGGCAGGTGCATTTTTACGTTCGCTAAAGATCACCTTCATTCCAAAGGCTTGCGCTTTTTGTGCAAGCGATAAACCAATTTCACCTTTGCCAACAATAGTTAGTGTTTTATTTTTGAGTTCACCCATTGGAGCAGCTAAAAAGAATGAGCTGTTGCCCGTTGACCACAATCCTTGTTTAACGCCATCAACCTGTTGAGGAAAATTTTTAATTAAATTAATCATTAAGGTGAACGCATGTTCAGCAACGGCATCGCCTGCATAGCCACGGATATTACAGACTTGAACGCCATGTTGTTTGAGCAGAGGCAGATTGACGTGGTTAAAGCCAGTTGAGCAGAGTGCGAGGAGCTTTAGATTGGGATTGTTGGCTAAAACTTGTTCATTAACATTTAAATCACTAATGATAATGACATCTTGATCATGGACTTGTGTTTGAAACTGCTCTTGATCGAGTTGCTGGAATTCGCTGTATTGCACAGGAAAATCGAATTGAAATGCTTGATCAATTAAGACATATTTTTCGGCACAGGTTACTTTGAGAGTCGACATAAGAAAGTATTCAACATAAAACTAGAGGATATAAGACATCATATGTCATCTAAGTGCTGATTTCTATATCACATCATCATACGCAGGGCAGTTGCGCATCGTTCAAGCCATTTCTTGATTTTAAATCGATGAGTTTCTAGGAAGGAGATGCATCTGATACTGCTCTAATCAAGGCACTCATCAAGAAAAAATACCAAGAAATCGATACGTATTTCTTGGTATTTATCTTCGTTACATGAATGGTCTGAAACATGAAGCTAAACATCAAAAGCATGAACAACTCAGCTCAAACAAGTCCAGATTCTAGTTAAGTATTTAAATGCTCTAAGGTTGAAATAAAGTCCGTAAATTTCTCACCTTGAATCACCACATGCGCTTTCAGCAAAGCCTCAGCTTCTTGTTCATCCCCTGAAAAAATGGCCTCTAAAATTGCGCTATGCTCTGAAAATGAATGATTCATTCGATGGTTAACACGGAGTTGTAGGCGGCGGTAGGGGTGCAAACGTTTGTGCAAGGTACAGGCTTGTTCAATTAGAAAGGCATTATGACTAGCTTGATAAATGGCAAAGTGAAATAAACGGTTGGCCTCATAATAATTTTCTGAGTCGTTCTGATTTAAATAGTCCTGACATAACTGATGTAAGCGCTGTAATTCTTGCTTTTCTTCAGGTTGAATGCGCCGTGCTGCTAAACGTCCACACATAGCTTCTAATTCAGCCATCACCTCGAACATTTCACAAAGGGTAAGTGAATTAATGGCTGGAATAATTGCACCACGACGTGGGCGAATTTCAACTAAACCTTCAGCGGCCAATAGCTTTAATGCCTCACGAATCGGAGTGCGTGAAGCACCATAGCGTTCGCAAAGCTCTTGTTCATCTAGCTTAGTCCCAGGTAGGAAAAAGCCATAAATAATATCATCCTCTAACTTTTTACTAATTTGAATAGAAAGAGGAAGTTCCGCAATTGAAGTCATACATCACCAAAAATTGTATACAATTTATGTTTATTTGAGTACAAAATATTGTACACTGGATACAGATAAGCTATAACTATAGCAAATTATAAGTCATATTATTAGAAGCGCTGCATGATCCAGGGAGGATTCAGCAATGATTATTTACGGAACAGCCATATTGGCAGTCTGCCATTTACTTGGTGTTTATCTAGGCAATGTTCTCGGAGTTGCACTCGGTGTCCAAGCCAATGTAGGTGGTGTGGCCATCGCCATGATTTTATTAATTCTATCGAAGGAACTGTTAGCTAAACGTGGGCACTTACCGCAAGTGACTCAATTTGGTGTGTTGTACTGGTCAGGTATGTATATCCCGATTGTGGTTGCCATGTCGGCAGGCCAAAACGTAGTTGCTGCTATGTCGGGCGGGATGTTGGGGCTTGTTGTTTCGGTTGCCTCGCTTATCGGTACGGTATTGGTGATTCGTTGGTTGAATAAATCCAGTGGTGACTACGAAAGCTACGAATGGGCTGTAGAGCCGACTGAAAAAACCGCTTAAGGACAAGGGTGTTGTCTTAACACGAAATAACAATCAGTTATACGGTTACAAGGAAGAAACGCAATGGAAGAAATAATTACGGTTTTTACCAAAAATGCCCTCGTCGCGGCGCTCGCAGTGACTGGTTTGATGATGTATGTGTCGCATCTTTTGTCGAAATACCTCACCAAAGGGAAGTTACAAAGCTCAGCCATCGCCATCACCATGGGGCTAGTCTTGGCATATTTTGCAGGGATTTATACTCAAGGTGAAAAGGGCATTTCAGATATCGCCATTTTCTCAGGTTTTGCTTTACTCGGTGGCGCCATGATTCGTGACTTGGCCATTGCATCAACGGCGTTTGAAGTTGACGTCAAAGAAGTGAAAAAAGCAGGAAAGGTGGGTTTGATCGCACTTGCACTTGGCTGCGTGATTCCGTTTGTGATTGGTGCAATGGTGGCCTGGTTGATGGGCTATAAAGACCCCGTTTCGATGACCACGATTGGCGCAGGTGCGATGACTTATATCGTTGGACCAGTAACGGGTTCTGCCATTGGTGCAAGCTCAGAAGTGATTGCACTATCGATTGCGATTGGCTTAATTAAGTCAGTGTTCTTTATGGTGGGTACACCAATCTTTGCAAAATTTATGTATCTCAAAAGTCCACGTTCTGCCATGGTTTTTGGTGGAATGGCGGGAACGACCAGTGGTACAGCAGCAGGTTTGGCAGGAACTGATGTGCGTTTAGTACCCTATGGTGCATTGGTCGCAACCTTCTATACCGGTCTTGGTTGCTTACTTGGACCCTCTGTATTTTTTCTCACAATTAATGCCATCTTCGGCTAAGCACAGCATAAAGGTGACCCCATGAACCAAATGGTTAAGACGCGCTTATGGGATAAGCAGCGCACCCGTAGACAAGAAAAGTTGAATCTTGCCAAAGAAAAAGGCTTTGCAAAACAAGTTGAGCATGCTCGGGTGATTGAACTTTTGGAAACGGTAATTTCCAGTGGTGATCGCGTTTGTTTGGAAGGTAATAACCAAAAGCAGGCCGACTTTTTGTCAAAGAGTTTAAGTCAGTGTAATCCAGAGGTAGTTCATGACTTACATATCGTACAGTCGGTATTGGCTTTACCGAGTCATATTGATGTCTTTGAAAAAGGCATTGCCTCTAAGGTCGATTTTTCCTTTGCAGGCCCACAAAGTTTACGTCTAGCGCAATTGGTTCAGCAGCAAAAAATCAGTATTGGTTCGATCCATACTTACCTCGAGCTATATGGGCGATACTTTATTGATCTGACGCCAAATGTCTGCTTGATTACGGCACATGCAGCTGACCGTGAGGGCAACCTTTATACGGGTGCGAATACCGAAGATACACCCGCGATTATTGAAGCGACAGCATTTAAAAGCGGTATTGTGATTGTGCAGGTTAATGAAATTGTCGATAAGTTACCGCGTGTCGATGTACCTGCGGATTGGGTCGATTTTTATATCGAAAGTCCCAAGTACAACTATATAGAACCGTTGTTTACCCGTGATCCTGCACAAATTACTGAAGTGCAAATTTTAATGGCGATGATGGTCATTAAAGGCATCTATGCGCCGTATCAAATTCAACGTTTAAATCATGGTATTGGTTTTGATACCGCGGCGATTGAATTGTTACTGCCTACGTATGGGGCATCCTTAGGACTAAAGGGACAGATCTGTACCAATTGGGCTTTGAATCCACACCCAACTTTAATTCCTGCGATTGAAAGTGGTTTTGTCGAATCGATTCATAGCTTTGGTTCTGAAGTGGGGATGGAAGATTATATTAAAGAACGTCCAGATGTGTTCTTTACGGGTAGTGACGGCAGCATGCGCTCCAATCGTGCTTTTAGTCAAACTGCGGGTTTATATGCCTGCGATCTGTTCATTGGTTCGACTTTACAGATTGATTTACAAGGCAACAGTTCAACCGCAACCGTAGACCGTATTTCGGGTTTTGGCGGAGCGCCGAATATGGGCTCTGACCCGCATGGACGCCGGCATGCCAGTTATGCCTATACCAAAGCAGGCCGTGAAGCGGTCGACGGCAAACTGATCAAAGGGCGTAAGTTGGTGGTGCAATTGGTCGAAACATACCGTGAGCATATGCATCCCGTTTTTGTCGAAGAACTTGATGCGTGGCAATTGCAAGAAAAAATGGACAGCAAACTGCCACCTATCATGATTTATGGTGAAGATGTCACACACATTGTGACGGAGGAAGGGATTGCCAACCTGTTGTTGTGTCGTACACCAGAAGAACGCGAGCAAGCCATCCGTGGTGTTGCAGGTTATACCCCTGTTGGCATGAAACGCGATACGGCCAAAGTGGAAGAGCTACGTCAGCGCGCCATTATTCAACGCCCAGAAGATTTAGGCATTGATCCCACCCAAGTCAACCGTGATTTGTTGGCAGCAAAATCAGTAAAAGATTTAGTTAAATGGTCAGGTGGTTTATACAACCCGCCAAGCCGTTTCAGAAATTGGTGATCGATATGGAAAAGTTAAAATTTGAATTGCAATCCGCACCGCTGAGCGCTGAACAAGCGGCGGTCATTTGTGGTGTGGTCGGTTCTGGAAATTTAGAAGTATTGGTTTCACAGCATGATCAGGCGGATATTTGTCAGATTGAAGTCACGACATCAGCCGTCGGTTTTCAACATGTTTGGCAGTCTGTACTGAACGAGTTTGCACAACGTCATGCGGTAGCAGGGCTTAAATTTCAGTTAAATGATATGGGCGCGACCCCAGCGGTGGTGAACCTGCGCTTAAGCCAAGCAATATCTATGTTTAAGGGAGTATAGAACATGGATCAAGTGATGCTCAAAAATAGTTTTTATGAAAAAACCGCACGTGCGCGTATTCAAGCAGTCGTCGATGCTCAGAGTTTTCATGAGATTTTAAAGCCGACGGAGGTGGAGGTTAGCCCACACCTCTCTGCTTTGGATATTCCAGGTAGTTTTGATGATGGCGTGATTATTGGTACAGCGCGTTTAAACGGAACACCAGTGCATATTATGGCTCAAGAAGGCCAGTTTATGGGGGGGGCTGTGGGTGAAATCCACGGGGCGAAAATTGTCGGTCTCTTACATAAAGCCATTCAAGATCAAGCGCAAGCAGTACTGTTTTTTGTCGACTCAGGCGGCGTGCGTTTGCATGAAGCCAATGCTGGTCTCATCGCCATTTCCGAAATTATGCGCGCGATGTTGCAGGTACGAAATGCTGGGATTCCCATTATTACCGTGATTGGCGGCACCTGTGGCGCTTTCGGTGGGATGGGCATCAGTGCGTGTTTAAGTAGTGCCATCATCATGACGGAAGAAGGGCGTTTGGCACTGTCTGGGCCAGAAGTGATTGAAACAGTGAAAGGCGTCGAAGAGTTTGATTCGAAAGATCGTGCTTTGGTTTGGCGCGTTACAGGCGGTAAACATCGTTATTTACTGAGCCATGTACAGGCTTTGGTTGAGGATGATATTGCCGATATTCGTGATGCGATTTGGGCGCAGTTGAATCAGGCAGTTCCACCGCTTGATTTGCAGCAATTGCTACTAAAGCAACAGCAGCTTGAACAGCAACAACAGCGCTGGTTTGGTAAAAATGATGGTTTACAGATTTGGCATGACATGGGAATTTCACAGCCAGAAAAAATTCCGATGTTGTCTGCCCATGAAGTTGTGTTGTTAAAGCAAGGATGAGCTCATGAATACAGAATTACTTTTACAACAGTTGTTTCCGCGTCAACTGGATTATCAGATCGAAGGTTATGTGATTAAGGGCAATGCTCAGACGGACGCAGGTCCAGTACGGATTTTGGGTACAGTTAATGCAGCACCTATTAATCAAGACATTGCCATTCAATTATCCTCAGAAATTTTGAATTTGGTACAACAAGGCAACAAAACTCCCGTGGTCTTTATTGTGGATACGCAAGGTCAAGATCTTTCCCGTGCCGATGAGTTATTGTGCTTAAACCGTACCTTCGCGCATTTGGCATCTTGTGTTGATCTATTGCGTAGAAGTGGGCATGCCAATCTCGCGATAATTTTCGGTCAAGCGGTCAGTGGCGGCTTTCTCTCTTATGGACTCATGGCAAACGAAGTTTATGCACTCAGTGATTCGCAAGTGAAAGTCATGGACTTAAACGCGATGGCACGGGTTACTAAAATTCCAGTCGAAAAGTTAAAAGAACTTTCCCAAAGCTCAGCTATTTTTGCCCCAGGGGCAGAAAACTTTTACAAAATGGGCGCAATCAATGCCATTTGGCCAGATTTGGAGACCGATTGGGTCAGCCAAGCACTGTTAAATCAACAACAACATCTTGAGGTTTATCTGACAGATCAACGCCGTGTGGTGGGGCAGCAGCGTCAAGGGCGTGTGCTATGTAGTACCATTATTGAGAAAGTTGTCCACAGTTAAGGAAGCAGATATGGATCGTCATGATTTAGCTTATCTTCGTGATTCAGTAACCTTACATTTTTTAGATGTTTCTTTACCAGAAACAGTGAAACACAAGGTGTATCAGCTGCTGAGCCAATATATTCCAATGACCGTTTGTCGGCAGGAAGATGTGGATGTGGGACAAGTGAAGCTGGCGATCAACTGCTTGCTTGAGGGTTATAAATATCGTGTGGCGTGCTTAGTAGAGAAACACGAGATCGAGCAGATTACTCGACCGCTTTCTCTACATGCTTTGTTAGAAGCTGACTCGCAGCTCCTACAACCTAAAGTGTGGAGTGATTTTGCAGACAACTTAGAACGATTGGGCTGCAAAGTATATGTTTACGGTTCATATGCCTATCAGTCTCTCACGCAGGAGACTTATGTCAGGCCGACTTCAGACTTAGATCTGTTGTTGTATCCACAGCATCAACATGATGTACCAGAAATTTTACAGTTCATTCAACAAGTCAAAACCCAGAGTTCTATCCGTTTAGATGGCGAGATTCAAATCCATCAAGATTGGCATGTGTCATTTAATGAATTAATTGCTGTTTTTCCTGAAATGAACCAGCAAGTGATTGTCAAAGGAATTCAGCGTGTCGAGATGCTGAGATTAGAACAATTATTCGAAGGGAAGCTTGAATATGCAAATGCTACAACCGCATGAAGTTTTATGTCCGAACATTGTCAATACTGCTGAAACATTAGACCATTTGGCATGTATGGCGTTATTGGATGAAGCCAGTTTAGAACATAAGCCCGGTTTGGTTTGTCCAAGTTCGCAGGGCAGCCATAGTGATATGGACTTTAGCTTGTTCCAGTGTAGTGTGGATGCTTTACAGGGCTATTTTCAGGCGCAATGTTTGAATGGCTATCGTGATGTCAATTTTGAAGAGATTCGACAATGTGGCATTTTAGCTGAACAAAAAATGATGGCTGCAACTCAGCAGATCAATACGCATAAAGGGGCAATTTTTAATTTGGGTTTTGCCAGCGCGGCAGTAGGGCAATGTCTAGCAACTGATAGTTCGTTGAATGCAGGCTCAATCAGTCAAAAAATTCAAAGCATTTGGCAGGATGAACTGTTACATCATTTAGAGCGAAATCCCAACAGTCATGGGCAACGCATACGGAGTCAATATGGCATCACTGGGGCGATTGAAGAAGTGGCTTCAGGTTTTAAAACGGTGATGGATGTTGCCTTGCCTACGTATATCGACATTTATGCCAAAACGGTCAATGCACAGCAGGCTGCAATTCAGACCTTATTCAGTCTGATGGCCTATGTACAAGATACCAATATTGTTTGGCGCGGTGGTTTATCTGCCTTATATATTGTGCAGGATCTAGCCAAGCAGTTTTTGGTCCGTGGCGGTGTGCTACAACACAATTGGATGCAAGAGGTGGCTAAAGTGGAAGATTATTTCGTTCAGCATCGCTTAAGTCCGGGGGGGAGTGCTGATTTATTGGGGGTGACTTTATTCATGCTGAAGGTGGAACATGAATTTTGCAATCATATTTAGTGGGCAAGGACTCCAAAGCTTAGCCCATGTTCAAGAGCTACTCACTCTGGCAGATGAGCTTCATGTATCAGATATTTTAAAGCAGCATTTGCCGAAGCTATTTTGTTCCGATTTAACCGAAGCGGATCTGTATCAGAATGAGTTCGCGCAGCCTTTTATTTTTGCTTTGCAATGGTGTCGTTGGCAAAAGTTAAAACCTGAGATTGAAGACCTTATGAGCTTCTCAGGTTATTCGCTCGGAGAGTTAAGTGCACTCATTTGTGCAACACAAACTGGTTTGGAGCAAGGCCTGTATTTAGCCCAGCAGCGTGCCTCGTTGATGTCTTCAGCCACTCAGCACGCAAGTGGCTTAATGGCTATTCAGGGTATCAATCTCAATACACTTGAAGCGTTGTTGACTGAAACCTCAACCGCACTTTCCATTAAGCTCAGTGATAGTAGTTTTGTTGTGGGGGGGGATGATGCTAATTTACAGCAGCTTGATCAGCAACTCGAATTGCGAGGAACACGTTTTGTTAAACGCTTGAATGT
Organism: Acinetobacter johnsonii ANC 3681; assembly: GCF_000368805.1. NCBI lineage: Bacteria > Pseudomonadati > Pseudomonadota > Gammaproteobacteria > Moraxellales > Moraxellaceae > Acinetobacter > Acinetobacter johnsonii. Next base: position 1,042,858 of record NZ_KB849705.1, on the reverse strand, counting down.
TACTATTGCATCGCATACCGTATGTATGGATGCTGCGGTTCAGCCGTATCGGCAAGTTTTACAGCAGCAAGATTTTGCTCGTTTATGCACGGCCATGATTAGTGGTTCGGGTGGACATAAGTTTTTTAAGACCACAGACGCAGTGAACGAGCTAATTCACCAAATGAATCATGCGATTAATTGGGATGCCTGTTTAAGTGCAATACAAGAAAATCAGCCTGATGTCGTGTTAGAAATTGGGCCGGGCAGCGCCTTAAGTAAAATGCTATTAGAACGCAATCCAAATTGTATCGTACGTGCGGTGGATGATTTTAAAAGTTGGTCTGGATTGCAGGCATGGTTAGAAAAACAGAACTTTGCATGAGTTTGATAATGCATATCAAGGATTCAAAAATTAGCGGTACTTGAATATTAGGAATAACATTCAAATACCGCATAAGTTTTCGATGTATGCACAACCTTTATACGCTAACGATATGATGTCATGCTTTTTATGTATTTGGGTTTAACGCATAAACATAGGCCTGTTGCGTCTGCCCATTCTCTAAACAAACCTCAGTTAAAACACGCTGATATTCACTTCCTTCAAACTCATCCAAGCTGTTCCACAGCGTATTTAATTGCTCTGAACTAAACATATATCCATCAATAGTTTGTCCAGCTGGATTCAGCATTAGCCCAGGAAAACCAAGTTCTGCTCCCCAACCCGCTTTCTTAAGCAAACCTTTCACAGAGCCTTTGCTCCATGTACCGCCAATCACTTCTAAAATATGAGCATTCGGTTTGTTTGGCCCTAAGGTGCCATAGGCAAATAAGTGTTGTTGCATAATGTAAATGTTCCTAATGGGTAACAGATGGAGAATGAAGTGGTTTTATTGAAAAAATAACGATGAGTGCAATTAGAATCAGAAAAATATTTAATATAACGATGCCATTCCAGCCATGGCTTTGCCAGATATTTCCACCATACGCACCCACAATGCTTGAACCTAAATAATAAAAAAGCAGATACAAGGAGGTGGCATGACCTTTATTGGATGTTGCGAGTTCTCCAACACGACTGCTGGCAATGGCATGGGCAATGAAAAAACCAGTGGTCACACAGCCAATCCCGAGAATAATCAAAAACAACGAGGCAGAAAGAGTGAGTAGTACACCTAAGAGCATGCACAAAAAGCCCAAGATCATCACCTGCTTTTTGCCTATTCGGTCTGCGATATTGCCTGCAATCGAAGAGGAAATAATACCCAAACTATAAGATAAAAAAATGAGGCTTATTTGAGTTTGGCTTAAATGATAGGGTGCTGCAAAGAGTCTGAAGGTCACATAATTAAACAGCGTGACAAATACACTGGTGAGTAAAAAGCCAATCCCATAGATTTTTAGCAGGCGGATATGACTCAAGTGTGCATACCATGCATGTAGATGGAACTTAAAAGAGAGACCTTGCTGGGCAATGAAATTTCGTGAATTGGGTAAGAGTTTCAAAAAACCAAACGCACAGAACAGACAGATGCCGCCAAGAATGGCCATGGAAATACGCCATGAGAAAAACTCGGTCAAAATGCCCATGCCAACACGTCCCATCATGCCGCCAAATGCTGTACCTGCAATATACAGCCCCATGGTTTTACTTAAATTTTTAGGACTAATTTCTTCTGCAATCCAAGCCATGGCAACAGCGGGAACTCCACCTAGGACAAAACCTTCTAAGCTTCTTGAAACCATGAGCACATGCCAACTCGGTGAAACCGCGCATACCACATTGAGTATAGAAGCCAAAAGCATAGAGAAAAACATGAGGCCTTTTCTGCCCAATGTTTGTGAAAAGGCACTGGATAGCACGATCGATATAGCCAAAAAGCCTGTGGTTAACGACAGTGCTAGCGCACTTGCACTGGGTGCAATATGGAAACTCTGACTTAAGTTGGGCAGTAAGGGTTGTACGCAATAGATCAGTGAAAAACTGGCAAAGCCCAACAAAAACAGCGCCATGCCCGCTCTTTTATACTCAACTGTACCTTGGCTGATGGTCTGCGGAATCGGCTGTTGAGGGGTAGACCAATCTGCTTCTAATGAAGAGCTCAGTTTCATGACTTGGCTGATTTAAAATGGAGAGAAGCTTTATTTTAAGAATTATACTTGTATATGTATAATATATATAACTCAATAATGGTATAGCTTTAACATATGGAGCTGCGCAATATTCAATATTTTATTGCTATCGCGGAAGAGCAAAGTTTCTCTAAAGCTGCCTTGCGTCTTGGCATAAGTCAGCCGCCGTTGAGTATGCAAATTAAAAAATTGGAAAGGGAAATCGGTGTTGAACTTTTTTATCGCTACTCTCATGGCGTAGCTCTGACACCAGCAGGAGAAACTTTTCTTAAAATGGTTTTGCCTGTTCAGAACCAACTGAAAAATGCGGTGAAATTGACCCAGAGTGCAGCAAATGGTGAATTGGGAGAACTACGGCTCGGTTTTACAGGCACCTCAATTCTAAACTCTTTAATTCCAACAGCCATTCAAGCATTTCAACAGCAATACCCTCATGTGAATTTGGTATTAAAAGAAGCCAATTCTTTGATTTTGATTGAGAGTTTATTGAATAATGAATTAGACATTGCGATTGTACGACCACCTGCGCAGTATCCTAAAGCCATTACGATTCGTAATTTGATCGATGAAAAATTGATTGCTGCCTTGCCGATTCAATATCCCGCAGAAGATGAGGTGATAGATTTGGCAGAGTTTAAGTATGAAAGCTTTATTGTCTCACCACCAGAGGTGAGTGCGGGGCTGTATGCCGCGATTTTAAATAGCTGCCAACAGCATGGGTTCACGCCTAAAATTGGACAGCAAGCCCCTCAGATTGTTTCGATTTTATCGTTGGTTGCGGCGAATTTGGGCATTTCTTTGGTGCCTGAGTCCACCCAACAGCTCAAAATTGAAGGGATTAAATATAAATACCTGAAGAATAAGACCGCTACGATTGGACTCGGTATTGCATTCAAGGCGGATTTGCATAGCCAACCTGCAATCAACTTTTCCAGTTTATTGAATAGTATTGTGAGGCAGCATCATCATTTAAAAGGTTCGCTGTAATTCACTCTATGTCGTTTTAAATATGAATTGTCAGCACGTCACTCACTGAGTCAAATAGCCATTTAAATACGATCAGAAAGTCAGTTCTCGATTCAGCACCAACTAGTTTCTAGACAAATAAACTTAAGCGATCTAGATGAAAATATGCATAAAAATGCCTATGTCGCTAATTTACGATTCTTTTTAAAGCTGCGTAATCCTTCAAGCATGAGGGTAAAAACTGCGAGCCAAATGGCGATATAGGTTGGCCATTCTGCTGAAGTAATGCTTTCCCCTAAGGCGATTGAAACGGCCACTAACAATATCGGTTCAACATAAACCAACAGTCCAAACAGGCTTAAGTTTAAATGCGGGGCAGACAAGGACTGAAACGCCAAAGCCAGTGCACTGATTAGTCCAAGTCCTGAAATGAGCCAAAGCATATGTGAACTTTTAGATAGGCTTTCTGTGACAATACTGCCTTGCAGGATAAAGAAAATACAAACTGGGAGACTCAGCATCATGTCAAACCAAAGTCCACCTATATTATTCGTCTTCGTTTTTTGTCTGAGCCAAAAATAGATCGGGTAACCTAAGCAAATCAGCAGAGTAGGCCAACTCAGTGTTTGAGAAATCGCCAAGAGGTTCAAGATCCCCAGAACTGCAAAAATACAGGACAGTTGCTGAAAGCGTGACATCCGCTCTTTAAATGCGATGCGACCGACAATCACCATGCTAATCGGCATCATAAAATAACCGAGTGAAACATCCAATCCATAGCCATGATTGGGTGCCCACATAAACAGCCACAACTGAATTCCAATAAAAAATGAAGATAAAATTCGCGTTAAAAAGAAAAAGCGCTCTTGGTAGAAACGACGATAAATAACAACCACCTGAGACCAATTGCCTTTGAGCCAAATAAAAAGTGTTAGACATGGAATAGTCAATACAATGCGCCAGCCGTAAATTTCTGTACCTGCCAGTGTGCCCAAAAGTGAGGTATAGGCAAACATTAAAGCAAATAATACCGAGGCCGTGACATTTAAGCTAATGCCAAGTGCTGTATTGGGATGCGTAGACATAGGCGGTTCTTAAGCTGTATCAATGGATGATATTTTATTGCAATACTCTTGATAAAATGGCTTGTAATTATTATTTTGAATGAGAAAATTTCTCGCAGGAAGCTGCTCATGCAATTGGATAAATTTGATTTCGCTTTATTGGAGCATCTGCAAAAAGATTGCTTAACGCCACTTCGAGAATTGGCCGATTTAGTGCATTTATCAACGGCCTCGGTACAACGTCGCATTCAAAAATTAAGAGACAATGGCTATATTATTGGTAATACAGCGGTGCTTGATCCAGACAAATTGGGACAAGTGATTACGATTTTTGTCGAGGTCCGCGTCAACCAAACCCACGTGACTGACCTCGACGAGTTGAAAGCAAGTTTTTCAATTCCAGAAGTACAGCAGTGCTATTACGTAACAGGCGAGGCGGATTTTATGTTGGTACTCTTGGTGCCAAGTATGAGTCGATTTCAAGCCTTATGTGATCAGCTTTTTCATCATAATGCGAATGTGCAATGGTTTAAAACTACCGTTGTATTAGAGCGTATCAAAACAACTTTAGAGGTGTCTTGTCAGCCATAACTTTTATTCTCTTTTCTATATTCCACCTTATATTCAATGGCTAAAGGGGCTGCTTGAAATAGGAAAAGAGAAAAGTCGTTTCTGAATTTTTAGGTACTCAAAATAACGCCATGATGGGATTGGCTTCTATTTAAATAGCGAATTTATTTTCTAATTTTGATGGTTTTGTACCCATAAAACTTGGGAAGGAGGCACGCTGTTATAGTTTTTTCAAGCCTTACTGTAGCTACTCATTCGCACCAAACTAGCTGAAAATTTGATTCAAGAAGGGATCACAATCTTGATGGTGGCGTAATGTTTATAACACAGCAACTGAATACAATTTCTGAATTGGTTGAGGGGCAGGGTCTTTCAGATCAACTGCAACATCTACTTGCTCAGCAGTATTTAAACTTAGAAGCGACTTTGTTACGCGCTAAAGTTTTACGTGATTTTTCAAGCGCTAAAGTTCAGTATATTGTGCAATCTGCCATTCAAGCAGAACATGCCGAGGTCGCATTTTTATTTGCGCCTTTTATCTTGGCAAATTTGAACCATCCTGTGATTTATAGCAGTCCTGCAACGCCAACCGTACTCAATATCCTCAATCGTTATTATCAAGCAGAGCAAAAACAAAACCTAAAAATAGATGATGTGCTTGAGGCGCTCAATATTTATTTAGATTTGAGTGATAGCGTATTTAATGATGTCGATTTTTTCTATTTTTCATTGATCAAAGCGCTATGTCGAACTGATGTCTCGCAGATTTTTTTGGTGACATCATTAGTGCTCAATACACAAAAACTCGCAGAGCTGGAACAGTTTTTTAAAGTCAAAATCAACTATATTTCTACCCATCCACAAGATGTCATCATCGACAGTAGTGAATGGAATATGCGGAAATTGTTCTTTAAAAACAAAGATCAGCAATATATCGATTTATGTGAAAAATTCGCCACATTGAATGCGCAGTTATTGTTGAGTTATGGCAGTTATAACCAGCAGCAAGCGACCCAGTTGGTTGAAGATATGTTCTATGCGGAGCATATTTATGAAAAGTTATCGGTCTATGCCGAGTATATGCAGACCTGTCTACAACATGGCGTGTCCCGAAAGCAGGCGACTTTTTTCGCCTAACTTGCATTTTTGATCTCCCATTCAAAACAGCTTTTCTTTCATATTGATGCATATACCTAGGTCATCCCCATGTTTTTATATACAGACTTTGATCAAAATTTATTAAATGAACGTGTCGCACAGTTTCGCGACCAAACCCAGCGTTATTTAGAGGGAAAACTGACTGAAGAAGAATATCGTCCCTTACGCTTACAAAATGGTTTATATGTTCAACGCTATGCTCCCATGCTACGTTTGGCAGTGCCTTATGGCTTAATGAACTCAGCACAACTGCGGAAGGTGGCTGAGGTTGCACAGAAGTATGACCGTGGTTATGCGCACATTTCTACGCGCCAAAATATTCAATTGAATTGGCCGCAGCTTGCAGATGTCCCCGATATTTTGCAGGAACTCGCTACAGTACACATGCATTCTATTCAGACCAGTGGCAACTGTATTCGAAACACCACCACAGACCAATATGCAGGTGTAGTTGAGGGCGAGCTCACAGACCCGCGCCCCACCTGTGAACTAATTCGCCAGTGGAGTACTTTCCATCCAGAGTTTTCATTCCTTCCGCGTAAATTCAAAATTGCAGTTTGTGCACACCCTGAACAAGACCGTGCTGCCACGACTTTTCATGATATTGGGGTCTATTTGGTAGAAAATGAAGCGGGGGAGTTGGGTTATCAAATTAAAGTCGGTGGTGGGCTTGGACGCACCCCTTTAGCGGGACATGTCATTAAGCCATTTTTAGCCCGTGAAGATTTAATTGCTTATTTAGATGCCATCATGCGCGTATATAACTTGCATGGTCGCCGTGATAATAAATACAAAGCGCGTATTAAAATTTTAGTGAAAGCCCTCACTCCAGCGGGCTTTGCGGAAAAAGTTGAAGCTGAGTTTGCACATACTCAACACTGCTCAAAGTTCAGCCTAGTGTTTTAGCGCAAATGGATGCAGTATTTCGACCGTTTGCCTATGAAGCTTTAGATGCAGAAAATTTTGGGGCGTTGTTCCAACAGTATCCGAAGTTTAAACACTGGTTCAATATCAATACCCATGCACATAAAGTCGCGGGCTACCGCATCGTTACGATCAGCTTAAAACGGGCGGGTGTGGCTCCGGGGGATATGACTTCCGATGAAATGTGTTTAATTGCAGATTTGGCTGACCAATATACCTTTGGTGAGCTGCGAACCACGCATGAGCAAAATATTGCCTTAACCGATGTACGCCAAAAGGATCTGTTTGAACTGTGGCAAGTCTTAGATCGTGGCAATTTGGCTCGTGCGCATATTGGCTTTTTGACTGATATGATTTGCTGTCCGGGCGGCGATTTTTGCTCCTTGGCAAATGCCAAATCCATTCCAGTGTATGAAGCAATTGCTCGCCGTTTTGATGATTTGGATGCTTTATATCATTTAGGCAAGCTCGATCTGAACATTTCAGGCTGTATGAATGCGTGTGGACACCACCATGTCGGCAATATTGGCATTCTAGGTGTCGATAAAAAAGGCGCTGAATATTACCAAATTAGCTTAGGCGGTAACTCAGATCATGATGCATCCATCGGTGATATTTTAGGGCCATCATTTCCTGCAGAAGATATTCCCGATGTGCTCGAAGAAATTCTAAATACTTATCTGGATTTGCGTTTAGAGCATGAATCTTTTTTAGAAACCTACAAACGTGTCTCGATTCAGCCGTTTAAAGAGCGGGCTTATGCGGACATAAATTGAGATGTTGGACGACCGAACTCGGCTGAAGAAGTTAAAAACTGCGAGCTACCAAATCATCATTATTTTGGCCGTTTGGAGCTGTGCTGATGTCTTACAAAAGTTGCTGAATTTGCCTGTGGCATCAGGGGTACTTGGGTTTTTTCTGCTGTTGTTTTTACTTGAAATGAAATGGTTGAAATTAGCCCACGTTGAACACGGTGCCGATCTGTTACTGGCAGAATTACTGCTGTTTTTCATTCCGCCGGTGGTTGGCGTGATTCAATATCAGGATTTATTGATCGCCAGTGGTTGGAAAATTTTGCTGGTGATTTTAATCAGCACTGCTTTGGTGATGATGGTTTCTGTATATAGCGTGCGGTTGTTGTTAAAGCAGCCAGTGCTAAATCAAGAATCAAAACTGGAAGATTAGTATGACTGAATTCTGGGGAATTTTTTACTTGGTTTGGACTGTGCTGTGCTATTTCATGGCAAAGCAATTTTTTGTTCGAACACAAAAAATCTATTTATCTCCGATTATTGTCGTTCCTGTTTTAAGCATCGTACTGATCTTTCTTTTACAGCATCAGTTCCAAGACTATTACTTTTATACCCAATATTTGGTGGCCATGCTCGGTCCAATCACAGTGGCTTTTGCGATTCCTGTATTTCGTTATCGCCGCATGATTCAGCAACATTTTAAAGTGTTGCTCTTCAGTTCTAGCCTCGCCATGTTGGTGGGTATTTTCAGCAGTTGGTTTTTGGCGAGCCTATTGGACTTTGATGACATCGTTAAAAATAGCCTGTTGGCGCGTTCCATTTCGATTCCTTTTGCTTTGGTGCTCACCGCAAAAGTGGGGGGCTCTATCAGCCTGATTCCACTCTTTACTGTGATTACAGGTTTGGTCGGTATGTTGTTGGGAGATCTCCTCTTGCTTTGGATCAAATATAAAAATCACCTTGCCTCGGGCGCAGCACTAGGTAATGCCGCACATGCTATGGGCATAGCTCGGGCAAGACAGCGGCATGAATTGGAAGGCGTCATTGCCAGTCTTTCGATGATTATTTCAGGAATCATTATGGTGCTATTTGCGCCATCGCTGATAGCAGTGACGAAGTATTTACTTGGCTTTATATCTTTTTAAATCAATAAGGAATCCAATATGAATCCTATGTCACATGCAAAGACAATCTTAAGCCCCAAAAGCTATCTTGCGGCCTTTGTCTTTATAGTACTCATGGTGGCGGCTGCCTATGGACTGAATGATCGTGAAATTATTCTGCCTGAAATGGCGGCGATGGCCGTTGGGCTGTGGGTCTATCGAGATAAACAGTGGCTGAATCAGCCAGATAAAATTTTTATTTTACCCAGTTTGACCGCTGTTATAGGCTTCTGTATTAACTTAATGCCAATTTCATATCTATTCAAACTAGTTTTAGTTCTCTGTGCCATGTTGCTCGTGATGCGGATGTTTAACTATATATTGCCGCCCGCACTGGCCACGGGTTTCTTGCCGATTGTGACCCAAGCCTATGAAATATCGTTTTTGATTTCGATTTTTGCCACCAGTTTTATCCTAATGTTGGGTGTTGTGCTCTTTAAATTGAACCAAGGTGTAGAACGGAAAGGCAATTTTGATCGACGAAAAATAGGTGTATATGCCAGTATTACTTTAATTGGTTTTGCACTTGCTGCTATTTTCAAGATTGAAGCGATGGCACTGATTCCACCGATTACAGTGGTGGTCTATGAATCATTAAATATGATGATGTATTCGTTGAAAATGTGTCTTAAGCAGGTTGCTATGTTGACACTGTCGATTTCAATGGCCGTGCTTATGTAGTTGTGGATCCAAGATTGGATACTGCTCACTCTCATATATATGCCCTTGATGTTTCTTTTGCTCAAGCTCTTTGATATGCGCATTCCTGCGGTATATGCCTTTCCATTTTTGGTTTTTGTCTTTCCACAAGACAGTGTGATGCATTTACCTATGGCATCTGGCCTGATGGCTGGTTTTTCACTTGGTTGTGTCTATATCTATCGCACCTATTTTCAGAATATGAGTGCTGAGAAATCCTATACCTAGCTTGAGAGGAATGACATGATCAGGTCTGATCATGTCATTTTATCTCTGGGATGGTGATATTTGCAGTATGGGCAGTGAGTCTCTTCAAATCAAAAGATGCTTTAAATCAGTCTGGATTTAAAGCATTCAACTTTTACTCAAAGGCTTCTGGGTAAATACATTGGATCAAGGCATCTAAGGCATTTTGAATACGCTCATTGATTTCAAATGAACAATTGATCCGAATATGATGTGGGACATTGTCGGTTTGATAAAATAATGAACCGGGCGCAATGCTGATATTTTTCTCTAAAAGTTGCTCATAAATTAAATTGCCATTGATCTGCTCGGGCAAAGTAATCCATAAGAAATAGCCCGATGGATAATAATGAATTTGATAATCTTCTGACAAATGTTCAGATAAATAAGTGTAATACTGATTCTTGAGGCGCTTTAAGATGTTGCGTAAGGTTTTTAAGTGCTTTTCATAGTGTCGATGCGATAAATAATCGACCAAGGCATTTTGAATAAATGAGTTGACGGAAAGCGTGCTCATCAGCTGTAAATGCTGGATATGCTCCGAAAATTTACCCGCATAAACCCAACCAATCCGAAAACCCGCACCTAAAGTTTTTGAAAAAGAAGAGCAGTGTAAAACCAAATTTTTTTGATCAAAGTATTTCATCGACAGCGGTTTTTTATGATCAAAATAAAGCTCTTCATACACATCGTCTTCAATTAAATAAATATCGCGTTCATACAGTAGCTTTGCCAGTTGGTATTTGATGTCGTCACTGACCGTAAAACCAATTGGATTGTGACTGTTGAGCATCAGTAAACAGACTTTAATGGGGTAACGTTCAATTGCATCTTTAAAAGCCTCAAGGTCAATACCGTGTTCCTCATGTTCAGGAATACTAATGACTTTCAGGCCCAAATGTTCAGCCGCTTGCCAAGCGCCATAAAATATTGTTTTTTGAAGTAAAATATAGTCACCCGGTTGGGTCATGGCTTGTAAGGAGAGGTTTAAAGCATCTAACCCGCCCGAGGTGATTACGATATCGGACGGGTCTGTTGGAATCCCTTGCATACAGTAGCGCTGCGCAATCAGTTTCCGCAGCTCAAAGTTTCCGGGAGGTAAACTTGGCATCTGTTCATAACTGAGACGGTGTTTGGCACGTTGTCCCAACGTTTGCATCAGCTTGGCAGAGTAGAGTAGTTGGCTGTTGGGAAAGGCAATGCCAAAGGGAACCATTTGTTCAGATTGGATCGATTTTAAATATCTGAAAATTTTAGAGTTGATTTCAATTTTTTCGTTGAGGATGACACTATTGGAGTTGCTTTCTGAGCGCGCATCGCCTGTCACAAAGTAACCGAGTTTTTCTTGTGAATAAATCAGACCTTGCGCTTCGAGTTCCTGATAGGCATTCATCACCGTCATCAGGCTAAAACCCGATGTTTCAGCTTGTTGACGTAGTGAAGGTAGTTTATCGTTGGCTTTCCAAAAACCACTTTCAATCAAATGTTTCAGGCTGAGCGCAAGTTTTTCTGATTTATACATATGGGTTCGCTGCAATTAAAAGGCACAGGACATGTATTGAAAGTCCCGTGCCTAATTCATAAAAAATGCTTGGCTGGTTTTAGTAAGCAAAACTCAGCAACAGCTTAAAGAAACCCGCAATCAGTGCGAGAGAAATAAAGCCAAAGCACCACAATAAAATAAACCATAATCGTGGGCTGAGTCGATCAACAAATTTTTTCATGTCTATCTCCTCAATTAATGATAACCCTGATCCCCTATACGTACTTTGTCACGGAACACCCAATAGGACAAGAAGGTATAGGCAATGATGATTGGGATTAAAATTGCAGCTCCCACCAAGGTGAACTTTAAACTTGACTCAGGTGCAGCGGCCTGCCAAATAGTGACCGATGGCGGAATAATATTGGGCCATAAGCTGATGACGAAGCCAGTAAAAGCCAAAAAGACTAAAGCCAAAGTATAGATAAACGGTTTTAGTTCATGCTGCTTTTTGCATGAGGATAGAATCAAGCCAACAAACAGTAAGACTAAAATTGGCACTGGGCTAAAATAGTATAGATTCGGTAGAGAGAACCAACGCTGCGCAATTTCAGGATGGGTCAGTGGCGTATATAAACTCACGGCACCGAAGATGATGAGCAAAGCAATAATCAGCCTAGGCATCAGATGATACATCCGTTGCTGTATCTCTTTTTCGGTTTTCCAAATGAGCCAGCCACAGCCTAAAGTGGCGTACATGACCACGACACCTAGACCGGTAAAACATGTAAATGGTGTGAACCAGTCCCATCCACCACCGCTGTAAATACCATTGGTGGTCTGAATACCTTGGATATAAGCCCCTAAAATCACGCCTTGGAAAAAGCTCGATAAGATAGAGCCCCAGATAAACGCGAGATCCCAGAGGTATTTGGTGCGCGTGGCTTTAAAGCGGAACTCGAACGCTACGCCGCGGAAAATCAAGGCAACTACCATAAAGATAATGGGTAAATACAGTGCCGATAAAACGGTTGAATAGACCAAAGGAAATGCAGCGAATAAGCCAGCACCACCTAGGACCATCCATGTTTCATTACCGTCCCAAACAGGCGCGACGGTATTCATCATCACATCACGTTCTTGCGTTCCTTTCATAAAGGGAAACAGAATGCCAATGCCTAAGTCGAAACCATCCATAACCACATAGATGAGTACCCCGAGCCCGATAATACCGACCCAAACCAAAGCGAGATCAATCATGTGGTTTCTCCTTACTATTTTGAGCAGAAGGATCAGTGGTCTCGATAGATTCTTCAACAGCACTGAGTGGACGTAAAGGGGTTTTAAAATGCCCCGGGCCAGTGTCTTGCACGGCATCTAAAGGCGTAGAAAAAGCAGGGCCTAATTTGATCAAGCGCAGCATGTAGTAAATACCCGCGCCAAAGACGACGGTATAGACCAGAACAAAAATAATCAGGCTCAAGCCGACTTGATCTGCGGTGACTGTATGCGATAAACCATCTTTAGTTCGAATCACACCATACACCACCCAAGGCTGACGGCCAACTTCTGTTGTGACCCAACCTGCTAGGAGTGCGATATAACCTGTAGGCCCCATGATGAGGGCAAATTTATGAAACCAACTGCTTTCGTATAGAGAGCCTTTTTTACGTAGCCACAGTGCTGTTAATGAGAGTAAAACCATTAACATGCCCAAGCCGACCATGACTCGGAAACTCCAAAACACAATCAGTGCATTCGGACGGTCTTCAGCTGCGAAGTCTTTTAAACCAGTGACCTGACCCTCTAGGGAATGCGTCAGAATCAAACTGCCCAGATTGGGAATACCAATCTCAAAATCATTCGACTCTGTTTCCATATTCGGTAAAGCGAACAGTAATAAAGGCATGCCATGATCACGATTGGTTTCCCAATGGCCTTCAATGGCTGCCAATTTTGCAGGTTGATGTTTTAAGGTATTTAAACCGTGGTTATCCCCAATCACAACTTGTAAGCAAGATGTGACCAGTACCATCCATAAGCCCATAGAAAAAGACTTTTTCACCAACGCATCACGACGACCTTTCAGCAAATGCCATGCTGCAGTGCCAACTACTAAAAGTGATGAGACAAGGAAGGCCGCTGCTGCCATATGGGCAAATCGGTAGGGGAAGGATGGGTTAAACACAATTGCCCACCAATCTGTGGGGACAATAATGCCATTTTCGATGGCAAAGCCTTGAGGTGTCTGCATCCAACTGTTGGAAGATAGAATCCAGAACATGGAAATACAGGTACCGATGGCGACCATTAAGGTGGCAAAAAAGTGGGCTTTGGGGCTGACCCGTCCCCAACCAAATAGCATAATGCCCAAGAAACCCGCCTCTAAAAAGAAGGCGCTCATGACTTCATACGTGAGCAGTGGCCCTGTGACGCTGCCTGCGATGCGTGAAAATTCACTCCAGTTAGTCCCAAACTGGTAGGCCATGACAATGCCCGAAACAACCCCCATAGCAAATGCCACGGCAAAAATCTTAATCCAGTACTTAAATAAGTCTTTATAAATTGGATTTTGGGTGCGCAGCCACTTCCATTCCAGCATGGCAAGAAAGCAGGCTAAACCAATAGAGGTTGCAGGAAAAATAATATGAAAAGAAACAGTAAAGGCAAATTGAATTCTTGCCAACTCAAGTGCGGTTAATCCGAGGCTCATTGCATCCTCCATGACTGGCAGGAATATCGACAGTTCGATACCCAATTGCTGTCTAAATCGGAATGATAAAAAAACATAGATCGTTTCATTAAAAACTACCTACTTAAAATACTGATGATGATCTTGCATCAGGATGCCTAGAAGATATAGGTACAAGAATTGGAGAGAAAAAATATAACAAAATAGAAAATTGCACTTAGTCTGTTATATTTTTTGAACTGTTTTTATGATCTATTCATTTTTATTGCTTAATTAAAATATACAGAAAGTTTTGATGCTGAGTTAGTTAAAAAATGTTATTCAAAATTCGTATAACACATGGTTTGAAATAGCGTAGTTTAAATAAAACTTTTAACGAGGAAACTTCATTATGAATGATAAGGTCAGTAGTAAAAGCTGAGGTCTAGCTGACAGCCATCGAACCAAGTATGTGCGAATATTTACACCAATAGGATAATGATATTGCGCTATCTATTGTGATTCGAAAGTCGTTTGATACTTAAAATAGCTCTAAAAAAGGGAGTCTGTAGACTCCCTTCAATATAGATAGTTTAATGCGCAAGGAAAGTTGCGGCTTCATCAATTAAATCAGCAACGGCTTTGGGTTGAGATGCGAGTGAAGCATGACTGGCATTTAAAGAAATGACTTTTTGAGCATTTAAGCGTGAAGACATCATGGCTTGGTTTTCAGGGTGAATCATGCGGTCTTCAGTTGAAATTTGGTACCAAGATGGTTTGTTTTTCCATGCTGGGTTTGAAATGGTATCGCCAAAAGTACTGGCAACAGGGGCTTTCTGGGTGATGCCCATGACCAGTCCTTCATCATTCGTTAAGTCCTGACAGAAGCTTTCATGGTATTTATCGGCTTTGACCCAAAGGTATCCGTCACTGTCGGGTTCTAAGTTGGGTGCGCCAACGGGTAAATGTTGCTGAGTAATGCCACCTGGACTTTCACCAGCATCGGGTGCAAAAGCTGCAATATAGACTAGACCCACAACATTGGGTTGATTACCCACTTCGGTAATGACCGCCCCCCCATAGGAGTGGCCAACTAAAAGTACATCTCCTTGTACTTGTGCAATCATTTTACGGGTTCGTTCAACATCATCAGCCAAAGAGGTGAGAGGTAGTTCAACGGCACGAAGGGCTTCGTAACCTCGGTGAGATAGGTCAGTAATGACTTTAGACCAATGGGCAGCGCCGCCCCAAAATCCATGTACTAAAATAATTGTTGGCTTCTTATTCATCTTCTTATCCCTAGAGTAAAAATATCATCTTATAGTTAAAAAAGTGGTCATGCTAGGTTGGGCTAATGATTATCGATGCAAGTTAATTTAACTAATTGTAAGTTAAAAAAATATAGATAAAAGACTGCAAAAAATGCCAATTACATTAAAAAGTGGGCATTTTGTGTGATTAATATTTTGTTTTTCTATTGGTTTTATTGATGAAGTGAAGTTTTTGGGTGAGGGGGTTTTTATAGGTGAAGCAGGTGTTTTAAAAGGCTACCCTGTCGCCAGAGTAACCTCAATAAATATCAGCTTGGATAGATATTCAAATCTTAGAAACGGTAGCCAATCCCTAAATAAGTCACAATTGGGTTAATTTCAATTTTACTTTCACCTTTAAGAATGCTATCACGCGGACTGTTCGGATTAAATAATTCAGTATTACCGATGACGTTTAACTCGGCTTTGGTGGAAAGATGGGCATAACTTACAGAGGCAGTAGCAAACCAGTCTTGATTAATATTGTAATCTAAACCAGCAATCACCACAGGTGCAAAAGCATCGTCAACCTTAATTTTTCCAAGCTCAGGTTTTAGTAACGCCAAGAGTGGATCGCTATTCAATTCAGCATTCACATTTGGATCTGCTTTAACATCACTAAAATGTGCATACATGACCCCAGCACCGACATATGGGCGAAATTTATTGCTGATTGCCCCAAAATGATATTTGGCTAAAAAGGTCGGGGTATAGGCATCTGTGGTCGCAATTTTATCAAATTTATCTAAATTAGCGGCGGTACGTTCTGTACCAAAAATAGGAATGGTAATACGTCCTTTTCCAGAAAGTTCCATTTCTGGTGGCGCACCTAAAACCAACTCTAGAGAAACATTATCATTCACAAAATAATCGAGCATCAAACCTGCGGTGTCGGCATCTTGTACTTCAAAACCAGCTTGAGGGGATGACGCAGGTGTATTTGGAATTAACGGTGTTTTCTCTGTCGTACTGCCATATACACCCTGTTTTTCACTTTGAGGCATTACATGTAACCAGCCTGCTGAAACGCCCCATGTTTTCCCGTCAGAGGTGGCAGCTTGCGCAGTTGGAATCGCGCAAATCAAGGCAATTGGTAAAGCAGTTTTTAAAGTTAAATTCATGATAATACATTCCTTTCTTAATTTTTTTTCTAAATTTCCTAAAATCCTATAGGAAATCTGTTTTAGATGTTATTTACTGTTTGGTATAAAATACATATCAAGATACAAAAAATAACATATTGATTTTAAAGCAGTGTTTTTGCTTTTTCTTACTTCTGTTTTTGGTTTTTATAAAGTATTTATCAATGATAATCATTTTTTGTGGTGTTCAGTTTTCAAAAAAAGCAGAGTTGAATTTCCATAATGTTATAAGATCAACAGGCTGCGTTGAAAGATTGATTTTGGGGAAAATTGATCTTTTATCAATAACTAAAGCAGCACGTTTCATTGTTTCAAATGAAGCTCGTTTTTAGGGTTTTAAAAATTGAATTTGGCGATGTTCCACTGGTCACTCATCTCAACGAGAAATGGGTGAGGTGAGGTACATGGCTGATTTTGGGTGGGGATAAATAGAGTGCATTTGCATGAAAAAAATTAGATATTTTTTAGTTTTAACTACAGTTTTGGGGATGAGTGCTTGCGGGGGCGGTGAAGGTGACCAGTCAACAACAGCAACGGTGAAAGATGTTCAAAATGAAGTGCCTGTAGCCGTAATTCAGTCAACGCAAGACAGCGCTATGGTTGGGGATAGTATACTTTTAGATGGTTCTGAAAGTACTGATGATAGTGCGACCACATTGAACTATCGTTGGGCGGTTATTAAAAAGCCAGAAAATAGCTTTCCCAGTCTGGGTGCCAGTACAGATAAAGTATTTCATTTTATTCCAGACCGTGCAGGAGATTATGAACTGAGTTTAATGGTGAATGATGGTCAACAAGACAGTCAAACCACCACGGTCAAACTACAAGTCTTCGCAAGAAATACAGAACAAGTTGTCAATCCATCTGATGTGATACCAGACCCAAAAAATGATGATGTATTGGTCGACAATACAGAAGAAAAGGGTAAGGTCATTTTTCGTGATGGCTTTGAGACGGGGACGGTTCGTGTCGATAAATACAGCAATGATCTGTCGACGTGGAATGCAATGGCTCTCCACTTTGAAAATCGTAGTTCAACAACGATAGTTAAAGATCCAGCTGGTATAGTGCAGAATGTTGCCAAATTTGTCGTGCCTGATGATGGTCAATGTTATCGCGCAGAAATACAACGAAAGCAATTTGGTTGGGGTCATTACAACTATTCTTTTTCTCATTATATTCCTTCAACATGGCCAGCCTTTCAGTATGGAACAATACTGGCGCAGTGGCATGGTTTTAACCTAAATGGAAAGGATTTGAATCCTCCAATAGCCTTGGTGCTTTCAGGTCTAAAACCTGAATGGCAGTTACATTTGTATGAGTTGAAGCCAATGACCTCACCATTGGCGGTTCCAGAAACGCTTTTGAAGCGTTATGTCTTAGATGTGCCCGTGGAATATAACCAGTGGAATGATTGGAATTTTGATATCCAATGGTCAGAACTTGATGCATATAATCAACTGATTCTTAGGAAAGTGGCGGTAAAACACAATGGAAAAAAGTAGCCAACATCAGTGGGGTCAATAATTACCATCAAAAGTGGTCGCCTTATTTCCAAATGGGTATTTACCGTTCAAGTTGGCGTGCAGGGGCACTGAAGAACCGTGTAATCGTGGGGTAGCCTGTAGAGGCGTACCATAAAAACGTGGTAATTAATGATCTCAACTAAGATTTTGAGTTTCATCTAAGTGGTTATTTCGTATCATTAAAAAACCGATGGCTCTCACTTGAAAACCATCGGTTTAACTTGGTATGACCTTAGATTATTACCACATTATTTTAAAATTAAAGGTTATTGCTCAAATCGACTTGAGTGTTCATCGGCTTATCTTGAGCATGCTTTCCCCAGTTAAACTTCTGTGCACAGATGCCCAATCCAACAATAAACAGAGCAAGTAAACTGGTGTAAGTCACTTCTTTGAAGTAGGTGCCTTCCACAAGCATGGTAATGAGCGCGCCAATGATAAATGCGATGGCAAGATAAGTGAGCCAAGGGAATAACCACATTTTAAAGTCAATCACTTGTCCTTCGGCTTCTAATTTCTTACGCATACGTAATTGTGAGAAGGCAATGGTCAGGTAGACATACAATGCTGCTGTACCTGTTGCTAACATAAAGATGTCATAGACATTCATACTTTCAGTTGCAGTAAGGTACGTTGCCACCAGGGCAAATAATGACGACACTAGAACGCCCATCCACGGACTACCATTACGGTTGATTGAACCGAAGCTTTTCGGTGCATCGCCACGTTTTGACAGTGAAAATAACATCCGTGAACAGGTATAAAGTGCCGAGTTAAAGCAGCTACATACCGAGGTCAGGACTACAAAGTTTACAATGTGTTTTGCTTCTGGAATGCCAAGTGCTGACAAAGTCACACTATAGGTTCCCCAAGTTGGATCTTTTAACAGTGGATTGTTATGTGGAATTAGGCATACGGTAATAAACATTGAACCGACATAGAACAACATAATCCGCCAAACCACAGAGTTAGATGCTTTACGGATTTCACGGGCAGGATTTTCTGATTCTGCCGCCGCAACCGTAACAATTTCAGCACCAATGTAGGCAAACATAACCCCAAGTAAGGCGGTGATCACTGCCGAGAAACCGTTCGGCATGAAGCCGTCTGCAGTTAAGTGCGTGATTCCTGAGGCAGTTGCTTGACCCCATGGCCATAAATGCATGATAGCCAAGCTACCAATTACTAAGAAAATCACAATCGCAATTACTTTGATGAGTGCAAACCAAAACTCAAATTCACCATAGTTTTTGACATTTTGTAAGTTAACCAAAACTAAGGACACAATTACGACCAACATGTAACCCCAGATCGGGATAAAGGGAAACCAACTGTTGAGAATTTTACCTGCGACATAGGCTTCCCAACCCATCAGCAAAGCCCAAGAACACCAATACAGCCAGCCAATGGTAAAACCAGCCCAACGCCCAATGGCACGATCTGCATAGGTTGAAAACGACCCACTATCTGGATTGAGAACAGCCATTTCACCTAGCATACGCATGATTAACAGAATGAGTAATCCACCAAACGCATAGGCCAAAACTGCAGCAGGGCCTGCCGAATAGATAACATTTCCTGAGCCGATGAACAGTGAACCACCAATGACACCCGCAATCGAGATCATGGTGAGATGACGCGACTTAAGTCCATTTTTTAAGCCTTGAGATGCATCCGGCACAGCGCTTTGTTTAGGTGCTTCCATATAATTTTCCTTAATCTTAAGGAGGTAGCTTCAAAAGGGGGCAAAGCCTTTTTCGGACTACTCATCCTTTAAAACTGTAACCGAATGATCAGAGGCTTTATCATTATTAAGGCAAAAATGAATAAATCTGATATTTCTGTCAAAGCGTGAAAAATCACACTTTGGCTACAAAACGGTTACATGTTGTTTATGTATGCACCTAATCTCTCTTTTTTGTTCTCAGTAAACGAGAGCCATTTTTTAGCATTTGGAAGGAGCCAATTGCAGCTAAAATGTGAAAAGCTGGGGAGCCAATGTTTACTCTCATCTCAATAATTTATAGAATGAAGCAGCAAAACTTAGCTTTGTAACTGCTGCTTTAGTCGCAAGTCGAATGGTTTTAAAAAAACTTAAGTATCTAATTTATAAAAATAATCAACTCAGCGTACGAACTCCTGCATTTCGCAGACATTTGAGTAACACACCAAAAGCCACCAATATTTCTTGTTCACGGACACAGGCAAAGCCCAATAGCAGTCCTTTCTGCCGTGTTGAATAATGCTTGGTATAGTATTGTGACAGCGCTCGAACTTTTACGCCTTGATCAAGTGCATTGCTGGCAATCAACACATCATCCATGTTGCTCGGCAGCTTTAAAATCAAATGTAAACCAGCAGCGGTATTGTATTCATGCAGGAAGTCTGCCCCAAGATGACGTGTAATCAGATCGATTAAAAAGGCGTGACGCTTGCTATAGAGTAAACGCATACGACGAATATGTGCTTCATAATGGCCCTCACGGATAAACTCTGCCAAGACTTTTTGATCCAGTAAATGCCCACCTCGATACAACTCCGATGCCACAATACGCAGTGGTGAAAACAACTTTTTAGGGACCACCAAATAGCCAATGCGCAACGCAGGGTAGATGGTCTTACTGAAGGTTCCCATATAAATGACCGGTGCATCAGGCTCCAAACCTTGCAAAGAAGGGAAGGGCTGACCCGAAAAGCGGAATTCACTGTCATAGTCATCTTCCACAATCCAACTTTTATGCTGGCGCGCGATGGCAATCAGTTGTTTACGACGTTCTAAACTTAAGTGAGAGCCTAAAGGGTACTGATGTGAAGGCGTCACAAAAATCAGTTTAGGCGGGGTTTTTGGGACTAGGTCAGGAATAATACCTTCTTGATCGACAGGCAAGGAGCGTAGATTCACGCCATTAATGCGTAAAATATTACGTGCCCCCCAATAAGCAGGATCTTCAATCCAGACCTCATCGCCTGGGTCACTTAAGGTCCGTGAAACCAAATCAATCGCCTGATGTGTCCCTTCGGTAATAATGATTTGGTCTGCATCGCATTGCACCGAACGCGCAATTTTGAGGTATTCCGCCAGTTCTTGGCGCAGCTCTAAACAACCGCCCGCATTGCTATAAATGAGACTGTTGATTTCGGGTTCACGGCTGAGGCGGGTCTGAATACGGCTAAAAATATGGTGCGGAAATTCTGTGACATCAGGTGCACCGGGCACAAACGCGCCCCATTGGTAAGGTGATGCAGCTGAATAGCCGATGAGATAGGAACCGCGTTGCGACAAATTATAATTCTGCTGGGTCTTTTTTTCTTGAGCTTGACTATTGGTATTTTCAGCTTTGACCAAAAAGGATTCAGGCAGTTTTTCAGCGACCCAAGTGCCTTGGCCTGTACGTGCTTCAACATAGCCTTGCGCTTGTAATTGTTCATATGCACTGAGTACAGTATTGCGTGAGACTTTAATTTCTTTGGCTAAGTCACGCGATGCAGGTAGGCGAGTTTTGGGTGCGAGTACACTGTCAATAATGGCGTTGCGTAAGCAGCGAAACAACCGCAATTGTAGGGTTCCGTCAATATCTTGCTGTAATCGTTGCAGTAAATAATCTCCAAGCAAGCTACGCAATTGGCTCTCTCCTACAATATTAAAATGGCTTTCGTGAGCGATTACCATAAATGCAAATTATCTCGTCAGGCAGCCGTTGTAAAGCATTTCGCTTGTAGACGTTGGGAGCAAATGCCCGCGACTAAGGGGCTGGAAATATACACAAGTCGCATCCAAAGCAAAAGTTTTTTTAGATGATTTACATAATCGAATACAACGGCTTGAAAATACAATTAGAAAAGCCTAAAGAAGGACATAAGTGGTTTCTAGGTTGGCATAGTCATTTGCTGAATTTTGGGCTTCTTTAGCATTTTGGGTGATTCGGTTGAATACCGTAATGGCTCTCTTGAATAAGTATGTCTTTTTTTAATGGATATTTTTTAAGTTATTAATTTTTATAAAATAAATATTTTATCTGGAAAATAACTATAAAGGGATAGGGTAAATTGGCTCCATCTGTCTGATGAAAAGTGGCTCTCGTCTAGTGCCAATAAAAGCGCAAAATGCAATAAACCCCACGTCCTTTGTATATCAGCAAAAAGCATGATCGGGACGCTGAAATTTTATAAATGTATGAATCAAGAATGAGGATACAAAATGGACAGTAAACACTCTGCACTGAACGCACGTAAACTAAAAGCGACTCCTCGTGGCGTTGGTGTCATGTGTCAATGGTATGCGGAGAAAGCAGAAAATTCCACCATTTGGGATGCTGAAGGGAATCAATATACTGACTTCGCGGGTGGTATTGCGGTACTGAACACAGGTCACCGTCATCCTAAAATTATTGCTGCTGTTACTGAACAATTGACTAAATTCACCCATACAGCGTACCAAGTTGTACCGTATGAAATTTATGTTTCTTTGGCTGAACGTATTAATGCACGTGCGCCAATTGCGGGTGAAGCGAAAACAACATTCTTCTCTACTGGTGCTGAAGCTGTAGAAAATGCAGTGAAAATCGCACGTTCTTACACAGGTCGTCACGGTATTGTGACTTTTGGTAACGGTTTCCACGGTCGTTCATTTATGACCATGGCAATGACGGGTAAAACTGCACCGTACAAACGTGACTTTGGTGTGATGCCTTCAGGTGTGTTCCATGCACGCTACCCAGTAGAGTCAAAAGGCATTACTGTCGATGCTGCGATTGAAAGCATTGAAGACATTTTTGCAGAAGATATTGCGGCACATGATGTAGCCGCTATTGTGCTTGAACCTGTTCAAGGTGAAGGCGGTTTCAATGTTGTTCCGGCTGAATTCTTAAAACGTTTACGTGCGCTGTGTGATCAACACGGTATTTTGATTATTGCAGATGAAGTACAGACAGGTTTTGCACGTACTGGTAAGTTATTTGCCATGGATCACTATGAAACCAAAGCCGATTTAATCACTATGGCGAAAAGTCTTGGCGGTGGTTTCCCAATCTCTGGTGTGGTTGGCCGTGCTGAAGTAATGGATGCACCAAACCCAGGTGGCCTAGGTGGTACTTATGCAGGTAACCCAGTGGCTGTGGCTTCTGCACATGCAGTACTGGACGTGATTGAAGAAGAAGGTCTTTGCGAACGTGCAAATGTATTGGGCGCAGAGTTGGTTGAGGTTCTGAATGAACTCAAACAGTCTTCGTCTACAGTCCAAGAAATTCGTGCGTTGGGTTCAATGGTCGCGATTGAGTTGGAAACGGCGGATCAAGCGAAAGCAATTCAAAACTATGCAATGCAAAATGGCTTGCTTATTTTGACCTGTGGTCGTTATGGTAATGTGATCCGTTTCTTATATCCTTTAACGATTCCTGCAGAACAATTCCGTGCTGGCTTAAACATTTTAAAACAAGGTTTTGCACTTTCTGCTGCAGCATAATTGAAGAGTAATGACTATGCTTCAAGCGCAATATAAAGATTTATTACAGCATCCAGATATTCGTTTTGATCAGCCTGAAAATGGTGGTTATATCGAAGTCAAAGATGCCGCAACACATGACACCTTGGCATGGGTGAAATCCCATGACCGCGCGTCAGTTGAGCAAGTGATCGCTCGCTCTCAAAAGGCACAAACTGCGTGGAAAGCGCAAACAGCTCTACAACGCGCTGATGTACTTTGGGCTTGGTTTGATTTGATGCAGGAAAATAAAGAGTCATTGGCTCAGATTTTGACTGCTGAACAAGGCAAGCCTTTAGCTGAAGCATGCGGTGAAATTGGCTATGCTGCTTCATTTATTCGTTGGTTTGCTGAACAAGCACGTCGTATCGATGGTGAAGTGTTGATGCCAACGGTTGCTACTCAGCGTTTGTTGGTGATCAAACAGGCGATTGGGGTGACGGCTGCGATTACGCCGTGGAACTTCCCAGCGGCGATGATCACACGTAAAGCAGCACCTGCAATTGCAGCAGGGTGCTCAATGATCGTGAAGCCTGCTGAGCAGACGCCTTTAACCGCTTATGCTTTAGAAGTATTAGCGCTACGTGCGGGTTTGCCACAAGACGTGTTATTACACATCAGCGGTGTCTCAAGCGAAGTGGGTAAAGCCTTGTGTGAAAGCGACACGGTGAAAAAGTTGAGCTTCACAGGTTCAACTCAAGTTGGTCGTATCTTGATGCAACAATGTGCGCCAACCATCAAAAAACTGTCTTTAGAGTTGGGTGGTAATGCTCCTGTACTTGTGTTTGATGATGCCAATCTTGAGCAAGCGGTACAAGGTATTATGGCCAGCAAGTTCCGCAATAGCGGACAGACCTGTGTATGTGCCAACCGTATTTATGTACAAGACGGTATTTACGATGCTTTGGTTGAAAAACTGGCAGTTGCTGTAGCGAACTTAAAAGTGGGTGATGGCCGAGTTGAGACTTCAACCCAAGGGCCGCTGATCGATGAAGCTGCGATTGAAAAAGTACAGTCGCATATCGCCGATGCCATCAGTAAAGGTGCGCAGGTTAAAACCGGTGGTCAACGCTCAAGCCTAGGTGGAACTTTCTTTGAACCGACACTTTTAACCGAAGTGACGCAAGAGATGAAAGTCGCGAAAGAAGAAACCTTTGGTCCATTAGCACCGTTGTTCCGTTTTAAAACGGAAGAAGAAGCAGTGCAAATGGCCAATGACACCGAGTTTGGTCTGGCAACTTACTTGTTTACCCAAAACACAGCACGTCAGTGGCGTGTTGGTGAAGCGCTTGAGTACGGTATGGTCGGCATCAACACAGGTGCGATTTCAAACGAAGTGGCTCCATTTGGTGGTGTGAAGCAGTCAGGCTTAGGTCGTGAAGGCTCTAAATTTGGTATCGACGAATATCTTGAAATGAAATATATGTGTGTGGACTTATCTGTTTAAATTAGTCCAGTAACCAGCAGTTAAAAAATCAGCCTTGCCCATTCAAGGCTGATTTTTTATGGGTGTATATTGGGGAAGAGTCGATCTATTTTAAAATATTGCAAGGTCTAATATTGGTCTGACCCTGAAACTTATAGTTATGTGAGATAATATTGGATCAACCCAATAAGATCACTTTTTTGATTTATGAAAGATATTTAATCTAATTAATTCATTTTATTTTAGAAATTTTCCCACAACTTGAGATCAACATATTTGTAAAACGTGGATATGTATCTCCCTTCAAACTTGCCACATTCCAAAATAATCCATATTTTTGTACAATTTCTGGTTTATAGAAACTTATGCTACCAAACAATTGCATAACATAAACACTATCCCTATATTTACCATCTATTCTATCTGGGTTTAAAGCAAATATTTCACTATAATCTAATTTGATCTGTTCCGCTGTTTTTTTTTGAGTACTCCTATTAGTTTGTCCTGTCATCTCTTCAATCATTTCATTATCACAACAAAATTTATAAATTGAATAGTATGACATTGTATAGCTTTTTTCTTTTTCCTTTACAATACTTGATAATGGATATATCAATACATTATCCCCCCCCTTCACACTAATAATTATCGAATACCTTGTGCTAAGGCTTTTTAAATATTCAACATCAACTGTATTATCATTTTTCCACAACGCTCGCAGGCTATTTTTAGACTTACTATAATCATTACAATTTTTATTATTTTCTAAACATGATCGTCTACTAATATATTCAGATACTGTTCCTGCAGCAATTATCCCAAAATTTTCTTCAAATGATTTATTAATATTGGATTTTTTCATTAAATTAATAATCTTTTCTTTATCACTTAAGTCATATTCAGAAATAAAAACTCTAGAATAATATTCTCCTTCCGTATCTTTAATCCATTTTTCTAAAGCTTGAACAACTATATCTGCTTTCAAATTTTCCAATTTTTCTTCTTCTGAAAGATATTTTCCTTCTGCTGTACAGTAACCACGTCTCTCATTATATGCCTCATATTGCCAAAGAAAAATTCTTACAACTAAATAACCCATTAATAATAAAGCCACCAAAAGAGCTGTTTTATATGATAATTTCATTAAAAATCCTTTTTAAATTCAGCAATTTACGTGGTCTCACTTTATCGACTTTAAACTTTATAGGTAGAAAGTAAAATGCTGGTTTCAGTATTGTAAATACCTGAAATATTGCGAATTCTCTCTAAAATTCGATCAAAATTCTCTAAGCTGTCAGATTTCAATTCTACTAACAGATCCCACTTGCCATTGGTGCTATGCAAGGTATGCACGGCAGGGTCGATTCGGAGCTCTTTGACCACCGCACTGGTCTTGGTGCCTTCGACCATAATATTCATCCATGCACGGATACTATTTTTCTCAGTCCCCGGTTTAATCCGCACCGTATAGCCTGTAATGACGCCACTGGTTTCCAAATATTCAATACGCTTTTGTACCGTATTTCGAGAGATACGAAGCTTGTTGGCAATCTCGGTAATCGAGATACGTGCATTGTCTTGCAGTAAGCCGAGGATTTGACTGTCCGTATCATTCATTTTGATTTTTCCTGTTATCAATTTGATGAAATTTATTTCATTTTAATCAAAATTACAACTTTTTCGGCGCAGTTTGATTTTTCATACTATGCATATTGAGCAGTATTCACATGAACGTTACATCGAGCTGAGGCGATGTGTTCTGCGGGTGATGTCTCATATCTATTTAATGGATTTGATTCACCAAATTTTCAAAGGGAAACATCATGTCTTTGTCATATGAAATGGACAATAGTGGCGCTTGGCAGACCTATCTTGCACAGATTAACCGTGTTGCGCCATATCTGGAAGACGACTTAATTCCATTCATCGATACTTTAAAGCGTCCTAAGCGCGCTTTGATTGTTGATGTACCAATCGTGATGGACGATGGTTCGATCCAGCACTTCGAAGGTTATCGTGTACAGCACAATTTGTCGCGTGGACCGGGTAAAGGTGGTATTCGTTATCATCCAGACGTAGAACTCAATGAAGTCATGGCACTCTCAGCGTGGATGACGATTAAAACTGCGGTATTAAACTTACCGTATGGCGGCGCTAAAGGTGGTGTTCGTGTAGACCCTCGCAAATTGTCTCCACGTGAACTTGAACGCCTGACACGCCGTTTTACTAGCGAAATTAGCCTAGTGATTGGCCCACAGGTCGATATTCCAGCTCCAGATGTAGGCACCAATGCAGACATTATGGGTTGGATGATGGATACCTATTCAAGTATCAAAGGTCATACCGTAACAGGTGTTGTGACAGGTAAGCCTGTGCACTTGGGTGGCTCTTTAGGCCGTGTGCGTGCAACAGGTCGTGGCGTATTTGTTACTGGTTTAGAAGTTGCTAAGAAAATCAATCTTGCACTTGAAGGCAGCCGTGTAGCGATCCAAGGTTTCGGTAACGTGGGTAGCGAAGCGGGTTACTTATTCCATAAAGCCAATGCGAAAGTGGTGTGTGTACAAGACCATACAGGCACGATCTTTAATGCTGAAGGCATGGACGTTAAGCAGTTACAAGACTACGTTGCGATTCATAAAGGTGTAGCAGGCTTCCCAGATGCGACTTTAATTGAAGACGAAGCGTTCTGGTCGGTTGAAATGGATATTTTAATTCCAGCGGCTTTAGAAGGTCAGATTACGCCTGAACGTGCGCAAAAATTGACTGCAAAATTAGTCTTGGAAGGTGCGAACGGTCCAACGTATCCAGACGCTGAAGACATTCTGTTAGAACGTCAAATCACGATTGTACCTGACGTACTGTGTAACGCAGGCGGTGTAACCGTGAGTTACTTCGAATGGGTTCAAGACATGGCGAGCTACTTCTGGACAGAAGAAGAAATTAACCAACGTTTAGACAAACTCATGATGTCAGCAGTTGAAGACGTTTGGTTTACTGCAAGTGAAAAGCAGTGCAGCCTCCGCACAGCGGCATATATCTTGGCGTGTAAACGTATCTTAAAAGCACGTAAAGAACGAGGAATTTTCCCAGGTTAAGAGGAAGTTCCGTGCCCTTCGGGGCACACCACATTATTAGAAAGAACAACATCAGATTTATTAAGGACGAACAAACCATGAACCAGAATAGTCAACCAAATCGCCAAGATTTTAATCAGTACATGGTGCCAGTTTTTGCACCCGCTCAGTTTATTCCTGTGCGTGGCGAAGGTTCTCGTTTATGGGATCAGCAAGGTAAGGAATATATCGATTTTGCAGGTGGTATTGCGGTCAATGCGCTTGGACATGCTCACCCTGTGGCGGTTAAAGCTTTGGTCGAACAAGGTCAAAAGCTTTGGCACATTGGCAATGGTTATACCAATGAGCCTGTACTTGAGCTTGCAAAACAATTAGTTGATAACACCTTTGCAGATAAAGTGTTCTTCTGTAACTCTGGTGCAGAAGCCAATGAAGCGGCTTTGAAACTTGCGCGCAAAGTGGGCCTACTTTCAGGCTCTGCACGCAAAAATAAAATTATTGCATTTAAAAATGCTTTCCACGGTCGTACTTTATTTACTGTTACGGCAGGTGGTCAACCGAAATATTCACAAGATTTTGCACCACTTCCAGAAGGTATCCACCATTTACCATTCAATGATTTAGACGCAGTACGTGAAGCGATTGATGCAGACACGTGTGCGGTGATTGTTGAGCCGATTCAAGGTGAAGGTGGTGTAATTACGGCAAGTCCTGAATTTTTAAAAGGCTTACGTGAGCTGTGTGACCAACATGGTGCGGTACTGATTTTTGATGAAGTGCAAACAGGTGTCGGTCGTACAGGTGCTTTATATGCATATATGAATACTGATGTGATCCCAGACATTTTAACTACAGCCAAAGCACTAGGCGGTGGGTTCCCAATTGGTGCCATGATCACAACAGATAAGTTTGCCAACATGTTTGTGGTGGGTGACCATGGTACGACTTATGGTGGTAACCCATTGGCGTCTGCTGTAGCCAATGCCGTATTTGGTTTGATCAATACCCCAGAAGTGTTGAATGGTGTACGCACACGTGCGCAAATTTTTGCCGACGGTTTAAACCAGTTAAATGCACGATATGGCCTATTTGAAGAAGTCCGTGGTCAAGGTTTATTAATCGGCTGTGTACTGAAAGCTGAATATGCAGGCAAAGCCAAAGACATCGTGACTTTAGCGGGCGAAGAAGGCTTATTGGCGCTGGTTGCAGGTCCAAATGTCGTTCGTTTCACGCCATCATTAATTATTCCAGAAGCAGATATCGAAGCAGGTTTACAACGCTTTGAACGTGCGCTCGCGCGCTTTGTTGGCGCGTGATAGGCCACTGGTTATGATGATTGTTAGACATGCAGAGCATCGAGATTTAGATGATATCTACATTCTGGCGGGGAAGTCTGGCATTGGCCTGACTTCTTTACCCCAAAATAAAGAGATCTTATCGGCTCGTATTGCACGCACGCAAAAGACCTTAGTGGGTCAGGCAACACCGAGTGAGCAGGGTTATTTATTTGTCTTAGAAGACACCTTGTTACAACGTGTGGTTGGCGTCAGTGCAATTGAAGTTTCAGTGGGTTTAACTGAGCCTTTCTATAACTACCATGTGGGTAAACAAGTCCATGCCTCACAAACTCTGAATGTTTATAAAACCTTAAATACGCTGTTTTTAAGCAATGACCATACTGGTTGTAGCGAACTCTGCACGCTGTTTTTGGACCCAGAGTACCGCAAAGACCAAAATGGAAAACTGCTGTCAAAGATCCGGTTTCTGTTTATCGCTGCTTTCAAACAGGCTTTTCAAAATAAGCTGATTGCAGAAATGCGTGGTTATTCGGATGAAAATGGCCGTTCGCCATTTTGGGATGCCTTAGGCCATCACTTTTTCAATATGGACTTCTCGACTGCGGATTATCTCAGTGGTATTGGGCAAAAAGTCTTTATTGCGGAGTTGATGCCACGTTTTCCTGTGTATATCGACTTACTGCCGATAGCCGCGCAACAAGTGATTGCACAGGTGCATCCTCAGACTGTTCCTGCCTCTCGTGTGTTGGAGTCGGAAGGGCTGTGTTACCAAGGTTATGTCGATATTTTTGATGCAGGCCCGACGCTTGAAGCTGAAGTCAGTAGCCTGCGTGCAGTCAAAGAAAGTCACACTTGTGCCGTCAAAATCGTCGATAGCGTTCCAGAAGGCGCAGGGCGTTATTTGGTGGCGAATGATCGCTATCAAGACTATCGCGCGATTTTAATTCAGCATGCGGCTGAGTCTGACAGTTTAAGTTTAACGGTAGAACAAGCGCATGCCCTTGGTGTGCAAGCAGGGCAAAGCATTCGTATGTTGCCTTTAGATAAGATGGAGCAAAAATAATGTCACAAGGGAATTTATATATAAACGGGACATGGTCTCCAGCGCAAGGTGCAGTATGGGACAAACTCGATCCAGTTACGCAAGACACAATTTGGCACGGTGCAGAAGCGACGGCTGAGCAAGTTGAACAGGCTTGTCAGTCTGCACGTGCAGCCTTTTCCGCTTGGGCACGCCGTCCTTTAGCTGAGCGCCTTGAAATTATTCAACGATTTGCCAGCCTGTTAGAACAAAACAAACAACAGCTTGCAACGATTATTAGTCGTGAAACCAGTAAGCCGATTTGGGAAACGTTGACTGAAGTCCAGTCAATGATTGGCAAAGTGGCGATTTCAGTACGTGCTTATCACGAGCGTACAGGTGAAAGTCTGACGGAAATGCCAGATGGTGCAGCGTCTTTACGTCACCGTCCGCATGGTGTGTTGGCTGTATTCGGCCCGTATAACTTCCCAGGTCACTTACCGAATGGTCACATTGTTCCAGCCTTAATCGCGGGCAATACCCTTGTATTTAAACCAAGTGAACTCACGCCGTGGACCGCAGAAGAAACCGTGAAGTTGTGGCAAGAAGCAGGCTTGCCTGCGGGTGTGTTGAACTTGGTGCAAGGTGGTCGTAGCACAGGTGAGGCACTTGCGCAGTCGCATGAGATTGATGGCTTGTTGTTCACAGGCAGTGCCAATACGGGTTACCAGCTGCATAAACAATTGGCTGGTGCTCCAGAAAAAATTCTTGCTCTAGAAATGGGCGGTAACAACGCATTAATTATCGATGAAATTACCGATATTGATGCAGTAGTGAATTTAACCATCCAATCTGCCTTTATTTCTGCAGGTCAGCGCTGTACTTGTGCACGTCGTTTAATCATTAAAAATGGTGCTGTAGGTGATGCTTTCATTCAACGTTTGGTTGAGGTCAGCCGTAACTTGGTGGTGGGTCAGTGGGATGCTCAGCCACAACCGTTTATGGGGGGGGTGATTTCATTGCATGCTGCACAGCAAATTTTACAAGCGCAACAACGCCTGATCGATTTAGGTGCTCAGGTGTTATTACCTGTCACTCAAGCAGATGCCAACAGTAGTTTATTAAGTCCGGGTCTATTGGAAGTCACAGGCGTTAACAATGTGCCAGATGAAGAATATTTTGGCCCATTGAGCTGTATCTATCGTTATGACCATTTCGATGAAGCTTTGGCACTAGCGAATGGCACTCGATTCGGTTTGTCGGTGGGTCTAGTTTCACCTGACCGTGAACTGTTTGATCGCTTATTGATTGAAGCACGTGCAGGTATTGTGAACTGGAATAAACCATTAACAGGCGCGTCAAGTGCTGCACCCTTTGGTGGTGTTGGTGCATCAGGAAACCATCGTGCCAGTGCCTTCTATGCCGCAGATTACTGCGCATGGCCAATGGCATCACTGGAAAGTCAGCAGGTAAGTTTACCTGAAAAATTATCGCCAGGCATTGTGCTGTAATTCGACAAAAAGGGAGTTTAGAAATGTCAGGCTATGAAATTAATTTTGATGGTTTAGTCGGTCCAACGCATCACTATGCGGGATTGTCATTCGGAAACGAAGCATCAACCAAAAACCAAAATAATCTTTCCAACCCGAAGTTGGCTGCCAAGCAAGGTCTGTTAAAGATGAAAGCTTTGGCCGACATGGGCTTAAAGCAAGGTGTATTTGCACCGCAAGAACGCCCACATGTCCCGACTTTGCGCAAATTGGGTTTCCGTGGGGATGATCACAGTGTCATTGAACAAGCCATGCGAACTTCGCCTGCGTTATTGTCACCGTTGAGTTCAGCATCGTGTATGTGGACTGCCAATGCGGCAACGGTTTCACCGTCGGCGGACAGTGCGGATGGTCGTGTACATTTTACTGCGGCAAACTTGAACAACAAATTCCACCGTTCGATTGAGCACGACACCACGTCTCGTGTGATGGCGGCAATGTTTAAGGATGAGCGCCACTTTGCTCATCATGAAGCTTTACCACCAGTGGCATTGTTTGGTGATGAAGGTGCCGCGAACCATAACCGTTTAGGCGGTGCTTATGATCAAGCCAGCGTACAAGTGTTTGTCTATGGTCAGCAGTTCCTCGGCGGTGGTATTGGCCCAAAACACTATCCTGCACGCCAGTCGCGTGAGGCGAGTGAAGCAGTGGCACGTTTACACCAACTCAAAGCGGAACAAACGGTGTTTGTACAGCAGCATCCCGATGTGATTGACCAAGGCGTCTTCCACAACGACGTGATTGCGGTGAGTAACCAAAACGTCCTGTTTCACCATCAGCATGCATTTTTGAATCAATCTGAAGCGTTGTCAGAAATTCGTGAAAAAATGGCGCGCTTGGGTCAAGAATTCGTGTCCATTGAAGTGCCTGATCATCGTGTTTCAGTGAAAGATGCAGTAAATACCTATTTGTTCAATAGCCAATTGCTCACGCGTGCCGATGGCGGGATGAGCATTGTGGTGCCTGAAGAATCACGTCAAAACCCAGCAGTATGGGGTTACTTAAACGACATGATCCAAATGGGTACGCCGATCGATGACATTAAGGTGTTCGACCTACGTGAAAGTATGCGTAATGGCGGTGGTCCTGCATGTTTACGTTTACGTGTGGCGGTGAATGAAGCAGAACTGAACGCCATCAATCCAAACCTGTTTATGAATGATGCCTTGTTTACCCGTTTAAATACGTGGGTGGATCAGTACTACCGCGACCAGCTGGCGCAGCAAGATTTGGCTGATCCGCAATTACTGATTGAAAGCCGTACTGCGTTAGATGAACTGACGCAAATTTTGAACTTAGGTTCGGTGTATCACTTCCAACGTTAAGCAATCGTGCAGGGAAAGCAGATGATAAATTTTCTAGGTGATGTTTTAGCACAACGTGTCCCGACTGTAGCGCATGGCGTACAGCATGATTTTTGTTGGGAATGGTTGGCTGAAGGTGTTTTATCTTTTACGCCGAAACAGGCTTATGAAAAAGCGGTCGTGCTTTCCGCGGGTGTGCATGGCAATGAAACTGCGCCAATCGAGTTGTTGGCGCAGCTGAGTCAAGATTTGTTTGCAGGGGCATTAGAGCTCAAGGTTAAGTTATTACTGATTTTAGGTAACCCTATCGCGATTCGCACAGGGCAACGTTATGTTGAAAATGATATGAACCGCATGTTCTGCGGGGCCTATCAACAATTTACCGATACAGTTGAAGCGCAACGGGTGGCGGTCTTAGAACAGATCGTCACCGCTTTTTTTAATGATAGCTCAGCTCAAGTACGGCGCTATCATTACGATTTGCACACTGCGATTCGCCCATCGTTGTTGCCGACTTTTGCCTTATTTCCTTATCAAATCCATGACTATGATGTTGCGATGTTGGACAGCCTAAAAGCTGCGGAACTGGATGCCGTGGTGTATCACAATGCAGTAGGCAATACCTTTACGCACTTTAGCAGCGCTCAGTTTCAAGCAGCCAGTTCGACGCTCGAACTTGGTCATGCCAAACCCTTTGGACAAAATGATCTGGCAGCTTTCGCCGCGATTAATCATGTGCTTCGCGCCGTGGTGAGTGAGCAGGCCTTACCTATCCGTCAAAAACAAGCAATTCAAACTTTTCGAGTCGTTGATTCGATCATCAAAACTGAAGATGACTTCCAGCTTAATTTGGCAGATTCTGCGCCTAATTTTTCCGTGTTCGAAACTGATGCCGTGATTGCTCTGCAACAGGGCAAACCGTATGTGACTGCACCTGAGCAGGTTCGAATTTTATTTCCGAATACTCAAGTGAAAAAGGGATTAAGAGCAGGGCTAATATTAACTGAGGTTCATCCTTGATGATTTCAGTCAATTTATTAAATGTGATGATGGTGGTTTATCGAACTTAAGTCGTTAAATTAATTTTCAATGGAATTGAATATATGGATATTGAGAAAAATATTAATTCAATATTTTCATCTGTCGATCATAAGGGTACTTGTAATCGATGGATGATTTTGCGTTGTGTTTTTATTAAGTTATTGTTTTTTAATATTAAATAATTAAATTGGGCATGGGTTTTGCAGCCTGTGTGAGTATTATTTTGCCGCCATAAATAGATAAATAGTGTGGTGCTGAATAATAAAAATTAATGTTATTGAAAAATAATATGTAGCTTAATTTTGGACTGAGATGAAATAAGGAATTATCTAAATCTGAGTCCCATATTTACACTCATTGGGTTGTAAATTGGAGTAAAAACATGATGAATGGAAAACAGACCCATCAACAAAAAGAGCCTTTAGAAGGTGATTTACTGGGTGGACATCATTACGAGTCAGTTGAGGAAGAACAACTGCAACGCTCATTGACCAATCGTCATATTCAGATGATTGCGATTGGTGGTGCGATTGGTACAGGTCTTTTTATGGGGTCGGGCAAGACACTCGCTGTGTCAGGTACTTCGATCATCTTAACTTACCTCATTATTGGCTTCTTCTTCTTCTTCGTTATGCGTGCGATGGGGGAGTTACTGCTTTCTAATACCAATTACAAATCTTTTGCGGACTTTGCAACGGCTTATTTGGGACCGTGGGCAGGGTTCTTTTTAGGTTGGTCGTACTGGCTCAGTTGGATTGTCACCGCAATTGCGGATGTGATTGTGATTGGAGGCTATGCACAGTTTTGGTATCCCGATCTCCCCGCATGGATACCCGCCTTCACCTCCATTGCCATTTTGACTTTATTGAACTTTGTTGCGGTAAAACTGTTTGGTGAAGTGGAGTTCTGGTTTGCTTTAATTAAAATTATCGCGATCATTATGTTCCTGTTGGTCGGTGTCTATCTGATTACGATTGGTTTTGTCTCTCCAGATGGTGTGAAAGCGTCTTTAGCACATGTGGTCGAGAAAGAGTCGCTGTTCCCTTATGGTTTAACGGGCTTCTTGGCTGGTTTCCAAATTGCGGTATTTGCCTTCGTTGGCATTGAATTGGTGGGAACCACAGCAGCAGAAACCAAAGATCCGCATCATGCTTTACCACGCGCGATTAACTCAATTCCATTACGTATTTTATTGTTCTATATCGGTGCTTTGGTTTGTATTATCGCAGTCACTTCTTGGTCGCAGATTTCTCCCGACAAAAGTCCATTTGTTGAAATGTTTACTTTAATTGGCTTGCCTGCAGCAGCCAGTATTGTCAACTTTGTCGTGGCAACCTCTGCCATGTCTTCAGCGAACAGCGGCGTGTTTGCCACCAGTCGTATGTTGTTTGGTTTGGCGGTAGAAAAAGATGCACCGAAAAGTTTTGCTCGACTGTCGAAAAGCAAAGTACCAGTACTGAGCTTAATGTTCTCGATGTTCTGTGTGGTGGTAGGTACTTCAATTTTGTTCATTGTGCCTGATGTCATGACGGCATTTATCATCATTTCAGCCTTCACTTCGATTTTGTGTATTTTCACCTTTGCTATGATTATTTTGTCGTACTTGGCTTATCGCAAAAAAGCGCCTGAACTGCATGAACAGTCAGCGTATAAAATGCCGGGTGGGCGTTTTATGGCATGGTTTACCTTATTGTTCTTAATCTTTGTGGTGGCGATTTTGGCGCTCGATCATGACACCATGATTTCTTTGGCGTTCTCTCCACTTTGGTTTATTGGACTGGGTATTGCTTATTACTATAAAACGAAAAAATATGCTGAGCGTAACTGGATTTTGACCCATGGTCGCCGCATTGAACAGGATGAAATGCCAGAAAATAATTAAGGAGCAAAGGGGGAATATTCCCCCTTTATTTTTATCGCAAAACAGAGGGATTTATTTTGAAAAAAGCAACACTTTGGGCATGCATGTTGGGTGCAGGATTACTACATATACAGAGCAGTTTTGCCGCACCGTTATTGACGTCACAACTTTCAGCGACACAAGTGGCAGCACCACAGGCCAATGCATGGGTCGAAATTAATGTGCAGACCTTTGAGCAGAATATTCAGACCTTACAACAGCAGCTACAGGACAAAAGCCAGATTTGTGCGGTTATGAAAGCCGATGCTTATGGTCACGGGATTGAACTGTTGATGCCGAGTATTATTAAGCTCAATGTGCCCTGTGTTGGCATTACCAGTAATGCTGAAGCCGCGATGGTGCGCAAGTCTGGTTATCAGGGAAGGCTGTTAAGACTACGTGCTGCGACTGACCAAGAAATCCAAAATGCTGCTTCCTTAAACATGGAAGAGTTGTTGGGGAACTATGAACAAGCACAGCGCCTGTCAGAATGGGCAAAACAACAAGGTTTAACCCTTGCGTATCATTTGGGTTTAAATGCAGGGGGGATGGATCGAAACGGTTTAGAGCTGAACAGTGCACTAGGTAAACAGCAAGCGCTACGCATGACCAAACTGCCAAATTTAAAGCTGGTGGGCATCATGACGCATTATGCTGTGGAAGATGAACAATATGTGCGTGAACGTTTGGCTGTCTTTAACCAGCAAACGGATTGGATAATTAAAAAAGCCAAATTAAAGCGAGAAGCACTGACTTTACATACCGCAAATTCTTTTGCGACCTTGACGGTTCCAGAGTCACACCTAGATATGGTACGTGCAGGCGGTGTGATTTATGGTGACAGCCTTCCAGATCGAGTTGAATATAAAAAGCTGATGACCTTTAAAACTCAAGTGGCAACAGTCAATGCCTATTTGAAAGGCACAACAGTTGGCTATGACCAAACGTATACTTTGAAGCGTGATTCACTATTGGCGAACTTACCACTTGGTTATTCAGATGGTTATCGACGGGCGTTTAGTAATAAAGCCTATGTATTGATTCGAGGGCATAAAGTGCCTGTAGTCGGGCGCACCTCCATGAATACTACTATGGTGGATGTCACTGATTTTCCAGATATTCGTGCCAATGATGAAGTGGTCTTGTTTGGCGAACAAGGGGGGGCAACAGTGAAGCAAAGTGATTTGGAAGAATACAATGGCGCTTTGCTGGCAGATGTATACATCATGTGGGGTAACTCTAATCCAAAAGTTGTGGTGAAATAATATTTTCAACAGAAAATGCTGTACGTGCTGAAGTGTGTACAGCATGAAATTAAATAAAGTTATGCCGAAGGTGGAACAGTTAAAGAATATTACGTAATTCGCGTGCGGTTTCTTGTAGTAACGGCAGTATGTGTTGAATCAAATACTCTTTGGTTGTGCGCATGGTAGGGGAAACAATATTTAAGGCTGCAACCACTTTTAACTGTTGCCCATAAATCGGAACGGCAAGGGCATGTACGCCCAATTCATGTTCCTCGCATGAATAACACCAACCTTGCTCTCGAATTTCATGCAATAAGGCCAGAAATGTTTCATTGTTGGTATGGGTATATTTGGTTAGGCGTTGTAGTGGATACTGATTCAGCCATTCATATTGTTCCTGATCATCTAGATAGGCCAGTAAAATTTTGCCTGCCGATGTTGCATGTGCAGGTAAGCGATTTCCCAAATGTAGACCATAAGGATTGACACGATCCGTTTGCTGGTGCGCGGCACTGCGTGCAATGGTAATGGCTTCATAACCATCTAGAACCATAACGGAAAAAATGAGTGAGGTTTGATTGGTGAGCAAGTTTAGCAAAGGCTGAGAAATTTTGGGAAGATGTGCTCCACCCAAGTAAGACCCTGAAAACTTAAGAATTTTAGGAGTTAAATAAAAATAATGACCATCAGATTCTAAATAGCCTAAATATTCAAGGGTGAGTAAATGGCGTCGCGCTGCGGCACGGGTCATGCCTGTGCGTTCTGCTGCCATAGTGATATTTAAACGATGTCGGTCAGTACCAAAGCTGTCGAGAATGGCCATACCTTTACTGATCCCTGCGACAAAATCTTCATGTCGAATGGTTTTTTTATTGTCTTTGTGTTGAAGACACTTTTCTCTTGTCTCAGTTGCTTCTTCCATCGTGTTCCCTTTATCCATTTTTATTTCTTCATTATTTTTACTATAACGTGAAATCAGAGTGAAATAATCAGGTTTTGTTCGATATATAGGTATTTTGTTCGATCATCGAACAAAACCTGTGGTCACTATCTATCCCAAAGCGGAGAAATTATAAAAAATGAACAGATAAGGAAATCGAACTAAAAAACTAGGGAATGTGGTTTTAGCTGAATCATACCTCCAGTATAAGTTAGTTTTCCGCGCCTTTTCAAATTTGCATGATGCACAATGGAGTTATCTAATGATAGATAAAAGCGTGGCATCCCTCGCGGAAGTGCTCTCCCAAATCACCGACGGCTCAACCATCATGATTGGTGGTTTTGGTACAGCAGGACAACCTGCTGAACTGATCGATGGCTTAATTCAACTTGGCATTAAAGACCTAACCATCGTCAGCAACAATGCTGGCAATGGCGACTATGGTTTAGCCAAGCTGCTCAAAGCTGGTACCGTGAAAAAAGTCATCTGTTCGTTCCCACGTCAGTCCGACTCTTGGGTCTTCGATGAACTCTATCGTGCAGGCAAAATCGAATTGGAACTGGTGCCTCAAGGCAATTTGGCCTGTCGTATTCAAGCCGCAGGTATGGGACTTGGTGCTGTGTTTACCCCAACTGGCTACGGCACATTATTAGCCGAAGGCAAAGAAACCCGTCACATCGACGGTAAAGATTATGTACTGGAATATCCAATCAAAGCTGACTTCGCTTTGATTAAAGCGCAGCAAGGCGACCGTTGGGGTAACTTGGTCTACCGCAAATCGGCACGTAACTTCGGCCCGATTATGGCGATGGCCGCAGGCGTGACCATTGCCCAAGTGTCTGAAGTGGTGGACTTAGGAGCTTTAGACCCTGAACACATCATCACCGCAGGTATTTTTGTTCAACACGTGGTGCAGGTTCAACCTGAACCTGTTGCTGTGTAATCGGGAGAACATCATGAGCTATCAAAAACTCAGCCGTAACCAAATTGCAGAACGTGTGGCACAAGATATTCCAGATGGTGCGTATGTCAATCTTGGGATTGGCTTACCGACCAAGATTGCCAGCTACCTGCCTTCAGACAAAGACGTTTTCTTACATTCTGAAAATGGCTTATTGGCTTTTGGTCCACCACCTGAAAAAGGTCAGGAAGATCCTGAGTTGATCAATGCGGGTAAAGAATATGTGACTATGCTCGAAGGCGGTGCCTTTTTCCATCATGGAGACTCTTTTGCCATGATGCGTGGTGGTCACTTAGATATTGCAGTCTTGGGTGCCTTTCAAGTGGCAGCTAATGGTGACTTGGCCAATTGGCACACGGGTGCCCCTGATGCAATTCCTGCGGTCGGCGGTGCAATGGACTTAGCTGTCGGTGCCAAGAAAGTCTTTATCACCACCGACCATGTGACCAAACAAGGTGAACCAAAGATCGTAGCTGAATTGAGCTATCCCGCAACAGGTTTGAAGTGTGTCGATCGTATTTATACCGACCTGTGTGTGATTGATGTCACCGCAGACGGTTTAAAAGTGATTGAAAAAGTCGACGGTCTAAGCTTTGTAGAATTGCAGGCCATGACGGGTGCAACTTTAGTGGATGCGACACAGTAAATTTCAGAAAAATTTGCTAGAGCTTATAGTCATCAACAACCTGTCGAGCGCTTTAAAAATATTGTTTTTGCAACAGCAGTGGAAAATTGCTGTGAGTGAACAGGTTTTGTTGATGACAAAGTTTTTGGTCACTTTTTTAAAAAAGGGACGAGAATGAGTTACTGCTATTTGACTGAACACGATAAGACTCCGTCGTGAATAGATACAGTTGATCTATCAGCAGAGTCCCGTTTTAAAGGACAAGATTAAACATGAAAGACGCATATATTATCGATGCCATTCGTACTCCATTCGGACGTTATGCAGGTGGACTCGCTCCGATCCGTGCCGATGACTTGGGTGCAGTGCCAATTCAAGCCTTAATGCAACGTAATCCAAGTGTAGATTGGACCCAAGTCGATGACGTGATTTATGGTTGTGCCAACCAAGCGGGTGAAGATAACCGTAATGTGGGGCGTATGTCAGCACTGCTTGCAGGTTTACCCGTTGAAGTTCCTGCCACGACTGTGAATCGCTTATGTGGTTCATCCCTAGATGCCATTGCGATGGCAGCCCGTGCAATTAAAGCCGGCGAAGCAGATTTAATCATCGCAGGTGGCGTCGAAAGTATGTCTCGTGCACCTTTTGTGATGGGGAAATCAGAAACAGCTTATGGCCGTAGTCAAAAGATTGAAGACACCACTATGGGCTGGCGTTTTATCAATCCTAAGCTCAAAGCGATGTATGGTGTAGACACCATGCCGCAAACCGCGGAGAACGTGGCACAACAATTTAATATTGATCGCGCAGATCAAGACCAGTTTGCCTTGGCGAGTCAACAGCGCACCGCAACCGCGCAAGCTCAAGGCTTTTTTACACATGAGATCATCCCTGTGAATATTCCACAGCGTAAGGGTGATCCGATTGTGATCGATACCGATGAACATCCACGTGCATCGACCACCTTAGAAGGTTTAACCAAACTCAAGCCAGTCGTGACAGCAGAAGGCACCGTCACTGCGGGGAATGCATCAGGCATCAATGACGGTGCAGCTGCTGTACTGATTGCTTCGGAACAAGCGATTCAGCAGTACCAACTTAAACCGCGTGCCAAAATCATTGCTTCAACAGCAGTGGGGGTTGAACCACGCATCATGGGCTTTGCCCCAGCACCTGCGATTAAGAAGCTTCTTAAACAAGCCAATCTGACATTAGAGCAGATGGATGTGATTGAGCTGAATGAAGCCTTTGCTGCACAAGCTTTAGCCGTAACCCGTGACCTTGGTCTGGTAGATGACACCACACAAGTGAATCCAAATGGTGGTGCAATTGCGATTGGTCATCCGTTGGGTGCATCGGGTGCGCGTTTGGTCACGACTGCACTGAACCAATTGGAGCAAACAGGTGGAACCTATGCGCTATGTTCGATGTGTATTGGTGTCGGTCAAGGCATTGCAATGATTATTCAGCGCGTTTAAAGCAGAGTTAAGGATAGCGATCATGAGCCAGTTATATGCCAGCTTATTTTACCAAAACGAGGTGACTGAAATTTTCAGTGATCGCGCATTGGTGTCATACATGATTGAGGCTGAAGTTGCCTTGGCACAAGCGCAGGCTCAGGTCGGTGTCATTCCAGAATCTGCAGCAACAGCAATTTCCCAAGTTGCCCAGACTGCGATTGATCAGATTGACTTTGATGCATTAGCGATTGCAACAGGTTTGGCGGGCAATATCGCGATTCCTTTTGTGAAGCAATTAACTGCGATTGTGAAGCAAAACGATGAAGATGCTGCGCGTTATGTGCATTGGGGCGCAACCAGTCAAGACATTTTAGACACTGCCTGTATTTTGCAATGCCGTGCTGCAATGACACATGTTGAAGCTTTAATTCACCAATGTTACCGCACAGCTTTGGCTCAAGCTGAACAGTATCGTGCACAAGTGATGATTGGACGCACATGGTTGCAGCAAGGGTTGCCGATTACATTGGGGCATAAATTCGCGCGTTGGGCCTCGGCATTTTATCGTGATTTAGCCCGTATTGAAGCCATGAAAGCACGTGTTTTTACTGCTCAATTAGGCGGTGCCGTTGGTTCATTGGCTTCATTGCAATCTCAAGGAACAGCGGTAGTTCAAGCATTTGCAGCGCAGTTACAACTTTCTGTTCCAAGCTGTACTTGGCATGGTGAGCGCGACCGTATTGTTGAAATCGCGAGCATCTTAGCAATGGTGACAGGTAGTTTGGGCAAAATGGCACGTGACTGGTCGTTGATGATGCAAACTGAAATTGCAGAAGTATTTGAGCCAGCAGCGAAAGGGCGTGGGGGATCATCGACGATGCCACACAAGCGTAATCCTGTTGCTGCGGCATCCGTTTTGGCAGCAGCCAATCGTGTGCCTGTGCTGATGTCAAGTTTGTACCAAAGCATGGTGCAGGAACATGAGCGTAGTCTAGGTGGATGGCATGCAGAATGGTTGGCATTGCCTGAAATTTTCCAACTCTGTGCGGGTGCTTTAGAGCGGACTTTAGACGTATTACAAGGCATGCAAGTCAATGCTGAAAATATGCAACGCAATTTGGATTGCACGCAGGGTTTGATCATGGCGGAAGCGGTCATGATGGCATTGGCACCACATATGGGGCGCTTACAGGCGCACCATGTGGTGGAAGCAGCATGTAAAACAGCCGTTGAAAAAGGTGTTCACTTAAAAGAGATCATGACTGAGCTCGATCCAGTCAAAACCTATTTTAGTGCAGCTCAGATTTCAGAAATTTTTAAACCCGCGTCATATCTTGGCAATATTCAAGACCAGATTGATGCGGTGTTGCAAGAAGCAAAAGGAGAGGCAAAGTGAATATCACGATGACCAATCGTCAAGGCAAGACTTTATCTGTTGCAATCAGTGGGCAAGACCATGCACCTGTGATTGTATTTTCAAACTCATTGGGTACAGATAAAGGCATGTGGCAGCCGCAAGTTGCTGCCTTCGAACAGCAGTTCAAAGTGGTGACTTATGACACGCGTGGTCATGGGCAAAGT
This sequence comes from Acinetobacter johnsonii ANC 3681, assembly GCF_000368805.1. Taxonomy (NCBI): domain Bacteria; kingdom Pseudomonadati; phylum Pseudomonadota; class Gammaproteobacteria; order Moraxellales; family Moraxellaceae; genus Acinetobacter; species Acinetobacter johnsonii. The sequence goes on along the minus strand of NZ_KB849705.1, from coordinate 1,000,162 downwards.
GATGTGATTGAGCAGACCACTGTACAAAACCTTGCAGAAGATGTGATTGATATTCTGAACGGTTTAAACATTGAAAAAGCGCATTTTTGCGGGATTTCAATGGGCGGCATGACGGCTTTGTGGCTCGGTATTCACCATGCAAATCGTTTTCATAGCATCACTGTAGCGAATTCAGCAGCCAAAATTTGGACGGAAGAGGGTTGGAATGCGCGTGCAGATGCTGTGGCAGCCAATGGCTTAGCAGATTTGGTCGTGACTACACATACACGCTGGTTTAGTGAGCAGTTTGATTATCAACACGATGCTTTGGCACAGCGCACTATTCAATCTTTAGCGACTATGCCAGCACTGGGCTATGCAGAATCTTGCCGAGCGCTCGCGCAAGCAGATCTATCTACTCAAATTCAACAGATTCAGATTCCAACTTTAGTGATTGCAGGTGCATTTGACCCAGTCACGACTGTGGCAGATGGCATCTTTATGCAACAACAGATTCAAAAGAGTGAACTCGCGGTGATTGATGCATCGCATCTTTCTAATATTGAGCAACCTGAGCTGTTTAACCAAACTCTCAGTCAGTTCATTGGATCGATTCAATAGTTTAAGGATTTTTAAAAGGACTTTCAGCCCAAGGAGGCAGGTATGGCGTCTCAGGAATACGCTACTCAAAAAACGAGTATAGACGCACAAGCACTGATTAATGATGCACCGATTAGCAAATATCAGTGGTTGATCGCAATTGTATGTTTTCTCATTGTTTTTGTTGACGGTATTGATACTGCGGCAATGGGTTTTATTGCTCCAGCCTTGGCACAAGACTGGGGAATAGACCGCTCGCAATTGGGTCCAGTCATGAGTGCGGCTTTAGGCGGCATGATTATTGGTGCTTTGGTGTCAGGTCCAACTGCTGACCGCTTTGGGCGAAAGATTGTTTTAAGTGTTTCGATGCTGATTTTCGGTGGCTTTACTTTGGCATCGGCATATGCGGCTGATTTAAATACCTTGGTGGTACTGCGCTTTTTAACCGGTATTGGTTTGGGTGCAGCGATGCCGAATGCAACCACGCTATTTTCTGAATATTGCCCACAACGCTCTCGCTCGCTACTCGTGACCTGTATGTTCTGTGGTTACAACTTGGGTATGGCAACAGGTGGTTTTATTAGCAGTTGGTTGATCCCAACTTTTGGTTGGCACAGCTTATTTTTACTGGGCGGTTGGTCGCCACTGATTTTGATGATCTTGGTGATTTTCTTCTTACCTGAATCTTATCGTTTCTTGATTGTGAAAGGTCGTGACCCCGAAAAAGTTCGCAAAATCCTAACGCGTATTGCACCGACGCAAGTACAGGGTGTTACTGAGTTTCATGTACCTGAAGAAAAAACTGAAGGTGCCGAGAAGAAAGGTGTGTTTGGCATGCTGTTCTCTCAGAAATATGTCAAAGGTACGGTTTTATTGTGGCTCACCTATTTCATGGGTTTGGTGATGATTTATCTACTCACCAGTTGGTTACCAACCTTAATGCGTGAAACTGGCGCAACTATGGAACGTGCTGCATTTATCGGTGGTTTATTCCAGTTTGGCGGTGTACTCAGTGCTTTATTTATTGGCTGGGCAATGGACCGTTTCAATCCGAACCGCATTATTGCAGGCTTCTACTTTGTCGCTGGGATCTTTGCCTTTGCTGTTGGTCAGAGCTTAGCAAATCCAACCTTACTTGCCATTTTAGTGCTTTGTGCAGGTGTTGCAATTAATGGTGCACAGTCGGCAATGCCAGCACTGAGTGCTCGTTTTTATCCAACCCAATGCCGTGCAACAGGTGTGGCGTGGATGTCTGGGATTGGACGTTTTGGTGCGGTATTTGGTGCATGGATCGGCGCAGTTTTACTGGGCAATGACTGGTCGTTTACTGCCATTTTAAGCCTGCTGTTAATTCCAGCAACGGCAGCAGCAGTCGCTATTTTTGTTAAATCACTGGTTGCACATACCGATGCAATCTAATTGAGGTTTCTCCCATGAATGATGAACAACGTTATGAACAAGGAATCACCGTACGCACCGAAGTGCTGGGTGAAAAGCATGTCGGTCGTTCACTTGAGAACTTGAATGATTTCAATGCCGACTTTCAAAATTTTATTAGCCGTTTTGCGTGGGGCGAAGTCTGGTCTAGACCAGGCATGCCGCGCCATACCCGTAGCTTAGTCACCATTGCCGTTTTATTGGCACTGGGCCGTGAAGACGAACTACGTATGCATTTACGTGCTTGTTTTAACAATGGTGTGACCAAGGACGATTTAAAAGAGTTGATTTTGCACTGTTCACTGTATGCAGGTTTACCCGCAGCCAATGCAGCTATGCACATGGCAGAAGAAGTTTTTGCAGATTTGGGCATTGCCCCGCAAAAACTGAGCGAACAGCAGCTTAGCCAAGAACAAACCAACCAAGAGTAATGGAACAAGATTAAGAGGGACGTCACATGTCGCAACTTATTTTAGGTGCTTATGCACAACGTAATACCGAAGATCATCCGCCAGCATACGCACCTGGCTATAAAACCAGTGTGTTACGCTCGCCAAAAAATGCGTTGATCTCAATTGCCGAAACCTTAACTGAAGTGACTTCACCACAATTTAGTGCGGAGCAGTTTGGGCCTAAAGATAACGATTTGATTTTGAACTATGCTAAAGAAGGTTTGCCGATTGGCGAGCGCATTATTGTGCATGGCTATGTGCGTGATCAGTTCGGTCGTCCAGTCAAAAATGCCTTACTTGAAGTGTGGCAAGCCAATGCTTCAGGTCGTTATCGCCATCCAAATGATCAGTTTATTGGTGCGATGGATCCGAACTTTGGTGGTTGTGGCCGCATGATGACCGATGCCAATGGCTATTTTGTGTTCCGTACCATTAAGCCGGGCCCGTACCCTTGGCGTAACCGTATTAACGAATGGCGTCCAGCGCATATCCATTTTTCTTTACTTGCCGATGGTTGGGCGCAGCGCCTCATTTCGCAGTTCTATTTTGAAGGCGATACGCTGATTGATTCGTGTCCAATTATTAAAACCATTCCTTCGGAAGAACAACGTCGAGCATTGATTGCCTTGGAAGACAAGAGCAACTTCATTGAAGCAGACAGCCGTTGTTACCGCTTTGACATCACTTTACGTGGTCGTCGTGCGACTTATTTCGAAAATGATTTGACTTAATTCAGGGAGAACAACATGAACCATTGGAACTTTCAAGAATTGCATGAAACTCCATCTCAAACAGGTGGACCATATGTACACATTGGTTTGTTACCACAACAAGCCAACATCAAAGTGTTTGAAAATAACTTTAATAACCAGCTGGTTAAAGAAAACACTTTAGGTGAACGCATTCGCTTAGAAGGTCAAGTCTTTGATGGTTTAGGTTTGCCATTACGTGACGTGCTCATCGAGATCTGGCAGGCGGATGCCAACGGTGTGTATCCAAGTGCGGCTGATATTCAAGGCAAAGCGGTTGATCCAAACTTCCTCGGTTGGGGACGTACAGGCGCAGACTTTGAAACTGGTTTTTGGAGTTTTAATACCATTAAACCGGGTGCGGTTCCGGGCCGTAAAGGCACAACTCAAGCTCCGCATATTGCACTGATTATTTTTGCTCGCGGGATTAACATTGGCTTGAATACCCGTGTGTATTTTGAAGATGAAGCTGAAGCCAATGCTCAAGATCCTGTACTGAAAGGTATTGAGTGGGCACCTCGTCGTCAAACCCTCATTGCAAAACGTGAAGAGCGTGATGGTGAAGTGGTGTATCGCTTTGACATTCGTATTCAAGGTGAAGATGAAACGGTCTTCTTAGACATCTAATTGTCAGAATTGGCAAGAGCAGCTATTTGATTGCTGCTCTTGCTGCAATGATCCAAGTTTATACGTGGTGATGGTATGACCCATTTCATTCATCCCACGTATGTTTACGGCTGATGATAAAAGTCAGGCAATAGTTTGAAAATACAAGGAAATGTAATGATGACAATCAAAAAATTAGCAATGCAACTCTGCTTAAGCAGTGCTGTTATCGCAGCAATGCCATCTGCATTTGCAGCTGAATCGGCTCAATCAAGCGCACAACACTATATGGTGAAAAACCTCAATATTGGTGACTTACCTGTCAAAACTATTGTGCCGATTACCGCAAAGACAGCAGAGCAAGCACTTGCACAAGCCAAAGTCATTGCCAGTAATCCAGATGTCGATTTGGCTGAGTTTCGCATCGACTTATTAGAATTTTCTGCTGACACCAAAAAAGTAATTGCATTGGGTCAGCAGCTGAATCAAATTTTAAAAGATAAACCGTTGATCGCGACCATTCGTACCCATAACGAAGGCGGTAAAATGACGGTGTCTGATCAAGACTATGAAAAGATTTATCGTGAATACCTGAAAAAGCCGTTTATGCAATTGTTGGATATCGAAATGTTCCGTGATGCAGGCAGTGTAGCGAAATTAACCAAATTGGCACATGAAAAGAACGTGTTGGTGATCATGTCAAATCATGATTTTGCCAAAACCCCCGAACAACAAGAAATTGAAAACCGTCTGCTAAAACAAGATCAGATGGGTGCCGACATTCTAAAAATTGCGGTGATGCCAAAGTCAAAACAAGATGTCTTTACCCTCATGAATGCCACGTTGGCGGTCAGCCAAAAAAGTCAGAAACCACTGCTAACCATGTCGATGGGGCAGTTGGGTACGATTTCACGTGTCGCGACTGCCAACATGGGCGGCAGCTTAAGTTTCGGCATGATTGGTGAAGCCTCTGCACCGGGTCAAATTGATGTGACTCAACTCAAACAGTTGCTGAAAACAGTACAACCGACCCCTTAATGCACTGTGTTATTCATCTTCAAGGATAGAAAGGATTTAAAATATGAAACCATCAACTTTACGTTTGACCACATTGGTTTTGAGTTTAGCGGCATCAGGTTTTGCCAGTGCAGAAACTTATATTGTGGATCGTTATCAGGACGATACTGCAAAAGGCTCACTGCGTTGGGCGATTGAACAATCGAATGCCAATGCGACACAAGAAAATGAAATTCAAATCCAAGCTGTGGGCAAAGCACCCTATGTAATTAAACTGAATCAAGCTTTACCGCCAATTAAGTCGTCAGTGAAGATCATTGGGACGCAATGGGACAAAACAGGCGAGTTTATCGCAATTGATGGTTCAAACTATATTAAAGGTGAAGGCGCTAAAGCTTGCCCAGGGGCAAACCCTGAACAATATGGTACCAATGTCCGTACTACGACTTTACCGGGTTTAGTTCTGCAAGATGTGAATGGTGTGACCTTAAAAGGTCTCGATATTCATCGGTTCTGTATTGGTGTTTTGGTGAACCGTTCAAGCAATAACTTGATTCAACATAACCGTATCAGTAATAACTACGGTGGCTCAGGCGTGATGTTGACGGGTGATGACGGTAAGGGCAATCCGACCTCGACCACCACTAATAACAACAAAGTCTTGAACAACGTGTTTGTCGATAATGGTGATGGTTTAGAGCTGACGCGTGGCGCGGCATTTAACCTTGTGGCCAACAACTTATTTACTTCAACCAAAGCCAATCCAGAGCCGTCTCAGGGGATTGAAATTCTGTGGGGCAATGACAATGCCGTGGTCGGGAATAAATTTGAAAACTATTCTGATGGTTTGCAAATCAACTGGGGTAAGCGCAATTACATCGCTTATAACGAACTGACCAACAATTCGATAGGCTTTAACCTCACGGGTGATGGCAACATTTTTGACAGTAACAGAGTTCATGGTAACCGTCTTGGCATTGCCATTCGTTCAGAAAAAGATGCCAATGCCCGTACCACCCTGACCAAAAACCTAATTTGGGGCAATGGCAAAGATATTAAACGCTGTGGAGCGGGTGGCTCGTGTGTACCTAATCAGCGTTTAGGTGCCATTGTGTTTGCTGTGCCTGCGCTTGAACATGCTGGCTTTGTCGGTTCTCGTGGTGGCGGCGTAGTCATTGAAGCGGCCAAACTGCAAAAAACCTGCACACAGCCAAATGAACAAGGCTGTAACGCGATACCAAACCAAAATATCCAAGCACCGCGTTTAATTTATAGCAAAGGTCAAGTCACAGCAGAAGTGCAAGCGCAACCAAATCAACGCTATCAGGTTGAGTTCTTTGCTAATCGTCAAGCGACGAGTCAAGAAGCAGAGCAGTATTTAGGGATGCAAGTTGTAACAACCAATGCACAAGGTCAGGGTCAAGCAACATGGAAAGTGGCAAGTGATGTGGCCAATGTCACCGCCAATGTGACCGACCACTTGGGTGCAACTTCTGAACTGAGTCCAGCCGTTCGCATTAAATAATAAAAACCGCATGGAAAGCTCACCTGAGTTGAGCTTTCCTCACTAAAAAGGATGTTTGGTATGCAACAACAATTATTAAGAATCGGCACACTTTCATTGGCATTATTTGGTTGCCAATTGGCTTCAGCCAATGAATTTTATTCAGCAGACCGTCAATGGTTATTCGGTGATTGGAACGGTGAGCGGAAGCAACTGGAAGATCAAGGCTATAAATTTACAGCTTCGATTATGAGCCAAGCAGCGACCAATTTGGCGGGTGGTTATAACGATGACAGAAGTTTTGACAATGCCGCGCAGCTCACACTGGGTGCTAATTTTGATTTAAATAAAATTGCAGGTTGGGAAAATACCACAGCCGGCTTAATGATTACCAAACGTGATGGTAACGCCCTAACGCTTGAACGAATTAAAGACCCTCGTGCCAGTACCTTGGGCAACAGCCAAGAAATTTATGGTCGTGGCAAAATTTGGCGTTTGACCCAAGCATGGATCAAAACAGGATTTGACGACAACCGTGTCCAATTCAAAATTGGTCGTATGGGCATGTCTGATGACTTTAACAGCTCGCAATGTGAGTTTCAGAACTTACTTTTGTGTGGTGGACAGTTAGGTAAGTCCATCGGTTCGATTTGGTATAACTGGCCTGTCAGCTTATGGGGCACCAATGTGAAATACCAATTTGCACCAGACTGGTCACTTGGTGTTGGGGTCTATGAAGTCAACCCAGACAATGTCAAAACAGACTCAGACAGTGATGGCTTTAACCTCGATATGGACAATGTCGAAGGGGCGACCATTCCAGTTGAACTGGCATGGAAACCAAAACTTGCCACATTTAATGGTTTACCGGGCGAATATAAACTCGGTGCACTGTATTCCACAGCAGAAGCTAAAGATGTGGGTACATCAGGAGAAATCCACGATGGTAAATATAGTTTCTGGTTGAATGCACAACAACAACTGACCCAACACGGGACTGATCCGAAGCGCGGTTTATATATCAGTTTCAATGGGGTCATCAATGACCGAGACACGACCGCTGTAGAAAGTACGCAGCAGTTGGCGCTTTGGTACAAAGGTCCTTTTGATAGCCGCCCTAATGATTCCATCGGTTTTGGCTTAGCCAATTATGTCGTGAATGATCGTGCGACGGACAAGCAAATCGCCATCAATGAAGGTCGTGGTTATTACAGTTACGATGCAGTTGCGAGTGACTATGTCCCGATCCAACATGACGAACTCAATGTTGAGTTGAACTATACCTATCAGTGGTCACCTGCGGTGATGCTCAGACCCAACCTACAATATATCTATCAACCTTCTGGTGTGAAAGAAGTAGATGATGCTTGGGTAGCGGGTCTTAGCGTTAAGGTGAATTTTTAATCGTATTTAAAGTAAAAGAGTGTTTAAAATGTAAGCAATACTGTTGCTGAGCCAGGGGCTGTTGACACTTCATCTATGCTTGCGACAACGAGTATTTTTTAGATGATACTAGGCGCGAAATACGCAATTTAGTCATTCTAAATAAGTGGTTCGCAACAACGTAGCATCAAAAAATACTCTAGTCCTAAAAGGTTGTGGCTAAAATCTTCACAGACATCGTTATGAAACTTGAAAATAGTCCCACTATTGTCATCGTTCCATGCCTTGCCTGCTCAATTTTAGCCTACAACGCAAGCCATTTATGAAATATCAACGGCCCCTAAACACTCTTTTTTCATTGTTGAAGCAAGTTAATTGTGGATGCTCAAAGTTTGGATGTGGTGTGAATGATGCTCAAAACAAAGTAGGCGAGATCATTTAAAACACAGCATTTGGAGTAAAAAGTATGTCCGAAGCGCAATCTCAACCCATATTTAAAATATGGTGCTTTATATTAGGCTTAGCTTTATTGCTGACTGGCTTATTTTATTTAATCGGTGGTGGAAAACTGATTAGTCTAGGTGGTTCATGGTACTTCCTCATTGCAGGTTTATTGACCACCATTTCCGCAATATTTATTTTTAGAAAAAAAGCATTGGGTGTCTGGATTTTTGCACTGGTTTTTCTTGGAACTGTGGTTTGGGCACTGTTTGATGCAGGTTGGGACTTTTGGGCACTTCATTCACGGTTAATGTTTCCGGCGGGTTTATTTGCCGCACTCTGTTTTACCTTACCTGCTATTCGTAAGTACCAATTTCAAATTTCGCCTTCGGCACCCGCTTATGCCTTAGGTGGTTTGACGGTATTAGGTATGCTCGGTGGTTTGTATGGCATGTTTATTCCACATCCAACGGTGAAAGCCAGTGGTGAAGAGCTACCCCTAGTGCCTGTAACAGCTCAAACCCAACAAGTGAATTGGTCGCACTATGGTAATGATGCTGGTGGAAGTCGTTTTGCTGCGTTGGATCAGATCAACCGCAATAATGTATCTAAGTTAAAGGAAGCATGGCGCTTTCAAACAGGCGATATGACTACAGGTACGGGTAATGGCGCAGAAGACCAGCTCACGCCTTTACAGGTCGGTGATAAAGTCTTTTTATGTACACCGCATAACAACATCATTGCTTTAGATGCAGATACAGGTAAACAAGTCTGGAAGGCTGAAGTGAACTCTAAAGCCGATGCTTGGGAGCGTTGCCGTGGTGTGGGTTACTTTGACTCGACCCAAGTCTTGGTACAACCGACTTTAGCAGGTGCAAGTGCGGTGACAGCGGTGGCAAACAATACCGCATGTCCACGTCGTGTTTATACCAATACACCTGATGGTCGTTTAATTGCAGTCAATGCCGATACAGGCGAACGCTGTAAAGACTTTGGTGTCGATGGAACGGTGAACTTACTGGAAGGTTTAGGTGCGGGCACGCAAGCACCTCGTTTTGAAGTGACTTCGGCGCCAACCATTGCGGGAACTAGCATCATTGTCGGGAGTCGTATTGCTGATAACTTTGCAGCGGATATGCCAGGTGGCGTGATTCGTGCTTATGATGTGATTACTGGGCAGCTACGCTGGGCTTTTGATCCACGTAACCCAAATCCAAATTATGTCCTGAAACCGGGTGAAATCTATAAACGTAGCTCGGCAAACTCTTGGGCGGCAATGTCCTACGACCCGCAAATGAACACGGTGTTCTTACCGATGGGAAGTTCGTCGGTTGATGTCTGGGGTGGGAACCGTCAACCTGTCGATCATAAGTATAATTCTTCTGTTTTGGCTTTAGATGCAACCACAGGTCAAGAGAAGTGGGTTTATCAAACTGTTCACAATGACCTCTGGGACTTCGATTTACCCATGCAGCCAAGCTTGGTCGATTTTCCAATGCAAAATGGGCAAACCAAACCTGCTGTTGTCATTGGCACCAAGTCAGGGCAGTTCTTTGTACTCGACCGTGTGACAGGCAAGCCTTTAACCAAAGTCATTGAACAGCCTGTAAAAGCTGCAGATATTCCTGATGAGCAATACAGTGCAACCCAACCACGTTCAGTTGAAATGCCACAAATTGGCAATCAAACTTTGACTGAATCGGACATGTGGGGTGCAACGCCATTTGACCAGTTGATGTGTCGCATTAACTTTAAATCGATGCGTTATGACGGTCTCTTTACAGCACCGGGTTCTGATATATCTTTAAGTTTTCCGGGGTCGCTGGGTGGGATGAACTGGGGCAGTATCGCATTTGACCCAACGCATCGTTATATGTTTGTCAACGACATGCGCCTAGGTCTGTGGATTCAGCTGATTAAACAAACGCCTGAAGACTTAAAACTTGAAGCCAGTGGCGGAGAGAAGGTCAACACAGGTATGGGTGCAGTGCCAATGAAAGGTACACCGTATAAAGTGAATAAAAACCGCTTTATGTCGGTATTGGGCATTCCATGTCAAAAACCACCTTTCGGAACTATGACAGCGATTGATATGAAAACCCGTCAAGTGGCTTGGCAGGTGCCTTTAGGTACGGTTGAAGATACTGGTCCAATGGGTATTAAAATGGGCTTAAAAGCGCCGATTGGTATGCCAACCATTGGTGGTCCAATGGCGACTCAAGGTGGTTTAGTGTTTTTTGCTGCAACACAAGACTTCTACTTGCGCGCCTTCAATTCATCTAATGGTGAAGAGTTGTGGAAAGCGCGTTTACCCGTAGGTAGCCAAGGTACACCGATGAGCTACATTTCTCCAAAAACAGGCAAGCAATATGTAGTCATTTCCGCAGGTGGGGCACGTCAGTCACCTGATCATGGTGATTATGTGGTTGCGTATAGCTTAGCCGATTAAAACGTTTTATTGTATCGGAAGCCTGTCGAGATGATAGGCTTCCCATTTTTATGCTAATAACAAGCAAGGAAATATTGTGCGATTAACTTATTTGATGCCTGCGCCTTTTAAACAAGCCTTATTGACTGCGGTTATTTTACAATCTATGCATGCTTATGCAGAAACGACAGAATATCAACTTCCTGTCATCACCGTCCAAGCGGTACATACCGATAGCGAGTTGTTATCGACTTCTGCATCCATTCAAAAAGTCCAAGCAGCTACAGTACAAAACAATGCCAATGTGAACCTATCTGAAGTTTTACAAGGGGTTGCAGGCTTACAAATTAATAACCGCGAAAACTATGCGCAAGACTTACAGATTTCGATGCGTGGCTTTGGCGCTCGTTCAACTTTTGGCGTGCGTGGCATTCGGATGTATGTGGATGGTATTCCTGCGACCATGCCTGATGGTCAAGGGCAAAGTTCCAATATTGACCTCAATAGTTTAGATCACATCGAAGTACTGACAGGGCCATTTTCATCTTTATATGGTAACTCATCAGGGGGAACCATCTTGGCTGAGACCAAAGAAGGGCAAGGCAAAGACTCAATCCAAGTGGGACTCAATGCAGGCAGCCATCATAAGCAACAAGCCAATATCCAATTACAAGGGGGGGCCGAACAGGCCAATCAACCCGCTTATGTGATTAGTTCCTCTTATTTTGATACCGATGGTTTTCGAGATCATAGTGCAGCACAAAAAGTATTGAATAATGCCAAACTGACGTGGAACTTAGAGGATGGCAGTAAAATCAACTGGGTGATGAACCGAGTCGATATTGATGCCGACGACCCACAAGGTCTCAGTCGTGAGCAGTGGAAAGCTAATCCGAAACAAGTGAATGACCGTACCAATACTTATAATGTGCGTAAAGAAATTGAACAAACCCAAACAGGACTGACGTGGACTAAACCACTGAATGACCAGCAAGAGTTGTATAGCATGTTCTATTTGGGCAACCGACAAGTTGTACAATATCAGTCGATTCCAAAAGAGTTTCAAGAGAATGATCGCCATGCAGGTGGCGTGATTGATTTTGATCGGGATTATTATGGTGCAGACTTCCGTTGGACGGGGAAAGAGGTTTTACCGAATACAACTTTAGTTGCCGGTGTGGCTTTAGACCGGATGGTTGAAGACCGGAAAGGCTATAAAAATTATGATAATGAAAGTAACTTTGGTGTAAAAGGTGCATTACGCCGTAATGAAAATAATACCCTGTGGAATTTAGATCCATATGTGCAGGCCTCATGGCAGTTCTTACCTACGTGGCATCTTGATACAGGCTTACGCTATAGCAATGTGCATTATGAGTCCGATGATCATTACATTGTAGCTGGCAATGGTGATGACAGTGGTTCAACGGATTATCAAAAATTATTGCCGTCCGTGGCGTTAGGCTGGGAAATTTTACCTGAACTTTATGCCTATGCCAGTTATGGCAAAGGCTTTGAAACCCCAACCTTTACTGAAATGGCTTATAACACTGATCCTTCGAAATCAGGCATGAATTTCACTTTAAAACCTGCTAGTAGTGATAATTACGAGCTAGGTTTAAAGTCGCAGAATCCATTTGGGTTCTTCACTTTTGCTGTTTTCCAAACAGATACAGAAAACGATATAGTGACAGCGGGAACACGTGATGGTCGTGCGACTTTTCGTAATGCAGATCAAACCACGCGACAAGGGTTAGAGCTTTCATGGCAACAAACGATTTGGAAAGAACTCAACATACAATCGAGCTTTAGTTATATTGATGCTGAATTTGATAGTTATACAGCAGAACTAAAGGATTCAAAAAAACTTTATGCAAAAGCTATTGATAAAGGAAATAAGATTCCCGGAATTGCCAAAAACCAAGTGTTTACCCGTATTGCATGGCAACCTGAACAGGGCTTCCAAGCAGGCTTAGAAGCACGTTATATGGATAAAATTTATGTCGATGATATCAACTCAGATACTGCGCCAAGTTATACCGTCGTGGCTGCAAATGTCGGCTATTTATGGGTAAATCGTGACTGGAAAGTAAACAGCTATGCCCGAGTTGATAACCTGTTTGACCGTAACTATGTTGGCTCAGTGATTGTGAATGACGGCAATAGTCGCTTCTTTGAACCTGCCGATGGTCGAAACTTTAACGTTGGCATGAGTGTGACCAAAGCCTTTTAATGGAAATGGTTTGGCTAGGCAAATAGTGCTGCTGCATAGCCAAACCAAATGAATCGCGCCATACGACTGCAAAAGACGCTTTTGTATGGGTGCTCAATCTATTTATGAGTTGCTTTGATATTCCTGAATCACTTCCAGCGCAGCACGGAAAGCCTCTTGAGTCGCAGGTGCGCCGCAATAAGGCAAACTGTGTAAAAGGACTTCTTGAATTTCTTCAACCGTTGCACCGTTATTCAACGCACCACGAACGTGACCTTTCAGCTCAGTTGGACTTTTTTGTGCCGTCAAAAATGCAATGGTAATTAACGAGCGATATTTACGTGGTAAGACACCTTCACGTTGCCATGTTGAGCCCCAAGCATGTTCATTAATCCAGTCCTGCAAAGGTTGGGTGAAAGGTACAGTATTGTCCTGAGCACGTTTAACAAAAGATTCGCCCATGACTTCTGTGCGAACTTTTAAACCATTTTCATAATCTTGTTGTGACATGGAAACCTCTGAATGTGGAGTGCAAATATAGTAGCCGAGCGGTTTGGTTTTTCATCAGGTATTTGGGTTGAAAAGATGTGCGCGGGAGTCATCATTCGCTAAATTCGGGAGTATAAAGATACTCTTAATCAAGCTGATGATGGTTTTTATGCTTGATTCAAAGGCTATAAAGAAGTCTCTTTCTAACTGAAAATCTTTTTGATTGAGCCCAATAAGAAAGCAGCCGAAGCTGCTTTGAATGATGTCGTTTTGTACTAAGCGGCTTTAAAGTCATTGATGATGAGTTCTAATCCAGTCATTTTTTGGATTTGTTCTAGGTTCACATCGCGTGCCAGTTCAACCAGTTTTATACCTTCAGCAGTGATATCCATCACGCCTAAGTCAGTAATGATACGGCTGACGACAGCTTTACCCGTGAGTGGTAGGGTACATTGGGGCACGATTTTTGGCGTGCCATCTTTGGCGCAGTGTTCCATCAGAACCACAACTTTTTGTACACCAGAGACCAAGTCCATTGCACCGCCCATGCCTTTGACTTTTTTACCCGGAATCATCCAGTTTGCCAAGTCGCCTGTTTCAGAGACTTCCATTGCGCCTAAAATAGCAATATTGACATGACCACCCCGAATCATGGCAAAAGATTCTGAGCTTGAGAAAAATGCAGCTCCTTTACGTGCGGTGACGGTTTGTTTTCCTGCATTAATCAAGTCTGCATCGACGGCATCACGGGTTGGAAATTCATCAATACCGAGCAAGCCATTTTCTGACTGTAACCAAACATTGATCCCTTCTGGCAGATAATTGGCCACTAAAGTCGGCAAGCCAATACCTAAGTTGACATAAAAACCATCTTCGAGTTCAAGGGCAGCACGCTGCGCCATTTCATTACGTGTCCAAGCCATGATTAAGCTTCCTCTGCTTTAATGGTCAGTTGTTCGATCTGCTTTTTTGGGGTGGCGTTCAGTACCACACGGTTGATGTAGATACCCGGTAAATGGATGTCATCTGGATCGATTTCACCAATTTCAACCACCTGTTCAACTTCGGCAATGGTGAATTTGCCTGCCATGGCACAGTCAGGGTTAAAGTTACGAGCTGTTTTACGGAACACTAAGTTCCCTGCTTTATCGGCTTTGTAGGCTTTCACTAAAGCAATGTCCGCAGTAAGGGACATTTCTAAAATATGCGGACGACCATTAAAGTCGCGGACTTCTTTACCTTCGGCAATGAGGGTGCCTACACCTGTTTGGGTGAAAAATGCAGGAATACCTGCGCCACCTGAACGTAGTTTTTCTGCGAGTGTACCTTGTGGAGTAAGCTCAACTTCAAGTTCGCCATTGAGATACTGTCGCTCAAACTCTTTATTTTCACCGACATAAGAGGCAATCATTTTTTTAATTTGTTTGGTTTCTAATAATTTACCTAAACCGAAGCCATCCACACCTGCATTATTCGAAATACAGGTTAAACCTGTGACACCTGTATCTTTTAAGGCATCAATTAATGCTTCTGGAATACCACAGAGGCCAAAACCACCCACGGCAACCGTTTGATTATTGGCAACTACATCAGCTAATGCTTCGGCTGCATTTGCGACGACTTTATTCATGTTTTATTTCCTGATCTTCCTTGCTTGTTATTTTTTTAGCATTGCGCTGTACTTTTTAGAAATTGAATCTTTCTAACGTATAATAAGAAAAACTCATTAATGTAGAATATTTACGAAGAAAAATAAATAAAAGAAGAGTCAAAGCATGTGGTAAAGCCATGCAAATAATCATACGGCTTATTCTGAGCTATCAAGGTTTAGCTTCAGTTTCGCCCAGAGAAGGGGGGAGAGCTTAGCTTAGAAATGATGCCAAAGTGTGGTTTCAATAAATTGAGACGACATGTTAGACAGTTCATAATCTTTTTTATAAATAATGCCCACCGCGAGTTGCGCTTGGTTGTCCTCAATTTCAACCAACACATTTTTTTCAAGATCGATGAATTTTTGGAAGTGTCGTGGAATAGCACTCACGCCCATACCGTAGGCAACAAAATGTGAAAGCGAACTGATTTGGTGGCATTCGACTTTCAAGTCCAACACCACTTGAAGCGCAGCACAATGTTCCTCAATCACATGGCGAATAATCGAGGGGTTTTGTAAGGTCACAAATGGACAAGAGCAGAGTTCAAGCCATGTCACGCTTTTTTGTTTGGCTAAGACGTGGTGTTTGGGCAAGAGAGCTAAAAAGTCTTCATTGAATATAGGCTGAAAAATCAGTTGGTCATTGGCCTTGGGTTCAAAACAAATGCCAATCTCAAAAATGCCTTCTTGAACTTTTTCAATGATTTTTTCATTGGTGATGTCATGGATTGAAAAACTGATGTTGGGGTGCTGCTGTGCAAAATCATGCATCACTTCGGGGAGTACCGCATGAGTGGCAAAGGGCATTGAGGCAATATTTAAAGTGCCACGGTTGAGTTTAAAGCGCTGTTTGACATCTTTTTCCATATCCTCCCAGTTGGCCAAGAGTTTTTTGGCATAGGGAATGAGGGACTGACCTTCAGTGGTGATTTCTACTCGGCGCGTGTTGCGTTTAAACAGTTTTCCACCCAGTTCTTCTTCTAATGTTTTAATGCTTAAGCTAAGAGCGGATTGGCTCAGACACAGTTCATTGGCTGCATTGGCATAATTAAGCGTACGTGCAAGGACCAAAAAGGCTTTTAATTGTTTGAGTGTCATGAGCTTCCCTGAGCAATGATGCAACACGATGTTGAAAGAAAATAAACGTGCTGTTCTCAAATGGTTTACATGAAAAATACAACAGACGGTCAAAACAGATCAAGTGATGGAAGTGGGTGCATTTTTATCAAGTCGTCAAAGCAGTATAAGTCGAAGAGCATGATAGTCTGTAAAAATATGTTTTAACTGAATGAAAAATATAAAAATTGGTCATTTCGTGCGATTTTGAAATTTTACCTTTAACTTGATGCAATTAGTTTTATCAGTCTTGCTAGGGCTTGGATATTAATCAATTTTTCTTCTTACTCAATGATTATTTTTAAACAATGCGTGGGTTTATATGCATTATAGTCTGACCCATAAGCTGAAATATTAATGCTCTGATGGATAAATATAGTACATAGATCAGAGTGCAAATAGACATCTCGTCATGAGGGAAAATAGACGGTCTATGAATGCGTATTCGGTCTTTCCGCACAGGCTGATTGCACTGTGACTCAACTAGATTTGACATCATTCGCCATTAATATCACAGCACATCAAGACATATTTTCTTTAAGGATGGAGTAAAAAATATGTGGGATTTGGGTGTAATTTTATTGTCTCTTGGGCTACTGATGTATACAGCCTACAGAGGTTTTTCTGTAATTCTTATGGCACCGATTTGTGCCCTGTTGGCAGTTTTACTGATTAACCCTGCTAACGTTTTGCCTTTTTATTCAGGCGTATTTATGCCCAAAATGGTTGGGTTCATTAAAGATTATTTCTTGGTGTTTTTACTCGGTGCCATCTTCGGTAAAGTGGTTGAAATGTCAGGGATTGCAGAATCCATTGCCAAAACCATTGTGAACCTGATTGGCTCTAAAAATGCAATGTTAACCGTTGTGCTTTTAGGGGCGATTTTAACCTATAGCGGTGTCAGTCTCTTTGTGGTGGTCTTTGCAGTTTATCCATTTGCAAATCAACTTTTTAGACAAGCCAACATTCCAAAGCGTTTGATTCCGGGAACCATTGCCCTTGGTGCATTTACCTTTACCATGGATGCCTTGCCGGGAACCCCGCAGATTCAAAACGTTATTCCGACGACCTTTTTTGGTACAGATATTTATGCAGCGCCGTTTCTTGGTTTGATTGGTGCGGTATTTGTTCTTGCTACAGGTTTGAGCTATTTGGAATGGCGTCGCCGTGTAGCTGCTCGAAATGGCGATGGTTATGCCACAGGCATTGAGCTGACAGAAGCTGAGCAACAACAACTGAAGCAAAACTTAGATACAACCTCGAATGGTACTACCGCACGTCAATGGTTGGCTTTTGTACCCCTCATTTTAGTTGCCGTGACCAATAAGTATTTATCCACTGCAATTAAAGAATGGTATCCAAACGGTTTTGATTTCAATGCCATTGGACTTGCAGCTTACACCGTCGATGTTGCGAAAACCTCTGCCATTTGGGCCGTGGGTTTAGCCTTAATTGTGGGCATTATCGCGGCAATTTCATTTGACTTCCGTCGTGTCTATACGGGCTTCAAAGATGGTGTCAATGCCAGTATTGGCGGGTCTTTACTTGCCGTGATGAATACCGCATCTGAATATGGTTTTGGTGCGATTATTGCGGCCTTACCGGGCTTTGCGATTATTAGCCATGCATTGGGCAATACTTTTACCAATCCACTGGTCAATGGTGCGGTTACCACGACAGTCTTAGCGGGTGTGACTGGTTCAGCCTCTGGCGGTATGAGTATCGCTTTAAGTGCGATGGCGGATCAGTACAATGCTGCGATTTTAGCCATGGGTATTCCACCTGAAGTGATGCACCGTATTGTTGCGATGGCATCTGGTGGTATGGATACCTTACCGCATAACGGCGCCGTGATTACCTTACTTGCGGTCACAGGTTTAACCCATAAACAATCTTATAAAGATATTTTTGCCATCACGATTATTAAAACCATCGCGGTATTTGTTGCCATTGCTGCCTTTACTTGGTTTGGTATTGTTTAAGACTTTGGAATGAAAAAAGAAGACAACGGAGTACATCATGAGTCAACTGTTAAAAGATAAAGTTGCATTTATTACCGGTTCAGCCAGTGGTATTGGACATGAAATTGCAAAGAAATTTGCCAGTGAAGGTGCAAAAGTTGTCATTTCTGATATGAATGCAGAGAAGTGTGCTGAAACGGTGGCGGCACTTCAAAAGCAAGGCTTTGAAGCATTGTCTGCGCCTTGCGATGTGACCAATGAAGAGGCATATAAAACAGCAATTGAACTGACTCAGAAAACCTATGGGCGGTTGGACATCCTCATCAATAATGCGGGTTTTCAGCATGTTGCAGTGATTGAAGACTTTCCAACTGCAGTCTATCAAAAGCTGATTAATGTCATGTTGGTGGGGTCGTTCATTGGCATTAAGTACGTATTTCCAATCATGAAAGCGCAGCAGTTTGGTCGCGTGATTAATATGGCTTCGATTAACGGTCTGATCGGTTTTGCTGGCAAGGCCGGCTATAACAGTGCTAAGCATGGTGTAATTGGTTTGACCAAAGTTGCGGCTTTAGAGTGCGCGCGCGATGGCATCACCGTGAATGCTCTGTGTCCGGGCTATGTCGATACGCCGTTGGTACGTGGTCAAATTCATGACTTGGCTAAAACCCGAAATGTCAGTGAGCAAAGTGCATTAGAAGATGTGATTTTGGCGATGGTGCCGCAAAAACGCTTACTCAGTGTAGAAGAAATTGCGGATTATGCAATCTTCCTTGCCAGTGATAAGGCGGGCGGTATAACTGGTCAAGCCGTGGTGATGGATGGTGGTTATACCGCGCAATAACTTAGCTCAGCATAGATTTAAAAATTGAGAAGCCTTGGATGTTCGTATCTGGGGCTTTTTTTATAGCGATAGATTTTGCAGAAAGACCTAGGTTTAAATAAGTGGTGAGCTTGATGAATGAGTCGGTAAATATAGATTTATAGACTGAAGATTTTCAAATCCTTTCTCTTTTTCTGATTTATAGTTCAATGTTTTAAATACTAAGGATGAAAGACTTAGTGTAGAGTAATTAAATCAATAGATTAAGGAGAAAATGAATGCATAACGATGCTACAAATGAGCCCTAGAAATCACAAAATCAATAGGTACAGAAAACTCTCAGTACGGTATTCATTTGCTGATTCGGTATAAAAAATTAAATTTTAATAAAAATAATCAGTTTTAAATCAATAAAAAAAGATGGATTTTATTTTTATCTTATTGAATGGATTATTCTTTTATTAAAGAGCATTGCAAATTACAGCTTCTGCCATACTTGATTTTCATCATCAAAAGACACCGTAAAATTAAAACGAGAGTCCGCCGTTACCAAGTAACCTGTAGGTGTTTTCATGAGAACTTTGAGCACAGTGCCTTCTTCAAAGTTAATGGGTGGAAAGTCTTCTTTTGTCAGTGTGAGTGGTTTGATCAGTTCAAGTACTAGGGTTTCCATGTCATAGATCCAATAGTTTTTAATGAAAAGATAGTAGCATGAAGTCATTTTAAAATGTGCAAACTTCATTCTTTTATACATAAAATCAACAAGTAATCGTATGGTTGTCAGAGAAATACCGTCATTGCACTCGCTTTAAATCCTAAGCAATTTTTCAGTTTGAAACCCAAAAGTTATAAGCAATAAAATATTATTTTAAATCTGGGGCCAAGTCCTTTCCTATTTTCATAAGTTATTGAAATAATTTATTTTGATTGTGATGTGACTGATCAAGTCGGAAAATAATGTCCTGAGCTCTTGTGAAGGGGCATACAAATCAAATAACGTATAACCAAATAAGGATAAGTAAAGTGTACAAACTTGCTGTAATGCGATTTTACTAAATTAAGAAATAAGGATTAGTATGCACGGATTGCATACCTGAAATATAAAAGGGATATATATCGTTCATGTTTAAGTCATTTTTCCCAAACCCTAGATGGTTTTTTATCTCATTGATTGTGTGGTTTATTGTCAATCTTTCTTTATGGTATTCGGGTGGCAGTGGATGGGGTAGTTGGATTGGCTTTCCTGCAGGTTATGCTGAAGCTGATTTAGTCATTGGAGTAAGCCGTTTTTGGTCGCCCGCTTTTTTATGGTTTTATTTGTGGTTCTTTGTTTCGACCTGCTTGTTTGCCTTATTTTGGCGTTTTTTTTCTGACAATAAATGGCAGCGTTGGTCGGTATGGGGATCAGCATTCATCTTGTTTAACATTTGGTTTGGTGTACAGGTCAGTGTCGTTGTAAATGCTTGGTATAACCCTTTTTATGACTTAATCCAAGAAATGTTGAGTAATGGGGGCGGAGACGTCAACACCCTTTATACAGGTGTCCTGACCTTTTTGTATGTGGCAATGGTGGCCGTGACTTTAATGGTGCTAAATTTATTTTTCGTCAGCCATTATGTGTTCCGTTGGCGTACTGCAATGAATGAATATTACACTGAGCATTGGGAAAAACTACGACACATTGAGGGGGCATCACAGCGTATTCAAGAAGACACCATGCGCTTTGCCAAAACCACTGAAAGTTTGGGGGTGAACTTGGTTGAAGCGTTAATGACTCTCATTGCATTTTTACCTGTGTTATTTAGCTTATCTATGCATGTCAAAGCTTTGCCTGTGGTAGGTGAAATTCCGCATGCATTGGTTTGGGCGGCAGTAGGTTGGGCTGTGTTTGGTACAGTTGTGCTGATGGTCGTTGGTGCTAAATTACCAGGTTTAGAGTTTAATAATCAAAAAGTCGAAGCAGCATATCGAAAAGAGTTGGTGTATGGCGAAGATCATGCTGAACGTGCTGATCCAGTGAGTTTAAAAGAGCTGTTTAGCAAAGTACGTCTTAACTATTTCCGCCTATATTTCCACTATGCTTATTTTAACTTAGTGCGTATTTGGTATATGCAACTTGACAATATTTATGGTTTATTTGTTTTATTTCCAAGTATTGCCGCGGGTGCGATCACCTTAGGTTTGATGATGCAAATCGCAAATGTTTTTGGCAAAGTCCGAGAGTCATTTCAGTATTTGATTGCATCATGGCCAACTATTATCGAACTGCTCTCGATTTATAAGCGTCTGAAAGCTTTTGAAGCGACTTTGGATGACTAAATATTTTTGATGTATTTAACCTGCCTTTAACGGCAGGTTTTTTATGTGCTCAAGCATCGTTTTGTCTGTAACTTTTGTTGTGTGGTTCAAATTAAATTTATGTAATGTTGTTGAGGTTATCATAAAACAAAGCAGAATGATGTGTGCGTCAAACTAAAATAAATAATAAAAACAGTTATTTAAGTTTGTTATTTTATGAGCTTTCCGCTAATGTTTTTATGCGGGTGTTTAAGAGTAAAGTCGTAGTGAATTATAAAATTTTATGTGTATTTGGAGTTTTGGGGAGTGTATTGCAGGGCTGTACCAGTCTGGGAAATATAGCACAAGCACCTTTTAAAAATATTGCATCACCACAAGAACTAATCGTAGAACGAAAAATTAATGATAGCGATAAAAACAGCAAAGAATACGTGTATCACACGGTAGGCGTAAAAAATGAAAAAGATATCGAGGCGTTATACCCACGGAGCATGTTTAGTCAGTATTGCCAAGCACATGGCGGCCGTTTTAGTCAGACACAAAAAAGTAGTTTCAGCTTAGTGAAAGATCCGTGGGCGAAAAAGTTACTTCGCACCTATAACAGTTTAAAACAGGGAACGGGTACTTTTCGTTGCCAACTCAATAATGGTGAACAGTGGTTGGTGAGTATTGAGGCATTGTCTGAACGCAAACTGCCTAACTCAAATGATACTCGTGTGGTTAATCTACAAAGCAAAGTACTGACTGAGCCAGCACCACGGAGTATGACCCCTATTACGCCAAGCAAAAAAGCGGTGACGAAGGCACCTGTGATCAAGGCAGAGGTGAAGAAAGAGGAAGAAAGCAAAAAAGAAGTAGAGCTTAAAAAAGAAAACAAAGTAGAAGTACCACCTAAAGCCGCCAAAGCTGTAGAAACACCGCAGCAGCAACAGGCCAAACTGTATGTGTCTGCACGCCGTGATATTAACAGTGGACGCAACCAAGTCGCTGCCTGTAACAGTGCACAACGCGCATATAACTATGGTCGTTTGCCGGGGTCGGATGCCTCAAATGTCTATACCGAATCGGGCATATTAGTTGCACGTTGTTTAACGGGTATTCCAAGTTATAGCAGTCGTTTTTCCAACCCTAAAGGGCAGGCAAAATATGTTTTGCAGAACTTAGCCAAAAACCATAACCACACAGGTGCTAAAAATATGCTCAAGCAAATGAAGTAAGATTTTCGACTGTTTGCGACCCAACTTCATGTGAGCACCTCAATCAAAGGAATAACATCATGAGTAATGTCCAAACACCAGCCACATATTTTACTGCGCCTTTGCTGGATCAGACCGTGCAAGAAATAGACGTTGATATTTCAGCTCAGCCTTATTTTTACAACAATGACGGAATGCCTGAGTATTTAGCCGAAGTATCAGATGCTATTGAGTTGATTCAAGTATCCTCAACCAACGCCCATATGAGTATGGGACATGTCTATGATGTACCTAAAGAAATTGCGACGGTCCAAACCCATTGGGGAGAGCAGACCCAATTAGCGTTCGCAGGAGACTCTTTTGAGTTTATGCCACTCAAAGCCACGCCTGAAACAGCTGCTGCATTTGGTATGACTTTGGTGAAAGCTGGACAGGCGATAGAGGTACAGGCTACACGGAAAAAGTTGTCTCAAATTGAATATCAATATGGCATGTTGGCGGGTCATTTTTTTCCTTATGACCCAACTCAAATCAATCTAGATGCAAAAACCTTATATCCCTTTGTCGTCACAGACCTAGAGCATCATGACTTTCCGCATGTATTTGCTTCGACCGATCCAAATAAACTACCTTTAGTAATTTCAGCAGGACGATATTTTCCAAAAGACCGAAAAATTTACTTGGCTGATTTGTGGGTAGAACATGGTGACGCACTTTACATTCCTGAAATGCCGAAGCAAGTCGCTCCTGAATTTATCGATTTACATAATAACCGTAATGCTGCTTTAGCGTGTTGGAAGGGCGAAAGTAATCAGTCTACGATTCAGATGCATACTTTGCTTGATCCCAAAGGTTATTTTTATTGGTTTTGGAATGGCTGTCCGACCATACACCCACAGCTCATTGCATTTGAAACTGCTGAGTTAGATAGGGAAATCGCTTGAATTGGGCGATTTAATTTTCTCCAACTACATGGTAATTTTACAGTTCCATAACAGGCTGATAGACGGGCTTTGTGATACAAAGAATGCAATTGTTGATTGGAGTTGAGTTTATGTCACAGCCTGTTTTAAGCATTTTACGTGGTCGGTCTTCTGCTATTTTTCGTCATGTCCTTTTGGCGGCAGCCTTGTGTGGTTCAGTTCAAGTTGCCACGGCCAGTACTACAGTAGACCAATTGAGTAATTGTTTGGTGAAGTCAACGACAGTAACAGATAAAACCACTGTGTTGCAGTGGACGTTTGCGGCACTGGCCGCACATCCAGATCTGAAGGTGTATAGCAATGTCACCGATGCACAGCGGACACAGCTAGATAAAAATCTCGCACAAGTCTTACAACGCATTTTGGTAGAGCAATGTTCAGCACAGACCAAAGCAGTGATTCAAGCTGAAGGCTTACAAGCGGTTGGAGATAGTTTTCAGGAACTTGGACAGATTACGGGTGAGGAAATTTTAAAGAACCCTGAAGTGAAAGGGCAGTTGCAAGGCGTACTGCGCTATGTGGATTTGAATAAATTGGTTACGACTTTTTTAACCCCAGAAATTTGGAATAAGTTGGGCGTGACGAGGTAGTTGTATTTAAATCATAAAAGCCTCTCTTTTGAGAGGTTTTTATATCCAGATGATCAAAATATCATTTCTAAATAAGAATTACAGGTTGTGCAACCTATTATATTTGCTAGTATTTGATGCAAATTTTTAATTGATTTTTACAAGTAGATGAAAAAAATAGTGATTGGCTTTTTAGTCTTGGGATTAGCTGGTTGTAGCGCAGGAATGGTGAATCAATCAAAAAAAATGTTGGGTCTTAAGTTATATCAAGACTCTAATGCTGAGCATACAGCAAAGCTTCGGATTGAAAATAAAAATAACTTTGGAGTACGTTTATACCCAAATGGATGCATGACATCAATGCAGCCAAACTTCCAAATGTTACCCGAAGTCGAAAGTATGGGATCATTTAAAGAACGAATGCAAAGCAGTCAGATTAAGTACAAACAAAAATTATTAGACATGCCTTTTCCGCCAGCTAAAATTAATTTTGCCGAGTTTAGAGTACCTGCTGAACGCTTTTTAGCAATTAGTGCATATAAGAGTTACCACAATGGTGTGGAGTTGCGTGGTTGTAGTGTTGATGCCGTTTATAAGTTTGCGACAAATAAAAATTATGAGTTATTGGATAACGCTGGCGGAATGCAATGTTCTTTGGCAATCAATGAAATCATGCCCACTGGTGAAAGGATTGAACTAAAACCACTTAGATCTTTAAATTATGTAAATGAATGGGCGGGATGTGATGCCCAACTCGAAGGTTTGTAGTACTTTAAAAAGAACAGCGATTAAAAAAGCTCCTTAAATCGAAGGAGCTTTTTTATTTTTGAATCTAAAGGCTGATAGACCATGTTATAAAAGATTCACTTGAGGAACAACACAATTAAATCGTTACAGTCGCCCCTAAAGCTTTAATAAACTGCGCCATCCAAGCAGGGTGGGCAGGCCAAGCCGGCGCTGTGATCAAGTGCCCATCGGTTACAGCTTCCGTCACTTCAATGTCCGCATAAGTTCCACCTGCTAGTTTCACCTCGGCTGCGCATGCAGGGTAGGCTGAACAAGTACGGCCTTCGAGTACATCGGCTGCCGCAAGAATTTGAGCACCATGACAAACAGATGCAATTGGTTTTTTCGCAGTATCAAACTCACGTACGATTTCAAGGATACGTTCATTCATACGTAAATATTCGGGCGCACGACCACCGGGAATCACTAAACCGACATAGTCCGCAGTGTGTACCGCTTCAAAGTTGTAGTTGATGGCAAAGTTATGACCACGTTTTTCACTATAGGTTTGCTCGCCTTCAAAGTCATGAATGGCTGTGGCGATGCTTTCACCTTCATTTTTATCGGGGCAGACGGCGTGTACGGTATAACCGAGACCTGTTAAAAACTGAAAAGGCACCATAGTTTCATAGTCCTCGGCATAGTCACCGACGAGCATTAAAATTTGTTTTGACATCTTTAAACCCTCTTTATTGTTTGTGCATATTTATGTTCACTTTTGATCTAAATTAGCACAGTTACGATGTCGTTTTTAAGTCATTCAGTGCTCTTTAGTCGTATAACTGAATTCATTTTTTATAAAAAAGCCCCAAGTAATTGAGGCACTTTAACTGTATAGAAAAGCATGATAAATCAATCAGTTTATATATTCATTGATATGAAATTTACTATGCTGAGGTGTTAATAGTCCAATGTGCAGGCTTTGCCGTTATATTCATAACGGCTGACATCATATTTTTGACCATTCCAGTGGTAAACAGCAAAACAAATTCCAGGGCCACCATTTTCAATATCTGGCCAGCCGTCTTTTCCTTTGGTTTTTAGAAAAGTAGGGATGCCCATGTTTTCAAAAATGAGTTTCCAATTTCCAGTTTTTTGCTGAGCAACGATATGGTAGCCGACACCTGTGTTGCCATAGCACATGGTGCTGTAGTCTGAAAGGACTGCGTCTTTTAGGCCGTCACCATTGAGGTCTTTATATGTGGTGATTTCACCTGTGTCGCAGCTACCCTCCCAGCCATGTTTTGTTGTTGAAAAGCCTGCTGCTTTAAAAATTTGGCTAGCTTCTTTGGTAGGAACATTGGGTTTGGTTTCTGCAAAGGTAGTGGTGCTGAGAAAGACAAGGGTAGAAAGTGTGAGAATGGTTATTTTCATTTTTGTCCTTTGATTTTTTGCAAGTGGTTAATTTTTAAAAATAGAATGTGGTTAGTGTAGTGGATCTTGGAAATTAAAAATTACTTAATGTAAAATCCTCTCCCTAGCCCTCTCCTTTGTCAAAGGAAGGGTACACATATCAAACTAATCACGTGACAAAGTCACCCTATTTAAAAGGAGATTTAGAAACTACTTATAAATAATAATTTTGATGATTGAATTCAGTCTAAGTCTTCGAGTTTGGTGTTGGAAGATATTATTAAAAAAGATTGTATTTTTGATAAGAAGTGTATATCTAAGTTGCTGAATGTAATATATAATAATTTAAAATTTTAATTTTTATACATGATTTATGATTACTAATTATTCTATTGAAAATTTTAAAGTATTCTCTGAAAAAAACAGCTTCAAATTTGCTCCAATAACATTAATATATGGACCAAACTCATCAGGAAAATCATCAATAATTCAATCATTAATTGTGCTCAAGGAAAGTGTTTTAAAAAATACTCATATAAATGGTTTAAGATCAAATAATAGCTTTTTTGAATTAGGTAGTTATGCCTCGGTTGTTAATAATCATGATGTCAAAAAAAGTATAAAATTTGAGATATCTAATGAAGATGATTATTTTGCATTTGAGTATGGGTTTAAATATTTGGCCGAAAAAAGTTTTTCGTATGTTAATGGTATAACTATATGTGAAAGGAAGAATGATTTAAAAAAATGGTCTCTATTACCTAAACACTCTGAAAATCAGGTTGGATTGCAACAATTTACTGTGGATTTTGATAAGGAGTTATTAAATTTTTATGCTAAAAATAATGAATCAGTAAAATATTTTTATAGAACATTTGAAAATGAAGATTTAAAAAATTCTGTTAATAATGAGAATATATATAAATTTATTAAAAAACTAAATCTGTCTAAAAAGATTTTTGCTTTGCCATATTTATTTAGAGACTCTGTAAACACTAAAGAAGGCGATTCAATGGAGCAAAAAATTGAAAGTTTTTATTTAAATAGTTTTACAGAAGCCCTATCATCAGATTTGAGAAAAAAAGATAGATCTTTATATGATACGCTGAATAGAATTTCATATATAGGTCCGTTAAGACCCCATCCTAAGCGGGTATATCAGCTAGATGATGTATTAACATCGACAGTAGGGCAAAAAGGAGAAAACTTTTTATCTTTTTTAGCTAGAGATGATAAATATGTTAGAGATGTTAATAAAGTCTTAGAAAGCTTTAATATTAAATATGATATTGAAATATTTAGAACAAATAATGAAGTAATAGGTGATACAGTTTCAATATTACTCGTAGATAGAGCGACAGGACTAAAAACGACTTTAGTTGATGTTGGATTTGGTATTGGTCAAGTTTTACCAATTATTTTAGAAGGGTTAGTAAAAAGAAAAAGTACGATTTGTATAGAACAACCTGAAATACATTTACATCCAAAATTACAAGCAGATTTAGCTAACTTTTTTGCAAAAGATATTAATTCATCAAAAGCTAATCAGTGGATTATTGAAACTCATAGCGAAGCATTACTTTTAAGATTTCAAAGGCTAATTAGACATAAAGTACTTCGTCCTAATGATATATCTATTATTTATGTTGATCCTACGGAAGATGGTGTGAGGACAATTTCTATCCCTTTAGATGAAGATGGTGATTTTACAGTAGGTTGGCCAAATGGATTCTTTGAAGAGAGACTTGATGAAATTTTTGGTGGAAATCCTTTAGAGGATAATAAGCTGTGATTACACCATTTATTTTTGATAAGGAAATTTTTAATTGTACAAAGTTTAAGGAAAACCTTTTAGTCAGTGATTCCTTAATTGAAGATTGGGAGCGTTTTGGTATTTTATTATTTCCTAGTACTGCTCAAATCTTAGAGTTGACAAAAAAAATACAGCAAGATTTTCCCATAAAGTATCAAAAAAGATGGACAACAGCACTAACATATTTTCCAAAATATATTATCAATAAGGATATTGTTTCCGACTTTTCTTTAAGTAATAATGATTTACCAAGATTATTAGAAGTTTTTGAGCATGCTGAAACGATATTAGTAAGTTCGGAAAACTATCAATTGATTAAAGAAAACCTCGATATTTCTGAAATTGATGAAGGTTGTGAATTATTAGATTATCAATTTATTAAACGTTCTA
Source organism: Acinetobacter johnsonii ANC 3681 (assembly GCF_000368805.1). Lineage (NCBI taxonomy): Bacteria > Pseudomonadati > Pseudomonadota > Gammaproteobacteria > Moraxellales > Moraxellaceae > Acinetobacter > Acinetobacter johnsonii. The sequence goes on along the minus strand of NZ_KB849705.1, from coordinate 971,926 downwards.
AGAATTTTGAGTTATCAAAAATTCACTCTATCAAGCAAATTGATTATAGAGAGAACAATCAGCAAGTTTTTAAAAGATTAAAAAATATTTTTAAATATACAAAGGAATTAACCATTGTTGATAGATATTTATTCAAAAATGATTTTTCCTCTGCATATGATCCTGCAATAGGAACGACTGCTTTAAAAAAAATATTTAAATATTTATCTGATCAAAATTTGCATATTACTAATTTTTTGATTGTGTCTAGTAATAAGGATGTGACTCAAGAAAATATAACGCAATTGTTAAAGGATATTCTTTCAACTAACTCAAAATTTTATGAATGTTTTTCAGAACTAAAAATTATTATGAGAGACGATAGGCAATTTTCTAATATTTTTCATGATCGAATACTCAGAACAACTTATCATTATCTTGAATTCGGTGCTGGTATGGTAGATGCATTGGGTCCATCTAGTACAGAAAGATTCATGACTTTTAATTGTAAAAGTAGAACTCAAGTGGATTATCAAAAATATTTTAATGACATTTCTTTAAACCAAATGCAAAGAAATGAATGTTCATTTGTCATTTCAAAAGAAAACCCGCTCTAAAGCGGGTTTTCTTTTGAATTTAGATCAGATCAACCAATCAATTTCTTCATCAACTCATTCACTTGAGCAGGGTTAGCTTTACCCTTAGACGCTTTCATCACTTGACCGACAAGACCGTTGAAAGCTTTCTCTTTACCAGACTTATACTCTTCAACCATCTTCTCATTGGCAGCAAGAACGTCTTTGATAATCGCTTCAATCGCACCTGTATCAGTTTCCTGCTTCAAGCCTTTTTCCGCAATAATTTCGTCCGCAGTTTTGCCTTCATCCCACATAAAGCCGAATACTTGCTTCGCAATCTTGCCGCTAATGGTGTTATCCACGATACGTTCAACCATGCCGCCCAGTTTTTCAGCAGAAACAGGAGAGTCTGCTAGTTCTAAGCCCGCTTTGTTTAAAGCACCAGAGAATTCGCCCATGACCCAGTTTGCAGACACTTTACCTTGAGCCGCGCCACCAGCAGCAGCCACAACCACTTCATAAAAGTCTGACATTTCACGGGTCAACGTCAACACATGCGCATCGTACTCAGTGACACCAAAGTCCGCTACGAAACGCTCACGACGTGCCGCAGGAAGTTCGGGCAACGCAGCACGAGCAGTTTCAATTTGCGCATCTGAAATAATCACAGGCAACAAGTCAGGGTCTGGGAAGTAGCGATAGTCGTTCGCTTCTTCTTTCGAACGCATTGAACGTGTTTCCATCTTGACAGGGTCGAATAGACGCGTTTCTTGGTCAATCGTGCCATCCCATTCCAAAATTTCCATTTGGCGTTCAATTTCAACATTGATCGCTTGTTCAATGAAACGGAATGAGTTGAGGTTTTTTAACTCACAACGTGTGCCGAACGGTTGACCCGGACGACGTAACGATACGTTACAGTCAGCACGGAATGAACCTTCTGCCATGTTACCGTCAGAAATACCCAACCAACGCACTAAAGTGTGAATCGACTTGATATAAGCCACAGCTTCTTCAACCGAACGCATATCGGGTTCAGACACGATTTCAAGTAAAGGTGTGCCTGCACGGTTTAAGTCGATGCCTGACATACCTTCAAACTGGTCATGGATCGATTTACCTGCATCTTCTTCAAGGTGAGCACGCGTTACGCCAATGCGCTTTACCGTACCATCTTCAAGTTGAATGTCGATATGACCCAAGCCCACAATCGGGTTATCCATCTGGCTGATTTGGTAGCCTTTTGGAGAGTCTGGGTAGAAGTAGTTTTTACGTGCAAACACAGACGCTTGGTCGATGTAAGCATCAATACCCAAACCAAAGCGAATGGCTAAATCGACCACTTCTTTGTTTAATACAGGCAGTACGCCCGGCATCGCCAAGTCAACGAGGCTGGCTTGTGTGTTTGGGTCTTGACCAAATTCAGTCGAAGAACCTGAGAAGATTTTAGATTGGGTCGCAAGCTGAGTATGAATCTCAATCCCGATCACAACTTCCCAACCATCAATCAATAATGATTTTGGTTTCTTTTGAGCTTGAGCCATTATGCATTCTCCTCAGCAATTGCCGCACGTTTCGTATGCCAATCCGTCGCTTGTTGGTACTGATGTACCACAGACAACAGTTGAGATTCTGACCAATAGTTACCAATCAGCTGTAAGCCCACAGGTAAGTTGTCTTTGTCAAAACCAACAGGTGCGTTAATCGCAGGAAGACCCGCAAGGTTAACTGCGATGGTGTAAATGTCGCCCAAGTACATTTCAACTGGAGACAGATTCGCACCAATTTTATAAGCCGTGGTTGGAGCAGCAGGTGCAGCAATCACATCAACCGATTCAAACGCTTTTAAGAAGTCTTGTTGAATCAGACGACGGACTTTTTGAGCTTTCACGTAGTACGCATCGTAGTAACCTGCAGACAACGCATACGTACCAATCAAGATACGACGTTGCACTTCTGCACCAAAACCTTCAGAACGTGAACGTTTGTATAAGTCCATCAGGTCAACAGGGTTCTCTGCACGGTAGCCATAACGTACGCCATCGTAACGAGACAAGTTTGATGATGCTTCAGCAGGCGCAATCAAGTAATAGGTCGGAACATAAGCTTCAGTCATGTTGAGATCAATCTCAACCAAGGTCGCGCCCATGTCTTCTAACTTTTTCAATGATTCTTCAACGCGTGCTTTTACGTCTGCGTCTAAACCAGCGACATTGAAGTATTGCTTTGGAATACCAATACGTAGACCTTGAACCGCTGTGCCATTTAGGTTCGCCACATAGTCATCAACGTCTTTTTCAACGGATGTTGAGTCTTTTGCGTCATGACCTGCCATCACATTCATGAGGTAGGCACAGTCTTCAGCCGAACGTGCCATTGGCCCGCCTTGATCCAGCGATGATGCATACGCAATCATACCGAAGCGCGAGACACGGCCATAAGTTGGCTTAAGACCCGTTAAGCCACAGAACGATGCAGGTTGGCGAATTGAACCACCTGTGTCTGTACCTGTGGCAAATGGAGCAAGGTCCGCTGCAACCGCTGCCGCAGACCCACCTGAAGAACCACCTGGTACATGACCTAAGTTCCAAGGGTTTGCTGTAGCGCCGTAGAATGAATTCTCAGAGGTTGAACCCATTGCAAATTCGTCCATGTTCACTTTACCTAAAGTGACTAGACCAGCGGCTTTACCTTTCGCTACAACGGTAGCGTCGTAAGGAGAGATAAAGTTATCCAACATTTTTGAGCCCGCAGTGGTTTTAATGCCTTGGGTGCAAAAAATGTCTTTGTGTGCAATTGGCACACCTGTCAATGCGGTTGCTGTGCCTGCTTTAATTGCAGCATCGGCAGCATCGGCTTGTGCAAGCGCTTGTTCTGCAGTCACGGTTACATAAGATTTAACTTGTGTATCCAGTTTTGCAATGCGCTTTAAATAATGTTCAGTCAGTTCGCGAGATGAAAATTTAGCCCCAGCTAAACCCTCAGAGAGTTCACGAATCGATAAGCGATGTAAATCTGTCATGAGAAATGTCTTTACGTTAATTTTTACAAAATAATGGTTTAACTGAATAGAAATTATTCAATCACGCGAGGAACTAGGTACAAACCGTCTTGCACTTGCGGTGCAATGGCTTGATATTCATCACGATGATTGGTTTCTGAAACCACATCTTCACGTAAGGGTTGTGGGTGATCAAATGGGCTTTTAAGCGGCTCAACACCATCGGTGTCGATGCCTTTTAAGGTTTCCATCATGCCTAAAATTTTATTTAGACTTTGAGCATATTCAGCAGATTGCGTATCATCTAGCGACAATCGAGCAAGATTGGCGATTGCTGAAACTGTTTGTGCATTTAAATCTGCAGAATGCTGTGCATCCGATGTAGACATAACATCACCTGAGTCAGTATTAAAAAATTTCAAAATATCGTGCGTTATAATAAGCGATTGACTTGTTCAAATCATCACATTTAGTTAAAGTTGCCACCTTGCGTCCACATAAAGTTTAATCGAGAACGTCTCCGTGATTCTAAAAAGACTAATTGGCTTGTTTTCGCCCGATCTAGCCATTGATTTAGGTACAGCAAATACACTTATTTATGCACCAGGACGAGGCATTATATTAAATGAACCGACAGTTGTGGCAATTCGTCACAGTGGTTCACAAAAAATCGTTGCCGCGGTAGGTCTTGATGCAAAGCAAATGCTGGGCCGTACACCTGCAAATATCTCTGCCATTCGTCCAATGAAGGATGGCGTGATTGCCGATTTTGAAGTGACCGAAACCATGCTGAACCAATTTATTGGTAAAGTACATGAAAAACGTCTGTTCCCACCTGCACCTCGTGTTGTGGTGTGTGTGCCTTGCAAATCAACTTTGGTTGAGCGTCGTGCTATTCGTGAAGCTGTATTTAATGCAGGCGCGCGTGATGTTCGTTTGATTGAAGAACCAATGGCTGCTGCAATTGGTGCAGGTATGCCAGTTGAACAAGCATGCGGCTCTATGGTGGTCGATGTTGGTGGCGGTACAACTGAAATTGCGATTATTTCGCTGCAAGGTTGTGTCTATGCTGACTCACTACGTATTGGTGGTGATGTATTTGATGAACAAATCATTAACTACGTACGTAAAGCACATGGTTGCGTGATTGGTGAAACTACTGCTGAAATTATCAAGAAAGAAGTGGGTATGGCTTTACCAGAAGCCGATGCCAAAGCACTTGAAATTGAAGTTCGCGGCCGTAACCTTGCTGAAGGTGTGCCACGTGCGATCACTGTGACTTCGGACGAAATTACGCAAGCGATTTCTGATCCATTACAAAGTATTGTTTCAGCTGTGAAATCTGCACTTGAGCAAACGCCTCCTGAGCTGTCTTCAGACATCGCTGAGCGCGGTATAGTGTTGACTGGTGGTGGTGCATTACTGCGTAACCTCGATAAACTTCTTGCGCAAGAAACAGGCTTACCTGTGGTGGTTGCAGAAGATCCTCTAACTTGTGTCACTCGTGGTGGTGGTAAAGTTTTAGAATTCTTCGATAATCCAAATCACGACATGTTATTTGTAGGCTAATAAAGGAATCGGCGGGTGCAAACAAATCTGTTTTCCAGACAACCGCCATCTTTTCGCTCATTTATCATTGCAGTGATCACATGTTTGGTCGTGCTGTTTTTTAACTGGCGCATGCCGCATGTGATTCAACCTGCAAGAGATGTCTTGTATGCCGCTTATAATCCAATTTATGCCGTAGCAAGTTATCCCGTGTTATCGCGAGAGTGGCTGAATCAACAAACCAAGTCTGAAGCTCAATTGCGTCGTGAAAATACCGCGATGCAAGCTGAGTTATTGCAGGCGCAGGTGCGTTTACAAAAATTATCTGAATTATCTGCGGAAAATACGCGTTTACGCGGTTTGTTAGATACCCCGTTGATCATTGATGGTCGTATGGAGATTGCAGAAGTCATAGGGACAGATGCCGATCCACTGCGTCATATTATTGTGGTAAACCGTGGTGCCAATAGTCAGTTAAAAGTCGGGCAAACCGTGCTCGATGACAAAGGTATTATGGGACAGATTATTAATGTCTATCCGCATAGTAGTCGCGTCATGTTGCTTTCAGATAAAGAACATTCTCTTTCGGTTCGCTTAGAGCGGTCTGGAATGCGTGCCATTGTTTCAGGGACTGGAGATTTGGGGCATTTGAAAATGGAATACGTGCCGACCAGTGCCGAAATCAAAGTGGGTGAAAAAGTGTATAGCTCTGGTTTAGGTGAGCATTTTCCAGCAGGTTATCTGGTGGGCACCATTTCAAAAATCAGTCGTCATAATTCAGGCGAGTTTGCTCAAATTGATGTTGTTCCTGCTGCGCAGTTAGCGGGTGGGCATCATGTCGTTGTGTTATTTTCCGATTCTTTAGCGATGGAGCAACCGCATGCCGATCGCTAAACTTCGTGCTGCCAAACAGCGTGACCCGTTATTTCCGATCATTTTTTCGGTGATCATTGCTTCAGTGTTGATGGTTTATCCCTTGTCTTATGCGATCTCTGGTTGGCGTCCACTGTTTATGATGATGGTGATGCTGTTTTGGGTGTTGTGCCAACCGACATGGAGCGGAATCTGGTTTGCCTTTGCAGTCGGGATTTTCACCGATTTACTGCTCGATACACCTTTGGGCTTAAACGCGCTCAGCTTTGTCCTGATTACATTTGTGTCCCGTTTTTTAACGCGTGAACGTCGAATTATGACCTTTGCTAATATTTGGGTCATCGCCACCTTGGCTGTGGTCGCGCATCTGTTTATTACGTGGATCGCACAAATTATGATTGGGGCACAGTTTTCCCTTGCACGTCATTGGCAACCGCTATTGAGTAGTGTGCTGACTTTCCCGATGGTCTATTTCATGTTGAAGAAATGGCGCGTTTAATTTTAGCGTCCAGTTCGCCCCGTCGCCGTGAGCTGCTTGAGCAGCTCGGTCTAGTCTTTGATATCTATAGTCCAGATATTGATGAATCTGTACAAGCAGGCGAGTCGGTAGCTCATTATGTGGAGCGACTGGCATGTGCCAAAGCTGAGGCAGTGCAGCTTCAATATCCTGATGCAATTGTGATTGCTGCCGATACCAGTTTAGGGGTTGATCAAGAGATTTTAGGAAAACCTGAATCTAAGCAGCATGCATTTGAAATGTGGGAAAAAATTTCTGGCCGTAAGCATGATGTATATACTGCGGTTTGTGTCCGTACAAATACGCAAATTTCAAGTATAGTAGTTCGTACTGAAGTCGAATTTCAGCATTTGAGCCTGAATGATATGGAAGCATATTGGGCTACATCTGAACCTCTTGGCAAGGCGGGAGCCTACGCCATACAAGGCATTGCAGCACGTTATATTCCACGTATAGAGGGAAGCTATAGCAATGTCGTGGGGCTACCGTTGCATGAAACGGTACAGTTATTACAGGCAGTTAAGGCACTAAATTAACTGTCTCAAAAGATTTTTTATAATGTTTTGAGTTTGTTATGTCTGACGAGTTATTAATTAACGTCACGCCTATGGAATGTCGCGTCGCGTTAATTGAAAACGGCACGGTCAATGAATTATTTATTGAGCGTACGGTGAAACGTGGTTTAGTAGGCAATATTTATAAAGGTAAAGTGGTGCGTGTTCTTCCGGGAATGCAGGCTGCTTTTGTTGATATTGGACTGTCACGAACTGCTTTTTTACATATTAATGATATGGTTTGGTCACGTAATCAACCCACCCCGAATGTTTTTGAGCTCTTACAGCCAGGACAAATTCTTACTGTTCAAGTCATGAAGGACATGCTGGGCACCAAAGGGGCTCGGCTTTCAACTGATCTTTCCATTCCTTCGCGCTATTTAGTGATGATGCCTTATGGCAATCATACGGGTGTGTCTCAACGCATTGAGTCTGAAGCCGAGCGTGATCGTTTACGTTCGATGATTGAGCGTATTCAAGCGGAACATAAACTTCCGGGTTCAGTGATTGTTCGTACAGCCGCTGATGGGATTGCGGAAGCTGCCATTGCGCAAGACATGGCTTATTTGGCAAAACTTTGGGAATTTATTCAGCGCAAGCAGATCAGTATTGCAGTGCCATCGTTAATTTTTGAAGAACTGCCTTTACCCCAGCGCATTATTCGCGATCTTGCGAGTGAAAAGACCGCTAAAATTTCAGTCGACTCGCGTGAAATACATGGCAAGCTCCAAGAGTTTGTAGAAGAATTTGTCCCGAATATCAAAGAACGTCTCATTCACTATCCGGGTGAGCGCCCAATTTTTGACTTGTATAATGTCGAAGAAGACATTCAAAGAGCATTGCAGACGCGTGTTGCGTTGAAGTCCGGTGGTTATTTGATGATTGACCAGACTGAAGCTATGACGACTATTGATGTCAATACAGGCTCATATGTGGGTGGTCGCTCTTTAGAAGACACCGTGTTTAAAACCAATATGGAAGCGACACAGGTCATTGCGCGTCAGCTGAGACTACGCAATTTAGGCGGTATTATTATTATCGACTTTATTGACATGCAAGAGCAGGAGCATCGAACTGAGGTCATGACTCAGTTTGAACGGATGCTTGAGCAGGACCATGCAAAAACCAAAATTACACAGGTTTCTGAGTTAGGTTTAGTCGAAATGACGCGTAAACGTACACGTGAATCATTAGAGCACTTATTATGTGAATCTTGTCCGACCTGTCAGGGACGGGGTTATGTGAAAACAGCTGAGTCTGTATGTTACGAAATCTTTCGAGAAATCATGAGATATACACGTGCGTATCAATCTCAGACTGGCTTTACTGTCGTTGCGCATCCATCAGTGATTGACCGTTTGTTAACTGCAGAAGCCCCAGCAGTCGCTGATTTAGAGCATTTCATTGGTCGTGTGATTAAATTTCAGGTGGAAAATTTATATACGCAAGAGCAATACGATATCATTCTGAGCTGAAATTGTAACAATATATAGTTAAATAGTTGTTACAACTGAAATTTTACTTTCGATCTTAGATTTTTAATACTAGAAACACGGAAATAGCCAAAGCTTATTCTCCCAAATAGGTTTAGCAAATGAGGTGTGATATGGGTGTTAGAGAAGCAATTATTCAACCTAGTTTGAAACATTTATTAGATACGAAAGTAACGCATAATGCGTATATCGTGGATGATCAGGGTAAAGAAGTACAAATTACAACTGCCATGATTCGTACTGCGTGTCATCAATTATTAAAACAATGTCGTAGCATTAAAAACTAAGGGGCTTATCGAAGCCCCTTAGTTTTATTGACTATTCTTGTATTTCTGATTCGTTCTGCGGTATCAACTGACCGCTTGCAACTTTGGGCCTTCGACGCCCACAATCGCTTCAAAGCGTTGAATCTCTTCTTCTAAATGTGTAAGTAGATTCTGCATCTTCGGCAGTGCATTTCGACAAGCCGTCAAACCAACTTCAAGTTTATCTAAATAACTGGTCATGGTGATGTTGAGTGCCTGACCATCCAAAATGATTGAGGCAGGGTATAGTGCATCGAGTCGTGCACCATTCCAATACAATGGCTCACGTGGGCCTGGGACATTTGAAATCACCAGATTAAACGCTTGGCGTTTAGGCAGTAAGCCTGAGGCAATGTTGAGCCCAGCTGCACTATAAACAAAGGCACTATAGTTCAAAATTTGGTTTGAATTCATGCGTTTAAATTTTTCTTTGGCATTTTGCACACTACGACGAACAATTGCGAGGCGCTCTAATGGATCTTCTTTATGCGTGCCTAAATTTGCCAAAATCATGGTGATACGATTTGACATAGATGAATCGTCATCGCGAACAGAGGCAGGTACCATCGCAATTAAAGGCTTTTTAGGAAGTGCGTCTTGGGACAACAAATATTCGCGTAATGCACCTGAACAAATTGCCAGTACGATGTCATTAATCGTGACTCCCAAACTTTTAGAAATATGACGTAAACGGTCAAACTCAAAAGATTGTGCTGCAAAACGACGCGAAGAGCTAACCCGCTGGTTAAGAATAGAGCTAGGCGCTTGGAAGCTTGAAACATAATCAGGATTACGTCCCATATCTTTCATGATTGTTTGTGACAACTCATACATGACACGTGGTGTCGACTCAAGTTGCCCCATTACGCCATTCATAATTTTCTTAAAGCGACTGACGTTGGGTTCTTTTAAGCGTTTCGCACGAGGACCTTCAACACACCATGGTGGCACAATACTCTTTGCATTTGGATCTTGTGATAATGATTTTTCCACCAAACGCATACCTGCAATACCATCCACCATCGCATGGTGAATTTTAAAGTACATGGCAAAACGATTCCCTTCAATCCCTTCAATGATATGACAGGTCCATAATGGTTTAGCGCGGTCAATTAAACTACTGTGTTCTTGTGAAATATAGGTGAGCAGTTCAAGAATACGCCCCGGTTGTGGGAGTGCGATATGACGAAAATGGTGATCAAGATCAAACTCTTCATCTTCATCCCAAAATAAACCGTTGAGTTTGTTGTTAAATGGAGGAATAGGAATGGATTTTGAATTACGAATATCAGCAACTAAATTTTGAATGAAGCTGGAAGGTGCATTTTCAGGAATCTGGAATAGGAATAATCCACCGACATGCATGGGTTGCTGGCGTTTTTCAAGTGATAAAAAAATAAAGTCAATCGGATGTAATGGACGCATAGTCTGGATTGCCTCACTGCAATATCTGACCGCTCCTATATGAGCAATCTTGTTAGAATTATAGAACTTACCGTTAGTATATCGATTTTTTTTAACAATGGGAGCGCTTTGTGTGTATCCATTGGTTGCGAAAAACCACTGCTTTGCAGTGGTTTTAGTCTTTACTTTTTCAAATTACCTGCATGCAGGCCACATTCTTTGTGAGTCGCTTCCTCCCACCACCAACGTCCTTCACGTTCATGTTGGTTTGGTAACACTGGACGCGTACATGGTTCACAGCCAATAGAAATAAAACCGCGCTCATGCAATGGATTATAAGGTACCTCCATCATGCGGATGTAACTCCACACATCGGCACTTGACCAGTTGGCAAGGGGATTGTATTTAATTAACTGTTTACCTTCTCCTGAAAAACCAACATCTGACTGAACAACTGGAATTTCAGTTCGTGTGCCCGGACTTTGGTCTTTACGCTGTCCCGTAATCCAACCATCTAAAGTCGCCAATTTTTTACGTAAAGGCTGAACTTTACGGATACCACAACACTCTTTATGATCATCTTGATAAAAGCTGAATAAACCTTTTTCATTGACCAGTTGTTGAACGGCGTCTGCTTCTGGGAAACAAATTTCGATATTAATGTTGTAGTGTTTACGTACAGTCTCGATAAATTGATAGGTTTCTGCATGTAAACGTCCAGTGTCTAAGCTAAAGACACGAAAGGGTTTACCTAAGTTAGCAGCCATATCAATAAGTACGACATCTTCTGCACCTGAAAACGAGATGGCAATTTCGCCAGCTTGATTTAGTGCAAGTGCTAAAATTTCACTTGGAGATTTATCAGCATATTCAGCTGCGAGAGCATCAACAAGATCAATAGTTGGAATGGTTGTCATGAGTATCCTGGCAATAGGCTTGGAATCTAACAAGACCTATATTACGTTATTTGCTGCGTATTTTAATAGAGTTGAAATAAGCCACTTATCACTAAAAAATAAATGCTTATGAAAAAAATAGATTTAAAAAACAGCAATGCATTAGACAAATATTAAGCTATGATAGTTCAAAATTTTTCCACGTAAATAAAAGGGAGTATTCATGGAAGTTGTTTGCCTTGATCTAGAAGGGGTGTTAGTTCCAGAGATTTGGATTAACTTTGCTAAAAAAACAGGCATTAAAGCGCTTGAAGCAACCACACGTGATATTCCTGATTATGATGTGCTCATGACACAGCGTTTGAATATATTAAAAGAACATGGTTTAGGTTTAAATGATATTCAAGAAGTGATTGCTGAAATGGGCCCATTTCCAGGCGCAAAAGAATTTGTTGAATGGTTACGTACACACTTTCAGCTGATTATTTTATCAGATACTTTCTATGAGTTTGCACATCCATTAATGAAACAACTGGGCTGGCCAACGATTTTTTGCCATAAGTTAGAAACTGATGAAAAGGGTATGATTACAGCCTATAAGCTGCGCCAACCTGACCAAAAACGTGAAGCAGTTAAAGGATTGCATGGACTAAATTACCGTGTTATTGCCGCAGGTGATTCTTATAATGACACCACTATGCTGGGTGAGGCGGATAAAGGCTTTTTGTTTGATGCACCAGAAAATGTGATTAAAGAATTCCCACAATTCCCTGCAATTTATGGTTATGAAGCTTTAAAAGAGGCAATTCGTAATGCCTCAGTTCGTGATATTCCGGCTTAAAACAAACAGCTATATCTACGAAAACATAAAGGCGCATCTCAATAGATGCGCCTTTTTTATTGGATATTATGCTACGGTTTAGAATTTATAACCGATATTTAAACCATAAGCGATCGCATCGTTATTAGTGAATTTTCCAGCATTCGAGTGGGCACCTGTTACAGCATCAGCATCGCCTAACCAAAAGTACTTCACGCCAGCGCCAATAAAGTAGTTTTCTGCTGGAGAAAAACGAACACCTGTACCTACACTCCAAAAACCTTCTGTTGGGCCAAGTGTTGTCACCGGGTTACCTGCACCAGAATCCCAACCTACTGACACATTGCCACCCCAGCGCTCGTTAAATTTGCGACCTACACCAACGGTTGCAGAAATTTGATCTTCTTTATAGTCAATCAGATTAAAGCCATTTGGTTTATTAATCGTTGGGTTTTGGCCAACGACTTTTGAAAGCTTAGCAAAGTTATACGGTTGTACTTTGAAGTTTGACCAATCGACCCAACGTATATTTGCGAAAGCAACGGTATTGGCCATAATACCGGTTTGGAAATCAATATTGACAGATTGTGGCGTGGTTAACTTAGTTTCGCCAGATGATGCATTTAAGGCTGTCATTAATTGATTGAGTTGAGCAGATTGGCCAGGTGCGCCAGGGATTGAAATATATCCAGCTGCGCCAAAATTTTCTGAAGCATTCATTTTATGCTCGATTTCTGAGCGATAAGTTACTGATGCTTTAAGCGCGATTTCTGGAATTTGATACGCAACACCTGCTAACCAACCTACAGATTCATCTTCGCCAGTTCTAAAGTCGTAACCGTTGAATACGCTATAAGTTGTACCGCGAAGTAAAACTGTACCATCTACAGTTTGGTATACCGCACCTGCATAAAGATTCCAGTTTTCGTTCGGTTGATATCCAAAAAGTAAATTCAAGTTCTGAGTATCGACAGTAACAGATGTCCCACCTTGAAATGGAACTGGGCGGTTTTCTACAAAAGTGCTATTACCTGAGTATTCTGCGTCTGCACCGAAAGGTTGATCGTAAATCAGACCAACAGAGAAATGATCCGTTGCTTGAATTTTTAGAGCAGCGTGAGGGAAGTAGTAGTCACTTGCCATGTCACCCGTTTGGTTGCCACTTGTATCTTTTCCTTTTACTTCAGGGTCAAGGACTGAAATACCTGCTTCAAAATAATTGCCGGGTTGAAGGAAAGCAGCAATAGATTGGCCTGAGCGATCAAGGCCTGCAGCAAATACTGAAGTTGTTGGGATTAAGCTGAGCAAAATAGCCGAGCGAAGAGCTGTAAGCTTCATAGGGAACATTCCTTGTTGTAGCTTTATGTAAGTGATTGGCACGAAAAGTAACATAAATACAAAAAGAGTAAATGCTCAACTACGGTTGTAAAATGAACTGAAAAGTTAAAAAATATACTTGTGTAGAGTAAAAACACTAAAAAAAAATATTAATTTTATGATTTATATAGATTTATTTTTAGCTGCTGAGTGGCTGATTGAATATTATGCAAAATGTTTAAGTGTTTATTTGTTGCACAAATGAATCACAAGTGTATAAAAAAGAGTGTAGATGTCATTGTTGAAAATGAAAAAACCATCTTTACAGATGGTTTTTTCAGTATTAATAATTAGAACTTGTAACCGATTTTTAAGCCATAAGCTAAAGCATTGTTATCTTCAAACTCTGCTACATAATCAGAGCCACCTGCTTGAGCACCAGTTTGAGCTTTAGCATCGCCTAACCAGAAGTATTTTACACCGCCGGCGATGAAGGTTGCTGGCGTTGGGCTATATTGAACACCCAAACCAACGTTCCAATAGCCTTCTGTTGGACCAAGCGTTGATACAGGGTTACCTGCGCCAGAGTCCCAACCTACAGAAACGTTACCCGCCCATTGGTCATTTAATTTACGACCTACACCTACGTTTGCAGACCATTGGTCATCGGTATATTCTACTAGAGAAAAACCATTTGGACGATTGACCAAAGGTCCAACAGCTTCAGCAGCTTTTCCAAATTTATAAGGTGTGATTGAGAAGTCTTTCCAATTTACCCAGCGTACATTTGCAAATGCTACAGTATTCGCCATGATGCCTGTTTGGAAGTCTAGATTCACAGATTGAGGTGTTGTAATTTTAGTTTTGCCATCAGCTGAATTAGCTGCTGCAAAACCACCAATTGCTTGTGAAATAGCAGGTAATAATGCAGGTGGTACAATACCACCCAACATTGGTGCTGCATTTGCTAATGGCGTTGCTAAACTCAGATTTTCATTCGCAACAAATTCATGATCAATTTCAGAACGGTATGTTACAGAAGCTTTTAATGCAATTTCAGGAATCTGAAATGCTGCACCAGCTAACCAACCTGCGGCAGAATCTTCTTTAATGTTCGCATCATAACCATTGAACACGCTATAAGCTGAACCACGTAATGAAACATGACCTTTAATTGTTTGATATACACCACCACCATAAATATTAAAGTTTTCAGTAGGCTGGAAACCAAAAATCATAGAAATGTTTTGTGTATCCACTTCAACTGAAGTACTACCTGTAGTGGTACCACCAATCATTGATGTTGTAACAGGTAGTGAGCTTAGTACTCGATCTGTTGGAGCTGCAACAAAATTATTAGTGCCAGTATATTCAGCATCTGCACCAAAAGGTTGGTCGTAAAGCAGACCAAAAGAGAATTTATCAGTAAGTTGGAATTTTAGTGCGGCACTAGGGAAATAGTAATCGCCCGCCATATCACCAATTTGACGATTTGTTGTGCTTGTGCCAGCTTCCTGTCCAGATACATCTGGATCTAATACAGAAATACCTGCTTCAAAGTAATTACCAGGTTGCAAGAATGCAGAGATTGACTGACCTGAACGATCTAGAGCAGCGGCAAATGCCCCGGTCATTGGTACAGTTGCTAAAATCATTGCTGTCGTTAATGTCTTTAATTTCATTCTACGTCTTTCCTTGAGGTGCAAATGCAAATGTTTGTTGCTCATTTTGTGTTTATGTTTTTTGGCTTTTGGAGAAGTCGGTTAACCGAAATCATTTGTTACTCCGTGTCACAAAAATAGCACAATTAAAATAAGAGTAAATGCTCTAGATATAACTAATCAGTTCAAAAAGTAATCACAATAGAGTTTTTATACTAAAAAAATACGTTTTTATAACTTAAGTTAATGAAAAATATAAGTATATAATTTGAAATATAAAATTTATTTTTTGGTTAAAAATTACTCAATTAAGCATGGGAATAAATCCTTTTTGTGATGCGTATCACTGTTTTTCTTTGCTGTTTTATAATACAAAATTATATTTTGTAGATCATTTATCGATTATTTTTATTTAGAAGATCAAGTTATTGTTTTTTACATGATTAATATTGTCTACAGCAACAATGATAATTGTTGCGGTTATATTGCGTTGTGTTATAAAAAACATATAAAAGTTGAATTAAATATTAAGAGCAAAAATCCTTAGTTTTAAATACGGATGAACGAGGTGCGATAGGCATTAAGCTGTGTAATCAGCTCCCAATCTTGACTTAAATAAGCTGTAGTCTTGTTATACCGTTAAAGCATAATTTATTAAAAAATTAGAGTTTTAGTTTGCTATCGCTCTACTGTGAACCATAAATGATTATAAGGATGCGATGAATATATGAATAATTTTAATCTCAAGCATAGACCAATAAAAAGCTTACTTTCTCTGAGTGTTTTGGGGCTTTTAGGGATATCTCAGGCTTATGCCGACGATGGTGCAGATTTGGCCCAACAGTTATCAAATCCTGTCGCGAACTTGGTCAGTGTGCCATTTCAATTAAATTATGATGAAAACATTGGTGCGGCTGAAAACATAGAGCGTTACCAACTCAATATTCAGCCCGTTATCCCGATTGAGTTAAATGAAAATTGGAATCTGATCTCTCGTACTGTATTACCTGTAAATTATCAAATTTATAATGAAGACGGGCGTGATGATGATTGGGGCGTGGGTGACATTGTACAAAATTTATTCTTTTCTCCTTCAAAAACATCGGACAGTGGGATTACATGGGGCGTAGGTCCTGCCTTTCTATTTCCAACCGCTTCTGAAAAGGCCTTGGGTGCGGATCAATACGGTGCTGGCCCGACTTTTGTCGTTTTGAAGCAAAGTCACGGTTGGACATTTGGTGCATTGGCAAACCATATTTGGGGAGTAGAGCATGAAGATGATGCTGAGGCGATCAGTAGTACCTTTGTGCAACCTTTTATTAGTTACACTTATCCAAATAGTACGACGGTGGCATTGAATACTGAAACGACATATGACTGGAATGCAGAAGAAGCCACAGTTCCTGTCAATCTGACTGTGACCAAAGTGATTCGCCTAAATGGTCAGGCGATTAGTGGGTGGTGGTGCTCGATATTGGGTTGATGATACTGACGGCAGCCCGAAAGGTTGGGGGGCGCGTTTGGTTGCATCCTTTGTTTTCCCGAAATAATCAATTGAGTCTGTATTGATTAGAGTGACATTCAACGGATTTAAACTATATGCTTGAATCCGTTGAGTACTTTTTCTTTAACAAAGTAGTAAAAGCAGAAGTCATACAATATGGCTTCGACTTTTGTCTCTTAACTCGGTTGGAGGAACGCCAAACCAGCTTTTAAAGTTGCGACTGAAAATAGATAACTCTGCATAGCCCAACTGTAGAGCAATATCCGTCAAATTCACATTGCCTGCATCAAGCATACGAAGTGCTTCTTTTTTTCGGACATTTTCGAGTATATCTCGATAGGTTGTTCCTTGCATTTTTAAAGCGCGCTGAAGCTTTTTCGGATGCATGCCCATACACAGCGCGATATTTTCAATGCTGCAGTCTCCTGTCGCCATTAGCATGCGGACTGAACTCTCTATCAGTGCGGTATTGTTTTCAGTTTTGGTGCTGCTTTGTGTTTCAAGCTGCTGTACGATTAGTTGATTAATGGCATCTTCATTAAAGTTATAGGGTTTATAGCTTAAAAAGCTTGCGGGAAAATAAAGCGCATCCTCATCGGTTTCAAATTCCACTGGACATGAAAAATGTGCTTGGAACGTTTGGGCACCTTTTTGTGGTGCTTTTTGCTTGAAGCAAATTTTTTCTGCATGCCACTGTGGACCAATCAAATCTTTTAAAATATTCGCGACAAGGCAAATGGCCAGTTGTGATTTTTGTGGTACATCGGTGTTGTATTCACTTAATCGAACAAAGTTCAGCTTACAGAGCAGAGCATTATGTTGCGAGACGTGGAAGACAATGCCTTCAGCATGTAAATAGACATATTTTTGCGCCACGCTTAAGGCTTCAAGTATGGTCGTTTGTCGGGACATGTAGACGCCAATCAAACCGATTGTGCTAATATTTTGGAGTGCACCGAGTTTTAAACCGAAGCAATCATCCTGACAGGCTAAGGCCGCTTTTTCCAATAAATTTAAATAATGATCGTAATGAATAAATGAATCTGGATCACGGAGTAAAGCAGGTAAAATCCCGATCTCTTTCAAGATTTCTATAGGGTTGATGCCATAACTACGGACTAAGTCTTCAAAACCGCCGAGGCTGGCTGCACGAATATAACTTCCCATCACAACATTCCGTGTTGTCCTAAAAGATCAATTTAGTGTCCTAAAAAGTCAAGCATAATTCAAGCCATTTGTTAAAGTAGGATAAGAGATTATCTCAACCAACATAGAAAAGAAGTATTAAATCACCATTTTTAGCCGTGAAAGGAAAAGCATATGCAACTTACGGTTCAGCCTCATGTCGAGCAAGCAGTAATAGAACAGACACTACATGATTGTTTTCAATTGCAGCGCAAAAGCTTTCATCAACAAGGCATTGAAACGATTGCCCAACGCAAGCAACATTTACTGAATTTAAAAGCGCTGATTAATGATCACCGTGAAGCAATTATTGAAGCCCTGAGTCGCGATTATGGCAATCGTTCACGCCATGAAACCTTACTGGCAGAAATTATTACGGTCACAGATGATATTAACGGCAGCATCAAACACTTGAAACAGTGGACTAAAGTACAAAAAAGACATGTCGATCATAGCTTGTATTTTGGTGCGAAGAACCGCGTAATTCCTCAGCCACTGGGGGTGATTGGAATTATTGTGCCGTGGAATTTCCCCATCAATTTGATGTTTTCACAGTTGTCAGCCGTGTTTGCTGCGGGAAATACCGCTATGGTCAAAATGTCTGAAAATTCAAGACATTTGGCTGAATTGCTAATTGAGTTAAGTCCAAAATACTTCAAAGCGGAAAAATTACAGATTTTCGATGAGACTGGTGAAGTGGGCATCGCGTTTTCAAAACTACCGTTTGATCACTTGATGTTTACTGGCTCTGGTGCGACAGGGCGTAAAGTCATGGCTGCCGCAGCACAAAACTTGACGCCAGTGACTTTAGAGTTGGGTGGTAAATCTCCTGCGGTGATTGACCCTGAATACCCTATTGAGAAAGCTGTAGAACGCATTATGTTTGTGAAACAGTTTAATGCGGGACAGATTTGTACCAATGTCGATTATTTATTTGTACATGAGTCGAAGTTACAAGCGTTTATTCAAGCGTCAGCAGCGTGGGTTCAGGAACATGTACCTGATATTCATAGCAAAGATTATACTTCTGTGATTGATGAGCGTGCATTTCAGCGCTTAGTGCATAGCTTGGCAGATGCTGAAGCCAAAGGGGCCAGTTTGATTAATTTAAATCAGCAAGAGCCTGATGCGGCGACACGAAAATTTCCACTGACTTTGGTGTTGAACAGTAATGATGAGATGGAAATTGATACGCGTGAAACCTTTGGCCCGATCTTAATGGTCAAAACCTACCAGAAGCCTGAAGAGGTAGTGGACTATATTGTGCAGCGTGATCGTCCATTGGCCTTTTATCCATTTAGCAATAACAAAAGCCTAGTTGAATTTTATATCAGCAGAGTTATGTCCGGCGGGGTTTCGGTCAATGATGCCTTATTTCATGTCGGGCAACATGACTTACCATTTGGTGGGGTCGGTGCCAGCGGGATGGGGCACTATCATGGTTATGAAGGCTTTTTGACTTTTTCCAAAATGCGTCCTGTGTTTTATCAGGCGGGTTTTTCGAGCTTGAAGTTTCTCACGCCGCCTTACGGAAAATTTGCCAATTGGCTGTTGAATTTATTGATCCGCATAAAGTCATAAGTGCCTAAATTTTAAAACCTCAACATCACTTTTCACTTCAAGATGGATATTTTGAAGTGAAGGGGTTGGTGTATTTAAAAACAGAAAAATAAGACTATTAAAGGAGTTAGTAGGATGAATAATAAAGATTTTGATTATGATCAAATCGTGATTGGCTCAGGCTTTGGGGGATCGGTCAGTGCGTTACGTCTCAGTGAAAAAGGCTATAAAGTCCTGATTTTGGAGAAAGGCTTACGCCGTGAAGACAAGGATTTTCCAACCACCAATTTAGACACCAAAAACTATTTGTGGCGTCCTGAACTGGGATTCAGAGGTACGATGCAATTTACTTTCACCAGTAAAACCACCATTTTGCATGGGGTAGGCGTTGGTGGGGGCTCACAAATTTATGCCAATGTACATTTAATTCCACCGGATGCAGTTTTTGAGTCCGAGGCATGGACCAAGATTCGTAAAGACTGGAAAGAAACCTTAAAGCCGTTTTATGGTCTCGCTCAACGTATGTTGGGTACAGCGAATAATACTTATACCAATATTGCAGACGACACGTTAAAAGAAGTTGCGAGTGAAATTGGATATGCAAATTCATTTAAAACGGTGAATACGGGGGTCTTCTTTTCGCAAGTAGCTGGTCAAGAAGGACAAATAGCGAAAGATCCGTATTTCAATGGAGATGGACCAGATCGTAACTCCTGTATTTATTGTGGCAGCTGTATGTTGGGCTGTCGTAATAATGCCAAAAATACCCTCATGAAAAATTACCTGTATTTTGCTGAGCGTAATGGCGTTGAAATTCGTCCAAGTTCAGAAGTGGTGAAAATTACACCATTGAATGAAGATGGTCGCGCAGGTTACGAAGTAATAGTCAAAGAAACCCTTGGGAAACAAGTTCGTCAGTATAGTTTGCGCAGTCGTGGGGTGGTGTTATCTGCAGGGGTGATGGGTACAGTGCCATTGCTATTAAAAATGCGTGATCAGCATAAGACTTTACCCAATATTTCTTCATTGCTGGGACAGGAAGTTCGGACGAATTCGGAAACCCTGACCACAGTAAACAACACAGGAAAAAAACTGGATGATGGGGTGGCAATCAGCTCTTTTATTTCAGTCGATGCAGATACCAATATTGAGGTCACACGTTTCCCTGAAGGTGCAGATGCTTCATGGATTTATATTCCATATGTGCCGATGGTGACTGGTCAGGGCTTTATGCGCTTTATGAAGTTTGTATTCACTACACTGTTGCATCCCTTAAAAACCTTTAAAGTACTGCGTTATAAGGGTAAAGCCAAAGATTCGATCATTTTATTGGTAATGCAGAAGTCTGAAGCATTCATTCATTTTGAATGGCGTAGAAAGTGGTATCGATTATTCCAGAATAGTATCACTGCCGTGCAAAAAGAAGGGGACACGCCACTCACCGTTTCATTCCCTGCGGCTGAAGAAGCCACTAAAATGATTGCACAAAAGTTAGGTGGAGAACCGGGTTCTGCACTCACCGAAATTTTACTGGGAACGCCAACGACAGCACATATTATGAGTGGTGTTGCGATGGGCAATGACAAGTCGAATGGCGTTGTGGACTTCACTGGTCAAGTCTTTGGTTATCAAAATTTACGCGTATTAGATGGTTCGATTGTACCTGGAAATTTAGGTGTGAATCCCTCACTGACCATTACCGCACTGTCTGAATTTGCGATGAGTCAAATCCCAGTGTTCTCCGCAGAGCGGGCAGCAAAGATTCAGCGTATCGAATTTAGTCAGCCTTTGGACGGACAGGTGTCTGACTTGAAGGGTACTGGTGATTTAGCCAGTGCATTAAGTAATGCTTAAAAAAGTGGATATGGTTTGGGCTGGTGATGGTGCCTAATACGGCAAATTTGACATCCGAAGCAATACAATCTTGAGATCATTATCCCTCTAACGCTGTATGACAGTGTTAGAGGGCGTTGCTGATTTGATGGGCTATAATTCAGAAATTCCTAAGCTAAGAAGAGAGCAAAAGCTGTCTTACCTTTTTTACCGATCAATGAGTAATTGGCGGGCATTACTGAGTCTATTCGTAAACCCAAAAGCCATAGTTTATTTTTTCTTGTTATAAAATATGACTAGTAAAATCAAAATAATAACTAAGATCAAAGTAATCATGACTGTTTCCATAGTTTGACCTCTAAATCTTATATTTTATCTAATTTTAACATGCTCATTTGATCACTATATATTCAAAATAGATCATTTTTCATTCTTTAAATATGGAGTTGCATATATATGATTATTCATATATAAATATATGTAAAGATTCCATTGAGTTTGAGTAAATGACTGCTACTCCAAAAGTGAAGATCTATCACAATCCTGAATGTGGTACATCACGTAATACATTGGCGTTAATTCTTAATGCCAATATTGAACCTGAAGTGATTGAGTACCTTGTAACACCTCCATCTAAAAATGAACTGATTCAAATGATCGCGGATGCAGGTTTAACGGTGCGAGAGGCGATTCGTAAGAATGTTGATCCATATATAGATTTAGGAATTGACAATGAAGACTGGACCGAAGACCAATTATTGTGCTTTATGCTTCAGTATCCAATTTTAATTAACCGTCCATTCGTGGTCACTGAACGAGGAACTCGTTTAAGTCGTCCTTCTGAAATTGTGCTGGAGATTTTGCCTTTACCGCAAAAGGGTGCTTTCACTAAAGAAGACGGTGAGCAAGTGATTGATGCGAATGGGCAGAGATTGAAATAAAAATTTCATGGATATATGTGAATATTGATATATCCATATGTTTGAGTGAGTAAAAATATGGATCAAATCAATTTCTTTAAATGTTTGGCTGATGAAACGCGATTCAACATTGTTATGTTGGTTCTTGGGAATAATGAACAGTGTGTTTGTGATTTGACTGAAAAATTACAGCTGAGCCAACCCAAGATTTCACGGCATTTAGCCTTACTGCGTTCTTCGGGTCTCTTACAAGATCGACGTCAAGGACAATGGGTCTATTACAGTCTCAATCCCAATTTACCTACTTGGTGTATAGACGTACTTAACACCCTTAAAAATGCTGATTTACAGCCAAAAGTTGCTCCATCATTTCAACAAATCAATAGTTATTGCGAGTAGAACAATATGAAATTCCTTTTTTTGTGTACTGGAAATAGTTGCCGTAGCATTTTATCTGAAGTGCTTTTTAACAGCCGTGCGCCTGAAGGTTGGAAAGCTTACAGTGCAGGTAGCAAACCATCTGGACAGGTGCATCCACTGACGATTGAAACCTTGGAAAACCTAGGTCTTTCAACTGAAGGTTTGTGGAGTAAAACGATTGATGACTGCGAACAATACCAACCTGACGTTGTGATTACCGTCTGTGATTCGGCAGCACAAGAAGCATGTCCACTGTATTTAGGTGGTGCAATCAAAGCACATTGGGGGTTGGCTGATCCTTCACATTTGGATTTACCTAAAGAAGAAAAGCTCAAAGCATTCCAAGTGACTGTAGACCATATCAATCGTCGCTTAGATGCGTTATTTGCACTGGATACAGCGCACATGTCTCGTCCTGAATTGATTGCTGCAATCAATCACATCTCAGATATTGAATGAGAACATCATGGCTCAACAAAGATTATCTTTTTTAGATCGTAACCTGACGCTATGGATTTTTATTGCTATGGCGTTGGGAATTGCGATAGGCGTGTTCTTTCCGCAAGCTTCTGTCGCTTTGGACAAAATGAGTGTGGATTCAGTCAATATCCCGATTGCGATTGCGATTGCGATTGCGATTGCGATTGGTTTGATTTTGATGATGTACCCACCATTAGCCAAAGTGGATTATGCAGCGCTACCACAAGTGTTTAAAGACAAAAAAACCTTAACTTTGTCTTTGGTGCAGAACTGGCTGATAGCACCTGTTCTGATGTTTGCCTTAGCCATCATTTTTCTACACAGCTATCCAGAGTATATGACAGGCTTAATCCTGATAGGACTGGCTCGTTGTATTGCGATGGTCTTGGTGTGGAACGGTTTGGCCTGTGGGGATAACCAATATGTTGCTGCATTGGTGGCATTTAACAGTATCTTCCAAATTTTATTTTTCAGTACCTATGCTTGGTTGTTCTTGACCTTCTTACCACCTTATTTCGGTGTTGCAGGGCAAGTGATTAATGTCGATTTCTGGACCATTACCCATGCGGTACTGGTGTACTTAGGGATTCCATTTTTCTTTGGCTTTATGACGCGATTCACTCTAGTAAAAGCTAAAGGTCTGGATTGGTATCAAAATGTCTTCTTACCTAAGATCAGTCCACTGAGTTTGTTGGCTTTATTATTCACGATTGTGGCGATGTTTAGTCTCAAAGGGAATGATGTGGTGAGCTTGCCACTCGATGTCTTGCGTATTGCCATTCCATTGACCATTTACTTTATCGTGATGTTCTTCATCAGCTTTTTTATGAGCAAGTGGATGGGGAATGACTATCCTAAAACCACAGCAATTTCTTTTACTGCTGCGGGGAATAACTTTGAATTGGCGCTGGCTGTCGCGATTGCAACCTTTGGTTTAGCTTCACCTGTGGCGTTTACCACGGTAATCGGGCCATTGGTTGAAGTACCAGTGTTGATTGCTTTAGTCAGTGTGTCTTTGTGGCTTAGAAAAAAGCTTTTTAAAGCAGAGGTGTAATTTCTATGACTCTCCCAAATGTAGATATGAATCTTCTCGATCAACCGACTTTAGAAAAAGTACAGGCCAAAGGACTGGATCATCCACCCCGTATTTTGCTGCTGTATGGTTCTAACCGTGAGCGTTCATACAGCCGATTGGCGGTGATGGAAGCAGGGCGTATCTTGGAGCAGTTTGGTGCCGAAGTAAAAATTTTTCATCCTAAGGGCTTGCCCTTACCTGAAGATGCGGATATGGAACATCCAAAAGCCAAAGAACTACATGAGCTTTTGGCTTGGGCAGAAGGGATGGTGTGGTGCTCGCCTGAGCGTCATGGCTCCATGAGTTCAATCTTTAAATCGCAAATTGACTGGATACCATTGGCAGGTGGTGCAATTCGTGCAACCCAAGGCAAGACTTTGGCGCTCATGCAAGTCAGTGGTGGATCGCAGTCCTTTAACAGCCTAAACCAGATGCGTATTTTAGGTCGTTGGATGCGGATGATCACCATTCCAAACCAATCGTCTATTCCCAAAGCTTTTTTAGAGTTTGAAGAAGATGGCAGGATGAAACCTTCAGCCTTTTATGATCGAATTGTCGATGTCATGGAGGAGCTGTATAAATTCACGCTACTGACGCGTGGGCAAAGTCAGTACCTCACAGACCGTTATTCAGAGCGAAAAGAGTCGGCAGAAGAATTATCTAAGCGTGTCAATCAACGGAGTTTATAAATTCTAGATGATCAAAGATGTTGAAAAGCAGCTTGAGCAATTGAAAAGCCCAATTACAGATTTGATCAATTTTTAAAATTCGCTCAGTTTGTTGAATAGACTGGGCTTTTTAATTTTGAATATGGCTTAACTATAGCAAATGGGAGAGTGGCTTTGGCACAACTACAAGCACAAGTCGATGTGATTATTATTGGTGGTGGTCAGTCGGCACTTGCTACAGCTTATTTCCTCAAACGTAAAAAAGTGCCATTTGTGATTTTAGATGATCAAACGCAGGCAGGTGGAGCATGGCTGCATGCTTGGCAGTCGCTACGCCTTTTTTCACCGCATACATGGAGTTCGTTGTCAGGTTGGATGATGCCAACGACTGAACACACCTACCCAACGCGAAATGAAGTGATCGAGTATTTGTCGGCATACGAGCAACGCTATCAATTTCCGACCATTCGGCCAGTCCATGTCGATCATATTGAACAAGAAGATGACTATTTAGATGTGTATGCTGGAGATCAATATTGGCGGGCAAAGGCTGTGGTCAGTGCAACAGGTACATGGAGCCAGCCTCATATTCCTAATGATATTGGACGTGAGAAATTTAAAGGAATACAGCTTCATTCAGCGGACTATGTCAATGCAAAACCTTTTAAGAATAAGAAAGTCATCGTTGTAGGTGGAGGAAACTCAGGCGCACAAATTCTTGCCGAAGTTTCAAAAGTGGCAGAAACGACTTGGGTCACGACGACAGCACCAGCATTTTTATCGGATGAGGTGGATGGGCGAGTCTTGTTTCTTCGGGCAACGGAGCGTTTAAAAGCACAACAGAAAGGTCGGAGTTTAGAACAGCTCGCAGGTGGATTTGGAGATATTGTCATGATTGACAGTGTCAAAGAGGCAAGAACACGAGGAGTTTTGCACAGTCGAGAGCCTTTTGTAGCATTTACTGAGCATTCAGTTGTTTGGGCTGATGGTTCAACTCAAGCGGTAGATGCTGTCATTTGGTGTACAGGATTTAACCCTGCACTTAATCATTTAAGAGGTCTTGGTGTGGTAGAGCCTGATCAAACGGTTGCTGTTCATAATGGGCGTTCAATGAAAGTAAATAACTTATGGTTGGTTGGCTATAGTGAGTGGACAGGCATGGCATCGGCGACTTTAATTGGAGTGTCCAGAACAGCAAGAGCTGCGGCAGATGAAATTGCTGCCTATTTGACTGGTGCTTAAACCTATAAGTTTAAAGGGATGCATAGACAGGTTTCATGCATGAACAATTCGATTCGATTCGATACGGATGAGGACTGAGATAGGATTCGCCGTGCAATTAAGTTATTCTAAGTTTCTAATTAAAATAAGAAAACCTATCTATTTACATCAGAAAAGCAGCCGAGGCTGCTTTGAGTTTTTTATATCATGGTTGAAGTTGCTTCTAAAGGCACTCCCCATCAGCGCAACTTCCGCCAGACTTAAGCGTCTGCTTTGGCAGTACGAGAGTTATGGCTTAATTCATCTGCATGTAGGAAATGCGTATGCTGCGGTGCGCGTTTGGTTTTGCTCCATTCTTCCAGCATGTCATATTTCATTTGTTCAGTAATCATGGCAATTTTTTGTGGCGCTTTTTCATCGTCATAGGCCAGTTCCAAGCGATGGCCATTTGGATCAAAGAAATAAATTGAGTGGAAAATACCATGATTGGTAATGCCCAGAACTTCTATGCCATTGGCTTCTAGGTGTTCTTTAGCATCAATCAGTGCCTGACGGTCTTTGACTTTGAGTGCAATGTGCTGCACCCATTTTGGGGTGTTTTCATCGCGGCCCATTTCAGGCTGGGTTGGCAGTTCAAAGAAAGCCAGAACATTACCATTTCCTGCGTCTAGGAATAGGTGCATATAGGGATCAAAGGCTTTGGTTGAAGGTACATGGTCTTCAGCAAAGGCGAGAATGAAATCCATATTTAGGTTTTTTTTGTACCATTCCACCGTTTCTTTGGCATCTTTACAACGGTAGGCCACGTGGTGGATTTTTTCAATTTGAATGGTCATTTTTATATCCTTATAAAAAACTTAAGCGGCTTCAGGCTGCATTTCAGGTGCAGCGTGTTGAAAGGCTTCTAAAGTGTTGCAATGGGTGTAAATCGAACAAATTTTTGGATAGTCCGATAAATCAAGATTAAAACGTAGAGCGTTATAGACTTGTGGAATCAGGCAGCAGTCCGCTAGGGTAGGCTGATTGCCAAAACAGAATTTACCATTTGACTGTTCCAGTTGTGCTTCAAGGGCTTTAAAGCCCGTTAAAACCCAATGTTTATACCAAGCCGTTTTCTGCGTATCACTTATTTCCAATGTACCCGTCAGATACTGAAGTACCCGTAGGTTGTTGAGCGGATGGATATCGCAGGCAATACTTAAACTAAATGCACGGATCAAAGAACGCTGCTGCAAGTCTTGAGGGAGCAGGGCTATGTCTGGGAATTTTTCTTCTAAATATTCAAGAATACTTAGCGATTGAGTCAGAACAAAATCTTGCTCTACCCATGTGGGCACCAGCTCACTAGGATTGAGCTGACGGTAGCTTTCACTATGCTGCTCGCCGCCATTATTGACTAAGTGCACAGGTACATGTTCAGCAGCCAGACCTTTTAAATTCAAGGCAATACGAACTCGGTAAGCCGCAGAACTACGAAAATAGGTATACAGTTTCATCGGCAACATCCTGATCTGCAATTATTGGGTAAAACCAAAATCCAGTGCTGGCAGAATTTTGCCGCTGACTTTACCAAAGCCAATCCGTAGGTCATCTTTTTCACAATAGCCTTTCATAATGACGGTATCA
Organism: Acinetobacter johnsonii ANC 3681; assembly: GCF_000368805.1. Lineage (NCBI taxonomy): Bacteria > Pseudomonadati > Pseudomonadota > Gammaproteobacteria > Moraxellales > Moraxellaceae > Acinetobacter > Acinetobacter johnsonii. The sequence goes on along the minus strand of NZ_KB849705.1, from coordinate 944,488 downwards.
CCGTCTTGAATGAAGTTACGCTGTTCGCCATTTGATAGCGTTAAAGGTTTGGTGGCATTCCATGTGATTTCGAGCAATGAACCATAAGAATCTGGGGTTGGTCCTGAAATGGTCCCTGAACCCATCAAATCACCGACCTGCAAGTTACAGCCCGCAATTGTATGATGTGTGAGCTGCTGAGCCATGGACCAGTACATATATTTAAAGTTGGTTGTGCAGATTACATCGCTCTGGTCGTCATTCTCAGGCTGAATTTCAACCGAAAGATGAATGTCATAGCTGTTGCTGCTGTTGTCTTCACGCAGATAAGCCAAAGGTTTCGGTTCTTGTTCAGGTGAACTGGTTTTAAATGGCTCAAGTGCTTCCAGCGTCACAATCCAAGGTGAAATAGACGACGCAAAAGTTTTGGCATTAAACGGGCCAAGTGGCACATATTCCCATTGTTGCAAGTCACGTGCAGACCAGTCATTAAACAGCACCATACCAAAAATATGATCCCAAGCATTTTCAATTGGAACAGGTTGGCCCAGTTGACTTGACTTGCCTACGATAAAACCAGTTTCCAGTTCAAAGTCGAGTTTACGACAAGCAGAAAATACAGGGCGTTCAGAATCTGGCAGCTTGATTTGTCCTGATGGACGGACAATGTCAGTGCCGCTCACAATAACTGAGCTGGCACGACCGTTATAACCAACAGGGAGTTCTGACCAGTTGGGCAGCAGCGCATTTTTCGGGTCACGGAACATGCAACCGACATTGGTGGCATGTTCTTTAGATGAATAGAAATCGGTATAGCCTGAAATGTGTACAGGCATATGCATTTTGACGTCTGATTGTTTGAAGAAAACTTGATCACGCAGGGCCTGATTGTCACGAAGTTCAGGATTATCTGCGGACAACAAAGCTTGTAATTCTGCGCGGACCTTAGACCAATTGGCTTTACCTGATTCAATAAACGTGTTCAATGTCGGTTGATTAAAGAGCAGTTTGCCATCTGCCTGTTTGCAATAACCATGCGCTTCCAGTACCGCCAGATCAACCACCCATTCTCCCAGTGCTACGCCAGCACGGGCCTGCGAATTGTGTTTTTCACTAAAAATGCCATAAGGCAGGTTTTCTAGTGGGAAATCTGAATGTGCAGCAATTTCAACAAATGACTTCAAGCGTTTGCTCATGGATATTGATCCTTTCCGTGGAAAATTTAAGTTCTAGATAGAATCATACTTATATTTTAAAATTACGCAATAAATAATTTATTTATGAATAGTGTAAATTGTTAGGCTGTACTACTCTGAATGAGAGAGTCAGGTTTAGATGGCTCACATTTTTGATTTAAGTAGTACAATTCACCAATGGAGTTATGACAACTAATGCAGCTATGCAGGGTAAAGCGATGAGTGTTGAGGAAGAAAAAATACAGGGAGGGGTTCAGTCTCTGGAAGTTGGATTAACCGTATTAGATGCATTAACCGCACATAATGCACCGATGATGTTAAAAGAGCTGTCCGAAGTTTTATCCATGCATCCGGCCAAAGTACACCGTTATGTGGTGAGCTTGATTCGTAAAGGTTATGCTCAGCAATTAACGGATGGGCGTTATAGTTTAGGTGAGCGCGCACATGCTTTTGGGGTGAATGCACTCAAGCGAACAGATATGCTGGAATTAAGCCAGCGTTATATTCAGGACATTCAGCAACGTCTGAATTGCAGTATTCATGTGAGTAAATGGTTTGCCGATGGTGCGGTCGTGGTTCAGTCTCTAGAATCTAACCATGTTTTTAATATTATTACCCGAGTCGGTTCACGCATGCCGCTGCTGAAATCTGCGACAGGGCGCTTGCATGCCTGCTATCAGCCTGAGCACATCATCAGGCCATTATTGGAAAAAGAATGGGAAAGTAGCGCTAAACCAGAACAGTATCCTGCAAATTGGGAAGATTTTTTAGAGCTGAAAGTGAAAATCCTGAGTCAAGGTTATGCTTCAGTCACAGGAGATATGATGGCTGGGATCAATGCGATTAGTATTCCAGTCTTTAATTTCACACAGCAACTGGATCATGTCATTACTTGTATTGGCACAGAAGATCAGTTACCCGAAGGACAAATGCAGCAGGCAATTGATTATGTACTTGGCGTACAGCGACAGATCGATGCTTTATTTCATCCAGCTGCTGCCATATAAAAGCATCGATTACATTGAAAAGATGAATTAAGTTTTAAATCCACCCTCTGGTGGATTTTTTATGGGATGCAGTCGCGCTAGACAGTATAAATATTTCATTTTCTGCCACGCTGCTAAAGGAAAAGGGGAAATTAGGAACTAGATAGTGAAGCTGAAACCCGTAGACTTAGGTTGTCTTGATTCAAGTTCCGAATAATAACGATAAAAAAAGGCTTCTGACCCTAGAGTGAGAAGCCTAGGTGAACATGATATATCTTAAGCAAGCACAGACTCAGTGGAACTTGCCGCTTTAAGCACAGTTGCCATCGACTCGGCCACATAATCAATATTGTTTAAATTCAGGCCAGCAGTACACATACGGCCGCTGCGGACTAAATAAATACCATAATCTTGTTTCAGCAAATCGACCTGTTCTGCATTTAAGCCTGTATAACTAAACATGCCTTGTTGCTGGGTCAGATAGCTAAAGTCCATATCTGGTAGCGCTGGACTGAGTTTGTCTTCAAGTAAGCGACGCATCTGTAAAATGCGCTGACGCATTTCTTCTAATTCAGACTGCCATAGCTGAGACAATGCTGTGTCATTCAATACCTGACTCACCAATAACGCACCGTTGGCTGCTGGGCTAGAATAAATGCGACGGACTGTCGCTTTAAGCTGACCCAATACATTTTGGGCAATGTTTGCGTCATCACAGACAAAGCTTAAGCTACCAACGCGCTCGCCATATAGGGAGAAAATCTTGGAAAAAGAATGGCTGACAATAAAGTTCATACCAGACCGATCTAGCGCATGGATCGCATAAGCATCTTGCTCCAAGCCCTGACCAAAGCCTTGATAGGCCATGTCCAAGAAAGGAATCAAGACATTTGCTTTTAGAACCTCAATCACTTGATCCCATTCATGTGGTTCTAAATCTGCACCTGTCGGGTTATGACAGCAAGGATGCAGTAGTACGATACTTTGAGCAGGTAGCTGCTTTAAGGTATCTAGCATCGCATTTAGATTTACGGCATGGGTGTCCGCATCGTAATACGGATAGAAATGGGTCTGAACACCCGCGCCATTAAAGATCGCGATATGGTTTTCCCAAGTCGGCTGACTGACCCAGATCTCGGACTGCGGAAAATATTTGTTTAAGAAGTCTGCACCTACTTTGAGTGCACCAGAACCACCCAAAGTCTGAATGGTGACGACACGCCCTTGCTGACGAGCAGGGCTCGCCTGACCGAAAATGAGTTCTTGTGCAGCCTGATTAAAGCTCTTGAGCCCATCCATCGGCAAATAGACTCGGACTTTGTCATAGTCAGGAATTAAATGAGTATAGGCTTTTTGAACCGACTGTAGCTGCGGCACAATATTATCTTCATTATAATAAAGTCCGATACTGAGATTGACCTTATTCTGGCGCGTATCTTTACTGAATTCCTCCATCAGAGAGAGAATGGGGTCACCTGCATAGGCATCAATATGTTGAAACATGAATACATCCTAATATGATAAATACGATATTACGCTTCTGGTAAGGAAGTGATTTTACTTTTTTCAAGCAACGCAACATGATCTTCTTGCTTCCGTTTAAAGAGGTAAGCTGTCAGTAAAATCGCGATCCAGACTGGAATCATGAGAACTGCAATTTGCATATCTGGGCTACGACTCATAATGAGCAGAATACTCGCCATGAAGGCAATACATAAATAATTGGTAAATGGATAGGCCACACTTGGGAAGTGAGTTTTTACCTGCATGCGATTCATGGCTTTTTTAAACTTTAAATGTGTATAAGAAATCACGACCCAGTTAATCACAATAGCCGCTACGACCAGCATCATGAGCAGGTTAAATGCTTTTTCAGGAAATAAATAGTTAATCAGAACACATATTAAAGTAAAGAAAGCTGAAACCATAATGGCATTTACAGGAATACCACGTGGATTAATTTTGCTTAAAAATTTTGGGGCATTGCCTTGTTGTGCCAGGCCAAGCAGCATTCGGCTGGTACAGTAATTGGTGCTGTTATAGACAGAAACAGCCGCAGTCAAAACCACAAAATTCAAAACAGCGGCCACGGTCTGGCTGCCCAACGAATCGAAAATCAATACAAAAGGACTACCGCCTTCAGCCATCATATTCCATGGATAAAGTGACAAAATTACGACTAGGCTTAAGATATAAAATAACAAGACGCGATAAACAATTTGATTGACGGCTTTTGGGAGAGTTTTTTGAGGATTATCTGTCTCTGCTGCTGCAATGCCCACCAGTTCAATTCCACCGAAAGCAAACATAATCATGGCCATAGCCATCACTAAACCTGTAATACCATTGGGGAAGAAGCCACCGAGTTGCCATAAATTTTGTAAGCTAGACTGGCTATGACCACTACCGCTGGCCAACAAGTAACTACCAAAAGCAATCATGGCAATAATTGCCACAACCTTAATGATGGCTAACCAAAACTCCATTTCACCAAATAATTTCACGTGCAGTAAATTAATGACATTAATAAAAATAAAGAAACCCAAAGCAGAAACCCACGTTGGAATATCAGGCCACCAGTAATGGATATAGAGGCCGACAGCACTGAGTTCAGCCATACATACTAAAATATTCAGTACCCAATAATTCCAGCCAGACATAAAGCCCGCAAATTTGCCCCAGTATTTATAAGCAAAATGACTAAAAGAACCACTCACGGGTTCATGCACAATCATTTCACCGAGCTGGCGCATCATGAGGAAGGCAATGAGGCCTGCGATGGCATAGCCTAAAATAACAGAAGGTCCTGCGAGTTTGATGGTTTGTGAAATACCGAGGAAGAGCCCTGTGCCGATAGAACCACCGAGGGCGATGAGCTGAATATGACGATTACTTAAACCTTTTTTCAGGTTTCCTTGTTCAATGTGCTGCATTTTTATTCTTCATCCATGTGAGATAAAGCCTTGAACCATGATGATGTTTCGTTATTTTTATATTGTCATCGGAGCAGACTTTAATTTTACGAGTATAGTTCTTGCATAAAAGTTAAATTTCCCTGTACATAAAACTATATGTACAGGGAAATTCTAGAAATCGTTTAAGCTTTAGATACATCTAAAACGCCACGTTTAATTTGGTCGCGTTCAATCGACTCAAATAGCGCTTTAAAGTTGCCTTCACCAAAACCGTTGTCATCTTTACGTTGAATAAATTCAAAGAAGACAGGGCCTAGCATATTTTGGGAGAAAATTTGCAACAAGAGGCGTTTATTACCGTCTTTAGTATTGCCATCCAGCAAAATGCCCCGTTTTTGTAGTTCATCAGCAGGTTCACCGTGGTTAGGCAAACGCTCATCTAGCATTTCATAATAGGTATTTGGCGGAGGTGTCATGAACTTGGCACCTAAAGCTTTTAACTTGTCCCAAGTGCTAATCAGGTCATCACAAATGAAGGCAATATGCTGAATGCCTTCACCGTTAAACTCATTGAGGAATTCGGCAATCTGACCATTTCCTTTATCCGAATCTTCATTGAGCGGAATACGGATTTTGCCATCTGGCGCCGTGAGTGCCTTGGACGTCAGGCCAGTATATTCACCTTTAATATCGAAGTAGCGAATTTCTTGGAAGTTAAAAATCTTTTCATAGAAATCAGACCAATACTGCATACGGCCTTTATACACATTGTGGGTCAAATGGTCGATTTCATATAAACCTGTGCCGACAGGATGAGAGGGTACATCATCAAAGAAAATGAAGTCATTTTGGTAAATGTCACAATCGACGAGGAAAATAGGAGAGCCGCCAATCCCTTTAATTGCTGGGATATTCAGCTCCATCGGGCCAATTTGATTGTAAATTGGTTCTGCACCAATTTCTATTGCCTTTTTAAATGCCTTTGCCGCATTCTTGGTGCGGAAACCCATTGCACAGGCAGAAGGGCCGTGTTCTTTATAGAAATAAGCTGCATACGATTCAGGCTGATAATTTAGAATGATATTAATTTTGCCCTGACGCCATAAATACGCATTTTTAGACTTATGCTTTGCCACTTTGCTGAACCCAATGGTTTCAAACACCGCATCTAGCTGACCATCTTTAGAAACAAATTCAATAAATTCGAATCCACACAGTTCTAATGGGTTGGCTAATTCATTCATACAACGTCCTCATTTCTTTTTTAAGCAATCCTATTGCTTATCTTTTTAACGATTCCTTTCAGAGCTAACGGACTGGTCGCTACAATTCTAGAGCGAGAGAGACAAATCCGTTTGTCTGACATGTGGCACCTGTTCAGCAACATTCTCAATGTTGAGTGAACAAGTGTAGAAGTTTTAATTCATCATACTTGATCTAAATTATTATTCAATACGTAATTTAATTACGTAATAAATAAAATTGGTAAACGATTGACCTATAAATTAAATTAATATTATTCATAAAAATATTTTTTAAAACAGGGAGGCTTTGTTATACCAAGATTTCAGGATGAAATCAGTGCTATAGGACTAAAATAGAAGGGAAAAATTGGGTATGAAATTTGGCTCATTCAGTGCATCTATTGAGAACAGCTATTTTAAACAGCCAACCAACTGATTCGAGCACGAAAATTAATTGTAAAGTGTCAAGAATAGTTTGACTTAGTTAGACCTGACTTGAAAACCCAGATGTAGGGTGTCGCAACGAGCGAGTTTCTTCACGCTGAATTTTTTGCATCAGCTTGAGGGGCTGTTGGATCGGAGTCCAAGTTTGAGGGGGATTATTAGTATCTGGGCGCGATGAATCGAATTTTTAGTGTTTATGATTAGGCTTAGAGAGTTTGAAAACAACCATAAAGTGGTGCGCTCTGCGGGACTCGAACCCACGTCGGTCGCTTAGGAGGCAACTGCTCTATCCAGTTAAGCTAAGAGCGCAAAAGTGCGGTTAATGTAGCTGATTTTACTCAAAAAAAATAGTTATTGCCGAAACAATAACTATTTAAAAATGAAAATTTTATGCTTTTCTAAACAGAATTTTGTATAGAACGAACATTAATACGATCCAGACGGGGATCATAATCACAGCGCCGCTTAAACCTTGTGTCCACATGATGTAAAGCACTACAGCGATAAATCCAAGAACAAGGTAGTTACTGAAAGGCGACCAAAGTGCAGGAAATAAGGGTTTTTTCGCTTCGCTTTTCATGGCCTTCATAAATTGAAGATGAGTTAAGCTGATCATGGCCCAGTTCAATACCAAAGCGCCAACAACGATGTAAATTAAGTTGCTGAGTGCATCTTCTGGCGCAAAATAGTTCAACAGTACACAACCGAAAATCAGTAAAGCAGAGAACAAGACTGCTGGAATTGGCACACCTTGCTTATTGGTTTTACTGAATATTTTAGGTGCATTACCTTGCTGTGCTAAACCAAACAGCATGCGGCTGTTAGCATACATACCGCTGTTATATACAGAAAGTGCTGCAGTCAAGATAATAAAATTCAGTAAATGTGCAGCCCAACCAATACCTAATTGACTGAAGATCATTACAAATGGGCTCTTATCTAAGCCGCCAAGTTGTAATTCATTCCAAGGTACAAGCGATAACAAAATGGTTAATGAACCCACATAGAAAATGAGGATACGGAATACCACTTGGTTGATTGCTTTAGGAATTGATTTTTGTGGATTATCAGCTTCTGCTGCAGCCATACCAATCAATTCAATACCGCCAAAGGCAAACATGAGGAAGGCAAGCATATAGAATAGACCTTCAACGCCATGCGGGAAGAAGCCGCCATGAGACCAAAGGTTGCTGAATGAAGCCGTGGAATCTGCGCCTGCCGTAGCCAAAAGATAAAGACCAAATACAATCATGGCGACGACGGCTGTGACTTTGATGATAGCTAACCAGAACTCTGATTCACCGTAAAATTTCACATTACCTAAATTGACTAAGGTAATGATCACAAAGAAGGTGAGAACAGATGCCCATGCAGGAATATGAGGCCACCAGTAGTTGATATACTTCGCAACAGCGGTCAGCTCGGTCATGGCCACCAGAACATATAGAATCCAGTAGTTCCAACCAGCCAAAAAGCCTGCAAATTTGCCCCAGTATTTGTTTGCAAAATGACTAAAAGAACCTGCTACAGGTTCCTCAACGATCATTTCCCCGAGTTGACGCATGATTAGAAATGCAATTAAACCACCAATTGCATAGCCCAAAATAATGGATGGGCCAGCAGATTCAATCACATGTGCGGAACCTAAAAATAAGCCAGTACCAATTGCGCCGCCCATGGCAATCAATTGAATATGACGGTTCTTTAAGCCACGCTGAAGTTGAGACGACTCTTTATTCAAGTTATTTCAGCCCGACAATGGATAAGTGTTTCCGATTGTAATAGATCGCGAAGAAATCGCATAGTAGCTCAAAATTCATGAAAAAAAGTTATTATTCATATGAAAAATAATGTGTAATGAATTGTAAATAAAAAACATATGAATCAATATATTAATTTTATTTAAATTATCAAATCAGGAATTTTATTTGGAAACCGGACGTTCACAAATGATGTTTTTTTAGACTTAAGTCTGTATTTTACGTAGGCATAGGGAAAAAAGGTATGATGAGCCTAAGTTAAATCAGATCTTTTGACTTAACACAATGATAAATATGAAGGATTCAATAAAAATGAGTTTTGCACCGCAAATCAAAATTCCAGCAACGTATATGCGTGGAGGGACCAGTAAGGGCGTATTCTTTAAATTAGATGATCTCCCAGAAGCCGCGCAACAGGCTGGACGCGTTCGAGATCAGTTATTGCTCCGTGTAATTGGTAGCCCCGATCCTTATGCAAAGCAGATTGATGGTATGGGTGGTGCAACATCGAGTACCAGTAAAACGGTGATTTTAGCGAAGAGCCAACAGCCCGAACATGATGTCGACTATTTATTTGGGCAGGTGTCGATTGATCAGCCTTTTGTCGACTGGAGCGGAAACTGCGGTAACTTAACCGCTGCGGTGGGTTCATTTGCAATTTCAAATGGTTTGGTCGATGCTGCACGTATTCCAGAAAATGGCATCTGCACAGTCCGCATTTGGCAGGTGAATATTCAAAAAACCATTATTGCACACGTACCTATTACGCAGGGGCAAGTTCAAGAAACAGGTGATTTTGAACTTGATGGTGTGACATTCCCAGCGGCAGAAGTGCAAATTGAATTTTTAGATCCAGCCGATGATGGTGAAGATGGGGGTGCAATGTTCCCAACAGGGAATTTGGTTGACACTTTAGAGGTTCCAGAGATTGGTCGCTTTCAAGCAACGTTTATCAATGCAGGTATTCCGACCATTTTCTTAAATGCAGAAGACATTGGCTACACGGGGAGTGAATTACAAGACGCAATTAATGGCGATGCTAAAGCTTTAGCGCGTTTTGAAACCATTCGTGCCTATGGTGCAAAACAGATGGGGCTGATTCAAGACATTTCTGAAGCTGCCAGTCGTCAACACACGCCTAAAATTGCTTTTGTTTCTAAGCCAAAACAATATGTCTCGTCGAGTGGTAAAATCATTATAGAGCAAGACACCGATTTATTGGTTCGTGCACTTTCTATGGGTAAATTACACCATGCGATGATGGGGACAGCAGCTGTTGCCATTGGTACCGCAGCAGCGATACCAGGAACCTTGGTCAATTTGGCCGCGGGTGGTGGAGCACGTGAAGCCGTTCGTTTTGGTCATCCTTCAGGGACCTTACGTGTAGGAGCGCAAGCGATACAAGAAAAGGGTCAGTGGGTAGTGAAAAAAGCTGTCATGAGTCGTAGTGCTCGCGTGTTGATGGAAGGTTGGGTGCGTATTCCAGCGGAAAGCTTGGATTAACGCGATGTAAAAAGCCTCTTTCTGTAGAGGCTTTTTTATGTCAACTCTAGGTCTGTGATAAGAAGGCTAAAAATAACTAAGACCATGAGCAGTGAATTTTAGAGCTTGATTGCTTGTGTAATGGTTGCTTGAAATAGTAGAAAAGTCATTCTTATCACCTCGTCTGCAAAAATTAATAGAATACTGTGCCTTGTTTGTGCTTTTGGCATAGAGAAAGCGGGCAGAAAGCAGTATCATGCCAACAGATCATTTCAAATGATCGGCTCAGGCAAACTGAGTACCAGATTAATTTATCCTATTGTTATTCGAGGCGAATGTGTCAGCACTAACCGACGTATCAGCAAATGCACTCCAACAGGCTCAACAACGTATTCACGATGATTTATTGACGGCACTTGATGCTTTTTCAATTCCGGAACCGTTAAAGAGTGCTGTGCATCATGCGGTCATGTTAGGTGGCAAACGTGTGCGTCCTGCGCTGTGCTATGCCACGGCACATTTAAATCCAAACAATAATGCAGCAGCCGTGCGCCGTGCCGCTGTGGCTGTGGAGTTGATTCATTGTTACTCTTTGGCACATGATGATTTGCCGTGTATGGACAATGATCTTTTGCGTCGTGGTCAGCCGACCTGTCACGTGGCTTATGGTGAAGATACAGCGTTACTTGCGGGCGATATCTTGCAGTCTATGGCGTTTGAAATTTTAGGTAGTCGACTGTTTGATGCTGGCCCAGTGGTTGATCAGGGTATTGTACTGAAGCAGATGCAAATTTTAGCGACAGCGAGTTCTAAAATGGTGTGTGGACAAGTCCTTGACCTACAAGCCGAAGGTAAACGTGTCGATCAGGCTGCACTTGAAAATATCCACCGAAATAAAACGGGTGCATTAATCTCTGCTGCGGTGATGATGGCCGCGGTGACTGTATTTGACGGTTGCGATCAAGCGATTCCAAAGTTACGCGAATATGCGCAGGCAATTGGTTTAGCTTTTCAGGTGCAAGACGATATTTTAGATATCATTTCAAATACAGATGTACTGGGTAAAACCGCAGGGAAGGATGAGCAAGTCGAAAAATCGACTTATCCAGCCTTGATGGGACTTGAGGCTGCACAAGAGTATGCCAAGACTTTGCATAATCAAGCCTTTGCTGCTCTGGCTTATTTCCCAACGGATGCGGCGGCAGAACTTAATCAGATTTCACAGTTTTTATTGGCTCGCCAAAGCTAAGTTTCAGTGTTTAGATTAAAAAAAGAGGATATAGCCTGTCCTCTTTTTTAATACTTATTTCTTAGAGGCTTGAGTTTTTCCTCAACCACAATAAAAAAGACAGCCCGAAAGCTGTCCTCATTTAATCAAACCAAGCATCAGTTAGATGTCTTTACGTCCCATAACACCACGGATGGTACTTAAAATATCGGCTGGCAATACCACTGTTTTAGCATTGTTCGATTTAGACATGTCTTGCATCGCTTTGACATATTGTTCACCCAATAAGTAAGCCACAGGAATTTCCTTGTCGCCCACAGCCGAAGTGACCATTTCAATGGCACGTTGAGAAGACTCTGCTAAGACCACTTGTGCTTCTGCGTCACGACGAGACGCTTCTAAACGGCCGTCTGCCTCTAAAATCGCTGCTTGTTTTTCACCGTCTGCTTTGGTCACGGTCGCACGACGTTGACGCTCAGCCGCCGCTTGAGCTTCCATTGCTGCTTGCATGGTTGAAGAGGGTTGAATATCTTGAATTTCAACGGTTTTGAGGGTGATGCCCCAGTCTGAAATATCATCCGAAATGGCTGCTTTAAGTTTGGCTTTAATGTGATCACGAGACGATAGCGCATCATCGAGATCCATTTCACCAACGATTGAACGCAGTGACGTTTGCACTAAGTTTTGAATGGCCCATGTATAGTTTTCAATTCCATAGACAGCATTTACAGGCGTGGTGATGTTGATATAGGCCACTGCATTCATGAGCAAAACGGCATTATCGCGGGTAATCACTTCTTGAGAGGGAATGTCTAATACAATGTCTTTGGTCGTCACTTTATAAGCCACTTCATCGACATAAGGAATCACAAAGTTGAGACCTGGATTCAACGTGGTATGGTATTTACCCAGACGTTGCACGATCCATTTATAACCTTGTGGAACAATACGGACACCTTTAAAAATGGTGACAGCGGCAAAAGCCAAAATTGCTAAAACGACAATAAATCCACCAGACATATGCTTAACTCACTTTTATCTATTTTCGTTGGTTGAGAGATGTGCTTTGACCATTAAATCATTGCCCAGTATTTCAACGACACGTACTCGGTCGCCGACGTGGACTTTATCTAAAGTACGACAGTTCCATTCATCTGAACCGAGTACTGGAATGGGAAAGCGAACGCGAATGTGTTCATTTTCAGGACTCGCTTGAATCACCATGCCAATTTGACCGATGGTTGCTTCGCGAGACAGTCCTGCTTTGGTTTTGTCAGTCGAAAGCGGTTTAATAAATTTAAACCAAAGTAAAGTGCATAAAATCGACAAAATAATCCACGTCACAAACTGCGTGGTAACACCCATCATGGGGAACATCCAGTACAAAATACCGACCATAATGGCCGCAATACCGAACCACAATGCGGCAAAAGCAGGCAGAATCAGCTCTGATAACATTAACAGAACGCCCAATACAAACCAGTGCCAAGGTTCAAAAGCAAATTCCATACATCTACTCATATATTCGTTATAGGGATATAGATGCAGAAGCATCTATATCAATTTAGCAGATGAATAAGTCTTTGAATATTAAAAATCAAATTTTTTAGAATTTGGCTTTAGGGGCTGGTTTAAAGGCAGCAGGGGTCTTTTTAAAATCGACAATGGCTTTTTCGATCGATTTAATTTTGAGCTGTGCGGCTTTTTCACCTTCTAAAATAGATTGATTGCTGGCTTTTAAGTCCAAAGTACCCAAGTGTCCGACTTTGGGTTGAATCACCACAGTCGCTTGGCTCAATTCTTCATTGATGCTTTGCTGCCCCATAATATTAATGGTCTGGTCGAGCAAGCCCCACATATTGAGGGGTTTGTTGCCGACAGGGCGGGCTGAAATATCAATCGCGATCACAATATCCGCGCCCATGTCCTTGGCTGTTTTGACTGGAATTGGGCTGACCAGACCGCCATCAACATACTTGGTTCCACCAATCACTGCAGGGACAAAAACGTTCGGAATACTGCATGAAGCACGTACTGCTTGGCCCGCATTGCCTTTGATAAAGTCGGCTTTACGTCCAGTGTCAAGACGGGTCGCCACTGCAGCAAAGCGGATAGGGAACTGTTGAATCGGTTTGTTGCCAACGTGTTTGTTGACATAGTCTTGCAGCTTTTGACCTTGAACAAACCCTTGGGAGTTGAGGGTTAAGTCTCGAATGTCCGATTCTTTTAAGGTCAACGCAATTTGCTGAAGCTGGAAAGGCGTTTTACCACTGGCATAGATACTGCCCACAAAACTTCCCGCACTGGTTCCCGTGACAATTTTAGGTTTAATACCATGCGACTCTAAAACTTTAAGCACCCCAATGTGTGCAAAACCTTTGGCACCGCCACCGCCGAGTGCAATCGCAATGACAGGTTCACGAGCTTGAATGGGAGTTGTGGTTGGTGTTTTCTTTGATGCAAGATCACATCCTGCCATAGTCAGTGTGAGTGCACCAATCAGAGATAAACGAGCAAAATTCATGGTCAAAAGTACTAAAACGTAAAACAAATAATGGTGCACATCTCAGCAGATTCGACCTTGATTTACTAGCTATTTTTTAAGCGTTTTTGTAAAGGCTTGGCTAACCATTTTGGGTTCTTGGCTGAAAATTTGCCGATATACAGATCTAAAATATGCTCTAGGTCTTGCTCAAAATGCCCAGTAGGATGAAATACGCCCAAGCAGTGAATAGTTTTTTGCGCATAGTCAAAGGAAAACATCACAATTGGAATCTGTGCACCATACGCAATGCGATAAAAGCCACTACGGATGGCTTCGGCTTGTTTACGTGTGCCTTCAGGCGCCATACCGACCCAAATTTTTTCTTTACTGTGAATAATATCGATAATATTTTGGGTTAACCCTTGAGCATGGGTACGATTGATTGGAATGACGCCAATCCACTCAAGTAAAGGTTTCAGTGGGGTATGAAACAAACTGTTCTTGCTAAAAATGGTGATTTGCAGGCCTAAGCCCAATAGAGCCGTAAAGCCATGCCATGCATCGATATTGGAGGTATGCGGTGAAATAATTGCTACCGCTTTAGGTAGATTGGGAAATTCGCCAACAAAGCGCCAACCTTGCGCCAAATAAAGCTGCTTAAAAATAGCGCGAGTGAATGCAGATGAGTTACGACTTGGAACTTGATCTGGTAGCTCTGGAAAATATTGGTTCATTGTTATTATACTCAATCGACCAAGATGTATATCCTCTCATCATAAGCACTGATCGGCTTGAATTCATTGGCAAAAAAAGTGAATGGGTACCGATCTAAGATGAACATTTTGACCAATCCATGTATATAGGAACAGCATGCTACAGACTCGCAATGTATATATTTTGCTGTTTTCATTGTATTGGGCGCAGGGCTTACCCGTTGGGTTTATGACCCATGCCTTGCCTGTCATTTTAAGAGCTCAGGGTGTTTCATTGGCACAGATTGGGGGCTTCGGGCTGCTGATGTTGCCGTGGTCGGTCAAAGTGTTTTGGGCACCAGTATTAGATCGTTTTGGAATCACCCGTTTTGGCCACTATCGGAGTTGGATTATTCCATTGCAGTTCCTTACGGTTCTGGTGCTGATTGGACTATCTTTCCTTCCGATTGATGGATTAAATCAACCTATTTATTTATGGGCTTTCTTTGTGAGCCTCCTTAGTATGAATTTCCTAGGGGCAACGCAAGATATTGCAACCGATGGATTGGCGATCAATATTTTAAAAGGGGAACAACAGCACTGGGGTAATACCTTTCAGGTGATTGGATCGCGTCTTGGTTTTATAGTCGGTGGTGGTGCAATCTTGTGGGCACTAGATTGGCTGAGCTGGCAGAGCACTTTTTTGATGCTGGCGGCAATGGTCTTTATAAACACGCTGCCGATTTTAATTTATCCAGAGCCAAAGCATCGAGCTGTTTCAGAAGCTCAGCCTACACCTTTCAACCTCCAACAGATCAAAAACTATTTGGCTTATTTTGTCCAGAGTCCTTTGCTTGCAGCATGGTTGGCCGTGCTGTTGAGCTTTAAAATTGCTGATGGTTTAGCAGGGCCACTTTTGAAGCCTTTAATGGTCGATTTGGGTCTGAGTTTTTCTCAGATAGGGCTTTATGTCACCATGCTAGGTGCATGTTCCGCCTTAATAGGTGCAGGACTTGCGGGCTATAGTTTGAAGTTGATTCGCCGTGCCACGGCTTTATTGCTGTATTCGGTGCTTAAAATATTTAGTCTGGCGGCTTATACATGGTTAGCCTTTCAATATGAAAACCAGCACAGTATTCAGCCGTGGCTGATTTATCTGATCAATGCCTTTGAAGATATGACTTCATCGATGCTGTTGGTGGTCATGCTCACCCTAGTGATGCAGTACAGTCGTAAACAGCTGGCAGGCACGGACTTTACTTTTCAAGTGGCGCTGATGGCTACTGTCAGTGGCGGTTTGTATAGTGTGAGCGGTCTATTGGGAGATTGGCTCGGCTATTTTAATTATCTGTGTATGATTGTAGTCATTGCGATGTTGAGCCTGTGGTTTATCTTCAAATGGCGTAGCATTGCGATGCATTCAGACCTTTCATAATTCATTCATAAATAAATCATAAAAAGTGCTAAATAGTGACGTAAACAATTAAAAAATATAACTAAATAATTTTTTAATTGTTCTGTCATATATGTCTGAACGGTAATATTTGTAACAAATTTACTGTAGGATATTTTGATAATGAAAACACAAATTGCAGCCGCAATCGCTTTAAGTTTAGTGGCAGGGGTAACATTCGCAGCACCTACTTTTTATGGTGAAATTGATGTTACGGCCGATTATTTACCTGAAGACAATACTTCACCAAATAAAGACCGCGATGTGGTCGAGCTGAACTCTAACAACTCCTTTTTGGGGTTAAAGGGCGAAGAGAAGCTAACAGATCGCTTAAATGCACTATACCAAGCTGAATTTACCTTCTATGTGGACAATGGTGGTAGCACGGATACTTTCGTTCCGCGTAATTTACTCGTTGGCTTACAAGACCAGAAACTTGGCACATTGAAAGTCGGTAAAATTGATACCCCCGTTAAACAACTGTCTTCAGTGGTAGATACCTTTAATAACTATGTGGCCAACAAAGCCGATGTGGCGGGGATTTTCACGGGTGAAAACCGAGTCGATAACGTGCTGGTCTATGAAACACCTGCTTGGGGAGTGGGCGCAGGTAAACTGAAAGCTGCGGCACTGTTAGCAACAGGTGAAGCTGGTGGTATTGAAAAATCTAAAGGCGGTGCAAAAGTTGCAGGGCGTGGTCTGGGCGATGCATGGTCAGCATCAGTAGTCTATGACAGTAAAAAGTTTGTTGCAGGGATTGGTTATGATAAGGCCATTCCGTCAACCTTTGCAGGACGTGGCACTTTGAATGCTTCAGCGCCTGAGGTGACTGGCGGGGTGGCTGGCAGTGCTTTTGCCGCAGCTGATACTTTGCGTGCCATTGGTCGAGTAAATCTGAATAATGGTTTGGCATTGAAAGCCTTATATCAAACTTCTGAAGTGGCGGATGTACAAGGCAATGATGCTGCTGCGGCTGCCATAGACGACGCACAAGGCTGGTTGGTTGGGGCTGAATATAACTTACCGACTGCCAAAGCTTGGACAGTGAAAGCGCAGTACAGTCAAAACTCAACCAGCTTTAAAACATCTAAAGATGACTTTGATGCGCAGCAGTTTATTGCAGGTGCTGATTATGCCTTTACCAAGCAAGTTAAAGCTTATGGTTACGCAGGGATTTTGACGCTTGAACAAGCATCATTTGAAACCAAACAACCTGTAGTAGGCACGGGGATTGAATACAAATTTTAATGTTTAAGTGATAGAAAGGGCAAAGTCTCTAAAGATTAATGCGAATGAGTTAAGGAGTTTTATAGAAACTCCTTAATTTTTTGTCGTTCACGATGGAATCTTCGTATTTTAAAATTCAATATTTGGAGCTCGTCCGTTCTTCGGTTGAGCCAAAAGAACCAAAAACATTTGTCTTCCGCAAAACCTTTTTCTTTTCTGCATTTAAATGATCATTTTGCCAAAACATTCCTTTTAAATGGACATGCAGGTTTCGGATGACGTTTCCGCGTATTAAATAATATTGTGGGCTCAAAAAGGGCATCTGATTGCTTAACTGATCGGTATGACTTTATATATTTGGCCACAGCGCCTTTTTTATTTAAGCGAGTTTTAAGTTTAGAAAACTACATTGGGGACATCCGCTCAGCAAGACATGATTTAAAATGTTCAATTTGCAGTCTATTTTTAAAGAAGTTTCACTTTCGCGCTTTAACGTATATTTGGCGCTGTGGTTAGCCGTGGTTTTAAATGTGATGTTCTATAAGCAAGTTCAGTTGCTTACGCCCTATCACGGTTTCAAAGCTTATGCCTTTATCGGTGCTACCGTTTTGGTGGTGTTGGCTTTTTATCATTTAGTTTTTCAACTGTTACAGTGGCGACCGATGGCTAAAGGGTTGGCTGCGTTATTGATCATCATTGGTGGAATGAGTGCGTATTTTGTTAACAGTTTAGGCATTTCGATCACACCAGATCAGATCCAAAACATGATGCAAACCGATGGCAATGAAGTGCGCGACTTGTTGTCATGGCGTCTTGTGCTGTGGATTGGGGCGATGGTAGTACTACCTTTAGTGGTTTTATTTAAGGTCAAAATCCGCTGTGATCCTTTTAAAACCGTGTTATTGCACAAGCTCTTCGGCAGTGCAGTTTCTATTTTGCTGATTGCAGGCATGTTGTTTATTTTCTTTGTTGATTATGCCGCGATTTTCCGTGAGCATCGTGATCTCAAAGGGATGATTTCACCGCAAAATGCGATCAGTTCAACGCTGTCATATTATAAAAAAAATCGACCACAGCAGCATTTACCGTTGGTGACTTATGGTGAAGATGCCCATTTGGTGAAGCAAGTCGGACAGCAAAACTTGCCGAAATTGATGGTTTTGGTGGTCGGTGAAACGGCACGTGCAGAAAGTTTTTCTTTAAATGGCTATGCGAAAAAGACTAACCCTGAGCTGGAAAAACTCAATGTCATCAACTTTAATCAAGTCAGTTCTTGTGGGACAGCCACTGCAGTTTCAGTGCCTTGTATGTTTTCAGGCATGCCACGTGAAAACTACGATGCACAGTTAGCGCACCACCGTGAAGGTTTATTAGACCTTGCACAGCGTGCTGGTTACAAAGTGACATGGATTGACAATAACTCTGGCTGTAAAGGCGTTTGTGATCGGGTTGAGCAGTATAAAATTCCTGAACCGATACAAAAAAAATGGTGTTCAGCCGATGGTGAATGTAGCGATGAAATTTTGGTGGATAGCTTAAAAGCGTATATGGCTGGTATTGCGGCTGATGATAAAACGCCACGTTTAATTGTATTACACCAAATGGGCAGTCATGGACCAGCTTACTATAAGCGTTCAACGCCTAAGTTTCAGCCCTTCCAACCAATGTGCGAAACCAATGCCATTCAAGCCTGCACACCTGAACAGCTGAAAAATAGTTATGACAACTCCATTGTTTATACCGACCATGTGTTGAGTCAACTGATCGGTGTATTGAAGCAAAACTCAAACTTTGAAACAGGTTTTTGGTATTTATCTGACCATGGTGAGTCGACTGGTGAACACGGGCTGTATTTACATGGTTCACCTTATGCTATTGCACCGAGCCAACAGACCCACGTGCCGATGCTGATGTGGTTTTCAGAAACATGGCAAAAGCAGAATCCGCAACAAATCGCTTGCTTAGGGCAACAAAAAAGCCAAGAATTAAGCCAAGATCATTTGTTCCCAAGCTTATTGAGTTTACTTGGGGTAAAAAGTACGGTGATTGATTCAAAAAATAATATGTTAGAACACTGTACTGCGACCAAAGCGAGCGCTTAGACCATGTCAAAAATATTGATTATTGAAGATGATTTTATGATTGCAGAGTCCACACAAACGCTGCTGCGTTATCAGCAGTTTGATGTGGTGTGGGTCAACAATGGTTTTGATGGTTTAAAGCAATTGCAACAATATCCATTTGATGTGGTGTTGTTGGATTTGGGCCTACCGATGATGGATGGGATGCAAGTCCTAAAAAATATTCGCTCGCTTTATCCGACTTTGCCAGTGCTGATTATTTCGGCACGAGATCAGTTGCAAAACCGAGTCGATGGTTTAAACCAAGGCGCGGATGATTACTTAATCAAACCTTATGAGTTTGATGAATTGCTGGCACGTATTCATGCGCTATTACGTCGTAGCGGAGCGTTAAAACAGCAAAAGCAAAGCCAGACTTTGAGTTATGCAGGTCTAGAGTTAGATGAAGATTTGCATTTAGCCAAGTACAAAGGGCAGACCATTGATTTGTCGAACCGTGAATGGGCTATTTTAATTCCTCTGGTCAGTCATCCCAATAAAATTTTTTCCAAAACCAATTTGGAAGAAAAGCTCTATGACCTTGACTCGGAAATTAACAGTAATACCATTGAAGTTTATATTCACCATTTACGTGCCAAACTTGGCAAAGACTTTATCCGTACCATTCGAGGTTTAGGCTATCGTTTGGGGCAGGTTGAAGCATAACGATGGCGAAGTCGACTCCTGTTTCTTTAAAGCGTCAACTGATTACCTATACCTCTTTATTTAGTATTGTGATGGGGTGTTTGTTAGTGATTGCAGCGTATCGCATTGCACTTGAAGAGACCAATGAGATCCTCGATGCGCAAATGCGTAATTTGGCTGAGCGTGTTGCAGCGCATGATCCCGCTCCAATTAAGAGTGAGTTTGAAGCGGACAGACACTATCACGAAGAAGATTTATTTGTAGATGTCTGGTCGTATGGACTGCCTGAACAACGGCAACATGAGTTTGATTTATTAATACAACCTGTCAAAAAAGCGGGATTTTATACTCACCATACAGCACAAGGCTTATGGAATACCTATGTGCTGCCAACAGAAAAGTATCAAATTCAAGTCAGCCAGCAGCGCAGTGTAAGACAAAAGCTGGCTTTAGAGCTGGCGGCCAATATGTTGATTCCGTATTTACTGTTTATGCCTTTGGCTTTATGGGGGCTGAGTTGGATTATTGGACGCAGCCTAAAGCCCTTGGATGAGTTTAAAGCGGAACTTGCACAGCGTGAACCATATGAACTGAGTGAGATTCGTCCAGACGGTTATCCACTGGAAATTCTGCCGACCATTAATGAAATGAATCGTTTATTTGAACGAATTTCGCTGTCGCAACAAGAACAAAAGCAATTCATTGCCGATGCCGCGCATGAGCTCAGAACCCCAATTACAGCACTGAATTTGCAAATGAAAATTTTGCTGCATGAATTTCCAGAACACCAAGCGTTAAAAAACCTAAGTCTAGGCTTAATTCGGACTCAACATTTGGTGTCACAACTGCTCAATTTGGCAAAACAGGATGCTTCCGTACCAAGTTTAGAGCCGACACAAAGACTAGGGCTAAGTGATATAGCAGTTGAATGTATGGAGCAACTGATGGAGCTGGCGCTAGCGAAAAACATCGATTTGGGCTTGGAACAGCATGAAGCACTTTGGCTAGAAACTCAAAGTTCAGCCTTACATTCTATTGTCTATAATCTCTTGGATAATGCGATTAAATATACGCCTGAACAGGGCGTGATTAATGTCTCTATTTATCAGCAAGATCAGCAAGCCATTGTTCAAATTGAAGACAGTGGGCCGGGCATTGCGCCAGAACTTTATGATCATATTTTAAAGCGCTTCTATCGTGTACATCATCATCTGGAAGTCGGCAGTGGACTGGGCTTATCCATTGTCGATAAAGCCGCAGAAAAAATTGGCGCCAAACTGCACTTTGGACAAAGTACAGGATTGGGCGGCTTACAAGTTCAAGTGATCTTTAAGCTGTAGTTTGGGTTTGATTTGGGCTGGACGGTGTAAACTGCTTATAACACAGCGCATATACCAGTACATTGACCAGCCAAATCACCCATGCCGTCCATAAATTGTGACTGAGGAAATGTGCGCCCCGCATCATTTGCGCCCAACCCATGACAAAGCCTAAAATCAGGGCAGCAAGCAAATAAAACCACGCGCGTTTGGGTTCATTTAGACGGTATACGAAATATCCCACAAAGAGCGAAAAACCTGTCGCAGCATGTCCTCCAGGGAAACAATGTCCTGCGCTGGCTGATAAGTCCCAAAAGAAATCATGTGTCGTGGCCAGAGTCATGTCCCATGGGCAGGCATGTGCGGATTGTGATTTTAAAATCCCAATGAAGCTGGTACTGATGAGGACTAAGCCAATGAAATAGCCATTTTGCCAACGCTGGGGTTTTAACGCAGCCCATTTATATGAAGCGAGCCATTTCAGCAAATAAATCACATACACCGCGATGATGATGTCTTTGACATAACGGTGATTCAGTTCTGCTAAGGCCCAGTCGCGCTTTAGTGGAAAATGACCAGTTTGATCCATAAAGGGGTGAATCAGTTGTAAGTCGATGGTGCCCGCTACAGGGAAGAGCAGCCACAATACGGCAAAACCCAGCGTCAAAATAAAAAACTGAAGGATGAAAAAACGTTGCTGATCCGACACAAGTGAGGCCATGTTCTGAAAATAAGCGCTATTCCAACAGCGTCAGCTTAAACGAGGCTTAACATAAACGCTGTTTCATCGGCTTTAGCATGATCTGTACTTTGGTTATCGCTTTAAGGCGAATACAAAGTGTCGGTTCAGTGTTACATTTGCTCTCAAACACATGAGGTTGAAACATGTCGATACGTGCTGTTCTATTTGATTTGGATAATACCTTGACGCATCGTGGGCGAAGTGTTGCGGCCTTTAGTCAAGATCTTGCCGATACTTATCAAAGCCAACTTAACTGCGTTGATGTGGAGCAGATTGAGTCGATTGTGAATCGGATTGATAATGGTGGTTATCCCTTAAAAGAGTATTTAACTCATCCCAGCATCGGTGCTTCAGTGGCTTATGCGTTGCTACAGGAGTTAAACTGGCAGGCGCCTCCGCATTTAGAAGCGTTAAGCAATTTCTGGTTTGAACAGTTTGGTTGCAGTGCTGTGGCGATGCCTGAGGCTGAACAAACGCTGACCCGTCTAAAGCAAGCAGGATATAAACTCGCCATTATTTCAAATGGTGGTCATGCCACACGGCTGTCTATATTAAATGGCTTGGGCTTTCAGCATTATTTTGATGTGATTAATAGCTCTGGATTGTTTGGTCAAGCCAAACCCCAAGCCGATATTTTTATAGATACCGCACAGCAGTTGGCTGTTGAGGTGGAGCAGTGCTTATTTATCGGTGATCATCCTATTAATGATATACAAGGTGCACAGCAGGCAGGAATGCAAGCACTGTGGTTATCAGGCTTTCATGTTCCTTCAGTACAGATGACTGCACCGAGTATCGCGGCATTGTCTGAGATTTTTGATTATTTAGAACGCTAAAAGGCTCTTATAATGTTCAATACGAATAAAAAAAAGCGGCCCATGTGAGCCGCATTAAAATGGAAATGTGCTTAGAACATACTGTCATCTGAGTTGGCAGAGATTTTATGAATGGATAAATCGGCACCGCGAAATTCATCTTCTTGACTTAAACGGATGCCCATCGTGGCTTTTAAAGCGCCATAGACCACCAATCCACCAATAACAGCAATACCAATAGCCAATAGCGTACCAATCAGCTGTGACATCATCGCAACACCGCCCAAACCACCGAGCCATTTTTGACCAAAGATCCCGACTGCAAGCCCACCAAAGGCACCACATACGCCGTGCAAAGGCCATACACCGAGTACATCATCGACTTTTAGCTTGTTTTGGGTGTAGGTGAAAAGTTTGACAAAAATCAGTCCAGCAATGGCACCAATCACCAATGCCCCAATCGGGTGTACGACATCTGAACCTGCACAAATTGCAACGAGACCAGCTAAAGGGCCATTGTGTAAGAAACCCGGGTCATTTTTTCCTGCGAAGTTGGCTGCCAAGGTTCCGCCGACCATGGCCATAAGTGAGTTAATCGCGACCAGTCCTGAAATGGCATCCAAACGCTGTGCACTCATCACGTTAAAGCCGAACCAACCGACAATTAAAATCCATGAACCTAAAGCCAAGAATGGAATAGACGAAGGGGGATGCGCACTGATACGACCATCTTTCTTGTAGCGACCATCACGTGCACCGAGTAGAACCACCGCAGCCAGAGCTATCCAGCCTCCCATAGCATGTACGACCACTGAACCTGCGAAGTCATGGAAACTTGCACCGAAAGTGTCTTGTAGCCACTGCTGTAAACCAAAGTTGCCATTCCATGCGATCCCTTCAAAAAAAGGATAAACTAAAGCTACCAATAACACGGTTGCAATCGCTTGTGAGCGCATTTTGGCACGCTCGGCAATACCGCCTGAAATAATGGCTGGAATTGCGGCCGCAAAAGTAAGCAGGAAAAAACAGCGCATCAGGTTATAACCATGATCCGCCGCTAAGGTATCCCCGATATGGAAAAAATGGTGTCCATAGGAAATGTAATAACCTACAAAGAAGTAGGCAATTGCGGAAAGTGAAAAGTCCGTTAAAATTTTGCTTAAAGCGTTGACTTGGTTTTTATGACGAACTGTCCCTAGTTCTAAAAAAGCAAAGCCCGCATGCATGGCAAGGACTAAAACCGCACCAAGAAGAAGAAAAAGTAAGTCAATATTTTGCATGTTTAGGTTCCATTTGAGTGCAAAATTTTGCAAAAAGAAACTCAGTATACTGATGCCTGTAATTTCGTGAAGATCTCAGCAAAAAGGAAATATTGATTAAGTTTTGCTTAAAAATAACAAGACTCGATATAAAGCAAAAGTATGCACCATGATGGTGTTTGTGCATTGCAGTGGTGCATGGGTTAAAATATAAATTAATATTAAGTTTATGAATATATTATGTTTATCTAATTTTCTTTATTTTAAATATACAGGTGTATATTTTATCTTTTGAGTGAAACTCAAAAAGTAGCAACACAAAAAAATGATAAAAAAATTCGGTTAGCAGCTATTGTGAGCTGAGTCTCTGTTGCTTTGTTCTCTTTTGGAACGCTCATGCCATGAAATGTGCGTGCTGATTGTGCATCAGTGAAAGTTTTTAAACATGATTGTATTTTCTCATTCTTATTTTAATCTATTGAAGATAAAACATGAATAATCACATAACTATATGTAATTAATTGTAATTATTGTCATATATGATCAGTCCTATTTCATCGTTTTACATCTAAAACGAGACAAAATAGTCGGGCAATATTGGCTTTTTGCTGAAAAGTTATGATTACAGAGTTTGCACAAAAAACAAAGACAAGCAGGCAGAATTGGCATTTTAGGTTTTGCTGCTTGAGCGTGATTTCTTAGAGGATATTGGGGCGTTTTAAACTGATATTTTTTGATGGATTATGATGAAAAAAAAACTAATAGCAACATTGTTTGGTCTCCCATGTGTGATGGCTTGGGCCAGTAGTGAAGTAACTTCGGATTGGGGTTATCAAGCACAAACAGCACCGCAGTATTGGAGCCAGCTCAATAGCAAATACCAAACTTGTGCGGGGCATAATCAATCGCCCATTAATATTGAGCATGTTATTTCAGCAGACCTTGCGCCACTTGATTTTGATTATAAAACGGCTGCAACGAGTATCGTGAAGCTCCCTCATACTTTACAAGCCAATTTTCATCAAGGCAGTTATTTAAGTTTAGAGGGAGAACGATTTCAATTATTACAAATGCATTTACATAGCCCTTCTGAAAATACGATTCACGGCAAAAGTTTTCCGATGGAATTACATTTAGTCCATGCTTCTGAAAAAGGAGAGCTGACTGTGGTTGCGGTGATGTATGAACAAGGGAAAAAGAATCAAGCACTTGATGGATTATGGCGGCAGCACAGGCAATCTAAAAAAGGACTTAATTTAAACGCAGATCAATTTCTGCCGGCTCATCGCGAGTACTACCGTTTTAATGGTTCGCTCACGACACCACCGTGTACTGAAGGTGTACGTTGGGTGGTCTTAAAAGATATTCAGCAGGCATCAGCACAGCAAATCGCAAACTTCGCTGCACTGATGGGGTATCCGAATAACCGTCCTGTTCAAGCCACCAATGCACGCTTGGTTTTAGACTAGAGCGTAAATTAAAAAAGCAGATCGTGTGATCTGCTTTTTTAATGTGGGATAACCCGTCTGTGCTAGTGCAAGATCTTGTCTAAGAACTGTTGAGCACGATCGCCACGTTTGGTGTTAAAGAAATCATCTTTGCTACAGTCTTCGACAATTTTACCTTGATCCATAAACAACACACGGTTGGCCACTTGGCGGGCAAAGCCCATTTCATGGGTGACACACATCATGGTCATGCCTTCATGTGCCAACTCGACCATTACATCCAGAACTTCATTAATCATTTCAGGGTCAAGCGCCGATGTCGGCTCATCAAACAACATGGCAATCGGATCCATGCTTAATGCACGGGCAATTGCGACACGTTGTTGTTGTCCACCTGAAAGTTGTGCTGGAAATTTATGTGCATGTGCACTCAGCCCAACCCGTTCTAAATAGCCTAAGCCTTTCTTTTTCGCTTCAGCTTCAGAGCGTCCCAATACTTTAATTTGGGCAATGGTTAAATTTTCAGTAATGCTGAGATGTGGAAACAACTCGAAATGCTGAAACACCATGCCTACGCGACTGCGTAATTTGGTCAAATCTGTTTTCGGGTCTTTGATGGGAATGCCATCGACCGTGATTTGACCTTGTTGGAAAGCTTCCAGTCCATTAACTGTTTTAATCAGGGTCGATTTGCCTGAGCCGGATGGACCACAGACCACCACCACTTCACCTTGGCAAATTTGTGTGGTGCAATCGGTTAAGACTTGAAAATCGCCATACCATTTACTGACATTTTGGAGGTCAATCATTACTTTTTGGTCGCTCATACGCTTAACCTCCTTTGTAATCGTTTTACTGCATATGTGGCTAGCATACTGATGCTGAAATACACTAGGCCTGCAAATAAAATATATTGCGTTAATAGAGACATCAAATCGCCCCGCACGTAGTTGGTGCGGAAAAAGTCGAGTAGGCCAATGGCGTACACCATGGTCGAGTCTTGGAACAAAATGATGGTTTGCTGTAACAGCAGTGGCGTCATTTTACGAAAGGCTTGCGGCAAAATGATTAAACGCATGGATTGACCATAGGTCATGCCTAGTGCATAAGCCGCGGCAGACTGTCCTTTAGGAATTGATTGAATCCCTGCACGTACAATTTCCGAGAAATAAGCCGCTTCAAACAACATGAAGGCCACAATACTTGAGACCAAAGCGGTATCAATGGTCAGGTAATTTCCCGTGACTGTGGTGTAGATAAACGGTACAGCAAAGTAGAACCACATCAATACCAACAGCAGAGGAATCGAGCGAAATAAATTGACATAGCCTTGGGCAATTAAATTCAAGATGCGAATTGAAGACAAACGCATTAGTGCCAACAGCGTGCCAATGAAAATACCACCAATGGTGGCGATGATGACCACTTTTAAAGTGATACTTAAACCATGCCATAGGGCGGGTGCAGATAACTGCAAATCATGGGTAAATGCGGTGAGCCATTCCATTATTTAGCTCCTGCAATTAAACCTGGGACACGTAAACGTTTTTCAAGCAGCGTCATTAATGTAATTAAGCACACGTTGATAACGATGAAAATAATCGTGACATAGGTATAGATTTCGATGGTGTTCTGCGTATATTCGCTGATGGTTTTCATCTGAGAAATAATCTCGGAGACCCCAACTAAAGAGGCTACAGAAGTATTTTTGACGCAGTTGGTCAACTCTGAGCTCAGAGGCGGCAAAATCGTACGGAAGGACTGCGGTAAAATGACATAGCGGTATAGTTGTGCGGTACTAAACCCCATGGCATAACCTGCATTGACCTGTCCTGTAGGTAAGGCTTCAATGCCTGTACGGACTTGTTCGCAGACACGTGCTGCGGTAAACAGTCCAAGACCGATACTGGCTGAAATCAGTGCTGTTGTTCCTGCACTTAAATCATTAATCCACCATGACTTAATCGGACCAGGTAAGAAATTCGGCACCACATAAAACCAAATAAATAATTGGATCAGTAGCGGTACATTACGAAAAATGGTGACGTAGCCAGTGCCGATAGCACGTGCGGTTTTATTGGGAAGCGTGCGCATAATGCCGAGAATACTTCCGAGCACCATTGCAATGCTCCAAGCCACAATGGCAATAACAACCAGCCAGCCTAAACCAATTAAAATCCAACTGAGATAGGTACTATCTCCGACGCCTGTGGATTGCCAAAGGACGCCCCAGTTCCAGGTATAATTCATGACAATCCCCTAAAATAGGTCAGGCAAAGAAACTTTGCCTGAGTGAACATTAATCTTTCCTTTATCGTTTACTGATCACGGTCATGTGGGTTTGCAATTAAGGCTTTAAGTTGGTCTGACATAGCAAAGTTCAGGTTAACGTTTTTCGGTGGAATCGGTTGTTCAAACCATTTGTTGTACATCTTGTTAATTTCACCTGAGCTATAAGTGGCTTTAATTGCATCATCAACCACTTGCTTAAAGCCAGTATCGCCTTTACGCAACATACAGCCATAAACTTCTTGAATTGGTGCTGTACCGACAATGTGCCACTTGTTTGGATCTTTGGCTTTCGATTTTTCTCCAGCAAGTAAAATGTCATCCATCATAAACGCAGCAGCACGACCGCTTTGGAGCATCAAGAATGATTCAGCATGGTCTTTAGCAGAAATCACTTCACCAATACCAAGTTCTTTTTCATGCTGGCGGATATAGCGTTCAGAAGTTGTTCCTGCTGTCGTTACTAATTTTTTGCCTTTTAAGTCAGCAAAATCCTTCACACCTGAATCGGTTGCAGTAAGTAAACGTGAACCCACTTCAAAGAAGCCCACAGAAAAATCAACTTGTTGCTGGCGTTCTTTGTTGTTTGTAGTTGAACCACATTCAAGATCGACTGTACCATTTGAAACCAATGGAATACGGTTTTGGCTGGTGACTAAGTTATAGCGAACTTTTAAATCAGGCATATTCAGCTTTTGTTTAACAGCCTCAACCACTTTGAGCTGTAAATCATGTGCATAACCGACAGGTTGATTTGGGTTGTCTGCGATATAGGAGAATGGAATAGAGGAGTCACGGTAACCTAAAACAATGGTTCCTGATTTTTTAATCTTATCTAAAGTGCCTGACTGTGAAGCATCTGCGCCAGTGCTAGCTGCATCCGTTGCAGGTGCTTTGTTGTCGCTACATGCACTGAGGCTCAGCGCAAGTGCACTTGCACAAAATAGGGCAGAAAGATTACGTTGCATGGTCATGTACAAACTCCTTTTGTTTGCAGCATCAATTGCATTGTTTTTATCAAAAACGTCAGAATTGGGTTAAAGCTTTATTCTGTGCAAAAGATGTTCTTTTTATGGTATTTTTTTACAGCTTAGTCTGCATCTTAATCGAGATTGCTTTTGCTGCTCAAGAGGGATTTTTAATATTTTGTTAATAATGCTTTAAATAAGTGCATCGCTATATTCCTCTGATATTAAAAAGAAAATTATGCATAATGCGTGCCATTTCAAGTTTTCTAATTCATTTTATTAGGCTAATGTCTAATGCCGCAGGGTTGGCTATGCGTTTCGTTATGGATGCATGACAGAATGGATTTTGTTCGTGTAGAACATGCTAAAACTGAAAGAGCAAAGAAAAGTGCTTTATTTTGAAGATGATCCGTTTTATGACGCAGTATAAAAGATCAGTTAAATTTGAGTTGCTGTCCTACGTTTTCCGCAGAGGATTAAAAACTAAAAAATAAAGCGACTGTACGTTATGAACAAATGACGGGGCACAATCGCAGGGGGAGGAGATGAGCAGGCGTGTATCAAGAAGTGCTTAGTGCACAAACATATCCATATATTCACGAATTTCAGAAATAGCCGTTTCAATATCCGTCGTCAGCCATGTTGGCTCAAACAGTCCAATATAGTGATCTAAACGGTCTTGAGGGACAACTAAACGCACAGGACATTCTTCTTCCAGTAAGCGCCAAGGAATGATGGGTGTTTCATTGTCTAAAAAGGCTTGCACATTTCGAATGTCAATAATCATGGCATTGACACATTCAGGAAAAGGCATCACTGAAAACTCTTCAGTACGACGACGGAAAAACTCCAGATCGCCCCATTTTAGAATATAACTAGGCTTAGAAAATTCAATAATACCAATAAGATGTTGGTCTCGCGTGTAGTGCAAATGACATTGGTGC
The DNA here is from genome assembly GCF_000368805.1 of Acinetobacter johnsonii ANC 3681. Lineage (NCBI taxonomy): Bacteria > Pseudomonadati > Pseudomonadota > Gammaproteobacteria > Moraxellales > Moraxellaceae > Acinetobacter > Acinetobacter johnsonii. The sequence continues at coordinate 914,848 of NZ_KB849705.1, read as the reverse complement.
GTAACATCAGTGTCTAAATCAAGCGTTACACTTTGTTGACGATATGCCATAAAGTCCAAAAACAGCTAAAACAAGGTGCATAATTATAGCGCAAATTCAGTTGAAGAGCGCTGTTCGCTAGACTCTTTTTGTCCATGCCTAGGTGAAATACTTTTTATATGACTTTTAACACTGAATTGACAGAAGATTGACTGTTTTTAAAACCTTAAAAAATAATAACTTATCTTAAGATAAATCGTTTGTTTACTATCTCACTATGCTTTGAAACACAATGCTACACAAGCAGTTGTTAGTATAAAAATTCGACAACTTGATAATAGAAAATTGAGGGGGAGCTATGACACATGATTTCAATAAACCGCCCCATGTACAAACGCCAGAGGAGCGGCAAAAGAAAAAACGCGTGCCTGTGTATATGTTGGCATTGGTCGGAATTTTCTTAATCGCATTATTACTTTATATGTTTGCAGATACCAAGCCAAATCCGACTGAGGCGCCTCCAGGCCATCCGAATCCGAGCGCAGAGCCTGCAACACCGAATAATAGCACCACTGCAACAGCAGGTGACGAAGCGGTAGCCACCGATAGCAATACGGCGACTGCAACTGACCGCTAAATGTGACTAAAGCCCTTGTAATGTACAGGGGTTTTTTCTTTAGCAGTCATCAAAAAGGTATTCCATTTCTCATTCATACCTCATGGCAGACAATCACTTCAAAACTAAAATCTGTATTTGAGCAAAGGTCGCTGTGAGGTAGACATAACAAGAGGGAGAACAAAATGAATGATTATGTAGGGCATCAGGGTCGATTTGATGCGATGTATTATTGGGACCAGTTTCACCCGATCCTGTCCGCAATCGCCATCCTGATCATTGGTTGGATTATTGCATTATTGATTGCAGGTGCTGTGAAAAAGGTTTTAACCAAACTCGGGACCAACCAAAAACTTTCCAGTGCTACCGGCCATCGCTCAAATATTGAAAATATTATCTCTCGAGTTGTGTTTTGGCTCATCTTGATTATTGCGGTGATTGGTGCACTCAATGTTCTCAATCTCACCAGTGTAAGTGGGCCATTTAGTAATATGGTTCAACAGTTCTTGTTGTTTATTCCACAACTGTTGGCTGCAGTTGCTGTGGGTTTCATTGGCTGGATTGTGGCGAATCTGGTCAAAGTGGGATTACAAAAAGGATTGGATCGGACTCAGCTAGATGAAAAACTCAGTCAGGATGTAGGAGTCAGTACGCTGAGTCAAAATATTAGTGAAATCGTCTATTGGCTGATTTTATTACTATTCTTACCCATTGTTTTGTCGATACTCGGTCTGACTGGGCTGCTCTTTCCGATCCAAAATATGGTCAATGAAGCCGTACTATATCTGCCAAATATCTTTATTGCGGGTGTAATAGTTTTTGCAGGTTATATTCTAGCAAAAATTGTACGGGGCATTATTGAGGGCTTATTGAGAAGCCTAGATGTACAAAAACAGGTTGAAAAAGTAGGACTGTTTAAAAACTCAGATTTGGCCAAAGTGCTCGGATCTTTTGTTTTTGCAATCGTCATTATCACAGCGCTGATTATTGCGTTTGAAGCTTTAGGCATTGATGCAATTTCTCAACCAGCGACGGCCATGCTGTATGAAATCATGAATGCGATTCCGCACATCATTGCAGCGGCATTAATTTTAATTTTGGCCTATGTGGTGTCACGTTTTGTCGCAAGTCTTGTGGTTGAAGTCTTGTCGGGAACAGGTGTAGATGACATTCCAAACAAAGTTGGCTTGCAACGTTTCTTAGGAAACACCAAAGCATCTTGCGTTGTGGGTTACTTTATTGTGTTCTTTACCATGCTATTTGCGGTCTCTGAAGCAGCAAATCGACTCGGCTTTGAACAGATCAGTGGTTTGATTGCGATGTTTATCCAGTTTGGTGCAAACATTCTATTGGGTGCAGTCATTCTGGGCGTGGGCTTCTGGCTGGCGAACTTGGTTGCTCAGGTGATTGAGCGTGGTGAATACAACAGCTCTCGTTGGATGGCGAACATTGTTCGTGTCTTGATCATTGGCTTAGTGTTGGCGATGGGCTTGCGTGCAATGGGTATCGCAGATTCGATCGTAAACTTGGCCTTTGGTTTAACGCTTGGGGCGGTTGCCATTGCTTTTGCACTGGCTTTTGGTCTCGGTGGGCGTCAACCTGCGGAACGGGTTTTGACCGATTTGTTAGATAAAGCTAAAAAAGAAGGTACGCAACCGAATCCACTTTATCAGGCCAAAGCTGAAAGGACGCAACCCGCACAAGGCAAAGAAGAGCATGCCTCACTGAAAGAGCAAATGGATACGCCAACGGTTGCAGAGGAATATCAACATGCAGATGATATTCCAACTACAGCAGAGGTCGATCCTGCGCATAAACCTTTAAATAAACCTTTTGGTTCAACGGGTGAGGCTGAACAAGATATTGACGTTCACCCCAAAGATCCAGACTAAATTAATCACACTAAACACCGACCGCTGATGGCGGTTGGTGTTTTTTTATTGGAGTAAACAGATGTCAAAAAAAGCCCCAAATAAATATTTTGCCCCAATCATCATCGCGGGTATTACGGTTGGATTTTTTGTGAGTGCTTATAAATTTGTATTTGCAAAACCGAAAATCGATACAACAACACACGCTAATGCTGAAAGAATGCCGACTGCGGCAACTGAAGGTCGTGATGCGGATGAATCTGATGAAAAATAATACAAAAGTCTATAGTGTGGAATGAAATTTAATTTGGTATGTTTGATGCATGTGGAATATGGATATTTCATAAATTAGAAATACTTACATGCCTATACTTTTATTATAGCTGCATGGAAATTTCACGATTTATTTTTATAAATTGCAGTTTAAAAAGGAAAAAACAGATGATGCAAATATTAAAAAAAACATTGATGACGAAACGTTCAGTGATCCAGCCGAGCCATGTCCATATTGCCATTGCGAAAATGGACTTAGCACTTGCCCGTCAGCAGAAGCAAAAGCAGTGCGTACTGCTACGCACTGATTATTTAGAATAATTTATCATTTAAGCAGATGGCTTAGACATATTCTGATGCGGCATGTGCAGATGACCATGCCCATTGGAAGTTAAATCCGCCCAAATGTCCTGTAACATCCAGTATTTCACCGACAAAGTACAAGCCTTTTTGCTTTTTACTTTCCATGGTTTTCGATGAAACTTCAGTGGTGTCTACGCCACCTAAAGTCACCTCAGCAGTACGGTAGCCTTCGGTTCCTGATGGTTTGACTTCAAACGCATGCAAGCGCGTTGCAATGTGCTCCAGTTTTTCATCCGACAGTTGGCCAATCGCTGTTTCAGCCAGCTCAGGCCAAATCAGATTTTGCAGTTCAACCACCACACTTTTCGGGAAATGTTCACCCAGTAAAGTACGCAGTAGGGCTTTGGGTTGACTGTGTTTCTTGGCTTTTAAATAGTCGTGCAAATCCACACTTGGCAAGAAGTCAATTTTGAAGCTTTGTCCTACATCCCAATAATTCGACAGTTGTAGCGAGCTTGGCCCACTGAGCCCACGATGAGTAAATAAAAGGGCTTCGGTGAAAGCGTTTAAGTCATTCGATAAAGTCGCATCGACCGCGTTGCCACTTAAGCGTGTGGTCACTTCTTTGAAGCTATCTGAAAAGGTAAAAGGCACTAAACCTGCACGAGTTGGATATACATGGTGCCCAAATTGTTTGGCAATTTCATAACCAATGCCAGAACCACCTAAAGTTGGAATGGATAAACCACCTGATGCAACCACGACAGATTCAGCTTCAAAATAACCCAGTGTCGTGGCAATTTGAAAACCTTGCTCATCGAGTGCGGTGATGGCTTTTACTTCACAGTCGGTTTTAATGTCGACCAAACCTGTTTTTTCACACTCGCTCAATAGCATGGCTAAAATTTCTTTGGCACCTTTTAGGGTGAACAGCTGACCGTGTTTACGCTCTTCATATTCAATGCCGTACTCACAAACCATCCCAATAAAGTCCCAATTGGTATAACGAGTGAGGGCTGAAATTACAAAGTGCGGATTATGTGAAATAAAGTTGCTTGGCTCGACATAGAGGTTGGTAAAGTTACATTTACCCCCACCCGACATGAGAATTTTTTTGCCGACTTTATTGGCTTTTTCTACCACCACCACTTTACGTCCGCGTTGAGCTGCCATATAGGCTGTCATTAAGCCAGATGCACCTGCACCTAAAACTAAGACATCATATTGATTTGCGGACATGACACACTCACGGGAGAATAAAGCAGGGCATTATAGACCATCTTTTTTGCTTTTTCAGGACTATCTAAAGCGCGGCTAATCGACCTTGTAGCCCACCTGAATGAATCACCAAAATACGATGATCTTTGGGGAATGTACCTTGTTGAATTAAATCGCTTAAGCCCAACAGTATTTTTCCAGTGTAAATCTGTTCCAGTGGAATGTCATATTGCTGTTCAAAAGCATGGATAAACTGCAATAACTCAGTATTAGTTTTAGCATAACCACCACAGCAATATTGATCGGTAATTTGCCAATTTCGTTTTTCAGTCAGTTGCTGGATCTCTCGGCTCAAAAAATCGCCCTTGAGTGCAGAGAAACCCAAAACTTGCTGCTGTGAATGACTCGCTTCAATAAGACCCGCAATGGTGCCACCCGTCCCCACGGCACAGCAAATCAGATCGTAATTTTCACGATCCTGTGCATTCAAAATTTCTTGGCAGCCCTGAATCGCGAGGGGATTAGTGCCTCCCTCAGGAATGACATAATAATCTGGGTAGTCCTGCTGTAGTTGAGCTAAATAGGTTGGGCTTTGCTTTTGCCGATAGGCTTCCCGTGTCACAAACTGCAACTGCATACCAAATTGTTGCGCCGTATTTAGAGTGGGGTTTAAGGGTTTGCTGGCTAGTTCTTCGCCTCGAATAATGCCTAGACTCTCAAAACCAAATAACTGCGCTGCATAAGCCGTTGCGGCAATATGATTGGAATAGGCACCGCCAAAAGTCAGCAGTTTCTTATAGCCTTGTTGCTGCGCCGCCAGCAAATTGTATTTGAGTTTAAAAAATTTATTGCCTGAAATATGTGGATGGACCAAGTCTAGACGTTTGATGCTGATATTGATCCCGTCAATGCTGATGTGCTGATAGGGAATGGACTGTGCAATCTGTTCAAACATAGGACTTTTATCCATCAGGTTAAGTGCTTAGTGTAAGTGAAAAATGGCATTTTTTTTACAGTATTAATCCTTTGCTGCATGCGTATCGACCGAACTAATCACGGACATACCTGGGCGTAGGTTTTCAATTCCTGTCTGATTCGGATCAATTGCAATCCGTACCGCAATGCGTTGCACCACTTTGGTAAAGTTACCCGTAGCATTATCAGCTTTAAGCACACTGAACTCTGAGCCCGCTGCTGGGGAAATTTGCTCGACATGACCTGTAAATTTCTGATGATTGAGGGCATCCACCGTGAACCATGCTTTTTGCCCAATTTTCATGTTGGCAATTTGAGTTTCTTTAAAGTTTGCTGTGACCCACGTTTGCTGCGGAATCAGATAGAGCAACTGTGTACCTGCTGCCACATATTGTCCCACACGTGGATTGACTTCACCCAGTTGCCCATCCATCGGGGCGATAATGCTGCTGTAGTTTTTGGTGGTTTTTGCTTGATCCAGTTGGGCTGCGGCATTGGTCACTTGTGCTTTAAGTCCTGTTTCAGCCACTTGTGCTGTTTTGAGCGCTTCTTTTGCCACCAATACATTGGCCTGTACTTGTTGCAGTAATGCTAAATTATTTTGGGTATCGGCAAAGGCTTTGTCTTGTTCCGATTTAGACGCTGCGCCAGAGTCTCCCAACTGTTGATAGCGCTGCTGTTGTGCCAATGATAGTTGGTAGGCTGCTCGTGCTTGTTCGACTTTGGCTTGTGCCGCTACAATATCGGCTTTACGCTGTGCAATATTTTGGCTTTGATTGGACAGTGCATTCTGCGCCTGATCGACGCCTGCTTCTGCTTGGGTGACTTTTTGGTCATAAGTCGTGGCATCAATATGCATCAACACCTGTCCTTTTTTGACGTGATCAAAATCACTGACCAATACATCTTTGACATAGCCATTAATTTGCGAAGAAAGCACTGTAGTTTTGCCTTTGACATAGCTGTTGTCAGTGGACTCAACGGCACTGTCAAATGGCCCAATTTTCCATGCCCACAAGATGATGCCAATACCGATGATCAGTACTAAAAACATCAAAATCAAGGTCCGTTTTGCTGTTGGAATCAGTTTACTTGAAGGCGGCGTAATCGGTGTTGTTGCTGTCACGGGTTGTTCAGGCTGAGAGGCATCTTCAGAAGTTGCAGTTGTTTCAGCGGGAGCTATTGGTTTTTGATCTTCAGACATAACAATTTCTCAATAAATAGGGAGCAGTGGCATTAGGCAGGGCCAATTTTCGCTTGTTGCCGCAGTTGATATTGATTTCGTGCAATCAGGAATGTCCCCCACAACAACAGCAGCATGGCCACGACGCCATTGAAGCTAATCACATCGTTATAGGCACGCACTTGAGCTTCTCGAGTCACCACTTGATTTAAGTTTTTTAGGGCTTGTTGTTGTTCTAATTGCTGATCGAGCGTGTAACTATGCGAACTTTGTTGATACGCTAAAAGGCGCTGTGCAATCAATGGATTGGTTTCAGAGAGTTGTTGAATCATCTCAGCACGATAGTTTTGGGTTCGGACTTGTTGATAGGTAGAGTAAAACGATGAACCGACTAAGCCACCAAATGTTTGAGTCGCTGAAAATAAAACAATAAACGTGACAATATGAGTGGGGCCTTTTTGCATGGCGCTTAAGATACCCGTGATCAATAGTGGACCAATAAACACACCACTGGCAAAGCCCACCAAAAACTGACTGCCGTAGAAGTTGGAAGGCCGAATATCGCTGGTGAGATGAAAATCTAGCCCGCAAGCAATTAATACCAAAACTTCTGCTAATAGTAGGTGCCAAATAATCCGTTCACGTGAAAAAGTGATGGCACTAAATAAGGTACCAGACACAATGCCTAAAAAGATCACCACATAGAACGGAACAAATTGATCGGGGCCCATGCCCATAGTTTTGAGAAAACTCACGGCAGCATAACTTTGCTCCGACATTAAGAAGCGAATTGCAAACGCACCGATGATAAAACGAAGCGTGGACGATGTCCCCAGCCAACGCGTCATAATCAGTGGATTGACCCGATAATGCTCGTAGACCAAACCAATCACAATCAGGCTGAACCCTGCAATTAAAAGGTATGCCAACCATTTTACTTCAAACCACCATAAGATAGGCCCTTGGGTCAGCACAATACACAAAAAAGCAAAACCGGGCGCAAGCAGGGCAAAGGTGAAGAAGTCTTGCTTTTCAAAAACAGCAATTCTTAAACTACGGGGGAGCTTAAGAGACACCACCATTGCGAAACAGCACAGCGCTAAACCAATTTCAAAGGTATACAGGACATTCCAGTTATTCACGTCAATGAGATACGGAGAAATGATCCATGCCAAAGGAATACCGAGCTGCTGAAAGCCTAAAGCCAAATAAATACTGCGACCAAAATTTTCCCGCTTAAAGGCCTGCATAATGTAATACATGCCCAAAGAGCTAAGTGGTGCTGCAACCATGCCGCTAATAAAACGTACCAATACCGCCATTTCAAAGGTATGCACAAAGACGTGTAGAACCAAAACCACAATAAAAATCAGTAGGCCAATTTCAGAAAATAGACGTAGACCGTATTGCTGGCGGGCTTTAAACAGAATCAGGTTCGCACTGACATTGGCCATGACATAGGCCGCAGGAATCAATGCCACCTCAGAGGGTGTTAGTCCATATTCGCCCTGAATTAAGGGCAAATTGGCGGTAATAAAACCATTACTGAGACTTGCAGACAGTGCGACAAACAAACCAATAAAAAAATACACGAAGCGCTTAGGCGTGGAGTGCGCAATCACGGCAGGAGAGCCGGGCAAGGTTGGTTTTTCTTCAGCTGTCCAGTTTGGCGCGGGTTCGAGTAAACGCGGTGGCTGTGTCATGAGTGGTGACCTTTATGCCCGAATACCATTGAGTAAGAGCTCAATCGCACGCTGTGCAAGTTGTTGTTGCTCTATATCGGTCAGCCCTTGAAATGAAGTCCTTAAAATGGCCGTAATCATGGCGTAATCTTGGGTGGTCAAATCAGGGCGACATACGCCGTGTCGAATGGCTCGATCAATCAAAGGTTGTAAAATCGCATCGCGGCGCGCATAGATATCGACCATGACGGGGTCATTCCGCTCAATCACCCGCCAATATTCCATCAGCGCAGTTAAATACGGTAAGTTATAGACATGGTTTTCAATTAAACGAATAAAACCATCGTCATACTGAGAAAATGCTTCTGCACGAACTGCAAGACGTTCCAACGCTTGCTCCATGAGAGCAATCACCAACGCACGACGGTCAGCAAAATTACGATAAAACGTCGCCCGCCCGACATTGGCGGCATCAATTACCTGCTGTAAGGGTGCATTGATCCCGTGTGTGCGAAAAACCTGAACTGCGGCTTCGAGCAATTCCTCACGGTTTTGTGCAGCACGCTGTTGACGACTGGTCATGGTGATTATTTCATTTAATTTGGAAGTGCTATTATTTAACGGACAAAAGTGTCCGTTGTAAATATTCAATCCTGTAAGATTTTGTAAATTACTTTGCGTTTTTCTAATTTAATCTAATTTCGATAAGAAATATGCTACTCGAAAACGTCATCTGCAACCTGCATGGTATAAATAAGATAATGTTTTATTCGCTATATTTTAATGGATCCAAGAAATGAACAGGTTTTGCAGATGACAATGGTTTTGCCTACTTTTGCCTAAACAAAAGTAGGGCGAGCCGCAGGCTGATGAAGAAATTGAATAAAACAAGATAAGACTCCGCCAAGATAGTTTTTTAAATATGTCGAATAAATATTTAGATCGAATTTTGGTTAACTTAAATCATTCATGTTATTGTTTTATCTATGAATGATTGATATTTATTTTATAAAGAAAATTCGTATAGAACCCTCATGTAGATGGATAAGAGTTGTAACAAAGTCGATAGGATTGGAAAAATAAAAGTGCTATGCTGAAAGCACAATAATGATAAATGAGGGGATATGATGAAAACTTTATCTACCCTAGTATTGGTTTTATTGCTCACTCAACTGACCGCGTGTGATGCAAAAAAGGATTTGAACCAGCCTAGAACTGAGGCTCGTACCATGATTATTGGTGGTGTTCCTGTGCATGATCGTGACTATAAACTTCCATCAAAAGAAATGGCTTTTAATCAGAAAAAGCCTCCACAGGCTGATGCCTACTAATAGGTAAAAATAGGGAGGCATATTGTCAGTACATGGTGGTGCAAGGTGCGATGTGCAGTATAAAAGATGCATTGTGCTACGCCAGATTTGTGAAAATGTGAAGTAGACGTCTTACTTCCTGCAAACGTTTGTTGAATTAAAGCCTTACAAACGTATAAAAGGCCTTGTACTCGCCCAATATGCCCAAACTGTTGTGGCTCAAATTGGCTAGATCAGTTCGATTTGCCAATTTGAAGCTTGAATCTCTAAGTTATTTTGCCTGAGTTGCTGGCTAATTGCATCCGCTTGTTTTTGCAAGTCTGCAACCGCAATGGTTTTAACCCAGCGAATTTCACTCGAACTATAACGACCATTTTCACGTCGTGAGCTGTCGATGGCCTGTTGAATAATGCGATGCTGTTGTGTCAGTAAATCACGTGTGTTTAAAACACTGAGCATGGATTGACCCGTGCTAGTTTTAGCTTGAGCATTGGTCGCATGAATCTTTGCAATCAGATGATGTAACTCTGTATTTACACTAAAGGCCTCACCCATCAGCGCATTAGGGTCTTCACTCAGTTCATCGCCTTCTTGGATTAGCACATTATTGTTGATGCGTTGTTGTAAAGAGGCAAGTTTGGTTTGTAAATCACTACGCAATAAAAGTGCTTCTGCTAGTTTCATAGATTTATTTTTAAAGTTTTAGATGAGTCTTATGCTGCATCTGTACAGTCAAAGCTTCAAGTGAGTTTTGTAATTTTTATGAAATCTAAAATCATGAGAAAACGATAGAAAAGCACTTAGTCAGTTTCGGTATTTTATTTAAAACGTGGAGTGTTTTTCCTATGTTGATTAGTCAATTTATTTACTAATGAGGTATAAAGTTTTATCTAATTTTTCTTTTTATCCAATTTAAAATTAGGTGCGTACACGGCCTCAACTTTCAATAAAGTATAAAAGGTGTTTGTGTAGGCAATACCCTTACTTTTGATAGGCCAAAAGTAAGCAAAAGCCTTTGTTATCCATACATAACATCCCTATTATGATGGATAACGTGTGGCATCCCTGCCACACTCGCGTATCCAAACGTTGCTTAAATTAAACTATGTAATAGTAGCGACATAAAGGTGCTCTTATCGCTATAGATTAAAAGCCTAGTGGAACACGGTTTCCAAAGCTTTCAAACCGACTTTCGGATCAAGCAGACCGTTGTAAATTTCAGGGATTTCACGTTCGACCCCAAAGAATTCATAAATGGCAAGCATCGCTCCACGAACTGAATATTCCACAGTAAAGACCACATCTTCTTCAATTTCCACAAACTGTCCAAGGAAAGCAAAGTTTTGTGAGCCTTGTGGAATTACCTGTGGACGATCCCCCGGTTTACGGCAGGCGAATAGGGCAGAGGCATATGGCATCATGGCAGTGGTTACATTGGTGGTTGCCAAAACATGATCTAAAATGTCGTCAAAACCGAGCTGTTTAATCAGTTCTGTTATGATTTCTTGCCCTGTGGCCTCAGACATTGGTTTCTTGATGTAATCGCCTATATGGTCAATTTGGAAACCGTAGCCCCATAGAGTATACAGGCCTTCAGGTAAGTCGGCAAAGTGTGGCTGTGCAGGAACCACAATGGATAAATGCCAACCCGACTCATACCAAGTCATCAGTGCGCCAGTGCCTGGTTCATTTCCCGTATAGTCAATAATGCGTTTAAGCAGCACATCATCTTTCATGGTCAGGGTGAAAGACTCCCACTTATGTTCATCGACATTGCCATAAAAGGTCATTGGACGGCCAAAGTCTGGGGCTTTTTGTGCCAAAGTTTCCCAAAGTGTCCAGCCATGATCTTCTCGATGACGAATGAGGGCAGGCACGTCATGATTGCCACCATAACGCGAGTCTGCGGTAATAGAGCCTAAAGTGAAAATAGCTAAATCATTGGCTTTCAGATTAATTTGCTCTGAGCCTTCAGGCAATTGTACATATAGTCGCGAGGCATGGCGCTCTTGAGTTTCAGCATTGGTAATGAAGTCCGCATCTGTGACATAGTGTCCAAAACGTACATCTACACCTTGTGCGACTAGCCAACGCTGTAAGGGCAGGATCATTGAATCATATTGATTGTACTTGGTACGTTTCACACCCGCTAAGGTATGAATGCGTGGTAATTCTTGAATAAAACGCAAGAAATAGCGTCTTAACTCGGCTGCACTGTGCCATTTTTGAAAAGCGAAAGTTGTGCGCCACATGCGCCAGAAATTGGTTTCAAAAAAGGCTTCATCAAAAAACTCATCAATGCGGCGACTGCCAATTTTTTCTTCTTTTGAAGCCAATAGGCGCAGCATCTGCGCACGATGTAGTGTATTCAGACCAAGCTTTGCCGCATCCGCAATGACATGTTCGGCATCAATTAAACGCGCATTGGCGTGGGTTTTCACTTTTTCATTAAACTCACGACATTCTTCACGCACAGAAATGTCTGGGTTTTCCAAAGATGGAATACTGGAAAATAAGTCCCATAGGCACAAATAAGTTTCATCGGTCAGCATCCGCCCACCACGTGTTACCCAAGCTTGCGCGGCATGCGGTGTATGTCCGCCATCCATCGAGCCACCTGAAATATCGAGTTCTTCTAAAATATGGATATTTTTGGCAGGGACTTTGGCATCACGGATCGCAAATGCAGCAGCAGCCATACCTGCAATACCACCACCAATGATCCAAAGATGGGTCTGTTGCGCGTCTAATGGGGTGCGCTTCTTATTTTGCATGGTTCACCTTTAATTATGATGTTAAAAATTATGAAGTTAAAAATGTGGTTTTTAGAAATAAAACCTTATAAATAGTAAGTCTTTTATATATGAAAAATGTATGAAAAGGGAAGCAATCCCCCTATTATATTTTGTAATCAAAAATAAGCATATGATGGCTATTTTTAATACACATTTGTCTTTTTATTAAAATTTAATATGATCTAAATATCTGATTTTGAATTTTATTGTTGAGCAATTGCTCTATTATTGTTTTCACTATGCCCTATGCCAAATTTCCTTAAAATAGGCTTTTTTATTTATCATTAAAAAATATAATAGACGTACATGCTGCGGCTTGATCACGATATAAATGTGAAAAATAACTGATAAAGTGAATATCGTAAAAACTTTGTTTAGCGTAAAATCGCAGCTGATCAAATTCTCTCAATTTAGAGGTCACTCTTGGAATCATTTTGGATTTTGGGCTCGATTGCCTTTGCATTAATGTTAGGCGCAATGAGCCCTGGACCGACGTCGATTTATGTAGCAAAAAATTCGATTGCGATTTCTCGAAAGCATGGCCTCTTTACCGCATTGGGGACCGGAACAGGCGCAGCTGTTTTTGGTCTGTTGGCTGTACTTGGTTTACAAGCCTTTTTGTTGGCAGTGCCGTCAGCGTATTTGGCTTTAAAAATTTGTGGTGGGATCTATTTGCTTTGGCTCGCGTTTAAAATTATTAAACACGCCAAAGAGCCAATTGAGGCAGATCATTCCAGCTCAAAAGCAATGACTTTACGCCGTGCCTTCATGACTGGTTTAATTACCCAGCTCTCCAACCCTAAAATTGCGATTGTTCTAGCCAGTATTTTTACTGCACTTTTACCCAAAGAAATCCCAACCTATTACTATTATGTACTGCCTATCCTATGTTTCTTTATTGATGCGGGTTGGTGTTCGTTGGTTGCAGTGGCGTTGTCTGCTGAAAAGCCGCGCCGCGTGTATTTGAAGTTTAAAGCCGTATTTGACCGCGCAGCAGGGACGGTGATGACAGTGTTAGGTTTAAAACTTATTTTTGGAATGAAGTGATAAGGTTGACAACAACAAAACTGGATTTTGTATAGGTAACGAAAAGCTAAATGGTTATAATCCCTTTGATTTTTTAATGATTTTTAAATTAAAGATTTGAGGGATAAATTTTGAATAAATCTATATTTTTGGCCGTTTTGAGTGGCTTAGCATTATCTGCATGTTCAACAACAGAAACGTCAAAAACAATTCAATCACCGCAAGTAACAGCGGCAGTGGCGACCGTTAAATACGCTGGCGCTAAAACGCCTGTTTCTGTAGGAAAATTTGACAACCGCTCGAGTTACATGCGTGGCATTTTCTCAGACAATGTTGACCGTTTAGGTGGTCAAGCAAAAACTATTTTAGAAACGCATTTACAGCAATCGGGCTATTTCTCTGTCCTAAACCGTGACAACCTTGCTGAATTACAACAAGAAGCAGGTTTTACCAAATCCTCTCAAGCCATCAAAGGCGCACGTTATGTCTTAACGGGCGACGTATCTGAATTTGGCCGTAAAGAAGTTGGTGATCACCAGCTATTTGGCATATTGGGCCGTGGTAAAACCCAAATTGCTTATGCCAAAGTGAACTTAAATATTGTCGATGTAAAAACAGCAGAAATTGTTCACTCTGTGCAAGGCGCAGGCGAGTATGCACTCAGTGAACGTGAAATTTTAGGTTTTGGTTCTACCGCTTCTTATGACTCAACTTTAAATGGTAAAGTTCTAGATTTGGCTGTACGCGAAGCGGTTAATAATTTGGTGTTGGATATTCAAACCAATAAGTGGTCTGCGCAGTAATTGGTTTGAATCAATGAAAAAAATCGTATTGGTTTTAGGTGCAATCTGCACCATGACTTTTGTGGGCTGTGTTTCAGCGCCAAAATCGTTATATAGCTGGGGCGAATATCCACAGCAAACTTATTTGATGTTGAGTCTGCCAGAAAAGACTTCTCCACAAGAGCAGATTGGCAAACTTGAAAAAGATATTGAAAAAGCCAAAGCCAAAAATGCAGCAGTGCCTCCGGGCTTGTATGCACATTTGGGTTTATTGAATTTAAATATCAATAACGGGCCACGTGCCGTTCAGTATTTTGAACTTGAACGCCAAACTTACCCAGAGTCGACAGTATTAATGGATCGTCTTTTGAAAAAAATGACGGCTCAGTCTGCGGCAGGGAGTGTGAAGTGAAACATTTCAAAAAACTATGTGTACTTGGCCTTGCTGTGACACTCTTCACAGGTTGTGCTACGACACCAAAAAGCAATCGTGACTTATCTGCATATCATGCCAATATGCCAAAATCCATTTTGGTGTTGCCGCCTGTGAATGAGTCACCCGATACACGGGCAACCTATGGGTATTGGTCTACCGTGACTTTACCTGTAGCAGAAGCGGGCTATTATGTGTTCCCCATTTCTGTGGTCGATACGCTATTTAAAGAAAACGGCGTAACCAATGGCTATGATGCGCAGCAAATTCCAATTCAGAAACTCAATGAAATTTTTGGAGCGGATGCCGCACTGTATGTCAAAGTTAAAGAATATGGTTCTAAGTATCAGGTGATTCAATCCGTTTCGACCGTTGCCGTAGAGGCAAAATTGGTGGATTTAAAAACCGGAGCATTATTATGGGAAGGTCAGGAAAAAATCCAACAAGCCAATAATAATAGCAATGCCGGTCTGGTCGGGATGTTAGTCGGTGCTTTGATTGACCAAATTTCCAATCACTTATCGGACAAAGCCTATGTACTGTCTAACAGTGTGAGTACGCAGTTGTATGCTCCGCAGTTGATGCAGCAAAAAGGGTTGCTATATGGACCTCGTTCTCCGCATTTTGTACAAAATTCGATGAGTCCACAGCAGTAAAAAAAATCCCCTCAAATGAGGGGATTTTTTATGATTTAACAAACTTATGTTTGGGGGGAGCTGACTTTTAAATCTCAGGCAAAAGAAGAGATAATTTTCGTATAAATTAATCCTTAAAATGCACAGGAATCCATTGATAGCTTTTCCCATCTGCGGAATAGATATGTCCAATCGCAGGGAATGGCAAGTGTGGTGCTGCAATGGTTTGTCCGCCTTTTGCATATTCAGCAAATTGCTTTAAGCGGGTTTGCACTGCTTTTTTCGGGTCGATATCATAATCGATTGCGGTTTCTGGTTTGTCGAATTGCACAGTATGAGAGTGCACAATGTCACCAATAAAGACCACCGTTTCATCTTTGGTTTTTAACTCATAGCTAAAATGTCCGGGTGTATGCCCCGCGGTATTAATGACTTTAAAACCTTGAACTTGATCGCCCAGTTGATACGTTTTGAAGCGTTGTTTGGCTTGATAGGGCGCAATCGCTTGTTTAATTTTTTCAACAGTTCCTAAGTAGCCAGCTTGTTTTTCTTTCGGGAGCTTTTCGACCTGTTTCGGGTTTAGCCAATAGTTTGCTTCATCGCTCGAAACATAAACCGTTGCATTGGGAAAGTTTGCCACGTCATTTTGGCTAATACCACACACATGGTCTGGGTGTAGATGCGTCAGTAAGATGGTATCGACTTGCTCTGGTTGATAGCCTGATGCTTTTAAGTTGCTTAACACTGAACCCAAATGTGCGCCAAAACAGCTCGCAGCGCCGCTATCTACCAAAACTAGTGAATGACCTGTATTCACGAGGAAGGCATTGACTGAGGTTTGTACGCCTTTGGCTTGGTCGGCAGCGTATTTCTTTAAAATTTCATGCACTTCTTTTTCTGGAGTGTTTTGAAATAGTTTGGGTGACATGAAATTGGTGCCATCGAGCAGGGCTGTAATTTGTACATCACCCGCTTGGTATTGGTAATAACCTGAAACTTGTTTTTGTTGTGGGATGGTGGATTCGGCAGCTTGGGTGGTGATGGCTGTTGTGTTTAGCGCTAGTGCTATGAATAGGGGTTTTAAAGTCTTCATAAGTTTCTTATAAGTTTTAAAGGGATAGGTTGTTTCTATCATGATAGAATTTTTTGTGTTGGGTTAATAGATCAATTGATACAATATATAAATAATTGAAATTTGATATGAATAATGACGTTATGGAAAAAGATTGGTTCAATTTTCAGGAAAAAATTGCAGAACATTTTAGAAGTTTAGGTGTGCAAGCTGAAACAAACAAAACAATCAGAGGCGTAAGGACAGAACATGATTTAGATGTTTATGTAACTTCAAAATATTTAGGGACTAATATTAAGTGGGTGATAGAAGCTAAATATTGGCAGACAAAAATTCCAAAAGAAAAAGTATTAGCTTTAAGAACAATTGTTGATGATATTGGGGCAGATAAAGGATTTATTATTTCACAAGTTGGATTTCAGTCTGGAGCAATTGAGGCATGTCAAAATACAAATATTCAACTATATACGTTTGAGGAGTTTGTCACTCTTAGTAAGAATTATATTCAGAACGAAATTCTTGATACTTATGTTCGTAGAGCAAGATTGCTGCATATCAGGTATTTCTCACATAAAAAAAGAATCCGAAAAGATTATGGTTTAAGAGGTGAACTTGGTGAAGTTGCATGCTTTTCAGGTGCTTGGTTGTTAACAACAGTATTCGATGTATTGGAGGAAGCTAGAACTCAAAAATATCCAATTGATTTACAAACTCATATGGTAGAAAAAGTTGGAAATGATTTAGCTGAGGATTTTATTGAATTAGTTCAATGGTTAAATCTAAACCTTAATTGGTTAGATGAGAAAATTTTAAAGGCGGAATATCAAATGATGCAAGATGGCGTATTTGAACCTAATTTAATTGATCCTGATCTTAATCAAAAAACTTGGAATGAAATTGCTCAATCGATGAAAGGTGTAGAAGATAAAAGTTTTCAACAAATCATTCAAGATTTTCTAAAATTACGTTCAAAATAAGCTATCTATTTAAAATTAAAAAAGCCCCTACAACGTAGAGGCTTTTCTTGTCTAGCATTTAAAATATTAAGAAACTTTATCACCAGCTTTAGCACCAGCTTCAGGTGAAATCACCCAAACACCTTCGCCACTCCCTGCTGCAAGTACCATACCGTTTGAAATACCAAAACGCATTTTACGTGGTGCAAGATTAGCCACCATCACCACCAATTTACCTTTAAGGTCTTCTGGTTGGTAAAACTCACGAATACCACTGAATACATTGCGCGGTTCAGCTTCACCAACATTTAAAGTCAGTTGCAGAAGTTTGTCTGAACCTTCTACCGTTGCAGCTTCTAAAACTTCAGCGACTCGTAGTTCAACTTTCATAAAGTCGTCAATGCCAATGGTGCTTGTGTTAAGAGCAGCTTCGCCAACTTTAGGTTCAGCTTTCTTCTCTTTGGATTTCTCTTTTTTCTTTTCCACTTTTACAGGTTCAGCCGCAGCCGCTAAAGAGTCTTTAGATGCATCGACCATTGCCGCAACAGCTTTCGGGTCTACACGTTGCATTAAAGGTTGGAACAATGCAATTTCATGATCAACCAATGCAGTTTGAGCAGAAGCAAAGTCAAAGCGGTCTAGTTTTAAGAACTCTTGCACTTGAGCCGCTAAGGTTGGAAGGACTGGTGCTAAATACACTGCCAATTGACGGAATAGGTTAATTCCTACCGAACAAACATTGTGTACTTGTTGCTCTTCGCCTTCAACTTTCGCTAAAGCCCAAGGTTTTTTCTCATCAATATATTGGTTGGCTTTATCTGCAAGTGCCATGATTTCACGAATGGCAGCAGAGAATTCACGTGCTTCATAGGCTTTCGCAATTGAGTCACCGGCATCAATAAAGCTTTGTACCAATTCAGGCTCTGCACAAGTTGCTGATAATTTATTTTCAAACTTGGTGTTGATGAATTTTGCACAACGGCTGGCAATATTCACTACTTTACCAACCAAATCAGAGTTTACTTTCTGAACGAAATCATCCAAGTTTAAATCAGAGTCTTCAACTTTATCTGACAGTTTAGACGCGAAGTAGTAACGTAAATATTCAGGGTTTAAGTGCTCTAAATACGTTTCAGCTTTGATGAATGTCCCGCGAGATTTCGACATCTTCTGACCGTTTACAGTCAAGAAACCATTGACGAATAAACCTGATGGCGTACGGTAGTTTGCACCTTCAAGCATTGCAGGCCAGAACAACGCATGGAAGTAAACGATGTCTTTACCAATGAAGTGATAGACTTCTTTGTCAGAGTCTTTCTTCCAAAAGTCGTCAAAACTTAAATCAGGACGTTTAGCTTTGATATAGTTTTCAAAACTCGACATATAACCAATCGGTGCATCTACCCAAACATAGAAATATTTGTTGGGTGCATCTGGAATTTCAAAACCGAAATACGGTGCATCACGTGAAATATCCCAATCCGATAAACCCGCTTCAAACCATTCATCCAGTTTGTTGGCAATTGAAACAGGTAAGCGACCTTGGTCACGCGTCCATTTTTGTAAATATTCTGAGAAATTCGGTAGTTTAAAGAAGTAATGATCTGAAGATTTCTCTACAGGCGTCGCACCACTTAAAGTCGATTTCGGGTTTAAAAGCTCAGTCGCATTGTATGTTGTACCGCAGACTTCACACGCATCGCCGTATTGATCTTCCGACTTACATTTCGGGCACGTGCCTTTAATGAAACGATCCGATAAGAACATGCCTTTTTCAGGGTCAAAAAGCTGGTTGACAGGACGAATTGCAATATTGCCTGCTTCACGGTTTTTCACATAAATTTCAGAAGCACGAGAGCGGTTTTCATCACTATGGGTTGAATCATAATGGTCGAAATGCACGCCAAAACCGTCAAAATCACGGATGTGTTCTTTTTGCACATTGGCGATTTGATCTTCAGGTGAAATACCATTCGCTTCGGCACGGAGCATGATCGCTGTGCCGTGAGCATCATCCGCACATACATAAGTCACATCGTGTCCCATTGCACGCATGGCACGAACCCAAATATCTGCTTGGATATAACCGAGTAAGTGTCCCATATGGATGGGGCCATTGGCGTATGGTAGGGCGTTAGTGACTAAAATATTACGCACGGATATGACTCTCTCATTCGTATTTTATATAAGGTCAACGATTTTACCTTAGATAGCCGCGACTTGCACAAGTGAATCGGTGAAAAGTTTTCAAATGAGACTAAAGCCCATAGGAATTGATCGCTAGATTGAGCATCAATCGCTAATTTGAGCAAGATACTGAAAAAATCATGGGAAATGCCTTTACTAAAACGGCATAAAGCAGCTTGTTCATCTTTTAATGAAAGATTGAATGGATTGCTCAAAACTCAAATGATGGAACTTAAAACTAATGCGTATTTTCGCTATATTCATGCGCCATTAACAGCGATAATACGTGCATTCAGCCCGTTTTTAAGAGTATGCCGTCCATGATCGATGATGATTTTGATTTCGACCAACCCGTGACCCGAATTCCGCAAAATCCAAAAGCGACTAAACTACTGGGCAATCGACTTTTACAACAAGCTGAACAATATCTTGCTTCAATGGGTAGTCGACCACATGCACAATTGGTCGAGTCGCTCCGTCAGCTCGAGTTGGAAGATCCGTACTTTGCAGTCATGGCCGATCAGCTTGAGTATGAAAGTGATGAACCAATCGCCAATGACGTGCTCAATCTGTTGTTTTTCTGGCAAATGGCCAATGAAAAAGAAGCGGATATGGCTGAGTTTCAATTGCCTAATTTAATCCAAACAGACTATTTCCAAGCGACTTTGCTTGACGCTTACGACGCGATGGATTTGGGGGTATTCCAAGCTCAGCGCCGCAGCGTGATTGAAGAAACTTTAAAACTGTATCAACAGCAGTGTTATGCAGGTTGTATTACGGTTCTTTATGGTCAAATTGAAGGGATTTTGACGGATGCGCTGATTGAACATGGCTATTTACAGCAAAATCAGACCAAGTTTGTTGATGTGTATAAAATCGTGCCAGGTTTGAAAGGCCATGAAGTCAAAAGCCTATGGCATAAAGTTAAAATTGCCAGTGAAATCAATCCGTATTTTCTGAGCCTTGAAGCATTGAAAATGGATGCGAGTTCGAGTGTCACGGCCAGCCGTCATAATATGGTACATGGCGCAGATGTAACCCATTTCACGCAAGCACGCAGTTTCATTTTGTTTATTTGGCTGTTTGCAGTTATTAGCTTTATCAGTACCGTAAAGCGTTAGTCTCTTCCGTTTAGTGGTACAGGATGGCGTTTAAATTGATGCATCCTGTACAGCTATTGTTTCCAAATGATGCAAATGACGTCAGCACTTAAAAAGCAAGGTATAACTCTGAGTTAAGCAAAATTTTAAATACGAAAGAGGGCTGTGACATGACGAATGACAATAAACTCGATGATTTAAAAACCAAAGCGACTGAGTTAGGTGAAGACTTGAAGTTGAAAGCTCAAGCAGCAAAACTGGAAGGCGAGAAAGTGCTGGAAGATGTTAAGCATCAGGCCACTGAAGCCAAACTTGATGCTGAAAAGCAGCTGACCGACTTAAAGCAGAACGCAGCAGAAAGTAAAGCCGAAGGTGATGCCGCTTTTGAGCAAAAGTTGGAGTCTGCACAAGCCAAAGCTGAGCACGCGAAACAAGTTGCGCAGGAGAAATTGGATCATTTTAAAGTTGAAGCAGGGCATAAACTGGATGAGGCAAAACTTAAAGCCACTGAGTTAAAGCATGAGGCCGAAATTAAACTGGAAGAATTTAAGGTGCAAGCCACTGAAAAATTTGACGAGTTGAAAAAGAAAGCCACAGAAACACTGCAAAAGTTTAAAAAAGACGACCAAGCTTAATCCGTCTGAAACGGCGAATGTCGATTTTTCCGAATTTGCGAATACTATGGCGTAGACTGTGTACTGAGTGCAGGGTCTGCGTCTAAGTTAAACCACATGATGCTCTGAATTTGATTGTTCACGGTGCGAATGGTGTAACGATAGTTCGCAATTTCATATACATATACCGTCTCAAGTGGGCTATTCGGCGCACTGCTGATTGGGGTAGAGGACATAGAAATTGGCGATAAATCGATTTTTTTCTGCATGTCTTGAACTTGATCACCGATTGTCACCGTTTGACCCGTAGGGGTTTTAAATGAATTGGTTGAGGTGTCTGCAAAACTAAAGCTGGATATTGTGCAAGCCAAAACAACCAAGGCCCAAAGTTTCATTTTTTTCTCCCCAAATCGCATAAAGATAGAACAACAGAATATAGATATTTTGCTATGCAATAACATCACCTTAATTAGGGAGATTGGATTGTACTTACAATTCTTTACGTTCAAATTTGATCCAATTCACCGATTTTATTTTTTCAGTTAGCTTAAGCGACTAAGCTTCGTCCTTTGATATTCAGTCTATAAAACCAACTAAAAAGCTAGGAATACTAAATTTCATGGCATAATCCATAAATACTGAACTTAACCTAAGTTCGTTTTGTGGTTAAACTATAGCATTCAGCTGAATACTCGAATTTGGAGTACATATATGTCGTGGCTTTCTTCTCTTAAATCAGTTTTTTCTCCTGCGCAGGAGGTAAAGGAAGAAGAAATCCAAACAGTACTGCAAAACTATATCTTGCCCAATTCAAACCATGCGTTGAAAGACCGTATTACTCAAGTGAATGTGCAGGGCAATATTCTGCAAATTACCATCAATACTTTTCCTGCTGAAGCCAACGATTTACAACAGATTCATGATGATTTGGCAGTTGCGCTTGAAGCATGCGGTATCAAAGAATTAAACATGCATGTGATTCAGCAAAAAATGGGACATAAAGAAAAGTCAGGTGGCTGTGGACATCAGCATGCTGAAGGTGAAAGCTGTTCAAGCCAAGCCAAAGAATCAGCACCGAAAAGCAATTTACCCCCAGTGATTGATGCTTCAGGCTCAGCACCCCAAGCTGCTGCACAACCCGTTGAAACTGATCCAAACAATCCACCCATCCAAAAAGCAGCGCCACAACAACGTGATGTGCCGAAGCATCCGCGTATTCAAAATGTCATTTTGGTGTCCTCGGGTAAGGGCGGCGTGGGCAAATCTACCACTACGGTAAACCTTGCACTTGCTTTGCAAAAGCTCGGCTTAAAAGTTGGGGTCTTAGATGCGGACATTTATGGTCCAAGTATACCAACCATGTTGGGCAATGCGGGCAAAACGCCGATGATTGAAGCGGAAAATTTTGTACCCTTAGATGCCTATGGTTTGGCAGTGTTATCGATTGGGCATTTAACAGGTGATCATAATACTCCTGTGGCTTGGCGTGGGCCGAAAGCGACAGGGGCGTTGATGCAGCTGTTCAATCAAACCTTATGGCCTGACTTAGATGTCTTGATGATTGATATGCCACCAGGTACAGGCGATATTCAGTTGACGCTTGCGCAACGTATTCCTGTGACAGGTGCGGTGATTGTCACCACACCGCAAAACGTGGCACTTATGGATGCGACTAAAGGCATTGAGTTATTTAACCGCGTACATATTCCAGTTATGGGTGTTGTGGAAAATATGTCGACCCATATTTGCTCAAATTGTGGATTTGAAGAGCAAATTTTTGGTACGGGCGGCGGTGATCAACTGTCGGAGCAATATGCTATTCCGCTGTTGGGACGTTTGCCTTTAAATGTACAAATCCGTGAAAATGCGGATGCGGGTAAGCCTTCTGTTTTAGTGGAAGACAGTGCAGCAGACAGCTATATGCAGATTGCTGAAAAAATTGCAGCCGCACTGCCTCAGGCTGAAAAAGATCAGACTCGTATTTTCTAAATCAGCCAAAAAAAAGCCCAACCTGTTGAGTTGGGCTTTTTTTTTGCTTTTTTAGGACAGTGAATAGGACTGATTTTGTTTTTTGGCTTGCATAAGATTAATGCTGATGGCGATCACCACCATCACAATCCCGATAATATCAGTCACAGTTTCAGGGATAATCATACATAAAGCACCTGCACCTAAGAAAATCCGCCAGAACCAATTCAAACCAACTTTAAAGTAACCTTCAACTGCTGCACCCAGTGCCAAAATCCCAACCACTGAGGTAAAGACAATACTCACAATAGTTGTCCATGCAGGAAAGGCAAACTCACGTGCATTGACTGCGACATTGGCTGTATCAATCATCAGCATGGCAGGGTTATAGACGAACAGGAACGGGACAATGAAGCCCGCTAAAGAAAGCTTCAAGGCTTGAAAACCTGTGCGCATTGGGTCGCCCCCTGCGATTCCCGCACCTGCAAAGGCGGCTAAGGCGACAGGGGGAGTAATATTGGCAAAAAGACCAAAGTAGAACACAAACATATGTGCCACCAGCGTGGGAATATCAAAGTTTGCCAAAGCAGGTGCAGCCATAGTCGCGGTAATGATATAGGCTGGAATCGAAGGAAGTCCCATGCCTAAAATCATTGATGCAATCATGGTAAAGAACAGCGTTAAAAATAGGCTGCCTGCACCGATGCTCATAATTGAGGAGGTCATGACAGAGCCAAAGCTGGTCAGGCTCACTACACCAATAATAATCCCCACCACAGCACAGGCTGCCATGACCGAAAGGGATTGTTTTGCACCATCGGCGAGCGCTTCTAATATTTCTTTGAAGCCCATACGGGTCGATTTGCGGAAACTCGCCACAATCACAGTTAAGACAATGGTGTAGACCGCGGCATAACTGACAGGAATGGATTGAAAGAGGAAAAACACCAAAGCTACGATCGGAATAAGCAAGTGTCCTCGTTCCTTTAGGACATCTTTAACCCGTGGCAAATCCGCTTTCGGGACACCTTTTAAATTGTCTTTACCAGCACGGAAATGAACCTGCGCCATCACACCTAAATAGTAGAGTAAAGCTGGAAGGGTGGCTGCAAGGGCAATGGTGCCATAACTGACACCCGTGGTTTCAGCCATAATGAAGGCACTGGCTCCCATCACCGGGGGTAAAATTTGTCCACCTACAGAGGCACTGGCTTCAACAGCACCTGCAAAATTTTTGTGGTAGCCAATTTTTTTCATCAGGGGAATGGTGAATGAACCGGTCCCTACGACATTGGCCACCGCTGTGCCATTAATACTGCCCATAAATCCACTGGAAATGACGGCAACTTTTGCAGGACCACCTTGTTTATGTCCCGCAAGTGCCATCGCAAGATCATTAAACAATTTGCCCATGCCTGATTTCGCCAGAAAAGCACCAAACAAAATAAACAGGAAAATAAAAGTGACTGAAGCGCCAATAGCGGAAGAATAAAGCCCTTCGGTTTTTAAATACATTTGCCCGAAAATATCACTAATACTATATGAACGCGTCAATAAACGATCTGGGACCCAGTCATAGTGGCTAAAAAACGGGTAAGACAGAAAGACTAAACCTAAAATAGGCAGCATCCATCCCATGACCCGCCGAGCACCTTCAACCACCAGAACCACGGCTAAAATGGCAAAAACAATATCTAAAGTGTTTGGAATACCCCCACGCGTGGTCATAATGGCTTGATATTCTTTCCAAAGGTATAAAAAGGTTGCTAAAGCGGTTAAGGCAAGTAACCAATCCAACCAAGGGATGCTTTGTCGTGAACTGGACTGACGCGCAGGATAAAGTAGAAAGATCAAAACTAAACCAATAGCGACATGGGCGGAACGTTGGATCAGTTCGGGTAGTGGATTAAAGGTAATAAATAAATGAAATAAGGAATAGAAAATAGCAATCGCCGCTATGAACCATGCTACAGACTTGTTGCTTGGGGAACGAGTCACTGACTCACGATCAAATTTTTCTAAAATGGCTTGTTGTTGCTGCTCGTCTAATTGTTCAGGGGCAACTTTTTCTTCATTTTGAGTCATCGGCATTCTCCGATCTGCCATGCTTTCCACAAGGGCTGTTGTTGTGCTGTAATTTGCACCAAGGTGTAATCTGGATATTGTTGAAAAATAGGCCAGACGCGCTGGTGAATGATGATACTGCCTTGCATATTCTTGGAAATGATCCAGTTGATTTGATCAATTCGCCGATTAACTTTCATTCTGACTATACCGTCTTTTTGAAAGATGATGGGATAGTCATTCGGTGTGCCTGCACCGAAAGAAATCAGGTCGGTGTAGCGCAATATAAAGTGCTGTTGCTCCCGTTGATAGTTTTCAATCCAACGGGTTTTTTCGACTGAATGTTTCCACTGCAAACTAAATTGTGCTGTTGAAATTCGGCACTGCATGTGAGCAACAGTCACTTCGCTATAGCGAACAGGTAAGAACAACAGCCCGCATAAACCGAGTAGAAAAAGTGCAGTAAACACTGCACTTTTTTTCAGCTTCATTTTTTCGCTGCGAGTTCGTCGTAATAACGCTTAGCCCCAGGGTGTAGCGGAGCAACCACGCCTTTTTGGGCCGTTTCCAGATTAATTTCTGTCGCTGCCTGATGTGAGTTGGCCAACTGTCCTAAACTATCAAAGAAGGTTTTAGTCAGTTTATAGACATCATCTTCAGAAAGATCGGAACGGACCACTAAAGCATTCATAATGGCCGCAGTTGGAATATCTTCTGCATTACCATAAGTACCTTTCGGAATATTCAGAGATAGGAAATAAGTTTGGTTTTTGGCGATTTGTTTCACTTTCTCAGGATCGATCCCGACCAGTTGTAAATCGAAACCTTGTTGCAGTTCCATCAAGGATGAGTTGGGGATACCACTGGTTAAGAATGCAGCGTCAATTTTTCCACCCTTTAAAGCATCCGCGGCTTCTGCATAGCCTAGATAATCGACCTTCACGTCATTATAAGTAATACCAAAACCATTTAAGAGGGTGCGCGCATTAACTTCAACCCCTGAGTTTTGGGCACCGACGGCAATGCGTTTACCTTTTAAGTCTTCAAGCTTTTTAATGCCTGATTTTTTTGATGCCACAATTTGCACATAGTTGGGGTAAAGTGCCGCCACTTGTTGGACATTATCAATTTTCCCACTGGCAAAACTACCTGTGCCATTTAGTGCTTCGGTTAAGCTATCACTCATGACAAAAGCCATTTCAACTTTTTTCTGTTTGAGTAAGTTAAGATTTTCTACTGATGCGCCTGTGGTTTGAGTTTTTGAATTTACACCATAGGTTTTATTATAAATTTCAGCCAAACTGGTGCCAATCACGTTATACGGCCCAGATGCGCCACCTGTTGCTATGTTGACAAATTTACTTTGGAGCTTGTCGGATGCTTGTGCACTAGTTTCAGTTTGAACATCGCCTGAAGTCGTGGTTTTATTGTCACTTGAGCATGCTCCTAGACCCGCAAGTGCAATTGAAAGTAGCGTGAGTTGAGTCCATTTTTTCATATACTTTTCCTCGTTTTATTATCTTAAAAGCCATTCACTTGGCTCTTTTATCCTTGACTTAGCGTGATCAGATTGATGAATAAAAATACGCATGTTTTAAAAAGTAACTGATTAAAAATCATTTGAATAGTTTTTTTTCATTAGGCATGTCTATTTGATTTATAAAATCATTGATTTGAAAAAAGAATAAAGCATGTGGCGTCATTTTTATGAATGCTAGATTGGGTAAGGGTCTTATACGTTATTTATGTTAAGTATTGAATGAAAATTAAAAAAACTGTTATCACGGTTCACTAAATTTGATTGCTTTCAGCATGGCAAGTCATTACGCTTATAGCTATATATATGTGGGTCTGTGAATATGGTCACTTGGTTTTTTATTGGTTTAGTGATAACCATTCTTTTAACTCCAGGACCAACCAATACCTTACTTGCCTCTTCGGGCATTCAAGTCGGTATTCGTAAATCTTTGCGTCTCATTCCAGCAGAAGCTTTTGGCTATCTCATTTCAATCACGGCATGGGGCTTCCTTATTGGAAAAGTGTCCGTACACTTGCCCTTATTGCCGACTATTTTAAAACTATTCAGTGCAAGCTATATCATTTATTTGGCCATCAAATTATGGCGTACAGCCGATGCTGAAGTGAGTTTTAATCAACCGACTATTCGGGCACGTGAACTGTTTTTGGCAACACTATTGAACCCTAAAGCATTATTGTTTGCTTCAGCCATTTTTCCGACTATTGCGTGGACAAAACTGGATTATTATCTGTCACATATGTCGCTGTTTTTGGTTTTGATTGTTCCAATTGCTTTCTTTTGGACTTTTATCGGGTCAATTTTAGCGAGCAATAAAATTCGTTGGCTGAACCAATCTAACCTGCAAAAAACAGCATCGCTGGTTTTGATGAGTTTTTCGATTCCGCTGAGCTATTCTGCGATTTTAAGTTTTTAATTTAGTAATTAAAGACAGAAATTTTGCGAACTTAAACGCGCTTATTTTCATTGAAAGCGATTTCAGTTAAAGTACAACGCAATTATTGAAATTAAGCTTTTTGGAAAGAATAAATGGCTATTAAGTCCGATCGTTGGATTCGCGAAATGAGCGAAAAACACGGCATGATCGAACCGTATGCAGAAAACCAAGTTCGTTTAGATGAAAATGGTCAAAAACTCATTTCTTATGGCGTGTCGAGCTATGGTTATGATGTTCGTTGTGCACGTGAGTTTAAAGTTTTTACCAATGTTCACTCGGCAATTGTAGATCCAAAAAACTTTGATGATAAAAGTTTTATCGACATTGAAGCTGATGTTTGTATTATTCCACCAAACTCATTTGCTTTAGCACGTACCGTTGAGTATTTCCGTATTCCACGTAATGTGTTGACTGTGTGTTTGGGTAAATCGACCTATGCACGTTGCGGTATTATCGTAAACGTCACACCACTTGAGCCTGAGTGGGAAGGTCATGTTACTTTAGAGTTCTCGAACACAACCAATCTTCCTGCACGTATTTATGCAGGTGAGGGTGTTGCACAAATGTTGTTCTTCGAATCTGACGAAGTGTGTGAAACATCGTATAAAGACCGTGGTGGTAAGTACCAAGGTCAAACAGGTGTAACTTTACCGAAGACCTAAGTTTTTGATATTTAAGAAAGCGGATCATTGATCCGCTTTTTTTATGTCAATTCATTCATCGGAAAATAAATATTATCGGACAGTTGGTTTTGCATTTGTGCTGAGTTTCAGCATAATCAATTATGAAATAGAGTGCTTTGGTTGACGCAAATAAAAATTATAGTGCGCAGAGTCGAATGCCAAGCAAAGGATGCAGTACATAAAGATGCGGAGCATCGAATAATAAGGATGGTCGAGATGACGAATCGTATATATCCCGCAGGATTGAAAAAATCCTGTTTAGCTAGTCTTGTCGGACTCATGCTTGCGCAGTCTACATTTGCCCTTGAGTCACTTTCCGATGAATATCTAGCGGATACTACGGGTGAAGGCATTGCTTTACTTCCTGAAAACTTCAAGATGGTGTTCCAAGGGGCCAATGATCTCTCCACGGCTTCTAGCTACAACCGTGGCGTGGCCAATCCACAACAATACGACACGGGTTTCATTCGTATTATTCCTGTGGGTGAGAACTACTCCAAATATACCGATGCTGATGATCTGAGTGCGAAACGAACCAAAGCGGACATCTTTATTTATGGTTTAGCGCTTTCGCGGTCTGATAATGATGCCAATAGCCGTTTCAGTAATCAGGGCTTCACATGGGGCAGCGATGTTAATCCTTGGTTATTTCGCGCTGGCACAGCCACGGGGATTAAACAGTTTCATCAGTCGAATGCAAGTTCAGATGTAAGTTTTCTAGGGCTGGAAGCGCCTTTAGCAGCGGTTGTAGCGAGTGACACAGATAATAATATTAAATTAGGTCTATGGTGGGATGCTTTTTCACGTAGCTGGAACTCTCAGAATAAAGTGGACCCTATCACTGGTGCACCGACAACAACCAACGCGGCTGCGGATCCTGATTTAAGTTTAAATCAAAGAATACGTTTACAGGCGGTTGCCAATGGATTGAGTTTAAATGGCTCACAGGTTCGTATGTTTCAAACTCAAGCATCTACCTTAGACCAGCAAAATAAAACCTTTGGGATGGCAGCCTTACTTCGGATCAATACCAATGGTGATCCATCTGGATTGGTCTATGCCAATGATGACGCAAATAAAGCGCTATTAAATACTAAAGTTCTTCGACTGAGCACAGCTGCGACCAACGATGGTACGGCAGTCACACCCGCATTAGATCGTTCATTGGCTCCAATTTTTGATGCGAGTGAGGGGCTTTATTTATATAGCCCAAATATTAACTTGGCCTTGGGCAATATGTATCAGCCTTTTGTTGTCGGTTCGGAAGGACGCAATATTATTCTTGAAGTCACGCGTATTCCGAATGTGCCTGAGATTTATAAGCAGATTTATACCTACTATCCAGATGTACAAGGTGGAAGCAGCACTGACTATAAAGGATCAACTTGTAATGTGGCCTATTGCGGTTCGAATTTTGTTCAAACTGGGGCAGGAAGTACCGCGATTCAGTACCAAGGGAATAACGCAACACATAGCAGTATTTCGATTGGTAGTGTGACACGGGATCCAATCACCAATACGCTCAAAGCCAATACGGCGACACAATCTACTGGTGTGGTATTCCGTGGGACTGGAACAGCAGTTCCTGTAAATCTCGGTTCAGTTGCTATAGATGGTGTATTGATCCAACACTTAAAAATTAAGACCACAGGCTTATAGGATACTGACATGATGAAAAAATTATGTGTAACCATGTTGATGTCGCTATCCATGTTGTCTCAAGCGGGTTTGGTAGATTTGGATAATAAGGAACTGGTCGGTGTGACTGGACAGGGGGGTGCAGATTTGAGCTTAACCCTATCGATCAACCACCAATATGCCAATGATATGAGTCTAAATACTATTTCTAGGACCAATGGTGTAGATGCAAACGGTCGAGCTATTGTCACTGAAGCCTATTATCAAATGCGCGCAAATCAAGACTGCACTTTATTAGAACTGTGTCGTATTGCCATTTCTCCAAATAATCATAAGGAAAATGGGCAACGAAAATGGCTGGTGTTTAAGCAGTTTCAAGGCACCATGCAAATTGATAAATTTTCGCTGGAAGGCACCACAATTCTGAATAAAGAAGGTAAGCCACAAACTGCGATGCTGTTAAAATTTTTCGATGATAAACCCCTTAAAATTCGTAACTTAGGTTTTGCTAGCCTTTCAGTAGAAAGTGGTGAAAATGGATATTTCAATACCTCAACGTATAACAGTTATGGTACGAGTAAAACTGTACCCACTTTTGATAAAGGTCAAGAACAAGGTTTTATGGGCTTAAATGTTCACGGAAACTTACATCTGGATGGAAATCTAAAAATCTTTAGCTATAACTGCTCGGGCACTGCGGGTAGCCGCTGTTAGACACATAGTTTCAAAAGGATATTGAGATGCATAAAATAATAAAACTAAACCTTCTGACACTGTGTATCTGTGCAGCGAATCAAAGTTATGCATTACAAGCTTTGAATGATCAGATTTTAAGTGATGTAACGGGTCAAGATGGTATTTCAATTACCCATGAAGCTTCAAAAGTTGACATTAAACAACTGAATTGGGTTGATCCAGCGGAAGTCGGAAAAACACCGATTAAACTGGGTTTACATGATATTGAAGTAAAAACGGCGACTGGTTATAACAACATTAAAACCAAACTCGATTTTGATGTGGGAACAACACAATTAGCCAATGGTACGCAAGGGGTTGGTATTCAGCTCTCTGCAAGTGTGTCACCTTTTACCGCAACGGCTGCCCAAATCATGCTGATGTGTTCACCAAATTGTGCAACGGGTGAAACGGATCAAAATTTAGGAAGTTTTAAGCTTTCAACTATTTCACCTTTTGAAGTGTACTTAGCAACGACGAATGGTCTGTTTAACCGCGACTCAAAGGTGCATTTAGATTTTAAATTACAGAATGCCAGTATTAGTTATGGACAGAATAATCAAGATTTAACCTTAAAAGATTTCAACTTCAATTTATCTGCTGATGGATATCTTTATATCGATGAAACGGAAGGTGTGGTTCTCACCTCAAAGGGTAGTGTTGGCGATAATATTGTTGTTTTAGGTCGAGTGGAAGATAAGACAGATGTACATGACAGCCGTGTAGGCAATGCCACAAATCCGGGGTTAAACGTCGATTTACGTTATGGCTCAGCAAACTCGACTCACCGGAACTTAATTCGGATAGGGGCATCGGGTGCATTAACCAATGGCAAGATCGCGTTAAATGCTGACCAGACTGGTGTTGCTAAGTTTAATACGGTCAACCGTGTTAACGGTAATGTTCAAGAAAATGAGGTGGTTGCATCTGCAGGTTATGGTTTTAAGAATGCTGGCGGCTTACATTTAAATGTATCGGCTGACTTTACCCGTGCAGGGAATAGTTTGCTTGGTGCTAGCACACCAACAACGTTTGAATTAGGACACACTGGTACAGGCAGTTACGCCATCGAGTTTTCAAATTTATCACCGCTCAATGTACGTACTTCCACTGACCCCAATTCAGCAATAAACAGTCAAAATGCCTATATTGATTTTGGCCAGATTTATATCAATAACATTCGCACTAACTCAATGGGTTTTGTGGTCAATGACCAAATTAAGACGATATTGGGTGCACAAAACTATGAGCTGATTTATAACCCATCACCAACGGGCAATGCTTCAAATATGGCTTTTATTGCTGTACGTGGGCTCGATTTTCAAGCCATTGCACGCAAAGCCCGCTTTATTTCAGATAATTCGATTGCAGTAAACAATACTAACGAAGGGACATGGGGCTTAGGTATTCCGATTTATAACCTGAATGCCAATGCTGCATTTTTTGCCAAGAAATACACCAATACCGCTGGAACGGTGAAGGATGGCTTGGGCTATGATATCGCGGTATCAACCGATGGTTATGGTGAAGATAGTCAAGGCAACCCGAAAACAACGTCGATTATCGTCATTGATGGTGCGATGAGTAAGCATGGCGAAGAAGTTAACTACTATACAGGCTTACGTAATATTGACTCATATTTTAAAGCCAATGGTGTGATTGGTTTTAATGAAAATGAAATCTATATCAAAGCCGATAGCTTATTGTTTGCTGCGAATGCGGAAATCGCAATCGGGCAGCTTCCAGGTGCACTATATAACTGTCCAGCAGGGGTAAATAGTTGTGCCAAAGAAGTCGTACCGATTAATAACTTTGCCAAAAAAGATGATGTTCTCGCATCGATTGCTTTTATGTTGGATGGTAAAGGTGAACTCTTTATTATTCCAGGACTTGAGGCTGTAGGCGGAACACCGCAAAGCAATTATCTGTCATTTAAATCCAATTTTGAGTTTAATACGTTGAGTAGTACAGACCTGAGTAATGAAAGTAAAAAAGGCAGTTTTATTAGCCTCAGTAATACCGATAGCAATGGAACAACAACAAAAACCTCAAGTTTTAACTTGAACAAAATGCAAGGTCACTTAGGTTTGAATGGCAAAATTCATATGCAAAAGGACTCAGTGGTCATAGATAATCAAGTGCAATTTAACTATAAGGCATTAGCAGGTGGACAAGGAGCAGCCTTTAGGACGGAGGTCGCATTGTCTCCAACAGGTACCATGCAGAAGGTTGCCGATATTGCTATTACGGGTGGGGCTATGCGTAGCACATTAGGGATTACACCGCGCTAAAAAGGATGACAAGGAATAAATAAAATGAATAAGTCTTTAATTTCAATTTTAATCACAGCGACTTTAGGTTTGAGTCAAAGTTATGCGATGACCGCTTTAAATGATGAGGAGTTGTCAGAAGTTGAAGGTCAGTCTTTGATGAACCTAGAGTTCCAGCAGGGGACAAATACAACCGATGCACAAGGGAAAACATATAACCAATCAAACATTGGTTTTTATAAGTTAGCTCTAAGTGCCGAATTGGAGTTGAATGCCAATATTAAAAAGCTTCAGTTGGGATGTGGTGGCGACAACAATTCCATTCGAGCCAACAGTTGTGATATTGATATCGATCATATTTCTTTAAGTGGACTACCTGATGATGCGAACTACACATCGGATCAGCGTGCAGCAACTTCGGCATTAATCACAAATCCATTTATTCAGTTTGCGATTAAAAATCCGACTTCAGCTGCAACACGTGAGGTGTTAGGCTTTCGTGTGAGTGCTGAAAAGATTAAAGGTTTAATGACCCTTGGTACAGAGAATACTTCTACGCCAAACGGCATTAATACCTTTAGTGGTTATATGAAAACTAAAACAGCTTCAGGTACTGCTGTAACAGAAGCTCGTACTATGACGTATGCGGATACGGGTTTACAAATTAAAGGGAAGGTTACAGGAACAATTTTATTTATTCCGACAACATTGGATTACACATCCGATAATTATAATTTAACCCTGAGTTCAACCACAGCACCTTTTACTATCAATTCGACAATTGTGTCAGGAACTCGAATGAAAGATGTAACTTTAAAAGGAAGTGGTACTGTTGGACAAATCAATTTCTCAGGTCCTCTTACTGCAACAGTACTCGGCGGCGTGCCTCTGAATAAACAGGTAACAGGGAATATCACGGGATTAAAAACCGATATCACTGTGAATCAGAGTTTAGGTTTAATTCATGCGCTGTATTTAAACAACCCTGCATCACTATCTTTGCAATCACAAGATATCCTATGGACGGGGGCTGCAGTTGGTGCGAATAAAGGATGGTGGCTAGCGATGGAGGATGAAGTCGAGCTAGGTAGCTTAAGCCCAACCACTAAAGTAGCAATTACCAATGAAGTCTTAAAACAAACCATTGCGGGCATTAA
Source organism: Acinetobacter johnsonii ANC 3681 (assembly GCF_000368805.1). Taxonomy (NCBI): domain Bacteria; kingdom Pseudomonadati; phylum Pseudomonadota; class Gammaproteobacteria; order Moraxellales; family Moraxellaceae; genus Acinetobacter; species Acinetobacter johnsonii. The sequence goes on along the minus strand of NZ_KB849705.1, from coordinate 880,849 downwards.
TAAAGATTTAACTGAGCATCCACGGCCATGTGGAGATTTACTTTTTCAGTGTGCTTTGGGGAGTGACTTAGCAGTTGGTAATGTTCCAATGAATTCTACAACTTTAGATTTCCCACTGACTAATTTAAGCTTACAAGGGCAAAACTTTCGATCGAACTGCTACGGTGGATTAAAGTTCTGTTAAATATATAACGTTATAAAAAATCCCGCGATATACGCGGGATTTTTTATTCTAAAATGAATTATTTTGCAATTTTCGCCAATAACTCTTCTTTAGAAATGTTTATAGATTCAGCATCACGACGGCCTTTATATTCAAAAGTACCTGCATCTAAGCCTTTCTCACCAATCACAATACGGTGAGGAATACCTGTAAGCTCTAGGTCAGAGAATTTCACGCCTGGACGTTCGTTACGATCATCCAGTAATACATCATAACCTGCTGCCGTAAGTTCAGCGTACAGTGCTTCAGCTGCGTCTAAAGTACGTGGAGACTTATGTGCATTCATCGGCACAATGGCAACTTCAAATGGTGCAATTGCCGCAGGCCAAATAATGCCTTTTTCGTCAAAGTTTTGCTCAATTGCAGAGGCAACCACGCGTGTTACACCAATACCGTAACAACCCATGGTTACCGTAAATGGCTTACCATCTTCACCTAAAACTTTACAGCCCAAAGCTTCTGAATACTTTTGACCCAGTTGGAAAATATGCCCAACTTCGATACCACGTTTAATTTGCAGCGTACCTTTACCGTCTGGAGATGGATCACCCTCAACCACATTACGTAAGTCATAAACTTCGGTGAACTGTGCATCACGTTCCCAGTTTAGACCAGTCACGTGTTTATCAATCTCATTTGCACCCGCAACAAAGTCAGACAGTACCGATGCAGCACGGTCGACAATGACCGTTAAGCCTTTTTCAACTAAGCCTTGTGGTCCACAGAAACCAGCGGTTAAACCCAGTGCAGCAAGTTGTTCTTCTGTTGCAAAAGTTAATGGTGATGCGATACGTGGATGTTTCTCCGCTTTAATTTCATTCAGCTCATGATCGCCACGTAAGAACAATGCCACTACCGGTGTTGCTTGGCCTTCTTCGGCTGCAATACCTTGTACTAACAAGGCTTTTACAGAGTGTGCAGGATCAGATTTTAAGAAGTTTGATACATCTGCAATGGTTTTTTGATTTGGTGTATCGACAACTTCTAATGCTTTGGTTGGCGCTGCACGTTCACCGACCAAAACGGCCTCAGCCATTTCAATATTTGCCGCATAGTCAGATTCAGTCGAGAAGGCGATATCATCTTCACCACTTGATGCTAACACGTGGAATTCATGTGAGCCTGAACCACCAATTGAACCTGTATCGGCTTGTACTGGACGGAAATCTAAACCTAAACGGCTAAAGATTTTGCAGTACGCGCCATACATGATGTCATAGGTTTCTTGCAGTGATTCTTGGTTTGCGTGGAAAGAATAAGCATCTTTCATAATAAATTCACGTGAACGCATTACACCAAAACGTGGACGAATTTCATCACGGAATTTGGTTTGTACTTGATAGAAGTTTGCAGGCAATTGTTTATAGCTTTTGAGTTCATTGCGCGCAAGATCGGTAATAACTTCTTCGTGTGTAGGACCAAGTACGAAAGGGTTGCCATGGCGGTCTTTGAAACGAAGCAGTTCAGGGCCATATTGGACGTATCGACCAGATTCTTCCCATAAAGACGCTGGCTGAGTTACGGGCATCAGGACTTCGAGTGAACCCGCATTGTTCATTTCTTCATGAACGATCGCTGCAACTTTATTTAATACGCGAACGCCCATCGGCAGCCAAGTATATAAACCTGAAGCCAATTTACGAATCATCCCAGCACGTAGCATTAGTTGATGTGAAATCACTTCTGCGTCATTTGGGGTTTCTCTTAACGTTGCAAATAAAAAGCGACTCGCGCGCATGGAAACTGTCCTAAAATTTTAAACTTTGAAAGTCAAAGATTATACGATAAAAAATGAGGAGGCATGTCGACACCGCCTCAGAAAAATGTTGATTATTATGACATGGTTTTACGTACTTGACGCAGCATAAAGTTCTTAAAGTCATCTAAATAGGTGAAGATCACAGGAACCACCACCAAGGTCAGCAGTGTCGATGTAATGACACCGCCGATCACTGCATGTGCCATAGGTGCGCTTTGTTCCCCCCCTTCACCTAGCCCTAAAGCCAGAGGCACCATGCCCATCACCATGGCACTTGTGGTCATCAGAATAGGGCGTAGACGTGTTTTACCCGCATCAATAATCGCTTGATAACGATCAACGCCGTGATCCATGGCTTTTTTAATGAAATCGATCAATAGAATTGCATTTTTGGTCACCAGCCCCATCAACATGATAATACCGATAATAGAAAACAAGTTCATAGTGGAGTTAAATAAGAAGAGCGCTAAAAATACTCCTATCAGCGATAACGGAAGGGAAGCCATAATCGCCGCAGGGTGAATAAAGCTATTGAACTGCGAACCTAGCACAATATAAATAAACACGATTGATAAGGTGATTGCGGTCATGGCATAGCCTGCGGATTCAGCCATGTCTTTGTTTGAACCTTGCGTGTCAAAGCTATAACCTGCTGGAAGGTCAAAGTTGTCTTCAATTTTTTTAATATCGGCGCCAATATCGCCTGCAGGGCGACCTGCGGTGTTGGCTTCGACTAAGACCTCCCGTGCTAGATCGCGACGATTAATCTGCGATGCCCCCAGACTTTCTTCTAAATGCGCAACGCTAGAAAGGGGAATCAATAAAGCTTGACCATTGGCATCCGTTTTTTGCGATGTGAGGTAAAGGTTTTGTAAATCACTAGGTAAGCTACGTGCAGTTTCAGTTAGACGTAGGTTAACGTCATAAGTTTCGCCTTTGTTGTCTTGCCATGTAGTGACATCATCGCCTGCAATTAGTGGGCGAATGACATTGGCAATTTGGTTGACCGATAGTCCTAAATCGCTGGCTAAGACCCGATTAATATGCACGCCTAAAGTCGGTTTAGGGGCTTTAAGTGAGCTTTCTAAGTCAACGATGCCTTTGACTTGTGCAATTTCAGCCATAAAGCGGTCTGATATCTTCTGGAGTTCGGCTAAGTCAGGACCTTTGATGGAAATCATTACGGGCTTTTGTCCGCCCGATACCGTTTCATCTGCCGAGGCAATTGAGGTCACAGTAATGCCACCTACTTGTTGTAGGCGTTGGCGGAACTCATTGTTTAAGTCGGTTAAGCTTTTCTTACGCTCTGTGCGTGGCGTAACGGTTACGCGAATACTGACATGGTTTTTACCACGATCCGTAACGCCATTAATCACCGCATAAGTTGCTCGAACGTCAGGGTGCTGCTGAATAATTTTATCGACTTGCAGCAGTTTGGCTTGTGAATATTCCAAAGATGCATCGACAGGTGTTTCAAACTTAATCCGAATCTCACCTTTATCTGGAACAGGGACAAACTCTGTTCCAATTAGTTTAGATAAGCCTAATGCGCCGAATAGCGAAGCCACAGCAATCATGAGGGTGATGAATCGGAAGCGCAGAGCAAGCTTGAGTAATTTCTCATAGCCATGACTGAGATTATTTAGTTTGCCAGAAATCCAATTGAAGAAACGTTTGACTCGATTGGGTGGTTTATGTGGATTATGCTTTTCAGCCCAATGTGCAGATAGCATTGGATCTAAAGTAAAGCTGACAAACATGGAGATCAGCACAGCAGTACTGACGGTTACGCCAAACTGATAGAAAAAGCGACCAATAATACCGCCCATAAATGCCACAGGTAAGAACACCGCAATAATGGTTAATGTAGTGGCTAAAACAGCGAGTCCAATTTCTTTGGTCCCATCAAGGGCTGCTGTAACAGGGTCTTTGCCCATGTCTGCATGTCGCACAATATTTTCACGGACCACAATCGCATCATCAATCAGTAGACCAATACTGAGTGATAGTGCCAGTAAGGTCATCATATTGATGCTAAAGCCAAAGATCCAAATAAACGTCAGAGTGCCAAGGAGGGCAATCGGCAACGTCATGCCTGTAATGGCTGTGGAACGGAATGAACCTAAAAACAGCAAGACAATCAAAACGGCTAGTGCTGCACCTTCAATAATGGTACGTGCAACATCGGTGATGCTGTTACGAATGCCTTTGGATGAATCTACCACGACTTTTGCTGTGGTGCCTTCAGGTAACTGTTTTTGAATATCTGCTAAGGTCTCATAAGCACTATCGACCACATCAATCACATTTGAATCGGAACTGCGTAAAATATCAATCGCAACTGCGGTTTTACCGTCTAAATAGGCACTCGACTCAAGTTCGGCTTGGCTGTCTGAAATGCTTGCAACTTGGCGCAAATAAATCGGTGTACCATTTTTATTGGCAATCACTAAATCGCCGAAGGCTAAAGGATGAATCACTTTAGACTTGATTTCGACCACAAGTTCACTATTACCATGTTTCAATGTTCCACCCGGAACCTCGACATTTTCAGCTTTTAGCGTGTTGATGATCTGGTCAATACCAATCCCAAAACTTTGTAGTTTGTGGGGTTCAATCTGTATGCGAATTTGTCGCTTGGCATCACCCAATAAGTTGACTGTCCCGACACCAGAAACGGTTCTAAACTGCGGAACGATGCGCTGATCCAAATAAGAACTGAGGTCTTTCAGTGACATGTTTTGTGATTCAAATACAATTGACATCACGGCATTGGCAGAAGGATCGTAACGTTCAACAATTGGGTCTTGAATTTCGTCTCGAAACTCAGCGGTGACCGGTGCAATTTTATCGCGGACATCTTGCGCGGCTATAGCAGAAGAAACATCGAGATCAAACTCAGCAATAATGGTCGATAAGCCTTCGCTAGATTGTGAAATGACCTGTTTTAAACCTGAAATGGTATTGATTTGATCTTCCATTTTCTTGGTAATTTCAGACTCAACTGTTTCAGGCGATGCTCCTGGATATGTGGTATACACCACCACGAAGGGGAAATCGACATCAGGAAACTCCTCAACTCCCATTCTTTGCCAAGAGGCTAAGCCTAAAACCATCAGACAAAACATCATCATGATGGTAAAAACAGGATATTTCACACTAATACGGGTTAACCACATAGCAACAACCTTTTCTTATTTTATGGATTGATTGTCACCATTTGATGCAAATCTTTTTCATTAAACTTTATACGACTGATGCGGTCGCCAGTTTGTAGTCCCTGAACCACAGCACTGTTGTTGCTATAGCGTTGTTCCAATACTTTTATGTGAATACGTTCAATTTTATTGTGGCGAATCACCCAAACATAAGGCGAATTTTGTATATCTTGAATGGTATCGAGCGGGATAATTTGCCCTGAGATGGACTGTGAACCAAGTATGTCGCCCTCCACAAAGGTCCCGATACTCAATGAATTAATACTTTCAATTGGCTGAGCAAAGAACTCAATTTGACGGCTTGCGGGATCTGCAATCGGGGAAATACGAGTAAGTTTGGCTGTCAGTTTTTGGGGATTGCCTTGCAGTTGATATTCAATTTTTTCTCCCAAACTTAAAGCGGCTTGTAGATCACTTGGAATTTTGGCCTGTATTTCTAAATGATTCGGGTCAATGATTTCAAATAGGGTTTGTCCTGCGGATACTGTTTGTCCAGGTTCTACCTGACGTTGAGTAATAAACCCTGAAATCGGGCTTACAATAGTGCCATCGCGATCTGCTTTTTCGGCTATATCGACATTGGCTTGTTGTGCGCGAACACTTTCTAATTGAGCTTGATAGTCTACAAGGCTTTGTTCATATTCCACTTTAGAAATAAAGCCCTGATCGAGTAAACGTTTTTTCCTTTGAACCATGCTTTTTGCAAGATTGGCTTGGGCTAGGGTTGATGCAAGATTGGCTTGAGCTTGGGCAAGACGCGCAGCATTATCTTGATTATTCAATCGAACCAGTACTTGGCCTTTTTGAACGGCTTGTCCAACTTGAGCGGAGACGGCGGTGGCTGTCGCTGTCACTTGAGCCTGAATGGAACTTTGATTGACGGCTCGAATAGTACCAGTAAAGGCTGTACGTTGGATAGAAGGCCCTTCTTGGAACTGGACCAAGTCTTGTGCTATCAGCTCGATTTTAGCTGTAGACGAAGTAGGGGAGGTGACTTCGTCTTGTTTTTGGCAGGCAGAGAGGAGTAAGCACAAACACAGCGGACTGAGTTTAAAAATAGGGAGCACTTGGCGGCTTAATTTAGTTTTTATACATGGTGCAGCCTGCATTGAGTCAAATCCTTTGGTCTAGCGGCGAAAGTCAGCACACTGTAAATAAGACGCAGATTATTCAAGTGTTTTTAAACGAGCAATAATTCTGTCGTATTCAGCCTTGGTATTACGATAGTGACTTTGTAACGATTGTATTTGCTCTTTTTTCATCACAATATTTTTGGAATTATAATCAATCATATCTTGGAGCGGTTTCGGATTGCTTTTGCCTTTACGCATGTTTTCTTTTTCTTGGCGTAAGAATCCAATACGGTCATTCTGTAATTGTTTTAATTCATCTTGCTGGAACTTAATCTGCTTTAAGATATAGGAAAGGGTAGTATTGCGTTTTTGAGTGGCGACCTGGCTGTTGGTATAAGCGCGTTTTAATTTAAGATCTGACTCGCGTTGCTTGGCCGCAGCTGCGCGTTGTGGCGCATATTGCGCATCTTTTTCTGCGTTGTATGGACGAGCCCGTTGAATCACTTGCATGTTGCTATCGAGTGCTTCATAACCATAACGAATATGGTTGGGAGTGACACTGCTACTGACGTTTGCGATGCCTTTACTGTCGTAATATCGATACCAGACCGCTTTAGGTGGATCGGCCATAATCGAGATGGTCTGTAAACTTAGCAAAGCCAGCAAAATGACTTTCGCAGTCATCCTTTTTTTCACGATCAAAGCAAGTTTGTGATTAAACTCCCTAAGCATCGATACCCCCAGTTTAAAGTTGACTAAATTACTTATTTACAAGCAATAAATAGTGCTATATTAGTCCTAAATTTAGGAATAAAAAATATAATCAGTCAAAAAAAAATCGACGGGTATAGGAAAGTGTGAAGCCGTTCTTAAAAAGAAGATGAAGTGTGGTTTTATGCGGAAACTGTTCGTTGAAAATATAAGTAAATATATGTTAAAAGTGTACGTAACTTGTAAAGCGTCTACGAATCTGTTTCTACAAACATTCTAAAAATGGGAAGGGTCATATTAAATGGACGATAAATTCCAGAATCTAAAAGTAATGGTCATTGATGATTCAAAAACCATTCGTCGCACAGCTGAAACATTATTGCAACGTGAAGGTTGTGAAGTGGTGACTGCAGTCGATGGTTTTGACGCATTGTCAAAAATTGCTCAAGCCAATCCTGATATCGTATTTGTCGACATTATGATGCCACGACTAGATGGTTATCAAACGTGTGCATTAATCAAAAATTCACAAAATTATCAAAATATTCCTGTCGTAATGCTCTCTAGCAAAGATGGTCTATTTGACCAAGCCAAAGGGCGTGTTGTCGGTTCAGATGAATATTTAACAAAGCCGTTTAGTAAAGATGAATTATTAAATGCGATTCGTAATCACGTTTCAGCATAAATAATATAAGTGTAATTGGGGGAAATTATGGCGCGTATTTTAATTGTGGATGACTCACCTACAGAGACATTCCGCTTTAAAGAAATTTTGGGGAAACACGGTTTTGAAGTGATTGAAGCGTCGAATGGTGCCGATGGTGTAACCATGGCTCAAGCTGAACTTCCTGATCTTGTTTTGATGGATGTGGTGATGCCAGGCGTTAATGGCTTCCAAGCAACCCGTCAAATTGCGCGTGGCGCAACAACAAAACACATTCCCGTAGTGATCGTCAGTACTAAAGATCAGGCTACAGACCGTGTATGGGGTAAGCGTCAAGGTGCATGTGATTATTTAACCAAGCCTGTTGATGAAAACCAACTGATTGATGTGATTAAGCAACACCTGAACGCAGGATAAGCTCTATGGCAGCAAATGGATTTATCGAATTACTTCGACTTGCTAAACGTGGTAATAAAAACTACGTTTCAAACGAAAATGAGGTAAACCGCTGGTCGGGCATTGCTTTTGAGATGATGGGGCAATATTTCGTTGCGCCATTAGGTGAAGTTGCAGAGGTAATTTATCCTCCGAAATATACCTTAGTGCCAAATACTCAGCCTTGGGTTGTGGGTTTGGCCAATATTCGAGGACGTTTACTTTCTGTTGCCGATTTAGCGCACTATGTATCAGGGCATCGCAGTGCGTATTCACCAACTCAAAAAGTACTCTGTATTAGTCACAATGACCACTATGTCGGTTTAGTTGTAGATCAGGTTCTGGGGATTCAGCACTTTAATAAGAAGAGTTTCTTTTCTAAACATGAAGATTTAGATCGGAATTTAAAAGAATATTGCCAAGGGTATTTTCACCAACACAACCAACAATGGCATGTTTTCTTATTCAGTCGCTTATTAGACAATCCAAAGTATATGAACGCATCTATAAAATTTATAAATTAATATCATTGTCGCGCGCGAAATTATAAGGGCGTAAATCGGGGAGAAGCTGCATGGGCTTTAAACTTAAAAAGAAAAATACGGATGGAAGCAGTAACCGCTCAGGTGGAAATGCTTTAGTAGCAAAACTTCAATCACAGACGGAACAGTTTTCACGTGTATTTGGTGATAGTGAAAAGTCCAAGCCATTAATTTTGGGTGCGGCATTTTGTATCGTACTGGCAATTTTCTTACTGTTGTACCTATTCTATAGCGTACCTCGAAATAACGAATTCACCCGTAGCTTGGGTGACTTACGTCTTTTATCGCAAACGATTTCGCGTCAGGCAACTGAAGCAACAGCATCAGGTACACCTGAAGCGATTAAAAAACTGACAGAATCACAAAAGTCTTTTGCTGAAAACTTAGAAACTGTAAAAGATATTCACGCGAGTACAGATGCACTGCGTGAAGTAGATGCACAGTGGAAAAAAGTTTCTGAAAATATTGATTTAATTGCATCTCAACAAAAAATCATTAACCAACTTTACGATACCAACATTGCGATTAGTGAAAGTATTCCGGGGATTCAGGCCGAATATAACTTAATGGTTGACCAAATGGCACGTCAAAATGTGCCAGCCAACCAAGTCGTGATTGCAAAAAACCAAGTATTCATTGCAGAACGTATTTTACGTTCAATTGGTTCGGTATTAACGGGTTCAGCCAACTCGCGTGAGTCTGCGGATGACTTTAGCTCAGATACAGAAACCTTCGCGTCATACCTAAACGCACAGTTAAATGGTAGTGCGGACTTAGGTGTAGAGCGTATTAATGACCCTGAAATGCGTGACTCTTTAACCAGTATTCAATCTGAATATGATGATGTACTGAAGTCAGCAGCAGCAACCGTCTTAAAGAACTCATCACAAATCGTTAAAGTACGCCAAGCGTCATCATCGATTTTTGAACAGTCAGATGCTTTGTTAAGCAATTTAAATAAATTATCTGGTGGTACAGGCTTAGCGATTGCGATCCCTGCATTAGGTCTAATTCTAGCCCTGATTGCCTTCTTATTCTGTGTATTTAAATTACTCGTACTTCGTGGTGAATCAGATAAAAAACGTGTATCTCGTCTACAAGATGAATATGACCGTAACCAAAACGCGATTTTACGTTTACTGGATGAGATTGCCGATCTTGCAGATGGTGATTTACGTTCATATGCAACGGTATCTGAAGACTTCACGGGTGCAATTGCCGACTCGATTAACTTCGCAATTGACCAATTACGAGACCTTGTTTCGCGTATTACCGAAACTTCTCAAGAGGTTGCACAATATACGGCAAGTACGCAGGGGATTACCAACCAGTTAGCCGAAGCATCTGAACACCAAGCGCAAGAAATTGCGGGTGCATCTGCCGCGATTAACGAAATGGCAATGTCAATTGACCAAGTATCTTCAAACGCTGAAGAATCAGCGGTGGTAGCAGAACGTTCAGTAAAAATTGCTGCAAATGGCGCGAACGTTGTAAACCGTTCAATTGAAGGTATGGATATCATTCGTGAGCAGATTCAAGAAACCTCTAAACGTATTAAACGTTTGGGTGAATCTTCACAAGAGATTGGTAACATCGTTGCCTTGATTAACGATATTGCCGACCAAACGAACATCTTGGCTTTAAACGCAGCGATCCAAGCATCGATGGCAGGTGAAGCAGGTCGTGGTTTCGCCGTGGTTGCAGATGAAGTACAGCGTCTTGCAGAGCGTTCAGCTTCAGCAACCAAGCAGATTGAAACACTGGTAAAAACTATTCAGACCGATACCAACGAAGCTGTAATTTCGATGGAACAAACTACGTCTGAGGTTGTACGTGGTGCGAACTTATCTAAAGATGCGGGTGTTGCACTGGATGAGATTCAAAACGTATCGGGTAATTTGGCGAAATTGATTGCAAACATTTCGGATGCAGCAAAGCTACAGTCAGCATCTGCGGGTCATATTGCAACTACGATGAACGTTGTACAAGAAATTACCTCACAAACCACCACTGCGACGTTCGATACAGCACGTTCAGTCTCTGAACTTGCGAACATGGCGGAAGCGTTACGTGAGTCTGTAACAGACTTTAAACTGCCTGATTAAGCACTTGCTTTGGGGAGGGTATGCCACTCATCGCTTGAGTAGCATACCAAAATCAGGATACACATCAACCCAATTAGCTTGAGCAAAAAGACTGGTTTGGGATGATGGTTATAATGAAGTTTATGCACCTTTTTTGGGTAGCTGACAACGCAAGAAGCCTTAGCTATGAAAGAAATATTAAAACATTTAGTTGAAACGACAACGCTTCCGGAAGATAGTTATCTAGATCAAGATGCAGAAATTCTTGAAATTTTTGTTGAAGAAATTGAAGAAATCTTCGTTGAGTTAGATCCATTATTTGAAAAGTGGTACGCTGAACCGACACATCAAGACACTTTGTTGAGCATACGTCGTCACTTCCATACCTTAAAAGGTTCTGGTCGTATGGTGGGGGCAAAGTCAGCAGGTGAAACAGCATGGGCCGTTGAAGACACCTTAAATCGTGTGATTTCAGGGGCTGTACCGCTTACGGCAACGGTTCAAAAATTTGCTAAAACAGTATTCAAACTGTTTCAATTTAAACTGTATCCGATTTTCAAAGCGGTGCAGGAAATTGATATTGACCTTCGTCCATTGGTTTTAATTGGACAACAATTACAACAAAATCAAAGTTTAGAACCTGCTCTAGAAGAGTTGCTACAACTGTCTAATCATCTAAATAGTAATGATGTCGTGACAGGATTAGAGCTGAGCGATATTGAAGTGGTTGACTCTGAGCCACAAGTTGCAGACGTTTCTGAGCAGGATGGTCAAGTGCATGATGTCCTAGAAGAAACTTTAGCGATCTTCATTGAAGAGGCGGAAGATCATTTAGCGACTATCGACCACTTCTTAAATGCAGATGAAGCCAAAGTACAAGATTACAATGGTTTAATCCGTGCTTTACATACATTGCGCGGTAGTTCGTCTATGGCGCAAATTGAGCATGTCTTTAATGCCAGCTCAAAAGTTGAAAATCTATTTAAAACCTTGGTACAAGAAGAGATTGTTTCCACCTCGAAAGAGATCTCTTTACTCACCCAATATGCTGAATTTGTACGTGATTATTTACACGTGCTTGGGCGTGGTACGAACGAACAGCTTGACGTGATTTACGCCACGTTCACTACGGCTTGGGATAACTATGGTTTCAGTATTGAAGACGTAGCTGATGAGCTAAACCCACAAGGTATGGTCTCGAAGCTGATCGAGTTAAATATTGACCTGTTGCTTGATGCCGAGTTTGAGTTTGATCAGCGTGCTAAGGTTGAATATCCAGACTATATTCAGCACTTAGGTGAACAAGCAAAACAATTGCTGGAATTCACCAATAACCGTGCTGCTCAAGGAATTCATGATTTTACTTTTGAGCTATATGCAGGTTATCAAGCCTTACTGGAAAAGCCTGAATTACTCAATGTAGATTATGCATACGAGTTATTTGGTCAGGCACATCAAGAATTTATCCATTTATTTGATACTTTAGCTGCGGGTCAGCGTGTCATTCTGACTGAAGAAGTGCATAAAGTTCTGAATGAATTAATGGCCTTCGTACAGCAAGATGTTGAATCGACTTCGACGACGGTAACTGAACCTGTTGCTGAGGCTATTGTTTCTAGAAATACTTTACAACCAAGCCTTGATCTTGCGCAGATTTCGCAGCAAATTGCATCGGATCATCAGTACAAGCAATCGAATACGGCCAATACCAATTTTGATGATGATTTGCTTGATATCTTCTTGGAAGAAGCTGAAGAATTATTGATGGGGATGGATCAGGATCTTAATACTTGGTCTAAAAATGGCAATGATACCGCGGCACTCAATAATTTAATGCGTTATTTGCACACCTTAAAAGGTGGTGCCAATATGATTTCTGCACCTTTTATTGGTTCGATTGCACACGAATTAGAGTCTATTTATGAGCGTGTGATTCGTCAGCAAATAGCCACAACGCCACAGTTGATCAGCATCATACGTTTAGTACAGGATGACGTCGCAGACCGAATTCAGGTCATTCGCACCGAGAAGGTTGATTATCCAGCAACAGCAACCATCAAGGTACTGCATAACATTCAGAGCTTAGTTGAGGGTACGACTGTTATAACTACAGTATCTGAGCCTTTGGTTGAGGCGGTTGTCGCAGCAATTGAAGAGACTCAACCTCCAGTTCAAGAACCTTTATCTAATGTAGATAGAACGATTGAAGCTGAGGCAGCTGCGGTTGAGTCAGCAACTGCGATTGAAGAGCCGAGTGTAGTTGATAACACGGACGTTACTGTCGTTGAACAGCTGGATACTCCGTCACTTGTCCAAGAAGAAGCAGTCAGCGCTGTTGAAGAAGCAGCCAGTCTTTTATCAATTGTTGAAGAAACCTTCTTGGAAGAAGCTGAAGAAATTTTAGCGACTACGGATAGCTTACTGAAACAGTGGACTGAACAACGTAGTGACCGTAGTGTGTTACTACAATTGCAACGTGCCGCGCACAGTTTAAAAGGCGGCGCACGAATGGCTGAGAATGAACCCGTTGGTGCGATTGCTTATGAATTAGAAACCACATTTGAGCAATTTGCTGTACATAATTTCAGTTCAAACGTGTATGACCCATTATTGCAAACCGCATTTGAATGGTTAAAACAAGCCATCTTCAAACGTGATTTCAGTAATTATGATGGTCTGAAAAACAGTTTAGCATCTATTGATTATGTGGATGTGATTGCGCAATTACCAACGCGTGTAACACAAATTGATTTACTCAATGCTGTACCAAGTTTTGAGTTTGTACAGGGTGATGGTACTGAGCCGCCAGCAATGCTGGGTGAGTGGAAAGAAACGACTCACTTGGATGGCGGTAATGAGATGATCCGTATTTCAGCTGATTTGGTTGAAAAAATGATCGACCTATCTGGTGAAAATGCAATTAACCGTTCACGTATCGAGATGGACTTAGGTCAACTCGGCAATACTTTGAACGAGATGGAGCTTGCAATTAAGCGTTTGGCGGATCAGTTACGTCGAATGGAAGGCGAGCTTGAGAGTCAAATTATTGCGAAGCATGGTTCTGAAAACTCGCGCTACGCAGACTTTGACCCCTTAGAAATGGACCAATATTCATCGCTAAATCAATTGTCTAAATCCTTAGCCGAATCAGCTTCGGATTTGGTCGACTTCAAGAGCACTTTGGCTGAGAAAATTCGTGATGCGGAAGGCTTGTTATTACAACAATCTCGTATTCAAGCGGAGATTCAAGAAAGCTTAATGCGGACACGTTTGGTACCGTTCTCACGTATGTTGCCACGTTTACAGCGTATTGTACGTCAGACCGCATCAACCTTGAACCGTCCCACGGAACTGGTCGTCCACAATACCGAAGGTGAATTGGACCGTACGATTCTTGAACGTTTGGTTACACCGTTTGAGCATATGCTACGTAACGCAATCGACCACGGTATTGAAGATACGGAACAACGTGGCGCTGCGAAAAAATCAGCGACAGGCCAAATTGAACTAAACATTAGCCGTCAAGGTACAGATGTTATCGTCAGCTTTAAAGATGATGGTAAGGGTATTGATGAAAGCACGATTAAAGCGAAAGCGCTAAATTTAGGTTTAATTAAAGCCGATCAAGTACTAGATAAACAGGAAATTTTACAGTTTATTTTCCATCCAGGTTTTAGTACGGCCAAAGAAGTGACGCAAATTTCTGGACGTGGTGTAGGCCTTGATGTGGTGCAAAGTGAAATTAAAGCACTGGGTGGACATGTCACGGTTGAATCGGAAATTGGACTCGGCACGACCTTCATTATTCGCGTACCGACTACGGTAGCGGTGAGCGATGCCTTGATGGTGAAAGCCGGTGATCAACAATATGCGATTCCATTGGCGCAGATTGATCGTATTGTGCGTATTGCTCCAACAGCATTGGATCAGTATTTCCACAGCAAAGATGACCAATTCAAAATTGATGGTGTGAGTTATAAACTGCGCTATTTATCTGAGTTTTTATCTAATCAGCCGATTCCACGTTTGAGTAATATTGGACATTCATTGCCAGTGTTGTTGATTAAAGGCAACAGTGGACAAACCATTGCATTATTAGTCGATCAGCTCATCGGTTCACGTGCGCAAATTGTAGTGAAGCCAGTTGGACAACAGTTTGCCAGCATTGGTGCAATTGCGGGCGCAACGATTTTGGGTGATGGTCATGTGTGCTTGATTTTAGATGGTCAGAACATTGCACGTCAGATTTTAAGCACCAAGCGTGTGACGCATGCTGCTGATCACCGTGACTTTGGTCGTCATCAGGATACGCGTCGTTTAGTGATGATTGTGGATGACTCGGTTACGGTACGTAAGGTCACATCGCGCTTATTAGAGCGCCAAGGCTTTGATATTGTGACTGCAAAAGACGGTGTCGATGCGATGGAGCAGCTTGAGAGCGTTAAACCAGACTTGATGTTGCTGGATATTGAAATGCCACGTATGGATGGTTTCGAAGTAACGAACTTGGTTCGTCACCACGAAATTCACCAGAACTTGCCGATTATTATGATTACATCGCGTACGGGTGAAAAACACCGTGAACGTGCTTTCAGCTTGGGTGTGACGCACTACATGGGCAAACCATTCCAAGAGGCAGAATTACTTGCCAACATTCAGCAGCTATTGGCTGAAAAGCAGGGGTAAATAAATGAATGCAAATGTTTCAAAGAGCATGAATGAGCAAATCAGTCAGCAAGAATTGCAATATCTGATTACAGTATCAACGGGTTTTATTGATGCTTATATCATTGAATGCCATGGAAAAAATGCCATGCTCTTGCCGCAAAATATTGTTCTGTCTGCGCTTGATAGTGATACACAGGTGAAAACGGTGGAATGGCATGATCTTCATCTGCCTGTCTATGCCATCAACCGCCCAGACCAAACGGAAGGGGTGGCACTGGTGATTGAAGGGGATGATGCTTCTCAACGCTTTGCTTTGATGTGTAATGAAATGCCGAAGTCGATTCGTTTGCGTATTTCTGAAATTGTTGATGATGAAAGCCCTGTGAATGATCCCACTATTTTCCAGCTGGTGCGTATGGGCGATGAGACTTACCACGTACCGAATTTAAATAAAATTCAGGCGAGCTTAGGTCTTTAAGCTTAAGCATTGAATGCAATAAAAAAGGAACTCGATTGAGTTCCTTTTTTATATGGATTTGTACGCTTATGCCAAAAGATCTTCTAAAATTTGTTCGTAAATTTCAGCAAGCGGTTCAAGATCAGCCACATTCACATGCTCATCAATTTGATGGATGCTGGCATTGAGAACACCAAGCTCAAGTACTTGAGCACCTGTAGGAGCAATAAAGCGACCATCAGATGTTCCGCCTGAGGTTGAAAGCTCAGTTTCTACACCAGTCACATTACGAATGGCATTTTTAGCCGCATTCACTAACTCACCCACTGGCGTCAGGAAAGGTAAGCCTGAGTGTGTCCATTTAATGTCGTAGTCTAAACCATGACGATCCAAAATTTCTAAAACACGTGCTTTTAATTCTTCAGCGGTCAATTCAGTTGAATAACGGAAATTGAAAGTTACGGTCATCGTGCCTGGAACGACATTGGTTGCCCCTGTACCAGCTTGAATATTTGACACTTGGAAAGACGTCGCAGGGAAGTATTCGTTGCCTTGATCCCAAACCGTATCACAAAGTTCAGCAACGGCTTTAGACGCCATGTGAATCGGGTTAATGGCCAAGTGTGGATAAGCCACGTGACCTTGTTTCCCTTTCACTGTCATTACTGCATTGAGTGAACCACGACGACCATTTTTAACAATATCACCCAGTTTATGGGTACTTGAAGGTTCACCCACCAAACACCACTTCATTTTTTCATTACGGGCTTCGAGTGTTTCGATCACTTTGACTGTGCCATTGATCGATGGACCTTCTTCATCTGAGGTGATGAGGAACGCGATTGAGCCTTTATGATTCGGGTGTTTCGCAACAAAGCGTTCAGAAGCAACCACCATTGCGGCCAAGGCGGTTTTCATGTCTGCACTGCCACGACCATAAAGCTTACCATCACGAATTTCAGGGGCAAATGGGTCTGAGTTCCAAGCATCTAAATTACCTGTAGGAACGACATCAGTATGACCGGCAAAGCAGAATACAGGTGCTTCAGTGCCTTTTCGTGCCCATAGATTATCAACATCATCAAAGCGCAAAGATTCAATGTTGAAACCAATTTTTTTTAAGCGTTCAGCCATAATATTTTGACAGTTGTGGTCCACAGGTGTAACCGATGGCTGACGTAAAAGTTGGAGGCTTAAATCGAGAGTAGCAGAAGAGGTCATGCGCATTTCAAAGTCAATAAAACAGTCGGCACTATAATAGGCGATTAATCTCTGGAATGCGAAACTTAGCAATAAAAAAACCTTATCATTTAGATAAGGTTTTGATGCAAATATTAATTACTTGCGGATTTCATCTTGGGTTTTTTCAGCGGTATTTGATACAGCACTACCTGCTGAAGAGACATCTTCACCAATACCTTTGACGGTATTACAGCCAGCTAAAACAAAAAGCATAACTAATGAACTAGCAATAATTTTCTTCATCTCATTCTCCAAAATTTTGGTGTTGTCATCAAATGATTTTGTTCTGATGTTTTTAAAGATTAAAAAATAAACACTTTAAACAATAGCATCGTTTTACAGGAGATGAGTAAGCGTATGTTGCGTTATGTATTTTTGTATAAAGTAACTTCTGCAAAATCAAGTTAAAATCAAATTTGGATTTCGGTACATATAAAACTGATTGTTTTGATTTTGTAAGTACAGTCCATTGGTCCACCAATGTGCATTTTGGCTACTGACTTCAGCATTTGGGCAAATCCATTCTTGACGTTGTAGGCGATAGTAATTCAAGTCGGTCGTTGGAATGACGTTACCCCAAGTACCTAGTCGACGGTCTGGATTGAGCCAATCGGGGAGGGGGTATTGGTTTAAAGCATCAACTGCTGTGAAACCATTTATTAGGGGGAGAAAGAGTTGCCCCTTTAAAACGGCAAAGCGAGCCTGAATGTCTGTGTCCAAAGCTTGCTGGAATTGAAACTGTTTATGGGTAAAGTGTTTTAATTTTCGATTTAAAGTGTCGGTACGATTTAAACCATACCATGTGGTTAAGCTCAGATTTGTTTCACCCAAATAATATTTCAACGCAATTTCCCAATGCTCGATTTGATTGGTTTCGGTATTTTTAATTAAAAAGTCTAGCTCACCTGTAGTACGTGCACCATCAATGATTTGAATACTATGACCCAACAATTCATAAGCATGATAGCGATGATCCAGTAACCAAAACCACATGAACATTTCAAAGCGCAGACCTAAACGGGTACTTTTCAGTTGAGCCATAAAGTCTTCGAGTTCTTTTGGGTCTTGATCGAGCTGTTTAAGGCGAGGTAAATAGGTTTTAAAGTGCTGTTGCCAGATCTGTGAGGGATGAAAATGAAAAGCATGTTGTATATCGAGCTCTAACGGCAATGCAGACAAAATGTTTGGACTTGCTACAGCAAAAGCCAATTGGCGAACCAATGGGTGTTTGAATTGGAGCCAGGGTTCGAACAACTGATGTTGTGAAATAAGGTGCATGCGAGTGCCTTAAAAAAGAAGCTAAATATGCAGAAGGACAACGGATAAACTTAAAAAACACTTTATACTACCGCAATTCGGTGTTCAGGAAAGTGGTATGAAAACGTTGTTTTGGCGTTGTTTAGTGGTGATCTTTGTCATCCTAGGCTTTATCGGTGCACTGTTGCCGGGTATGCCAACAACTGTTTTTCTGATCTTGGCAGCTTGGGCTGCATCTAAAGGTTGGCCGCAAATGGATGCTTGGTTGCTCAACCATCCTAAATATGGTGCAACGTTAAGAGCATGGCGTGCCAATGGCACTGTACCACGTAAAGCGAAATGGTTTGCCAGTATCATGATGTTGATCAGTGGGCTGATCATGCTACTGACCAATGCACCATTCTTTGTGAAATTATTTACTAATACCACCATGCTGCTTGTCGCAATATGGTTATGGTTACGCCCAGAACCCAGTACGGTAATAGATAAAAAACAAATAGAGGACAACTGATGTCTTATGTAATTGCTGATGCGGACGTCTTGATTGATTTGGCTGAACAGACTTTAACACTGCCTAAAAAGAATAAATTTTATCTGATCTCATCAGGAAAAAATGGCATTGGTGAAACTGAAAATAGTGGTAAAACCCCACGAGGTTGGCATCTGGTTGCTGAGAAGCATGGTGCTGAGCAACCGCAAAATGCCGTTTTTATTGCTCGAAAGCCTACTGGGGAAGTATACGATACCGATTTAGCCAACCAGTTTCCTGAACGGGACTGGATTTTGTCTCGGATTTTATGGCTGAGTGGTTTAGAAGAGGGCTTCAATCGCGGGGAAGGCTGCGATACCTATCAACGTTATATCTATATTCATGGAACACCAGATAGCGAACCAATGGGGATGCCGATGTCACATGGCTGTATTCGTATGCGTAATACGGATGTCATGGAGTTATTTGAACTAATTGATTGCAATGCGCTGGTTTATATTTCCGAACATAAACTTGAAATCTAAAAATAGCTGTTAAAAAATGTGCAAAGTTATTTTATTGAGTATTCACCGCTGTAATTTAAAATATGAATATTTAATAGAAGAAGAGGATTAATCATAGAAAATCTGTATTTTGAGGAAAAGAAATTTAGCGAATAATCATTTTAATTTTCGCAAATATGTTAAATAACATACAGAAAATACTTGTTTTTATACCATTTGACCTATTTTTTAATCACTCGATTGCAAAAAAGCGAAAACAAGCCGAAAAGCGTTTGACAGCCTGTAAAGATTCTCTATAATGCACCTCACAAACGATAAAGACGTTAAGGGCGCTTAGCTCAGTTGGTAGAGCGTCTGCCTTACAAGCAGAATGTCGGCGGTTCGATCCCGTCAGCGCCCACCAAGCCTTTACGTTAAAGATCTTACGTGCAGCGGTAGTTCAGTTGGTTAGAATACCGGCCTGTCACGCCGGGGGTCGCGGGTTCGAGCCCCGTCCGCTGCGCCACTTAAGATTTTTAATATTGTTTGTACCACATTAGTGACTTTGTGTAAGTGCAGCGGTAGTTCAGTTGGTTAGAATACCGGCCTGTCACGCCGGGGGTCGCGGGTTCGAGCCCCGTCCGCTGCGCCATTTATACAGAATCCTTAATGAGGGCGCTTAGCTCAGTTGGTAGAGCGTCTGCCTTACAAGCAGAATGTCGGCGGTTCGATCCCGTCAGCGCCCACCAGATTTTTTGCGATGCAGCGGTAGTTCAGTTGGTTAGAATACCGGCCTGTCACGCCGGGGGTCGCGGGTTCGAGCCCCGTCCGCTGCGCCATTCAAAGAATCGATTAAATTTAAGTTCCTGAGCTTAAGTTTAAAAACTAAGACTGACAATCTTAATCAGGGCGCTTAGCTCAGTTGGTAGAGCGTCTGCCTTACAAGCAGAATGTCGGCGGTTCGATCCCGTCAGCGCCCACCATATTTTACGACGCAGCGGTAGTTCAGTTGGTTAGAATACCGGCCTGTCACGCCGGGGGTCGCGGGTTCGAGCCCCGTCCGCTGCGCCATTTAAAATATAAATTTAAGTCCCTGAGCTTAAATTTGAACACTAAGACTGACAATCTTAAATCAGGGCGCTTAGCTCAGTTGGTAGAGCGTCTGCCTTACAAGCAGAATGTCGGCGGTTCGATCCCGTCAGCGCCCACCATATTCAAGCTGTAAAGCTTAATGACCCTAATTGCATTCGCAATTACCGTTGCAGCGGTAGTTCAGTTGGTTAGAATACCGGCCTGTCACGCCGGGGGTCGCGGGTTCGAGCCCCGTCCGCTGCGCCATTTTCTAGATCCCTTGTGCTAGTAAATGGAATCAAGCAAGATTTCTTTCTTGCATCATAAAAATAGCGACGCTATTTTTATTTCTCAAGGGCGCTTAGCTCAGTTGGTAGAGCGTCTGCCTTACAAGCAGAATGTCGGCGGTTCGATCCCGTCAGCGCCCACCATATTCCCTTATCGTAAAAACCTTGCTTATCTCAAGCTGTTTTCATACACTTCTGTGCAATAATAATTTTAAAATATGACAGATTTATGAGAAATCCATATCAACGCAAAGCTGCATCTAAAAATCAAAATATTGCTTATGATCCTCTTGAAATCTATCGTCTTTTTATCGAAACTATCGTGCATCAAGGCCATGTTATTGCCTTATATCAAGATGGCTGGGCTTTATGTGCTACGCCAACCGGTCAACGTTCCTTTGCGATGTGGCAGAGTAAAGGTTTAGCGCAGCTTTTGGTGAAAGATAATTGGGCGGGCTACGAAATACAGAGTATTGGTCTTAGCGATTTAGTCGAAAAAGTGATTCCATTCTTACGTGCAGAAAAAACCACGGTCTCGATGAATTTAAGCCCAGAAGGGCAGAATGTCTTGGTTGCTCCAGAAAAATTATTATTAGATATCAAAAACTATTTATATCAATTTTCAATGCAGAAGCCTGAGTTATTTAAACAATTACAATTACCATCGCCACGGACAATTCGCCTCCATTAATTCAAGATGATCCCATTTTAGTATTCATTGAGTAACCAACCACTCCAATATGCAAAATACTCACGTAACCATGCATTATAGCGAGTGGCAAAAGGTGTCTGAGCGCTGATCATGATGGGCGTTTGATAACCCTGACGTATGGCTATAGCACGGCTACGAGGAATATGAAAATCGCTGGTCACAATAGCAATCGGTTGCTGTAGGGAAATATGCTGCTTGGCTAAGATCTTTTTACTATTGATCAGATTTAACTCAGTACTGGTGCTTTGATCTTCGGTGTAAATACGCTTCACTGGGATATGGTGTACATCAATCAGATATTGTCGCATTGCTTCAGCTTCACTATTTTTTTGCTGAAAGGATAGGCCGCCACTGACGACCATAATGCTGTTGGGATGTAGCTTGGCATAGCTTGCCGCTTGATCTAAACGGCTGGCCAATGTTGGACTCGGTTTGCCATGCTTCAGACCACTGCCAAGAATTACAATAGCGGGTGCAGCGACATGAGGGGTATTTTGTTGATTTGAAAACCCTAAAAAGACGAAGAAAATAACTAAGCTAAAAACCCAAACAAAGAAAATCGCCCAAGCCCAACGCCATATTGATTGTCTGGTTGTATTGGTTTGAATATAGGCGATAAGCTTAGGATAAGCGAGTGCATAAATGATCAGGCCTAGTCCAATCAATAAGGGCAAGAGGGTGCCAAAATTAAAGCGTAGTTGTAAAACAAAATACAAGCCGTCTGCGAACAGTAATGACCCGATAATAAAACTAATGACTCTTTTTGATTTTTGCATACAAGCTTGTGGGTTATCGTTTGCATGAATTCTAGCAAATTTACGCATGAAAAAACCGAGCACTGTGGCTCGGTTTTTTTACTTGCGCTTAGTGTTTAGTAAACATCACGACG
Organism: Acinetobacter johnsonii ANC 3681; assembly: GCF_000368805.1. NCBI lineage: Bacteria > Pseudomonadati > Pseudomonadota > Gammaproteobacteria > Moraxellales > Moraxellaceae > Acinetobacter > Acinetobacter johnsonii. The sequence continues at coordinate 858,585 of NZ_KB849705.1, read as the reverse complement.
GTAACGACCTTCTTGACGTAATTGATCTAATTTTTCTTCGCCTAAGATTTCAATTAGCGCAGCATCGACATCGCTCGCCATCCCATTAATGCTACCGCAGACATAAATTACGGCACCATTTTCAACCCATGTTTTAAGCTCAGTGGCTTGTTCACGTAGTTTATGGTGTACATAGACTTTCTCTGCTTGATCTCGCGAGAACGCTAAATCTAATCGTTGTAGCATGCCTGTGGTTTGCCACGCTTCAATCGTACTTTGATAGAAGAAATCATGTTCACGTTGACGCTCACCAAAGATCAACCAGTTTTGAGTGTAGTCTAGGCGTGTACGTGCATGGAGTAGACTCATTAAACCCGCGATGCCTGTGCCGTTTCCAATACAAATGATAGGACGGTTGTCATTGATCAAATGGAATGATTCATTGGTACGAATACGTAATGCGATAGGTTGTTGAAGCTCGGCATGTTGGGTTAACCAACCAGAACCTAAGCCCAGTTCACCTTCTGAATCTTGCTGTTGGCGCACGACCAAACGTAACACTTGTTGAGTCGGTACACTTGCAATCGAGTATTCACGTGTAGGTAAAAGGCTCAACTGTTCCAGTAAATGTTCCAAATTGGCAAAAGGCTCAATCTCTGTGTTGAGGTTCTTATCCCAAAGCGCTTGCTCAATCGAAATGGCTAAAGACTCAACGATGCTTTGTGCTGCAATGTGATGCTTTTGCATAAAGGCTTGGATGCGTGCTGTGCTGTTACCTGGTTGAACTTCAGCAATATCACCTGCTTGCCATGTTGCATCGAAGTTGGTTTTTAGCTCAATATTATAAGCATGTGCTCCGACACTATTTGGATTGAGTACTTCACGTTGTGCCAAATTCCATTGATCAAAGGTTTTGTCAATATTCATGGCTTGAAGCTCAAGTTTGGTTGCAGAGGCAAGAGCACTGTTCCAACGTTGAATATCATTGTTATCTGCGTTGTTGACTTCAATCGTTTCAAACAAAGCATGCGCTCCATTGGCTTTTAACCAACGGTCAATACGATGTCCAAAACTACAATAGGAATCAGGATATTCTTGAGAGCCTAAAGCCAGCACGGCATAGTGAAGGTGTGACAAATCCAAAGTTGTATTTAAAAATTTCTTTTCAAAACTACTGGCTAAGTCAGGTGCTTCACCCGTGCCATAAGTACTTGCAACAAAAAGCACTTGTTCAGCAGTTTTTAAGTCATCTTGCGTTAAGTGTTGCACAGCTTTAACACTTACAGGTTGTCTTGCTTCTTGTAAGCTGGTTGCAGTACGCCAAGCGATTTGTTCAGAAACACCCGTTTGTGTTGCATAAGCAATGAGCCATGGTTTCGCATGTGGATCGACCGGAACATTCAATGCTCCACCACGGGCTTGCTGGGTGAGTTTCTTCTGCTTACGACGTTTTAGATATAGCATCCAACCGGTTACAAAGAACAGTGGCATCATCAGTGATGCAAACATGGCAAAGAATTGATAAATTGGGCCAAAGAAGCTACCACGGTGTACAGGAAGCATACTGCTCATGATTTTTTCATTCAGCTTCTTCTGCTCATATAACTCCATTTTTTCAATTTGTGAAGTTTGATAATTGAAGACCGCTGAATTTCGCGCCCGCTCATGTTGTGGAATTGCATCTACAAATGAAAGCTCAAGTGTACCATCGGGCTTTTTCGGAATATTTAGGGTCAGGGTTGAATAGTCTCGACCAACTTGTGCATTAAATCCTGTCCATGTTTGGGTTAAAGCTATTTGTACTTGTTCAGGAGATAAGCCTTTACGCTCGCCATGTTGTTCGCCTTGCCCACGTTCGCCACTTGCAGCGTGCTCACCTTGTGGTCCGCCACGACTTTGCTCACGTGATTCGCCACCACGAGCACCAGCCTGTTCGCCACGTGGGCCTTGAGCACCAGTATTTGGACGGGGTCCTTCTTGCATTTGTGCTTGTGGGCGCTCAACGCCAAGGACTTTAAACATGCCATCGCGCCACCAATCATAAGACCAGTACAGTCCTGTACAGGCCAAGATCAGATAAAAAATCACCACCCAAGTACCAACAACAGCATGTAAATCCCAAATGAAGTTGCGTCCTTTCAATTTAGGTTTAATAAAAAACCATTGTTTGATGGAGTGACGTTTGGGCCAACGTAAGTACAGGCCACTCAATACAAAGAAAATAAGCATGAGGGTACAAGCGCCAGTAATTTGTTTACCGACAGGACCGACAGTTAAATTACGGTGCAACTGTTGAATAAAGTTAAAAAACTCACGGCCTTTAACTTCGGGTAAGACTTCAGCAGTATACGGGTTCACCATCATGTTATAACCACGACGTGCGCCTTCTTTCTCGATATTGACCGTACTTGAAGTGCTTGACTCTTGAGCAATCGTAATACTATTGATTTTGATGGCAGGATCTTGTTTTTGGAAATGTAGATACAGCTCAGCAGGGGTTAATTTATTGTTTTGTGTTGCTTGAACGGTATAGCTGTCTGGGTTCATCCATTTTAAGATTTGTTGTTCATAAGAATAGATGGCCCCTGTGACGCCCATAAGCGACAGGATAAGACCCGCAGTGATTCCCAAAAACCAATGCACTTGGAAAAATGTTTTTTTAAACATGGCGATACTTAATGGTGAGCGATTTGTTGTGCGGAAATTATACCTGAAGATTGAGAAGATAATATGGATTTAGAAATTAATATTTATTCTCATTATCATTTGTATTCGAGGGTTTGGGATATAAAAAAACCTCCAAAAGTTGGAGGTTTTTTACAGAGGAGAAAGCAGGACTTAAAGTGGCTGTGCTTCACCAACTGTTTCTTTTAAATGTTTACGAATCGTATTAAACGAGAAGTTTTTGCTATCCATGCGTTTTGGCAGAATGTATGCACCTTCTTGGCCTTTCACTTTGAATTTAATCAACAAAAACTCAGGTGTGTTGTACCATTCGTAGATGTCTTTCCAACCGATTGCACCGACACCTTCTTGCATGCCCATTTGCTGGCGCATAATCAGACCGTGAGGTTGTACACCTAAACGAATGCCTTTAATTTCCTGAACTGGAAACTCATTCATTTTTCGCTTCACATACCATTCTAAACCGAATTTACGGACTAAAAGGTAAACCACGACGCAGGCGATTGCGACCCAACAAAAGATGGTTGAATAATTTTTGAGTAAAATTAGGCCAAGAATCGAAAGGGCTGTAACGACAGCCATGATGATCCAAGCTTTCATGCTAATTTTGTTTGTGCTACGCCAAATTTTTAATTGAGCATCGCGTTGTTCAGCTTCAGTGATTTCATAGGTCACAGGCTGTAAAGTGTAAGCGTATAAATTTTTCGCGGTCATAGTGAAAGTAACAGATTTAAAACTGCAAAAAGTTTAGCATCATTTAGAGCATTTCAGTGAGTATATTGTTCCAAAATCACCCAAATTATAATGAAGCCAGTTCTGTGGCCTCATGATCCCGTTCGTGGCTTAAACTTTGCTTCAAACGACTGAACTGATTCAAGATGCTAAACATCAAGGAAAGCTGTTGTAAAATAATCAATGCCTTCTGATCTTCCTCATTATTTTGGCTTAAACGCTGACGAATGGTCTGTAGCATATTTTGTGCAGTTAAATCAGGCATTTCATCACGCAGGAGCGCACCTTGGATATTGTCAAAAGCGCGATCCATCAATTCTAAAATTTGTGGGTCGTCAATTTTTTCACGATGAGCTCCCAACGCTGCAATATAGCTAATAAAGGTATGATTGAGACATAAGAACTCAAACGCCAAGCTCTTTTGCGTTGGGTCAAAGTCGGGCTCGGTGGCTAAAGTGGAAATGAGTGAAGCAACTTCGGCATCGGTATTGTGTGCAGCACGACGAACCACGCGATAATTCAGGCCATTGTTACGTCCAGACTTATACTGCTCAATCACCTCTGCCAAATAATCACATTGAGCGGAAAGCGAACGGTAAATTGTGCGGGGTAGGCGACGGAACTTCCAGTCTGGGAAAATAAAACTTACACCTAACCATGCCAAACCACAGCCAATTAAGGTATCCATCATGCGCGGAAGGGCAGCTTCGTATCCCATACCGTCTAAGTTGAAATTAATCAGCGCCAAAATAGTGATGAAAGCGGTGGCTTGAGCGTATTGTTTACTGCGCAGCTCAAAGAAAAGTACCCCGCTGATGACCAAGACGAGAAGTTGTCCTTCAATCGAAGGTACAAAGTACAATACGGCATACCCTAAAATGATTCCGACCAACGTGCCTACGATACGTAAACGTAAACGACGTTTGGTTGCGTTGAAATTGGGCTGACTGACAAATAGTGCTGTAAGTAGAATCCAGTACCCATATTCAATGTTAGTGACTTGAACAAAGATATATCCAACCAATAGCACGATAGACAGACGAATCGCGTGCCGAAATAACACCGACTCCGGGGTGAGATGTTGTTTAATCCGAACCTTAATGTCATCCCAGCCTTTCAGGTCATCATCTTTGAGCTGACTTTCGATATGTTTGGTTTTATCGAGTTTAATATTGCGTTCAGTTTCTAAGTTACGTAGCTGCGCATCAATCGACTTTAAGTTTTGATACAGTGAATACAGAGCGTTGACCCAAATTTGGTCGTATTGTTGTTCGTCTCTGAGCTTTTCTAATGATAAACGGAGGTTTTCAAAAGCATGTTTAAAGCGTTTATTATGGGTGTAGGTTTGACGGTTTAAAATGCTGCTGCTTAAGTCCTTACAGGCTTTAGCTTGTATAGATAAAATTCGTTGAAAGCGGAATAAGATATCGCTGTGTTGAAAAATTTTCGCCAGTTTTTGATAGTCAATATGTGCTGAATCTGCACGCTCGTGAATATCTTGCGCTACAAAATAATATTGCAGACTGCGGCGTGTATCCCGTTGTCCACGGTCACCTTTTAAACGGGTGAGCAAGGCGGTTTTCATGTCATTGAAAATTGCAATCAATCTACCATTTTCCAACGACAGTTCAATCATGCTCTGTTGATAGCTGTTTGCTGTCATATCGACATCAAACAGGTTGGATTTGGCAAACAGAAAATCGGCGAGTGAGGAATAACACTTCGATAGATTGTCTTGTACCTGACGAACGGGAAAGAGCAGAAAACTGATGGTTGAAATAACGCTATACCAAATTGCCCCAATCACCAGCAGAGACGGTTGTGTATACCAGTTGTCAAAAAGTCCGACACCGAGCATGGAGTAAACCGAAACCACTAAGCAACCATAGGAAATGGTGGCATAACGACGTCCCAGTGAGCCCAGTAAAATCAGACCAATACACGAAACGATTAGACCCAGTGCGAATAAAATTGGGTGCGGAAATAAAAAGTAAATCGACGTTGCGGTAATGAAAAAGCCAATATAGGTAAAAATTAAATTCATGATTCGCACGGAAAAGCGGTCATCAATATCACTTAAACCTGCAGCAACTGCGCCGAGTGTCAGCGGAATAGTTGCCAGTTGAAAGCCCATAAAATATGGAACAAAAGCAGTCCCTGCAAAAGTAATAACCATACGGAGGTTATACATGAAGGTTGTATTATAAGTAGCCTGTTTTAGACTGATCAGCCATGCTTTCAAAGGGCACCTTTGTTTGTCACTTAGGGTTGGACAATTTTCAAATATGAGAATATGTGAAATTTCACCTGCTCTGCTATAAATCATACTATGGAGCGTGTAAACTTGTCTGCAAACTCTCCTTCCAAAACATAAATTAATCCTATGTCGACTACACAGGAAAAAGCGGTCTATTCCAACGCTTGGATTCTCTTACTTGCTTCACTGACTGCCCTCGGTCCACTATCGATTGATATGTATTTACCCGCTTTGCCACAAATGGCAGATGACTTCGGGGTAAGCACACAAATGGTGGCCAACAGCTTACCTGCGTACTTCTTAGGTTTGGCTATTGGACAACTGATTTATGGGCCGGTAAGTGACCGTATTGGGCGCAAAAAACCGCTGTATTTTGGCCTAAGTCTCTACATTATTGCCAGTTTACTGTGTGTGTTTGCAAACAGTGAGTGGAGTCTCATTGCTGCTCGGCTTTTGCAAGCCTTAGGCGGTTGTGTAGGCGTGGTGATTGCCCGTGCTGCGATTCGTGACCGTTTAGATATGCAAGCCTCAGCCCAAGCATTTGCCAGTATGATGATCGTGACCACCATCGCGCCGATTATTGCACCGAGTTTAGGCGCGCTGGTACTGAGTTTCAGTAGTTGGCATAGTATTTTCGCCTTTTTGATGGTCGTTGGTTTGGGAAGCCTGTGCTGTGTACACTTTTTCTTTGAAGAAACTTTAGATCCTAAGCGCCGTTTAAAGCTTAACTTTAACCAAGTTTTAAATCTCTACGGGGCGATTCTGCAAGATTCGAGCTTTAGACGCCCGATGTTTGTTGGATGTTTTGCCGGGGCTGTACTCTTTTGCTATATCAGTGCTTCTGCTGCCATTCTGATGGATGGTTATGGCTTAAGTCAGCAAATTTTTGCCTATGCCTTTGGTGCCAATGCAGTTGGGATTATGCTGTTCTCGACTTTAAATAAACGTCTGGCACAAAAGTTAAGTGTTTTTCAGCGCTTAAAATTAGGCAGTTTTTTGCAACTGGCTGGTGTGGGGCTGTTGTTGGTAGCGGGTAGCATGACGCATGCGCCCTTATATATCGTATGTGCAGGGATGTTTCTCGCTGTCGCAGCAATCGGTTTTACAGGCCCAAATGCCATGGCGATTGCAATGTCTGAGCAGGGTGCACGGGCAGGAACGGCCAGTGCGATTATGGGCAGCATGCAATTTGGTTGTGGCCTACTTTGTGGCGTAATTCTTAATTTTCTACTTTGGTCGGCACTTTTGAATATGGCCATTGTCATGGCTATTTTTGTGGCTTTGGCTTTGTATTATGTGTTTAAGCTTGAGCACGAAAAAGCCTAAAAATTTAAGTCGTGACTATATAAAAAAGAGACTCATTTTAGTCTTTTTTTTATTTAAATGAATGCTTTAAATCTTAGTCATTATTTAATAATACTGCAAAATCTTCAACTGATACGCGTGGTGTTATAAAGTGATTGACGATCTGCTCAGGATCCCCATAACCCAGTGCCACACTGCAGACCAATTCTTCAAATTGTGCAGCACCAAGTGTATTCAGCACGAGAGCATGAAAATGATTCTATGCAGCTTGTAAGCAAGTGCCTGAGTCTCGTGCTTTGGCTGCAAAGCATGACATTTTGCATCATCATGGCAATATTTTCGCGCCGATGCCCATGGCTTGATTGACTGTGAAGAATAGTTCGACAGGTGCGTAAAAAAATTAGTCATTACGTGATTGCTGCTGTGCGATTTTCGCTTTTTCACCTTTTTGAATATTAAGCAAGCCATATAAGCCCCAACCATTTTCACGGCCACGCTCAATAAAAGGCGAAATCCATTTTTCTGGATAATATGCAAAAGTTTCTTATTATTAGATGTTTTTTCAGGATGTTCAGACGGTCTAAATTGAGTTTGACGAGTTTGCTCAAACATTTTGTTAGGAGTTTTCCTATGAGCACATCTATTTGCCATAATCGTGTATTCGTGCTTGCGGATATTTTATTTATCATGCTCAATAATAGTCTGAATAGTTAGGCTTTTTTGGTGCAAAGCTGTGATTTTGACCCATCATTGGGCATAGATGGCTATCTATTAGACTAAGACTTTAGTTATAAGAAAAAAATATAGATCTTAAATAAAACTCAGTCTATATTTAAGAAAATATGAAGAATTGTTACTTAATTATTGCAAAAGTCTGTCTAAATTGTAATTTGATGCTTCAAAGCCAATCGCGAATAACATCAATTATAGTTTGAAATTGTGTGCATTAGACTTTAGTGGCAAGAGTAATAAAAGGTCATATCTTAAAACATCGAAATGTGCGATTTTTCATCTTTATAAGATTACTTTGCATATGAAAAGACCAAAACGGAGTGGTCTTTTGTGCAAAAAATTTTACTGAAATGGAATTTTTGATTCACTATTAACAATGTAATAAAGGAAGTTTGTGTATGCGTTTAGCCCTCAATAAAAAGCCATTTATCGCTCAAAGCCTAGCACTTAGTGTGGCTGCTCTGATGATGACAACAACTCATGCTGCAACCAAAGAACAACAAGAACTTGCTCAGTTACGTGCCGAAGTTGCAGAGCTAAAAGCATTAATGCAACAACAGCAACAAGTTCAACAACAACAAGCAGTTCAGATTCAACAGGTGAAAACACAGCCTGCTCCTGTAAAAGCTGAATCTCCACTGTCTTCGTTCAAATCTAAGTCTGGCGCAGACATTAACTTTTATGGTTATGTACGTGGTGATGCAAACTATATTATTGAAGGTGCGGATGACGACTTCAACAAAGTTTCAAGCTCAAATGGTCAAACTAAAGACAAACTGCGTGCAACAGCGAAAACCACACGCTTAGGTTTTGATTTTAATACCAATGTGGCTGGTGATAACAAATTGGGCGGTAAAGTAGAAGTTGACTTTGCAAGTAGTGATAATGATAAAAGTGAAAATCTTCGTATTCGTCATGCATATTTAACTTATAACAACTGGCTGTTTGGTCAAACTACATCTAACTTCCTGTCTAACCATGCGCCAGAAATGATTGACTTCGGCACGAACGTGGGTGGGGGTACAGCACGTATTCCACAAGTACGTTATGGCTTTAATTTAGCACCTGCAACCAAACTATTCATTGCTGCTGAAGAAGGAAATGGCAGTGGTACTGGTATTAAATATAGCGTACCGAACCTAACAGTGAAATTGACGCAAGGTTTTGCTGATGGCAAAGGCTCTGTGTCTGCTCGTGCTTTAGTTGAAAATTATAAATCGGCTGATGACTCTGATACAGCTTGGGGCTTAGCTGCAGGTGTAAATTATCAAGTAATGGATCCACTAAAAATAAGTGCTGATGTGTCTTATGTGGATGGTAACAGTAACTACTTGTATGGCAGTAACTCTGCATATGTGGTTAATGCTGCAAATGACAAGATTGCACAAAATGAGGCATTTGGCGTACAAGTCGGTGGTACGTATAAATTCAACGAAAAATTACGCTCGACTTTAGCGTATGGCGCTCTATTTGCAGATGATGGTACTGATTACGCACGTTTAAACACAGCTGCAAATGAAGAAGTTTACCAAGCATGGATTAACTTCATCTATTCACCAGTTAAACCTTTGGATTTAGGTGTTGAATATATCAATGGTAAACGTGATACCTTTGCTGGCGATAGCTACAAAGACAACCGTGTTGGCTTAATGGCGAAATACAGCTTCTAATCATGTAATGAAATAGTTGTCGTTTTAAAACAGGAGCTTTAGGCTCCTGTTTTGTCTGAGTAGAGAAATTTATACAGACTAAATACATTTTGAATATAGACTTAAGTATTAAGTCAGAAAAAAATAAGTGAAATAGTTGGAAATTATTGTAAAAAAATAAAGATTATCTATAAAAAATCTGCATAATGTCGGTCTTTCGCCCATATTGTACTTTTATTGGTTGTTTTTGAGCCAATATGGGGCGGTTTTGTGATTTTTTTCAAAAAACCGTATCTGTGTCCAAACATTATTGGGCATTACGTTATTTCAGTTTACTCATCGTGTAGAACTGAACATGTTATGCATCAGATCGCTTAGTTTGTTACCAATTTACCCATTGCCTGAATTTCCATACGCAAGACTGAGTTTGTCTCAGATTTACGAAATATCTCTTGAAGTATCAATGGATTCGGTGGCTTATTAGCCAGATAACAAAATCTAAGCATCCGCTTTATGGACAATTGTCATGGAATTTACTTTTAACGCTTTTTATACCTTGATTGCTGCTGTCATCGTTTTGTTACTTGGCCGCTTCTTGGTAAATAAAATTGGTTTCTTGAAACGCTACAACATTCCTGAGCCTGTCGCAGGTGGTTTAGTTGCAGCGATTATCTCCTTGGTTGTGCATAGTCTTTGGGGCTATAGCATCACGACCAGTAGCGAATTGCAAACAAGTTTTATGCTGATTTTCTTCGCCTCAATTGGCTTAAGTGCAAACTTTGCCAAATTGCGTGAGGGCGGGATCGGTCTGATTATTTTCTTGATGGCTGTCGCTTCATTTATTGTGGTGCAAAACTTTGTCGGCATTAGCCTTGCAACTTTATTGGGTATTGACCCACTTATTGGTTTGATTGCAGGTTCAATTACCTTAACTGGTGGTCATGGTACTGCGGGTGCTTGGGGTGAAATTTTAGAAGTTAAACATGGTATCCAAGGTGCATTAGCTTTGGGTATGGCGAGTGCGACATTTGGTTTGATTATTGGTGGTTTGATTGGTGGTCCTCTAGCGAAGTTACTCATTAACCGCTATCAATTGGCGACGCCACGCACCAATGAACAAATTGAAAAGAGTGATAACACGCCACTGACTGATATTAATTCAACAGAATATGTACCGTTTGAATATCCACATCGTGTGCGTTTAATCACTGCGGATAATGCGATTACCACATTAGGTTTGTTTGCAGGCTGTTTGGCTTTTGCTGACTTTATGACCGGCCATATGAAAGGCACAATGCTTGAGTTACCGACTTTTGTTTGGGCGCTTGCAGGTGGTGTGATTTTACGTAATGTGCTGGAAGGTATTTTCAAAGTTCAAATCTTTGACCGTGCGATTGATGTATTTGGTAACGCATCATTGTCGTTGTACCTTGCGATGGCGCTACTTTCGTTGAAATTATGGCAATTGGCTGACCTTGCAGGTCCGCTTGTGGTAATTTTAGGTGCGCAAACGATTACGATGGGCTTATATGCTGCATTTGTGACATTCCGTGTAATGGGTAAAAACTACGATGCTGCGGTGCTATCTGCGGGTCACTGTGGATTTGGTATGGGTGCAACACCGACTGCGGTTGCAAACATGCAGGCGATTACCAACATGTATGGTCCTTCGCACAAGGCATTCTTGATTGTGCCTTTATGTGGCGCATTCTTTGTAGACTTGATTAACGTGGCTGTCATTCAGTCTATTTTGCAATATTTTAACTAATTGGAAATGCAATTTGCCCTAGGAAACTAGGGCTTTTTTGCTTTCAGGTCTCTCACAATAATTAGGATATCGAGATGAATGATCAATTAAATGAAACATTACTCGGGTGGGTGAATACACTGAATGGACCTCTGTGGGACTTTTTGGTGATTTTCCTTGTTGCGGTCGGAGTGTTTTACACCCTAATTACGGGTGCAGTACAGGTTCGCTTATTTTTGCACAGCATCAAGGTCATGAAATCAAGCCGTAAGGAATGTGATGATGATCATGGCATTACACCTTTTCAGGCTTTTGTCACTGGGCTTGCAAGTCGTGTGGGTGTAGGTAATGTTGCGGGCGTTGCGATCGCAATTGCGATTGGTGGACCGGGTGCAGTATTTTGGATGTGGGTCACTGCATTTTTGGGTATGAGTTCGGCTTTTGTAGAGTCATCTCTCGCGCAGTTGTTTAAGGTGCGTGACCAAGAAAATAAACAGTTCCGTGGTGGACCTGCCTACTATATTACCCAAGGCCTGAAACAAAAATGGTTGGGTGTAGTCTTTGCTGTTGCGCTTATTTCAACCTATGGTTTTGTGTTTAACGCAGTACAAGCCAATGCAATTACAGGTGCAACAGCACACGCATGGGGATGGGATAAAGCCAATCTAGCATTTGAACTCGGTGGCATTCATATTGTGGTGTCTTGGGTTGGACTAGGTCTAGTCTTGCTGACCGCAATGATTATCTTTGGTGGGATCAAACGTATTGCCAAAGTGGCAGAAAGTTTTGTGCCATTGATGGCCTTGTTGTATTTGGCTGTTGCTTTATATATCGCCGTAATTAATTACGCTATTTTACCTGATATCTTCCAGCTCATTTTCTCTAAAGCTTTTGAGTTTGAAGCTGCTGCTGGTGGTTTCTTCGGTGCGATGGTTTCTATGGCAATGATGATGGGGATTAAACGTGGTTTATTCTCTAATGAAGCAGGTATGGGTTCAGCACCGAATGCGGCAGCTGCATCAGATGTAAAGCACCCTGTAAACCAAGGTTTGGTACAAATGCTCGGTGTATTTGTGGATACCTTCGTGGTGTGTTCATGTACAGCGATTATTATTTTGGCCTCAGGACTTTATCATGATGCGGGCTTTGAAGGCGTAGCGCTCACCCAAATGGCTTTAGAGAGCCAAATTGGTTCTTGGGGTGATGACTTCCTTGCAACGATTTTGTTCATGTTTGCCTTTTCCTCAGTCATTGGTAACTATGCCTATGCTGAAGGGAATGTACAATTTATCAATAACAATGCCAAGGTGATGTTCGTCTTCCGTATTTTTGTTTTGATTATGGTGTATCTCGGTTCAGTGATGAGCGTGCCTCTCATTTGGAACACTGCGGATTTGTTCATGGGTATCATGGCCACCATTAACTTATTTGCCATTTTGCTGTTAACACCATTCTTATTGATGCTGTTAAAAGACTATTTGGCACAACTGAAACAAGGTGTGAAAGAGCCAGTGTTTAAATTGGATAACCATCCTAAATTTAAAGACAAAGTGAAATCAGACATTTGGTAATTATTTAGTCATAAAAAAGCCTCTACATTGATAGGGGCTTTTTTATGGCTATTTAACCGCTAAAGTAAAAGAACAGCTGATACAGTGCAAAACTTAAAATCAGGCCTAGCCAAATCGGGAGTTTGGTTCGAAGCAGTAAAATAACAGCGACCACAAAAACTAAGTCAGTCCAATGCTTGAAATAACTTTGTCCCATTTGCAGCACCAAACACAGCAGTAAACTGACCACTGCAGCATTAATCCCAATCACGGCTTTTCGTATCGCAGCTTGCTGCATAAGCCAAGACCAATAGGGTAAGGTTGCAAAGATTAAAAAGAATGAGGGCAGAAAGATTGCTAAGGTGGCTAGAACCACATTCAGCCAAATAAACGGCGTTAAAGGCAGTAAAGCACCTAAGTAACTTGCGAAACTAAATAAGGGGCCGGGCATGAGTTGAGCTAGCGCATAACCCAAGTCAAATTGTTCGGCAGATAAGATATGGTTGGCAACAAAGTCCTGATATAAAAGTGGCAAAATAATATGTCCACCACCAAAAACCAAAGATGCTGCTTGGTAAAAACTGAACAGGCTCTGTGAGAAGAGTGAAGAAGATGGATACCACACCATAAAAAGTATAAAAGGCACAGCAAAAGCAATCAGCCAAAGATAAGCCCGCTTAGCTTGGACTTTTGCTTTTAAGCTGCTGTCTTGGAGCTTTGATGTCGAATCTGATGCGAAATAAATACCGACCAGAGCTGCAACTAAGATAATGATGATTTGGCTGAATGACCATGGGGCGAAGTAAAGAAACAAGGTGCTAAGTAACATCAGCACATATTGCCAAATAGTTTTGCAGAAACTTGTCAACATTTGCCAAAACGCCCAGACAACTACAGCAAAAACGATCAACTGAATGCTATGTAGTGCCATCGCACTGAGTTGGTTGAAGTACTGCTGACCTAGTGCCGCGAAACATGCCATGAGGAGCATAGATGGTAAAGTAAAGCCGAGCCAAGCCGCACACGCACCGCGGTAGCCTTGCAGTTGATATCCAATGGCAATACCCACTTGGCTGCTGGTCGGCCCTGGGAGCAATTGAGCGAGAGCAACCAATTGGGCATATTCAGCATCACTCAACCATCGAAGTTGCTCTACAAAATGACGGTGAAAAAACACCAAATGAGCAGCAGGCCCACCAAAAGACAAGCAGCCTAATTTTAAAAAGTGCAGAAAAATTTGAGTGATATGCTGAGTGCACATGTTGAATTATGCTGACAAATTGAATCAGATTATAATGCTGGAATATGACGCTTTTACGAAAAACAACAGTACTTGGACTGCTGATTTTCATACACTATGCTGCTGGAAAATTTCGCTCTATCTCAACTTCGGTGAATCATGTTAAACATTAAACTTAGCCTTATGTCGTTTACATTGCTCGCTTTAGCTGGCTGTCAAAGCATGCCCAAAGTTGCTCAAGAAACGCCAAATCAGGCGTTTTTAACCGAAACTGAGTCAGGGGAAGCCCAAGAGCGACTCAACCAGATCAATTTTAAACAGCTCAAAAAAGAACAGAACCGTCCAATTATTGCCTTGGTGTTGGGGAGTGGTGGTGCACGTGGTTATGCACATATTGGCGCAATTCAAGTTTTAGAGCAGTCGGGGATTCGTCCCGACTTTATCGTGGGAACCAGTGCCGGCAGTATCGTCGGATCGCTGTATGCAAGCGGTAAAAATGCCAATCAAATTCGTGATATTGCGCTGAATATGAAAGCCAGTGATGTGCGCGATATTCGTTTGGACATGAAAGGTTTCTTTGATGGTCAAAAAGTTGAAGACTATGTCAATGAACAAGTGAGCGATATGCCACTTCAAAGCTTACCTATCCCGATGTATGTGGTGGCCACGCAGTTAAAAGAAGGCAAAAAAGTCGTCTTTAACTATGGCAATACTGGGCAAGCGGTTCGGGCATCGGTGTCGATCCCGAGTATGTTTATTCCCACTAAAATTGGTGCTGATGAATATGTGGATGGCGGTTTAGTCAGCCCCGTGCCTGTTGATGTGGCACGTAAGTTAGGGGCGGATATTATTATCGCGGTCGATATTCTGGCGCAGCCAATGTATACCGAAACCTCAAATGTTTGGGGGCTGTTTAACCAAAATATCAATATTATGCAAAAGAACCTTGCACAAATTGAGCTGAAAAATGCTGATATTGTGATTCAGCCAGACTTGCGCGAGAAAGTACATATTTTTGATGTCAGCGGCCGTGAGTTGACCATGCAAGCTGGGGTCGATGCAACAGTTGCACAGTTAGGACAGATTCAAAAAGTTTTTGCGCAGAAAAATTATAAGCAAAAATTGAATATTCAAAGTATTCAAGTAAGAACGCATTGATCACGCGTGATGTAGAAATAAAAGCCTGAATGGGCTTTTATACATCTCTATAACTCGAAATACAGTCAATCAGGCTAAAAAGCCATTTATATGCTGTGAAAATATCACAGCGACAATGTTTTTGAATAAATTAAAATTTAAAGAAGGCTTATAGATTCAAAAGCTTAGTCTTCTTTATATATATTTTTTGAATGATACTTAAATCACTATAAATAATAATGATGGTTTTGTTACCAAATTTAGCGTTCAAAACCGATATAATAAATGTCACATATCCTATTATCTTACCAATTAGAGAACGCGATGTCCCCATTAGATCAAATTGCTGCGGCTGCGGATGACCAGTCTGAACTCACTATGTCGGTCTTAATGACACCTGATATGGCGAATTTTTCAGGAAATGTGCATGGTGGCACCATTTTGAAACTGTTAGACCAAGTGGCATATGCGTGTGCAAGTCGTTTTTCAGGAAGTTATGTGGTGACCTTATCGGTTGATAAAGTTAATTTTAAAGAGCCGATTCATGTCGGCGAGTTAGTGACTTTCTTGGCAAGTGTGAACCATGTCGGTCGTACTTCGATGGAAATTGGTATTCGTGTTGAAGCACAGAATATTCAAAAGCGTACAGTACGCCATACCAATAGCTGTTACTTCACCATGGTTGCGGTAGATGAAAATGGTAAGCCAAAACAAATTCCTGCGTTGAATTTGGACAATGACTGGAAGCGCTGTCGTTTTGAAGCAGCAGAACAACGTAAGGTCGCGCGTTTACAAGAGAACCATCATCCTTCGTGCAGTATTTATAAAAAAGCATCACATAGTTAAGTTGTTAAAAAAGGATCTCCTGTATAGGGGGTCTTTTTTTATGTCTGACGTTGATGTTTTGAATTGAAGCTCATATGGGCAAACTACGCAAATTTGCCTTTCTGCACCTGTTGATCTTGAACTTCTATAGTCCATGCGCATAAATAAAAAGAAACCAAGACAGGATATATCTTGGTTTCAAGTGACGCTAAAAAGTTGTTGCGATCCAGCAGGAGAGTAAAGCCACTGGATCTCTCAACATTTGAATTATTTAGCGGCTTTTT
Organism: Acinetobacter johnsonii ANC 3681; assembly: GCF_000368805.1. Lineage (NCBI taxonomy): Bacteria > Pseudomonadati > Pseudomonadota > Gammaproteobacteria > Moraxellales > Moraxellaceae > Acinetobacter > Acinetobacter johnsonii. The sequence goes on along the minus strand of NZ_KB849705.1, from coordinate 842,463 downwards.
CTTGATTCGGTTGCTCTGCAGATGCTTCCGAAGCAGGTGCATTTGCACTTAAGTCTGTAGTTTCAGCTGTTTCTTGGGTTGATACCACAACTTTGTCTTCTTGAGCTGGCGCTTGTTGAGGTGCAGCAAAAGTTGCAAAGCTCGCAGCTGTTAAAGATATTGCAATAATTAAGTGAGAAAGTTTCATGGTTTTGGCATCCTTATATTTTATAGATAAAAATAGTTCAGACTGATCATCACATCAATTTGAACTGAGCTTCATGCTATCGCCTGAATATCTGCGGTTCAATCGAAGCAACAATGTGAAAAGTGCACATTACCTAAAACTACAGATGATGAAAAAATGGTGAGTGTTAAGTAACAAGTAGAAGTCTTTTGTGAATAAATTGAGGGGGAGTGAGGAATTAATGATCAATGTGGATGTTTGAAAATTCACATAAACTGTACAAAGCATGCGAATTAAGTGCGGAAGCTTAATTTTGGTCCTGAGTAAAATGTAAGGAAGTTTGTCCAATAGGAGTATAAATGAATGAAATGTCAGCCGATTGAGTGCTGAGTGTTCGATACCATGGATTTGAGATGAGAAAATTGGTGATTTAAATTAAGATGAAGGCTTATTTTATTGTGCTGTTTTTATCATATTCCATGCTAGGTATAAAATTTTGAAATTGATGTCGATGCCGCAGGTGGTTCCTACGCATATTATTTCGGGCTTTCTTGGTGCAGGTAAAACCACTTTGCTCATGCATTTGTTAGGTCAGAAACCGGAACATGAAGTTTGGGCGGTACTCATGAATGAGTTTGGGCAAATTGGCGTAGATCAACAGCTCATGCCACAAACGGAAGGCTATGCGGTGAAAGAATTACTCGGTGGTTGTTTATGTTGTAGCAGCCAACTACCGATGCAAATTGCACTGTCTCGTTTGCTTTCAGAACAAAAGCTTGATCGGCTGTTTATTGAACCCACAGGCTTGGGACATCCAGCACAGTTACTAGAGCAACTGACCGAGCCACTTTGGCACTCGACCCTACAGATGCGTGCGCCGATCACGGTGCTGGATGGTTCGCGTTTACATGATCATGCATGGACAGCACAAAATCTCTATCAGGATCAATTAAAAGCGGCGCAGATTGTGGTGGTTTCGCATCAAGCTCATATGCAAAAAGCAGATCAAGATGCTCTTGAAAAACTGCAAACCGAATATAAGCCTTATGCTCAGCAGTGGCTGATGGCAGAGCAGGGCAAGATTGAGCTTGCGCAAATCGATTTTGAGTACATCGGAACAAAACGATTCAAGCAGCCTTTACTGAACATTCAGCAACAGTTGAAAGCGACTCAACAAGATTTTCCTGAGATTAAACAGTTGCCGTATCACTATGTAGAAACGGCGCAAGGTTATAGTGTTGCAGGTTGGAAAATGCCGAAGCGTTGGGTTTTTGACTTTTACGATTTATTAGATTTACTTTGTGAACAGCAAGATTGGCGACGGATTAAAGGATTTTTCCATACCAATCAGGGGTGGAAGGCATTTAATTTCAATCCTGAACAATTTAACTATCAAGATGTCGAAGAAGGAATTGATAACCGAGTTGAGTTGATTGTTCAAAATGAAAGAGATTGGATAGGGTTTGAAAGTGCACTTTTTGCGTGCTGTATTGAGCAATGACTTAAATTGTTTTAAGCAAATAAAGCCGAAATCTTATATGCTAGTCGGCAAATTTGAGGATGGTATGTATGGCGCTTAAAGCTACAATTTATAAGGCAGATTTGAATATTGCCAATATGGATGTTCACCAATATGGGGATTATCAACTGACTTTGGCATTGCATCCTTCAGAAACCATTGAGCGTTTGATGGTGCGTTTGTTGGCATTTGCACGTTTTGCGGATGAAGCTTTAGAGTTTACCAAAGATTTATTTGAAACCAATGAACCTGCGCTGTGGGAAAAAGACCTCACGGGTCAGTTGGTGAAATGGATTGAAGTGGGCAGCCCAGACGAAGATAAAGTGAAAAAAGCCAGTGCACGTTGTAAGCAAGTGGCGATTGTCACTTATGGTACAGCGGTCGATGAATGGTATAAGCGCAACAGTAAGTTGAAGACATTGAACAATGTAGAAATCTGGCAGTTGTCGACTGCAAGTACTGAAGCGGTTCAAGCACTGTGTGAACGTACCATGCAACTTCAGTTGAATGTGATGGATGGTGAGTGGACCTTAATTGGTGACCATGCTCAAGCCATTATTGAGTGGACGCAATTGCAATAAGCATGCAGTTTAACTAGATTTATTGATTGAACAGGTTGGGAGCGAAAACATGAGCGCAGAATTAGAAATTATTGATTTGGTTGTCGGTGAAGGTAAAGAAGCGGTTAAAGGTGCTTTAATCACCACGCATTATACGGGTTGGTTAGAAGATGGAACCAAATTTGACTCATCTTTAGACCGCGGGAACTACTTTGAAACTGTGATTGGGACAGGCCGTGTCATTAAAGGTTGGGACCAAGGGATTATGGGCATGAAAGTGGGTGGTAAACGTAAACTCATCGTGCCATCACATTTGGCTTATGGTGAGCGTAAAATGGGCAATATTATTCCTGCCAATTCAAATTTGATTTTTGAAATTGAGTTGTATGATGTAAAAACACGTGATTAATCAAAAATATTGATAAATAAAAGAGTCAATTACAAGGATGTATTTGATTCATTTGTAAAAACACTTGGTTTTTAAGAAAAACATTTGTAGATTAATTATTAGGCAGAGCGTATTTAAGGGAAGAGTCGCTTTTGTATAGCTCATTGAGCAAACGGTCTTTGTTTGGGTTTGTTTTAAGCTGTTTGCTGGTTTTAAGTTTGATACCTTCGACGTGGGCACAATATGAAGCTGAGCCCACGCAGTATTATTTGCATCAAAAAAATGTCAATGACATTCAATTCACCGAACAAACCACCAGTTATTTAAAAGGTACATGGTCTTATTATGACCAAGAGCTGATTTCTCAGCCTAATCGTAAACTCCCTTCTAAAACTACCGAATTGCCAATTTCATTTCAAGAACTTACAGGTAGTAATACGGGTTATGGGACTTTTGTCGGTCATTTCAAAATTCCGGATGAATTTATTGGCCGAAGGCTAGCCATTCATATCCCCAATCAAAATTGTGCTTATCGGGTTTATCTCAATGGCGATTTTTTAGTTCGTTTAGGGGATGTCGCGGATAATGCGGGAGCACAGCAAACAGAAAATGCACCGCGGATTGCTTATTTTGTCCCTGACAGCCCCTATTTTACTTTAAGTATACAAGCCTCAAACTTTAACAATTTACGCGGCGGCCTTGAAAGCCCCATGCATATTGGCATTGCTAAAACGATTAATCGACATTATCAGCAACTGATGATGAGTATCGCCATGATCTGTGGCGTGGTGTTTGGTGTAGGAATGTTCACCACCATGTTCTCGATGTTCCGTGGTTCAGATGAACGGAATAGTAAAAGTATTTTTGTTTTTGGTATTTTTATTTTATTTCTTGCCTTACATAATCTTTTTACTGCGCCATATGCTTATACGACCTTCCTAGATATCAACTGGTTGTGGGGCATACGTTTAGAATATTTATTTATCTATTTAGCGGTCATGTTTTTTTTGAGCTATATGTATTTGCTCAATCAGTACTATTTACAGCGTTGGATTTATACCGTTTCCATTTTGGTTTTGACCTTGAATATCGTCATTACCTTGTTATCCGAGCAAGTTGTTTTTGAGCAGCTGGCTTTTTATAGCGCATTTTTCAGTATTGTTATTTTGCTTAATTTTGCCTATGGTTTTTACCTTACTTTAAAGACCAAACAAAAATATTCGAAAATCAATTTATACGCCGTGGTATTGCTGTGTATATCGGTCATTCATGACTTTTTACTAACGCTACATGTGATTGATTCTATTCATCTATCTTTTATCTCTACCAGTCTGTATGCACTTTTGGTGATGTTCCGACAATCACGTAACTATGCTTATCAGACTTACCATACCGAACGTTTAAATAATAATTTAATTGAATTGAATGATTCTTTAGAGCAAAAAGTGCAACAGCGCACCTCTCAATTACATGACTTAAATGAAAAACTCGAATATCAAATTCAAATTGATGCCTTAACAGGCGCCTATAATCGGCGTGCATTGAATCAAGAAATTCAGCAGCGCTTTATTGAAACACAACAAAATAGTCATGCAACTTTGGTTTTTGCCATGATGGATGTCGATTATTTCAAAAATTATAATGATTTCTATGGGCACCTAAAGGGCGATGAAGTTCTCCAAAATCTGGTCAAAGTGATTGGTGCAGTACTGCCACATAATGCCTACTTAGCACGCTATGGTGGGGAAGAGTTTGCCATTGTTTTATATAATGTCCCAATTGCGATTATTAGTCAGATTATGCAAACCGTCTTAGATGCAGTGCGTAGTGCGCGCTTTGAGCATCATAACCGCCTAGATGGCAAAGATTATGTGACTTTGAGTATGGGGGTGTCGTGGATGGATCGTGAAACGATTTATGCCAATATTCATGACCTTATGAAAGCAGCCGATTTAAAACTCTATCAAGCCAAAGAAGCGGGCCGTGATCAGATGAAAATGCCCAATGAATCATATGAAAATGAGTGAATTTAGTTGAGTCATACTTCGGTCAATCACCCTTAGGATAAGAGTTTAACCATGGTCACCATTTTGGGATTTGGAATGTCTTGGGTGTGGATTTGAAAGCCATGTTTTTGATAAAAAGAGCATGCCGTTTGGGTGCTTTCTAAACTCATTTGACGAATTTTTTTACGTTTAAGATGTTCAATAACTGTTTCTAATAAGGCTTTCCCAATGCCGCGCTGTTGTTCAGCGGATGAAATATAATTGAGTAAAATACGCCCTTGGTCACTGACCATAATAAAACCCACTACGTGCTGATTGAGTACATAGACCCAGCTGTCGTTATAGTGCATCCACATAATCAGGTTGGATTGAGTCTTATTTTCTAGCCAAATTTGAATCGTACTTTCATGGCGATGGTGGTCTTTGATACATGATCGAATACTGTCGTGCACGACATTTAAAATTTCAGGAATGTCCTGAAGTTGGGCTGCCCGTATCATCTTTTCTTCTTAGAGCTATAGAAACAGCTATTTCATGCTAGCGACTGTATTTATTAAATTGAATTACTGTTAGTACCGATGTAACTTTGTTGTTCAATCACACGAAGTTGATTATTTTTTATAGTGATTTTGTGAGTGAAAAATCACATATTGTGATGCTTTTCACGTTTGTGCGAATATGTGTTGAATCACCAGAATTGGTCTGAGAATCAACACCCAATTACAAGTCATCGAATTGAGCATTTGAGTTTATACGTAGTCTGTTTTAATTAATTTGGTGTTTATTTGAGCGATAATGCTGTATTTTAAAAGGGAATATTTGTTACGAGAGCAGAGCATGGCGACATTTTTACTGATGATTTGCATACTCATTGCTTTGGTTGCAGCATCTATTATTGTAGTCAAAATTCAAAAAAAGCAACGTTTTCTGAAGCGACAAAAAAAAGTGGTTGAATCGGAAGCAGCATCTTCTCAAATGACAACGCATACCAATAGAGCACCTCAGGTTGAGCGTGTTATTGAAGTTGATACTTATGAACAAGAGTTGTTCGATGACGTGGCGACTCTATTTCTAGATCAAGCGATATTGCTCACGGCTGAAGAAGATGCAATGCTGATGCAAAGTACCTTGTTGGTCAAAATGCCTGCGAAAACCCAGACGCAAATCCGCAAAATGGATTTAAATGAATGGTCTATTTTTTGGAGCTTCTATGATCAGTCGCTTGAATACTATGTAAGTCGTTATGGCATGTTTTATACGCATATCGACCGCAGTGGACGCGAGCATAAAATAAGCCATCGTACTCGTGATTGATCTCCTCGCTTAAGCCTCCGCAGCTTCCATCACAGCCATGGATAACTGTTTAAGAATTCGTTCTGCAACATGAGTTAGATAGAAGTCATCCTGTTTTAAGCGTGTCATTAAAATTGCGCCCTCATAATCGGCAACACTGATTTTAGCCAGTGCCTCAGCTTGAGCAATAGGCATGACCTGCTGAAAGTAGTGGAACAACGCCAACTCCCAATCTTGGAAAATAGACTGAATTTTGAGATGAATTTGTTCAGATAAATGCGGGATTTCTAATGACAGCATCCCGACTAAGCAGCCTCGAACACCAACACTAAAAAAGCTGACAGATTGCTGGTGCAAGTGTTCAAAGCGAACGAAATACTCTAAGTGTGTATCATTCAAAATGCTGAACAATTTATGGTTTAAGTATTGCTGGCTGACTTGCAAAATATCTAAAACCAAAGCTTCTTTATTGGGATAATAATAATAAAATGCTGCTTTACTGAGCCCACAAGACTTTGCTAGTAAATCCATACTGGTGCCTGCATAACCATGGGTTTTAAAGGTTTGCATGCAATGCAACTGGATTTGTTCTTTACTCAGTTTTTGTGGGCGCATAGAGCTTTAACGTTCCGTAGTGGTTGGTGAGGATAAATAGCCATCGAAAGTGTTCAGCATATCTTCCCAGATGGCTTCGGCCCCTTGGCGGAAATATCCCATGTGTCCAATTTCTTTCAAGTCATAGTCATTGGCTTCAATATTGAGATAATGCATGTTCGCATGTCGATAATGCTGCATAAATGCATGCCTTGAGTTGGGTAAAGCCCAGTCATCATCCAGTGCTGAAACAGCATAGATTGGAGTTTTGACCTGTGCATATTGTTCCAGTAAGTGTTGTTGCTCGGGATCTGCAAAAAAGTAGGTCGGATTTTTACACCATTTTCGCCACTGTGTGTAGACATCCACGGGTAAATCGGTACCCATTTTAAGCAGGCTCCAAGGCAGATAGCCCTTTAGTGCAACCATCGGGGGGAAAATAATATTCCACATGATATGCACTTTCATTTTCTCCCGAAACGGCATATAGCCATGCCAGCCCGCACCCGTGCCAAAGCAATACATCGCAGTGACTTGGTCATGGTTGTGGGTTAAACCGAGTGCTTGGCCTCCATAAGAGTGTCCAACCACAAAAATAGGTTTGCCATCTTTGCGGATAGAGTCAATGGCAGCCGACAAGTCTAGCTGGCCCCAGTCTAAATAGGACATGTTAAAACCTTTGAGTTGCTTCGGTGCAGAAAGTCCCACACCACGATAATCAAAAGTTAGGACTTGATAACCTAGCGCTACTGCATACTCGGCAAAGCGACGATAGAACTGCTGTGGTACACCTGTTGCACTGGCAACAATGATGTTGGCTTTGATCGGCTCAGATGAGCGATAACGTGTACCAACGAGTACATAACCATCGGTTGCTGAAAATTTTACAGTTTGTTTTTGAATTTGGGGCGAATCTAAATGGGCTGTGGCTTGCATCATCGTTTCTTCTTTTTGTTAAATACTAAAGTCGGTTCCAGACTTTTGAGCTTTACTGTCCTTTAAACTGAGCAGGGCGGCGTTGTAGCATTGCCATGACACCTTCTTGGACATCTTGGGTTTTGAGTAGCGGGCTGAGGTGCTCTTGTAAATGTGCAAAGGCATAGTCTGCACCGTGCTGTACGGCTTGTTGCGCAGAAGCCAGCGTAGCTTGAACGGCGAGTGGTGCAACTTGTGCAATTGATTCTGCAAGGGCCAATGCTCGCTCTAATGCAGCGTTTGACGTGGATGCTTCTACGACTTCGGTAATTAAATTGAGATCGAGAGCTACTTGTGCATTGAAGCTGTCACCTGTGAGTAGATAGCGCATGGCTTTGTTCCAACCTGCGGCTTGTACAAAGCGAACCGTTGCACCGCCAAAAGGTAAAATGCCGCGTTGCACTTCCATTTGGGCAAATTGTGTATTGGCATCCGCAATCACCACATCGGCATTGAGCATCAGTTCAATTCCAGCGGTGAAGCAAAAGCCTTGGACTGCCACAACCACGGGTTTGGTGCGGGGTCTGGAGCTGGTGCCCCAAGGGTTAATTTGTGACACGGGAAAGTCGAAAACGCCTGCAGTGAGTTTGGGTTGCAACTCAACCAAATCAAGCCCAGCAGTAAAGTGTTCTCCGTGCGCAAAAATTACAGCACAGCGCAGTGAAGGATCATCCTCATATTCGGTAAGGGCCAGTGATAAGTCATGAATCATATGACTATCGAAAGCATTGCGCTTGGCTGCGCGATCTAAACCAATTAAAAGTAACGAACCGCGAACTTCGCGACTGACACGACCTTGTTGTTCTGACATTTTGATTATTCCTGCATCGTTTTATAAGTTTTTAAACGATTGTTAGAAAACTGTCAAAACTTATACGTATCCATTCTGTGACTCGACAGTTTGATCCGATTCCCCGAAAAAAGATCGACGTTTAGATTGAGTGGAATTGTCTTGCCTTTATTGAGTTTTTTTTCATAATAGCAACACTTCTTTGAATACCAGTTGAACCATGTCTAGCCTTGAAATATTTGCAGTCATCATTAGCTTAATTGGGGTGACGTTGACCATTAAGCGCAATATGTGGTGTTGGTGGTTTAACTTCGCTGCTTTCTTGTTATATGGCTATTTGTTTTATACCTATAAGTTGTATGGCGAAACCATTTTGCAGTTTTTCTTTGTAGTGGTGAACTTTTACGGTTTTTATCACTGGCTCAAAGGTAAACAACAAGATCATGAGATTCGGATTGAACCGATTACAGCTCGGCAAGTGATTTTGCAAATGCTACTTGCCGCTGCGGTTGGTGCAGTATTTGGTTTGAGCTTAAAGTATTTTACCGATGCAGCTGTACCGCTATTGGATGCGCAGCTCGCAGCGTTTAGTCTGTTGGCGACCTATTGGACCAGTCGTAAACATATTGCGACATGGGTGCTGTGGGTATTTGTCGATATTGTTTATGTCGGTATGTTTATCTATAAAGATTTGTTCCTAACCGCGGCTTTATATGCAGGCTTTGTTGGCTTGGCAGCTTTTGGCTGGTGGCAATGGACTCAGGTACGTCATAAACAACAGCTAAAAAGTGTATAGGCTGAGTAGTGTTGATTGATTTTAAACAAATACAATTGGCTCAATTTGAGTCGGTCATTGAACGGTTAAAAGGAAGTCCACAGCAATATTTGGACTTTGCTTCGGTTGCTGATTTTTATCAGGCCACTTGGCTGGGTGATTTACCCAGCACTGCAAGTTGGGCAGTTACAGGACTGGATGATGGGGCCGAGCATTTTGATATTCGCTTGGCCTGTTTTGAGCGCGTGGTTTTTATTTATATTGCAGATGATATTGTCATACAGAATGGCGCACATTGATATCTAGATCAAGGTATAGTCGGTGCTGGAGCATCGTCTATATTTGACCTTTCTACAGGGTGACGAGATCCAGTTTTTCAGTCCTGATCAGGGCATGGATGTTTACAAAAACAAAAAATAAAGGATTTAATACTATGGCACATCAGTTTGTAGTCAATGCCACCATCAACGGTGTTTCATTGGATGACTTCCGTCGACTCGCAGCCGATATCAGCTTACATGAAAATGTTTGTCGTCGCATTCCCGGTGAGAAGTTGGAAATTTTGGAGTCGAATAAAGTCGGCGATATTTATACCCTCAAGCGCGCGTATAATTTGGATGTCAATATTCCCGATATTGCGAAGAAATTTCTAAAAGATGCATTTCGTTTACAACGTACCGACGTCAGCAATTTAGTTGTGCTCAGCTCAGAAGTCCGTTTAGACCCCAACTTACCTTTAGAAGCTGTGTGCCAACGTAGTGTATCGGGTAATGATGAGCAGATTCACTTTCAACTGGAATGGACGGTAAAAGTGAAAGTGCCATTAATTGGCGGTATGTTAGAAAAACATGCTGAAGGCGAAATTCGTAAGTTTAGCCAAATCGAGCTTGATATTGTGGAAGATGAACTGCGTCAAAATTTGCATGCAGAAACTTTAAGCTAAAGGTTTTGACCTTATGTTTTCAAAGTAGCTTGCATAAAAAGAAACCCTTCGATTGAAGGGTTTTATCATTTTAGTGCTTCGTCTCGAACCGAGTTCGATAAACCAAAGCTGTGAAGAAGCAAACCAAACAGACCAGCCAAATATAATACATCGCGCCAATGTTGCTATAGAGACTGAGCCATTGAACCAGAGGCAGTGTGATGCCTCCTGCAATAGCATAGGCGACATTGTAGGAAAACGAAATGCCCGAAAAGCGGATCGGAGCAGGGAACATTTTGACCATGCTATAGGACACAAGCCCAACTGTGCCGGAAAAGAACCCCAAAAGCATATACAGTGTAAACACCGTAGTTGGACTGACCGCACCTAAACTGTGATAGAAAATGGTTGCGATAGCGGCGACACCGAGCGGGCCAAAAATCAAGACCTTGGCTGCACCAAAGCGATCGGCTAAGGTCCCAGCGAGTATGCATCCCAGCATTTGCATGATGATCGCAGCACTTTGCATTTGAAAAGCATCGCTACGTTCAAAGCCAAAGGCACCTGTCAGTAAGTTTGGCATGGCTAAAATCAGAACCACTACACAAGCGGTTAAGAACCAGGTCAAGAGCATGCCAATCACCACGGCAGTTTTATGGCTGGCTAAGACTTGTTTCACTGGCATTTCTTTGGATAGCTCTTTACGTGCTTGCATGGCTTTGAATACTGGGGTCTCTTTCAAATAACTACGTAAATACAAGGCCACTAAGCCAAAAATACCACCCACAATAAAGGGAATGCGCCATGCCCAATCATGTATAGCTGCTTCACTAAACTGAAGAGAAATGAACAGTGACATTAAAGCACCGAGCAAGATGCCGAGGGACAAACCAGCCGTAAGTAAGCCATTGGCAAAACCAATTTTTTCAGATGGAACATGCTCAGAAACAAATGTCCATGCCGCTGGAATTTCTCCACCAATCGCGATGCCTTGTACAACCCGCATAAGGAGCAAAAGCAGCGGTGCAGTATAACCAATCGTTTCAAAAGTTGGCATAACCCCGATCATGAGGGTGGGTAAAGCCATGAGCAAAATAGACAAACTAAAGAGTCGCTTACGACCAATGAGGTCACCAAAGTGCGCCATGACCACACCGCCAAGTGGACGGAAGAAGTAACCTGCGGCAAAAATACCGTAAGTATTTAGCATGGCCCAAAATGGGCTGAGCCCTGCGGGAAAGAACAACTCTGAAATAATTTTGGCGTAAAAAACATAAATAACAAAGTCATAGAACTCAAGTGCACCACCGAGTGATGACAGCCCAAGGGTACGTTTGTCTTCTCTGGTCAAACGTGGTGTTGCATCCATGCGTATACTTCCAAAGCTGAATAAAGGTTTATATTTGATTTTAAAGAAGTCTTTTTTGGATGAATAATCAATCTTTCTTTACGGTGTTTGAACTAAAAATTATACATGAACCAACATCGTTGATTTGACGGTCAACGTAAATATATAACGCAGGCGAGATAAAAAGCTTATGATATAAAAAGAATAAATAGGTATAAAAATGAGGATTTGTGTATGAGTGTCATTTTACCTGTTGCACAACGTGGTGAAGATATTTTAAGACTCAAAGCTGCTCGCGTCGCAGATGCAGAATTTAATAGCGACTGGCTCATGCAGTTGGCTTCTGCCATGATTGCGACCATGTTGGAGCGGAGCGGTGTGGGCATTGCCGCACCACAAGTCTATATTTCAAAGCGGGTCATTATTGTGGCTTCACGGCCAAATTTACGCTATCCCGATGCACCTAAAATGGACGCCGTGGTGATGGTCAATCCTGAAATTTTAGAGTTTTCGCAAGCAACGACCTTAGGTGAAGAAGGCTGTTTAAGTGTGCCGAATGAACGCGGTCAGGTACAGCGTGCGCAAAGTATTAAGGTGCTGTATCACACTTTGACTGGTGAGGTGATGGAAAGCACTTTTGAAGGTTTTCCTGCGCGCATTGTGCAGCATGAAATCGACCATTTAAACGGTATTTTATTTGTCGATCGCCTGAGTGTTTAGTCGCGAGTGTCATTTTATTCATCTTTATATTTAAACTGTTGTGGGGTCTGTCCCAAATGACGTTTAAACATGGTACTAAATGCACTCGGATTGCTATAGCCAAGAGATCTTGCAATCTGCGCAACGGACTCGCCACTGGCAATTTTACTTAAGGCATGGGCAATATGCATTTGCTGAACCCATGCACGATAAGACAGCCCTGTTTCCTTTTGAAACATGCGCATCAAGGTTCTGGAGCTGGTGCCAATTTCATCAGCCCATGTGCTTAAATCTTTTAACTGATCGGGCGTACTTAATAGCGCTTGGCAAATATTCATTAAGCGTCGATCTTGCGGCCATGGAATTTGAATCGGCAACAGATTGGCTTTATGAATTTCATCAAAAATTAAAATCTGTAGAGATCGTGACAGTTCATCAGAGCTGATCAGCTCGGAAGGTGGAATGTGTTCAATCGCATTGAGTCGAATCAAGAGTTCATGCAATAACTTGCTAACCCGAATAATAAAACAATGTTGCCCTAGCAGTGCAGCTGCATCTGCCTGAACCAATGCGGTATTGAGTTTCACCCGACTTAATGAAATCACACTGTGTTCAACATGTGCCGGAATCCATAGCGCGCACATTGGCGGCACGATCCAGACATGATTCGGGGTGAACACTTGAATCATCCCTGTCGAAGCATATAGAAACTGCGCCCGCGAATGGGTATGCGCAGGGGTAATCTCTCGATAGGTATGCTCAGAAGAAAGCCCAATCACCAATTCGGACATTTCGGTTTGAATCAGAGAATTTGGCATGTGCAGTTTAAAATTGTCAGTTATACAATGATTATTGGAAGATAGTCTTATGAATGACATTTTACAATCAATGCCTGATGAAAAATACATGGAGTTTGCGAGGGATGTCGTCTTCAATTCAAATGAAAGAGGGTATGGGTCAAGCTACAATCAATGAGCAACCGCAAGGTATGATTATAAAAGTGGTGGGAGCGGTGGCGGTTGCGCATCTGCTCAACGACTTGATTCAAGCAGTTTTGCCAGCCATTTATCCAATGCTGAAAACCAATTTTTCCCTAAGCTTTGCGCAAGTCGGATTAATTTCATTGGTCTATCAAATTACGGCATCGCTACTGCAACCTTGGATTGGACTGTATACCGACAAACATCCGAAACCTTATCTGCTGCCACTCGGCATGGTGGTGACTTTTAGCGGCATTTTACTGTTGGCATTTTCACCAAATTTTATTGTACTGCTCATGGCTTCAGCATTGATTGGCGTGGGTTCTTCGACCTTTCACCCTGAAGCCTCCCGCGTGGCGCGAATGGCTTCGGGCGGGCGCTTCGGCACAGCCCAATCGACCTTTCAGGTCGGTGGCAATACAGGTACAGCCATTGGGCCTTTATTGGCCGCGCTGATCATTGTGCCGTTTGGACAGCATGCAGTGGCATGGTTGATTGTATTTGCCTTACTTGCGATTTGGGTGCTGTTTGGTGTTAGTCGTTGGAGCATCAGCCACAGTAAGAAACAGTTAGCGGCACGGGCGCAACAAGTCCAAAGTAAACTACATGGACGTCAACTCGTCATCGCGCTATCGACTATTTGTGTGTTGATGTTTGCCAAATTTACTTACATCGCCAGCATCAGTAACTATTTCACTTTTTATTTAATGCACAAGTTTCAGCTCAGTTTGCAAAGTGCGCAGTTACATCTATTTGCCTTTTTGGCTGCGGTAGCTCTGGGTACATTTGCAGGTGGGCCGATTGGAGACAGAATTGGGCGTAAAGCGGTGATTTGGGTGTCTTTTGTTGGCATGGCACCGTTTGCGTTAATGATGCCGCATGCCAATCTATTTTGGACGACCGTACTTTCGATTATCTCAGGTTTAGTAATGTCCTCTGCCTTTGCCGCAATGGTGGTCTATGCGCAAGAAGCCGTTCCAGGACGAGTTGGCATGATTGCAGGATTAATGTTTGGTTTAATGTTTGGTGTGAGTGGCATCGCCGCGGCAGGCTTAGGATATTTAGCTGACGTCAAAGGCATTGAATGGGTATTTGGTGTGTGTTCGTTATTGCCTTTACTCGGTTTGGCGACCTTCTTTTTACCGAAGACTCAAGCAAACTAACTGAATACTGCTGACCTTCAGTTTTAATCGCGCTATCTTATCAAACTAAGATGGCGCGATTGCATTTCGGCAGGATGATTATCGTTAGTTAAAAATGCATTGGGTGTATACATGCTTTGGCTCTGGAGGATTGATGCGATGACTGATCTTAATTCTGTACTCAAATTTTCCTTGGGCGTAGACCAACTTTCATTTGAAATGGATGGACAGCATATTCAGTTGGACCAAGGCTTAAGCTTTATACATTCAAACAGTATGCGTCATGGCGTGCTGGATGAGCTTGCGATTGAGTCGATGATTTATGTGATTGAAGAGCTGTTAGAATCCGTTCAGATGAAGTATGCCCAACCCAAAACTGCCATGACTTCAGATGTATTATTCCAAAAGGTTTTAACATTATTTTTTCCAGATCAGCAGCAAATTGATCGTGTGCAGCTTGAAAGTGCTTTTAATACCTTTGTTGAGCGCAGGGAATATTATGTGTCTAAGGTGGCTGATGACGGTCTTTCTAGTTTGATTTACTTTATTGTACTGCGGGAGATGATGCATCACTGGAATGTGGTGGAGATTCAATTAGAACAGTTTTGATTTTTAGTGGAACTAAAAGCGTAAAAAATACGGAACAATAGACAAAAGTAAGCCGATACCACTTAGTAATGCGTTACTTTCAATAAAATAAGGGAAAATCATTAAAACTAGACCTACAGTTAAAGGTATGGTCATTTTTTGCTTTTTGCCATACAGAAAATAGCCTAAGCCAATTGAGCTAAAGATCACACCGAGAAAAAGTTGAGTTGGGTTCATGATGATGTTTCGTGCATTGTTATTCTCAGGCAGATATTATGCCAAGATTCTTAAAAGAATATTTAAAAAAAGAGCGTCGTGATGCAACCTTATAACAAATACTTAAAACTTCCATCGCGCGATTTACGCAACAATATGACCGATGCAGAACAAATGTTATGGCAAAGATTACGCCGTAAGCAAATTTTAGGATTACAGTTTTATCGGCAAAAACCGGTTTTAAATTACATTGTTGATTTTTATTGTCCATCTGCAAATTTGGTGATTGAGTGCGATGGAGGACAACATTACACCGAAGATGGTCGTTTAGCTGATCAAATTCGAGATCAGGCTTTAAGTGAATTAGGGCTTGTGGTGCTGAGGTTTAGTAATAGGCAGATTTTGACTGAAACTGATGCTGTGGTGGAACAGATTTATTGGATTGCGAAACAGAGATTGGAATCCCCCTAAATCCCCCCTTTATAAAGCGGGACTTTCCGTGAATTTGATGGTGGTTTTTGATTCAAGGTACGCCCTCCTTTTTAAAGGAGGGTTGGGGAGGATTACAAGTAAAGGTAAATTTAATAGCCTAATAACTCAAAATTTTTGAAAATTTTTCCAAGTCTAGCTTGAGGAATAAAACCAAAAATAGATTCTAAATCATAAATCTGAATAATTTTTTCAGCTAACTCTATTTGATTAATAAAAAATAATGTTCTTAATAAATTTTCAAGGAAATTTAACTTGGAAAAAATATGTTCAAATTCATCAAAGAGAGCTGTTGAGTATTTAAGTTCTTGCTTGTAATTGTTAAATAGAAAAATATATAGTTCGGAATATTTGTAATTATCTCTAGAAAAATAGAATAATGCTTTAAGATCAGAAACAAAATCAATCGTTATTTTGGGCTTAAAAAAATATTCACATTTTGAATATGAGCTTAAATATTCACTAATAGGTTCAATGAGTTCTTTTGATCCGATGAAATTTATAGAATCTTTTTTATATATGTCAGGATTTTCATTTATCCAGAATTCAACAATATCTATAACTTGTTCATTGTTAAGAAATTGCATCTCCTTCTTTATATTTATGCTATAGCTTAATTCATAATTATTTTTTATATGATTTACTATTTTTGAAAAATCATTATTTGATAGATTGTACTTTAACTTTAGGTCTTCTTTTACTTCTTTGAAGGAAATTTCAGACCATTCATGATATGAAGGAAGTAGTTTAGCAAAGTTAAAAATTTGTGTTCTAGAAAACTTTGTAGTGAATGTTCCTAATTTATATTCATCAATCAATAAGTCTGTTAAATGTATAAGATTATCTAAATTTTTTTCCAGCTCATTAAATTTAACTTTTAAAATTGCACAGTTTATGATTTTTTGATCAACTAAGTGTTTGATATTTTCATTATTAGAGGGGTATCTAAATGTTTGACCTGTAGGGTCTATTTCTGCAATGTCCAGAATGGTTGCATCTAGTTTGTCATTCACTATCTTAAATCGAATATCTAAGATTTTTGAATTTTCTTTGAAATACCTCCATATATTGCCGATATCATGTGAGCCAATTGAATTAAATGTTGGTAATTTTTTGCCTTTTATTTTTGCTAATTCAGTAATTTCTTGAATAGCTCCTTTAACTCTAAGCTCAATATAGTGACGCATATTGAAGCAAATTGGGTAAATGTATAAGTCAACTTCTTTACCACGAGTGTTCAAAACATTATTCAAGAGTAAATTTGCCGCTTTGGAGTAGCCTTTTGAGTATTGGATGTAATTGGGTGAGCCATTTTCACCAACACATGCATTAGCCCAAGTTGGATCACTTCCAGTAAATGTCTGATTTTTCATAAGTCTTTATTAATGATATTTACGAATTATATTAATACAAATATCACTAAATTAATCCCTCCCAACCTCCCTTTGAAAAAGGGAGGAGCTATCACGTAATTCAAGTGATACGCGAAAGTCCCCCTCTTTTTAAAGTAGGTGAGAAGCATTGCTTCGCAAGGGAGATTTAAGCCTAAACAATCGAATCATCTAAATTCGGCGCTAACCAACGCTTAGCTTCATCCAAAGTCCAACCTTTACGCTTCGCATAATCCTCAAGCTGATCTTGAGAAATTTTACCCACATTAAAGTATTCACTTTCAGGGTGCGAATAATAGAAACCACTGACAGAAGAAGGTGGCATCATCGCAAAGTGTTCAGTCAACTTGGTGCCGATCTTCGCTTCCGAACCTAACCAGTCAAATAACACCGCTTTCTCAGAGTGCTCTGGGCAAGCTGGGTAACCCGGTGCAGGGCGAATACCGACATATTTCTCTTTGATCAGTTCTTCATTGCCTAGCTGTTCATCAGCTTTATAGCCCCAGAACTCTTTACGGATACGCTCATGCAAATGCTCGGCAAATGCCTCGGCAAAACGATCCGCTAAAGACTGAACTAAGATTGCAGAGTAATCATCACCTTTGGCTTTATACTCATTTGCCAATTCTTCTGCACCAAAAATCGATACAGTGAATCCACCTAAATAGTCCTGCTGGTCACGGTCATTACGAATGTAATCTGCTAAAGACAAGTTTGGTTTACCTGTGACTTTGTCAGACTGCTGACGCAAGTGCTCAAAAGTATGTGTGACATTCTGAGCTGTTTCATCAAACACGCTAACTGTATCGGCACCTGTACGTTGTGCAGGGTATAGACCAAACACCGCACGGGCATCGAAACGATGATTCTCGATCACATCTTTGAGCATGGCTTGCGCTTGATTGTATAAATCAGTTGCAGCTTCACCGACTACTTCATCTTCTAAGATTTTCGGGAATTTACCCGCCAAACTCCAAGAAATAAAGAATGGCGTCCAGTCAAAATATTCCACCAAGGTTGCAAGTGGGTAATTGGTCAGTACATGTGTACCCATCGTATTTGGAATCGGTGGTACATAGTTCGCATCGACTTTAAAACCATTTTCAACCGATTCGGCATAACTGAGTTTTGCTGCTTTCGGCTGTTTGTTGGCTAAGCGTTCACGAATTTTGGCATATTCAGCACGATGCTCAGCAATAAAATTACCGCGCATTTCTTTCGAGAGTAGGGTGGTTGCCACACCGACTGCACGAGAAGCATCGGCCACATAAATCACTGCATCATTTGAATATTGCGGATCAATTTTAACCGCAGTATGCGCTTTCGATGTGGTTGCACCACCAATCAATAAAGGAATGTCAAAACCTTTACGCTGCATTTCTTTGGCAACAAAGACCATTTCATCTAAAGATGGCGTGATCAAACCTGATAAACCGATGATGTCACATTTTTCATCAATCGCGGTTTGCAGGATTTTTTCCGCAGGAACCATGACGCCTAGGTCAACAATGTCGTAACCATTACAACCAAGGACTACACCGACGATATTTTTACCAATATCATGTACATCACCTTTTACTGTTGCCATCAACACACGGCCTTTGGATTGAGCATTGCCTTTTTCGGCTTCGATGTACGGGTTCAGCCAAGCTACAGCTTGTTTCATCACACGCGCAGATTTAACCACTTGAGGTAGGAACATTTTACCTGAGCCGAACAGGTCACCGACCACGTTCATGCCATCCATCAAAGCACCTTCAATCACATCGAGTGGACGTTTGGCTTTGAGGCGGGCTTCTTCGGTATCTTCATCAATATAAGTGGTGATACCTTTAACTAACGCATATTCGAGACGTTTTTCTACAGACTCATTGCGCCATTCAAGATTTTCAGCTTCACGCTGCGCGCCACTATGACCACGGAATTTTTCCGCCACTTCAAGCAATTTCTCTGTGGCATTTTGGCCAGATTCACCTTGGTTTTGATTAAGTACAACATCTTCAACCGCATCTTTGAGTTCTTTTGGAATATCGTCGTAAATCGCCATTTGACCCGCGTTCACGATACCCATAGTCATGCCTTGTTTAATGGCATAGTAAAGGAACACAGAGTGAATCGCTTCACGTACAGGCTCATTACCACGGAATGAGAACGATACGTTGGAGACACCACCTGAAATCATGGCATGTGGTAGGTTTTGTTTGATCCAACCTGTGGCTTCAATAAAATCCACACCATAGTTATTATGTTCTTCGATCCCTGTTGCCACGGCAAATACGTTCGGGTCAAAAATAATATCTTCCGCAGGGAAGCCAACATCATTGACTAAAACATCATAAGAACGCTTACAGATTTCACGCTTGCGTTCTGCGGTATCTGCCTGACCTGTTTCATCAAAGGCCATGACAATAACCGCAGCACCGTACTGACGGCATAAGCGTGCTTTTTCGACAAACTCGTCATAACCTTCTTTTAAGGAAATCGAGTTCACGACAGGTTTACCTTGGACGCATTTTAAGCCTGCTTCAATGATTTCCCATTTTGATGAGTCAATCATGATCGGTACACGAGAAATATCAGGCTCAGATGCAACGAGATTGAGGAAATGCACCATCGCATTTTGCGAATCGAGCATCCCTTCATCCATGTTGATGTCAATAATTTGTGCGCCTGCAACGACTTGTTGCTGTGCAACCTCTAGGGCTTCAGCAAATTTTTCTTCACGGATTAAGCGTAGGAACTTTTTTGAACCTGTAACGTTGGTCCGTTCACCGACGTTAACGAATAATGAATCATCATAAATATTAAAGGGTTCTAAACCACTTAAACGACATGCAGGTCTGGTTTCTGGAATCTGACGTGGTTGAATGTCTTTAACAGCATTATAAATGGCACGAATATGATCAGGTGTCGTACCACAGCAACCGCCTGTAATATTGATCAAACCACTTTCAGCAAACTCTTTGATGAACGCTGCGGTTTGCTCTGGGGTTTCATCATATTCACCAAAAGCATTTGGTAAACCTGCGTTTGGATGGGCAGAAACAAAGGTATCTGCAACATCAGCAATGGTTTTAACGTGTGGACGCATGGCATCTGCACCCAAGGCACAGTTAAAACCAATTGAGAGTAAGTCACCATGACGCACCGAGTTCCAGAACGCTTCTGCGGTTTGACCTGTAAGAGTACGACCGGATGCATCGGTAATGGTGCCCGAGATCATGAGGGGAAGTTCACGACCAAGTTGCTTAAATACTTCTTTTACCGCAAAGATCGCAGCTTTACAGTTTAAGGTATCGAATACGGTTTCAATCAAGAGGATGTCTGCACCGCCCTCGATTAAGGCATGCGTTGCTTCGATATAGTTTTCTTTCAGTTCATCAAAGGTAATATTACGAAAAGCAGGGTCGTTGACATTGGGTGAAATTGAACAAGTACGCGATGTTGGACCCAATACACCTGCCACAAAACGTGGTTTATCTGGGGTTGAATATTTGTCACATGCCGCACGTGCTAGACGTGCAGCTTCACGGTTGATCTCTGGAACGAGGTCTTCCATGTGATAGTCTGACATTGAAACACGTGTGCCATTGAAGCTGTTGGTTTCAATAATGTCAGCACCTGCATCGAGGTACGCTTCATGAATGCCTTGAATAATTTGCGGTTGAGTCAATACCAACAGGTCATTGTTACCTTTGAGGTCAGAAGCCCAATCTACAAAGCGTTCACCACGATAATCTTCTTCTTCGAGCTTGTGACGCTGAATCATGGTACCCATCGCACCATCGATAATAAGGATGCGCTCGGCAAGAAGTGCTTTTAAGGTGGTAAGTGTAGACATTCAAAACTCACAAACAGGTTTTCAAAACGTGCAATATTTTAGCAGAAAAGCAGGTTGATTGATGCCTAATTCAAGTGGTATTGGCTATATGGCAAATAAAAAAGGCTGATTTAGCTTTAGTTTTCACAAAAGTGAAATATAGACCCGTTATGTTAATAGATCAGAATAAATAGAGATGAAAGAATATTGATTGGAGCAGATTGTTACAGACAGCACAGCCAAATGTAAGGAAATAATTCAGCGTAATCCGCACCGAAAAGTTAAATTTTGAGCCAGCACAGTGCGTTCAAGGCTTATAGCTGACTTACTGCTGATTTAAAATAAGCCAATTATGAAAAAATTGGCTTCATGTGACACGCATTTGTCATATAATTGTCACAATTAAATTGAACAATAGGGGATATTGATATCCTCTTTAGCCGTCTGCATGAATTCTAATATTCCTCCCGTCCAAGATCAGGTGCACGTGACACAGGTCAAGTCGACGAATGTGCACGTACCTACACCGAAATTTTTTATGCCGGTGTTTTTAACGGTCATTATTTCAACGCTAATTTATATTGGCTTTCAGCTTTCTGCTGACTTATCGCATGTTCCTGCACTGAATCTTTACTCTTTAATCCTTTTAGCAACGGCATTGTTCATTGCTTTGGGTTTTGAGTTTGTAAATGGCTTTCACGATACTGCCAATGCGGTTGCAACGGTCATTTATACCAATGCACTGTCAGCACCTGTTGCGGTGATGTGGGCCGGTTTCTGTAACTTTCTTGGGGTTATGGTCGCAAGTGGTGCAGTGGCTTACGGTATTATTGCGCTGCTGCCCGTTGAGTTGATTATGAATGTCAGCTCAGGCGCAGGTTTTGCCATGGTGTTTGCCATGTTGATTGCTGCGATTTTGTGGAACTTGGGCACATGGTTCTTGGGTATTCCAGCATCAAGTTCACATACTTTGATCGGTTCGATCTTGGGTGTGGGCATCATGAACTACCTGATGCATTCAGGCAGTGGTGCTTCGGGTGTCGATATGGATCAGGTGATTAAGGTCGGTAAAGCTTTACTGTTTTCACCAATGATCGGTTTTGCTTTTGCAGCAGTATTGTTCTTATTGGTGAAAAAAATCTTTAAGAAACAACTGGAACTGTTCCAACCACCTGAAGGTAACAAACCACCACCGCCACTGATTCGTGCTATTTTGATTTTTACCTGTACCGGTGTGAGTTTTGCACACGGCTCAAATGACGGTCAAAAAGGTATGGGTCTAATCATGCTGATTTTGATTGGTATCGTGCCTTTGGCTTATTCTTTAAATAAGAATTTAGATTCACAGCATATTCAGTCATTTGCTCAACTTTCAGATCAAACTGCGGCTGTGATTTATCCGAATCATAACGATATTGCAGATGAAAAAGCCCGTATGGTGATCACGCAATATATTCAAACCAAAGAAATGACCCCAGAAGTCGTACCTGCTTTAGCCAGTTTGACAGATCATTTGGGTGAGCGTGTTGGCCATTATGGAGATCTTAAAGATATTCCTGAAGCTGAAGTTTCTGCACTACGTAATGACATGTACTTAAGCACGACAGCGTTCAAACGTTTGGATAAAGCGGATCAACTGCCAGCGATGTCGGAAGCGGGCAAAAAGACAGTAAAAGAATATCGTAGTAACCTTGATTCATTCTTACAGTACATCCCAACATGGGTGAAAGTGGCTGTAGCATTGGCTTTAGGTCTAGGTACGATGGTCGGTTGGAAGCGTATTGTCGTGACTGTAGGTGAGCGTATTGGTAAAAACCATATGACCTATGGTCAAGGCATGTCAGCAGAATTGGTGGCGATGACCACGATTGCAGCTGCTGATGGCTTTGGTATGCCCGTATCGACCACACACGTCTTGAACTCTGCGGTAGCAGGGACCATGGTGGCAAACAAGTCTGGTCTGAACTTTGCAACAGTAAGAACCATTCTTTCGGCTTGGATCTTTACCTTGCCAGCAACGATCTGTTTATCTGGTGGTTTGTTCTGGTTGTTTCTACAGTTCGTTTAATCAGATGTGTAAAAACCAATGATAAAAAACGCTACCTTAGGTAGCGTTTTTTTAGCTCTGTATTTTATGAACGATGCTGTTCATATTTTACTTTTTGAACTTTGCCCAGACTTTGTCTAAAGGTAGTTTATCTGCGGCAAAGCCATAAAGTGCTGCAAAGGGCAGTGCAGTACGTGCTAAATAAGCTACACGCCATAAGCCACCGTGGTTTGCACCATGCATCATCAGCTCTAGAGGATGTTCAAGATTGACCTCTGGGTTAGCTACAGACTCAGGATTACGGAGATCATGGATCCATAAGGCCGCCATAATGGCATTGGTGGTTGCTGGCTTAAAGGCTTCTACATCAAACAAACTCGCCCCATTAAATGCGGCTTTGAGTAGTGGGTTTTTGGTGACAGAATGCGTGGTGGTTGATGGTGCAATATTGATGCTGACACGCTGACCTTCTGATCGAGCAAGCGTTGCACGCCACTGTTGAATACGTTTAGCCAATGCGTAGTTCGGCCCTTGTTCAATCACTAAACAGTCGGTTATGCCATAAGACTTGTTATTATCCGACTCGACGAGGTCATGTAGGTTTTTCTTGAAGAACAGTTGTCCACTGAGGGTTGAAATACTTTTACTGATCATCTGCTGCGTTTTAGAACGACCACTGAACTTTTGCTCAGATGCCGTAATGACTTCTTCAGGTACGGCATAGACATCGGTAGGTGTACACATATACATCAAGCTGGTATCTACTTTGTGCGCGCTGACATATTGCATAATCGTATCCATTGCAACAGAAACACGGACATGTTTTTCACCATCCAAATACGCAATCGCGGCCAAATCTAACTGATGTGGGTTTTGTACCAACCATTGTGCAATTTCAGGCACTTGTGTCAGTAAGTTCGCGCCGAGTTTTTCTTTGAGAACAGACACTGGTGTTTCCGCGCCCAAGGCTTCAACCGATGGGGCATATAGCGTGGCATTGCCGTGTTGAATGGTGTCTAAAATTTTGCCCCATACACGGCTATTGGGTAAATCAACTGCCACAATATTGGCTTTCCATTGGGCTAACCATGTGAGTGGACCCGCTTCAGATGCCGCACCGAACAAGACCATCGTGCGGTCAGATAAATCAAACCATTCAGGATGCTCTACACAGGCAATCAATGCTTCAGCGTGACTGGATTCAATCACACCTGCATCTAACCACGTTTGGATTTGTGCGAGTAAGGCATCACCTCTGAGTTGTTGGCCTTTATAAGGCACTGACCACTCAGGCGCAGCATCACTCTCACCTTTGAGCTTGATGGTATACAGCGGTGTGGTTTTAAGTGCCATCACATCTTTGAGGAGATGCTTTTGGCCATCGCGATAAAACTCAAACACATTCTGTGCTTTGTTGAGCCCATCTTGTGCCATTTGAATCGGTGCAATTTGATTACGAATCCCAAATTCAACTAAGGATTTAAAATAGCGTGGATATTGTTTACGCCAGTTCTTTTCTGTAAGTGCAGTAACAGAGCTTTGGTGATCAACATTGGCTAAGGCCTCTGCAATAATCTCTTTCCCTGTACGTGAGGTGCTAACTTTTTGTGTTTTCGAGTAAATTGGAAATTGAAGACCATCTAAGGGATTGGACATGCAAGAAATCTCACTGGCATTTGCTATTTATATACAGTTGTAAACATTATCTATGCCAAATCAAATTCCTGCTTGGCATTTCATGCCAAATTTATGTAAAAATATATGTAATAAAAAAGCCTTCTGAATAGAAGGCTTTTGAGTTTAGCAGCGACCTTTTTTGGCCTGTCCGGGTGGGCAGAAATCGCCTTGGCCATGAGGATAATAAGAACGATCAGGATCGACGATGATACTCCCTTCAGGGGTGTGTACCGCACAGGCTGTAAAACTGAGGCTGATCATCAAGGCTGCAAATATAGACATTATTTTCATCGCAATTTCCTTGGTTTATTGTGGTCCTGATGTTCATTGTAAAAATTAGGACCACCCGTTGCTGTGAAAAAATGTTACTGAGCTTATACGCGTATGAATGCAATCCATTTGCAATCTAGGGGTTTAGTTTTAAATAGGTAACTGGGTTAATTTGTTCAGAAAGTGTGGGATAAGACGCGGCTCTAAAATTAAGGTCATGATGACCCCATAAGCAGCTCCCCAAAGATGGGCGCTATGATTGATGTTGGAGTTGCCTTTTTTACCTGACCAGATGCTATATGCCACGTACAACACTGCAAAAATAATCGCAGGTACGGGAATAAAAAATACAAAAATCAGCTTCCAAGGTTCAAACAACACATACGCAAACAATACCGCGGAGACCGCACCAGAAGCACCAAGGCTTGCCCAGCGCACATCATTCTTATGTTTTAAATAACTTGGTAAAATGGCAAAAATTAAGCCACCCAGATAAAACAAAATAAAACCTAACTCATAGAAGTATTGACGGTAAAAACTTTCAATAATGCTACCAAAGAAAAACAAGGTGAACATATTGAACAGGAGATGCATACCATCGGCATGAATAAAGCCATGTGTAATAAAACGATCGTATTGTCCACGTTGCATCGCAGGAGGCCAGAAAATCAGACGGTTCATCACGTTCTGATTTGAAAATGCCACCATAGAAATAATGACTGTAATAATAATGATCGTAACTGTATGATTAAAAGGTAAATCCAACATTTCTGAGATGTTCTACATATAACTATCTTGTGGTCATAATGCCATTAAATTGAGCGAAAAGATGAACTTTCACAATAAATCCGACAATTTTGGTTGATTTTTTTTAATTACCCCGCATCTTCAGTTAAAATAGCAACTTCAGCTTGAGGAAATGATTGTTATGTCGACTGAGAACAGCAGCACTGCAGTTGCAGAGGAAATTCCAAACTTATTGATTACTCCGACTGCACAAGAGTATTTACGTGATTTATTAGAAAAACAAAATACACCGGGCATTGCTGTACGTGTATTTGTTGAAAATCCGGGTACACCACGTGCTGAATGTTGTATGGCATATAGTGCGCCTGAAGAAGTGATCCCAACTGATTACCGTCAAGATTATCCAGACTTTCCTGCGTATATCGACACACCGTCTATTCCATATTTATTAGATGCGGTCATTGATTACAACAAAGATCGTTTTGGTGGGCAATTAACTTTCCGTGCACCAAATTCGAAAGTACCACGTGTTGGTCCTGATGCATCGATTGAAGAGCGTATCACTTATATTCTTCAGTCTGAAATTAACCCAGGTCTAGCAGGGCATGGTGGTAACTGTGCATTGGTTGAAGTTGTTGAAGATGAAGAGCATGGTTTAACGGCTGTACTGAAATTCGGTGGTGGTTGCCAAGGTTGTTCAGCAATTGATGTCACCTTGAAACAGGGTGTTGAAACGACGTTACAACAACACATTCCTGAGTTACGTCGTGTTATTGACCAGACAGACCATACACAGGCGGAAGGCGCGTACTTTAAATAATTTTTAAGCCATTTTACTAAATAACCTCCTTAAATTAGGGGGTTATATTTTATCTAAAGCTAAAATGTAACTGATAATAATTATCAATATTTATTGCAATATGTTTATCGTTTGTTAAAATGCCTTACGAAATTTACACAATCTCTCCTTCTTTTGTATTTGGGTGTATGCGTTATGGGTAAAAATCTGACGAGATCAACTTTAGCTTTGGCTGCTGTAGGGGCAATGAGTTCATTTGCGATGGCAAATGACGTTGTGGAAACCACAAAAGAGAAAGAAGCAACACAATTACAGACGATTGTTGTATCGGCAACGGGTTATGAGCAGGATGTTTCAAAAGCACCAGCATCAATTACTGTGATTAGCCGTGAAGAATTAGATAAACGTGAATATAACGATATTACAGATGTCTTAAGAAGTGTTCCGGGTGTTGTTATTACGGGTGAAAATGCAAGTCAAACAGTTAGTATTCGAGGAATGTCTTCGAATTACACCTTGTTCTTAGTCGATGGAAAGCGTCAATATTCTAAAGACGTTAACCCAAATGGCGATGACTATGGTATGGAGAAAAACATTCTTCCTCCAGTTGCATCCATTGAGCGAATTGAAATTATCCGTGGTCCCGCATCTACATTGTATGGTTCTGATGCAATGGGTGGCGTGATTAATATTATTACTAAAAAAGTGACGGATGTTTGGACTGGGAATGTTGAGTTAGGCACAACTATTCAGGATAAAAATAATTCTGGAGACATTCGTAATGGTTCTGTTTATTTAGCAGGGCCGATTATTCAAGATAAAGTTGGCTTGCAGTTAGGTCTAAATCGTTTAGAGAGAAAAGAAGACTCTTATTTAGGTGGTTTTACAGGCCATACAACGGAAAGTTTAAATTCACGTTTAACTTATGTGCTTAATGATCAACACGACTTAGCTGTAGAGGCAAATTTCTTCACACAAGAGTCTGAGGCTACGGCAGGTAAAACGGTTGCGGCAACAGGTACTGACTCTGCAAGTCGAAATATACGTAGTGTTTATGCCTTAACGCATAATGGGCGATATACCGATAATTTGGATAGTAAATCTTATATTCAATATGAAAATTCTAAAAACCCAGATCGTGAAAATACAGTCGTGGGAACGAAGGGAATTGATTTAGAAACATGGACTGCAAATACACAGTGGAATTGGTTGCTAGGTAATCATACACTGGCTTTTGGTGGGTATTATAAAGATGAAAGTTTGTTAGATCGAGCAACAAACCGAAATCCGTTGGTTCCAGAGTTTGATGAATTGACACGCTGGTCAGCTGCTGCATTCTTAGAAGACACATGGAGTTTAACCGATCGTTTTAATTTAACGCTTGGGGCTCGTTATGACCATGATGAACTATATCAAGGAAATATTTCTCCGCGAATTTATGGTGTTTATAACTTTACTGACCAATTTACCGTGAAGGGTGGGGTTTCTACAGGTTATAAACAACCAGATATTCGTTCTGTGACTGACGGCTTCTATAGTGTGACAGGAGGAAGTGGTTCTCCAACAACAACGGGTCGAGGAATTATTAAAGCAAATCCAGACCTAGAACCAGAATCAACTGTTACTTCAGAATTAGGTTTTTACTGGAACAATGATTACGTTAATACCTCTATTACAGGTTATTTAACTCAGTTTAAAGATCGAATTGAAGAAATTCGTGAATGTGATTCAACGGGTAATGCTGACTACAACCGTAATGATGTTTCAACGTGGAAATGTTCTGAAAACGGTATTCCATTTGCATTTATCAGCACACGTGAAAACATTGGTAAAGCTGAGTTACGTGGTGTAGAGGTGACATTTGATGCCAAATTAGCTGAATATACAACCTTAACTGCAAATTATACGTTCACAGATACAGAAATTAAATCAGGTCAATTTAAAGGGCAGCCTTTAAATGGCATGCCTGAACATGTATTTAATGTAACAGTAGATCATGACTTAACCGATGCTTTGAATATTTGGAGCCGATTACATGTGCGCGGAGAAACTACACCGTATTTAGGTCGCTCAAGTATGTCTGACCCAATTCCTGGATATAACTTCCTCGATGTTGGTTTCAACTATAAATTTGCACCAAACTTGAAAGGTAAATTTGGTGTTTATAATGTGTTAGATGAAACTGCACAGAATGCTGATGGTGAGCAAACTTTAGATGGTCGTCGCTATGGTGTCAGTTTTGTTGCTAATTTCTAATTCATAGAAATTAGAGTTAGAGACCCGTTTCTTCAACGGGTCTTTTTATTTAGGGGATTAAAATACTCTGTGCTTGGTCAGAATAATAAAACTGTTCTAAATAATAGCGTGCTCGATCACGTAAGTAATCAGAACGAATGAGCTCTTGAATAATAGGATTCAACAAATTTTGAAGTTCATTTTGAATTAAAGCTTCGTCGATATTTAAGTCACGTAGGAGTAGATCAAAAGGACGTTCTTGGTTGCGAATGTACCAAGCGTAAACACCGTCATGCACCTGTTGCTGGAGATAGTTGGTTTGACGCATATGCTCCCAAATTTCGTGACCCATTGCGACGGTTTGAGGCAAGTCCTGTACTTCAATATAATTTTTCAAAACTGATAAAGGCATATCTTTGATTTTGTGCCAGAGGTTGGCTTGAAAATGATATAGCTTTTCATTATTAAAGTTTTGATTTAACACCTGTTCGCTCATTTGACTGAGTTTTAAGATGTTCTTTTGCAAATAATGCCCAATAGTGTCATTTAGGTTTGAGTCTGTGACGGTTTCCAGAACGGACTTGCCCATTTTCATAAAACTAGAAACACCTGGCACACGTTTAGTCATCACAGAGTTGTTCAAATAGTCTTGAATCGAGTGCTGAATCAGCTGGGTAATCATGGCTGAAAAAGCTGGGTTATTTACTACAGTTTTAATTAGACGTTGACGGTGCCCACTTTTACTCGCGACATACTGCGCAATTTTATCGATGGTGAGTACAGGAATCACATCGGCAATTTTTGTTGATTCATTGATGGGATGTATTAAAGCAAACTTGATGTGCTCTGCAATTTGTGAAATTAGATGCTCGGTCGCAGGTGTGGCTAGGATTTGTTTTTGCAAAAGCGCATTGATGTCTTCAAAGCTCCACAGTTGCTGCAAAGTTTGTTTTCTAAACCAGTGATAAAATAGGATGAATTCATTTTGTACGGTACTTGCTTGCGAAAACTCATGATCTAAAAAATTAAGATGAGCTTCAATGAGTTGCTCAATCATCGGGTGTTTCTGCATACGTACTCAACAAAATTAATTTAGTGGAATCAGTTTATCAGCCAATGGATTTTTTAACTTTTGTGTTTTTGCAAGAAAAGGCAGGTAGTGCTGTGCAACTGCTTGTTCTGCCTCCAAAAGTGGCATATGACCAACATTGTTAAGGATGACAGGAGCTTCAGCACGTTTCAATAAGGATTTGAGCTCATTCGCCACTTCGACATTGATAATTTTGTCCTGCTTACCCCACAAAATGAGGGTGGGTGCTTCAATATTTCGGGTCACTCGAGCAAAGGAGTCAGTGGTATAAATTCGGTTCAAGGTCACCAATTGATCAATCACTTTACTGTTTTTTTCAGCCTGAGTAATTAACTGTTTTTCTTGGGCGCGTTTTAAATAATAGGGCATTTTGATTGGGGTTTGCATGACACGTTGCATCACATCATCCAAATCGCCCGGCTTGCTCACAATCAAGTGCTTTAAATATTGAGGGTCTTTGGCATAGTTGGTGTTGGCGTTTTTATAAATGCCCGCACTGTTCAATAAAAACAAACTTTGCGTGTCAAAAGGGTATTGTGCGGCATATAGAGTTGCAATTGAACCACCAATGGAATGTCCTGCAACATTCAGCTTATCTTGTATATGAATAGCTTCAACAAAACGACGGAGTCGCTCTGTGACATTTGGCATAGAGAGATCAAAATCATCTGGGACTTTGGTGTCGCCGTTGGTTGGAAGGTCAGGGATAACCACGTGGTAATAAGGCGTTAGAAACTGTGCTACACGGTTCCAATTGTCTCGATTTCCAGCAAAACCATGAATCAGCAAAATCGTTGGCTTATCAACGGCACCGCCTTCGTTATAGCTCCAAACGATATCATCCACTTTAAGTGTTTTGGTTTTTAAGCCGGCGGTGACGCGTTCTTGTAGAAGGTAGCTTTGTAAACTGAGTTTGTCTTTGATGATGGTATTTTCGACCGCATGGCTGGCGAAAGAAAATGACAAAGCTAAAGCGAATAGACTGGCCTTTAGACTTTGTTTCAAGACGGATTTTAAGCGCATCATCATGGTTCATCCTTAAACGGAGATGAATGAAAAAACTGACCGAATAAGATAAAAATGCTCTGATTTTGAATAGTTTTTATGTTTATTTATAGGTCTGTTTGATTCTAATAGCTTTCATGCAAATGTCATTAATTATTTATTTGAAAGGATATACTGCATTTAGATAAAGTGTGAACTGCATAACAATTCGATTGAGATAAAATGCAAATTTAAAATCAAGCAAAAAAAGAAGCGGCTATGTTTTTTGCAAGTGACAATCAATTTCGCTGGGATTAAACTAGTCTAACTTAATAACAACCGAGTGGGAAAGGGAATGCTAACAGCTCAAGAAGCTTTAAGCCGTCTAAAACAAGGTAACCAACGTTTTGTAGCGGGTGAGACAACCCACCATAAGCAATTGTCTCACCAAGCACGAGCAGAGATGGCGGAAGACCAAAATCCATTTGCCATTGTACTGGGATGTTCTGATTCTCGTGTGCCTGCAGAAATGGTCTTTGACCAAGGTTTGGGTGATCTGTTTGTTATTCGTGTTGCAGGAAATGTAGTTGCACCTTCACAGGTTGGCAGTGTTGAGTTTGCTGCTGAGCGTTATGACTGTGCGGTAGTTGTGGTACTTGGTCATAGCCACTGTGGCGCGATTCAAGCCACCATAGACACTCTGATGAACCCAGATAGCCCACCTTCTGCAAACTTGATGTCGATTGTAAACCGTGTACGTCCTTCGGTTGAAACCTTGATGCAAACTGAACTGAAACATGACTTATGCAAACTGTCTAAACACGCGGTGCGTTCAAATGTATTTGCCTCTGTAAATCAGTTACGTCATGGCTCAGCTGTGCTTGAAAGCTTGATTGCTAAAGGCAAGTTACAAGTGGTTGGCGCTGAGTACTCACTTGAAAGTGGTGAAGTGGTTTTTTTTGACTTCTGATCAGCGAATATGATCAGAATAAAAGGCGCTTTATAAAGCGCCTTTTATATAGGGATAAGCTAAATTTAATAAAATAGGCTGTGCCTTGCCATTTGGATGGACCAGATCTTTTTGCATCAAGCTTTTATTTCCCGCTACACCTTCCAAGAAGAAGGGCAGTAATTTAACTTTGTATTGTTGACTGACCACTTTGTAATTATTTTCAAATGCCGTGCTATAGGCTGTGCCATAGTTTGGTGGCATTTTCATTCCCAAGACAATCACAGTGGCATTGGCTTTTTGACTCTGCTGAATCAATTGCGCTAAATTTTTTTGAATCATCTGAGGTGGCTGGCCCCGTAGTCCATCATTCCCGCCAAGCTCAATCACCACCACATTTGGCTTATGCGTTTGCAACAGTTTGGGTAAACGAGCCAAAGCGCCACTGGTGGTTTCACCACTCACACTGGCATTGACCACTTTGTGTTGTTTCGGATACTGTTGGTCTAATCGTTTTTGCAGTAAATTTACCCATGCTTGCTGTGGTTCTATGCCATAACCTGCACTAATGCTATCTCCTAAAACCATCACGGTTTTTGCAAAAACCCAAGTGGGGCTTAGGCACAGTGCAAGCAAAACCAAGTATGAACTGATACGTTTTTTAAATTTGCGATTTTGCACGAATATTTGCATATAGGGATGTTATGACCCAAGTTCACAGTGATGTAAACATCATGCCACAAGTGATTATTTCTGCCCAGCAACTGACACAAAAGATTAAACTTCCGCAAAAAGAACTGACCATTTTCTCAGATTTGAGTCTGAGCATCGCAGCAGGTGAACAAGTCGCAATTACAGGACGTTCAGGCTCAGGAAAGTCTACCTTACTGGGTATTTTGGCGACCTTAGATCAGGCTAGCGGTGGTGAGCTAATCGTTTGTGGTGAAAGTATTTCCAAGCTCAACGAAGAACAGCGTGCGAATGTGCGTTTGAAGCATATTGGCTTTGTGTTTCAATCCTTTCAACTGCTGCCACACCTGACTGCTGTTGAAAATGTGATGCTGCCGTTACGGCTTCATGCATCATTTAACTTCGCTGAAGCTGAGCAACGCGCTTTGAGTTTATTGCAAAAGGTTGGATTAGAGCGACAGGCCACCCAAACACCGAAGGTACTTTCGGGCGGGGAGCAGCAGCGCGTTGCAATTGCTCGTGCGCTGATTGCTGAGCCAAAAATTATCTTTGCCGATGAGCCAACAGGAAACTTAGACAGTCAAACTGCGAGAGAAATTGAGCAGCTATTATTTCAATTGAACCGTGAGTTGGGTACGACCCTGATTTTAGTGACGCATGACCATACGCTTGCAGAACAGTGCCAGCGTCATTTTGAATTACTCGATGGTCAGTTGATCGAACATCCTCGATCGGGAGGATGAAAATGAATTCTCTATTTCAGCCCTTACTGAAGCAAAGTTTTAAAAGTAGCGGTGTGTATTTATTGATTATTGCGTTGATTCTCGCGATCAGTGCAACGACCGCGCTGAAGTTTAGTAATGAGCAAATTCAAAATGCTGTAGCTCTGCAAGCCGCTGAGATGCTAGCAGGGGACTTGGTTTTAACGGACAGTCAAAAACTCGACCCGAAATGGAAAGCACAAGCGACAGCTCTTGATTTAAAACAATCCGAAGTGACGGTCTTTAGTTCGATGGCATATACCGATGATCAGTTTGTTATGGTCAATGTTAAAGCCATCGATCAAGCCTTCCCTCTGCGCGGAGAGTTACGTATTCAGCCTGCGGCGAAGCATATTGCTTCGGGTGAAGTGTGGTTGAGTCAACGTGCTATGGATTTGCTACGGGTTAAACTGGGCGATCAGCTGAATATTGCAGACGGTACTTTCAAGGTGACAGGCTTGATTGAGCATGACTCCAATCAAGAGTTAGGCTTTTCTGGGTTCTCGCCGACGGTGATTATTTCTGAAGCGGATATTGCCAAGACCAATGCCATACAAGTCGGTAGTCGTATTGACTATCGTCTACTGATGGCAGGTACAGCACAAAATACCCAGCAGTTTGAAGCAAATTTTAAGAAGCAAAATGCAGCACCTATGGACGTAGATGCCGCAGCTCAAAGTGTCAATGCTGAAGAGCCACAAAACAGCTTACGCTTACGCAATGCCAGTGAGGGCAATACTCGCTTAATGAAACCAATTGCAAACTTAGACACTTTTTTGCAGTTGGCGAATATCTTAACGATTTTGCTGTGTGGAATTGCGATTGCTTTGACCAGTCAGCGCTTTGTGCAACAAAACCAAGATCACATTGCCCTATTACGTTGTATGGGGGCTGCGAAGTCACAAATTCTCTGGGCTTACCTCAGCTTGTTGGGTGTGGTGTTCTTGCTTGCTATGCTGGTCGGGAGTGCAGTGGGTGTGGGGCTGGGCTATGGCCTGTTACAGCTGATGTTACAACTGATCCCACACTTAAGTATTGCGTTTTCAGCGTGGGATATGTTGCTCGGGCCAATTCCGATTGCCATGTTGACCAGTGCCGTAGTGCTTCTAGGTTTTGTCTTACCGAGTTTTTGGGAACTTTTGAATACTCCACCGATCCGTGTCATTCGCAGTCAAGAAAAATCGGTTTCGTCTATGTTTTGGATGCTGCTCGCAGGAACGGCAAGTCTGGTGCTGTTTAGTATCGTTCTGACTGAAAACATGGTACTGACAGCCATGGTCATTGGTGCGATTATTATTCTGTGTACAGTGCTATACAGTGTGGTCTGGCTGAGTTTGAAGTTTATCCGTAGCTTGAAAAATGCGGTTTCTGCCTATGTTCGCACACCTTATCAAACTGCATTTCAGATTACCGCTTTGGCTTTGGGGCTCAGTTTAATTACTGTCTTAGCCGTGCTACGCACTGATTTGCTAGAACGTTGGCAGCAGCAAATTCCTGCGGGAACACCCAATCAGTTTGTATATGGCTTACCGCCCTTTGACATGCCTGAGTTAAAAGCACAAATTGAGCAGAACCACTGGAACAGTACGCCGCTCTATCCCAATATTCGAGGTAGACTGATTGCCAAAAATGGACAACCTTTTGCTGCGGATTTGGTGAAGCAAAATAATTCCTTACGCCGCGAGTTAAATCTGACACAAGCAGACAGTTATCCTAAAGATAATGTGATTATCTCTGGCGCATCAAACCTGACAGAAAAAGGACAAGTTTCGGTAGAAGCCAATACTGCAACAGAGCTTGGGATAAAAGTAGGGGATCAACTGACCTTTAGCTTACCAGAGGGCGTTATTCACGCCAAAGTGGCAAACTTACGAACTGTAGAATGGGAAAGTTTTAGCCCAAACTTCTTCTTTATTTTTGCGCCCCACACTATGGATGAAAATGCGGGCAGTTATTTGGGTAGTTTCTATGTACCCGATTCTGACAAAGCGAAATTGGTCAGCATTATTCAGCAATTTTCCAATACCGTCTTTATTGATGTCAGTTTAATTTTAGATGAAATTAAGCGCATCGTGACGGTGCTGGTACAGATTGTCACGATCCTTGCAGTTTTAGTGAGTATTTCAGGTATTCTGGTTTTAATTGCTTGCCTGAACTTACTCATGGATGAGCGAAAGCGTGAGGTGGCGTTGTTACGTTCATTTGGCGGTTCCAAGCAAAAACTCAGAACCATGCTCAGTCTAGAAATTGGCTTTATTGGTTTTATGGCAGGTGTGGTTTCTTGCTTATTTGCTGAAGCGATAAGTGCGGTAGCATGTTATCGCATGGGCTTAGCCATTCAGCCACACTGGGAAATCTGGCTCATTTTACCACTGTTCATGACCCTACTCTGCGCGCTGATTGGTCGTTATCGCTTAAGTTATCTCAGTGATATTCCACCTTTACAAAGTTTGAGAGAGATCAATCAATCGTGATTGATCTCTTAATACGTTAAGCGTTGAATTTTAGAAATTGAGCTGTTGACGCATCATCATTAACACTTCTGACCATAAGGGTTGAATATAGACCACAAGGTTTTGGCAGTGTAAGTAAAACCAATAAGAACCGCAGGCCGCCAAAACAAGGCTCAGCGGCATAATCCAACGCTGCTGCATTTTTTGGGAGAGATACCAAAGTGCCGCCAAAACAGCACCCATCAACATGCCGCCAATATGTGCGGCATTGTTAATCCCTGAAATCATAAAGCCCATGGCTAAGTTGATGCCCATCACAATGAGCAAAGTCTTTTTATCTAAAATAAAACGTTGCTGTGGGAGCATCGGCAGTAGCGATAGAACCGTCAGCGCTGCGCCCAGCCCCATGACGGCACCTGAAGCCCCTGCACCGACACGAGGCAATAGTTCAGGGTTTGCTAAACCCACACGAATTAGTTCATAACTGTCTTGAATGGCAATATAACCACTGAGCAAGCTACCCATGAGACCAGCAAGAACATATAGCGCAAGAAAATAGACACGTCCAAACATTTGCTCCAACACACTGCCAAAAATATACAACGCCCACATGTTCAACATGAGGTGAACCAAGCCAAAATGAAAGAACATACTGCTCAATAAACGCATCGGTTCAGCCAAGAAGGTAAGTGGTGCATAGTCTGCTCCCCAGCGTATGGCATCAGCTGTACTTGGATTGCTGACATCCATGCCATGCATGACTTGCCAAAAAAACAACCCAACATTCACGGCAATAATGACGGCGGTAATCCACCATAAATGTACGTCAAATTTTGTTTTGATTTGCGGAGGTGTAAGCTCGGTCATGCTATTCTTGCTAAAATTTTGCTATATTTGCCCAAGCTTAGCATGAATAAAAATGATTTTTGGAGTAAGCCACTGGCATGAAAGCTTTTATTGTTCGTAGTTTGTTAGTCGTTGTTAGCTTCGTGCTTTTGGTACAGTTGTGGATTTTTGCAAGCCTAGCGTGGTGGCGTTACAAGCCAGTGGAAACCACCATGTTTATGCGGATTGATTATTGGTCTGAGCCATCTAAACCCATTCAACATGAATGGCGTGATTATGACGAGATCAGTGAGTACATGAAAAAAGCCATTGTTGCGGCTGAAGATGGCAAGTTTATGCAACATCATGGTTTTGACTGGGATGGGATTCAAGCGGCGCTCGAACGTAATAATGACACGGGCAAAGTGGTTGCGGGTGGTTCAACAATTTCTCAGCAATTGGCCAAAAACTTATTTTTATATAATAAGCGTTCATTCATTCGTAAAGGTCAAGAAGCTGTTGCAACTTGGATGATGGAGCGGATGTGGAGCAAAGAACGCATCTTAGAGGTATACCTAAACTCGGTGGAGTTTGGCGATAATATCTATGGCGTGGAAGCTGCAACCCAACACTACTTTGGTAAAAGTTCACGTAGCTTAAGCCGAGAGCAGGCGGTCTTTTTAGCGGCTATTTTACCCAATCCGAAATACTACCAAGACCATCAAAATGACCGTAAGCTACAAAATCGTGAGCGCATGATTCGAAAGTATATGCGCTATAGCGATATCCCTTAATTTGATTGATCTGAAAAAGCCCAAATTTATGGGCTTTTTTTTATGAAATTGTCACAAAATTGAAGCATACTTATCATGATAAAACGCATTCAAATAATCAAAGGTTAGCTATGAATACGGCAGCAAGCACATCTCCGATACTACAACCTGAATACGCGTATAACGATCGCTATATTAACCGTGAGTTATCGATATTAGATTTCCATTTACGTGTATTGGAACAAGCCGTAGATCCTTTACATCCGCTGTTAGAACGGATGAATTTCTTACTGATTTTTTCACGTAACTTAGATGAGTTCTTTGAAATTCGTGTTGCGGGCGTCATGGAACAGTTGGATCTGGGTAATGAAAGCCGTAGCCCCGATGGCTTAACCCCACGCCAAGTCCTCGAGCAAATTTCGCAAACCGCACATGCCGCAATTGAACGTCAGTATCGTATTCTCAATGATGAAATTCTGCCGAAACTACGTGAAGAAGACATTTGCTTCTTACGCCGTGGGGAACTGACACCTGCACAGTCTTCATGGGTGAAGAAATATTTCCAAGAACAGGTTGCACCTGTTTTAACACCGATTAGCCTTGACCCTGCGCACCCATTTCCGCGTTTAGTGAATAAAAGTCTCAACTTTATTGTGACTTTGGAAGGGAAAGACGCATTTGGTCGTCAGATTGATTTGGCCGTTGTGCCTGCACCACGTTCATTGCCACGTGTGGTTCGTCTACCTGATGAACTCACAGGTGGAAAAGAGCATCATGTGATGCTTTCAGCCATTATCCATGAGCATGTTTCTGACTTGTTCCCAGGGATGACAGCGACAGGCTGTTATCAGTTCCGTGTCACACGGAATGCTGATTTGGCGCTCAATGAAGATGTGGAAGACTTAGCCAAAGCACTGAAAGGTGAGTTAAGTTCACGTCGTTTTGGACGAGCAGTACGTTTGGAAGTTACACAAAACTGTCCAGAACATATTTATAACTACTTGCTAGATGAATTTGATCTGCATCAGGAGCAGTTGTATAAAGTCGAAGGACCTGTGAATTTGGCGCGTTTATTGTCCAATTTTAAACGTCCCCATCTACGGTATGACGCGCATATTCCTGTTATTCCTAAAGTATTGAAAAAGTCGGAAAGCATGTTCTCTGCAATGCAGAAACAGGATATTTTACTACATCATCCGTTTGAGTCTTTCGCACCTGTGATTAACTTATTGCGTGAAGCGGCACGTGACCCACAAGTGTTGGCGATTAAACAAACCCTATACCGTAGTGGTGCAGACTCTGAAATTGTACAAGTCTTAGCAGAAGCGGCGCGTAATGGTAAAGAAGTTACCGCAGTGATTGAGCTGCGTGCGCGTTTTGATGAAGAGTCAAATATCGAAGTGGCAAATGTGCTACAAGAAGCGGGCGCAGTGGTTGTTTACGGCATTGTGGGCTATAAAACTCATGCCAAAATGATTCTTGTGGTACGCCGTGAAAATAATAAACTCGTTCGTTATGTGCACTTGGGAACGGGTAACTACCATGCGGGTAATGCACGAATTTATACCGACTATGGCTTGCTCACGACTGATAAAGAGTTGTGTGAAGATGTACACCGTATTTTCCAAGAATTGACAGGTATGGGGAAAATGGCGAAGCTGAAAAAGCTACTTCATGCGCCATTTACGCTCCATGCACAACTGATCAATTTTATTGATGATGAAATTGCCAATGCGAAAGCGGGCAAGAAAGCGCAGATTATTGTGAAAGTAAATGCACTAACTGAAGTGCAACTGATCAACAAGCTATATGAGGCATCGCAGGCGGGTGTACAAATCGATCTCATTATTCGTTCAATTTGTTGTCTACGCCCAGGCTTGCCAGGGCTTTCGGAAAACATTCGTGTACGTTCGATCGTGGGGCGTTTCTTAGAACATACCCGTGTTTTCTATTTTAGTAATAATGGCGATGCGCGTATTTATGGTTCGAGTGCTGATTGGATGGATCGAAATCTATTTAATCGTGTTGAGGCCTGTTTCCCAATTGAAGATCCTGCTTTGAA
This sequence comes from Acinetobacter johnsonii ANC 3681, assembly GCF_000368805.1. Classification (NCBI taxonomy): domain Bacteria; kingdom Pseudomonadati; phylum Pseudomonadota; class Gammaproteobacteria; order Moraxellales; family Moraxellaceae; genus Acinetobacter; species Acinetobacter johnsonii. Next base: position 803,440 of record NZ_KB849705.1, on the reverse strand, counting down.
AAAACGTATTTATCAGCAAGGTTTGTTGACCTATTTGCAGGATAATCAACAAGCTTGGTTACTACAGGGTGATGGAACTTGGCTTCGTGCGACGCCAGCTGAAGGCGAAACCGAGCATAATGCACAGCGTTATTTGCTAGATGTGATTAAATAACTTTAGGGGTTGTGCTTGAGTCAACTAAAGATTTAGGCACAAAAAAAGGAGTCATGTTTGACTCCTTTTTTATGCACAAAAATAAGCTTAGTGCAGATCTTGAGTAATTTTTTGCAGGATTTGTAATAGCACATCAAATTCGCTTTGTAGCGGGGTGCTTTTACGTGTCACCAAAGCCAAGATACGGCTTGGAGCAGCTTCAATTTGTTTGACCATCAAATCTGGATTCGCTTTAATCATATTGGTATGAATTGCGATTTCAGGTAATAAGGTAAAACCAAGATCAGCCGATACCATTTCCACAAGGGTCGGTAAAGAACTCGCTTTTAAACGATGGTCATTCTTACGTTCACCAATTGGGCAGGCACTTAGAGTGTGGTCACGTAAGCAGTGGCCTTCTTCAAGCAACATTAAACGCGAAAGGTCTAAGTCATCCAGCGATTTGGCTTGGCTTGCGATATCTGATTTATTGCAGACCAAAAACAAACTTTCTTTTGCGACTTCAGCAACTTTTAAGCCACGTGTATCAAAAGGTAGGGCCAAAACGACCATGTCTAAATTACCATGTTCGAGTTTTTCTACAATTTTTTCACTTTGCGCTTCGTGTAAATGTAGTTGAATTTTAGGGAGTTGCTTATGCACTTCATCTAACAATTGCGCCAGAATAAATGGCGCAATGGTTGGAATAACACCTAGATGTAAATCACCAGTTAAAGGCTCGCTCATTTCTCGGCTTAAACGCATCAGGTCTTGAGCATCTGCCAGTAGAACACGAGCACGAGCAACGACTTGCTCGCCTAGAGGAGTTAAGCGCACATTTTGGCGATCACGCTCTACAAGTACGCCACCGAGTAGGCGTTCAAGCTCCATAATCCCGCCCGACAAAGTCGATTGGGTTACAAATGAACGGCGTGCAGCTTCAGTAAAATGCAGCGTTTCTGACAGTGTAACGAGATATGACAGCTGTCTTAAGGATGGTAATGCAGCCATAGTGTCCTAATGATTATGATTTAAAGTGTTGTGCAAATAATTCGCTAAGATTTGGAATGAAGTGCGGTGGGATATCATGCCCCATTCCATCAATTAATTCAAATTTAGCGCCCATAATTGCCTTTGCAACGGCCTTTCCGTGACTAGGCGGGAGTAAACGGTCTCGCGAACCGTGTACCACAAGGGTCGGTTGTTGAATCTGTTTGTCCAGTTGCAATAAAGAACCTGTACATAATATTGCTAAAAACTGTTGAAGTACACCCGCAGGGTAATAACTTCGGCGATATAATTTGCGAGAAGTCTGAATTGACTCGATTGGATTGTGATAATCAGGCGAGCCAATGATCTTAAACACTTTCAAAGAGTGGCTCACAATTCCTTCTTCATCGGTCGATTCAGGTCGACCAATTAGACTAAAGAGTTGCTTTGGAAAAGGCGGCGGCAGTAAAGGTTGGTTGTTACTGGTGAACATTAGGCCGAGCTTTTTGACCTTCTGTGGATGACGCGCTGCTAGAATTTGCCCAATCATACCACCCATGGATGCACCAATCACATAACTTTCATCTAAACCTAAACGGTCTAAAAGCAGTGCCACATCGTCAGCCATGTCGTATAAGTCATAAGGTGCACCACGGTTATCTAAACCTAAAGCAAAACGCCCCATCAGTTTGAGGGTGTTTAAGCGTGGACCTTGATGTTTAATTTTTGAAGATAAACCAATATCGCGGTTATCAAAGCGAATGATACGAAAACCTTGATCAATCAGAGATTTACAGAAGAAATCAGGCCAAAATAAGAGCTGTGCTCCTAAGCCCATGATCAAAACAATGGTCGGATGATGGTCTTCGCCACCGATTTCGACATGGAGTTCAATACCATTGCCTAAGTCGACTTTGGTTTCGCGCATAAAAGAGGTATAGGGTGAAAGATTATATTGGAGTGCGCTATTCATTATTGTAATCCTCACATAAAGGACATCTATTGTTATAAATGTCCTTTTATTTAAACTCTAAACCTGTGCTGGAATCAAGTCTGGAACCAGTTTTGTTAATGCTAAACGTTGTTTCGCTGCGGTTGCACCGAGCAGTACGAAGCCGCGAAGTGTACCTTGACTGTCTAGGGCTTTGGCAATCATGCCATCGTCTAATTCCTCAGTTTCCCAGTTCACCTCTGCATCGATTGGCGCAGGCAAAACAGTGAGCGGCGCAGCGGGTGTTTTAACTGCTACAGGCATAGCAGGGTAATGCACTGCAGTTGTGTCACCATTTAAGGTTTTGGCTAAAGCGCGTGCTTGTTGCATGATTGGCATGACATAAGGCAGCAAGAGTCCGTTCACTTCAGCACAATCTCCTACCGCGTAGATATGCGGCTGATTGGTCTCAAGTTGTGCATTGGTCAAAATGCCACGACTGGTTTGAATATCTGCCTCTTTTGCCAGGGAAATGCTCGGTTGTAAGCCAATTGCAGATAACACTACATCTGCGACCAAAGACTGACCATTGGCTAAGGTCACAACATAGTCACCATTTTCAATTTTAGACACTTTTTCAACTGTGGTGCCAAGGACAAAATGAATACCCGTTGCTTCAAGGTTTTCTTTAAAGGCACTTGAAACATGCGCTGGCAATAAACGGCCCAAAGGCTGGTTTGCCAAGTCGATAACGGTAGCTTGATGGCCTGTATGTTGTAAATCATTGGCAAATTCGCAGCCGATGAGACCTGCACCTAAAATAACTACACGCTTGTCTGCACGTTTTTCAAGTTCTGCACGAAAGGCTTTATAGTCGTCTAGATTGTTTACAACTTGAATGTCATTGCTTCCATCACCTGCAATGGCTAAGCGAATTGGGTTTGCACCTACTGCTAAAACCAATTGAGAGTAGGGCTGTGTAGATTCAGTGTCATCTTTAACAAGGGTTAACTGCTGTTGTTCAGTATGAATTTCTTTTACCCAAGTATGCGTAGCAATCTGCATTTTCAGTTGTGTTGCCATTTTCTCTGCATCACCCAAAGCAATTTGTTCAGGTGCTTTGTTGGCAACAAAGGCATTGGACAATGTTGGTTTGGCATAATTAGTCGCATCATCTGCACATAGCATAAGCAGCTCTTGTTCAGGGTTCAGCTTGCGAAATTCACGTGCTACAGCATAGCCTGCCATACCTGAGCCAATGATGACGATGGGATGCATAAGGTTCTCCAGAGATTATTTTAAAGACGTAAAAAAAGACCATGCTGCATGGTCTTTAACACTATGAATTAGATTTCAACCATTTCAAAATCGATTTTTGACACGCCACAATCTGGGCAAGTCCAATCGTCAGGGATATCGTCCCATTTTGTTCCCGCCACAATGCCATCTTGTGGCCAACCTTCTGCTTCGTCATAAATCCATCCACAAACGATGCATTGATACTTCTTCATTTGACTCTCCAAAACGCTGAACAAGAAAGGGTTCAGCAAAATAATCCATTACGCAAGCTGCTATTCATCTGAGTGGTTAGCATGCTTCGCTAATCTAAATTTTTACGCAGTTCTAATACGAATGTAAAGTAAATATCGGAGTTTAATGATTGAATCTATCTGCTAAAAGCGATGATCAGGACAAAACGTATCATTTAAAACCAGATCGTATTTTTCAAAATTGTGAAAGATATAGATGATTGCATGTCAAAAAGATGTGTTTTTTCAATCAGCTAGTCTTTTAAAATCCTTAAAAATATAGACTATGGTCGTGATGCAAATGTGGAATTAAATTGCTATTTTACCATTGGGTGAATTTATACCTAATATTTATTAAATAAATGATTTAATTAAAAAACAATAGTTTACATAAATATTTTGGTTGTTCAGTCGGCTGCATAGCCAATGCTTGACTGTTTTTTTAACAGATAAAGCTGTAAAATTCATCTATTCCTTTTCAAATTTTATTGATCTCCTATGAACAACTTGTCTACAACGTTGTGGTCGCACATTCGTACGGTCCAAGATTTTCCAAAACCTGGGATTTGCTTCTTCGATTTAACACCATTGTTTATGAGCAATATTGAGCCTTTAACCGTCGCGTTAATTGCAAGTATTCCTGCTGAGCAGTTGGCGGAAGTAGATAGTTTTGTTGCTGTAGAAGCACGTGGTTTTGTGCTTGCGAGCTTATTGGCACAACGTTTAGGTAAAGGTTTATTGTTGGTACGTAAAGCAGGCAAGCTGCCACCACCGGTGGTGGGTGTGGGTTATAGTTTGGAATATGGTTTAGACCGCTTAGAAATGGCAGCCAATACCCCGTCGCAAAAAGTGATTATTGTGGATGATGTTTTAGCGACAGGTGGGACATTAAAAGCCGTTAAACAGTTGGTGGCAAAATGTAATCATGAAGTGCTCGGTGCTAGTATTTTTCTTGATTTGCCTGATTTGCATGCTGACTTAGGTTTAAAGATTTGGTCAGTATTAGATGACAAATCAAAACCAGAATCTGTTGCGGCGTAAGCAGATTAAAAAGCCTTGGGACATCCAAGGCTTTTTTTATTTATATAAATATTGTTGTTCTAGATGTTCAATCAGTTGATTAATATTTTCAGGTTTAAGTAATCGGTGGTGTCCACCTTCAACTGCTTGAATCAACATATAATTTTCTAAAATTTCCTGTGCTGCATACATATCAATTAATTCATCTCCCAGCTCCAAGTAGGCCACTTGCGGTACATTGTGGTCTAAGTCAGTCTCATTAATGCTCGGGTAATCATCGCGAAAGTCAGGCGCTAAGCGTGGGTTGGCAATCACACATGGAATTTGATGTAGCAGCGACATTTTCAATGCCCAATACGCACCAATACAATGCCCAACAATAATCTCAGGTTTTATTTTTTCAATAATATCGTCGTAGAAACTGGCTACGGTAGAAAAATTGAGATAGCGATAATCGATATCGATACAAAATTTCTGCTTTGCATCAATGGCATGGAACTTAGTGGACTCGCGAGAGGAGTCTAATCCATGCAAAAACAAAATTTTAGATTCGCATCTGCTCATGATTTATCATTCAATTAAAAAACTAAATTATTTTATGAGTGGAGAAAAGTTTACTTTTCCACGATTTATAATGTCCATTGTAGAGAGATTGACCGTGAAATGAAGTTAGCTTTTGGTCTAAGAAATAGACAGACCTTTTATACGGTGGGTGTCTTAGCTCTGAAATAAACAGGATGTATACTTTTTTATATACCGCGTGGTTTTTGATGATGCTCATTCGTCTGGAATTCTGCTATGCTATGCAACTTCCGTTTTTTAATACATATACGAGGCAGAGATGACGCAACAAAACGCTCAATCGACTTCTGAACAAACCATTTCCGAAAACGATTTAATTGCACAGCGTCATGCCAAGTTAAAGCAGATTGAAGATCAAGCCAAACAAACGGGCACTAGCCCATGGCCAAACACGTTTAAACGTGAACATTATGCGCAAGACTTACAAGATCAATTTGCAGACAAAAGCAAAGAAGAAATTGAAGCAGCAGAGCATGTTTATGTGTCTGTAGCGGGTCGTGTGATGTTGAACCGTGGTTCATTCATCGTGATCCAAGATATGACGGGTCGTATCCAGTTATATGTAGCACGTAAAGAATTAGCACCAGAAACTTTAGAAACCATTAAGAGCTTAGATCTTGGCGATATTATCGCGGTGAAAGGTTATATCGGTCGTTCAGGTAAAGGTGACCTTTATGTCCATATCGAACATTTTGAGCTTTTAACCAAGTCGCTTCGTCCACTTCCAGATAAATTCCATGGTCTAAACGATACTGAAGTTAAATATCGTAAGCGTTATCTTGACCTGATTGTGAACGAAGAAACACGTAAGACTTTTGAAATCCGTGCCAAAGTGGTTTCAGGCATTCGTGCGTTCTTAACTGAACAGCGCTTCATGGAAGTAGAAACACCTATGATGCATGTGATTCCGGGTGGAGCATCAGCGCGTCCATTTGAAACACATCATAATGCTTTGGATATGCCACTTTTCTTACGTATTGCACCTGAGCTTTACTTAAAACGTTTGGTGGTTGGTGGTTTTGAGCGTGTGTTTGAAATTAACCGTAACTTCCGTAACGAAGGTGTTTCGACGCGTCATAACCCAGAATTCACTATGATTGAATTCTATCAAGCTTATGCAGACTATAAAGACTTGATGGAACTTACCGAAAATATGCTTGAACGCTTAGCGCTGGACATCTTAGGTTCAACTGATGTGCCTTATGGTGAAGAAGTGTATAGCTTCAAAGGTCCATTCAAGAAAATTTCGATGTTTGATGCCATTCTTGCACACAACCCAAAGTTCACGCCTGAAAATGTCAATGATCGTGAATTCTTGGCAAAATTTGTGCAAGAAGAGCTGAAAGAGCAGGTAAAACCAGGTTTTGGTCTGGGCAAACTTCAAACCATCGTATTCGAAGAAACTGTTGAAACTCAGCTACGTCAGCCGACTTTCATTACAGAATATCCAGCTGAAACATCGCCATTGGCACGTCGTAATGATCATAATCCACACATCACTGACCGTTTTGAGTTCTTTATTGGTGGCCGTGAACTTGCGAATGGTTTCTCCGAGTTGAATGACCCGATTGACCAAGCTGAACGTTTCCAAGCACAGGTTTCAGAAAAAGATGCAGGTGATGATGAGGCAATGCACTACGATGCAGACTTTGTTGAAGCACTTGAGTATGGTTTACCACCGACAGCGGGTGAGGGTATTGGTATTGACCGTTTAGTCATGTTATTCGCTAATGCAGCAAGTATTCGTGATGTGATTCTGTTCCCACACATGCGTCATAAAAACTAAGTTTGATCTGAACATAAAAAGCCCGCATTCATTGCGGGTTTTTTTATTGATCTTTACAACATTACTAAATAGAAAAGCTTGAAAAAAAGAGATAAAAAAAATAAGGTAACACTTAGCTTTAAGTCCTGAGAATAAAACGGAATGTTTCTAAAAAACACACTTGCAATCGCTGTGCTAATGGGTGCAACAACGAGTATCTTTGCTCAAGGTCTAGTTTTAAATGATCAAAATTTAAGAACGGATCTAAACTGGTTAAATCAGCAGGGTGTGATACAAATTAGCACATCAACATGGCCAATGAGTGGTGATGAAATTCAAAGAGTATTGTCTCAGGCTAAAGTAGCGACTCCTGCTCAGCAAAAAGTTATTGAGTCAGTGCGAGCTCATCTCGATCGTGAGAACGCGATGTTTAAAGCACGTTTATTTGCAGAGAGTGATCAAAAACAAATTCCGCAAGCTTTTGGTGATCAAGAAAAAGCACAGTACCAAGCAGGTTTGGAATTTAATGCCGGCGGTGAAAATTGGGATGTTCGCCTTAGAGTGAATGGAGAAAAAGACCCACAAATTGACAACGATCAAGACGTTAATATTGAAGGATCTTACATAGCTGGAAAATTGTGGAATCAATGGTTAATTGCCGGCCAGATACCAACATATTGGGGGCCAGGTCATGATGGGAGCCTTTTACGAGGTGATGCGAGTCGCCCAGTCTATGGCTTTACCGCTCAGCGTGCAGATCAATCAGCTTTTGAAACAAAATGGTTGTCATGGATTGGCCCGTGGCAATATCAAGCATTTGCAGGTCAATTAGATGATTATTCTGCTGTACCTGATGCTAAATTAGTGGGTGTACGTCTTACAGCACAACCTTTACCTTATTTAGAATTAGGTGCTTCCCGTGCTTTTCAATGGGGCGGAGAAGGTCGTCCTGAAAGTTTAAGTTCATTATGGGATGCTTTTGTCGGAAATAAAGACAATGGTGGGACTGGAGAACCAGATCCATCTAACCAAGTTGCTGGTTTTGATGCTCGATTGAATTTTCAGCAGTTGTTGAATGTACCTATGAGTCTGTATGGGCAATATGTAGGTGAAGATGAAGCTGGTGGCTTACCTTCTAAAAAAATGTATCTTGCTGGCGTGGACTATTCGTCATCTTTTAAAAACATGCCATATCAACTTTATACAGAGTGGGCTGATACTCGAACCAATCGTGAAGCACAAGGTATTTCATATAACCATAGTATATATAAAGACGGATATTACCAACATGGTTTCCCATTAGGCCATGCCATGGGTGGAGATGGTGAAATGGTATCTTTGGGTGGTGATATTCGATTCGATGCAATGAACCGTCTAAATGGTCGATTATTATTTGCAAAGGTTAATCAATCTGGCCGTATTACCAATGCAGCCTTTCCTGAAACAGATGATCTAACAGCTATCGATTTAACCTGGTCACATTACTTAAGACCATTTGTACCAATCAAAATTAATGGTTGGTTCAGTGATTCTGATTTACATGGTAATGATGCTGGTGCATCGATTGGCATAGAAATCCCTTTGGACAAGCGCGTTTTTCATTATTAAGATTTGAGAGTGATAATACCCGCATTGATTGCGGGTTTTTTTATGTTTTACTGATTAATCTCAAAGTAATTGGCATCCAAACTTTTTGTCTATCATGTTGATATATAAAACGAACAAGCCGGTCTGCATCGAGTGTTATTTTTAGTCTTGTAGGTTGCGAGTTTGGTGAGTCATATACATAGAACATAAATGAAACCGACTTTAGGTATTTGTAGATGTATTGCCAAGCAGAAACATGGATGAAGAGTCGAAGCGTGGAAGGGTGGAAGGGTGGAAGGGTGGAAGGGTGGAAGGGTGGAAGGGTGGACAGGCTTAGTGCTTTGAATGAAGTTGATGTAATATTTGAGTTTATTTGGGGGATATAATTGTTGAATAAAACTTATAGGGCTTATCAATTTTGTTTTATATGAGGTTTTTGCATATAAATATAATAAAACAAGCAATAGTGTGTATAACTAAATCTTTATAATGAATATATATTTTTAAAAGTGTAATAAGTACACGATTTTTGTGAGTTGGTGCTGTCAATGTCATTAAATGAGGAAAGACTTACTCATCTTAAACAGCTTGAAGCTGAGAGTATTCATATTATTCGCGAAGTAGCTGCTGAGTTTGAAAACCCAGTGATGCTTTATTCTATTGGTAAGGATTCAGCAGTCATGCTGCATCTGGCGCTTAAAGCGTTCTATCCTGCCAAGCTTCCATTTCCGCTTCTGCATGTAGATACGGGCTGGAAATTTAAAGACATGATTGCTTTCCGCGACAACATGGCAAAAACCCATGGCTTTGATTTGATCGTACATCAAAACAAAGAAGGGAAAGATGCGGGCATTAACCCGTTTGACCATGGTAGCTCAAAGTATACCGACATCATGAAAACTCAAGGCTTAAAACAAGCACTTGATAAATACGGTTTTGATGCGGCATTTGGTGGTGCACGTCGTGATGAAGAAAAATCACGTGCTAAAGAACGTGTCTACTCATTCCGTGACTCGAAACACCGTTGGGACCCGAAAAACCAACGTCCTGAACTTTGGAATCTTTACAACGGTAAAGTGAACAAAGGTGAAAGTATTCGTGTATTCCCACTATCAAACTGGACTGAGCTTGATATTTGGCAATATATCTACTTGGAAAGCATTCCATTGGTTCCACTTTATTTAGCTGCAGAACGTCCTGTGGTTGAGCGTAGTGGCACCCTGATTATGGTTGATGATGAACGCATGCCTTTAAAAGAAGGCGAAGTTCCACAAATGAAATCGGTACGCTTCCGTACGCTTGGTTGTTACCCACTTACGGGTGCAGTTGAGTCAACGGCAAATACTTTACCTGAAATTATCCAAGAAATGTTGCTTGCAACCAGCTCTGAACGTCAAGGTCGTATGATTGACCATGATGAGGCGGGCTCGATGGAGAAGAAAAAGCAAGAAGGTTATTTCTAAAATCTCCCCCTAACCCCTCTTTAGTAAAGAGGGGAGAACTCCCGAAAAAAATGGAGGAAAGTCCTCCTTTATCAAAGGAGGATTTAGGTAGATTTGAAGATTAAAAACCGATTTCTAAAGAATATGTGGAGTTTTGAGCAATGTCTCATCAATCAGAACTGATTAGCCAAGATATCTTGGGCTATCTAAAACAACATGAAAATAAAGACTTATTGCGTTTTCTGACTTGCGGTAACGTCGATGATGGTAAGTCAACTTTAATTGGCCGTTTGCTTTACGATTCAAAATTGATTTATGAAGATCAATTGCAAGCAGTAACTCGTGACTCTAAAAAAGTCGGTACGACAGGCGATGCACCTGACTTGGCACTCCTTGTCGATGGTCTACAAGCTGAACGTGAACAAGGCATTACCATTGATGTGGCTTATCGTTATTTCTCAACTGAAAAACGTAAATTCATCATTGCCGACACGCCAGGACATGAGCAATACACGCGTAACATGGCGACTGGTGCGTCAACCTGTGATCTTGCGATTATCTTGATTGATGCGCGTTATGGTGTACAAACTCAAACACGTCGTCATACTTATATTGCAAGCTTACTTGGCATTAAGAACATTATTGTTGCGATTAACAAAATGGACTTGGTTGAATTTTCTGAAGCGCGCTTCAATGAAATTCAGACGGAGTATGCAGGTTTTGTGGCGCAATTGGGTGACCGTAAGCCAAACAACATTATCTTTACGCCTATTTCAGCATTGAATGGTGATAACGTTGTCAATAAATCACCAAATACGCCATGGTATACAGGCGAAACGTTAATGGGGACGCTTGAGTCTGTGGAAATTAACCGCAGTTCAGTGACCAACGATTTCCGTTTCCCTGTGCAATATGTAAACCGTCCAAATCTCGACTTCCGTGGTTTCTGCGGTACGGTTGCGCTGGGTGATGTATCAGTAGGTGACAAAATCGTGGCTTTACCATCAGGTAAGTCATCGACCATCAAAGAAATTGTCACTTATGATGGTAACTTAGAGCGTGCCGTTGCAGGTCAAGCTGTAACGTTGACGCTGAATGACGAAATTGATATTTCGCGTGGTAACGTACTTGTGCGTGCGGATCAAGCTGCGCCAGAAATTTCACGTTCGGTCAATGCCACTGTAGTTTGGATGGCAGATCAACCGCTGGTGATTGGTAAGTTGTATAACTTAAAAGTGGGCACGCAAACTGTTCCTGCAAAAGTGACTGCAATTAACTACCGTACCAATGTGAATACATTGGAAAAAGTACAAGTCGATAGTCTTGAGCTGAACGCGATTGCTAATGTCACGGTTGAGTTTGATGCGCCTGTCGTATTTGATCGCTACCAAGACAGTCGTTATACAGGTTCATTTATCTTCATCGACCGTTTAAACAACGTGACGATTGGTGCGGGTATGGTGGAAGAGTCTGTGGAATGGTCTGCACACAGCAACCCTGTCACAGCGGAAGACCGGGCTGCACGTTTAGGTCAAAAACCTGCTGCGGTAACTGTATCTGTGAAAGCACTTGAAAATGCACAAGTACTTGAAAACTTGTTAATTCAACAAGGTGTGGTTGCGATAGCGAAAGCAGGTCTAACTGCTGATCAGGTTGCACTAGTACGTGAAACAGGTGTGGTTGTGGTGACTGACCTTGTCGACGGTACAGATGTCGCATTCACTCAAGATGCGGTTGAAGAGCTAGCTGATAAAATTGTTGAATTGGTTCGTCTATAAGAGATTGAGCTCATTTGAAGGAACCCACCGTAAGGTGGGTTTTTTATTTCTATATTAGATGGATAAATATTATTCAAATAAATAATGTGATATTTCAATAAAAATTCAGTGCTATAGAATGCCTCTTTTGTAGAGGGATATTATGAAAAAAATATTATTATTTATTGGGTTAACTTTAACTTTAACTTTTGCTGCTGATGCTAAACAGGCTACGCAAAGTGATGAAGCGATTAAGAAGGAAATTATTCAACAATCGATACAAACGTATTCGGGAAATTGTCCTTACAATACTGCAAGAAATGGAAGTCGGTGTGGTAAACGTAGTGCTTACAATCGAGTCGGTGGTGCTGCGCCACTTTGTTATCCAGAAGACGTGAGTGATCGTATGGTAAAAGAATTTAAAGGGCGAGCGTAATTTAAGTTCGATTTACAAGGCTTGGAAAATGAAAGAAAACCTGCGGAGATACAGGTTTTCTATTTTGGTGAGGGATTAGACAAGCTTTAATTATTGAGATTGTTAATCGATTGGTTTTGTTAGGAAGTCTCATTATCTTTGTTTAAGCGCTTTTTCAGTTTATTCACATAACGTTTAAATGGCCAAGTAAACTGCTTCACAAAACTGTTTGGAATTTTATAGCCGACTGTGCCATATACACTGGCCAAATGATTAGGCATATAAATCGATTTAAAAATCACGTCATAAAGTGGAATAAAGGCTGCATAATTTTTATCAATCGCAGGCTTTTCGGAAGAATGATGCCAGTGGTGAAACTCAGGTGTTGCGATCAGCCAGCGCAGATAGGGAAAGCGAAAACGCACGTTGGAGTGAATAAAAATGGCATGGAAAGAAATAAAGACCAAATAAGCAAAGACAGCAGAGGTATGAAAACCTAACAAGAAAATTGGTAAGGTTGCGATAAAACGGGTCATTAACACTTCAACGATGTGTAAGCGTGAAGAGGCCAGCCAGTCCATTTGTTCCGTTGAATGGTGAATGGCATGAAAGCGCCATAAAAAGTTTACTTCATGCATCGCACGGTGTAACCAATAGGTGGTGAAGTCCACCACGATCAATAACTCAATAAACTGCAACCAAATTGGCTGTGCCTGCACATAAGGCACAATCGGGTTATTGGGAATGTGCGTGATCCAATACTGAATAGGCATGACCGTTAAAAACGAAAAAAGCTGAATGCCAATATGGCTAAACATGAAATATTTCATGTCTGTGACCCAGCCAACGCGCAGAATTTTCTGTTCAGTGTTCTTTGCAAAGAATCCTTCAAGTGGTATGAAAACTAAAGCAAGGATGATTAAGGTAATAACGAAATAATCAAAACCTGCATAAAAGGGTAGAGCAGGCAATGTCGGTGCTTTGATCAGTCCACAGCCTAAAATAGCTGCTAAAATGGTGATACACAAACCATAAAAACCATATTTATTCTGTTTAATGATCGCACTATAGGTACCAAAACCAGCACTAACGACGATACCGAACAGTAGGATGTAGTAGAAAACATCATAGTGTTTGCTATATAGCGGGCGTAGTTCTGGTGTGGTGAGCACAGTGGGGAATAAAAAACATAAAGCAGCAAAAATACCCAAAAAGCCTAAGGAAACAGAAAGAAATGCACTGATCTTGCCTTGCCCAGCATTGAGTTGTAGGTTTTCAAATTTTTTTCTAAGTTGATCTGTCATTTTAATTTAATTCTGAATTTTAGGAGTTTTGTCAGAGTTCACTTGAGGGGGGTGAACGTGAAAACAGAGGTTAAATTTTAGCGGTATTGCAACTGTTCAGCAATCTTATCTAAAAATATCAAGTAATCCTTCACGGTTACCTATTTGATTTTAAATTTTGATGTTCTATTTCAGGGCTTGAAGTTGCAATTCTTAAAAAACAACTTAAGATATATCTTAGTAATTTAAAGATGTATCTTGTTTATGTCTAAAGCACAAAAAGTTGAACCCTTTACTGATTTGGAAATAGCGCCAGTGTTACGTAAACAGCGCCTATTTGAAGTGGGTCAGATGAAACTTTTAGCCTTACATGTCATTTCATTCGCACCTAAATATGGCTATGACCTCATTAAAGAGGTGGGTGAAATTGTGGGAGGGGGCTATTGCCCAAGTGCAGGAACGATCTATCCAACCTTGAATTATTTGGAAGAGCAACAGTTTGTTCAGGTCGCATTAGATGGCGCTGAACGTAAGCAATACCGTATAACAACCTTGGGTTTGAAGCATCTTGAGGCTGAGCAAGCAAATGTGGAAAAGATTTTATCTCGTTTCGACACGCGTAAACAAATTCAAAATAATGAACAATATCTTGATATTAAACGTGCGATGGAAAACCTCAAAGCTTCCTTAAAGCTCAAGATACAACACAGTGAGCTGAGCCCTGAACAAATTCGTGCTATTGCAGAACAAATCGATCAAGCAGCAGTGAATATTGCACGTCTCTAGGAAAACAGAATGAAACAACATACTTATGAAGTCACACTCAAACACATTGCAGATGCTCAAGGCAACCCGTCGACCTATACCGATACTTTGAGTTTTAACAGCTATAACCACGACGATATTTTTAAAGTGTTACAGGTGATTCAAAACAGTCAAATGCTGGATGATGAAGCAGCGAAATCATTTACTGTTGGTTTAAAGCTCTTTAGTGAGGTGATGCTAGAGCATAAAAACCTTCCGCTCTTTAAAGAGTTTATGCCACATTTTGGGCAGTTTATGAAAGCTTTAAAACAAACCGTTAAAACGCCAAGCCAAAGCTAATTTTTATTTACTCAGGTCGATTATGTTCAACACGCTCCCCAAAATTCATATCAAACATTTAAATTGGTTAATGCCTTTATTGCTTTCAGGTCTGATGAGTGGTTCTATTTCTGGTTTTAACTTACTGCTAAATAAAGGCTTAGTGCATAATTTCTTCCATCTTTGGCTCAAAAGCTGGAGCTTATCTTGGTTGATCGCATTTCCTCTTATTATGGTGTTTTTGCCTTTGGTTCGTAAATTTCTAATGCAGTTTGTATCTTTGCCTGATCAGCCACGCAACTGAATAGCTGTGCTTTTCATCTGGCCTTACTAGTTCTAAGTAATGTTTGAGAGGGGTGTCGAGTATAGTTGTATTGATGTCGCAGGTTGCTTTTTTTATCAATGATCAGTGCTATCACGCAGCAAAATAGGCTACAGACTATACATAAGTACGGTGTTATTCATTTCAATTTATTTCTATGATCAAATAGGTCTATGAAACTTGAAAAATATCGCAAGAGTTAGGAATAAATCATGTCACAAACAACGATGCAACAGGTCATTATTACAGAGCCGGGTGGTGTGGATAAGCTGGCATATGAAACAGTGACGATCCCTGAAGCAAAAGCAGATGAGGTCCTGGTTAAGGTCCATGCGTTTGGTATTAACCGTCCAGATATTTTACAGCGTCAAGGTTTATATCCAATGCCGCCTGGGGTAACACAAGTACCAGGGCTTGAGGTTGCAGGTGAGGTCGTTGCAATTGGAGCTGAAGTTACCCAGTTTAAATTAGGTGATAAAGTTTGTGGTTTGACCAATGGTGGTGGTTATGCAGAGTATTGTGTGGTTCCACAAAGCCAAACTTTACATATTCCAGAAAATGTAAGCTTTGTGGAAGCGGCGGCTATTCCTGAAACTTTTTTCACGGTCTGGGCCAATGTGTTCCAAATGGGTAAAGCCAAAGCAGGGGAAGTGGTGTTGGTACATGGTGGAACCAGTGGTATTGGCACCACGGCACTCATGCTATGTAAAGCATTGGGCATTAAAACCTTTGCAACCGTCGGCAGCGATGAAAAAGTACAAGCTATTGCGAATTTGACAGATGCGATCAATTATAAAACCCAAGACTTTGAACACGAGATCAATGAGAAAACGGAAAATGCTGGTGTTGATGTCATTTTAGATATGGTGGGTGCACCGTATTTAGAAAAGAATTTGAACTTGCTCCGCCGCGATGGACGTTTGGTTTATATTGCCTTTTTAGGTGGTGCAAAAGCCAAAGAGGTTAAGTTGGGGCAAATTATGATGAAGCGCTTAACGATCACAGGCTCGACCATGCGTGCACGAAATACCGCTGAGAAAGCGGAGATTGCACAAGGTTTACAAGATCATGTAGCACCGCTATGGGCCAAAGGTGAGTGCTTGCCAATGATTTATCAAACTTTTGAGTTCGATCAGATTCAAGCAGCACATGCGTGCATGGATACGGGTGAGCACGTGGGTAAAGTTGTGGTAAAAATTCTGTAATATTTCTATAGTATAAAAAGTAGAGCTGACCTAGTGTCAGCTTTTTTTTGCCTAAAATTTTGCCAAAAAATAAAAATAATGCACTGAAAATAGAAAATAATTTAACAAAGATTAAAAAATGATAACTGTTCGACACAACCTGTCAAAACTGTGGTGTAAATTTTCAACTAAATTTAAACCTGACAAATTTACGTGGTTTTAAATGAAAAATAAAACAGAAAAGAGGGTTGTCATGAAAATTTTATCGACATCATATACACATGCACATGGTTTCCGTGCGCTCAAGCGCTTGCATAAGGCGGTTATCTATAATAGTGTTTTACCTGATGAGTTACACAAGTTGTATAAAGCCTTAATTCATTTTGAGCGCTATATAGAGCGATTAGCGCATCAGCAAACCGCTGTAAAGAAGAAGAAATCTAACAAACATTGATCACTTTTGTTGATAAAAACATGACATAGCTTGAAAGCTAATCGTTTGTCTTTTACTTAATATTATTCAGTGACTTATATTGAATATAATGCTTAGGCATTTAACTATAAATAAAGACACAACATTGATTGTGCAGCGAGGGCAATATGAAGCGTAAAGCTTCAACACATGAACGCCTTGCGGAGCGTTTAGCAAATATTTTGACTAAATTAAATACTGGATATCAATTAGGGGTTGCAGAACTAGCACATGAATTTCAGGTGAGTACGCGAACGATAGAGCGAGATTTTGATCGTCTCAATACGTATTTGCCTTTACTTCAAGATGAATATACCAAGAAGTACTTCTTAGATCCGGTTTATCTTGGACGCTTTAAGCTAAAAGACATTCAAAACTTTGCGCAGCTTTCTGGGATCAGTGAGCTCTATCCATCTCTAGATATGTCTTTTCTACGTGGTCTGCTTGATGAGCGTGCGAATCAAGTGTTCTCTGCCAAAGGTTATTATTATGAAAATGCACAGCAATTTGCTGAACATTTTCAGGTTTTTGCGGGCGCGATTCATAAGCGTCAAAAAATCAGTTTTATTTATAATGATCGTTTGCGCCATGTTGACCCGTATCGTTTAATTCATCATCAGGGAAGTTGGTATTTGGCTGCAGCTGTAGCTGTTGAATTACGTGCTTATCGTTTAAGTAAAATAGATCAAGTGGTTGTACATGAGTCGGAGCTTTTCGAACACCATTTAGAAGTTTTGACCCAATTAGAGCTCAGTGAGGGGATTTGGTTTGCAAAGCATAAGCAAACGGTGAAAATATCGGTGCGGCCTGAAGTTGCCTTATATTTTAAGCAACGTTTGTTATTGCCAGAGCAACAAATCGTACTAGAAGATGTATCGGGTGGTTTATTAATTGATTGTCAAATTTACCATGAAATGCAACTTTTACCTTTGGTGCGTTATTGGATTCCATACATTAAAATTATTGAGCCAGCTCATTTTCAAGAAAAATTAGAACAAGATCTGCAACATTACTTATTACCACCCTTATCGTGATAAACGAATGAGATATTATTTTTAAGAGAGTCAATGTGCTCTCTTTTTTGTGCATTGCATTATGCTTTTTCTGTAGGCATAAAAAAACCAGCTTAACGCTGGGTTCTTTAAATGCACCATACTTAGAAGTATAAGAATGGTGCCCGAGGCCAGACTCGAACTGGCACGCTTTGTGGGCGGGGGATTTTAAATCCCCTGTGTCTACCGATTTCACCACTCGGGCTTTAACAAGATGGAGGCGGAGGTCGGAATCGAACCGGCGTCCACGGAGTTGCAGTCCGCTGCATGACCACTCTGCCACCCCGCCGCGTCTTGTTGATGCGTATATTAGCAAGCTCTGAAAAAAAAACAATAGTGCTTTCATTCGTATGCGCATAAAAACAGCATATAGCGAAAAATATTTAAAATTATCATGTATTATGTGCAAAATTGATTCATATCAACACTTGGAGATGTGCCGTGGCATTAGTTTTAGATGGTCGTGCATTGGCAAAACAAATTGAAGCTGACTTGTTAACTCGCGTTGAAGCGCTCAAAGCAAAATCAGGTCGTACCCCAATTCTTGCGACTATTTTGGTGGGTGACGATGGTGCATCTGCAACTTATGTACGTATGAAAGGAAATGCCTGCCGTCGTGTTGGTATGGACTCACTTAAAGTTGAACTTCCAAAAGAAACCACCACTGAACAATTGTTGGTAGAAATTGAAAAACTGAATGCAAATCCAGATGTTCACGGTATTTTGCTTCAACATCCAGTGCCTGAACAAATTGATGAGCGTGCATGTTTTGATGCAATTTCTCTTGCAAAAGATGTGGATGGCGTAACTTGTCTTGGTTTTGGTCGTATGGCCATGGGTGAGGTAGCATATGGTTCTGCGACGCCTGCCGGCATTATGACTATTTTGCAAGAAAACAATATCGAAATTGCTGGAAAGCATGCTGTCGTTGTAGGACGTTCTGCAATTTTAGGTAAGCCAATGGCTGCGATGTTACTTCAAGCCAATGCAACTGTAACGATCTGTCACTCACGTACTCAAAACTTAGCTGACTTTGTAAAGCAAGCCGATATTATCGTGGGTGCGGTTGGTAAGGCAGAATTGATTCAAAAAGATTGGATCAAACAAGGTGCAGTGGTTGTTGATGCTGGTTTCCATCCACGTGATGGTGGTGGTGTAGGCGACATTCAATTGGTCGGTATTGAAGAAGTAGCTTCTGCGTACACACCTGTTCCAGGTGGTGTTGGCCCAATGACGATTACGACACTAATTCGTCAAACGGTTGAAGCGGCTGAGAAAGCTTTAGGTTAATTTTTATAAAACTCTAAAATCAGTTTTATGTTGGTTTTGGAGTCGTGACATCGTCATTTGCTGCTGTTCGAGGCCGGACTAAATTCGATAAAAATGTTTCTGCGAAGCAGTAAATAAATGATGATTTCAGTCGAGTTCAGCAAATGACCATGGTTTTACCTACTTTTGCCAAAACAAAAGTAGGTCTAGCCGAAGGCTAATTCCTCAATCTAAATCTTAGCTGCAAGAACCCGCAGTAAAAGCATAAAAATACTCAATAACTTATGAGCTGTACTTTCCAATTCCCCAAAGCCCCAGATCATTTACTTCAAGCCTTGCATGAAGTGATTCCAAACTGTGAATTGCTTGCGCAACAGCTTCCTGAAACATCTATTTCCTTGTGGCTCATTCCTCCTGTATTTCCAACCAATAAACTGGATGATGAAATCATTCGCCGTATTTGGAATGAAACGCCATATTGGATCTTTTGTTGGGCTTCAGGCCTAGCCATGGCGCAGTGGTTACTGGCGGAGCCTCATCATGTCAAAGATAAGGTAGTGTTGGATTTTGGCGCAGGTTCAGGTGTGGTGGCGATTGCAGCCAAAATGGCGGGCGCAAAACGTGTGATTTGTTGCGATATTGATGCAGTTAGTTTAGATGCTTGCCGTGCCAATGCAGAGCTGAATAGCGTAGAGCTAGAGTATTTAGATGATTTATATCAATCAGAATTGGTTGATGTTTTATTGGCTGCCGATGTTTTATATGATCAATGCAATCGTTTCTTTTTAGATGAATTTTTAAAGTTTGCACCTGAAGTTTGGGTGGCGGATAGTCGTGTTAAAAATTTTAGCCATCCGAAGTACATGAAGCTCGATGAGCGTAGTGCCACAACTTGGCCAGATCTAGATGAGTCACCAGAGTTTCGTAATGTGAGTTTTTATCGAACTTTAGAGACTAAAAAAGGGCACTAAGCCCCTTTTTTATATATCAGAAGTATTAAGAGCAGGTATAGCGAACAACATGCAGTGTGCTTGGTCGTGCTTCAAGTGACTCGCGTGTTGCAAAGTTTTCACCTTGGTGTAAGTCGGGTGTATTGCTTAAGCCAAAAGTGGCACGGGTTTGACCAATTTGGCGGCCATATTCGGGAACATCTGCTGCAGTGTTAGGAATTTCATTAATACTTAAAATCGCCAATTTATAATTTTTTTGTGAACCTAAAACTTTTTGGCAAGCACGTTGTAATTTATTTTCATCGAGTTGCTGGTTCTTACGAGCAGCAAGCGTATAAGCAAGGGTAGCACTCGATTCTGATTGATATTCAATTTGATAGCCAACATTGCCATTGTATTGGCGAGGCGTGCTTTGACATGCAGATACTGCTAAAACGATACAGCTTAGGCCTAAAAGTTTATACATATTTTTCATATAAAGAGTTCCTAACATTATTCTTGTTCTTAGTATGCCATACACAGGTGTATTTCACGATATTTCAATCGATCAAGTTTCAGCAAAAAAATTGATTAAACATAAAAAATGCCTTCATTCGAGAAGGCATTTTTTATGTTTAGTTTATTAACTTACATGCTTACTTTAAGCATTAATGATCGGTAATCATACTGTGCTTTTTGGTGTCTTTCATAAAGATGTAAGTCAGTAGAGATAAACCAATCATGAAGGTGATGTAGTAAAAGAAGTAGTTTTCGTGTCCTGCATTTTTAAAGCTCAACGCTACAAGCTCTGCTGTGCCACCAAAGATGGTATTGGCAATCGCATAAGGCAGGGCAACCCCTAGTGCACGAATATGCGCTGGGAAGAGCTCTGCTTTGACTACAGCATTAATTGCGGTATAACCCGTTACAATCACCATACCGCTCATACATAGCATAAATGCGGTTGTTGGACTGCTGGTTGAACCTAGACCGTTGAAAATTGGAATCGTGAACAGTACACCTAATACACCAAAAGTGATCATAATTGGTTTACGACCAATTTTGTCAGACAGTGCACCCACCACAGGTTGTAATAGCATGAAGACAAAGATTGCTGCTGTGGTGATCTCTGTTGCTGTGGTTTTCTCAAAACCTGAGGTGTTAACCAAGTATTTTTGTAAATACGTCGTAAAGGTGTTGAATGCCAGCGTTCCACCCGCAGTCAGCATAATCACAGTGAACGCTTGCTTTGGATATTTGGTAAATAAAGCAAGTGCGCTAGATTTTGGGCCACCATTTTTAGCCTGTTCTTGTGCATCTTTTGAAGATTGGGTTTCAACCAAACCACGACGAATCCAGAACACCACAATGGCAAGTACAGCACCAATGAAGAAGGGAATACGCCAGCCCCATTCAGATAACTGTGCTTCGCTCATGGTGCGTTGTAAAATGATCAACACACACAGCGCCAAGAGCTGACCTGAAATGAGAGTCACATACTGAAAACTAGAGAAGAAACCACGATGGTTTTTTCCAGCCATTTCCGTTAAATAGGTTGCGCTTGAACCATATTCTCCACCGACACTTAAACCTTGCAATAAACGGGCAAAGAGTAATAAGGCAGGTGCGAGCATACCCACACTGGCATAGGTGGGTGCACAGGCAATAATCAAAGATCCTACACACATTAAAGATACAGACAGGGTAAGACCTGATTTACGTCCTTTACGGTCTGCATAAATGCCCATGATCCACGCGCCAATAGGACGCATCAGGAAGCCCAGTGCAAAGACGGCTGCAGCTTGTAAGAGTTTTACCGTGTCATCCCCTTCAGGGAAAAACTGTGGCGCGAAATATAAGGTAAATGCGGCATAGACATACCAGTCATACCATTCAACTAAGTTGCCAGCTGAACCACCGAGAATCGATTTTAAACGGGTTTTTTTATCGATGCTTACTGGAGCAGTTTGGGGAGATAGATCAGTCACAAAAATTTCCCAAGGAGAAGTTCGGAAAATACATCTTTTAACTTTTTAAATAGAAAAAGTTAAAACAATATATTTTAAGATTAAACAAAAAATTCTGTTTCGTTATACGCCCCTTATTCTTGGACTTCATTCGACTTTAGTCTAAATGCTGGTATGATTTATATGCTGTTAAGTTTTTCTAATGAATATCTTTATTTTAATGGGAAATTATCATTTTACTTATCTAGAACAAACCCTTGTGATTTTTAAATGTGTGAATAGTCAATTAAAATACAAGGGGTTATGGTGATTTTTAATTTTATGGTGAATGTTGATTTTTAGAAAGGAACGTGTTTTTTAGCTTGGAAATTAGTCGACTTTTCACTGAATAGTCAAAATTAAAAATTAAATTGTAAAAATAGATGCGGGTATTAATTTATTTATAGTAAAGAATTTTCTCTGATTTGACTGGCTTTGGAATATGACAAGGTTGGATTTTGATGTTAAGTTTAGCGTGAAGAACAAAAATAACACAATAACTCAATGAGAGAGGTGAATATGCAAGACACAGATGCCATTTATGATATTGCCGTTGTGGGCGCGGGCATCAATGGGGTGGGCATTGCAAATGATGCTGTAGGGCGTGGTTTAAGTGTTTTTGTCTGTGAAAAAGATGATTTAGCCAGTCATACGTCTTCAGCCAGTAGCAAGCTCATTCATGGTGGATTGCGTTATCTCGAACAAAAAGAATTTCGTTTGGTGCGTGAAGCTTTATTAGAGCGTGAAGTACTGTTAAAAAAAGCCCCACATTTGATCCATCCTATGCGTTTTATTATGCCGCATTTGCCTTATTTGCGTCCTGCATGGCTAATTCGTTCAG
Organism: Acinetobacter johnsonii ANC 3681; assembly: GCF_000368805.1. Classification (NCBI taxonomy): domain Bacteria; kingdom Pseudomonadati; phylum Pseudomonadota; class Gammaproteobacteria; order Moraxellales; family Moraxellaceae; genus Acinetobacter; species Acinetobacter johnsonii. The sequence goes on along the minus strand of NZ_KB849705.1, from coordinate 780,848 downwards.
GCTTATTTATCTATGATTATTTGGCAAAACGAGAAACATTGGAGGGTTCGGAGCTTGTTCATTTTAATGTCGATAGCCCGCTAAAAGACACCATTAAACGTGGTTTCGAATATTCAGACTGTACTGTAGATGATGCACGTTTGGTGGTGGTTAATGCAATCCAGGCACACGAGCTAGGGGCTCAAATACGAACACAAACGCGATGCATTTCTGCGGCTCAGCAGGAGGGTGTGTGGTGCCTAACGCTAGAGCATCAAAAACAACACTACCAAATTAAAGCTCGAAGCTTAATCAATGCAACGGGTGCATGGGTCACAGATTTTATTCAACAACAACTGTCCCAAACCCCAAAGGCAGGCATTCGATTGGTTCAGGGCAGTCATATTATTGTGAAGCGTTTATACCTGGAACCGCATGCGTTTATTCTACAAAATGATGATCAACGCATTGTGTTTGTAATTCCTTATTTAGATGAATACAGCCTGATTGGTACCACGGACGTAGAGTTTGAGGGTGATGCAAATTATGTCCATATTACCGAGCAGGAAACTGTTTATTTGATTGATGTGATTAATGACCATTTCAAGCTTCAATTACAGCCAGAAGATGTAATCTCAAGCTTTGCAGGCGTAAGGGCGCTGTATGATGATGCAAGTAGCCAAGCCTCTAAAGTGACACGTGATTATGTACTGTCGATGTCTAAACCTGTTGCGGATGAAGCGCCATTGTTATCTGTTTATGGTGGAAAGTTAACGACTTATCGAAAGTTGGCGGAAGCGGCTTTGCGGCAGCTAAAACGTTATTTTCCACATATGAAGGCGGAATGGACGGCTGAGGCAAAACTCCCAGGTGCGGAGGGTTTTAGTTCAGTCGAGGTTTTATGTGCAGAGTTGATGCATGAAATCAAAGGGCTAGAGTCTCAAACAGCGCATCGTTGGGCAAACAGTTATGGTAGTCGAGTGTGGCATATGCTCGGTGAGAACAAAGATGTACAAACTTTAGGGCAGTCTTTTGGCCATGGTTTGTATCAGCAAGAAGTGGATTATGTGGTGAAACGGGAGTGGGCCGTTAGCAGTGAAGATATTTTAAAACGACGGACTAAACTGTATTTAAAATTTGATGCACTAGAAACTCAAACTTTAGACCTCTACTTGCAGGATTTACACCTGCGTCGTATGCAGGGGGATGCTGCATAGTGTGAAGTATGTGTAATGGCTACAGTTGATTTCGTTCTATTAAAAAAGCCGCTATCGAGGCTTTTTTTAGATTTAAATTTCGATACCATCGAGCTGTTTACAGTCCACAGGTGTCTTCCATTTTACAGCTGTTCCCCAAACGACTGGGCGAACAATACGCCAAAGCGTTGGCTGGCATTGTAGTCAATGACGACGTTACCACCGACTTGATGTGCGCACTCAGTAAAACGCGGATAGAGTTCAACCACGCTGCCATAAGTGCCTTTAGCGACTTTGCTGCGCTTTTGATTTCAAAATTGAGTTGAATCCGGTATGCCTTTGATTGCGCAAATATGAAGTTGTGGTTACTTCTGTGTAAGCCATGTCTAGCGTGATAAATTTTTGTTGAGTTATAAAGTTTTAAAATTATAAAGAGATTAAAAAAAGACCGCTTACGCGGTCTTTTTTGGCTTAATTTAAAGATTAAGCAGATTGCTTAACAGCATCTAAAAGTTCGTTTTGGCGAGCTTTAAGTGCAGCTGGTAGGCGTTCACCAAGTTTGTCGAATAGCTCAGTATGGCTTTCAAGCTCTTTGATCCATTGATCTTTATCTTGAGAAGTCACAAGGTCAAACTGGGCTTTAGTGAAGTCAGAACCTGTCCAGTTCAACTGTTCATAAGTTGGAACTAAACCAATTGGTGTTTCAACTGCATCAGCACGGCCTTCACAACGGTCAATGATCCACTCAAGAACACGCATGTTTTGACCGAAACCAGGCCATACGAAGTTGCCTTCAGCATCACGACGGAACCAGTTCACGTTGTAGATGCCTGGAAGTTTGTTCCCCGCAGCTTTAGCTTTCGCTGCAACTTCTTCACCAAGCTCTAACCAGTGAGAGAAGTAATCCGCCATGTTGTAACCCGCAAATGGAAGCATTGCGAATGGGTCACGACGAACAATACCTTGTTGGCCAACAGCGGCAGCAGTTGTTTCAGAGCCCATAGTTGCAGCTTTGTAAACACCATCTACCCAGTCAAATGCTTCTGAGATTAGAGGCACTGTGTCCGCACGGCGACCACCAAAGATGAACGCTGAAATTGGAACACCTGCTGGATTTTCCCAGTCAGCATCGATAGAAGGACATTGACCCGCTGAAACAGTAAAGCGCGCATTTGGATGAGCTGCTTTTTCACCAGCAACATGTGGTTGACCTTTCCAGTTGGTTAGGTTGGCAGGTGCTTCTTTAGTAAGACCTTCCCACCATACTTCACCGTTGTCAGTTACCGCAACGTTGGTATAGATGACATCTTTAGTCAATGTCGCCATGCAGTTCGGGTTGGTCTTGGTATTTGTACCAGGTGCTACACCGAAGAAACCTGCTTCTGGGTTGATTGCGTATAAGCGACCATCTTCACCTGGTTTGATCCAAGCAATATCGTCACCTACAGTTTCAATTTTCCAACCTTCGTAGCCAGCTGGTGGAATCAACATCGCGAAGTTTGTTTTACCACAAGCAGAAGGGAATGCCGCTGCGATGTAGTGTTTTTCGCCTTGAGGATTAGTCACACCAAGGATCAGCATATGTTCTGCTAACCAACCTTGTTGACGACCCATAGAAGAAGCAATACGTAAAGCTAAGCATTTTTTACCTAACAATGCGTTACCGCCGTAACCAGAACCGTAAGACCAGATTTCACGTGTTTCTGGGTAATGAACGATGTATTTTTCAGGGTTGCAAGGCCATGCAACATCTTTTTCGCCATCAGCAAGCGGCGCACCAACAGTATGTACGCAAGGAATAAATTCACCGTCTGTACCAAGAACGTCATAAACAGCTTTACCCATGCGAGCCATTTTAGACATGCTAACTGCTACATAAGGAGAGTCAGTTAATTCGATACCAATGTGCGCAATATGAGAACCCAATGGGCCCATAGAGAACGGTACTACATATAAAGTACGACCTGCCATTGAGCCGTCAAACAAACCATTTAGACGAGCACGCATTTCAGCAGGCTCTTCCCAGTTGTTTGTTGCACCAGCATCTTCTTGTTTTTCAGAACAGATGTAAGTACGACCTTCAACACGAGCAACGTCAGAAGGATCAGAATTAGCAAGATAAGAACCAGGATGCGTTTCTTGGTTAAGCGCTTGCATTGTGCCGTTAGCGATCATCAAGTTGATATAACGTTGATATTCTTCTTCGCTGCCGTCACACCATTCAATTTTCGCTGGTTTTGTTAATTTTGCAATTTCTTCCACCCACGCAATAAGCTTAGGGTGACGAACGAATTCTGGTGCGTTCACTTGGGTCATGGTGAGGCCTATCTCAAATATGTACACGTTTGTACAAAGTACAATCTCAGCAATAAAATTTACTGCGGAGATGAAAAGATGAAAAAAAAGTGGCTGTATTAAAGCATAATTTGATAAAAAAAATAAGACCAAAGGCGTATCTAAATTATGAACAGTTCGATGGGGTTTCTTCATTTTAACGTTTAAAAAACAATAGTTTGATTTAATTTTTGGCTTTTATTTTGTGTATTTATTATATTTATGAGGATTATTCATTTAAGATATTAGTATTAAAATCAAATGCTTGTATTTATTTTGTGATTGAGATTTATTATTGATTAAATAAATGGTAGTCATTTGAATTTTACATAACAAAACTGTTAAGTGTTGAATATTTGGACAAAAATAGAGCAATTACTTCAAGTTTAGGTGCAAAATGTCAGAGCAACTCAAACCTTTATCACTTATTTATAATAAAAAATCAGGTTTTCATGCCGCAAATAAAGATGAAGTATATGAGCAGTTGGTAGCCGATCTGAGTACCGCGGGTTTTGAAATACAGTCATTTGAGTTAAGTGAGTGCATGAACTTTGATCAGATGATGCAAGAGATTTTACTACGTCATCGTCAAGCGGAAAATGTAGGGGTCGTCGTTGCTGCAGGTGGCGATGGCACTTTAAATGCTGTTGCATCTAAATTGATGGGAACGGATATTCCCATGGGGATCTTGCCGCTAGGTACCTTTAACTATGTTGCGCGAGTGCTGAATATTCCGTTGGACCTATTAGATGCAGCCAAAGCCATTAGTGAAGGGCAGCCACGTTCTGTACATGTGGCACAGTTGAATCAACATATATATCTGAACAATGCCAGTTTAGGGCTTTATCCTTTATTTATTCAAAAAAGAGAACAGTTTAATAAGCATTTTGGACGTTTTCCATTGCATGCGTATACTTCGGCATTGGATGTTCTCATCCGCGACCGAAAAGAGTTAAAACTTGAAGTAGAAGTCGATGGACAGCGCTATCCAGTGAAAACGCCATTGATTTTCTTTGGCAATAATCAACTTCAACTGGCTGAAATGAAACTACGTATTGCCGAGGCGGCGGAAGCAGGCAAAGTGGCGGGCGTGGTAGTAGCAAAAAGTGATAAGCGGACTTTGTTCAAGACCTTATGGCAGCTGATTAAAGGCAATTTAGATCAGGCTTCCGATGTCTATAGCTTTGCAGCAGATGAAGTGATTGTTCATTCAAAGCGTAATAAGCTTACGGTTGCGGTAGATGGAGAAATTGTCACGATGACACCACCGCTGAAAATTACAGTACGTAAGCATGCGCTGAATATCATGGTTCCCGCATGATTTTACATTTGTCAGATTTACACTTTGGGACCGAACGCGAAGCCTGTTTACAGGCCATTCGTCAGTTATGTGAGGAACATTCTTTTGAAGCAGTGGTGGTCAGTGGGGACTTGACCCAACGTGCGCGGTTTATTCAGTTTTATGCTTGTCGGCAGTTTTTAGACAGTTTAAAGCTGCCGTATTTGGTGGTGCCGGGGAATCATGATATTCCGCTGTACCATGTGTGGAATCGTTTTTTCAGTCCCTTTGCACGTTATCAACTGTTTTTTGGGGGGATGGAAAACACCTTAGAAACTGAACATTTTTATGTCATTGGAGTGAATAGTATTCGTCGGCGTTACCACACGCGAGGGCATATTTCACTGAACCAAATTCAAGAGATTGATCTAAAATTGCAGCAAGCACCTGCGCACAAAATTAAACTGATCGCCGCGCATCAGCCTTTTTATACTCCGCCAGACCATAGTCATGGTGTGAAAGACTGTCCGATGCTTGGTCGTATTGCATTGGAGCAATGGAGCCAACATGGTTTAAATGGACTTTTACATGGGCATTTACACCACGCTGCCGTTTATGATTTGAATCAGATTTATCAACTTGGGGTATCGCATCCAGTGCTGGATATCCATGCTGGAACGGCAACATCTTATCGTTTACATGCGGGTTTGCCCAATAGCCTGAATATTATTTTGCCGAATGCCGATGTACAACATTTGAGCTTTAACGCTGCAACCAATCGCTTCGAGTTGATGCAGCAAAGTATGTCAGATTGAATTGAGTGTCTGAACTTTGATGAGGTTTGCTTAAAAAGAGCACAAAAATATAAAAATATTTTGTGTTTGCCCTTGAAGCGTTTTATTCCATCCCCACAAAAGTGTCATATCAAAATTTTGTTGATGACCTAGGAATAAGAAGTCATCTTCACATCGTAAACAATGGCATTTTGAAAATGTCTATGGAGCTAGAAATGAGCAAAATTCGTCCTTTACATGACAACGTTGTGATTCGCCGCGTAGAAAAGGAAACTAAAACTGCGGGCGGTTTAATTTTGAGTACTTCTGCTGCTGAACAGCCAGCTCAAGGTGAAATTATTGCAGTAGGTAATGGCAAAATTACAGACAATGGCATTCGTGCTTTAGATGTAAAAGTGGGCGACAATGTACTGTTTGGTGCATATGCAGGCACTAAAGTTAAAGTTGAAGGCGAAGAACTTCTTGTGATGAAAGAGTCTGATATTTTAGCGGTTCTTGAAGGTTAATTCAGAACGTTCATTTGCTGTTTAAGCAATACAATTGATTAAAATTTAAGAATATTTGGAGTTTAGTATGTCAGCTAAAGACGTAAAATTTGGTGATTCAGCTCGTTCTAAAATGATTGCAGGCGTAAACGTGCTTGCAGATGCTGTAAAAGTAACTTTGGGTCCTAAAGGCCGTAACGTTGTGATCGACCGTTCTTTCGGTGCGCCGCACATCACTAAAGATGGTGTAACTGTTGCGAAAGAAATTTCTCTAAAAGACAAATTTGAGAACATGGGCGCTCAATTGGTTCGTGAAGTATCTTCTAAAACCAATGACATCGCGGGTGACGGTACAACAACAGCAACTGTACTAGCTCAAGCAATTTTAAATGAAGGGATCAAGTCTGTAACAGCGGGTATGAACCCAATGGACTTGAAACGTGGTATTGACCTTGCTGTTAAAGCATTGGTTGCTGAAATTAAAGCAACAGCAAAACCTGCTTCTGATACCAAAGCGATTGAACAAGTCGGTTCAATCTCTGCAAACTCTGACGAAACTGTAGGTAAACTCATTGCACAAGCAATGGAGCGCGTAGGTAAAGAAGGCGTGATTACCGTTGAGGAAGGTTCAGGCTTTGAAGATGCTTTGGACGTTGTTGAAGGTATGCAGTTTGACCGTGGTTATATCAGCCCATACTTTGCAAACAAACAAGATACATTAACGGCTGAACTTGAAAATCCGTTCATCTTGCTTGTTGATAAAAAAATCAGCAATATCCGTGAATTAATTACTGTACTTGAAGCTGTTGCTAAAACAGGTAAACCTCTTTTAATCATCGCTGAAGATGTTGAAGGTGAGGCTTTAGCTACACTTGTTGTCAACAACATGCGCGGCATTATCAAAGTATGTGCGGTGAAAGCACCTGGTTTTGGTGACCGTCGTAAAGCAATGCTTCAAGATATCGCAATCTTGACGGGCGCGACTGTGATTTCTGAAGAAGTAGGCATGACTTTAGAGCAAGCTTCTCTTCAAGACTTAGGTACTGCGCACAAAATCACTGTGTCTAAAGAGAACACTGTGATTGTTGACGGTGCTGGCGATGCAGCTCAAATTGCTGAACGCGTAACTCAAATCCGTGCGCAAATTGAAGAATCGTCTTCTGAATACGATAAAGAAAAACTTCAAGAACGTGTTGCCAAATTGGCAGGCGGTGTAGCTGTAATCAAAATTGGTGCGGCGACTGAAGTTGAAATGAAAGAGAAGAAAGACCGTGTGGACGATGCGCTTCATGCAACACGTGCTGCGGTTGAAGAAGGTGTGGTTGCTGGTGGTGGTGTTGCACTGGTACGTGCTGCAGCTGCGCTTGACGGTGTAAATGGTGCGAATGACGATCAAAATGTAGGTATCAATATTTTACGTCGTGCAATTGAAGCGCCACTTCGTCAAATCGTTGCCAATGCGGGTGATGAGCCTTCAGTTGTGATTAACGCGGTGAAAAATGGTGAAGGTAACTTCGGTTATAACGCTGCTACTTCTGAGTATGGTGACATGCTAGAAATGGGTATTCTTGACCCTGCGAAAGTAACGCGTTCTGCACTTGAGCATGCTGCATCTGTAGCAGGTTTAATGTTGACAACTGAATGTATGATTACTGACGTTCCAGAAGATAAGCCTGCAATGCCTGATATGGGCGGCATGGGTGGTATGGGCGGAATGATGTAATCTGCACCATATTATTTTAGATGTAAAAAGGCCGCTTAAATGCGGCCTTTTTATTATTTGTAGATGTTGGATTAGTTTGGCTCATAATGTTCAAGTGGTTTAGTTAGGCTGTTTAATTAAAATAATTGATTTTTTAGCCATTTTTTAATCTGAATAAATTTTAAGTATTATCATACTTTGATCGTAATATTATGGTTCTATTTATTGATCATTTATATTTAACATTTTATTGATAAGTTATTGAAGCAAAATACATATTAAGTTTTTTTATTGCTGTGTTTGTGCATTTTTTCGGATTTATTTATGGCTATCTAAGCCATTTTAATATTATTTGATTGCACTGTTTTAGGAATATAATCAAATAGATTAACAATAAAAAACATAAATTATCATTCAAATATGGAAGTAACTAGATTAGAATTCGGGCCAATTTGTATAAATGACCACATTCTAAAATTAAATAATAAATCGCTTATGTCTAACAATATTTATGCTGCATTAGAGCAACTTGGACTGATAGCACAGAAACGTGCGATCCATGTGCAATTCTCAAATACATCTCTAAATAATCAAGTTTTCCTACAGCGTATTGATGGGATGCATAGCCTCAATGAGAGTACTCATCTACAATTGATTTGTCTTTCAACCAACGCTCAAATTCCATTAAAACAATTTATTGGGTGCCAAACTGCTGTTGATATTGTCACAGACAAATCTGAGTTAACTCGTGTTTCAGGTATTGTGACCCAAGCAGATATAGGTGCGAGTGATGGTTCTCTTACAATCTATCGTTTGACTGTCAAAGATTCTACAGCCTTATGGAACCATCGTCGTAATAGTCGCGTGTTTATGAATAAGTCGGTTGTGGACGTGATCCAAATCGTGTTTCAAGAGTGGGTGCAACGTAGTGCGCTCTTCGCTTTAAGTTTGACTTTGGATAAAAGTGGCTTAACCCAAGATTATGATGTTCGTCCATTTATTATGCAGGCCTCGGAAAGCGATTTTGACTTTCTGACGCGGTTGATGAGAAGTGAAGGTATTAACTGGCTGATTGATGAAGCACAACTTAAAGTGCTTAGTTCTAGTGAACAGATCCAGCCGCAAAGGTTAAGATTAATTGATGATAATTCGCAATTTAACGTCCTAGACCGTCGCATTATCCGCTTTCATCGCAGTAGTGCCGTAGAAAAAAGCGATTATATTACTCATTTTGTAGGTCAGCGTTCAATTCAACCGACTTCTGTACATGTACAACGTTGGCAAGCCGATGTCTTGGCAACTGAAGAAGGTGCGGGAAGTGTTCAAAGCAAGCATAGCCATAGTGAAAATTATGACAATGCTAGTTTAGGTTTGGAGCAGGCATGGCACTTTAGCCCTGCATGGATACAGGACTTAAACGGTGAAGATGGTGCGACCAAATCAGGCAATAGTCAGATTGAAAAGTTTAATCAAACCTTAAGTCACTACTACAATGCACAAGCTAAACAATTTTGTGCAACCTCTACAGTACGTGATGCACATGTAGGCTACTGGTTTGAGTTCAATGAACACCCCGAAATAGATCAACATCTAGATGCAGACAAACAGTTTCTAATCACTGCTAAGATTTTTCACAACCAAAATAATTTACCTAAAGACCTGAATGATCAAGTGGGTGCCTTGCTTCAACAAAGTAATTGGCAAACAAGCAAGATTGCAAACAATAATACAGATGAACGCCAAGCCAACACACTCACGCTTCAACGACGTAACATTGTTACTGTTCCAGAATACAATCCGCTACAACATAGACCGATAGCATCACCACAACGTGCCAAAGTTGTTGGCCCAAGTGGAGAAGAAATCTATGTTGATGAATGGGGACGCATCAAAGTTCGATTCCTATTTACTCGTAACGAAGACAACACTCATGATGGTGGTGCTGGTTCCAATGATAACGATACGGATTCTGCTTGGGTAGATGTACTGACCCCATGGGCAGGTGAGAGCTATGGGGCAAGATTCCTACCACGCATTGGTGAGATCGTGGTCATTGATTTCTTTGATGGTAATATCGACCGACCATTTGTGGTGGGACGTATCCATGAAGCACAACGTCATCCAACCAAGTTCGACAACAAAGGTAAACTACCTGATACTAAAAAGTTGGCAGGGATAAAAAGTAAAGAATATCAGGGCAGTGGATACAATCAACTTAGGTTTGACGATACGACAGGGCAAATCAGCAGCCAGTTACAGAGTAGTCATGGCGCTAGCCAACTCAACTTGGGCAAACTGAGTCACCCAAAAGACAAAGCTGAAAGTGATGATCGTGGTGAAGGCTTTGAGCTTCGTACTGACCAATGGGGAGCAGTACGTGCAGGACAGGGCTTACTACTTTCGACCTACAAACAAGTTCAAGCCAAAGGTGAACATTTAGATAGTGAGATTGCCAAAAAGCAGCTTGAAGGCAGCCAGACCAATAGTAAAGCCTTAAGTGATATTGCCAAGAATCAAAAGACCGATGAAATTGAATCGATTGAGCAACTAAAAGCTTTTGCCGAAGAAATTGAAAAAGATGTTGCCAAGTATAAAAAAGCCATCATGTTACTCAGTTCTGTTGATGGGATTGCCTTAAGTACCCTTGAAGATATCCATCTTTCAGCCACAGGTATTATCAACCATACTGCGGGCGATAGTATTAACCTCAGTACCCAAAAGAATCTTTTGGGACAAGCTTTAGGCAAAGTGAGTCTATTTGCTGCACAAGGTGGCATTAAAGCCATTGCCGCGCAAAGTAAAGTTGAAATTCAAGCACAGTCAGATGCTTTAGATGTATTTGCTAAATTGGGAATTACCATCTCGTCTACAGAAGATCGGATAGAAATCAGTAGTCCGAAAGAAGTTTTGATTACGGGTGGCTCATCGCAGATTGCCTTGAATGGCTCAGGAATTTTTCCAAAAACGGGTGGGAAGTTTGAGGCTAATGCTGGACAACATATGTTTATGGGGGGGGATAAAGTAACATATGAACTTCCAATATTGCCAAGTACAGATTTTGATTTAGATCAAAAAAGTATGAAGTACGATTTAAGTCAATTGGATACGTTATCTGATTTTTCTCAATCAAAATATAGAGTTTATAAGAATAATGGGGCTTTCCACGAAGGGTTTTTAGATGCGAAAGGCCTCACAAAAAGAATTTCGTCTTCTGAGATGGAGGAATTGGAATTGTTTATTGAACATCCTGATTTTATTGTCGAAGAGGAATTTTTCGTAGAACCAAATGGTAATTTGGAGAACTGAAGTTGGCTAAATTAAATTTCCGCATCACATTTTTTTATTTTGGTTCTGAGGAGGTTGTCCCTAACCTTGAGTATAGGATTCAAACGAGTAATGATATTCTTAAATTGACACCTGAATTACAAAAAAAATGGACAACCCCTATGATAGCACCTTCCAAACTTAGGAAATTTACAAATAAGAAGGGCGAGACAGAACCTTTTACTGTGAGTGGGATATGTACCATTGAAGTCCTTGTGAAAGGAAAACCAACATCATTTAGCCAATGGACATTGGTAAAAAAAATACACGTCAATGAAAATTATCTTCATATAAAAAGTATTGAATATCCTTTAAGAGTGCATATTCCTATAAGTAAACTGGGGAAAGCTGTTACAGCCGATAAAGGTGCTTCTAATCATCAGTCTGACTACTATCAAGTACAGTCCGGAGATACTTTAAAAACAATTGCTCAGAAATTTAAAAAAGATATTCATGTACTTATGAGAAATAATGAAATAAAAGATCAAAATAAAATTAAGATTGGACAAAAACTTTATATTGGCGATACTGTAAAAAAAGAAAAAATATCAATTAAATCAAGTAATCCAAATGATTTTGTGGATGTTGTCTATGAAGTTAAAGCTGGGGATACGCTATCGAGTTTAGGAAAAAAGTTTAAGGTTAATCCTAGCCTGATTGCTATGCAGAACAATATTCCTTTGTCTAATATGAATATACTTTCAGTTGGAAAAATTTTAAAAGTAAAAAATAATCGAGATCGCTATATTCCTGAAATTCTAAAAAAAGAGCTGATGTTTTCAAAAGCAAAAGGTTTAGCAATCACACAGTATCAAGCCAAAGAACCTTCTGCTAAACAAATATTTATAACTTTTAGTGGAGCACTATATTTTATTGGAAGTGCGTTAGATATTGGGATTGCTTATGATGATAACGGAGACTGGATGTTATTCGTTTCTGTTGGCGTAAGTGGTGAAGTTGACCCAAGTAAAGTCCCTCATTTAGCCAATGGTGGAAATATAAATGAATTATCGCAATTGTTAAAAGATGAAAAAAAACTTAAAGAAAGTTTAAAGAAAGATGTGAGCGTTTCTATGGGAAGTACAACACTTAATGTGAAAGCTAAGCATGTTTCTGACCTGACTGGTAGTGGGCTAACTTTAACTAATACCCTAAACGTTGGTGTTTACTCGATCAGTCGGGTTAATGGTTATGCCACAGTGAGTGATGTTGATAGTCAAGGAAACACTATGGAAAGAACGGTGAGGAGTAGAGGATTTCAGGATGCATATGATGTAAGTGCTAAAAAAGTTAAAAAAATAGCAGAAGGGAAACCTGTTTCAATCACGCATTCTGTTGCAAAATCCTATACAATTCCGATTTTATTATATGATCGAAATGAACGTCTTATGAAAGGAAAAGGCAAGGGGATTGAATATGTGGATTAAGACTAAAAAGAATATTTTATTAATTGTTCTGACTCTGTTTTTATCTTCATTTATTTTAGTCGCTTGTAGTAATTCTGCTAATACCACAAAACCGAAAGATAACCATAGCCAACAAGACGTTAATCCTTTATTTGAAAAAGCACAAAATTTATTCGATGAAGATAAATATGAAGATGCATATAAAATATTTAAGCAACTTGCGGATCAAGGTGATGCTAAAGCTCAAAACGCATTAGGCAATGGTTATCAGCATGGTTTTTGGGGAGAGACTGATCTAAAACAAGCTAAAAAATGGTTTCAAAAAGCAGCTGATCAAAATTATGTTGGTGGTATCCATAATTTAGGTATCTTAGAGTTTTTACAAGGAAATTATAAGCAGGCTTTACCGTATTTTGAAAAAGCTGCAAATATGAATAATGCCGATTCTATCAATATGTTAGGAATTTATCATCAAGAAGGAATAGTTTTTGAACAAGATTATAAAAAGGCGCTTTCATATTTTTCTCAAGCTATAGATATTGATGCAGATAATGCAAGTGCTCTATTTAATATTGGACAAGCTTATTACTATGGAGAAGGGGTCGAGCAGGACTATAAAAAAGCTTTTGTATGGCTTACTAAATCTGCAAATCAAGATTATAGCCTAGCGCAGATTCAATTGGCTGAGATGTATTTTAGCGGCAAAGGTGTCAATAAAAATGCTGCGAAAGCTATTGAAATTATTAAGCCTCTGGCAGATTTAGGTGATCCCAAAGCACAACAAAACCTGAAGTGGTATATTGATCATCCAAATTAAGGTGGTCAATATTAGATAATTAGTGAAAGGAAAATAGATTGAATATGAAGATTAAGACTAAAAAGAATGTTTTCTTAGTTATTCTAACTCTATTTTTATCTTCATTTTCTTTAGTGGTTTGTGGTAATTCTACAAATACAGAAATACAGAAATACAGAAATACAGAAATACAGAAATACAGAAATACAGAAATACAGAAAAACAGGAAAATAGCAATAACCAGCAGGATATTGATCCCTTATTTAAAAAAGCACAAAATTTATTTGATCAAGATAAATATGAAGATGCTTATAAAATATTTAAACAATTGGCTGATCAGGGTGATACTAAATCTCAAAATGCTTTGGGAAGTTTATATGTTCATGGAAAGGGCGTGAAACAGGACTATGAGAAAGCTTATACTTATTTTGTAAAAGCAATGGATAAGAATGTGCCAGAAGCTATTAACTCAATTGGATTTATGTATTTTAACGGATTTTATTTTAAAAGGGACCTTAAAAAAGCACGCGAATATTATGAGAAATCAGCAAAGTTAGACTAACCCGAATCCTGTTTAAGCCAATGATTCCATAATTTGAATTTTTGGCTTATTTCGTTGAGTTAATTGATATGCGCATAACGATGTGTAAATCCCACTTAGAAATCCATGAATACTACGTGCTTTACTCGTCACTAAATTGTATTGACCTTTCAATAAGCTGAATAACGTTTCTATTTTATTGCGCTGTTTTAAGTGATATTCATCTGATGTACAGAGTTGAACAGACTGCATATTCTTTCGATGATAGGTAATCAAATCAATACCTTGATTCTTTAACTTGCTTTTTAAATCTTGGCTAATATAGCCACGATCCGCATAAAGCTTTGCTTCTAAGCCTTCAACTAAATGCTCAACTATTTTTATGTCAGCCACATGTCCATTAGATAAAGCAGAACATGCTATTTCACCCAATTGATTCATCGTGATATGTAATTTACAGCCATAAAACCATCCCATCGAACTTTTACCACGTGATGCAATTTTGGCTAATGATTTATGGCGTTGAATCCGTTGATTTTTACAGACAGGTAAAGTGGTTGAATCAACCCATAAATATTGGCTACGTTGGCCTTTCATTAAGGCGACATGTAAAGCATGTAGTGCCAATTGATGCATATTGATGAGGTGAATCATCCGTTGGTAGCAGGGTAAATTTTTGAATAAATGATTTTTATCCTGTTTCAACCATGAAAAGAATGCTTTGAAATTATTGATATGAGAACACTTATACCAAATGGCGATAAAATTGATTTCGGAGAGACTCAATTGGGCTGGTCGAATTCTTATAGAGTGACGACTTTGTTTAAGAAATTTCCAATAAGTTGCTTCAAATTTAAGAAAGAAATCATCGATTACACAGAATAATTCGGTACTATTGAACATTAGGACTAGAGCTTTAAGTTTGGTGTGGTAACTCAACTGATGGCTCTAGTCCTCTTATTTTTCAAGTCAATTTCTTATCCGAGATTCGGGTTAGACTACGGTTTGGGAGCTGCAAATACTGCTAACTGTTATTATGAAGGTTGGATAGGGATAAAAGATAAGAAAAAATATTTTGACTATTTTCTAAAGGCTGCTGAAAAAAATTATGCACCCTCACAATTTAATGTTGCAGTTATGTATAAGAAAGGCGAGGTAATAGATAAGTCTATGACGAAAGCTGTCTACTAGTACGAAAAGGCAGTAGAAAATAATGAACCTCGTGCTGCTTATAATTTAGCCTCATTGTATGAAAAAGGTGATGGAGTAGAACAAAATTTTGACCTTGCATATGCATATTATACTTTAGCGAATGAGTTCGGGTTAGAGATAGCTAGAAGCAAGTTGCTTGAGTTAGAGAGTAAAGTCGTTAAAGAAAATATTCGAATTTTAAAGAATTGCGAGAAAATACAAATTGTAATAGATGATCCTAATAGTAAATGGGAGATTAAGGATGAAGAGGAAGGAAAAAAGTAATAAATTTGGAACTGTGAAGAATTGATAGTTGAAAAAGCAGCGATAGACGCAAACACCAACTACCAGCTTCAGTTGTGTATGACCAATATAGCGTTCCATTTGAAGGCTTTAGTGTCGTATCACATGATGATGGAAGTTTATTGCTGAATTTTGGTTCGAACTGGAATTTCTATTTTCATAGTTTTAATGCTGGAAAACATTATCATCTCGTTCAATAATTTAATGAGCAGACTGATGAAAAAGTGGTCTGGGTATCATCTGCGCAGTTTGGTCGAAACTAAGATACATTGTATCAAATTATTAGGCGATAAACTCAGCGCTAGGAATTTTGACAGCCAAGTCAACGAGATTCATGCACGTGTGGCAGTCTTAAATAAATTTACAGAATTAGACCGAGCTCACACCCAAGTTGTCACTTAAATTTGAGTCGCTTAGGGGTATTTTATTTTTTAAATCTTTGTGCAAAAAATTATAGGAGTATCGATGACTATATTAAAAACATGGATGAAACATCAAAAGTAAGTAAAAGTTTAAAGTGGGGTGGAAGATTAGTTTTTGCTTGGGATATTTATGGCAGTGTAAATTCAGTGGCTCAGGTCTATGAAAAAGGTGTTCCAGATGTTACAAGGAAAGAAATTTTAAAACAAACTGGTAAAATTAATGGCGGCCTATTAGGTGCAAGAATTGGAGGGAGCATTGGAACAGCCATCGGTGGTGTAGTAATAGGCGTTGTTGGAGGAACTGTTGGCCTTCCTGTTCTGGCCGTTGTAGGAGTTATAGCAGTTGGAGGTACTCTTATCTGAGGATATGTTGGTGGAGTAACAGGTCAAGCAGTTGTAGAATATGGATATGAAAGATTAAAATGAATATAAAAGATTTAATAGTTATTTCACTAATATTAAGTATTATCTTTTGGGCTATATTCCATCAAATGGCATCAAAATATATAAATAGTAATGAAATATTAAAGAAGAAAATTTTCGGTAAAGATATTTATAAAAAAAAATCTATGGATATATCTAACATTGAGTTGGTTGTAACAGCAGTTATGATGATTAATGTAATAGATTTTTTTTCCAGAAATTCTTTAGAATTTTTTTTAAAAAAAAGAAGTTTCTTAATATTTAGTAATATTAATTTTGAAACAAGTATATACATTATAGATCACCATAAAAAACTATGGAATTACATTAAAGTATCTATGTTTTTTATGATCTTGATAATAATCTTTACAATTACTTTTTGGACTTACTAGCAATAGGTTTTATAAAAAAACCACTTTGAATGAACATCTTTAACAAAACATCCTTTTCGAGGTATTGTATTGGTATGAATTTTTTACGCTACTATCAATTATTCAAAGTGGATTGAGCTGAACTGCCTGAATTGAGTAGGATATAGGATTTTTCCTATTCTCTTATTGTTCTGGTATTAGGCGGCTTTGTGCAACAAAGCCTCGAACAAATAGATACCCCTGATTATTGACAATTTCAAAACATTCTCTGTTAAATTGAGCAAGTACATTCATGATTGAACACATCTCAATATCAATTTTACATTAAGTTCATATAGCTGCTGTGCAATCTAAGGATATCTATATATTTCTCGAATAAGTTTTAAGAAAATAAATTAGAAAACCTACTTTTATGAGCTTATTCATCATGGGCCCACTAAAGAATAATAAGTTTTAGAACATGATCTGCATCCGAAGAAAGCTTTAATAAAAAGAGAGCATAAAAAATGCAATTACCATTCTTTTGAGTGGTTTTTCTATTTTCAAAGTTTGATAACGTGCTCTACCAAGCAATGCAACTGTGTGAGATGGGTCAGTATTTTTCAGTATGCCAAAATTGGAATTGGCTGTTGATTTTTACTCTTACACAGTGGCTTTGCTAATGAAAATTAAGCTTAGGGACAAGAAGAGAATGAATTATAAAACATTGAAATTATCAACATATCCGCAAGGTCATCTAATAGTAGCCTTCATGTTGCATGTTTAGCGGCAACAGTCACTCGGGTTAATCTATTCAGAATACCAAATGGCTTGGGTCTTCAGCAGACGTCATGCAATGAATGAAATGAAACTCTCGAATCTCTTTTCGCAGAATGACTTGTGTACATGGTTTTGTACAGTTGTTAATTTGTGCCTGAACGCTGAATAAAAATTGAGGACTCTAAAAATGCGAATGATACCTATACAAGCTGAATCTACGCCTTTAAGAAACCTGCAAGTGCAGGGACAAACCTATCGCTATCACGTGATGATCAAACCCACTGGGGCACAGTGCAACTTAGATTGTAGTTATTGCTTCTATTTGCATAAACAAGACATGTTACAGCAACCAAAAGTTCCGCGTATGTCTGAGTCGATGCTTGAGTTACATATTAAGCAATATATCGAAGCGCAAACGGGCAATGAAGTGGTTTTTAGTTGGCAGGGTGGTGAGCCTACACTTATGGGGTTAGAGTTTTTCCAGCGGGTGGTTGAGCTGCAAAAAAAATATACCAAACCTCATCAGCGTATTGAAAATGATTTACAAACCAATGGCACGTTACTGGATGAGGATTGGTGCACATTTTTAAAACAGCATGATTTTTTGGTGGGTTTATCCATAGATGGGCCTGCCAAGTTGCATGATATCCATCGCTATAACAAAGGTGGAAAACCGACGCATGCCAAAGTCATGCAGGCTGCTGCGTTATTGCGCCAGTATCAAGTTCCGTTTAATGCCTTATGTGTGGTGAACCGCGATAATGCGAAACGGCCGTTAGAGGTTTATCGTTTTATTCGAGATCAGGTACGACCGCGCATGATTCAACTGATTCCAGGAATGGAAAGTGCCCAGTTTCAGCAGACAGCACCAGGCCATTGGAATCCTCAAGATTTACCTAAATTGGGCAGTTCAGCAGCGCAGCCGGGCAACTCAGATTCTGTAGTGACAGACTGGTCGATTGCTGCCGATGATTGGGGCACATTCCTTTCAATTGTGTGGAAAGAATGGCTAGAGAAAGACTTTGGGCAGGTCTTTATCGACCAGTTTGAAAACATGGTGTCAATGATGTTTGGCTATGGGGCGCAGAAATGTGTGTCGGGTCAAATTTGCGGGAAATCTTTGGCGGTCGAACACAATGGTGACCTCTTTTCTTGTGATCATTTTGTTTATCCCGAATACAAATTGGGCAACATTCACGAGATTCACCAAGGCGATTTAGTTTTTTCTGAGCGACAAAAGAAATTTGCATATGCCAAATCGAAGTCACTGCCTGAGTACTGTAAAAAATGTCCATATCTTCAATATTGTTGGGGTGACTGTCCCAAAGACCGTTTTTTAAAGACTCCAGATGGAGAAGCAGGGCTGCATTATCTATGTTCAGGTCTTAAGACATTTTTTCATACTGCAACCACATCCAAAGTTGAAATTGCTCAACGTTTAAAAAATTAGTTGAGTTGGTGAGGATATATTTAAAAAATCGGGTGCTCATTTAAAACCTAACCAAGGTTTTGAAGTGTTTCCGCTTTAGTTTTTGCACTAGCAAAAATGGATTTTGTAAATTTAAAAAGGAAATTTTTATGCGTAAGAAAATGATTTCACGTTCGATTGCTATGCTTGGAGGTACTTTACTTTCAACAGCACTCATGGCGAAACCACCCAATATTTTGGTGATTATGTCCGATGATGTAGGCCGGCAGAACGTCAGTGCCTACAGTCATGGTGTTATGGGGTATAAGACACCGAATATTGATCGGATTGCCAAAGAAGGCATTATGTTTACCGATCACTATGCGCAGCCAAGTTCAACCGCAGGTCGTGCAGCATTTATTACAGGTCAGTATCCGATTCGTTCAGGTATGACGACAGTCGGTCGTCCAGGTTCTCCTTTAGGGATTAAAGCTGCAACACCGACTTTGGCAGAAGTACTCAAACCGTTAGGTTATATGAGTGGTCAGTTTGGAAAAAACCATTTGGGTGATCGGAACGATAGCTTACCGACAGTACATGGTTTTGATGAATTCTTTGGTAATTTATATCATTTAAATACTGAAGAATTTCCTGAACAGTATGATTATCCAAAAGATCCTGAATTTGTGAATCAGTATGGAACACGTGGTGTTCTACATTGTTATTCATCAACTACCGATGATGAAACGACAGATCCTCGTTTTGGTAAAATGGGCAAGCAAAAATGTAAAGATACTGGTGAACTTTCGAGCAAACGCATGGAAACAGTGGATGATGAATTCGTTGCAGCCAGTCTTAACTTTATGAAGCGCAGTAAAAGTGCGGATAAGCCATTTTTTGTGTGGTTAAATCCAAGTCGTATGCATATGTTTACGCATTTGCGAGACTCTCATCGTTATTTAGCTGCGAATGCCACCTCAGAAGAAGATATGTATGGTAGCGGTATGATTGAACACGACATGCAAGTCGGTCAAGTCTTGGATGCAATGAAGAAGATGGGCGTGTTGGATAACACCATCATTGTTTATACCACTGATAATGGCCCTGAGCACAGTGCCAAAAATCAAGGCGGAACGACACCGTTTCGTGGTGAAAAAATGACAACCTATGAAGGAGGCGTTCGCGTTCCAATGATGATCCGTTGGCCGGGGCATATTCCTGCTGGTCAGGTGAAAACAGGGATTCAAGCCAATATGGACCTGTTCACAACTTTGGCAACTGTTGCAGGGAATGCAAATGTTGTGGAAGATATGAAAACCAATCGTAAACAATATATTGATGGTCTAAATAATCTGGATTATTGGACAGGTAAGTCTGCTGAAAGTAAACGTAATAATTTCTTGTACTATCATGAATCCACCCTTCGCGCGGTTCGAATTAATCAGTGGAAGATTCATTTAGAAACCAGTGAAACCTATTATGATGGCTATCAAAAGCAAAAAATTCCGTTGGTATTTAACCTTCGTCAGGATCCGTTTGAGTCATTTGATAGCACAACAGATCGCTCTGAAATTACTCAGAAAAAACTATGGCTAGGTGAACCTGTAGAAGCATTGCTTGGAGAACATATTAAGTCTCTGATGGATTATCCACCGGTACAAAAAGCGACTACGCTTGACTTTAGTAAATTGGTTGAAAATTTACTTTCTCAAAAGAAATAAGTCCTATTATCAAGGTAGTTGAAGAAGTTCGGCTACCTTGATCGCCTCAAACTTTTCATTGGATTTTTAAAAGAAAAAGTTCGAAGTACTATCAAGTAAATCTAAACTATTAATCCAACTTTTTGGTTAAAGTTAAATTTAACTCAGGCATATCCAGTTTTTGGCCTTTATCACCACGCATTTCAATAAATTGCGCACCAATAGAATAAATACGGCTGTCGCCTGATGAATCGAGCTGAATCAGTTGATCAGAGCCATTCAAAAATTGAAATGAACCTTTCACTTCATTGACATAATTCTGATTCGATTTGCCTAAAATTTTTTGTTTCAGTACGAAATGATGATCTAAGGTCAGCTCAAGTTCAGTGTCGATCCCAGAACAATCATGACAGGGTAGAACCCCTTGATATGTGCCTACCCAATCTAAGGCATTTGCTGTGTCTGGTGTATCTAACAACACACTTGCACTAGCACTGTCATCCATAGATGCTGTGACATTGTGATCTGGTGGAGGATTGTTTTCATTTGGCTTTGAGCATGCAGTTAACATTGTGAAAGATAGGCATAGTGCTAAAACAGTCTTTTGCATATACAGCACCCGATATTCATTGTTTAGTTTTACCTTACAGTAGTGCAGGAAATGAATCTGTGAAGATCTGTGAGTGCTTCTGTATATTCAATAAAGAATACTATTCACGTATTTTTACCTTTAATCTCAAAGACCCTGTTTTTTCTTGAAATATTTGGAATTAAATAAAATATACGTTTATAGATTAATTGTTGTTTTATTGAGCGTATCGCCGTGTATTTGATCAGCAGCATTGCTAGAATCGGCGCGGATTTTCAGTAATGTGGTATTTTTTGTGTTCGAAAAGCTTGCAGAACAAAGTTTAGCCTTAATGGGGTGGCAGATTGATAATCATTGGGATTTGAATATCGATCAATGTGTAATGATTGCAGCGCCACATACCAGCAATTGGGATGCGCTGTACGCTCGTTTGGCATTAAAAGCCTTAGGTGTGCATGTCCGTATCACTATTAAAGACAGCTATATGAAACTGCCATTTGGGCCATTTGTTCGTGCAATGGGCGGGATAGGTATTGACCGTCGTCCGAAGCATGAAGGTGAACCACGTCCAAGTATGGTGCAACTCATGAGTGATCTTTTTAAAGAACACCCTAAGTTGGTGATGTTGGTCACCCCTGAAGGGACACGTGCCAAGCAGGAACAGTGGAAAACAGGTTTTTACCATGTTGCAGTTAGTGCAGGTGTTCCAATTGCGTTGGCCTATATGGACTATGCGAAGAAAAAAACTGGAGTGGGTAAAATTATTTATCCTACTGGTGATTATGAAAAAGATATGGCTGAAATTATGGCATTTTATGCGCAAATTTCTGCTAAATTTCCTCAAGATTTCAGTGTCGATACTCGCTATCATAACGACTCAACTGTGTCTTAATTTCAAATTTAAGTCATATGAAATTAAAAAAGACAGCTTTCGAGCTGTCTTTTTTATTGCTAATCGTATTTTAAGGGTTTTGCTGGGGATTGGGTAAAACCCCACCTAGTGACTGGCATGCGGCCGTATAACTTTGTAGCTGTGTTTCAATCACTTCGGGCAGGGGTAGGTCAAAAATTTGATCGCCATGTTGATAGCTTTCTACATAGGATTGGGCTTTTTGTTTGCTGCTGGCAAGCACTTGTTCATGATAACTGGTCATACTGCTGTGGTCTGCCTGATCGCGCTCTATATTTTGACAGTCAAAAGATTGGAGAAGTTTTTCGGCTTGTTTTATTTCTTTGGATGAGCTTATGGAGCAAGCACTGATAAAGCAAAGACTCAGTAGTGCAAGAGGCAGTTTCATATATGGTGAGCGGCGGGTTTAAAGGTGCGCTTATTGTATAAAGATTTGTGAAGTTGGAGAAAGCCTAGTAGAGCTAAGTTGTTTAAAGATGAGCCTATTTTGACACAAAACACACAATTGCTGGTCCAAGCCATTGCCAAAGTTTAGATTCAGGTCTTATGGTGCTATAGAAAGCGGTAGCTGATACATAGAAAACAACCTGAACTAAACAATAAGCCCAGTACTGTATGTTTGAACTGCCGTTCAGAAATTTTATAAAACAATTGAGCGCCGAGCATGGCCGGTAGGCTCACACTCAAAAGTAAGATGCCTATATAGGGTAAATGTTGTAAGTTTAAATTTCCGCGAAGCAGATAGGTGAGCAGGGTGAATAGCTGAATGGCGAAATTAAAATGCCTTAAAATTGAGCGTTGTTGCTCTTTAGGAAGGTTCTTTAACATGACCCAAGCCGAAGGCAGTGAGCCACAAAAGCCTCCCAACCCTCCCAATACACCCCCAAGAAAACCAATACTACTATCGGCGTATTTTCCAGAGTTTTGAATGAAGCGAATTTGGGGGTTAAGTAGCATCAATGGACACCAAAGAATCAGAAAGATCCCTAGAACCAGTTTAAAGGTAGATGCTTGAATGATGTCTAACAGATAGGTTCCCAATGGAACGCCAATTAGACCTGCAATGATATAAGGTGCAACGAGGCTTTTATCAAGTTGAAAGGCAGATTCTGACTTTAAGGAAATTAGGTGACTCCAGACTGAGGCGAACACCACCAAGGGCGCTGCGAGCTGAGGTGCCAAGATCCAGACCCAAAATGACATGGCGATTAAGGCAAATGCAAAGCCTGTGAGCCCCTGTACAAAACCCGCCACCATTGCACCTAAGATAAAGATCAACCAAGTCATATGCGATATATTTAAAATTTTAGCGAGTGTACGATTTTTCGTTTGATGTACATAGTTTTTAGACGTGAAAACTGACTGAAGCCTTAGCTTGATTTTGAATATGTATATTGATCTTTATACATAGCGTAGCTCAGAACCACACTAATATGCACTAAGAGCAATTTCTTTCGTGATGGTGTAAATCAAAAGGGCGTAAAAGTGTCTAGATTATGGGGAAACCACCACTTTCTTTTGATATAAACCTGCACGTACAGTCCCAGCTTTGGTGCTCTTCACTTGCACCCACGATGCTGGAAGTTTTAATAGATTCAAATCCCGATCGGCTTCTACATAAATATAGCCATTATTTTGAATCAGTGGATCCGCCAAGAGGGCCAGTTCTTCCCATAGCTCTAGGCTGTACGGAGGGTCTAAAAAGACCAAATCAAACTGTTCATTTAAGGTGAGTAATGTTTGCTGTGCAGTCGCTACTTTTAACTGGGCACGAGACTTAGGAACTTTAAGGAGTTCCAAGTTTTGCGTTAAAAACTGTGCTTGACTGCGGTCAGGTTCAATCATTACTACCTTTGATGCACCACGAGATAAGGCTTCAAATGCCAATGCACCCGAACCTGCACAAATATCCAAAACATTGGTATTTTGCACATCCCACATGAGCCAATTAAACAAAGTTTCACGTACGCGATCGGGCGTAGGGCGTAAACCCTCAATACTAGCAAAAGGCAGTTGGCGACGTTTCCAGTCCCCTCCAATGATGCGGAGTTGATTTTTCATAGTTAGTCTGACTCCACAGGTACAGAAGGTGGTGTAGCTGAACGGCTGGTATTTGCTGCCGTTGATGCGGGTGCTGTATTTGAAGTACTGGTTGGTGCTGCCGTACTTGTCCCAGTTGTGGTCGCTGGTGGAGTGCTACCACTTGGTAATTCACCCGGTTTAATCCCCGCTGTCATCAAGCCGCCACTAATTTGATGGTTTTGTGGACGAATTGGGTTTTTATGACGTGTGAGCAGCCAGTAGTCTAAGATCGGACGAGCCAGCTGTGCCGCAGAACCACCATGACGACCATTTTCCCACACTACTGCAATCGCAATTTCAGGGTTTTCCGCAGGTGCAAAGCCCACGAATAAACCGTGGTCTAATTGACGTTCGGTCAGCAGGGCTTCATTGTAGCGTTTACCTTGGGCAATACTTTTGACCTGTGCAGTACCGGTTTTACCTGCAATTTTATACATTGGCGTACGAATGCCACGTCCAGTCCCTGTTTCAATGACATCGACCATGGCATCACGCATTTGTATCCAATCTTGGTCCGTGCCATTGAACTGGATTCTGCCATCAGGCGCATTTAAGTCTTTATGTGGTTTTGCACCTTTACTGGTTTGTAAAACATGCGGAATCACATGTGAACCATGGTTGGCGGTAATGGCTGTTGCCATAGCCAGTTGTAGTGGGGTCGCAGTAAAAGCACCTTGTCCAATACTCACTGAAATGGTTTCCCCTTTGAGCCACTTGGCATCACGGGTACGCATTTTCCATTCTGGGTTGGGGTAAAGACCTGTACTTTCACTTGGTAAATCCACACCAGTTTTTTCACCAAAGCCAAACTGGCGCATCCATGTGTTCATTTTTTCAATGCCCATACGGAACGACAGAATGTAGAAGAAGGTATCACAAGAGACTACTTGTGATTTATGCAAGTTGACTACGCCGTGTCCTGATTTTTTCCAGTCGCGGAATTTATGCGAATCGCCCGGAAGTGTGAAATAGCCATGATCGGAAATGGCCGTGCCCCAATCAATTAAGCCATAATGAATACCACCTAAACCAAACATCGGTTTAATAGTCGAGCCAGGTGGGTAAGCGCCTTGCACAGCACGGTTATATAGCGGTTGATCGAGGTTATCGCGTAAACCACTATAGTCGGTATGGCTAATCCCTGTGACAAACAGGTTAGGATTAAAACTTGGACTTGAGACCAAGGCGAGGATTTCACCTGTACGAGGATCCATCGCCACGATTGCACCACGACGACCTGCAAGCTGCTCTGAGGCAACCGTTTGCAAGCCATAATCGAGTGAAAGATATAAGTCATTCCCACGAACGGGTTCTTTGCGACCTAAATGACGTAGTACGTTACCGTGTGCATCGGCTTCGACCGACTCATTTCCTGGCACACCATGTAGTAAATCTTCATAGGAGTTTTCTACCCCAATTTTACCAATCAGGTTAGTGCCCGCATACAAATCTTTATTGATGCTTTTTAATTCTTTATCGTTAATTCGACCCACATAACCAATCACATGGGCAAATAGCTCACCGTGTGGATAGTAGCGCGTCATCTGAGTTTCGATATTCACCCCAGGGAATTGATATTTAACTTCGCTAAAGCGAGCAATATCGTTTTCATTGAGATTAAGTTTAATGGAAACGCGTTCAGTTTTACGTGAGGCTTTAATACGACTGTTAAAGCGTTCAATATCATCTGGTGTGAGTTCTAAGATTGGGGTTAAACGCTCAATCGTGGCATCAATATCCGTCACATCCGCTCGACTCATCGTCGCGGTAAAGACAGGATAGTTGTCCGCCAACAGCACACCATTACGGTCATAGATATAACCACGCGCAGGGGCTAAAGGTTGTAGGCGAATACGGTTTTGATCGGATGCCGTTGAAAACTCGTCAAATTGAACCAACTGCAAATAGGCGTAGCGAGTGACTAAAATCAGCAAGAAGAAAACCACAATACCCATGGAGATAAAGGTACGATTTCGAAAAATGCGCTTTTCTTGTTGGACATTTTTTAAAGGAAAGTGCTGTTTCATACCAAATCGACTTAAACACATGGACAAAGAGGAAAATACCTGCGCGCTATTCTAACGCATGTCACACTGTTTTGATATTTGTTATCGCTGCTTCTGCTTTTCATTTTTGCCTAAATTTTGACTTTATAGACATCAAAAATATAAATTGCTGTATATAAGTGTTTTATAAATTCTGCTACAGTCAAAATCCTGTAAAAAGGGACCAATTACTAAAATAACATTACGGATAATGGTGACAATAATGACAAGAATTTATCCAGTGTTGGCACTTGTTGCCTGTGCAAACGTAGCCTACGCTCAAGATAATTCCTTTTTGCCAGATGCAAAAATTCCTGCTGGCAGTGCTCAAACGTGGAATGTAGGGGCTGGTGTAACGCAGAAATTACTGCACACCAATTTGGAATGGGTGAATCCTTATGGCATTGCATACGCAAAAGCTGGGGTATTTATCAATGATGATTACCCTGTCGGTGGTCAGTTGGGGTTTAGATTTCCAGTTCATTTTACTGGTAAAGATAAAAATGGCTATTATCTCGGTGTTTACGCAGGGCATATTGACAGCAAGAAAGTAGATGGCGAGTACGAATCTCGCCTTGGTGGTGGTGTAGATCTTGCTTATGTGTTACTTAGTCCTGAACGAATCAGCACTTTCAGTGTAGGGATTGGTGCAGGGGAAAAACTTGAAGCCAAATCGGGCTATGTGGTTGCAGAAACTGAACCGAGACTACAATTTTCCTATACTCTAAGTTTCGGTTTATAGACACAATATCTTTTTTAAAACGCTATATAATTCAGTTAATAAAATTAAATATGGAAGTTATGCATGCTTGAGTACGTCAATCAGTTGTGGCAAACCTTTTTGAATCGACCCGATTTTTGGGCTGTACTCAGCATTATTCCTGTGACTGCTTTTGTGACTTGGGCGCACGTTTGGATGGCCCTGAAAATGGTCTTTTACCCGATTACATTTTGGGGTTTTCATATTGGGCCTTTGCCTGTGGGGTGGCAGGGCATTGTGCCTAGAAAAGCGGGGCGTATTTCAGGCATCATTACGGATAACACCTTATCTAAGCTTGGTTCTTTGCGTGAATTTTTAGATGCAATGGATCCTGAGGATATGGCGCGGATCATTGGTGAGCAAGTTGGTTTTGAACTTGAGCACCTGATTGATGAAGTTATGATTGACCGCAATGCAGTGCTTTGGGAAAACTTACCTTATTCGATTAAGCGTCGAATTTATGCACAGGCACACAAACAGCTTCCGGCTGTGCTCAGAGAATTAGTGACCGAACTGACCATGAACGTCGAGTCACTTGTAGATATGCGCGATATGGTGGTCAGCCAAATGGAAGGTGACCGCAGACTGATGGTGCGTATGTTCTTGAAAGTGGGTCAGAAAGAAATCAACTTTATTTGGCATATTAGTGCCCTCATTGGGATGTTCTTTGGTATCTTCCAAATGATTGTTTGGTTTGTGGTGCCATGGCATTGGACTGTCCCATTTTGGGCAGCCGTATGGGGTTTCTTAACCAACTGGATTGCGATTTGGATGGTGTTTAATCCAATTGAGCCACACTATGTTCGATACTTGCAACTGACTGAATTAACAAAAGATCGTAAGTTTCCATGGATTAAGCCTGTGATTCCACGCATTGGGACTTATAATGTGCAAGGCGCTTTCATGAAACGTCAAGAAGAAGTGTCTGATGTGTTTGCAAGTGTAGTCACAGAAGACCTGATTACGTTAAAATCCATCATGACTGAAATGATGTATGGCAATAAAAAAGACAAGACCCGTCGTATTGTCAAACGTCATATTAATGAAATCATGGAAACGCCATTGGTGAGAACATCTTTGCAGCTGTCTTTGGGGCCACGTGAATACGCAAAACTGAAGACGGACTTGATTGATCGTTCAATTGAAATTACGATGGTGCCTGTATGCGACCCAGCGTTCAATGCGAGCCGTGCACAGAAAATCTATCAAATGTTTAGAGACCGTATTCGAGAGCTAACGCCGAAAGAATTTCAAAACTTATTACGTCCTGCATTTCAGGAAGACGAATGGATTTTGATTTTATTGGGTGGGGTAACGGGCTTCATTGCGGGTACAATACATTTGTTTGTAGCTTTCTTATAATTAGATGCTAAAAATATGTCGAATTTGTCGGCATGTACAAAGTGTCAAATACATTGTTTAAATGAGGATGTTTTTTTATGCGCATTATCTTACTCGGACCACCTGGAGCAGGTAAAGGTACACAAGCTCAGTTGATCTGTAAGCGCTACAATGTCCCACAAATTTCAACCGGTGATATGCTCCGTGCTGCAATTCGTGAAGGAACTGAACTCGGTCTACAAGCTAAAAGCGTGATGGACAATGGTGGTCTTGTATCTGATGAACTGATCATTGGTTTAGTGAAAGAACGTATTGCGCAACCTGATTGTGTAAATGGCTGTATCTTTGATGGTTTCCCACGTACCATTCCTCAAGCCGAAGCGCTTGAAAATGAAGGCATCAACATTGATCACGTGATTGAAATTGATGTTCCTGACGAAGAAATCGTACAACGTCTTTCTGGTCGCCGTCAGCACCCTGCATCGGGCCGTGTTTATCACATCGTTTACAACCCACCTAAAGTGGAAGGTAAGGATGACGAAACTGGTGAAGAGCTGGTACAACGTCCAGATGACCAAGAAGCAACGATTCGTAAACGTTTAGGTTCATACCACACTGAAACTGAACAGTTGGTTGGTTTCTACCAAGGTCGCGCAGCGTCTGGTGAAAATGCACCAACCTATGACAAGCTGAATGGCTTACGCCCAATTGATGAAGTACAAGCAGATTTGTTTGCGATTCTTGATCAAGACAAATAATTGCATGTTTTAAACATGGCAATGTTTTGACATTGAAAGAGCTCTAAGTCATATTAGGGCTCTTTTTCTTGATCCTCTAAAAATGGAGTCGCGTGTGGCACAATTTGGAATCATTGTTTTAATTATTGTTGCTGCGGCGGTATTGGTGGGTTTGTTTTACATTAGCGTAAAAATGCTACGCGATGTCAGTAAACAAGAAAAAATGTCGAAGAAGCAGCCAGAACGTCAGTTACATCCGAAGTTGCAGCAAGACTTAAAAGATAAATCGAAACTGAAATAAAAAACTGAACTTTAGTGCTCAGTTTCTATCGTCTTTGTGGCAATACGTGCTGCACCAAATTCAAAACGATCTGGCCAGTTACACACATCTGAAACGATGCATTCATGACATTTCGGTTTGCGCGCGATACAGCAGTATCGACCATGTAAGATGAGCCAATGATGTGAGTCGACAATAAATTCTTTCGGAATGACTTTTACCAAACGGTGTTCGACTTCAAGCACATTTTTGCCGACCGCTAATCCTGTACGATTGCCTAAACGAAAAATATGCGTATCGACCGCCATGGTCGGTTGTCCAAAAGCAGTATTTAACACCACATTGGCTGTTTTTCGTCCTACACCGGGCAAAGCTTCTAAATCGGCGCGGTTGTTTGGCACGATGCTGTTATGTTTTTCAATCAGCATCTTACAGGCTTTGATCACATTCTCAGCCTTCGCATTATATAAGCCTATGGTTTTAATATAGGTTTTTAAACCATCGACTCCTAAGGCATAAATAGTCTCAGGTGTATTGGCGACTGGAAAGAGTTTATCTGTAGCTTTGTTGACACTCACATCCGTCGCCTGAGCAGACAAGGTCACAGCCACCAACAGCTCAAAAGGACTCGAATAATTCAATTCAGTTTTGGGATTTGGACGTTGCGCGCGTAAACGTTCAAAAAAGATTTGGATTTGCTTTTTGGTCATGCTTTTTACGGGTTTTCCGCTTGTAGTGAGCATGCTTAAGCTCCCTGTAACTGATGAAGCTGTTGGGTTAAGTCATCTAACAACAGACGTTTTTTCGTATCTTCACGCACGCTGAGCTGCTTTTCTAGTTTTTTGATTTGTACACGTAATTTCGCCAGCTCAATGGTGGCTTTTGCATCGAGCTTTGCTGCCATTTCTGGCTCTTTGTCGAGGATTTGAATATCAGGTACAGCATCGTTCTGTGCTGAAAACTGGGCAAATAACGCCGTATCAATTTCTGCACGAACTACTGGACCTTTACGGTGTAGACGCTGTTTTTCTTCACGCTGAATGTGCGCGTAATAGCGTTGTCTTAAATCATCTTGCTCAGCTTTGCGCAAGATTTCCGTCGGTATACCGCTTACATCTGGAATAAGGTCAATACAGTCAACAGGACAAGGCGGAATACACAGTTCACAGCCTGTACACAGGTCAGTCAAAATACTGTGCATGAGTTTACCCGAGCCAACAATGGCGTCTACAGGACAGGCACTAATACATTTGGTACAACCAATGCATTCATCTTCACGAATGATTGCTTTCATTCTCTGTGGGCGGCCATCGGCTTGAATAGGCCAAACACTTTCCTCTGCAATTAATGCTGGTCGGTTTAGCAACTGAGCCAATGCATCGGCTACAGGCTGCCCGCCAGGTACACATTTATTGGCTACTTCACCTTCGCTGATGGCTTGGGCATAAGGCAGACATCCATCACGATGTCCGCAGAGTCCACATTGGGTTTGGGGAAGGAGAGCATCGATATTTTGGATCAGGGAAATGTGCGAATTCATGCGTAAACCAATCCTGCAGATGAATTTGCAGAGATATTAGAAGAAATAGGTAGATCACTGAATTTTACCATGTTTTTTTTGATTAATCCTGTGTTCTAAAATGGTTCATTAACTGCATCATTTTTGAGCAAAAAAAGATTTTAAGCCTGTGTTTTCATTGGTGTTTTTTTATAACTAATTTCTAGGTATATTTTATATAAATAATTGTTATATAAATGATAAATATGTTTTTTTATAGAAATGTGTTGTGAATTGTTGGTAAAAGATATTTAATTGTTTGCGCCAAAATTTAACATTGTTTATAAAATTTGACCAATTTTGATCCATTTTCTGCTGAGGATTAAGCGTTGAAATATAACAGCCTTAATGAGTTTTTAGATTACGTGAAAACACGTGATGAACATCAACCCGAGTTTCTACAAGCGGTAGAGGAAGTCATGACCAGCCTTTGGCCGTTCATTGAAAAAAATCCTCGTTATGCAGATCACGGTTTGCTCGAGCGTTTGGTTGAGCCAGAGCGTGCGATTCAATTCCGTGTTTCATGGGTGGATGATCAAGGTCAAACCCATGTAAACCGTGCTTTCCGTGTTCAATACAACTCGGCAATTGGTCCATTTAAAGGCGGTATGCGTTTTCACCCATCGGTGAATTTATCGATCCTAAAATTTTTAGGCTTTGAACAAACTTTTAAAAATGCGTTAACGACACTTCCAATGGGTGGAGGTAAAGGCGGTTCAGACTTTGATCCTAAAGGGAAGTCCGAAGGCGAAATTATGCGTTTTTGCCAAGCCCTAATGATTGAGCTATACCGTCACCTAGGTTCAAATACGGATATCCCTGCGGGTGATATTGGCGTGGGTGGCCGTGAAGTGGGTTATATGGCTGGCATGATGAAGAAGCTGAGTAATGACACTTCATCTGTGTTTACGGGTAAGGGTTTAACCTTTGGTGGTTCTTTGGCGCGTCCTGAAGCAACGGGCTACGGCACAGTGTATTTTGCTGAAGAAATGCTGAAAACCCGTGGCGACTGCTTCCAAGGTAAAACAGTCACGATTTCTGGTTCGGGTAACGTAGCACAATATGCTGCTGAAAAAGCAATGTACCTAGGTGCAAAAGTCGTTTCATTGTCTGACTCTGCGGGTACCGTATATGTGAAAGCAGGATTTACCGATGCTTTACTGGCTGAAGTAATGGAACTGAAAAATGTAAAGCGCGGTCGTATTTCTGAGTTTGCGTCTAAGCATGGCTTTGAATACTTAGAAGGTCAGCGTCCATGGTCTATTCCATGTGATATTGCACTGCCATGCGCAACTCAAAATGAGTTAGATCAGGCGGATGCTGAAGTGCTCCTTGCAAATGGAGTAATTTGTGTCGCTGAAGGGGCAAACATGCCTTCTACCTTAGATGCAGTTGAAAAATTCGTTGAAGCGAAAATTTTATACGCACCAGGTAAAGCATCCAACGCGGGTGGTGTTGCGACTTCTGGCTTAGAAATGTCACAAAATGCTTTGCGTTTGGGTTGGACTTTTGAAGAAGTCGATGAGCGCTTACATGCGATCATGAAAGAAATT
The DNA here is from genome assembly GCF_000368805.1 of Acinetobacter johnsonii ANC 3681. Taxonomy (NCBI): domain Bacteria; kingdom Pseudomonadati; phylum Pseudomonadota; class Gammaproteobacteria; order Moraxellales; family Moraxellaceae; genus Acinetobacter; species Acinetobacter johnsonii. The sequence goes on along the minus strand of NZ_KB849705.1, from coordinate 748,580 downwards.
CACCGTAACTGTGTGAAATACGGTACACAAGCAGATGGTACTGTGAACTATGTCAATGGTGCCAACATTGCAGGCTTTGTAAAAGTTGCAGATGCAATGCTTGCTCAAGGCGTATTCTAAGTTTATATACACTTAGAAAAATCCCAATAAAAAACCGAGGCTTGAGGCCTCGGTTTTTTTCTAGGTCATTGAACGATTACAATGAACCTTTTACCGCTTCACGTTCAATAATCATGTCTTGAACATAAGCATATTTTGATTGGTCAGCCGCAGGGTTGGCAATTTCAAAACGTTTAACACGTACGATTTGACGCTCTTTCGGATTGTGGGTGAAACCATCAATGTGGTTATAGAATAACGTCCAGTCTTTATCGACCTGTGTCTTTACGCCATTTTCAGCATATTTAATTTCACGAACTTGTAGGCATTCCATACGGGCAACTCCTGCAGAACATGTTTTGGTTTCTGGTGAAATTTCTAAGAAAACAGTTTCACCTTGGCTTTGATATTTCGACTCAGCAGTTTGCTTACCAGTGAATACAATTTTTTCACCCTTTGCCGATACCACGGTCAGTGTTGGTGCATCAGGATCATTTAGGTTTAAAACAAACGGTGCTTTACGGTTGTCAAATAAATCTGCTGCGATGCCTTCCTGAACCATGGCTTTTGGTTCACATGCCATTTGAGTCGCCATCAGGTTACCCGTCACAATTTGATTATTCTCAACTTTCCAATTGGTACCCATACCGTTACAACTGGTTGCAATGCCTAAGCGACCTGCTTGTTTGTCAAAGTTTAAAACCAATGGTTTCGGCGCATCTGCGGTGTTCGCACTCCAATGGTAGTTTGCGAGTGTTTGATCTGCATTTTGTTGTTGTAGTACAGACACAGCCAAATCTCCTACTTTTTGAATATCAGATGATTGGCAAGCGGCCAGTGCGAGTGGGAAAAGGGCAATCGCTAAATATTTTAATTTCATGGGTTACAAGTTCTTGATTTAAAATAACAAGATACATGATATTCGATGTTGTTTTTAAAAGAATGGATACATTCAGTTCTTTTGGGTTTCAAAATGTATCCATAAATATTTTTTTGTTAATATATAAGTAAAATTTATACATTAATCAAAACGGTAAATGTCCATGCCCAGTGCACCCATGGTAAAGCTACTATGCACAATATTGAAACGATGCCCTGTACCCATTGCAAAAAATATTGGGGCAAAGTGTTCTAATGTTGGGTGGTTACGACGGACAAAAGGAATCGATTCCCAGTCTAAAATAGCGTCAAAGTCCTGATGGCTAAGTTTCGCGACCACATGATTACGAAACGTCGACGCCCACTCAGGTACCGCTTGTGACTGACCATGCCAAGACAATTCGGCTAAGTTATGGGTAATACTCCCTGAGCCAATCAGCAAGACCTGCTGTTCGCGTAGTGGTGCAAGAGTTTGTCCAATTTTATAAATCTCCTCTGCTGACAGATTCATCGGGAGTGAGATTTCCACCACAGGGATTTCTGCATCTGGATACATATGGAGTAAAGGCATCCAAACGCCATGATCACGCGGACGGGTACTGTTTGCATGAGCTGAAAAACCCGCTTCTGCCAGTAAATGTAGAATTTCTTCGGCTAAAACAGGCTGACCGGGTGCTGGGTAGCGAATATCATAAAGCTCAGCAGGAAAGCCTCGAAAGTCATGCCATGTCTCTGGACGGACTCCAGTACTTACTTCAAGTGAGTTACTTTCCCAGTGAGCAGACATAATCACAATTGCTTGTGGTGTCGGTAAGTTTAGACCCAAACGATGCAACGCAGGCCCAACTTGCTCTGGATTCAACGCAAGCATGGGTGAGCCATGAGAAATGAATAAGCCGGGTAGCGTTTGTAAGTTCATTGTGAAAGCCTAATAAGGGAAGATGAAAAGAATTTTGTCAGATTCTTATCATCTGTGTAATGGGGGAAATATCAACGTATTGTTCCAAAAATGGAACATTGCTTGAGCTTAACCTGCACGATGATAAGGGTGATTATGGTTAATACTCATCGCACGGTAGAGTTGTTCAATCAGCATCACGCGAACCATCGGGTGAGGTAAGGTCAGTTTGGATAAAGACCAATGCCAAGCAGCTGCTTTACGTACTGCTTCAGAGTGACCGTCAGGCCCACCAATAGCAAGCACAATATCATTGCCCTCAAGCATCCATCCTTTCATGGTTTCTGCCAGTTTTTCGGTGCTAAACTCACGACCACCGACTTCTAAAGCAATCAGCACTTCGTTGCCTTTCATCGCATTTAAAATGCTATCACCTTCAATTTGACGGTATTTTAAAATATCTGCTTCTGAATCATTTTTACCGCGCTTTGCCATTGGCAGTTCAATAATCTGCGTTTGCACAAAAGGTTGAATACGTTTGAAATAATCTTCAAAACCAGTCAGTACCCATGCAGGCATTTTTTGACCAATGGTCAGAATACGGATTTTCATAATGGGTCATGTATAAGGAGACGATTCATTATAACGGTGAAAGCAAGGCTTTGCAGTGAGACGAAACAAAATGCAATTGAATTCACTGAACTAATGTTGCTTAATTCAACAGATGAGAGGAATAAGAAATACTTGGAATAATAACAATGTGGCTCAAAACTTTAAAAAAACAGGCTTTTTTGTTGATTGTTGTACTAGGTACTTTCACAGGGCAGGTATTTGCAAGCAACGTCAAAATGGCTGATGAACAAAACCTACAAGTTTATTTGGAGCAAGTGATTGGTCAGGGCAAAGCACGTAACTATAAAAACCTTGAGGAACTGAACCGTGTCTCTGCATGGATCAAAGAACAAATGCGCTTATTGGGCGTTCCGTGTCACTATCAAAACTTTACGGCCAATCAGCAAATCTACCGAAATGTAGTGTGTAGTTTAAACGTCGGACGGGCAGACCGCGTGATTGTTGGGGCGCATTATGACGTCTTTGGCGATCAGGATGGCGCAGATGACAATGCCTCTGGCGTTGCTGGTGTGATTGAAACGGCGCGTATTTTGGCAGAGCAAAAGTCTAAATTGCCCAACAATGTGGACTTTGTGTTCTATAGTTTAGAAGAACCACCGTTTTCTAAAACTGAACAAATGGGCAGCTATGTGCATGCGAAATCGGTTCAGTCACAAAAAGATAAGATTAAAGGCGTGTATATTTTAGAAATGATCGGATTCTTTAGCGAACAACCCATCCAAAGCTATCCTGTGGGCTTAAAGTGGATTTATCCAAGCCATGGTAATTTTATTGCGACAGTGAGTAACGTGAGCTCACGTGACTTAGGCGCAGGTTATTGTGCAGTGATGCAGCAACTTGATCTGTTGGAATGTCAGCGTTTGGTTGCTCCGAGCTTTGCCAATGCTTTTGATTTTTCAGATCATTTGAATTATTGGGAGTTTGATATTCCCGCAGTGATGATTACCGATACGGCATTTTATCGAAATGGTCACTACCATACCAAAGCAGACCGCTTAACGACGTTGAATTTGACCAAAATGGCAAATGTGATCGATGGGCTGGTACAGCATTTATTGAAACCTTAATGTATTTTGAGCCATAAAAAACGCAGTTCCCAAGTAGCGAGAACTGCGATAAAAGGTCATCCGTCTGGAGAATCAGATGACCATGCAATTTCAAATCATCAATAAAAAGAAACATACAGCGCGTATCTGTTCTTATTATTTATATCGGGCTTTTTATCGATTTTTCAAGTCTGATAGATGATAGAGGAAAAGGTTTAATACAAAAATTCAAACCAGCTAAGCGAAAATTTGGAGTTTCATTCGTTTTATGTCATGGAATGTAGGCCAATCATATTTCCTTCGCTATCAAAGGCCAGCACAATAAAACCATATTCACCAATGGCCGTTTTTGCTTCATGAATTTTTCCGCCAGACTCAACAAGCCGGCTCGCTTCATTCGCACAATCATCACATGAAAAATAGATTAAGGTACTGTTTCCTCCTGCGGATAGGCCTGGCATTTTCACCAGTGCACCTGAAGCGCCATAGGCTTGCATGTCTGAGGGGAAAGCCCACATTTGCAGCGAATTATCATCCGCTGGTGGAGTTAATTCAGTTAATTGAATATTAAAAACAGATTCATAAAATTGTTTGGCACGAGATAAGTCATCCACATAAATTTCAAACCAGCCAATCGGGTTTTTCATTTTAGTTGTCCTACATGTATCCCTTGATCAAATTATTGTAGGAAATAAAAGCATAAAGATGTGTGGTGTTATCTACAGTAAATTGTAATAAAAAAGAGAGCCGAAGCTCTCTTTTTTTTAAGATGCAGAATTAGTGGCGTGCAGCTTTTTTGCCTTCGTCGACAGCTTTCACAATTGGTGCTTTGACCAAAGCTTCAGGCATAGAGGTCAACGCCAGTGGTAAAATCTCATCAATCGATTTCACCGCTTTAATCTCTAAACCTTCTTTAACATTGTCAGGGATTTCGGATAAATCACGGACGTTGTCTTGAGGAATGAAGACCAGCTTAATTCCACCACGGTGTGCAGCCAGAAGTTTCTCTTTTAAGCCACCAATGCGCATTGCACGACCACCGAGACTGGTTTCACCTGTCATGGCAATATCCGGACGAATTGGGATGCCTGTGAAAGCAGAAACCAATGCAGTTGTTAACGCTAAACCTGCAGAAGGGCCATCTTTTGGTGTTGCACCTTCTGGTAAGTGGACGTGAACATCGGTTTCTTCGAAACGTGTCGACTCGATACCCAATTCATCTGCACGGGTACGCACGACAGTCATAGCAGCGGTAATCGACTCTTTCATTACATCGCCGAGTGAACCCGTGGTAATGAATTTACCTTTACCTTTGACCGCTGCAACTTCAATGGTCAACAACTCACCACCCACTGAAGTCCACGCTAAACCGTTAACACGACCGACTTGAGCTTCATCTTCCGCCATACCAAAGTCAAACTTATGTGGACCTAAGTAGTCTGGAAGATTGGCCGAAGTCACATCAACTTGCAGGTTTTTCGCCTTCTTGCTAACCGCTTCTTTTACCACTTTACGGGCAATTTTAGAGACTTCGCGTTCTAAGCTACGCACACCAGCTTCACGTGTATAACGTTGCACGATGTCACGAATCGCTTCTTCATGAACAGTCAATTCTTTCGCACGTAGACCATTATTTTTCATTGCTTTCGGAACAAGGTAACGCTCAGCAATATTGACTTTTTCATCTTCGGTATAACCCGGTAGACGAATCACTTCCATACGATCCAGCAAAGCTTCTGGAATATTCATGCTGTTGGCAGTACAGATGAACATCACTTCAGACAGGTCCAGATCAAGATCTAAATAGTGATCGTTAAACTTGCTGTTCTGTGATGGATCGAGTACTTCAAGCAATGCAGAAGCAGGGTCGCCACGGTAGTCTTGTGCCATCTTGTCGATTTCGTCGAGCAAGAACAATGGGTTCTTCACGCCAACTTTCGTTAAAGACTGCACAATTTTACCCGGCATCGCACCGATATAGGTACGACGGTGACCACGGATTTCTGCTTCGTCACGTACGCCACCGAGTGCCATACGTACAAACTCACGACCTGTCGCTTTCGCAACCGATTCACCCAGTGAAGTTTTACCTACACCTGGAGGGCCAACCAAACAAAGGATTGGGCCTTTGAGTTTTTTCACGCGAGATTGAACTGCGAGATATTCCACAATACGATCTTTCACGTCATCTAAGCCGTAATGGTCTGCATCGAGAATTTCTTGCGCTTTGCTTAAGTTAATGCTGACTTTGCTGGCTTTATTCCAAGGCGTATCTAAAATAGCCTCGATATAATTGCGCACCACAGCCGCTTCACTAGACGCAGGTTGCATCGCTTTAAGCTTACGGAATTCGCTTTCAGCTTTTTTGCGCACGTGTTCAGGCAAATCAGCTTCAGCAAGACGTTTTTCAATTTCAGCAACGTCATCTTCCGCGCCGCCATTCATGTCAGAAAGCTCACGCTGAATGACCTTCATCTTTTCATTGAGGAAGTATTCGCGTTGATTTTTCTCCATTTGGCGCTTCACTGAGTCATGTAAAGTTTGCTCAATCTGTTGTTCTTCAGATTGTTGCAATAAATACGTCATCAGTTCTTGTAGATGTGCTTCAAACTCATCGTGTTCGAGGAATTTTTGCTTTACATCAATATTCAGTGGAACACGGGTCGCTACGAAGAATAACAATTGCAGTAAATCGTCAATCTTGTTCGCAGCAGCAATCAGTTCACGTGCATTACGCAGTTTTGCTTCAGCATATTGAGCAAACAGAGCACGTAATTCTTGAACACGTGTTTCTTGCGTTGTTTCGTCAATGTGGACTGACATTGGGCTAAGTGCATGTTCTGCGGTTAGATAATCATTTTCATCAATGATTTTTTCTAGCTTTGAACGATGCAAGCCTTCAATTAATACTTTTATACAGTTTTCATCATTTTCATGATTCACAACTTGCACAATCTTCGCGACAGTACCGTATTGATATAAGTTGTCGTGATCAATTTCTTCTGAAAGAGAATCTTTTTGAGCAACTACAAATACTAGATTGTCACTGTTACGAGCCACATCAACTGCATTGATCGATTTTTCACGACCTACAAATAGCGCGATTTGCATGTGTGGATACACCACCACATCACGTAACGCTAAAAGTGGTAATACACTTGGAACCTGAGGCTCTAAGGTTTCTTGATTCATAATAATTTCAGACATGGGCACTCCTAATGAGTGACAACGGTGTTGCCATGTTTTTTATAGTGATGGGTATTTTAAAAAATACAAGGGCAGGTCAAAATAAATTGTATAAAAAATGACTAAACATGTGATTTTTAAGTATTCTCAACAGTCAAAAATGTCAATTTTAGCGCTTGAAGCGTAAATGTTGTTGAGGGGTCAGCAGTCCATCTAAAGGCTGATCCCATGTTTCTCGATTCAAGCGCTGTGGCACCAACTGGAAGTGATGAGCCAAACCAAGACGAAATGGACGGTGATAGGGCGCACAAGCTAAGGTTTTGTCGTAGAAACCACCGCCCATGCCAATGCGTGTGCCATAAGGATCACAAGCCAATAAGGGCATGAGTAGCAGGTCTAAATGTGAAACGTGCTGACCACGTGTTGCCATGGGCTCTTGCATACCTAGAGGATGGTGTGAAAAGCGTTTATTTTGAAATTGATGACGTGAAACTTTGACCCACGCTAAACGCTGATTCATATTGCAAATCATTGGTAAATACACTGCTTTTTTTTGATGAAAACAATATTCAATGATTTTACGGGTCTGAATTTCCCCAAAAGCATGTAGATAGATCCCGACACGGGTGGCATGTTTAAATTCGGGCACACGTCTTAAACGTTGTAAAATTTGAAGTTCGGACTGCTGCTGTTGATAGGCGGAAACTTGTCTGCGTTGTTTGCGAAGCTGTTTTCTGAGTTGGGCAAGTTCAATCGACATGGTGAACGCAGTCCTGAGAATCGAAAAGGTGTGTGTGAAAATGATCGTCAAATTTCAAAGATGGTATCTGTTTATGGTGCAATCGTTGAACCTTTTTTTAGCTCTTGCAAAATTGGGCAGCAACTGTCGGTGGTGGTTTTACATTCATCCACCCAGCTTGAAAGGCGTTGTTTCAAAGCATTCAGCTCTTGAATCCGTTGATCAATCTTTTCCAGCCGTTGTTGAATCACTTCACGGACTTTTTCACGGTCATCCAACTGCAAATGCAGCAAATCTTGAATTTCACTGAGCTGTAAGCCCGCATCTTTGCCTTTTTGTATAAAGCTTAAAGTTTCAATATCTTGCTGACTATAATAGCGATAGTTTTGTGTGGTTTCAGGAATACGCATCAGACCGATCCGTTGATAATAACGAATGGTTTCCACATTTACCTGACAGTGTTTTGCCAGCTTGCCGATAGTGAGCATAAAATAATCTCCAAAAAGCTTGACTCAGTACCTAGGTACAGACTTTATGCTAACACAATCAAAAAATAAAAGGTGAGTCAGAATGAGTGAGCAACACAAAACGTCTTGCTGTTCCAAACAGAAATTAGCGCCGATGGTGGTGAATATCGATCCTGTCTGTGGGATGACGGTCGCAGAGGACTCTCCTCATGTGTATGAGCATCAATCAGTTCGTTATTTGTTTTGTTGCTCAGGCTGTTTAAAGAAATTTTCGGCCAATCCAGAGGCTTACTTAACATCAGAAAAAGCGCCCAGTGCTTGTTGCAGTCAATCCAAAACAGATATAAGCGATGCTTCATCTCAGGCGAAAGAGGAAAGTGCTGTAGTTACTTCCAAAGGTTGTGGTTGTGGATCAAAACCTGTGTCAGATGCAGAGAAGACCATATTTATTGATCCAGTATGCGGTATGACCGTAACAGATTTAACTAAATCGCATACCGAGTGGCAGGGACAGGACTACTATTTTTGTAGTGAAAAATGTTTGCAAAAGTTTATTGTAACCCCGGAGGCTTATGTAAAAACTGAAGATGCAGCATCGGTGTCTACTTCTACTGCGGGCTGTTGTGGTTCAACTCCGAAAGAGGCAGAGAAAAAAACATCCTGTTGTGCGCCTAAGCCGCAAATAGAACCAGACACTAAAGCCAGTTGCTGTGCATCCAAGCCGAAAGCAGAACCTGCCAAAAGTAGCTGCTGTGGTGGCGGGAAACATCAACATGAACATCATGCTCTATCTGGATCAGCTGAGTTTATTGACCCAGTGTGTGGCATGTCGGTTGATCCGAATACAGAGTTAAAAACTGACTACCAACAACAGACTTATTATTTCTGTAATCCTTCTTGCTTAGATAAGTTTAAGGGTGATCCTGAGTTTTATCTGATTCCACCCGATCAGCGTCCTGTGCCTGAAGGGGCTGCGGATATGGACTATACCTGTCCGATGGACCCTGAAATTGTACAAAAGGGACCGGGGACGTGTCCGATTTGTGGTATGGCACTCGAACTGATGCAACCGACATTAGATGATGCACCGAACCCTGAGTTGGTGGATTTTAGCCATCGTTTTTGGATGACCTTGCCGCTGACGTTGATTGTGTTTGTACTGGCGATGGGTTCACACATTCATAGTTTCATTTCACCACATATTCAGCCGTGGATTGAGTTGGTGTTGGCGACCCCTGTGGTGTTGTGGGCAGGTAAACCGTTTATTGAACGTTGCTGGACTTCGTATAAAACCCGCAACTTAAATATGTGGAGCCTGATTGGTGTCGGGGTATTAGCCGCCTATATTTATAGTGTGGTGGCGACCATCTTCCCAAGTGTGATTCCAATGGAAGCCAAAACTGGGCACGGCGTTGCAGTGTACTTTGAAGCAGCCTGTATGATCGTGTCTTTAAGTTTGCTCGGTCAAATCATGGAACTGAAAGCGCGTGCCAAGACCGCAGACTCACTCAAAGCCTTACTGAAACTGCAAGCCAACACGGCCAAGTTGGTTCAAAACGATCAAGTGGTTGAGGTGGATATTGGCATGGTCAAACAAGGCGATATTTTACAGATTTCCTCAGGTGAGCAGATTCCACTGGATGGTGTGGTGGTTGAGGGCAAGACCTATGTCGATGAAGCCATGATGACAGGCGAACCTGTACCTGTGAAAAAGCAAATGCATGACACCGTGATCGGCGGGACGGTCAATCAACAAGGCAGTATTCGTATTCAAACCACGGCGGTTGGGGCGAATACCACTTTAGCCAAAATGATTCAAACGGTGGCAGAAGCACAGCGTTCAAAAGCGCCGTTGCAACGCCTCGCCGATGTGTTTGCCAAGTATTTTGTGGTTGTGGTGTTACTGATTAGTGTGTTGACGTTTGCCGCTTGGATGATCTTTGGTGGTGCGCAATTTGATCTGGCACTGATGTGTGCGGTGGCGGTACTGATTATTGCCTGCCCATGTGCGCTGGGTTTGGCGACGCCAATGTCAGTGATGGCCACTACAGGGCGCGCGGCACAAAAAGGGGTACTGTTTAAAGATGCAGAGGCGATTGAAGCTCTAAGTAAAGTGAATACCCTGATTGTCGATAAAACAGGGACTCTGACGGAAGGTAAACCGAGTCTTAAAGAAATTCAGTTGCTCAGCCCAAATGTGGAACAAGCACAAGTAGAACAGTGGATTGCCTCGATTGAGCAGTATTCAAGTCACCCGATTGCACAGACTTTGACGCAGTTGGTGCCAGCGCAGCAATTACTTAAAGTGGCAGACTTTGAGGATGTGACTGGCTTTGGCGTCAAAGGGCAGATTGGCGAGCAAACCCTCTATATTGGTAGCCAAAAGCTGCTTGAGCAACTTGGCATCACTTTAGATGATACTTTGCAAAGCCAGTTGAACCAGCAGCGTGCGACTGGGAATGTGATTAGTTTCTTAAGCAATAGCCAAGAAGTACTGGCTTATATTGCTATTCACGATGCGATTAAAGTCAATGCCCAGCAAGTGATTCAGCAGTTGATTGATGATGGTATTGAAGTGGTCATGGCAACAGGTGACCATGAACAAAATGCCCAGTTGGTGGCTCAGGAATTGGGTATTCAACAAGTCTATGGCAACTGTACCCCAACTGAAAAACTGGAGATCGTGAAGAAATATCAGGCTCAAGGTAAAATTGTGGCGATGGCGGGAGATGGCATTAACGATGCACCAGCCTTGGCACAAGCCAATGTCGGGATTGCTATGGGGAACGGAACTGATATTGCTAAACAAACCGCGCAAGTCACCTTAGTTAAAGGCGACATTCGTGGTGCAGCTGATGCCCTGCATATGGCGAAACTGGGTGTTCGTAATATGAAACAGAACCTTGCTTTTTCCTTTGTGTATAACGGTTTGGGTGTACCTGTTGCAGCAGGAATTTTCTATCCATTGACGGGTTTATTACTCACCCCAATGTTCGCAGCGGTGGCGATGTCACTGAGCTCACTGTCCGTGGTTTTAAACGCTTTGCGCTTACAGAAGAGTAAATAAGCACTTTTAGATTTTACAGTCTCTGTTTAAGTTGAGTTTTAAAAAGCATCTTTTAAACAAAGGTGCTTTTTTTATGATGATTCGTGATGGAATGAAGAGTAGTGTGAATAAACATTAAGCCTTTCAAGCGTTTTTTCTTAATTCAACTTGATTTAAAGGGCCTTGATCAGGTTAGACCGAGTACGGTTGGTTAAAAGATGCAAAATGGATGTGTTTGTGAAAGTCATAGAGCTTTAATGAGCGTCCTCTCGTGAGACATTTTGAAATTATATAAAACAGGAACTTAAAAAATAGTGGTAACTGCCGTACTATAAGCGGGATGGAGTAAAGGCAGGATTCAGGGTGAATTTAAAAAATCTAGAAGCATTTTATTGGGTTGTGACTTTAAATAGTTTCAATAAGGCTGCCACAAAATTACAAACGACCCAGCCTGCCGTTTCACAAAAAATCACCTCTCTTGAAAATGATTTAGGTTTTAAAGTCTTCGATCGCAGTTTTCGACAGCTTAAACCTACCCATAAAGGCATGACCCTGTTTAAATATGCTGAAAAGTTTATGCGTTTGGAAACCGATTTGGTGGCTGAGCTGACTGAAAACCAACACCTCACAGGAACGATTCGTTTAGGTGTTTCCGAGACCATCGTTTATACGTGGCTGGTTGAATATATCGAAAAAGTGCAAAAAGAGTTTCCTAAAGTTTCTGTGGAAATTGTGGTGGATTTAACCCCAAATTTGCAAGAAGGTGTGCGTACGGGGGATTTGGACATGGCCTTTTTACTGGGCCCGACTTTGGCTTTCGAGTGTGTAGAGCAGGCGCTGTGCGACTTTGAACTGAGTTTCTTGGCAGCGCCATCTTTTAAAGGTGGTGTGGGTCAAATGTCATTTAAGGCATTGATGTCTCATACTATTTTAACCTACCCGAAAATTACCTATCCCTATAAAGAGCTCAAGGCCAAAATGAAAGAACAGGCACTAGACGAGCCGCTTTCAATTACCAGTTATTCGCTTGCGACCTTATTGCGTCTTGCGGAGCAAGGTTTGGGGATCGCCGTTGTGCCGACCTTAACGGCGCTAAAGGAAATTACCGATGGTCGTTTAGAGATTTTAAATACCCCGATCCAGCTCAAAACCTTTCATTTCACCTCGATTTATATGCAAGGAAATGATGCTGCCTTGAAAGAGAAATTAACCGATGTCGCAGTCACTGTTTCTGAAAGTGCAATGAAAAGACTGCTTGAGAAAATTAAAAAATAATTGAGGCGTACGCAGTTCTTTGACAAGCGATGTTTCTTTATCTCAAAACGTAATTTGTTTGAAAAACTATAAAAGCAGCTTATCGTGCGTGATAAGTAAAATTTATCATTAGACTTTTAATAAATAAAAAATAATAAAATACAGTTATTTAGTTTTAATAATGGATGTAAAAAGTCGTATTGTTCATCGCGCTTGCCTATGTTCTTATTTCAAATAGAAGATTTGATCCGCCATGGCTTTGGTTGGGCAACAGGGAATCTTTGTCAGTGAAAGGGATTTAAGAACAGAATTTGTAAGCAAAATGATGTTCTTGGTTCAACTTGAAAATAGCGTTATTAAGCTCAAATGGACGAGGAACGCATTAAATATGTCTTTATTAAAATCTTCTTTTTTATCAGATCGCCAATGGGCCATTGTTGCTTCAATCTTCATGATGGCAACCTCCGCCATGGGACCTGGTTTTCTAACTCAAACCGCAGTCTTTACTGTGAAATTGGGTGCGGCGTTTGGCTTTGCTATTCTCGTGTCTATTTTGATTGATTATGTGGTTCAGCAAAACATTTGGCGTGTCGTAACGCTGACGCAAATGCGTGCCTCGGATATTGCCAATAAAGCCTTGCCGGGCAGTGGTTACTTACTGGCTTTTCTGGTCATTTTGGGTGGCTTCTTCTTCAGTATTGGTAATATTGCAGGTGCGGCTTTAGGTCTCAATGCCTTATTTGGGTTAGACACCAAATGGGGCGGCATATTAAGTGGTGCTTTAGCCATTTTAATTTTTGCTTCAAGAAAAGCCACGCTGGCCATGGATAAAAGCATGATCGTTTTGGGGTTGCTCAAAATCATCTTGATTATCATTGTTGCCGTCATTGTGATGCCACCTGTGGGCCAAGCTGTTCATCAAACGTTTGCACCCGACCAGATTGATTTTGCCATCATCACCACAATTGTTGGTGGAACGGTCGGCGGTTATATCTGCTATGCAGGCGCCCATCGTTTACTGGATAAAGGCGCGGTTGGCCCTGAAAATATTGATGAAGTCGCAAGAGCTGCAACCAAAGGTATTGTGGTTGTAGGCATCATGCGTTATGTGCTGTTTTTAGCTTTCTTGGGTGTAGTGGTGAGTGGTGCAAGCATTGATTTAGCCAGCCATGATGCCAACCCAGCAGCACAAGCTTTTCAATATGCCGCAGGGACTTTCGGTTATAAATTATTTGGTCTGATTTTCTGGGCAGCAGGCATCAGTAGCACCATTGGTGCCGCTTATACTTCGGTTTCATTCTTTACTGCATTTAAGAAAAACCTCAGTCCAAAACAAACCAATTACACCACCATTACATTTATCTCTTTAGCTTTATTGCTGTATGTCGTACTGGGCGCAACCCCTGCTGGGTTATTGATCTTCGTTGGTGGCTTTAATGGCTTGGTACTGCCAATCGGTTTGACTATTTTTGTTTATGTTGCTGCTTGCCGTAAAGATATGATGGGGAATTATAACTATCCAAAATGGTTACTTATTTTGGGTGTACTCACATGTATGTTGACATGGTGGATGGGCTATATGTCCTTTACCACAGTCTTTAATTATTTAACCAAACTTTAAGCCAGACGACGGTGAAGTGATACAGGAATTAAGCCATGTTTGTAGATTTAAATAGTGACTTAGGTGAAAGTTTTGGTTCGTGGAAAATGGGCAATGATGACCAAATTCTACCCGTGGTGACAAGTGCCAACATTGCATGTGGCTTTCATGCAGGAGATCCGCTGGGGATTTTAAAGACACTGCGTAAAGCTGTTGAATTAAATGTCACGATTGGTGCGCATGTATCTTATCCAGACCTCGTCGGTTTTGGTCGCCGCAATATGGATGTGTCACGTGATGAGCTGATTGCCGATGTGCTGTATCAAATTTCTGCACTAGATGGTTTAGCTAAAGTGGCTGGTTCTCAAGTGCAATATGTGAAACCACATGGTGCACTGTATAACACCATTGCACACGATCAAGCTCAGGCCGCTGCGGTGATTGATGCTATCAAAATGTATAACCCAGAACTGGTTTTGGTGGCACTGGCAGGTTCCCACTTGGTTGAGCAAGCACGTGCAGCGGGCTTAAAGGTTGTATCTGAGGCATTCGCAGATCGTGCTTATAACAGTGATGGCTCATTGGTTTCACGTCGTTTGGACGGGGCTGTTTTACATGATTCAGCCTTTGTGGCACGCCGTGTGGTGTCTATGTTGAAAAATGGCGGCGTTGAGTCGATTGATGGGGTATTTACTGCTATTCAAGCGGACACGATTTGCTTACATGGTGACACCGCGGGTGCTTTAGAGATGTCGGCTGCGATTAAAGCTGAACTGTTAAATCATCATATTGAAATTCGTCCCTTTGTTTTAAAGCATCAGGAAGTAGGCAATGTATAAGGATATCCAAGTCGATTCAGCGCAGCTTGAAGCCGCGTTAGCCGCACGTTTAAAAATCCGTGCAGGCTTTGATAAACCAACGGCGGGTATGGCTGCAGGCATGACGCAGGTCAATATGATTTCGGTGCCTAAAGATTGGGCTTATGATTTTCTACTGTATGCACATCGTAATCCGCAAAGCTGTCCTGTTTTAGACGTGTTAGAAGAAGGTGTTTATGCTACAAGACTGGCAGAAAACTCAGATATACGAACCGACTTTCCACGTTATCGCATCTGGAAAGAGGGTGAAATGGTCGATGAAGTAATGGATGCGAGTGACATTTATCATGCACATCCTGACTTGGTGACATTTCTAATAGGCTGTAGTTTTTCTTTTGAAACTGCATTGCAAGAAGCCGGTATTCAAGTTCGTCATATCCATGATCAGACCAATGTACCGATGTATTTGAGTAATATTCAGTGTCAGCCTGCGGGGCGTATTTCGGGCAACATGGTGGTGTCTATGCGCCCAATTCCATCCCATCAAATCGCGGATGCCGTCAAAATTACAGCACGGATGCCAAGTGTGCATGGTGCGCCTGTACATATTGGACATCCTGAAGGTTTAGGTATTCGTGATGTGAATCAGCCAGACTTTGGCGATGCTTCACGTATTGAGGCTGGGGAAATTCCAGTATTTTGGGCTTGTGGTGTAACCCCACAAGCGGCGGTGATGAACTCAAAAATTCCTTTTGCCATTAGCCATGCACCCGGTCATATGTTCATTACCGACATTCCTGATCGTGCATGGATAGGTTAAGCCGCACCGAAGAACAATTAAAAGGATAGGCATATGCGTTTTTTATCGGTAAACGCGGATTGTTTTCTCATAGAGCTTGCCAGCTTAGAGGAAACATTGGCGTTGTACAATAAATTGCACAAGATGCAATTGAATGGAATTAAAGACTTAGTCCCTGCTGCAAAAACGATTTTGGTTTTTTTTAATGAAATCGAGACTACGTTTAAAACACTGGTTGCTTCGATTCAGACTGTAAAAATCGGTTCAGGCGTTGAGCGTAATGTCCAAGAGTTGATTATTCCTATCTGCTATACGGGCGAAGATCTTGCTCAGATTGCAGAGTTACAAGGGTTTTCAATTGCTGATGTGATTTTGAAGCATCGTCAAAGTGTTTGGAATGTGGCTTTTATCGGCTTTGCACCGGGCTTTGCTTATATGAGCAGTCCCGATCGACCTTTTACAGATATTCCTCGCTTAGTTGTGCCACGTAAAAAAATACCGTCGGGTTCTTTGGGACTGGCAGGACAATATTCAGGGATTTATCCGAAAGACAGTCCGGGGGGCTGGCAGTTGATCGGTACGACTGCTGCAAAAATGTGGGATCTAGAGCGTAAAAATCCAGCGCTACTGTTACCGGGAATGACAGTACATTTTGAAGATGTCACACATCAACCGACCACGGTTAGCGTACCACAGCAAGTCACTCGTACTGTTGAGCCCAAACACTCCATGCCTGTGTTTACGGTAACTGCACCGAGCCTACAGATGCTGATTCAAGATGAAGGGCGTTTTAACCAGACCAAGATAGGGGTTGGTGTTGCAGGGGCGATGGATGTATCGGCGATGCACAGTGCAAATCGAATTGTTGGTAACCCAACTCCGACGCCTGTGATTGAAATTTTAAATGGTGGTTTGAAAGCCAAAATGCATCAGTCCGCAGTCATTTCGGTTACGGGAGCAATTTCAAACCTCCACGTGAAATTTAGTGATGGCCAAAAGGCTGACTTTGAGAGTTATCAAGCGATTGCCCTTGATGAAGGTGATGAATTTCAGATTCAAGCACCGACGGCTGGACTGAGGAATTATCTGGCGGTTCGTGGTGGTATCGACGTGCAGCCTGTGCTGAATAGCGCCTCATTTGATAGTTTGGCCATATTGGGACCAGAACCTCTAAAAATGGGGGATATGGTTTATCAAGGACAGGTTGAAGTTTCAAATATCAGTAATACCGAAATTGCGAAGTTACACTTGCCCAAAGTCGGCGATGTGGTTGAGCTCGACATTGTGATGGGACCGCGAACGGATTGGTTCGAAGCGGAGAGCATTGAGCGCTTATGTCAGCAAGCTTGGCTTGTGACCAATGAAAGCAATCGAGTTGGACTGAGGCTTTCAGGTGAACAACCATTGCAACGCAAAATTACTCATGAGTTGGAAAGTGAAGGCACTTGTATTGGTGCCTTACAGATTCCACCCAGTGGACAGCCTGTATTGTTTATGAATGACCATCCTTTAACTGGTGGCTACCCCGTTATAGCGGCTGTGGCGAAGCACCATTGGGACTTGGTGGCACAGATTCCAGCAGGGTGCCAAATCAAATTTAAAAAAATGACCGAATTTACAGATTTTGAGAATGAATGATGACTACTGAAAAATTATTAATTGCAAACCGTGGTGAAATTGCCGTTCGTATTATTCATGCTTGCCGTGATATGGGTATTAGTTCAGTTGCGTTATATGCCGATGACGATATTGATAGTATGCATGTCGAACTGGCGGATGAAGCATGGGGTTTAGCGGGTGCAACTGCACGTGAAACCTATTTAAATATTCCAGCCATTCTTGAGGTTGCTAAAAAATCCAAAGCGACCATGGTTCATCCGGGTTATGGCTTTTTATCTGAACGTGCTGAATTTGCACAGGCAGTGATTGATGCAGGCTTAAAGTGGGTAGGGCCATCGCCAAGCGCCATTGAAAAATTGGGTGATAAAATTGAAGCACGTAAGATAGCCGCTTCAGTGGGTGCACCTTTAGTTCAAGGAACACAAGACCCCTTAAATAATGCTGATGAAGCCCTCGAGTTTGCAAAGCAGTTTGGTTTACCTATTGCGATTAAAGCCGCGTTTGGTGGTGGTGGTCGCGGTTTAAAAGTCGTTTGGAAACTGGAAGATGTAAAAGAGCTGTATGATTCGGCTGTACGTGAAGCGCAAGCTGCCTTTGGCCGCGGTGAGTGTTTTGTTGAGCAATACTTAGATCAACCACGCCATGTCGAAGCGCAAGTGATTGCAGATCAACATGGCAATGTAGTGGTTTTAGGTACACGCGATTGTTCGCTACAGCGTCGTAATCAGAAGTTGGTTGAAGAAGCCCCAGCACCTTTTATCAGCGATGCAATTTATGAAGAAATTTTAACTTCAGCCAAAAATATCTGTCAGGCAGCTAACTATGTCGGTGCGGGTACCGTTGAATATTTGCTGAGCCGTGATGGAAAGCTTTCATTTTTAGAGGTTAATACCCGCTTGCAGGTGGAACATCCTGTTACGGAAGAAACGGCCAATGTCGATTTGGTAGTTGAGCAAATTCGTGTGGCTCAAGGCCATGAACTTTCAATCAAAGAAACCCCTAAAGCGCAGGGGCATGCCATTGAGTTTCGTATCAATGCTGAAGACCCTGCTCGTGGCTTCATTCCTGCATTTGGTGTATTAAGTTTATTTGAAGCCCCGTTTGGTCAGGGCGTACGCGTAGACACAGGTGTTCGTACAGGCTCTTTGGTGTCGAGTCATTTTGATTCGCTCATGGCAAAACTGATTATCACTGGCCCGACACGTGAGGTTACTATTGCTCGTGCTAAACGTGCGCTGAAGCAATTTAAAATTGAAGGGGTTGCGTCGGTTTTAGACTTTCACCGTGCAGTATTAAATGAAACTGATTTTACCGACACATTTAATGTCCATACTCGTTGGATTGAAAATGATTTTAAACAGGACTTAAAGCCAACGAAACGCAGTATTCCGAATCATCAACAGCCGATGTTACTCAGCTATATTGAAATTGATGGGAAATTACATCGTTTAGGCTTACCTGCGGGTATGTTTGCACAAAATCCTACAATCACTGCTCAAGACCAACCGGTTACAGAAACAACAGTGAGTGCTGAACACTTACTTGCTCCGATCAATGGCGTAATTAGCGCTTGGAAAGTAGAAAACGGGGAGCAGGTCGCAGAGGGGCAAGTGGTTGCGATTATGGAGGCCATGAAAATGGAAGTTCCTGTAGTTGCGCCTCAAAGTGGGGTAATTCAGTTGATAGCTCAGCAGGGAGTGACTTGTCACGCAGAGCATATTATTGGATCGATTTGCTAAAAAATTAAATCATGTGAATGAACCTGATGCAGCATTCAGCTAAGTCAGGTTTTTTGTTTTGAAATTCTTAAAAATTGAGGGCTGGTTAGCTTTGTTTTATGGACAAATGAAGTAGAAAAATGACTCAATAAAGATTTAATAATCCAATAAAAGCGTTATTTTAAGAGATAGAGAGATTCAAGAATCATTTTGTTCGGTAGCAGGGAGACAAGATGAAAACAATAAGCTTGAAAAATAAAAATTAAAGAGTATTAGCGATGTATGTAATTATTATTTTTAACTAAATAAAGTACTCCGAAGATGCCGCTGCATGTGTCGTTACCCTGAACCCGATGAGTTCAAGGTGGACGCGACGTATACTTGCTGGGTTTCCCACATGAAAGTGGGCATACACTCTAAATATACAGAACACATCCATAAGTTTAAGTATCGGCAGGGGAATAGACCCGCTGGCGAACACCTCAGAGTTGCCTTAAGTATAACGAATCTCACGCTGATGGCAACTCATACACCGCTACGAACTGTAAACAACTGGAGTAAGTGTTGATACTTTATTCAATTAAGTCGAGTTTAAACAAGTTCTGCAACCTCATCGATAATATTTGCCAGTAATCGTTCTGCGTGTGCATACTCTTGCAGTGTTTTATTCATCAACAACACTTCTTGCATTAACTCAAGCGCCACCATAATGATAATTTTACTGGGTTCTACCCGTGGCGCTTTACGGCGAAATTCATCATATTTATCATTTAAAAGCAGAGCTGCACGTTCAAGGTCGGCTTTTTCTTTTTCCGTTGTGACTAAACGAAAGCTATGGCCTAAGACACGTAATTCAACGGTAATTGGTTCGCTCATGATTAAACTTCCTCGCCAGCTTCAGTAGGGTGGGCAAGTTGTTGAATTTCTTGCGCGTGATGATCTTGCTCTGTGCCTAAAATAGCCAAACGTTGGATGATGGCTTCGACTTTGGCTTTAGCATGCTCATTTTTTTGTAACAATCTTTCACGTTCTTGCTGAAGCGCTTGAATTTCTTGCTGAGCTTGACGCTGATCATTGTTCATTTTTTCTTTAATTGCACGTAATTCATTACGTTCAGCCAAGATTTCCTGAAAGCGATTTTTTAAATCCGTACAACTTTTTTCCAAACGACTATAACGATCGGCCAAAGCAGTCGCATCGGTGTTCAAATGTTGATATTGGGTCTGAGCGCTGCTTAATTGCTCAGTTAAATCATCAATTTGTTCTTGTTTCTGGGTAATTAAGCCATTTTTTTGCACAACTTGAGAACGGTGCTGTTCTTCAGCATCCAGTTTAGCTGCATTTAAAGTGCTATTTTCACTTTCAAAATGAGCAAGTCGCGTTTTTAAAACGCCAATATGCGCCTGTAGACGCTGTAATTCTTCTAACATATCGTGGTCGCACAGTGCTGCAAACAAAGGTAATATATAAGAAGTATAGAGATTGGATAAACGAATGCAAGACGATATTTCAGGTTGGTCAGAATGGCAGCCAAATTTTTCTAAAATTGAAGAGATTTCTAGCCCAAGTGAGTTACATGGTTTACTCACAGGTATCATTTGTGTAACTCAGGCACCGAGCCGTGAAGAGTGGCAACACATCCTAACGACTTTGGAAATTCCAGAGTTAAGCGAAGAAGCTTTGGCTTTGTTAGCCGATGAAGCAGAAGATGTCGCACATGCACTTTCTGATGATGAGTTGGACTATTTACCGTTACTTCCCGATGACACTCATACGCTCGCAGACCGTGTACAAGCTTTGGCGGATTGGTGCGCAGGCGTAGTGCTGGGCTTTGGTTTGGCGTCTGGTCATATTCGCCCAGATGAAATGGAACTGATCGAACATTTACAAGATGTCGCGGCAGTTGAGTTTGAAGAAACTGATGATGATGAAGAGGGTGAAGAGAGCTATCAAGAGTTATACGAGTTTGTACGTTTAATTCCTGTGAGCTTATCTGTAGGCCGCAAAAAGATTGCAGTTGAGGAAAGTTCTCTGCTTAAACACTTTCATAACAAGCAACAAATCGATCGTTCTGTAACAGAAGCGAACAATGTTGTAGAAATGTTTACGCCGCATCGCCCAAGCTGATTGGCATAAGATTTGCTGCGCGTACATGATAGGTGCGCGTGGCACTTTTATTCTTTGGTATAAAAAAGACAGATCAAACATGAAACTAACGCAAGTGGATTTTCAGGAACGCCGTGACCGTTTGGCTGCACAAATGGGTCCGAACAGTATTGCCATTATTGCAACCAGTCCAGTGGCGATGCGTAATCGTGATGCAGACTATAAATATCGTACCGATAGCAGCTTTTTTTATCTGACAGGTTTTGCTGAGCCCGAAGCCGTAGCAGTCATTGAAACCTTTGCTGAAGATGATGAAGACGGTTATAGCTACAGTTTGTTCTGCCGTGAACGTGACCGCGAGATGGAAATCTGGAATGGTTATCGCGCAGGTATGGATGGCGCGGTAGATGACTATGAAGCTGACGAAGCGTATGCGATAGATTTGTTAGATGAAGAAATCATTGAAAAACTCTTAAGTAAAGAAAAATTATTCTATCGTATTGGGCAACAGCCTGAATTTGATGCGCGTGTAGCAAAATGGATCACGACTGCCAATGGTGAGTCACGTCGTGGGACTGCTGCACCTGCACAATTGATACAGCTAGACCGTATTTTAGATGAAATGCGTTTGTTTAAGTCAGAACAAGAAATTGCATTGATGCAAACAGCTTCAGATATTTCCGCACAAGCGCATACTCGTGCCATGCAAGCCGTTAAGCCGGGTATGATGGAATATGCTCTAGAAGCTGAGCTGAATTATGTATTTGGTCAGAATGGCTGCGTGCCGTCGTATAACAGTATTGTCGGTGGTGGTGAAAATGCCTGCATTTTGCACTATGTAGAGAACAACAAAGAGCTGAAAGATGGCGATTTGGTGTTGATCGATGCAGCGTGTGAATATGAATATTATGCTTCAGACATCACCCGTACTTTTCCTGTCAATGGAAAGTTCAGCCCTGAGCAAAAAGCACTTTATAATGTAGTGCTTGATGCACAACTTGCTGCCATTGATGCAGTGCGTGTAGGGAACTCGTATAAGGAACCACATAATGTTGCTGTGCGCATTTTAGTCCAAGGTCTACTTGATCTGGGTATTATGCAAGGTGATATTGAAGAGATAATCCAAAAGGAAAGTTTCCGTCAGTTTTATATGCATGGTACAGGACACTGGCTCGGTATGGATGTGCACGATGTCGGTTCATATAAGCAAGAAGGTGTGTGGCGTACCTATGAAGAAGGTATGGTAGTGACGGTTGAACCGGGCTTGTACATTGCACCTGATGATGAAACGGTCGATGTGAAATGGCGTGGTATTGGTATTCGTATTGAAGATGACATTGTGGCAACTAAAAACGGTCCACTGAATTTGACTGCGAAAGTGGTGAAGTCGGTAGAAGAGATTGAAGCGTTAATGGCGCGATAAATATAATTTACTGTATAAAAGCCGATCATGTGATCGGCTTTTATTTTTTATAAGGTATTTATGTTGAATAGAGAACTATAATATTTATAAATAAAAATTTTAGTTATTTCATCATCATTTTTATTCACAACAGAAATTAGGCAGCATGAAAGATTTATCTAAGTTAAAGCATAGGATTCAGGCAAAGACGTTAGATTTAGTTACACAGAGAAATGGGGCTTCAGTGTATCAAGGGCAATCCTCTCAAGGAGAAGTCTTTATCAAAATAGCAAATATTCAAACGGCTAATGATCGTTACTGTGAAATCTTAGAAGCTCTCAAAGAATTTCCACTAACACCAAAGGTATTAAATAAGTTTGAATGGGAAGGTTCTTCTATCCTTGTCATGAGTGCCATAGAAGGTAGGCAAGTCGATCAAGTATTAAAGAATTGTACGCGGGTACAGAAAATTTCTTTGCTTGGGAATGCAGGACGAGCTTTGGGCGAACTTCATCGTGCAATCCCACAGACTCGCTTATTGAATATGAGGTTTTGGCAAGATCGAGATGGCTTATCAACACATTGGGTATTGTGGAAGCAACAATTGGAATTAATGATCTCAAAATGGATGTCTCGTATAAATCCATTGTCATCTGATTATCACGAATTTTGTGACCAATTGAACGAGATACGAAAATACGCTAAAGCGATATATGAGCCGACACAGCTTCATTTACTGCATTGTGACTATATTGGTCGAAATATCCTTGTAGACAGTGAAAATCGGGTTTCGGGTATTATAGACTTTGACGCTGCTCGTATTGGAGATGCGGTTTATGATTTAGCCAAAATTGTTTGGGTGGATATAGATTTCTCTGATTTAGAATTACGGAATGCTTTTTTAGAAGGTTGGGAGTGTACATATAAGCAGACAGTGCCTCAAATAAAATTACTATTCTATGTTGGCATTCAATGTCTTGCGGCAATTGCTTGGACAGATCAAAATCTTTCCGCTGATGGGACAAATGCAGTTTTTCGTGCTTCCGCAATTCGGATGCTGAGGATTGCATTAAAGGAATTAGAGACACTTTGAGTGGATTCAAGTACTCAGTTTTTATAAGGTCTATTTTGTTAAATGGGATTTTTTAAGCTATCAAAACTAGCCATTAGGATTTAATATCTAAATCAATAAATGCATATTCGATATGGAATTTAGACTTATGAAAATAAAAGGTTTTCTTTTAAATCAGAATCCAATTTTTTTTGAGGGGAATCCATATATTTTCAAAAACTCTCCTACAATAAGAATAGAAAAACTTTGGAGTATGTGTAATAGAAATTTTAGTGAAGTTGCTAACAAAAACTATCCTAAAGTAATTCAATCTGTTTTTTCTAAATATAAAGTCAATGAACAGACACATTCACTTAATTCTACTGGGAGAATATTAGAGTTTGATATTTCATGCTCTATGTATGATTGCTTGGCATATGAAGAAACTAAAGGGTTCTTCGGTGAGTGCGATTGTCCACCTCCAGAATTTTGGATTGCTTACATTGACGATAAATTATTTTCTTATATTCCAAAAGAATACTTAGATATAGCAAATTTAGGTGTAGGTATATCTATGAGCGGAAGCTTACAATGGATCCAAACATTAGTAGATTAAATTTTATTCTTTTATAAGATTTGCTAAAATTAACATAATATATCCTATAAGCAATTTTTAAAATTAGCCTTTAAATTCAAATGCTTATATTTTATTGAAGAGCTCAATCTGAATTGATTGGACTTTTTTATGTATTATTTATTTTCTATGATCGTTATTTGTTCAAAGTTCCACATTTCTTATAAGTCTGTTTAAACAGTGTCCTGAAGAAGTTTTGATGAAAATCGAAAAGACTGTCTTTTCAGAAATCATGACATGACACTTTACGGTGAAAGTACGTAAAAACATCCATTTCATTATAAAAAAGAAAATCTTTGATGTAATATAAATCCATTAAAACTTAGAGGTATTTGAAGTTTTTGACTTTAGGTACGCCATAAAAAGGATAGAAGCATGCAACAAGAAGTCATCATAGTCGGTGGTGGTATGGTCGGACTCAGTCTGGCGTTGATGTTAGCCAAACAAAATATTGCGGTGAAGCTTTTAGAGGCGATCAAATACCCAAATTATGATGATGTAAACCTTGCGCCATACCATTCTAGCTTTGATGCAAGAAACAGCGCCTTGTCACGTCGTACAGTTCAAATTTACCAAGAACTGGGTTTATGGAGCGCTTTACAAGAACATGCAACGCCTATTTTTGAAGTAAATATCACCGAACAAGGTAGCTTTGGGAAGGCGCGACTCAAAGCAGAACAAGAAAAAGTCGAAAGCTTCGGGCAGGTCATCGAAAATGCATGGCTCGGTCGTGTACTACTGACGGAAGTCCAAAAACAACCGTTCATTGAGCTGATTGATGGTGTACAAGTCACCCAACTGACCCAAGATACCGATATGGCCTACATAGCAGCGAGTCGTGGAGAAGAACAGTTAACACTCCAAGCGAAAATCGTCATTGCTGCAGATGGACGTGATTCATTCTGCCGTAAAGCCTTAGGAATAGGTGCTTCGGAGCATGATTATGACCAAGTCGCTATTGTGACCACGGTACAAACCTCAAAACCGCACAACCATGTGGGTTTTGAGCGTTTTAGTAGCTTAGGGCCATTGGCACTATTGCCGCTTCCGGGTGAATACCGTCGTTCAGTGGTTTGGCCTGTGAAAAAAGGTACTGAAGGTGAATGGTTGGGCGATGAAAATGACCAGCATTTCTTAGATGCTTTGCAAGAAACCTATGGCGACCGTGCAGGAAAGTTCCAAAAAACAGGTAAGCGTTTTAGTTTTCCATTATCACAAGTATTAGCAGACAAGCAGGCCGTAGGACGCGTGGTCTTAATGGGCAATGCTGCGCATACCATTCACCCCGTTGCAGGACAAGGTTTTAACTTGTGTATGCGAGATGCGCACGTCTTAGTACGTTATTTAACGGAGCAAATTGCTCAAAATGCCGACTTGGGCGATGCTGCAATGTTACAAGCCTATGAGGCTTCACGTTTGACCGATCAACAACGCGTAATTAAGTTCTGTGATTCGGTGGTACGAGGCTTTAGCAATAACAATCCAATCTTAAAATTTATTCGTAATACTGGTTTAGTCGCGTTTGATACGATTCCAGGCATTAAACCACTCGTTGCCAACTATGCCATGGGGCTAAAAGCATGAGTCATGTTCAAACTGATGTTTTAGATGTCGTGATTATTGGTGGTGGTTTGGTCGGTGGGCTGACAGCTTTGCTTTTGGCGCAAGGCGGTGTGCAAGCTACCGTACTGGATGCTGCACCTATTTTAGATGAACATAAGACCTTAAGTGTTGCAAACCCACGTGTCTTGGCACTCAGTCAGGCGACGATACACCTACTTAAAACCGTTGATGTTTGGGACAAGATTGCCCGCCAGATGCCGTATAGTGGCATGCAGGTGTGGAATAAAAATGGCTATGGTGAAATTAACTTTGGTCATGTGTCCAAGCAGGAACCACAAGGCGAACAAGCCCTCGGTTCTATGGTTGAGCCAAGTTTACTTAATTTAGCGATTCAACAGCAGATGCTTGCTGTACTCAACGATTACCGAACTCAGGTTAAAGTTGCTCGTGTCGAAGAAGGTGTTGGGCTATGGTATATCCATTTGGCCGATGGTACGGTGTTGAAAACCAAACTGGTGATTGGTGCAGATGGTGCAAACTCTTTTGTACGGGAACAAGCGTTTATCGATATCGATGTGCTGGACTACAAACAGGCTGGTTTAAGCTGCGCCATTCGCACTGCACAGCCTCATCAACACGTTGCACGTCAGATTTTTTTAGAAACGGGGCCTTTGGCATTTTTACCAATGGCGAGTTTAAAGCCAGAGCAAGCAGGGCATTGGCAGTCTATCGTATGGACGCTCCCCGATGATTATGCAGAAGAATATGCTGCACTTTCAGATGCTGAATTTACCCAGCTATTAACGCGAGAAAGTCATCACATGTTAGGCGAAGTGTTGGAAGCGACACCTCGTGCCACTTTCCCACTCAAAGCACGTGCTGCACAGCAATATGTTAAAGCAGGCTTGGCTTTAATTGGTGATGCGGCTCATGTGATTCATCCGTTGGCGGGGCAAGGTGTGAATATTGGTTGTCTTGATGCGGCTGTACTGTGTGACGTATTGCTACATGATCTAGCGCGTGGCGTGTGGGCACATGAGCAAACACTGAAGCGTTATGAACACCGCCGTAAAGGACAAAATGATGCCATGATGCATAGCATGTCTGCCATCGGTTGGATGGAAACCACACAACTCTTTCCTGTGGTGTGGGCACGAAACTTTGGTTTGAAACAGGTTGAAAAACTGCCTGTATTAAAAGATGCTTTTATGGCACAGGCCAATGGTTTAGGGTTGCTCAAAGAGACGCGTTATGCAGTCTAAGAACGGAAGTGTTAATTTTTAGGCAGTCGTAAAATAAGATTACGATTTTGATTAAAAAAGATACGATTTTCCGTTGAATAAGACTATGCGAAAAGCTGAGAGCTTGTTAAATTTCAACATAATTGGAAACCAGTAATTCATGGGAACTTAAAATGTCATTTGTGGGGAGATTAAGATGACTGATTCAAATGATTATGATGATGTAGAAGACTCAGCAGTCGACGAAGACGAAGCTCAAGCAGCGGAAAAAGGAGCATCAGATTCTTCTGATAATGCTGCGAGTGATGGTGATGTTGCCGAAGCTGAAACACTGACGGTGACTGCAAAATTAAAACAACGCCAAGCACTTGAAGACGAAGTTGCTGCATTCCTTGCTCGTGGTGGCCGAATTACTGAAGTGCCAACAGATGAGTCTGCGAAAGACTAACAGAGTTAAAAACACCACGCCTGACGTGGTGTTTTTTTTGTTTTTTTAAAACTGATGTGCAAGTCACTTGTGCTTGAATGAGTCCTGTATCGTCGTTAATTGTTGTGCTAGACGAATGGTAGAGAAAAAAAGGACTACTTTTTCAATAGACAGGCTATGCCTGTGATGATTGCGCCAACTGTGGCTAAAAGCATGTCTTGATGCGCGTCCCAAATATCACCTTGTTGCCCATTGTAGTTTTCAGCATCTTCAGGCGATAAGCCCATCGCAATAAACCATTCAATCCATTCGTAAATGAGGCTACTTGCCATCACAAATTGAATGACCAGCAAGAATAGGGTGAGTTTAGAAAGTTGGGGTAACCACACTTGAAACAGACGATAGAAAAATGGGTAGAGCAGTAGACCGTACGCTAAATGTACAAAGCGATCATACATATTCCGCGTCCAACCGAAACTCTGGTTGAGGTCTAGGTTTAAATATTGCATCGACCATTCATTATAGGGCACATAAGAATATAGATAATGCGCACCGAGTATATGAATCAGCAAAAACCCAATATAAAGCATAAAACTGATTAAGCTGAGCCCCATTTTATAGAGGCAAATGATCAGCGTAACCAACATGAATACGGTTCCAATCTGATGCAAAATATAAGAGCTGAGTTCAAGGGGATGGATCGATGCGAAAGCAATGGCGACAGCGAGTACAATGAGCGCAATCCAATGCGGTTTTTTCACTTGATAGTCAAAGTAAGCTTTCGTTGTTGTACTTTTCAGGATTGTCATCATTTTTATTGGTTTTTCAATTATGCATCTAGGATATTCTTGTTTGCATTATAGATAAAAAAGCGAAGCCGAAGCTTCGCTTTTTTTAATTTCTAAAAATTAGATTTTAGAAATTAAGTCAGCAACTTGTTTTGCTTGTTCAGCTGCGTTACCTGTATAGGTTGCAGGTGTCATTTCCGCTAAACGTGCGCGGTCGGCAGCAGGGACAGCTTCAAGTTCATTACCATTGACGAAGTCAACCATCATGTCACGCGTCATTGCTTGACCACGTGTCAACGCTTTTAGTTTTTCGTATGGTTTTTCAACGTTGTAACGACGCATTACAGTTTGAATTGGTTCAGCTAGAACTTCTTGCGCATTGTTCAAGTCTTCATCAATACGTGCAGCATTGAGTTCAAGTTTACCAATGCCTTTTGAACAAGCTTCAAAAGCAATCAAGCTTTGTGCAAAACCAACACCCATGTTACGTAGTACAGTTGAGTCCGTTAGGTCACGCTGCCAGCGAGAAATTGGAAGTTTTTCGCCAAGGTGCGCAAGTACAGCATTGGCTAAGCCTAAGTTGCCTTCTGAGTTTTCAAAGTCAATAGGGTTTACTTTGTGTGGCATCGTTGAAGAACCCACTTCACCATCTTTGAGTTTTTGCTTGAAGAAACCAAGCGAGATATAACCCCAAACGTCACGGTTAAAGTCGATCAAAATCGTATTGAAACGACGTAAAGCATCAAACAGTTCCGCCATATAGTCATGCGGTTCAATTTGAGTGGTGTACGGGTTAAAGCTTAAACCTAAAGATTCAACGAATGCTTGTGAGTGTGCAGGCCAGTTGATGTCTGGGTAAGCAGAAAGGTGAGCGTTATAGTTACCTACTGCACCGTTAATTTTGCCTAAAAGCTCAACTTGTTTGAATTGTTTGATTTGGCGCGCAAGACGATATGCTACGTTTGCCATTTCTTTACCCAAAGTGGTTGGGCTTGCCGTCTGACCATGTGTACGAGACAACATAGGTTGGTCAGCATGCTTTTCAGACAATGCCACGATTGAGTCAATGATTTGCTGCATAGATGCAACCAATACATCACGACCACTTTTCAGCATTAATGCATGAGACAAGTTGTTGATGTCTTCAGACGTACATGCAAAGTGAATGAATTCACCCGCATTTTTAAGCTCTTCGATGCCTTCAATTTTTTCTTTCAGGAAGTACTCAACGGCTTTAACGTCATGGTTCGTGGTACGTTCGATGTCTTTAATACGGTTGGCATCGCTTTCAGAAAAGTCAGCAACAATTGCATCAAGTGCAGCATTGGTCGCAGCACTGAAAGCAGGCACTTCAGTGATTTCTGGACGGTTTGCAAGCGCTTGTAACCAACGCACTTCAACAGTCACACGAGCATGGATTAAACCAAACTCAGAGAGGAAAGGACGAAGCGCATCACATTTGCTAGCGTAGCGTCCATCTAATGGAGAAAGTGCGGTTAAAGCGTTCATAGCGATTCCTTAAACTTTGGAATTAAACGTAAAACTAAAAAGCCCGTCGATCATGTGTTAAATCACCTGATACTGTAAACGAGCGAGATCTTGAATATCTTTAAGCAACTTGCGTTTGCTAAACACCATGCCCCATGAACTTCCACCGAGCTGACGCCATAAATGTGCCATTTGTAAGCCAGTGAAGAGGGAAGCGCGAATGCGGTTGGTATGCGATGAATCTTTAAATGCTTCTGCATTGCCCCGCACCATAATGCGTGGGTTAATTTGCCCTGCGGTGTCGACATAGGTTTGTGCGAGGTTGGCAATAATGCTTGGATGTAAATAGTTATTATCGAAAAAAGAAAGCTGTCTTAAGATTTTTTGTTGGGACTGTTCAATAATTTCAACGAATTTGGGGTTGCTATACACTTTCTTTTCTAATTGTAAGAGTGCCATGGCATAGGTCATGGGAAGTTTAGCAGTGGATAGTTTTGGAATTCGAGTTTTGGGTGAGGTATTAAAGGGCTGGGTAATGCTACTTTCTAAGGTTTTTAGTCCTAAGGATATGTCCGCCAGCTGATGAAAGAAGTCTAAAGTTTGTCCGCTTTGGTTGCCCTTCGGTCGGATATTTAAACTGGCTTTAATCAACTGCTCTAAATAGAAGTTACCGCTTTCCCCAATACTTTGTTGACCGCTCAAGGCTGTCATATGCGTCAGTTGCGCGGACTGAAAAACAGCCGCCAACGCCAAAGCTCGGTTTTGGCGTTCGTTCAAAGTTTGAGGCTGTTGAAACGGTAACTCAGCCATGTCTTAAAATCCTTTAAATAAAATCAGGTTTAGGAGCATTGGTATGATGAATCACGCCACCGCCTAAACAAACTTCACCTGAGTAGAATACGACACTCTGACCCGGAGTCACAGCACGTTGAGGTTCATCGAACTCAACACGTACGCCACCTGGGGTAGTCGGATCATTAAAGATCACACAATCTTGGTCATCTTGGCGATAGCGCGTCCGTGAGGTACAACGGAAACCTGTTTCAGAAATCTGCATTTCACCTGCGACCCAGTCAATCGTTTCACTCCAAAGCGCAGTACTTTGCATCAGTGGATGTTCATGACCTTGACCAATCACCAAACGGTTGTTTTCAATATCTTTATGTAGAACGAACCATGCGCCTTCAGCCACACCTTTCAAACCACCAATACCAATACCACCGCGTTGACCGAGCGTATAGTACATTAAGCCGTGATGTTCACCAACCTCTTTGCCATCATCTAAGACGATTTTTCCAGCTTGTGCAGGTAAGTATTGTTTTAAGAAGTCATTAAAACGACGTTCACCAATAAAACAGATGCCCGTTGAGTCTTTTTTCTTCGCTGTGACTAAGTCGTATTGTTCGGCAATCTTACGTACTTCAGGCTTTTCAATTTCCCCTACAGGGAACAACGTTTTATTAATTTCACGGCCATGCACAGCATGTAAGAAATAGGTCTGGTCTTTGTTTTTATCTAAACCACGCAGTAAAGGTGCGTATTCCTCACCTTTAGAGTTGGTCATAGTTTCGCCGCGACGTGCATAGTGACCAGTCGCAATAAAGTCTGCGCCCAGTTGCATGGCATGATCTAAGAACGCACGGAATTTGATTTCTTTATTACATAAAATATCTGGGTTTGGTGTACGGCCCGCAGCATACTCCGCTAAGAAATGCTCAAATACCCGATCCCAATATTCCATAGCAAAGTTAGCGGTGTGTAACTTAATCCCTAGTTTGTCACAGACCGCTTGAGCATCGGCTAAGTCTTCCATAGCCGTGCAGTATTCCGTGCCGTCGTCTTCTTCCCAGTTTTTCATGAAAAGACCTTCAACTTGATAACCTTGTTGAAGAAGAAGAGCAGCAGAAACAGAAGAATCTACACCACCCGACATACCGACGATGACACGTTGTTGCATAGGACTAGGCATCCAAACTTGAAATAAGGGGAGAATTTTGGTGCTCATAAACGAGCGATAAAGGATATTTTTGACCCGCGAGTGCGTCTTGAACCGCTTTAATCACCAATGGACTACGTGCACGAGCCGTTTCGAGTAGTTCATCCAAAGTCATCCATACTGCACCCACGATACCTGTATCGAGTTCGGCGGTTGGATGGTGATGAAGTGACTGCGCTAAAAAGCAGAAACGATAATACGTGCGATCTGGAAACATAGGTGGTGTATAGGTATAAATGCCCAATAAAGCATCTATAGACACTTCATGTCCTGTTTCTTCCATGGTTTCACGAATGGCCGCTTCGATGAGTGTTTCACCTGATTCAACATGGCCTGCAGGCTGGTTAAATACAGTGTGTGTCACACCCGCAGTATGCTCTTCTACAAATAGAAATTTTCCGTCATTTTCAACAACAGTTGCGACGGTGACGTGAGCTGTCCAAGCGGTCATATAAAAGCACCATGGGGTAAAAGGGCTATTCTACAAAATTTAGCAGTGCGTGGCTATGGAGATTTGCTTTGGTTTGTGAAGTGTTGGGAAGCGGTTAAGAAAATAAAAAATGACAAAAGGGCGCTTGTAAGGTAACACCACATAGACATTATACAGCATCGACAAAATATCATGAGGCAGAATGCAAGCCAAGCGAGTGCTGAAACTGGGTTGGTCTGGGGGAAATTTATCGTTTAAATATTTGTCTAACCCAATTTGCCAATTAACTCCACCAATATCTAAGTATATGAAAGAAAATAGGTGCAGAAAAGCAAATAGAATCAATGCGGTCTAGCATTCCGCCATGGCCATGAATGAGTTGTCCCCAATCCTTAACACCACGATCACGTTTAATCGCAGACATAACGAGGCCGCCAAAAAAGCCAAAGATACAAACAACCAATCCAATACAAGCAGCTTGAACATAGCTAAACGGTGTTAACCAAGCCATTGCAGTCCCTAAAGCTGTGGCTAAGAAAATACCACCGAGTAGGCCTTCGACTGTTTTTGATGGGGATAAAACGGGTGCAACTTTGTGTTTGCCAAATAATTTTCCACACACATACTGTAACACGTCAGAGGCTTGAACCACCATAATTAACCAAATGGCTAGCCAAATCGGTTCACCTTTAAATTCTGGAAGTTTCAAATTCAACAATGCTGGAACATGTGAAATACAGAATACGCTGACCATGAGCCCCCATTGAATTTTTGAACTACGTTCTAGAAAATGGGTGGTGTCTTCTTGTTTTAAGCTGGCAATAGGAATTAATAAAAATACATAGAGCGGAATAAAGATTGAATACAGGCCATACCAGTCGGTATAAATCAAATAATATTGATAGGGAATAACAAAATAGAATGCAATCAGTAATGGAAAATAATCGCCCCGTCTGGTCGGCAGTAAGCTAATGAACTCACGTAGGGCAAACAAAGAGATAATTCCAAATAATACAATAAATGCGGTTTTTCCGAGTAAAATTGCAGCAGCAATCACGATGAGCATGACCCACCATGCATTGATTCGTGCATTTAAGTTATCGATAACTGGTGAAGATTGAGAGCCTGCTTTTTGTTTGAGAATAAAACCAACAGTTGAAGCAAAAACTAAAATGCCTGCAAAAATAGCAAATAGGGCATAGGTTTTATTAAGGTTGTCTAACATCATTGATTTTCAACCTCTTTTAATTTTAATAATTGTTTTTGCGCATAATCTATAAAGATGTCCTTATGCATGTCTAAATGTTGTTCTAAAGGGCAACCAAAACAAACTGTAGAAAGTAACGGTAGAGGGATAAATGCACCTTTGGGCATAACCCGTCTTAAATTTGAAATCCAAACGGGAACAATTTCAATGTCTGGAAACTGTTTGTGCAAATTATATAAGCCACTTTTGAAGGGGAGTAATTCAATATCATCATTTAGATTGCGCGTACCTTCAGGGAAAAAGATAATCGAGTAGCCTTGTTCAAGTGCATCTTTAACGGGTTGTAATGGATCAGTATGATCATCTCGGTTACGCTGAATCGTTATACCATTGAAGGTATCTTTAATAAGGAATTGGCGAAAGCCATCTTTCAGCCAATAATCAGAAGCAGCCACAGGCTTGGTTTTCCGTCGCATGATTGTCGGCAAAGATGACCACAGCAGTATAAAGTCGATATGGCTATTGTGGTTGGCGTAATAAATACGCTGTTTGGGCACAGGCTGACAACCGATCCATAAACTACGTGTACCTGTTAACAGACGCGCTCCACGCCGTGTAAAAAATGCAATTAAACGGGCAATAGAATGAGTCGCAAAATGACTTTGAGTTTGCTCTAAAGCTGTTTTTTTCTCGTTTTGAAGCGGAGTTTTATTCATTGCATAAACCAATTTTATCAATAATTTCAATGGAATTTTAGCCAGTAGAAAGAGGTTTATTGTGCCAATAATTTATAAATTAGAATCACTAGAACTATATATTGTATAAACAAGACAGTTATTTGCAGTTTAAACAAACGGAAACAGCCTGCAAAGCGCAAAGACCAATCTCGACCCACTTTCGATTTTGGTATGAGCTTAAATTGCAGTAATGATTGATCAAACTGTTGCGTTAAGTCTTCGATGGCCACTGTATCAGATTGTTGTGCAATCACTTCAATGAGTTCAGCATCAAATTTCAACCTGAGTGCTAGGTAATGCTGTATTGCCATCAAGCCGAAACATAAAAAAATTAATATCCAAAACTCAAGAGATTGCCAGCTTTTAAGTAGTATAGCCAAAATGGTTAAGACAAACGCGACATAGCCTGAAAATAACAAACCATACGTTGCAGATAAAAGTTTTGCCGCCACATAAAAGTGCATTTTCATGGGGCTGATCCTTTGAGTTTTAACTGATAAGTATTGAGATTTTTGATTTGTACGTCGTTCAGTCTAACCCATGGTCTAGCGGATTGAACTATTTGAATGGCCTCATTTACCTGTGTTGCATGCTGCTGTTGCATAAGCCAAGCGCAGAGAATAGCACTACTTCTGGAATAACCCAGCGCACAGTAAATTAATACATGCTGTTGTGTGCTCTGGCTTGAAGCTGCTGCCATTAATTGGTTGAACACTTCAACTGCACGTTCAAGTTGGTCGGCCTGTAAAGGAATTAAGTCTAAACTTGAGTATTGAAAATATGAATTTTTTGAATTCACTGGCAACTCTGCAACACAATCAAAAACGGCCTGATATTTTTGTATTGTAGAACGTGTTGGGATGCGCCCTAAAAAAATGGTTGTGTTTTCAATTTTTAAAATTTGGGAGTCTTCGGGATGTTTCTTTGTCCAGATTCGACTGTTCAACCACGCAAAGATTAGGTAAGGGGTAAATAACATTGTAGCGGCAATGCTCAAACTTCCATCTGCTTGCTTTTGGAAGAAATGAGGGCGAACTAAATAGTAGCTTAAAGCAACGCCAAATAGACTGATTGCTGGATAAAGTAACCATAATCCCCAAGGTTGGAACAGATAGGCCAAGATTAGGAAAAGTAATGCGGCGCATAGGTAATAACTTCCTAACTTTAAATGCTTCGGCGTTAAAGTCTGCAAACCATCTTTTTTAAAGGGTGATTTTGCCGTAATTGGAAATAACCACAAACATAATGCACCTGCCAATAAACCTGTTGGAATATCGATAAAATGATGTTGCCATGTGGTGAGTACCGATATGCCAATTAAAAATGACCAAAGGTCGACAAAGTATCTCCACTGACCTGAGCTGTGTCTGCGGAAGAAGTCCCAAAGGATGACCAATAAAACGATATGGAGAGAAGGTGCTTGGTTAAAAGGTTTATCAAAACCCATCAAAACATCAAACCATAGGCCAAAAAAGCCATCTAAAGGTGGTCGTTCAAAACTAAATTTGAGTGGAAAAAGAAGAAAGCAACTGATCGAAATCAGCTGTGCGCTAAATAGCCGAAGTGCATGCTGTTTCAGCTCAAATTTATTCCAACATAACAGCAAAGATAGACCGTAAAAAAGATCAATGGACCAATATGGCACGATGCTCCATGACCAAAGCGGAATGTGTTTTTCCCAGTCATAGACAATACTCGGCACATTGGGCAGTTGTGATGCATAGTGATTTGCAAATCCATAAGTGAGAAAGAAAAACGGTGCAAGGAAAATCAAACACAGGATTCCCCATTTCCAAGTGCCTGTTTCTTTTTTCAGTATTTGCATAAAACGTCCACAGATTATTATTTTTAAGTTTTACATGGATGACATGATCCAAAGACTGATCATGTCATCCTGTGATTTTAAAGCTTTTGGGCAACGGACACGGTAAATATTCCAAACTCATCAATACATTGATCTACTTTTTTAAAGCCTGCTGCTTCTACAAGGGCATCCATTTCAGCCTGAGAACGTAAACGCATGACCCATGCATCACCTTCACGATGTGAGGTTAGGGCGCGTGCAATAAATTCTTGCTGAGGATGCCAAATTTGACCTGTGTAAATTAAATAACCATCTTTGAGGATGGCTTTGCTTAAACCTTCCAGTGATTGTCGCAGCAGGTCATTATCACTAAACAATTCATATAAGCCAGAAACCACAGCCAACGTCGGTTTCGGTTTAACAGATGCAAGGGATTGTGTATCAAATGCATCGGCTTGAACAAATTCAGCGACATCACTTAAGCCTCGTTCTGCAATCATTTGTTGCCCAGCTTGGACATTAATATCACTATAATCGCGCAATAAAATCGAGTCTGGGCGTTTCGGAAGTTGTGTAACTGCATCTAAAATATAACGACCGTGTCCTGAAGCAATATCCATAATTCTGAGTGGTTTACGCTTTTTGATGAGAATGTCAGCGTATTTCTGTACCAGATGTTCAATGTTTTGTTTACGGATACGAATACCACGCCAACCAATCGCATTGAGATATTGTCGGTCAATGATTTTACCAATCGGATTAGCACTTTCTGTTTGATTGCGATAAACGAAGTCTAAAGTGCTACCGGAGTCATACCCTGTATCTTCGCCAATTTTTAAGCCTTTAGATAAATGACTTCCTATTTTCAAATTCTTTTTAGTCAACTCCCAAAATGCATTCTTCATGGATTTCGCTGGGAGTGGCGCACTAAGATCCTCTGCAATGGCACAACTTGAACCAATTTTATCGGCATTTAAAAGATCAGGGGCTTGATATTCCAAAGCAAAACATTGCTGAATAAAACGACGGATTTTTTCAGTCGCTATATGACGGTCTTTTTCACCCAAAGTATCGTGAAAGAAGCCATCTAATATATGAAATTCTTTTTTGGGATGCGGTAGTTTTTGATAAAACTGTTGCTGCGGTTTTTGGAAGACCACAAAATCTGAGCCTGAACATAAAACTTGTGTTGGAACAAAGATATTTTGTGCATCCGCAACAATACGTTTTGAAGCATCATATAGCCCCAATAACATTCTGACTGAAATGGCTTTAGCAATTTTAGGGTCGGTATCATAGCTTTGAGCACGTTGTTTATCATGCGTGAGCATATTGGCTTTTACATAGCTTTGTATAAAGAAATTGCCACGCAACTTTGCCATCACCCTTAAGCTTGGTTCAGCAAAAGGCACATATAATTTAATATCAAAAGCAGGAGAGGCTAAGCAGAGCGCACGAATTCTAGGTGCATAATCATGCACCCAAGTTGCAGCTAAAACAGCACCAACACTTTGAGCGACTACGGCAATATTTTCCGCAGAAATGGCATATTGCTGTTCAATATGTTGTACGAAAACTTGAATGTCTTTGACACATGCAGAAAAGCTTGGCGCATCACCACGCTCACCAGGCGAATGACCATGGCCACGTGCATCCCATGCAAAGAAATCGAAATCTGGTAAATTAAGTTCGTTAACTAAATGCGCCATACGCCCCGAGTGTTCATGGCCACGGTGAAAGAGAATAATGGCTTTTTTTGTTGTAGATGGTGTAGCCGTTGCCCAGTGTTGGTAAAACAGTTCGGTCCCATCATGACTGGTAAAAGTGTGTTGACTATTGTTATACATCTATTTTTACTCTGAATAATAAAATTATGAAGAAGTTGTCTTTAAACTATTTTTAATTCGGTTAAATATGGTGAGCAGAAGCAGTAGAGCAATGAGAATAAGAATGCCATTACAAATTCTACCGAGAAGTTGTGGATTTGTACTGATGTATGGAAATATTACAATAATAACAGCAATTAAACTGAGCCAAAAAGCGCGATCACTTTTACCCATTGGGCCATCGTAACGCCGTTCTTGGCCAATAAGTGGCGCTATTACACCTGTATATTCGCTGAGCAGGGCAAGAAAAATGACAAGCAATAATAGTTTTGCATTAATAAAACCAAAGGCAATAAAACAAAGATAGAGTGCAGTATCGGAAATAATGTCACACAATTCATTATAAAAAGCGCCCAAGTTGGACTGCTGTCTAAACTCACGCGCTAACATGCCATCAATTGCATTGAAGGCCATACGAATGAGCATCCACAGTGGAAATAACAATAAAAGCCCAGAAATAGGATGAGTTAGATAATAGCAATATAAGAAATAGCCTAAGCAAGTCGAAATCAACATCGCCAATAAAGTGACTTGATTTGCTGTAATTCCAGATTTATATAACAGTTGTACAAAAGGTCGTAATAGATTTTGAAATGCTGGTTTTAATTGATAGATAGATGGCATCGTTTTAATAATTAATAATAGTTGTTGAAATTTTAGTCAGATTGCACAAGGTTTATCAAGTGCTATTAAGAGGCTAAAAATTAAATGATTTCCTTGTATGAGTTTTCGGTGTTTATATTCACAGCATCGTCAGGCAATATGATATGCGAACAAAAAAGCTCAAAGGCTTTGCAGCAGATTCTAAGAATATTATTGTATCTGCCAAATGCAGGGGAAATAGCCCCAATGATTATGACTCTAAATAATGCCCCGAAACTTTGACATAGTTTTGTGCTGAATATGGTAAAAATGCTAATTCTTTTTCTGTCAGAGGACGAACTTTTTTGGCAGGACTACCGACATATAAGTAGCCACTTTCCAGCACTTTCCCTGGTGGAACCAGTGTTCCTGCGCCAATCATAACGTCGTCAGGAATGATGACATCGTCCAAAACAATGCTATTGATACCAATTAAAACACGGTTGCCGATGGTACAGCCATGTAAGGTGACATGGTGACCAATGGTAACATCTTCACCAATGATTAACGGCGAGCCATTTGGTTTATCTGCTTTTTTATGACTAACATGCAGCATTGCATGGTCTTGTACATTCGAGTTTTTACCAATCCGAATATGATTTACATCACCACGAATCACAGCAAAAGGCCACACAGAAACATTTTCAGCCAAGATGACATCACCAATCACTACCGACATTTCATCGATATAGCAGTTGTTGCCAAGCTGTGGAGTGCTGTTCAAATAAGGGCGAATATTTTTAGCCATTTTGGTGTTCTGCCTTTGCGTAGGTGTCCATTATAAAATAAAAAAGCACCCAGACCGAGGTGTGGATGCTTTAACTTAAGTCTAAATGTTGCTTAGAATAAGTTTGAGAAGAATTGTTTGATGTGGTCAAGCATACGTGCAAAGAAACCTGCTTCTTCAACATCTTTCAGCGCCACAAGTGGTTTTTCAGCAATCACTTTACCATCAAGGCTTGCTACATATTTACCAACCACTTGTCCTTTTTTCAACGGTGCAGTCAGTTTCGGTTGAACCACGAGTTGTGTTTTGATTGCGTTGGCTTGACCTTTAGGCATAGTCACGTTAAAGGTTTCAGCTAAACCAATTTGTACGTCACTTTCTTTACCAAACCACACTTTTGATTTTGCTAAAACTTGGTTCGCAGCTTGAACATTTTTAGTTTCAAAGTTTGCATAACCCCACGCTAAAATTTCACGTGTTTGCGTTGCGCGTTCTTGCATGCTTGGCGCACCAAAAATCACAGAAATCAAACGCATTGGGCCACGTTTAGCCGAAGTTGTTAAGCAATAACCCGCTTCGTCAGTATGACCAGTTTTTAAACCATCGACACTTGGGTCAGTATAAAGCAGGGCATTACGGTTGCCTTGTTTGATACCGTTAAAAGTAAATTCTTTTTCAGAATAAATCGGATAATATTTTGAACTGTCGTGAATGATGTGCTGTGCAAGCGTTGCCATGTCTTTAGCAGTCGAGTAGTGACCTTCAGCAGGCATACCTGTTGAGTTCATGAAGCTTGTATTGGTCATGCCGATACGTTTTGCTTCAGTGTTCATCATATGAACAAAAGTACCTTCGTTCCCAGCAATGTGCTCAGCCATGGCCTTAGATGCATCATTCCCTGATTGAATGATAATGCCGCGTAACATCTCTAATGCAGTCGCAGTACCATTTAATGGCACATACATACATGATTCTGAACTACTACCACGACACCAAGCAGACTCGTTCATCCGAACTTTTTCATCTTCGGTTAGCTCGCCCGCCAACAACTTTTGCTCAATAATGAAACTCGTCATCATTTTTGTCATTGACGCTGGTGCTAATTTTTCATTTTCATTTTTAGATGCGAGGATTTGCCCAGTCTCATAATCCATCAGCACATATGATTTATTATTTAGTTCTGGTGGTGAGGATAAGACAGTTGCTGCAAATGAAATGCTTGGTACGAGTAATGCCGCAGCAAGGGCGCTTTTTTGAATCATTCTAAGGGGTTCCGATTTCTTTAGTATAAGCACGAGAGCTTTGCATTTTAGGACAAAGTTCTGCCGACTTCTACGGGAGAAATAGGCTTATTTCAAAGTTATTGTAACCAATTGGTATTATTTGCTGTAAGTGCTCAATTCTTTACAAATTTCTTGGTTTTTCGCTTTACCTGCTTTTTTCGCATCGGCTTGAGCTTCGGCTAAAATAGGCTTAAATTTTTTCTCTTTGCTGAGGCTTTTAAGGTATTCAGTCGGGTTTTTCTGTTGCGGTAGATATTCTTTGGCCAAAGTGTTGTAGCCATTTTCAAACTGACTCTGGTCTGAAACGAGACTTGGACAAACTTCTGATAGGACATAAATTGCAGCCAACTCTTGCTGCGTCACTTGTTGCAGTGGAGTCACTTCAATATTTTCGTCTTTATTGGCCGCATGAGCCGAACCGATAGCAATCAAAGAAGAACCACAAACTGCCAAAATCACTTTTTTCATTACATTTAAATTCATTATAAACCCTAAGTGCATACATGTTGTTGCCATAATAGGATGAGCTTAAACAAATTTTAAGTAAATGTAAGCGCAAAAATGTATAGAAGCTGTTGAAGTCGCTTCATCGTTTTTACATTTTTCAGTCCAATAAAAAAGGATGAATAACCCCATTATTCATCCTTTCTTTGCGATATAGATGTAGAACTTGAATTAACCTTCAAAGTTTACAACGTCATCACATACTGACTTTTGTTCTGCTTTGTCAGTACCATTTGCATCTGTACGAGCTTCTTTCAGAATCGACTGGTATTCGCTGTCTGACTGTAATTTTGCATAGGTCATCGACTTATCTGAGTAGTCTTGTAAATAGGTTTGAATTAAAGTTTGAATGTTGCTTTCAATTTTAGGGCCTTGACCCACCAAAGCAGGGCAAAATTCGGTCATGACTTGCGCTGCTGCAATATCTTCTTTCACGATGGTGTTGGCTTCTTCTGTGCTTAATCCCTCTAGTGCAAAAGCAGATTGAGAAATCATGATAGCCATGCCTAATCCGAAGAAATTACGTAATGTTAAGCTTTTAATCATTTTTAAAATCACATATTTATGGTGGATGCGGAGACTCAATATATATATTTTCAGTTAGAATTCAATGAAAAGTTCTGACCAGTCATTTTTTTAATAAAGATTTTTGTTTTGAACCTTTTAATCGCCAATGGTCATCACCTAAGAGATGTTTACTTTTTTTAATCTTTCGTTTGGGCGGTCTTTAGAATGATCTGCTTGTTGGGTACAAGGAGATAAGATTTAGAGATAAAAATGCTTATGAATGTAGGTAAACTGTGGTGAACCAAATAGCCCTTGGATGAGAACTATTGGGTTTGATTTTCAAATGTTCAAATATTGAGAGCTAAAAAGCACTATAAGCTTCGAATAGCCGTAATCTCATCTTGTGTAATGTTGAGTGACTCTAAGAATTTTTGATGCTCCTCAGGTTCCATCTCTTCAAATTTTTGATGCCACTTCATCATATCTTCTTTTGATAAACCTGCTGCGATCATAATCTCTACCCATTTGGCTTTATTCACGAACTTTTCCTTTAATAAAATGGACTTTTTCAATAACTCAATGATAGCTTTTTGATGAGCTCGTAAGTTATTGATCTCTTGTTCCAATGCCCGAAAATGATTTTCCAAGATCTGCCCTTGGGATATGCTAAGTGGTTCTAAAAGCAAACGAATATCTGAAATGGATAGTCCGTAAGAACGGTAAGAGATGATGCTTTTAAGACGCTCAATTTCACTTTCACCGTACCACCGGTATCCATTTTCAGCGATTAAGCTTGGTTTTAATAAACCCTGTTTCTCATAATAGAGAATAGTCGTTCTGGATAACCCGAGTTTTTTCGCTAAGCGAGATACAGTAAGCATAGTTTCCATCATTCGTTCATTGTTCCATTAAGCTAAACCCTTTACTTATAGACGGGTCAATCAGGTGAATTCAAAAATATCGCAAATAAATTGATGCGAATAGAACATTTGTTATGGCTTATTTTACAGCTGTCTTTACAGGTAGCGAGCGACAACATGAGCTTAGCTGTTTAACTCAGCTCAGCTTGGTTTTAAATCGATTTAGAAAGCGAATGAAAAGTCTATAGATGTTGTGGTGTTGAAAGCCATAAACAGCCTCTATGGGCGAGGTCTTTGAAATTTAAGATTGATTTCAGTTGTGAGCACTATTATTCAGCATAGACAAAGAATAAGGTTTGGGTGCGTATCATGACTGAAGAAAAAACATTGCATGAGGTGCTGAGCAAGGTGCCTGAAGTCACTTTGTTGTTTTGGATCATTAAAATTGCGGCAACAACACTGGGTGAAACAGCGGGGGATGCCTTATCCATGTCGCTTAATCTGGGATATATCGTAAGTACGGGCATCTTCGCCATTATTTTTGCAATATTCGTTGCAGCACAGATTAAGGCCAAAAAATATAATGCATTTTTTTATTGGTCTACAATTATTGCAACAACAACTCTAGGGACAACTATAGCGGACTATGTTGATCGTACCTTAGGACTGGGCTATTTAGGTGGCAGCTTAATCTTATTCGGCTTACTTATTTTATCTTTATTGGCGTGGTACTACAGCAGCGGGTCAATTGCGGTACAAAGTATTCAATCTTCCAAAAGTGAAGCGTTTTATTGGCTGACCATCATGTTTTCCCAAACATTGGGCACAGCGCTAGGGGATTGGACAGCAGATACACAAGGGCTGGGCTATACCAGTGCAGCACTTATCTTTGGCGGTTTACTTGTATTGCTGACGATGCTTTATATGTGGACCAAAATCTCTAGAACTTTCTTATTTTGGGCTGCATTTGTACTCACGCGACCATTAGGTGCCGTACTGGGGGATTTCCTAGATAAGCCCATTAGTCATGGAGGGTTGGATCTGAGTCGATTTGGTGCATCCTTTATTTTATGTGCTTTTATCGTCTTTTGTTTGGTGGCTTTTAAACCCAAAGCAGCAGCGATTGCTCACTAAAAAGCTCTTAGCTTTAACACCTGCTCAATGCATGATGATCCATACAAAAATCGCTATTCTTCATTGTGTTTTTTAGTACAGAACATTTTTAAATTTTATGATCTGAATAGAGGTAGCTTTCATTTGAGGGCTATTTCAAGTTCTAGTCTTAGAAGTGTCATTTTATAGCTAGAAACTTAAACCTTATTCACCCTCAGATATTTTGTACTGCCGTTTAATATTTTGCGTTTTCACTCCCCAAATGGATGAGGCTGTTCTACTTTGGTGATGCTTAAAACTTTTCATGCTATCAAACACTTCCTGCACCTCCCAGATAAAAGGGTCGTGGCTTTGCTTGACCTCAAAAGAAATGCAGCCTTCTTCTTGATGAGTTAATTCAATATGTTCTGGAAGGAGTTTCATCACCAGATGGACTTCTTCTTTAGACACACAGATTAATAGGCCATCGAGTTTAACCATAGGACTCCTTATTGATCTCCGACATTGTTAGCGTTTGTTTAGCCGAATTCATCTCATGTCTGACGCGACTAATCTGGTCATATATGACTTTGCGCATTCGGTTTATCGCACCCAGTGGCTTATGTTCAGCTAATGCATGCCATGGTGTAAAGGAAAGATTTTCACAAAACTTATTTTGCTCAGGGGTATCAAAAACTTGCTGAGGAATATGAATTGTGGCCACCTTATAGAAAGGAGCTTGGTCTTCTTTCCATTCCGTCATCGAGTCTTCAACAGACATTGAGCTGGATGTCCGAGGTTGTACTAAAAACTCCATGCAGGCATCACGATCTTGTAAAGTTGTTCGAAGCGCCTCTCTTAAAAAGTCCTTTTGAGGAGTAACTGGAATCGGGCTAACAACGCTTGAACATGCACGAGCAGAGTACTTT
This sequence comes from Acinetobacter johnsonii ANC 3681, assembly GCF_000368805.1. Lineage (NCBI taxonomy): Bacteria > Pseudomonadati > Pseudomonadota > Gammaproteobacteria > Moraxellales > Moraxellaceae > Acinetobacter > Acinetobacter johnsonii. The sequence goes on along the minus strand of NZ_KB849705.1, from coordinate 704,474 downwards.
ACCGCTTGACGATGATCGCCGACTCCTAACTGATAGGGCACCATAGACCAGTATCTGGTTTGCAGTGGATTTGAAATTTTATTTCTAGTGTTTAAGGCAATCCAAGTCCCTTTAACTCCTAATGCAAAAGGGACATGCAGTTTTTTTAGAACTCGATCGCTATTGATATCTTGCATAAATGACAGATAGCGAGCAGGGTCATTTACAAAGAATACAGGGTGATTGATCATGATGAAATCTTGCGTAGACGCAGGTTCACCTAAAAGGTTTTTCTCTGGCACGGCTAAAAGTTTGATCGCCATGCCGCGTGCATCTTTTTTTATATCCACCTGTTTTGCATTACTCGATCCATTCGAAAAACGAATCCACGCTTGATAAGTTTTTCCTGGAATAAAAACACCATAAGCCATGTTTTGAGGCAATGTCTCATTTATTTTAAATTCTGCGCGTACGCAACCATGTGCTTTAGGATGTGCATCACGTAGCGCGATATCTGTGGCATATTGTTTTCGGATTGTCATTTCAATGATGTTCGCGATTTCTTTAGCCGTGGTGGCCTCATTCGGATAAAGACTTTCACTTAGACCCAGATCTACATCTGGGTATATAAAATCTTTAGGAGAAGTCAACATTACAGGTGGTGTATTCGCTTCTACGTTACCGGTGATACCTGTGAGCAATATGGTATGAAAAAGTAGACCTAAACGCATAGGCCTTGCGGAGTTAGGCATTGATTGTCTCCTTGCTCTAAAGCTGGATTTTTTTAATTTTTAGCCTGATGATATGGACTTGTTTAGTCTTATTTAAGACACAGAATTATGATTATATCTGTGGCATTTTTTTATTCATGGCTACTGTCTAGAAAAAACTTAATGAGGAGCTAATCTTAGAGGTGCTGAAAATTTGACATTGGTTTAAAATTTGTTCGATGATGTTTATCTCCCCAAAACCAATAATGATTATAAAAGAGAACGAGCATGAGCGAAAAAAATCAAAGTCATGAATGTTTAGTCTGTGGGCAGAAATTCCTCATTAAAAATCTCATTCCTATGGGGGCAATACGAAAATCTATTACCGAAGAAATTTCACATGATTTTCCAGAATGGTTGCCTCAAAGTTATATATGCCAAGCAGACTTAACCAAATATCGAATTCAGTATGTTCATTCACTGTTAAAGTCTGAAAAGGGGGAAGTGACTGATCTTGAATATGAGGTGATTAAAAGTTTGCAACAACATGAAGTGATCACCAAAAATGTTGAAAATCAGTTGGATCAAAATTGGACTTTAGGGGAAAGGCTGGCAGATAAAATTGCGACCTTTGGCGGTAGTTGGGCTTTTCTCATGTGCTTTGCGACTTTCCTAGCTATTTGGATTATTGTTAATACAGTGGTCATGGTTACGCATCCTGCCGATCCTTATCCCTTTATTTTATTAAATTTAATTTTATCCTGTATTGCTGCGGTTCAAGCTCCCGTGATTATGATGAGCCAAAATAGACAGGAAGCCAAAGACAGATTGCGTTCACAAAACGATTATAAAATTAATTTAAAGGCAGAGTTAGAAATTCAACACTTAAATGAAAAACTAGATCATCTGTTGATGCATCAGTGGAATAGGTTAGCCCAAATACAAGAAATACAACTGGATTTGTTATCCGAAATGAGTAAAAAACGCGAATAACTTGGCTCAATATCCAAACACTTAAAAGCATGTTCTGTAATAGTGAGTGATAGCTAAACTCGCTTTCTTAGATTTTTTAACTCTTTGCTTTATAGTTATTTTTCTATGTAAGAGAAGAGTGCTTTTACAGAATCAAGAGATCTATATTTTATCTTTTTGAAGGCGTACTCTCCAGTAAACACTTTGAACGTATACTTAGCTTCTTTTATTTTTAGGCTCTCTCTTTTTTGTACTCTGCTCATGCAAGAGTGAAGTACTCACCCAGATCAATGATTTCATCTTTTCAGATTGCCTGATCTCAATGTATAGTCGTTCTGCATCGAGGACTCTATAGCTTTTCTTTTCGCTTTAAAGATTTAGTTTTTTTTAAAGCTACCCCCAAATCTACCTGTATGAATTGCAGATTAAAAAGACGAAGACGAGTGCAAAATAGATGTATAAGGCTTTTACCGACTCATATAGATTTAAGAAGATCCATCAGTGAATATTTTAATAGCTAATGACGATGGTGTTTTTGCACCAGGTATTCAAGCGCTCGCACATGCTTTACGTCCATTAGGTCGCGTGGTGATTGTAGCACCCGAAAGTGAACGCAGTGGTTTTTCCAGTGCTTTGACTTTAGATCGACCCTTACGCCCAATCGAAATTGCACCCGACATGTGGGCAGTCAATGGAACACCCGCCGACTGTGTCTATTTGTCCATGAATGGCTTATTTGACTTTGAGTTTGATCTGGTTGTTAGTGGCATCAATAGCGGGGCAAACTTGGGTGATGATGTACTCTACTCAGGTACAGTTGGAGCAGCATTTGAAGGGCGTCTAATGAAACAGCCAGCCATTGCGGTATCACTTGCGGGCCCTGAAGTGCGTTCGTACAACAGCCCAGAAGATTATCATCATGCCGCACAGTGGGTGCATGACTTTGTGAAACAAGGTTTGCCTGCATTGCCACCACGCCATATTTTAAATATTAATATTCCTGATGTAACTGAGTTACAGGGCGCTAAAATTACCTATCAAGGACGTCGTCTGCAGTCTAAGCCGATTAGCAGTCATGTTGACCCACGTGGTCGTCAAGTGTACTGGATTGGGCTTGCAGGTGAAGCTGTGGCAGAACCGAAAAGAGGCTATGATGAGGTAGAGTCAGACTTTTTCGCCGTGGCGAATGGTTTTGTGAGTATTACGCCTATTCAGATGGATGCAACCAACTATGAAGTTTTGCATGCATTACAAGGGCAAATAAGTGCTTAAAAGGCGCTACAGCTGAGCAATACAAGGAATGTATTCAGCTGTTTGTTATAACTTTGTGAAAATACGCGCAGAGATACTATTTTCACATACTTTTTTGCTAATCTTAGCGCAAATTAAACTGATTATTTTTTATATTTTTAGAGAGTAAGATAAATGTCTGTGTTGTCTCAAATTCGTTTCATTGCAATTCCTACAGCACTGCTGAAAACTGTCGTGTTATCCACTGCTGTAGTTTCAACTGTTATTTTGAGTGGTTGTGCTTCTAAACCACAGGTTAACAATGCAACACGTTTTGCGAAAGCACCAGACTATTATACAGTTCGTTCAGGCGACACGCTGAGCGGTATTGCAACTCGTTATGGGCTGAGTTATATCTCTGTTGCAGACATGAATGATATTGCTGCGCCGTATCGTATTTATGTGGGGCAGTCATTACGTTTAAAAGGTTCGGGTAGCCCACGTACAACCACGACGCAACCTATTACACAAACCGCTCCAATTCAACGTCAAAATGTTGGTCTCCCGAGTCAAAATACGACCACCACAACCACAACAACTCCTGCTAAAGTACCGACCGCACCTGTTGCGAGCTCTAAAAGTTCAACTTTACGCTGGGTAAAACCAAGTAATGGCGCTGTTTTGCAAGGTTATAATTTAGCAAATAATGTGAAAGGTATTCGCTATGCTGGTAACCAAGGTGATCCAATTTATGCAGCAGCAGATGGCCAAGTGGTGTATGCAGCAGACGGATTGAAAGAATATGGAAACTTAATTTTGGTTAAGCATATTGATGGTTATATCACAGCATATGCACACAACAGTGCAATGAATGTGAAGAGCGGTCAAAATGTGACGGCAGGGCAGAAAATTGCAGAAATGGGCTCCACAGGTGCAACGCGCACCATGTTAGAGTTCCAAGTACGCTTAGATGGCAAGCCAATCAATCCGACTATAGTTTTACCATTAAATTAAAAAATCTGGATGCAACGCAAAAAATTCACCGTATAATACAATGAGTTGTTTTTATCAAATAGATGAAAACTTCTCATGAATCCAGAGAGAATTTTATGTTAGATCAACTACGGGCAATGGGTGTTTTTGCTTGTGTTGTTGAAAAGAGTTCATTTAGTGGTGCCGCGCGTGAGTTAGGCATCACTACAAGTGCTGTGAGTCAGCAAATTCGTTCTTTAGAGCAAGAGATGGAAGTTGTTCTTTTACATCGCTCAACAAGAAAGTTGAATTTAACTGAAGCAGGCCAGGCTTTTTTCCACAGCTGTCAAGAAATGCTCGCCGCTGCTGAACGTGGCAAAATACGTATCAATGAATTGCGCGATGATCTCGTGGGTGAGCTGCGAATAGCCACTACGCCAGAGTTAGGTGCCAATCATGTGATTCCTGCTTTGTCGCATTGGATGTCTGCACATCGCGGATTATCTATTCATATTGAAGCAGATAATCATTATGTGGATTTGATGAATGGGCGAATTGATATTGCCTTAAGAATGAGTCCAACGGTTGACGATCAAAGCGTACATGTCGTGCCATTGGCGCGCGTGGAACAGATTTTGGTTGCTTCACCGAGCTATTTGAATCAGTCTGCACCAATTTCACGACCTGAAGATTTGAAAAATCATGATCTTATTCCGATCACGATTATGAAAAATAATCATGATTTTGATTTTAAAAATGTGGTGACAGGTGACGCGGTTAAACTTGAGATGAAATCAAGAATAGCCAGTAATAATATTTTAGTGACAAAGACTTTATGCCAACATGGGCATGGTGTTGCACGTATTTTATATTTGGATGTGCAAAAAGAATTGGTTAACGGTTCTTTAGTGGAAGTTCTTCCAGAGTGGAAGCTCCCTAACTTTACGCTATATGCCATCATTTCAAAGCATGAACAACAGCCGATGAAGATCCATCGTTGTTTGGATGCATTGAAACAATACTTTTGCCAACTACCCGGCGGTCGTATTTACCAAGACGCGAGCTAATTCGATAGAGATTGTAACTGACGATCAGTCAACCCATACACATGCTTATAAATTTTAAATGACATAACTACATAATTTGAGTTAAGCGGTTCGCATGGAACCGCTTAACATGGAGAGCAGCAGAGAAAGGCCAAAGCACTTGCGTCTGTTGCTCTTTATTTTTTCCTTCAAAAAAAGCAATACTTTTATTTCAAGCTCAAGCTATCGAAGCTTATTCAGCCTGATCTTGTGTTAATTCTAAAGCACGTTGGTAAGCAATTTTCTTTTTGATGCCGGTCAAATCAGCCGCTAACTGTGATGCAGCTTTCACTGACAAATCTTGTAAGAGACGCGTTAAAAGCTGGTCGAGTTTTTCTTGTGCCATATCTTTTTCAGTGGTCGCGCCACCAACAACCAATACAATCTCACCTTTTTGTTGATGATGGTCGTTTGCAATAAACTCAACCAACTCACCTAATGTCATCTTCTTGATGGTTTCAAAGGTTTTGGTAATTTCACGGGCAAAACCGACAGGGCGGTCAGCACCAAAGACTTTAGCCATGTCACTGACACTGTCTAAAATACGATGTGGTGCCTCATAAAAAATCAGGGTTTGCGTTTCGTCTTTGAGTTTTTCCAAACTCGCCATTCGTTGGGTTTGTTTAGAAGACAAAAAACCTTCAAAGCTGAAACGGTCACTCGGTAAGCCCACTGAGCTTAAAGCGGCAATGGCAGCACAAGCGCCAGGAACAGGGATTACGCGGATATTATGCTCTTGTGCCGCACGAACCAATTTAAACCCCGGATCACTGATAAGAGGCGTTCCTGCATCACTGATAAGTGCCATATCTTCACCTTTCAACAAACGCTGAATAAGGATGTCAATTTTGTTGCTTTCGTTATGATCGTGGCATGCGGTGAGCGGTGTTTGAATATTAAAGTGTTTCAGTAATTGTGCTGAAGTTCGTGTATCCTCAGCAGCAATGATTTTGACTGATTTTAGTACATCAATTGCGCGGTAAGTCATGTCATCTAAGTGCCCAATAGGGGTTGCGACTACAAATAACTGGGCACTCATGGGTTTTCTCCGCGCTGCAAAATAATAAAATGATAGGTTGGCTTGAGTGCTTTGATGCATTCAACCGATACCGCGATAAGCATTCTACCTGAATTGTCCGTCGTGGCGTGAGCTAGAATGTTGTCGGCGATGCATTTGCAGGAGTCAGTGAGACATTCGGCTGAAATCTAAACGTCAAGAAGGCTTTAAAACACGGAATGAAGCGAAATGATTGGCTTGAGAGATTCGCAGCAGTGGTTTTAAACATCAAGAAGTCATATTTTTGATCGATATTGAGTTTTTCGAAATGCGCTCATTAAAAAAATAAAAAACGAAGTAGGGAAGATAAAGAGATGAAACTGGGACAATGGGCAGAGCAACAAGCTTTGACTGTGCTAGAAGAACAGGGGTATGTTCATGTACGGTCCAATTATCACTCGCGCTTTGGCGAAATTGATCTGATTGTACAAAAAGGGCAGGAATTGGTTTTTGTTGAGGTCAAAGCACGCTCAAAAACGCATTTTGCGCAGGCTATTGAAACAATTTCCTATTCAAAACAACGCAAAATAGCAAAAACGGCCATGTTATTTTTACAAGATCATCCACATTTCCAGCAATATTATTGCCGCTTTGATGTGATTTGTTTTGATTTTTTTAAAGAAATTGCAAAAACCATACAGCAAGATTTTTCAAAATTCACTTATGATCAGCAATGGATAGAAAATGCTTTTACTTTTGATCAAGACTTTATTAATCTTTGAACAAAATCAAAGCTGAAATGCTGAATTAAAATAGTTTGAAAAGTTGAGGAGTCTTGCTGAGTGTTCAATCGTATTGCAATGACCGTATTATGCGTCGCAAGTTTATCTGGATGTGCAAGTTTCATTTCGGGTGGGACAGGAACAGCCGCTGTAGGAACAGAAAGCGGTGTACGTTCATTAGGGCAGGTCTTTATTGACTCTTCAATTGAGCGTACTGCAAAAATTAACTTATATAAATTGGACAGTCGTTTTAAACAGTCACGTGTCAATATCGAAAGTTTTCATGGCAATGTCTTATTAACAGGACAAGTACCTGATCAACACTTACGTCAGTTGGCTGAAGACAATGTACGTGCGATGTCGGATGTCAAAACCGTGCATAACTACATTACAGTTGGAAACCAAATTAGTTATAGCACCATCATGCAAGACACCTCAGTTACAGCAAATACACGTGGCTTGATCATGAAAGCTGCTGTTGTTTCAGATGCGAAAGTGCGTATTCACACCGAAGATGGCGTGTTATATGTGATGGGACGTTTAAATGGTGCTGAAATTACCGATTTAAACCAAGTGTTACAGCAAGTGGGGAATGTGACTAAAATTATCACACTGGTGGATAATATAGAGCAACAGACGCAAACGACCAGTGCATTTGCATCACCAATGATTAATTCAACACCGACAGAGCAAACGCCTGTTGCGATAGACCCAGACCAAGTTGAGCCAAATAATGTTCAATAAGATTCAGCCTTTTGTTCAAAGACTGAATCGTTCGGTAGAGTATGCAAGATTACTCTATCGTGACTTTCGTATTTATGATGTCGGTAGTTATGCCTTAAACCGTTTAACACCGCGTAAGGGTTATTCGGTCCAAGAAAATGTGGCCTATGGGTTACGTGCGCGACATCGTTTAGATTTGTTTCGTACACAAACACCGCGTGAACACCGTCCTCTGATTGTATTTGTGCATGGCGGTGCATGGATGCATGGCGATAAAAAAGATTATCGTTTTATTGGAGAAGCCTTTGCCAAAGAGGGCTTTGATGTGGCGGTGATTAACTATCACTTGGCGCCTGAGCATATTTTTCCTGCCTCTATTGATGATCTCAGCTTGGCTTTAAATTATCTCAATGTACATCAACTTAAATATCAAATTTCGACTGAAAAAGTGGTGTTGATGGGGCATTCTGCGGGCGCGTTTAATGTGATGTCTGCGCTCTATCATCCGAAGCCATATGAAATACAATGCCGCAGTCAAATTACCGCCATTATTGGTTTGGCAGGCCCTTATCATTTTGACTATAAAGGTGATCCGATCTGTGCGGATGCTTTTGATCAGAACAGACCTTATCAAGAAGTGATGCCATATTATTTCGTTGAGTCGAATACGGTTAAACATTATCTATTGGTTGCGGAGAATGATGATGTCGTCGGGTTGAGTAATGCCGTTGATTTGGATCGTAGGTTGAAAGAAAAAGGCAACTACAGTCAACTTTGGACAGTGCCGCGTATCGGTCATATTTCAATGATTGGTTCGGTATCGAGTTTGTTTAGTCGTTACTTCACGACCAAGCAAAAAATTATGCAGGCGCTCGAGGATGCGCTTAAGCACTAATTAGGTTTTAAAGTGTATTTGTTGTAGAGATGGTGAGTGAGCTTAGAGCCACTCACGTGTATCATCTGCGAGCGTTGTGCCTTCTGTCGCATGCATGATCATGGCATGTGCAATGCTGCCTTTGAACGGAATTTCAGGCAATTGATCAAACTTAAAGAATTGAGCATCGCTGATTTCTTCTTCTTGTAAGCAAAGCTCACCCGATGCGTATTCTGCTTTAAATGCAATCATTAAGTTACTTGGAAAAGGCCAAGGCTGACTCGCCAAGTATTGAACATTTTTGACTTGAATGCCGACTTCTTCCAAGGTTTCGCGGCGTACCGCTTCTTCTAAAGTTTCACCGACTTCAACAAAGCCTGCAATCAAACCATACATATTGCTACGGGTATTACGCGCATTTTTTGCCAAGAGAATTTCATCTTCACCTCGTGTAATGACGGTGATAACACAGGGTTGTACTCGTGGATACTGATGATAACCGCAGGCAGGGCAGATCATGGCATATTCGCTGGCATGTGCTTCTGTGGCGTGGCCGCAATGACTACAAAATTTATGATTGCGACGCCATTCTAGCAGTTGAATAGCTCGGCTGGCCTGTTCGAATTGTTTGGTGCTCCAGAGTGGAAGCAACTGGCGAATTGGGATGAGTTCTAAGCCATCAGGGATTGGTTCATTGTCTAGCAGGTCTCGGGCAATCACTTGATCACCCGAGTGAAAACTTAAATCACTTGCTAGCTTTTCTACACGAGGCAATTGAAAGTTATGGTCCACCAACAATTGCTGTTGGTGGAAAATATAAGCAAGTGAAAGTTCTGACATTAGGCAACAGTCTTTAGTTTTTGACTACTGTCCAATGCTACATCAAACATACTGTGTAATACAGGCTGTTTGTTTTTTAAGTTATCAATCAGCATATCTGCACTTGCGAGAGCATCAAGTACATGATTCACCTGAGCAGCAGTGAGCGCAGTTTCAGCCGTGATTTGTTGTTGCACAAAATCTGCTGAAATATTCAGAGCAGTTTGACCATTTTCAGCGCCTAAGAACAGCATTGCGCCCGCAACTTCACGTAGTTGCACAGGGGTGTTCTCAAGTGCAGCTAAATCTTGTTCTTGCTGATATTGCGCCAACGCTTGACTACTTAAGTCAATAGAAGTTTTAGCCTCAGTCAATAAAGCAGCATGGGCTTCATCTAAACGGTCTAGTGAAATATTCATGTTGTTCACACGAAGCTGTAGGCGGCTTGAAGTATGGTGACGTTCTAGCACGCCAATGGAGTTCATTGCCGACAAGATCACGTTCATCAACTGCTGCGCAAAACCTTCATCTTTCAGCATATCTGCTTGACTAAGTGATGCTGCTTGACGGTTTAAGTCATTATGCGCCTCATTTAAGTTCAATACTTTGAAGATGTTCGCCAAATCGACCAGTTTTGCTTGGAGCTCTAGGGTCTTCTCAGGCGTCATGTTTTGATAGTTGTACTCAATATCATTGCGGATTTGCGACATTTCGGTGGTTACCAAATCACTAATGGTATGCATCGTGTCGAAATCTGGGCCATACAGATGACGACTGAAAACTTGCAGCTGCGTATCTGTGAGTAGGTCGTCGCCAATATTGAGTTTGCCACGGATGTGTTGAGAAACTTCGTCTTCTTGGCTGATACATAGGCTGAGAATGTTGGCAAGATCTGTGAGGCTAGCTTTGAAACGTTCAGGCGCAGTAAAGAACTGTGCAATGTTACGTTCGATGCTAATCAGAGTGCGTAAACGTGGTTCATTAATGAGCAATTGTTCAATTTGATTGAGTGCAACATAGACCAAGTTCCAATATTGTTTACTCGGCGTTTGTTCTGCTAGACCCGCTAAATAAGTGCCCACCAATTTCATTGCTTGTAAATCAAGTTCGCTTTCTTCTTGTTTCAGCATTTGGCTTAAAGACAGCTTGTACAAGCGGTGAACATATTGTGATTTTTCAAGGCTTGGTGCTTGAGGGAGGCTGAAATCTGGGGTAATACAGTCCAGTAAGGACTCGATGTGTTGACCTTCTTGCGTTAGAGATTTTGCTAGTGCAATTTCAAGACGGTTTAAGGTGTCGAGTAAAAACTGTGGAATTTTCACTTCTCTTAAACAAATGAATTCAATATAGCGCTTCAGCATGGTCGTACCTTCGCTGAGTGCAATCACATCTTGCGTATTAATCTGTGCAGGATTCCTCATGATCTTGCGCATAAGCTCTGCGGAATATTCAGCAATTTTTGCCAAGCTCGACATATCAATTAATGCAAGCACTTGAGCACATTGCTCAAATTGGTTTAATGCGTCGTCAATTCCAAAAGGTAAAGTCTGATCTTCTGCTAAGGTGCTCACAGCTGATTCAACCAGCTTAATGGAGTTATCCACTTCATTTTTTATTATCAGCAGCGCCGTTGGATCAAAATGAATAGAGGTTTGGTAAGACATTGATCTGCACCTATCCTAGTGTTTTATCGTGTTTATATGCGGCCTAAAGAAGGCATAGCAACTTGTTCATCACTATAGCCTAACTGAAAAATCTTGTAATACAAAAGTTAACAAAAACTTTAGAATTTATTTGGAAAAAAGGCAGGGTGTGCCATGTTTTTCTTGGTATTGTTTGACCCAAGTCTCATGTGCTTCAAGTTCTTCGGCTGAAGGGTGAATTACCGCCAGTTCAATATCCAGTGTTTGACGCTGACTTTGCCCATTTTGTTGTTCACTATGTGACAGGGCATCCATATCAAAGGAAACCTGACCACCTGTCATAGCCAAGTAAACGTCGGCTAGAATTTCAGCATCCAGTAAGGCCCCGTGGAAGGTACGGTCACGCTGTGGAATTTCGTAACGGCGAACTAAGGCATCAAGTGAGTTTTTTTGTCCCGGATGCTTAGATTTTGCCATCGCGAGGGTATCTGTCACCGCACAAACTTCAGAAAGCGCAACAAATCCTGCACGCTTGAACTCCATGTCTAAGAAGTTCATATCGAAGCTTGCATTATGCGCAATGATTTCCGCACCTTTGAGATAGGCAAATAATGTGTCAGCAATCTCTTGATATAGCGGTTTATCTTTTAAAAAGTCATCAGAGATACCGTGGACATTTTCAGAGTCGCCCACAGGTTTTTTCGGGTTGATGTAGATATGAATAGAGCTGCCTGTGAGCTTCCTGTTCACCATTTCAATCGCACCAACTTCAATAATGCGATCGCCATCTTGATAATAGAAACCCGTGGTCTCTGTATCGAGGATGAGCTGTCGAGGTCCAAAGACCTCAACCTTACGTGGAGTAATCACAATTTGCGGATGTTGTTTGAGTTGTGTTAAATCGGCACTTGCCGCAACTTCAGGCGTTTGTTCAGTAGAAGCAACCGTTGTGCCAAGTTCTGGTTCAGCCATTAAACTTGGCTCTTGTTCTGCAACGTGTATTTCACTTTCGGCTAAATCTTCGCTGTTATCAACTTCTTCGTCATCGAAACCCAAACCAAAAGGGTCGTTTAACAACCAGTCTGGTTCAACTTTTTTTTTATCTATGGATGGTTCTGTTGTCGTTGTTTTAGACTGACGAAGTTGAGCCTGTGTTTGATCGGCACCGAGGTTTGCCAATTGATCTGCCATTTCATTACCTTCGTGACCTGCATGGCCTTTGACCCAGTGCCAGTCGATATCACGGCCTTGGCAGGCTGCATCGAGTTTTTTCCATAAATCTGGGTTTTTAACGTCTTTCCAATTTTTCTTTTTCCAACCCGTAATCCACTCGGTAATGCCACGTTTGACATAGGTTGAATCTGTCCAGACGACCAACTTCGCATCGGTTGGGCAAAAAAGAATGCCTTCAATGGCCGCGGTGAGTTCCATACGGTTATTGGTGGTGTTGTCTTCACCGCCACACAGTTTATGTTCTTCAGTTTCTGTAATAATGTACGCGCCCCATCCCCCAAGACCAGGGTTTCCACGACAAGCACCATCGACATACAGGGTAATTGTTTGTGACATACACAACTTCCGTAAACTGAAAATTAAAACTAAGCGGGCACCATTGTATAACGCAAATGCACTAGAGAAGTGTATAAGATGCAGCTTTTTTAATTTCTTGTAACATTTATACTGATTTCAAGTTAAATTAACGCCTTGTGTCTGCGGCGTGCTTTACTACAATGGCAGATCTAAAAAATAAATTTTATACGAGTTGTTTGGATTTTCTTATGTATAAGTCAGCTGCCATTTTTGGCCAACCGATGTTACCGACATTATTTAAAATTACAGTACTCGGTTCAGCACTTGCGACACTTGGACTGGCTGGTTGTTCCTCGACGCAAAGTGCAACGCAAACATCTAAATCCAAACAAGTCGGATCGAACTACTTAGACGCAAATAGCCTAGATTCTTTAGAAGATTTACTTTCTGCAACAGACATGCGTGCGGTGGAAGGGGATCGACTGTTGGTGTTAAAGCACGGTGACGTTTGGAAGCGTATGACCGTGGGCTTTAAAATGAACAGCGATCATTGGAATCCACGTATTGATGCACAGCGCGGGTGGTTCATTTCACGCCAACCGTATTTGGATCGTTTAAGTGCACGTGCTTCACGTTATTTGTATCACACCGTTAAAGAAGCGGAGCGTCGCGGTTTACCAACAGAGCTGGCTCTACTGCCTGTGATTGAAAGTTCGTATGACCCTGCTGCAACCAGTAGTGCTGCGGCTGCAGGCTTATGGCAGTTTATTCCAAGTACTGGACGTATTTATGGCTTAAAACAAAGTAGCCAATATGACGGACGCCGTGATGTGGTGGAGTCAACGCGTGCTGCGTATGAGTTCTTGGGTAGTTTATATAACCAGTTTGGTTCGTGGGAACTTGCGCTAGCGGCTTATAATGCAGGTCCAGGTCGTATTCAACAAGCAATTAACCGTAATAAAGCCGCAGGTTTGCCGACGGACTATTGGTCATTAAAACTGCCAGCAGAAACCATGAACTATGTGCCACGTTTCTTGGCGGTTGCGCAGATCATTAAAAATCCAAATGCCTATAACATCAATTTACCACCGATTGCGAACCGTCCGCACTTTAGAGAAGTTACTGTGGGCGCGGTGAGTCTAAATGAAGTTGCATCGATTACTGGTTTAAGTCGTGCCGAGCTGTATCAGTTAAATCCGGGACACCGTGGTGAATGGATTGATGGTGCAAGTCCAATGCGGATTTTAATTCCTGCAGACTTAAGTCCTTCAGTGGATGTACGTTTGAAAAAATTACAGGGTGGTTCAGGCGGCTTGTGGGCATCTGCAAATACCAAACTGCCTGAAAATAACCAAACGATTCAACCAAGCAAAATTGAACCGCCGACCTTAAACACCAAAGCGATCACACCGTCGAAAACTACACCACCTGTTTTAGCGACGACAACAACAAAAAACACAACAGGAAAGCCTGTCACTTCGTCTACAGTAACGTCGTCGAGCAGTACTGCTCTTGCGACGCCGCCTCGTGGTTCAACGCCTAAAGGGTCTAATGCACTGGCTGCTTTTGCTGCTAATAGCGATATTCCAAGTGCGCCGCGTATTCCAGTTGCGGTTACGCCAGCGACCCCAGTGAAACCAGTTTCCGTTGAGCCACCAATTTCAGCAGCAGAGCGTGAGCAGTTAACCGCGGCAATTCAAGCCGAAGGTCAAAGCAAAACTGTCGATGAAGTTCTGAAACCAGTTGCGACGAAAGCAGAACAAGCTGAAGTGGTAGCTGAAATTCAAGCTTTGGCCCCTCAAGGCACAGAAATTGTAGATCCTCTGGATGGTAAAATTAAGCTGACTGCAATTCAAACCAGTCAGTCAGTGGCTGAACTGCAAGGCAAAGAGTTAACCAAAGGTTTTGCTTATCCAAAGTCTGTGGCTGACAATACCCGCTTAGATTCAGATGAAGTGAAGCGGAATCAAGGCAAAAACTTTGTTAAGACTGACTCTGAAATTGTGATTGTGCCGCCAAAAGGTAAACGTTCAACTTATACCGTACAACCGGGTGATACTTTGGCGCTGATTGCTGCCAAAAATGGGGTGAACTGGCGTGATGTGGCGAAGTGGAACCAAATGGATGCCAATGCCACACTTTATGTAGGTACATCAATTTATTTATATGATGCAAAACCACAAGCTGAAAAAGTTGAAGTGCGTTCTACTGTGAAAGCTGAGACTAAACCCGAGAGTTATACCGTTCGTGCCAATGATACCTTAACCGGTATCGCGGATGAGTTTGGTTTAAGCTTAAAACAGTTGGCTGACTATAACGGTTTAAGCGTGACGAGTGGTGTACGTGTGGGGCAAAAGCTTTTTTTAAAAGAAACAGCACAATCGCGAGCAAAAACTAACGATGAGAAAGCTACGAGCCAAACTAAAGTAGCAACTCAGTCGTATACGGTGAAACGTGGCGAATATCTGAAACTGATTGCAGACCGTTATGCGCTGTCAAATCAAGAATTGGCAGATTTAACACTGGGTTTAAATGCGGGCAGCAACCTGTTGGTGGGACAAAAAATTAATGTGCCACTCAATGAGGTCAAAAGCTTAACGACAAGTAGTGCCAAAGCATCTCCAGTCAAAGCTGAGCCACAGTTCAAAGTTGAAAGTTATAAAGTACAACGTGGTGACACATTGTATAGCATTGCATCACAGTCGAAGATGAGCTTGTCGGAGTTGGCTGATCTCAATAATCTGTCAACCAATAGCGGCTTGCAAGTGGGTCAAAGTATTAAGATCCCTGCGGGTTCAACCGTGCCAGATACTTATACCGTTCAGTCGGGGGACTCATTAACTGCGATTGCTTCGAAATATAATTTGGGTATGGATTATATTGCTGACCTCAACAATATGAGTCGTACAGCGGGCTTACGTGCAGGTCAAAAGCTCAAATTAACGGGTGAAGTGACTACTATTGAAACTCCTAAAACAGTCGAAAAACAAACCACTGTAAGTAATAACTCAACCGATATTCACGTGGTGAAATCGGGTGAAACCCTAAATAGCATTGCGCGTAAATATCACTTGCAACTGAACTATTTGGCTGAATTGAACAACTTGAGCCGTACAGCGAATGTTCGTGTTGGTCAGCGTTTAAAAATTGAAGGTGATGTTGATTCAGCTCCAATCAAAACAGAAACAGTGGCAGCAAAGCCACAAGCAACTTCTAGCCGTGCAACTGAAGCTTATAAAGTGAAGTCAGGTGAGTCGTTAAACTCAATTGCAAACCGTGCTGGGATGTCTGTGTCAGAGCTTGCTAGTTTAAATAATCTGAGTCCGCGTGCGGGCTTACAAGTTGGGCAGACCATTCAAATTCCAAAACTGATTTCACAGTACACGGTGAAACGTGGTGATACCTTAATTGGACTGGCAAGTCGTTATGGTATGGACACTTCGCAATTGGCTGAGCTCAATGACATTAAACCGAATACGCAGTTGCGCATTGGCGATGTAATTAAGGTGCCGAACTAGTATTGAGTTGAAATGCAATTTCAGAGAAATCCCCGATGAAGGTTAGAATAACACTCTTGCTGTTCAGCCTTGTAACGATTCCTTTAAAGGCATGGTCTGCACTGCAGACCATGCCTTTTATTGCACCTTATGCTACGCCAAAATACAGCCAGTTGGATCATTTGCCTTATGCCAATGTGCAGGCGCCAAAGGGTGGCGAATTAACACGTGCAGTCATTGGGAGTTTTGATAACTTAAACAGCATGAATGGTCGCGGTACTGCGGTTGA
Organism: Acinetobacter johnsonii ANC 3681; assembly: GCF_000368805.1. Lineage (NCBI taxonomy): Bacteria > Pseudomonadati > Pseudomonadota > Gammaproteobacteria > Moraxellales > Moraxellaceae > Acinetobacter > Acinetobacter johnsonii. The sequence goes on along the minus strand of NZ_KB849705.1, from coordinate 688,372 downwards.
GGGAACCAATTATTTATTTGACTCACTCATGAGTAGTTCTTTGGATGAGCCTGCGGTAATGTATCCATTGCTGGCAGAAAAGGTCAGCTATGACCCGAAAAATTTTAACGCTATCATTTTTCATTTAAATCCCAACGCACGGTTTAGTGATGGCAGTCTTGTTACCGCAGCCGATGTAAAGTTCAGTTTTGATATATTTCAAACCAAGTCCAATTTCGGCTTACAGATGTATTTGTCGGATTTAGCCAAGACCGAAGTGTTGTCCAAATACAGCGTCAAAATGCATTTTAAAACCCGAAATAATGTGGAAATGCCTTTGATTGTAGCCAGAATGCCAATTTATTCCAAAAAAGACTGGCAAGGCAAAGATTTTAGTAAAACTTCGATCAAACCGATTTTAGGATCAGGCCCTTATCTCTTAGAGAAAATCAATGCAGGGCAGCGGGTTATTTATAAGCGTAATCCAAACTATTGGGCCAGAGATTTAAAGGTCAACCAAGGGCGTTATAATTTTAACCGCGTGGGTTATGTGTACTATCGCAGCAAAGATATTGCTTTTACTGCGTTTAAGGCGGGTTTATATACCTTGCATGAGGAAGAGTCCGCACGACAATGGGTGACTGCCTATAACTTTCCCGCAGCGAAACAAGGTCTCGTTAAAAAATATCGCTTTAAGCATTTCAATCCGATTCCAACGCAAAGTTTTGTGTTTAATACCCGTCGTCAGCCTTTTCAAGATATTTATTTTCGCCAAGCTTTAACCTATGCCTACGATTTCGAATGGCAAAATAAAGCAATGTTCTATGGGCAATATCAACGTCTGCAAAGCTATTTTTCTAACAGTGAACTAGAGGCGAAGGGTCTGCCTTCGGCTGCTGAAATCAAAATATTGAAGCCTTATTTGGCGAAATTGCATCCCGTACAGCGAGATGGTGTTTTAAAGAACTGGCGTTATTCAGCTTCAGAAGGATCGGGCTATAATCGAAATAATTTACTCATCGCACGACAGATTTTATTAAAAAATGGCTATACATATAATGCAAAAGGTCAACTGTTAGATCGGAAAAATAAGCCGATTCAGTTTGAGTTTCTGATTCAGCCGAGTGATGCTGTACGTGAAATTACGCCTTTTGTTCGCCATCTAAAGCGCCTAGGAATACAGCTGAACATTCGACAGGTTGATACACCGCAGTACTATGAGCGTATGCGGACTCAAGATTTTGATATGACCCTACAAACGATGCCACAGTCTTTGACACCGGGCAAAGAACAGGTGCAACTGTGGGGCAGTGCTTCAGCCCATCAGGTGGGAAATTATAATTATTCGGGTATTCAAAATCCGGTGATTGATCAGATGATTCAACAGTTGATTCAAGTGCCTGATCGTAAGCAAGTGGTCGTGCAAACGCGTATTTTAGATCGATTACTGCGTGCGGGTTATTATCAAATTCCGACCTATGGTAAAGCGGATCAATGGTATGCCTATTGGAACATGTATCAAAAACCGGCACGGAGTCCACAGTTGCATGTCGGTTTGGATTATTGGTGGAGTGATGCCAAACAGGCAAAAAAGGTGAGTCAGTATTTAGGTCAGGCAGCCAAGCCATAAGCTGGTATAGGGGGGGAGATGCGTATGTATATATTCAAAAGGCTGTTGCTGATCGTTCCGACCTTATTTCTGATTTTGCTGATCAATTTTGCTGTGATCCAAATTGCACCTGGTGGGCCTGTTGAGCAAGCCATTCAACAAGCGGAAGCTATGCAAACTTTGGGTAATTTGGGCGGTGCAGGTGGAGGCTCAAATGTCTATCAAGGCGCGCAAGGACTCAGTGATGAAATGCTCGCAAAGATCAAAGCACATTATGGTTTTGATCAGCCTATGCATATACGCTTTTTTGAAATGGTAAAAAATTATGCGCAACTGGACTTCGGTACAAGCTTTTTTAAAGACCAACCTGTTACAGCATTGATTAAGGATAAATTACCTGTATCCGTGTCCTTGGGGCTGTGGAGTGCTTTACTGATTTATCTGATTTCCATTCCTTTGGGCATTAAAAAAGCACGATTGCACGGCACGGTGTTTGATCAGTCTACATCGCTCCTGTTGGCAGTGGCTTATGCAGTTCCTGCGTTTATTTTTGCAATTCTCCTGATTGTCTTTTTTGCAGGCGGTTCTTATTTCCAATGGTTCCCCTTGCAAGGTTTGGTCTCGGAAAATTTTGCAGACTTGTCACTATGGGGCAAAATTAAAGATTATTTTTGGCATATGGCTTTACCGCTTTTAGCGATGGTGATTGGTGGCTTTGCCACGGTGACTTATCTCACTAAGTACTCGTTTATGGAAGAGCTAGGCAAGCCTTATGTGCTGACGGCACGTTCCAAAGGCCTGACCGAGTCTCAAGTGTTGTATGGTCATGTGTTTCGCAATGCGATACTGATTGTGGTGGCTGGGTTGCCTGAAGCTTTAATCGCTTACTTCTTTGTGGGCAATTTATTTATTGAGATCATATTTAATCTGGATGGTTTAGGTTTATTAGGATTTGAAGCCATTGTGCAGCGTGACTATCCTGTGATTTTTGGCACATTGTTTATTTTTACTTTGTTGGGCTTGCTGCTACGTCTGATTGGCGATGTGTTGTATCAGCTGATTGATCCGCGAATTCATTTTGATTCGCAAGGGAGAGGCTGATGTCACCTATTTTACAGGCAGGTTTCAAGCGATTTAAGCAAAATAAGCTTGGTCTCAGTTGTTGTATTTTATTTCTTTGTGTTTTTGTACTGTCTTTAGCTGCAGAATTGATCGCGAATGATAAGCCGCTGTTGCTTAAGTATGATAATGCTTTGTATTTCCCTGTATTGAAACACTATCCAGAAACGACTTTTGGCGGTGTTTTCGAAACTGAAACTGAATATAAAGATCCAGTGGTACAGCAGCTGATTCAAGCAAAAGGTTGGGCTGTTTGGCCGTTAATTCAATATTCATATCAAACTCCCAATGTAGATTTGGCGGTTCCAGTACCCTCACCACCTACGATGCAAAATTGGCTCGGGACAGATGACCAAGGTCGTGATGTCTTAGCGCGCGTGTTGTATGGTTTACGTGTCTCATTGCTGTTCGGTTTTATTTTGACTTTCAGTTCAGCTGTACTGGGCATAGTGATTGGAGCAATACAAGGTTATTACGGTGGTTGGATCGATTTAATCGGGCAGCGTATTTTAGAAGTGTGGGGCGGGTTACCCATGCTTTTCATGGTGATGATTTTAGTCAGTATGTTTAGCCCAAATATTTACTGGCTGTTTTTAATCATGCTGTTATTCAGTTGGACAATTTTAGTTCCACTGGTACGTGCTGAGTTTTTAAGGGCCCGTCAGCTAGACTATGTCCGTGCCGCGCGAAGTTTAGGTGTCACCAACCGAGCTATTATCTTTCGGCATATTTTACCCAATGCAATCAGCTCTAGCCTGTCACAACTGCCTTTTATTTTAACTGCCAATATTACTGCGTTAACCGCATTGGATTTCTTGGGTTATGGCCTACCGCCTGATGCGGCATCATTGGGCGAGCTTTTGTTACAAGGCAAGAATAATTTAAATGCACCATGGTTGGCACTGTCTGGCTTTTTCAGCTTGGCCATTGTGCTTGCGTTGTTGATGTATATCGGGGAGGCTTTGCGCGATGCATTTGACCCTAGACGCTAATAGTCCAGCCTCCATACTTAAAGTGAATGCACTGAGCATTCACAGTTCAGAACGGGTATTGGTCGATCAGCTCAGTTTTGAACTACATGCTGGGCAGACTTTAGCACTGGTTGGAGAGAGCGGTTCAGGAAAATCGATCAGTGCTTTAGCCTTGATGGGGTTATTGCCGAAAGCATTGCAAGTGTACGGGTCATTACTGTTAGACGGAAAAGAGCTACTCGAGCTGAGCGATGATCAATTTAGGCAGATTCGTGGGCAAAAAATTGCAATGGTTTTTCAAGAGCCGATGACTGCCTTGAATTCTTTGCATCGAGTAGAAAAAATCATTGCCGAGACTTTATGGTTACAGGGCTGGTCTAAAAAGCAAGCGCGGCAACGAGTGATTGCCTTGCTAGAGGATGTGGGCATTCCAAATCCTGAAAGTATGTTGCAGCGTTTTCCTTATGAGCTGTCTGGTGGCCAACGCCAGCGGGTCATGATTGCTATGGCACTGGTGCAAGAGCCTGATATTTTGATTGCTGATGAGCCCACCACGGCACTAGATGTCATGCTGCAAGTTCAAATTTTAGACTTGCTGAAGTCTTTACAACAGCGCCATAACATGGCCATGATTTTGATTAGCCATGACCTCAACTTGGTGAAACACTATGCTGATGATGCCGTGGTCATCCATCAAGGTAAGGTCGTAGAGCAAGGGGCGGTTGCGCAGATTTTTGAGCAGTCGCAGTCTACTTATACTCAAAACTTACTCAATCATTCTTTTGGTCAAGCCATTAATGTACAAGATGCAGCACCTTTGCTCCGCTTAAAACAACTTGAGGTTAAATTTCCGATTAAAAAAGGCTGGTTTAATCGCACGACACAGTATCTTGCTGCGGTTGAAGCTTTGGACTTGAGCTTGGCTCAAGGGCATTCTTTGGGAGTGGTGGGGGAAAGTGGTGCAGGCAAAAGTTCTTTGGCACTGGCCGTAGCAAGGCTGATTGAAAGTCGAGGAAAGATCCAGTTTGGAGAACATGATTTAAACCAACTCTCGCAAAAGGCATTACGTCCGCTTCGCGGTGATTTTCAAATTGTCTTTCAAGACCCGTTCGCAAGTTTGAACCCACGGATGAGTGTTGAGCAAATTATTGCAGAAGGTTTGACTTTAAAGCCTTTATCTTCATTTGAGAGGACACAGCGTGTTGAGAATGTCTTAACTCAGGTGGAGTTACCTGTCACATTTAAAAACTATTATCCACATGAGCTATCTGGTGGGCAGAGGCAGCGTGTGGCTTTGGCGAGAGCCTTGGTGCTTCAACCTAAACTGTTGATTTTAGATGAACCAACTTCGGCCTTAGACCGAAGTACGCAGCGTTCAATTGTGGCGTTATTACGACGTCTACAACACGAGCAGGGCATGAGTTATTTGTTTATTAGTCATGACTTACAAGTGGTGCGGGCACTCTGCCAACAGATTTTGGTCTTGCGACATGCCAAAGTAGTGGAATTACAAGCCACTGAACAGCTTTTTGAGCAACCGCAGTCTGACTACACACGTCAACTGATTCAAGCCAGTCAGTATCAGTAAAATCAGTTTTCTAAATAAAAGGCTGGAAATTTTGACAAAATGAATTGTCAAATTTTCTTGACTGTGGCCAAAAAACACATAGAGTAAAAACACTAAAAAATATTAAAGGATGAATTTTCATGAACCAGCTTGCAAGCGCAATCGACATTGGGCAGGTCCATTTTAAAAATAAGATGATTAAAGGGGCGATGAGTGAAGCACTCGCCAATCATGCAGGCCAGCCGAATCATTTGCACTTAGGCTTGTATGAGGCTTGGGCAAAAGGAGGCCTAGGCTGTGCCATTACAGGCAATGTGATGGTGGACTTCCGAGCTAAAAATGAACCAGGCGTGGTGGTGATTGAAACCGAACGTGACTTAGAACCACTAAAACAATGGGCTGCGATTGGTAAAAAACATGGCATGGTGCAGTTGGTACAGTTGTCACATCCAGGGCGTCAGTGTCCTAAGGGTTTAAATAAGGAAACGGTTGCACCTTCAGCAGTACCGTTTAGTCCCGCTTTAGCAATGAGCTTTGGAACGCCGCGAGCGCTTCGTGAAGATGAAATCCTAGATATTATCCAACGTTTTGCAACTTCAGCCGCCATCTGTGAAAAAGCGGGCTTTGAAGGCGTGCAATTACATGGTGCGCATGGCTATCTCATCAGTCAGTTTTTATCACCTTTGACCAATAAACGCCAAGATCAATGGGGTGGCTCTGCTGAAAACCGCATGCGTTTTTTATTGGAAATTTATAAAGCGGTACGTGCGGCAACGTCAGAGCAGTTTATTATTTCGGTCAAACTCAACTCGGCAGACTTCCAGCGTGGCGGGATTACTGAAGAGGATGTAATCGCTACATTTAAAGCCATTGATGCTGCTGGGATTGATTTGATTGAGATTTCAGGCGGCAGCTATGAAGCACCTGCGATGGCTGGGGTGAAGCAAGAAAAACGTAAGGCATCGACCATTGCTCGTGAGGCTTACTTTTTGGAGTTTGCTGAAAAAATTCGTGAACAAGTCCAGTGTAAGTTGATGGTGACAGGCGGTTTTCGTACTGCTGCGGGGATGAACGCAGCCTTAGAAAGTGGCGCATGTGATTTTATTGGGATGGCACGTCCATTTGCGGTAGAACCAGATATTACAGATCGTTTAATTGCAGGAAACGATGTGCGTTATGCAGTCGATAAGATTAAAACAGGCATTTCAATGATCGATAAAATGGCGATTATGGAAGTGATCTGGTATGCCGCACAATTTAAGGATATCGCAGAAGGTAAACAACCAAATCCGAAACTGTCACCGCTCAAAGTGTTTTTTAATTATTTAAAAGGCAATGTAAAGGCGGTGATTAAAGGGCAAGTCAACTCTAGAAAGTCAGCTTAAGCATAGCATTACTGCGTGATAGACCAATAGTGTTCAAAATAGGAAGCAGACCATTGCCCACGTGCCATTGCAGCATTGAAGGCAGGTCTGCTTTGTATTTGGGTGAAATAGTATTGAATGGCGTTATACTGAGCAAACTGTGGTGTGGCATAACTGGCCGCATAGAGTGGAAACCACATCAAGATATCTGCATAACTAAACACATCGCCTGCAAAGTATGAATGCGTGCTTAAGTGAATATCAATTTCTTTCAGTTGTCGATGTAGCTCAGGGTTTAAATAAGCGTGATTGAAGGCGCTTTGAAAGGCCAAACTCACAAAGCGTACAACCAAAGGTGTTTGTTGCTTAATGTGTTGGAAAACTTGTTTCAATGCCAAATTGGGCATGAGACTGGCATCGCTATAATGGCTATAAAAACAGAAGTTCCAATACTGTGTATGGTCATGGGGAATAATTAACTTCTGCTGTAGTTGGCATAAATATTCTACGATTGCGCTGCTTTCCGTAAGTCGTATCGTCTGAGTATCATGTGAAATGTCGAGCGTTGGAAATTTCAGATTCATTTGTCTAGCTTGAGTTGCATCATACGGCTTGAGTTCATAAGACAGCTCAAGTTCCTCAAGTAGCCAAAGAATACGCTGTGAACGTGAGTTTTGAAGATGATGTAAGATCATAAATATTTTTAGTTTTAAGTGATTGATCGTATCTATAAAAAGAAGAATAAAGGAAATCTAGGATGAAAAATAGAAATGTTGTGATTTTAAGTGCTGTTTCACTGTTGGTAAGTCCTCAACAGCTATGGGCGAATATGTCCTATCAAACAGGTGATATTATTTTTCACGTCTCGAAGTCTCAACAAAGTTTAGGGATACAAAAAGCGACCAAGTCTCGTTATAGCCATATGGGTTTAATTGTTCATAAAAATGGAAAAGCATGGGTTTTAGAGGCAGTTCAGCCTGTGAAATATACGGCACTTCAGCAGTGGATTGATCGCGGGGTTGAGCGGCATTATGTGGTGAAGCGCCTTAAAACGAATTTGACTGTTCAGCAAAAGCAGACGCTAATCAAGAACGCAGAACAATACTTAGGCCAGCCTTATGATCTTTATTTTGAGTGGGACAATCGTGCTTTATATTGCTCAGAAATAGTCTGGAAGGCCTATCATGATGCTTTAGGTATTGAGTTGGCTCCGTTATCCAAACTGAAGCAATTTGATTTAAGTTCGTCTGAAGTCAAGCAACTCATGCAACAGAGATATGGGCAAAACATTCCCTTGAATGAAACTGTGATTGCACCACAGACTATTTTTTCCTCGACCGCTTTGGTTGAAGTTGATCGTAAATGAACAGGGAATAAAAAAGCCCAAGTCATAATGCTTGGGCTTTTTTATGAGATGACTCTATAAAAAATCAATCTCGAATATGGCGTCCCTACGGGGATTCGAACCCCGGTTACCGCCGTGAAAGGGCGATGTCCTAGGCCTCTAGACGATAGGGACAGTACAGAAGTGATGTTTTAAAACCGATTACTTTTGATCTTAAGTAATGGCGTCCCTACGGGGATTCGAACCCCGGTTACCGCCGTGAAAGGGCGATGTCCTAGGCCTCTAGACGATAGGGACTTAATAAAACTTTACTTCTGAAATTGGCGTCCCTACGGGGATTCGAACCCCGGTTACCGCCGTGAAAGGGCGATGTCCTAGGCCTCTAGACGATAGGGACGTTTCAGAGGTGGGCGTATATTAGGGCGAAAATAGAGGGGTGTCAAACGCTTTTCTCTAAATAATTCCAGTTTTAAGTGTTGAGTGCATAAATTTAAAACAATCTAGATAAAATGATTAAAAATCATATGATTTAAGCCGATTTTTTAAGCAAACTTAGTAAGTTGTTGATGAACTCGGGATGGTGTAAATAGCCTTCGATCAGATGAGGATGAGCAAGATCGGTGGTGATTTGCTTGTTGATAATGGCAGGAGTAAAAGCAAATGGTTTTTGATTCAGTGGGAAAGCACTCAGAAAATCAGCATCTGAATAAAAATTGATCCAATTGCCATATAAAGCTGCAGGCCGTTGAATAGGTTGCTGTAAATGGCACTGGATAACGCGAAAGGCAAGTGGTGAACCGAGGGTAATCAGTGTTTGAATCTTAAGTTCAGGGTGTTGAATTAAATAATTATAGGCAATCACGCTGCCTAGAGAGTGGGCAATCACAATATTGGGTTTTGTACCGTGTAAGTGCTCATGCAGACGCGTATGCACGGTGTGGATGAAGTGTGGATTGGATAAATATAGATACGCTTCCATCAAAAAACGATGAATAAAGCTACTATGCAGCTCTGGGAAGTGGTTGATTAAACTGGCTAAGTCACGTAAGGCCAGATCTTTGCCGAGGAGGCTGATGTATTTAATTTTATTATTGAATGAGAGTTCATCTGAAATGGTGAGCTGAGGGTTTTTAGAAATTTCAGCTTGATGTTCGATATTGGGTGCAGCGGTGTGCGTCAGGTGAATAGGATGCAAAAAGGAAAAAGGAGACCAATGTTGTGGCATAAGGGTGCTGGCGTTGAGGGTGTTTTCTAAATGCTGACGTGTTAGAAGATCTCCATAAAAGGCCAGCCGACTGTGCCGCTGAAGATAGGGAAGGTCATCTGCGCGGCCAAGTTCGCTCAGTACCTGTTGTAAGATCACAAGCCAATGTTGAAGCAGAGTACGTGCAGTCTTGTGCTGCTGATTCATCCCATGAATCCATACAATATTCATCGTGTATGCACCGATGATGTACTTGATCAAAACAGTATAAAAAAAAGAGCGACCGAAGTCGCTCTTTTTAACAATACGGATTAAGTTTTCTTGTGATAAAAGGTGTAATAACTTGCATAACATACTGCAATAAACAATAAACAACCAAAGAAGCTAATACGCATACTTGGATCAAACACCATGCTGACGCAGGTGATAAAGCAGAAGATAAAGCCAAGGATTGGCACAATAGGAAACAGTGGCGCTGCAAAACCTAATTCTTCTTTTTTACGTCCTTGTTTATACCATTGGCGACGGAAGTTAAATTGGCTTAAGCAAATACTCATCCAAACGACGACCATGGTAAACGCTGCAATACCTAAAAGGTTTGTAAAAATGGCTTCAGGTGCAAACTGTTCAGACAGTAAACCCGGCATACCCCCAATCATGGTCACGATGACTGCCACGTAAGGGACACCACGTGCATTGATTTTTGAGAAGACTGCTGGCAACTGTTTTTGGTAAGACAACGACCACATCATACGCGAAGCGGCAAATAGTCCTGAGTTCGCAGCAGATAGCAACGCAGTGATAATCACAAAACGAATGATATCTTCAGCATAAGGAATGCCAATGTGCTGGAATACGGTTACAAATGGACTGCTACTCACGCCTTCAGCTGCTAAACCTGCTTCTTGATGCGGGAGGAGTGAAGTCACGACCAAGATGGTACCCACAAAGAAAATCAATAAGCGGAAAATCGCAGTATTGATGGCTTTGGGTACATTCTTAGCAGGATCTTTGGTTTCACCCGCAGCAACACCAATCAGCTCTGTACCAGAAAATGCAAAGTTCACGATCAACATGGTGGTAAAGATAGGGAACAAGCCTTCTGGGAACCAACCCTGAGCCGTTAAGTTGCTAAATAAAGGCGCAGCTTCATAGCCTCTGTAGCCAATCACGCCAAAAATAGCGAGTAGACCCAATAGAATAAAAATAACAACGGTGATAACTTTGACTAAAGCTAACCAAAACTCAGATTCAGCGAACCATTTGGTCGAGATCATATTTAAACTAAATACAAATGCACCAAAAATTAGAGTCCACATCCACATTGAACTATCTGGAAACCACTCCTGCATGAGAAGTGCAGCAGCTGTAAACTCGGTTCCTAGAGTGACGGACCACGTTAGCCAGTACAGCCATGTGATGGTATAACCTGAGCCTGGTCCGATGTAGCGTTTGGCATAAGCACCAAATGAACCAGACTCAGGCATATGAACAGCAAGTTCCCCTAAACACAGCATGACCATATATGCAATGATCCCGCCGAGGAAATAAGAAATAATGGCACCTACAGGCCCCGTTTGTGCAATGACTTCACCCGATCCTAAAAATAGGCCAGTCCCGATTGCGCCACCAAGCGAAATCATAACCAGATGTCGAGTACTCATAGCGCGTTTTAAAGGCGCAGAATTGCCCTGATGCGAAGCATCATTCGGAGATGAGTGCATAAGCGTTAATAAGTTCAGGAATGAAGCGGGCTATTGTAGTGAAAAACTGCAAATCTGCAATGAAATAATAGTAATTATGAATAAGTGTTGATCGGATAAGATCAAGAGATGGCGTCCCTACGGGGATTCGAACCCCGGTTACCGCCGTGAAAGGGCGATGTCCTAGGCCTCTAGACGATAGGGACGTTGCGAGGTGATGCGTATATTAAGGATTAAAGGCCTATTTGTCAAAAGGGTTTTTGCTCTGTGATGGTTGAAAGTTCAAACATTAGGCAAAACAAGTAATTAAATTGAATAAATTTTTTATTGTTGCAAAAGTGAGCCCAAAAAATAAGTTTGAGCTCACTTTGCTGAAGGTACTTAGTTTTTATTATGATAGAGCCAATAGTAACTGGCATAGCAAGCCGCCATAAAGAGCAAGCAGCCAATAAAACCTGAAAGCATTTCAGGGTCAGCCGCCATACTTAAGCCTGTTGCTGTACAGCAGATAAAGCCTAGGATCGGAACGAACGGATACCAAGGGGTACGGAATTTCAGCTCCGATAAAGCCCGCCCTTGCTTTAACCATTGGCGGCGGAAGTTAAATTGACTCCAGCAAATAATCATCCAGACAATCACCATGGTAAATGCTGCGACACCCATTAAGTTCTTAAAAATGACATCTGCACCAAACTGCTCAGAGAGCAAACCCGGCAAGCCACCAATCATGGTGACCCAAATGGCAATATAAGGCACCCCAGATTTACTTACTTTGGCAAAAAGCTTGGGGAGTTGGTTTTGTGAGGACAGGGCCCACATCATGCGTGATGCAGCATATAGGCCTGAGTTCGCGGTTGATAATAATGCCGTGATAATCACAAAACGGATAAAATCTTCAGCATAGGGAATACCCATTTGAGTGAATACAGTCACAAACGGACTGCTGCTTAAGCCACCATGCCCGCCCACTTGCAAACCCGTGTTGCTATAGCTGAGCAGGGAACTAATGACAATGATAGTGCCAACAAAGAAAATAATCAGGCGCCAAACCGCGGCATGAATAGCTTTGGGTACATTTTTTTCTGGGTTTTCAGTTTCACCTGCGGCAATGCCAATCATTTCTGTGCCATTAAAAGCGAAATTCACAATTAATAAGGTGGTAAACAAAGGAATAAGGCCATTTGGTAGCCAGCCTTGTGCGGTTAAGTTGTTGAATAAGGGTGCAGACTCATACCCCTGAAAAGGGATGATACCGAAGATACAGGCAAAGCCTAATAGAATGAAAATAAGTACAGTTGCGACTTTGATCATGGACAGCCAAAACTCAGACTCTGCAAAAGCTCGGGTTGAACTGAGGTTTGAAATCAGTACACCACTGGCAAAGATTAACGTCCATAACCAGATCGACGTTTGTGGGAACCATTCCTGTATCAAAATGGCTGCTGCTGTAAATTCGGTGCCGAGTGTTGCCGACCAGCCGAGCCAATACATCCACGACACCATATAACCTGTGCCAGGGCCAATATAACGTGTTGCAAAGGCACTAAATGAACCAGAAACAGGTAAATGTACTGCAAGCTCCCCGAGGCAAAGCATGACCATATATGCGATCAACCCGCCAATAATATAAGCCAGCACAGCACCAAGAGGGCCTGCCTGAGAGATCACTTCGCCTGAGCCCATGAACAGACCTGTACCAATGGCACCACCAAGCGATAACATGATCAGGTGGCGTGTGCTCATGGCACGTTTTAATGAGGTATTTTGCGTTGAATCAGTTGAATCAGTTGAAGACTGCGAAGGCGGCGTTGCAGATTGCATAGAAAATCAAACAATGGGCTTAAAGTTATATTCTAGTTTTTAATAAGATGAAAAATCACGTGAATTGAAATTTTCTGATGAACTTTGGCTATTAATTTAAAAAACAAATGCTTAAAGACTATTTTTTAGTGGTCGGGTGTTGGATAAGAAGAGTTGTTCTCAGTACTTGATTGTATTTCTTCTGCAACAGGGGCTTGTTTGATGTTATTGGTCCCTTGTTGGACAAACCATAAGTAAAAAATAGAAGGCGATAGAATCAATAAAAAGATTAAAATTTTTTTAAGCACAACAATCAACCTTGAAAAAAACGAAGCATCGCATAGCGAGCGCATGGTTAAAATTGAAATGAAACATCGGTGGTCAATCAGAACCGATTAAATGAAAAGTGGTGTTTTCTAGATATAGAATAAGATGGCGTCCCTACGGGGATTCGAACCCCGGTTACCGCCGTGAAAGGGCGATGTCCTAGGCCTCTAGACGATAGGGACGTTGCGAGGATGGCGGTATCTTATTGATCCGCCACCAGAGTGTCAAGTAGGTGTGGCGCGAGTTTGTTCAAAATATAACAGAACAGTTCAGCGGTTTTTTGAGTGTCGTATAAAGCCGAGTGGGCCTCTCTACCATCGAACTCAATCCCTGCTTGAATACATGACTTCGCAAGAACGGTTTGACCAAACATCACAGCACTTAAGGTGACGGTGTCAAATACAGAAAAACTGTGAAATGGGTTTTGATTTTTAGTCCCTGTACGTGCAATAGCTGCTTGTACAAAGCCTAAATCAAAGTGGGCGTTATGACCGACCAAGACCGCATGTGTACAGTTCTGTTGGCGACGGACTTCATTGACGGCTTTAAAAATACGTTTTAATGCTGTTTTTTCGTCTTCAGCCATAGCCATGCGCATCGGGTTAAAGGGATCAATACCAATAAAGTCTAATGAGCGACGGTCTAGATTTGCACCTTCGAATGGGTTGATATGCGCATGATGTGCAGGACCCGGTACAAATTGACCTTCTTCATTATAAATAATCGGAATTGCAGCAATTTCCAATAAGGCATCGGTCTGTGCATTAAAACCTGCTGTTTCGACATCGACAACAACAGGTAGAAAACCACGGAAACGCTGACCAATTATTGGCAATGTTTCATTTGTCACACTTTTCTCCATTGAATGGTTTTACCCGCATACAGCGGAATAATTTGTTCACCATCCAAATAGTCTAAACTCTCAGGGATGACTTGGTCTTCTTTTACCAGTGTAATTGTAGAAGTATTGCGCGGTAGACCGTAGAAATCTGCACCAAAGTGGCTGGCAAAACCTTCAAGGCGTTCAAGTTTACCCACTTGATCGAAGGCTTGAGCATAAAGTTCAATTGCCGTTGGTGCGCTGTAGCAACCTGCACATCCACATGCATTTTCTTTGGCATTTTTAGAGTGTGGTGCACTGTCTGTGCCTAAGAAAAACTTAGGGTTGGCACTGGTCGCAACTTCGAGCAAAGTTTGCTGATGCGTTTGACGTTTTAAAATGGGTAAACAATAGAAATGCGGTTTAATACCACCAACCAACATGTCATTACGGTTAAACAGTAAATGCTGTGGAGTAATGGTTGCAGCCACATTGCGGTCTTGCTCTAAAACAAAGTTGGCCGCTTCGCTGGTCGTAATGTGTTCTAAAACCAATTTCAGTTTTGGAAATTGTTTTAGCAACGGAGAAAGAACTTCGTCTAAGAAGCGTTTTTCACGATCGAAAATATCGACATGATTGTGTGTGACTTCACCATGCAGCAGTAATGGAACCTGATGTTCTTCAAGTTGCTCAATAACGGCATAGACTTTACGAATGTCGCTTACACCATTATCTGAGTTGGTGGTCGCGCCAGCAGGGTAGAGTTTAATGGCATTTACAAACTCAGAATTTTTAATTTTCTTGACTTCTTCAGGCGAAGTTGTGTCAGTAAAATACAATACCATGCGTGGGTCGAAGGCATTGCCTTCTGGTACATGCGCCATGATGCGTTCACGGTACGCATTCGCTTCCTCAACCGTTTTAACTGGCGGTACGGTATTTGGCATACAAATAGCGCGTGAAAACTGTTGGGCTAAATCGGGAACCGTACGTTGTAATGCAAGACCATCACGAAGGTGAGCGTGCCAATCATCTGGCTGGAGAATCGTAATCGTATTCAAGGCGATTTCTGTCAAAGAAATAAAACAGATGATAATGCATATGCGCCAAAAATGGTAATGACAAATAAAGGCATCTTGTCTGATTATTATGATTTATCTTTGTAATTTTGTGTTATTTTTAGGCAACTACAAGAATTAAATCTGGTCTGGTATGGAATATAAATACAACCTCGCCAAACTTCAGTACGATAAAGAAAAAATGGAAGAGCTGATTACACGACACAACCGTCGTATTGGTCAGGTTTTTCCTCAGAAATTAGAACAAGAGTTTTGGCGATTAAACTTAGAGCGCGCGCGTCGCAATATTAATGACTTTCTTTGGTCTGGTGTTTTGGCTTATTTTATTTTTGCCATTTTGACGATTCCGGGGGATTACTGGATTATTGAACAGTCTCATTTTAAACAAGATTTTATTCATTGCTTACTGGGGCTTTTAAATGGTGCGGTTTGTCTTTTGTTCCTTTATGTTTTTTCACATTTTACCAAGCTAAAGCCTTTTTTTGCTTATGCAGCCATGTTTGCTGTGTTTTGGGCTGTGGTCTCGACGACTTGGTTGACCATGTCGGTGCATACCGAAGCTTTGCGTCATCAAGCGATGATGATCATTTGCATGATTTATGTCTTGGGGTATTTGCTGACTGGGGTAAAACCAGGATATGTTTTTATGACTGGTATGGCAGCCGCTGGGGTTTCATTTTTAGTCCTGATTTCAACGCTGGTCAAGTTTGATGCGATCGTGATGGGGCGTGTAATGTTTGGTAGCTGTTTGCTGGGTTTTATCATCAGTCGTATGATTTACGCCCGCGAGCGCATCATTTTTTTAAATATTCGTCGCGCTAAAATTAGTGAAAAAATTCATCGAATACATACCTCAGAATTGCTGCATTTAAGTCAGAATGATGAGCTGACCAAGATCTCAAATCGGCGTAATTTTGACGAAATGATGGATACCTATTATGAGCAATCACGTCAGGATGAAACACCCTTGTCGATTTTGTTTATCGATGTTGATTTTTTCAAAAAATATAACGACTGTTATGGTCACCAAAAGGGCGATGATGTGATTTCATCGATTGCAAAATCTATTAAAAATGCGATTCGGCATATGGATTTTGTGGCGCGTTATGGCGGCGAAGAATTTGTGGTGTTATTGCCAGAAACTGATGCACATGGCGCTTATGCGGTTGCTTCAAATATTTACCGAGCGATTGAACGTTTGGAAATTCCACATGAAATGTCCGAAGTGTCTGCATTTGTCACCATTAGCTTAGGGATTACGGTCTTTAAAGGTGAGGTGGATTTGAGCAAAGTCGAGTTGTTGGGTATCGCAGATCAGGCTTTATACCGCGCCAAGCAATTGGGGCGTAATCAGATTTATTATCAGCCTTTAACCACATCGACTTGCATCGAATAAATCGCTGAAATAAAAAAACCGCTCATAAGAGCGGTTTTTTGACATTCAATAAACTTATTTGTTTTTGTCTTTTAACTGAGGAACAGCAGAACCAGTACCGACTGCTAGCAAACCAGTATTGGTATAAATACCAAGTTTCGCACGAGTATCTGTGATATCCAAGTTACGCATAGTTAACTGACCAATACGGTCCATTGGCGTAAACATTGAATCACCTTTCTCCATCGTCAAACGCTCAGCTTCATAAGTGAGGTTTTCAGACTCTGTGTTCATGATGGTGTAGTCATTACCACGACGAAGTTCTAAAGTCACAGTACCTGTGATGGCTTTCGCAACCCAACGTTGTGCGGTTTCACGAAGCATTAATGCTTGAGAGTCGAACCAGCGACCTTGGTAAAGCAAACGACCTAAACGTAGACCGTTAATACGGTACTGTTCAATCGTGTCTTCGTTATGAATACCAGTCACCAAGCGCTCATAAGCAATATGTAGAAGTGCCATACCTGGTGCTTCATAAATACCGCGAGATTTTGCTTCAATAATACGGTTTTCGATTTGGTCAGACATACCTAGACCATGACGACCACCAATACGGTTAGCTTCAAGAATGAACTCAACAGGGTCTTCGATACGTTGACCATTGATAGCAACAGGGAAGCCTTCTTCAAAAGTAATCGATACTTCCTCTGCTTTAACTTCTACGTCGTCTTTCCAGAATGCAACGCCCATGATTGGGTCAACAATTTTGATCCCTGCATTGAGGTATTCAAGATCTTTTGCTTCGTGGGTCGCACCCAACATGTTTGAGTCAGTTGAATACGCTTTTTCTTTTGACATTTTGTAGTCAAAGCCGTTGTCGATCAAGAATTGCGACATTTCAGCACGGCCACCTAATTCATCAATAAACGTTTGGTCTAACCAAGGCTTATAGATTTTAAGTGCAGGGTTGGTCAACAAACCATAACGGTAGAAACGTTCAATATCGTTTCCTTTATATGTTGAACCATCACCCCAGATGTTGACATCATCTTCTTTCATTGCGGTAACAAGCATAGTCCCTGTTACTGCACGCCCCAATGGCGTCGTGTTGAAATAAGGTACACCACCAGTTGAAATGTGGAACGCACCACATTGAATCGCAGCAATACCTTCAAGTGCAAGCTGTAAACGGCAGTCAACTAAGCGAGCTTTTACTGCGCCATACGCTTCCGCTTTTTTGGGAATCGCATCGTAGTCGTCTTCATCAGGCTGACCTAAGTTTGCTGTATAAGCATAAGGTTCTGCGCCTTTTTGTTTCATCCACAGAAGTGCAGCTGAAGTATCTAGACCACCAGAGAAGGCAATACCAACTTTTTTGCCAACTGGGACATTCTGCAAGATAGTTGCATTATCAGTCATTGTTAATCCTAACGATATAAATATAGGCACCGAGAATGGGTGGCCTGAAAGAATACATATGTCCGCGATTGTAGCACTTTTCCAAATGGTTTTTCTAAAAAATCATAGGGCTTTAAAAATATTAAAGCTCATGTGCATATCGATACTGTTGAAAAATTTCTGGATAAAATCGGTTTCTATATTGTGTGCTCAATTTTTGTCTTTTTAGAAAATGTTTAAGCTGTAAATTAATCAGAAAAGAGGTGAAATTAGTTCGGGTTTAAATTGGTATTACCAATATTGTGTGATTTTTCCATTTTTTGAGTATTAAGCTAGATTTAAGTTGGGTGATTATTTTTTATATTATTAGACTAAAGTCTAGAGTTGGCATTATTTTAATAAAAATATCATTAAAAACAATGATATTAATTTGATTGAAATATGATCTAGTTTATAAAGGCATCCAATATTGGTCATACCAATATTAACTTTTAATTGAAGTTTTACTTCATTTTAAATCAAAATAAGCCAAGTATAAGTCATTATTGGTTTGTTTCTCTTTACGGTTGCTTATATTGGTCTGTCCAATATTGGCAAAAGTGCCAATAATATGCTCAAAATTAAATCTTAGTAAGCATTTCAAGGAGATGACAATGCTTCAATGGCAGCAAATGTATGACCCGATGGGGAATATTTGGATTTCAAGTCTAATAGCACTGATTCCGATTATCTTCTTCTTTTTGGCGCTCGCGGTATTTCGTTTAAAAGGCAGTGTGGCAGGTACGATCACCGTAGTACTTGCACTTCTTGTCTCTTTATTTGCCTATAAGATGCCTGTGCTGATGGCATTCGCATCGATGGCTTATGGTTTCCTCTACGGTTTATGGCCGATTGCATGGATCATTATTGGTGCGGTGTTCCTGTATAAAATTTCAGTGAAGACAGGCCAGTTCGACATCATTCGTTCTTCTATTCTCTCAATTACTGAAGATCAGCGTTTACAAATGCTGTTGGTAGGTTTTGCTTTCGGTACCTTCTTAGAGGGTGCGGCAGGCTTTGGTGCTCCTGTGGCGATTACCGCAGCATTATTAGTCGGTTTAGGCTTTAAACCGTTATATGCAGCAGGTCTGTGTCTAATCGTAAACACAGCACCTGTGGCTTTTGGTGCAATGGGTATTCCAATTATTGTTGCTGGACAAGTCTCTGGTGTCGATACGATGGAAATCAGCCAAATGGTGGGCCGTCAGCTACCATTTATGGTACCAATCGTGTTGTTCTGGATTATGGCGATTATGGACGGCTGGCGCGGGGTTAAAGAAACATGGCCAGCAGTTGTGGTGGGTGCAAGTAGCTTTGCAATTGCGCAATACTTAACTTCTAACTTTGTTGGTCCAGAATTACCCGATATTACGGCTGCAATTGCATCCCTGATTTCTTTAACAATTTTGTTTAAATACTGGCAGCCGAAGCACATTTTCCGTTTTGCAGATCAAGACGCAACGATGAGTGAAGATGTGGCTGCACAAAAACAGCAAAAATACACTGTAGGACAAATTGCAAAAGCATGGTCTCCATTCGCGATTTTAACTGTGATGGTGACGATCTGGAGTGTGAAACCGTTTAAGGATTTATTTGCCAAAGACGGTGCATTGCATGATCTCGTGATTTCAATCAAAGTACCATTTTTGCATCAAATGATTCAAAAAATGCCGCCTGTGGTTGCTGAAATTAAAGACTATGACGCGATTTACAAGTTTGATTGGATCTCGGCGACAGGAACTGCGATCTTTATTGCAGCATTGATCACCATTGCCTATTTGAAGATGAAACCGAAAGATGCTGTGGTAACTTTTGGTGAAACCCTGAATGAATTGAAAGTTCCCATTTATTCAATTGGTATGGTGTTGTCTTTTGCTTTTATCGCAAACTATTCGGGTATGTCTTCAACCTTGGCTTTGGCCCTTGCACATACAGGTTCGGCATTTACGTTCTTCTCGCCTTTCTTGGGTTGGTTGGGTGTATTCCTCACGGGTTCAGATACCTCTGCCAATGCACTGTTTTCAGCACTTCAGGCTACTACAGCTCAGCAAATTGGTGTGCCAGAAGTTTTACTGGTGGCAGCCAATACCAGTGGTGGTGTGACCGGTAAGATGATTTCACCTCAATCGATTGCGATTGCGTGTGCGGCGGTAGGACTGGTTGGTAAAGAGTCTGATTTATTCCGTTTTACCTTAAAACACAGTATAACGTTCACAATTATGATGGGTATTATGATTACTCTACAAGCCTATGTGTTCCCATGGATGATTCCATAACACAAATTGTATATCAACGTTAAGGAAAGCAGATGAAAGTCTCCGATAAAGCTGTACAAAGCCTGCGTGTATTGATTGAACAAAGCAATATGCAAGTTGGAGACCGTCTGCCTGCTGAAAGAAAACTGTGTGAACAGCTTCAAGTCTCTCGCTCTTCTTTAAGAGAGGCCATTTCGCAGTTGACCAGCATGGGTATGTTGGTCAGCAAAGTGGGGGCGGGGACTTTTTTAAAACAATTACCAGCAACTTGGTCCAGTTATCAAATCGTACAACCGATTAGTAATTTGATGAGTGAGGATCCTGCCTACCGATTTGATGTGCAAGAGGCGCGCATTATTTTAGAAGGTGGAACAACTTGGTATGCAGCACAACGCGCAACCCAAGAAGATCTGGTGAACATCCGACATCATTATGATCAGATTAACCATTTTCAGGCTTTGGGAAATGATGACGAGGCGGCTCGCGCAGATGCGAAATTTCATTTAGCGATTGCTGAAGCATCTCATAATTTGGTTTTGATTCAGATGATGCGTGGTTTGTTTGATTTGTTGCAGTTCAACGTCGCTTTGGGACGCCGAAAAGTCTATAGCGAAGCACACCGTTTTGATCAATTGCATGATCAGCACTTTCAAGTCATGAATGCAATTGAACGTCGTGATCCAGAAGCTGCACGTAAGGCAGTCTGTGGACACATTGAGTTTGTAGTACAACAGGTGCGCATGATTGATGAGGAAGAAGCTCGTCGTCAGCGTGCCAGTCGATTAAACAGGATATAAGCATGATTATTTCTTCTGCCAATGACTACCGTGAAGCGGCACGACGTCGTTTACCGCCATTTTTATTCCATTACATCGATGGTGGTGCGTATGCAGAATATACCCTGAAGCGTAATGTAGAAGATTTATCAAAAATTGCTTTGCGCCAGCGTGTACTGAACGACATGTCACAGTTAAGTTTAGAGACCAAGCTGTTTGATGAAACTTTGTCGATGCCTGTTGCATTATCTCCTGTAGGTTTAACAGGCATGTATGCACGCCGCGGTGAAGTTCAAGCTGCGGTTGCTGCAGATAAAAAGGGTATTCCGTTTACGCTTTCTACCGTTTCAGTATGTCCAATTGAGGAAGTGGCACCTGCGATTCAACGTCCAATGTGGTTCCAGCTCTATGTACTACGTGATCGTGGCTTTATGAAAAATGCTTTGGAACGTGCTAAAGCAGCAGGATGTTCAACGTTGGTGTTTACCGTGGATATGCCTGTTCCGGGCGCGCGTTACCGTGATGCCCACTCGGGTATGAGTGGCCCAAATGCAGCAATGCGTCGTTATATGCAGTCATGTTTCCACCCACATTGGGCGTGGAATGTCGGCATGATGGGACGTCCGCATGACTTGGGCAATATTTCTAAATACTTAGGCAAACCGACAGGTCTAGAAGATTATATTGGTTGGTTAGGTTCTAACTTCGATCCGTCTATTTCGTGGAAAGACCTTGAGTGGATTCGTGAGTTTTGGGATGGTCCAATGGTCATTAAAGGAATTCTGGATCCTGAAGATGCCAAAGATGCAGTGCGTTTCGGTGCAGATGGGATTGTGGTTTCAAACCATGGTGGTCGTCAGCTCGATGGTGTTTTATCTTCTGCACGTGCGCTTCCACCAATTGCAGATGCAGTCAAGGGTGATATTAAAATCCTTGCAGACTCTGGTATTCGTAATGGTTTAGACGTGGTACGTATGCTGGCGATGGGTGCGGACACGTGTATGCTCGGTCGTGCCTTTGTTTATGCTTTAGGTGCGGCAGGCGGTGAGGGTGTTTCAAATTTGCTTGATTTAATTGATAAAGAAATGCGTGTGGCAATGACTTTAACAGGTGCAAAAACCATTGCTGATATTACTTCAGATTGTTTGGTGAAGTTAGAAAAAGAATTGGCTGAGTAAGTTTTTAATAATTTCTATTGTATGAAAATGGATAGTGTGAAGTTGTTTTAATTCACAATGTAAATCTCCCCTAACCCCTCTTTATAAAAGAGGGGAATGTTGCAAATTAATTGATTGTAAAATTTGCAATACTCTCCCTTTGTAAACGGAGGGGCTTGTTTTTACTTGAATTGATCTAGGTAAAAGAAAAGTCCCCTTTTGGAAAAGGGGGATATAGGGGGATTTCAAATATGGAATTTATCTTTGCACTTTGAATTCGAATATAAGAAATTAAATAAATGAATAAAATAAACATTATTCCTTAATTAAAATTTGGAATAGGAAAACTCCTTATGCAAACTCAATTATCTCCACAGCAAACTGTTCAAAAACTCATCACTATTGTTGGTAAACAACATGTTTTAACTGACGATAAAGACACACGTTTATACCGCCAAGGTCGTCGTTACGGTGCAGGGAAAGTACTGGCTGTTGTTGCACCGGGGTCATTACTTGAACAGTGGCAAGTACTGCAAGCGGCTGTTGATGCAGATTGTATTGTGATTATGCAAGCAGCCAATACAGGTTTGACCGGTGGTTCAACGCCTTTTGGCGATGACTATGACCGTCCTGTGGTTCTGATCAGCACGCGTCGTTTGATTGGCATTCAGGTCATTAATGACGGTCAACAAGTGATTTGTCTACCTGGTGCAACACTAGATCGACTTGAAAAAGAATTGGTGCCATTTAATCGGGAGCCACACTCGGTGATTGGTTCATCGTGTATTGGAGCTTCAGTTTTAGGTGGCGTCTGTAATAACTCAGGCGGTGCTTTGGTGCGCCGTGGTCCTGCTTATACTGAGCTGGCATTGTATGCCCGTGTCAATGATGATGGTCAGTTAGAGTTGGTGAATCATCTAGGGGTAAATCTCGGAGAAACACCTGAAGAAATTCTAAGCAAACTTGAAACAAAAGATTATCAAATCGGTGATATTATCAATAACTCAGGCTGCTGCGCATCGGACCATCGTTATGGACATGATGTTAAACAAGTGGATGAAAATACGCCCGCGCGTTTTAATGCCGATCCGTCTCGTTTATATGAAGCATCGGGTTCAGCAGGTAAAGTATGTGTCTTTGCCGTACGTTTGGATACGTTTGAAAAAATTCCAAGTCAGGTATTTTACGTGGGTACAAATTCACATGATGATTTGACTGAAATCCGCCGTTTTTTACTAAAAGATTTGCCGCGATTGCCGATTGCAGGGGAATATATCCACCGCGTGGCTTATGACATTGGGGCGGAGTACGGTAAAGACACCTTCATGTTCATTGAAAAACTCGGCACAGCCAAAGTACCTGCTGCATTTGCAATGAAAGATAAGGTCGATGCGTACTTAGAAAAATTTGGTATGAAAGGACTGTCAGATAAAGTTTTGCAGCTGGTGACCAAATTTCTGCCCAATCATTTACCGAAACGGATGAATACTTTTCGTGACCTGTATGAACACCATTTGGTTATTCGGATTGAAAATCAAGATGTCGAGCAAGTTGAAAGCTTTTTAAAATGCTATTTTCAAGATAAAACCTCAGGTGATTTTTTCCACTGTACCGAGGAAGAAGGACGTAAAGCATTTTTACATCGCTTTGCCGTTGCAGGTGCAGCAATTCGTTATAGAGATACGCACCGTTCTGAAGTTGAAGATATTGTGGCTCTGGATATTGCATTGCGTCGTAATGATCGAGAGTGGGTGGAAACCCTACCCAAAGAGATGGATGATCTGATTGTTCATAAACTCTATTATGGTCACTTTTTATGTCATGTGTTTCATCAGGACTATATTGTGAAAAAGGGCGTGGATCCTTTGGCGATGGAACACCAAATGTGGCATTTACTGGATGCGCGTGGGGCAGAATACCCAGCCGAGCATAATGTCGGACATTTATATGTAGCAAAACCTGCACTACGAACGCATTATGAAAAGCTTGATCCAACCAATAGTTTTAATGTGGGCATTGGTCAAACCAGTAAGCTGAAGCATTGGCAGTAAAGGGCTTTGGTCTAAAAAACTAAACCAGTGAGGGCAACGTCACTGGTTTTTTTATTGTCGTATGTTTTTGAGAGTTCAGTCGGATTGACCGTAGATGCCAAGAATTTTTTATAAATTGTCATCCCAATAATTTAAAAAACAGCTAAAGTAGTATGCAACAAGTTGCAAAGCCAAAGATAAGGATTCATGATGACAACCAATAGCTATGCACATATTTTAAAACCTTTACATTTGGGTTTTACCACCATTAAAAACCGTGTGGTGATGGGCTCCATGCATACGGGCTTGGAAGATCGTTTTTATAATTATCTAAAATTGGCAGCATATTTCGGTGAGCGTGCTAAAGGCGGTGTTGGTCTGATCATTACAGGCGGGATTTCTCCAAATCGTCAAGGTTGGCTCCTTCCTGCGGGTGGAACGATGAATACGCTGGGGGATATTGCTCCGCATCGTTTAGTGACACATGCAGTACATAAACATGGCGCAAAAATTTTAATGCAAATTTTGCATGCTGGACGTTATGGCTACCAACCTTTTGTGGTTTCTGCCAGCCCAATCAAGTCACCGATTTCGCCATTTAAACCGCGTCAAATGTCTGAAAAGCAAATTTTGAATACCATTGATGACTATGTTAACTGTGCCAGTCTTGCCAAAAAGGCGGGCTATGATGGTGTAGAAATTATGGGTTCAGAAGGTTATTTACTGAATCAATTCTTAAGCCGTCATGTGAACCAACGTAAAGACCGTTGGGGTGGGCCGATTGAAAACCGTATGCGTTTTGCGGTCGAAATCGTCAAAGGGATACGTGCACAAGTCGGTGAGAAATTTATTATTTGCTTCCGTTTGTCATTGCTGGATTTGGTGCATGATGGCAATACCATGCAAGAAGTAATTACTATTGCGCAAGCACTAGAAAAAGCAGGCATTACCTTGTTGAATACAGGGATTGGCTGGCATGAAGCACGTATTCCAACCATTGTGACTTCTGTGCCACGTGCAGCTTTTGTTGATTATACAGCGGAAGTGAAAAAGCATGTGGCTGTGCCAGTGATTGCTTCAAATCGTATTAATATGCCAGACACGGCAGAAGAGATTTTGGCATCGGGCAAAGCTGATATGGTGCAAATGGCGCGTCCGTTATTGGCTGATGCTTTTTGGGTGAATAAAACAGCAACCAATCGTGTTGATGAAATCAATACGTGTATCGCTTGTAACCAAGCATGCTTAGATCATA
Organism: Acinetobacter johnsonii ANC 3681; assembly: GCF_000368805.1. Lineage (NCBI taxonomy): Bacteria > Pseudomonadati > Pseudomonadota > Gammaproteobacteria > Moraxellales > Moraxellaceae > Acinetobacter > Acinetobacter johnsonii. The sequence continues at coordinate 663,200 of NZ_KB849705.1, read as the reverse complement.
CTTTTAAAAACCAACGTGCTACTTGTTTAGTCAACCCGCGTGCGGCGTTTGAAACTGAGTTGGTTTATTTGAAAGCGAAACAACCGAAACGAGTTGCGGTTGTGGGTGGTGGTGTTGCAGGTATGTCGGCAGCGACAGTTGCAGCCAGTCGTGGACACCAAGTGACATTGTTTGAAGCAAGTCATGAAGTGGGTGGACAGTTCAATTTGGCAAAAGTTGTACCCGGTAAAGAAGAGTTTCATGAGACCATTCGTTATTTCAAAGTACAGATTGAAAAAACTGGCGTCGACTTACGTTTAAACACCAAGGTGAATCGCGAGCAGCTTGAGCGTGAAGGCTTTGAAGAAATTATTATTGCAACAGGTGTTGTGCCACGCGCATTACGTATCGAAGGGAGTGATTCACCGCAAGTTTTGTCTTATGCAGAAGTGTTACGCGGCGCACCTGTCGGTCGAAAAGTTGCGGTGATTGGTGCTGGAGGGATTGGTTTTGATGTGTCTGAGTATTTATTGAAACCTGAGCATCAACCTCAGCCACAACCACTTGCAGATTGGCAACGTGAATGGGGTGTAGATCCAAACCCGAATTATGTTTCTGAAGGAGGCACGCAGGCCGCAGAAGTTCATCCGCCTGTTCGTGAGATTTATTTATTACAACGTAAAACCTCTGCACTTGGAGCAGGTTTGGGAAAAACTTCGGGCTGGGTACACCGTGCACAGTTGAAAAAGCATGCAGTACGTATGTTACGTGGGGTTCAGTACAAAGCTGTGACTGATGAAGGGCTTTGGGTCGATATGGCAGGACAAGATCAATTGCTCCGTGTTGATACTATCGTTGTGTGTGCAGGACAGGAGTCTGTGAAGGATCTGATGCCAAGTGCTGAGCAAAATATGTTAGCGAATTATCACATTATTGGTGGTGCTAAATTGGCAGCTGAGCTAGATGCGAAGCGTGCGATTCGTGAAGGTGCCGAAATCGCCTCGAAATTATAAGCTTTTGATGAAACAATATGCAGTTGGTTGCTTTGACGGTAAGTTTTACTTGTCATCAAAACAAAAGCTCCGTATGATGGCGCACATGGAAGCGTGGCAGAGCGGTTTAATGCACCGGTCTTGAAAACCGACGAGGGCTTATACCCCTCCGTGAGTTCGAATCTCACCGCTTCCGCCAAATTTGAAAAGCCCTCTGTAGTTACAGGGGGCTTTTTTTAATTATACTTACATCATCACGCATACATTAAGTAATGAATTTGAAAAGAAAAAATGATGCTGAAAATAGAAAAATATTTAATAATTTTTTTTTAGAAATAGATTGTTCTATCGTGAATAACGCAATAAAAATCGAGAGTTGAATGTAGTTATTTTACTCATTATCGATAATATCTTGCTGTCTCATTTTATTAAAACAGCGTTATAAAATACCTTGTATATTTTATGCCTAGAAGATCATTTCTTCGAAATACAATTTGATTTTTCAGCAGACAAATACGATCTGCTATATGTGTGTGCAAAAAAAGCCACAAAGTCGATATAGAATGATAGTTAGTTGTAATTAAGCGCGGATATATGTGTTGAAATTCACTTTTTAAAATCAATTAAATAGATATATTTCAGTATGTTAGTTTGGTTTTTAATGTGCTTTATCTAAGGGAGTCGCTATAATCTTGCCCGTCTATCTTGGGGGATAGTGATGTGTTAAGTCGTATTTTATTGGGTTTTCTTTGTGTATTGTGGGGAGGATCTGCGTTTGCCGAATGGACGTTTGTGAATGCCAATTATGATCGCTCACAATATGTTTATGTCGATTTTGATCGAGTTAGAATGCTTGATACGAGTCGTAATGAAGTTGAGTATTGGGTCAAATATCTCATTAAGAGTGACAAAGAAAAAGACGGCTTGGAGTTAGGGGATTACTCACTCGCACTATACAGGGTTGGCTGTGACAATGAAGTCTATAGTATTCATTCATCTGCCAATTTTAAAAAAAATGGCTCGTTACTCAGTAGTCAAGACTATGCAACAAGTCAGACTCGACCGCTGATTCCCAATACTGCTGTGGATTATACCGCCGAGATGGTTTGCCACGTTTTACCACAACGCCAAAAAGTCGATCGTTTGGAACAACTGGCTCGACGCATTGCGACGGGAGAATATAAATAAGAACCTACTGTAGATGATTTAATCCATCAGCATGCCTTGTTTTAAGTCGGCTTGTTTACGCAAATAATCCCAGACCAATTTAATCCGTGGCTCGTGTTGTAGGTCGACAAAAGTCAGCATCCAAAAGGTATGTGTGAAGCGTACCTGTTCGGGCAATGCTTGTTCTAAGTCGGGTTGGTCATGGGCTAGAAATTGCGGCAAAATGGCCAATCCAGCTCCTGCATTGACTGCGATTTGTTGGGCCAAAATACTGCTACTGCGAAAATTTGCCGTCAAAGGAATGGGTAGCCGTTCTAAGCAATACAGCTCCGAACTATAAATCAGATCATCAATATAATTGACAAAGCGATGGGTCGCTAAATCTTCCATCCGCTGAATAGGCGGATGCTGTGCCAGATAGCGCTTGCTGCCATAAATTTTTAAACAGTAATCGGTCAGTCGGGTAATGATGTAGGGACCTGATTTTGGACGGTCAATTGAAATCACAATATCCGCTTCACGATGCGACAGCTTCATCATCTTCGGTACAGGAATCAGATCGATCGTGAGCAGTGGAAATTTCAATGACAGTTCGGCCAATAACTGGGTTAAAAACGCTGTGCCGAAACCCTCAGGTGCGCCAATTCGCACACGACCTTCAAGAGGCTGTTGTGGTTTCTGAATTTGCAAAAAGGCCTGTTCCATTTGCTCTACGCGCGGAACCAGAGCCATGCCATCGACGGTGAGTTCATAGCCTGTGGCTTCACGTTTAAACAGTGGTGTGCCTAAAGCAACTTCTAAAGACTGTACCCGCCGTGCCACAGTACTGTGCTCGACGCCAATAATCCGTGCTGCATTGGTCAGGGTTTTAGCGCGTGCCAAGACCAAAAAAAACTGCAGATGATCCCAATCTACTTTCATTTTTTATTTTCCACATCCTGTGCAAAATTGCACAACTATCGTGCACCAATCTGCATTGGTGGTCAAAGTTTTCTTTGCTAGTCTGAGTTGAAACGCAGAAATTGAATATACGTTTTAAGTCGTATGTTTCAACAGTAACACAATAAAAATGAATGCCTATGGAGAGGTTATGAATACGGTTTCTAAAATCCAAATCACCACAGCTAAATTATTGATTAACGGTGAGTTTGTCGAGTCTAAAACCCAGAAATGGCAAGACATTATCAACCCTGCAACCCAAGAAGTGGTTGGTTTAGTCCCTTTTGCAACGCCTGAGGAAATCCAAGCTGCGATTAGCTCAGCAAAAGCGGCATTTGCCAGCTGGAGAGAAACCCCGATTCAAGCGCGTATGCGCATTATGCTGAAACTACAGCAACTGATTCGTGACAATGCCAAGAAAATTGCACAGGTACTCACAGCAGAACAAGGTAAAACTTTGGCCGACGCTGAAGGTGATATTCAGCGTGGTTTGGAAGTGGTGGAACATGCGTGTTCAATTGGCACTTTGCAAATGGGCGAATATACCGAAGGTGTGGCACGTGGCGTAGATACCTATACCTTGCAACAACCTTTAGGTGTATGTGCAGGCATTACGCCATTTAACTTCCCTGCGATGATTCCTTTGTGGATGTTCCCAATGGCAATCGTCTGCGGTAATACCTTTGTTTTGAAGCCATCTGAACAAGATCCGCTCTCCACCATGATGTTGGTCGAGTTGGCAATCGAAGCAGGTATTCCCGCAGGCGTACTGAATGTGGTGCATGGTGGCAAAGAGGTGGTCGATGCCCTGTGTACGCATCAAGACATTAAAGCCATTTCTTTTGTGGGCTCAACTGCGGTTGGTACGCATGTCTATAACTTGGCAGGTCAACATGGCAAGCGCGTGCAATCGATGATGGGCGCGAAAAACCATGTGGTCGTAATGCCTGATGCCAATAAAGAACAAACCTTAAATGCCATGGTCGGTGCAGCATTTGGTGCAGCAGGGCAACGTTGCATGGCGCTTTCGGTTGCAGTCATGGTCGGTGACAGTAAACATTGGATCAATGAGTTGGTTGCAAAAGCGAAGACCTTGAGTGTGAATGCAGGACATGAGCCGAATACGGACATTGGCCCTGTGATTTCACCGCGTGCCAAAGCCCGTGTGATTGATCTGATTAACAGTGGTGTAGAACAAGGTGCTGAATTACTGCTGGATGGTCGTGATATTCAAGTCAAAGGCTATGAAAATGGCAACTTTGTCGGGGCAACGGTGTTTAACCATGTCACCACGGATATGCGCATTTATAAAGAAGAAATCTTTGGTCCTGTACTGACGATTCTCTGTGTCGAGACGTTGGATGAGGCGATTGAACTGGTGAATGCCAATCCATTTGGCAATGGTGTGGGCTTATTTACTCAAAGTGGTGCAGTGGCACGGACTTTCCAAAACCGTATTGATATTGGTCAGGTGGGTATCAATATTCCAATTCCAGTCCCTGTGCCATTCTTTAGCTTTACAGGTTCACGTGGCTCGAAATTGGGTGATCTAGGCCCTTATGGCAAACAAGCGGTTCAGTTCTATACACAAACCAAAACCATCACCAGCCGTTGGTTTGAAGACAGCCAAGAAGCAGGGGAAGTCAATACCACCATCAGTTTACGCTAAGGAGTAGCGAGATGAAGATAGCTTTCATTGGTTTAGGGAATATGGGCGGTTCGATGGCACAGAACCTGCTCAAAGCAGGGCAAACAGTGTTAGGTTATGACTTGAGTGAAAAAGCCTTACAACAGTTTGCTGAAAGTGGTGGGATTATTTGTGACAGTCCGCAAGCTGCGGCTGAGCAAGCAGATGTCGTCATCAGTATGTTGCCCGCAGCCAAGCATGTACGTGATGTGTATTTGGGTGAAACGGGAATTCTGGCGGTAATGCGTGCAGGTAGTCTCTGTATTGACTCGAGTACCATCGACCCGCAAACCATTAAAGATGTGGCTGCCGAAGGACAGCAGCGCCAGATTCAGGTTTGTGATGCCCCCGTTTCTGGTGGCACTATTGGCGCCAAAGCAGGCACCCTAACCTTTATGGTCGGTGCTGATGATACAACTTATGAGCGCGTGCAGCCGATTTTAAGCTTTATGGGCAAAAACACCGTGCACTGTGGTGCGGTGGGTGCAGGGCAAATTGCGAAGATTTGCAATAACATGATTTTGGGCATTTCCATGGCGGCCGTGGCAGAAGGCATGGCTTTGGGCAGCCGGTTGGGCATTGATACGCATGCGCTTGCAGGGGTGATCAATAGTTCAAGTGGTCGTTGCTGGAGTTCTGAAATCTGTAATCCTTGGCCCGATATTAGTCCAAATGCACCCGCAGGACGTGGTTATACCGACGGATTTGCCTCACAACTCATGCTCAAAGATTTAGGTTTGGCCATTGAAGCGGCAGGCCAAGTCAAGCAACCTGTACTACTTGGTGGTTTAGCACAGCAGCTGTATCAACAACTGTGTTTGCAAGGCAATGCGCATTTAGATTTTTCCAGCATTATCCAGCAATACTTACCCCGAGAAAGTTGATTCAAAAGAAATGAAAGGGTGCAATGAGTGCACCCGATAAAAAACCCTTGTCGTGAATAACAAAAAATGTGACTGAGGTGAAAGGATGACTTCAAATTATCAACAAGCGCAGCAAAGCTTTGATTTACAGCAGGCTGCGCAACGGTTTCTATCAGGTTCAGTCGATGTGCTGAATGCGTGTTATGAGTGCTGTGATCGGCATGCTTTGCCGGGGCAGATTGCTTTGTTTTGGCAGGGTAAAGATGGTCGTAAAGAGCAATATACTTTTCGAGAGTTACAACAACGTGCCAGTCAGTTTGCCAACTTTTTAAAGTCGCAAGGGGTAAGCAAAGGTGATCGTGTTTCGGGTTTATTGCCACGCACGCCTGAGCTGATTATTACCATTTTAGCGGCATGGCGAATCGGTGCAGTCTATCAACCTTTATTTACTGCGTTTGGCCCGAAAGCCATTGAGCACCGTTTACAACTGGCTCAGAGTAAGTTGGTGGTCACTGATGTGGGTAATCGTGACAAATTGCAAGAAGTAGAAGGCTGCCCTGCAATTGTGACGGTCACGGGAGCCAAAGGCACAGGACTGTATCAGGGGGATTATAGTTTCTGGGCAGAGGTCAATCGCCAATCTGATCAATGCGAATTGGTGATGATGAACATCCAAGATCCGTTCTTGTTGATGTTCACTTCAGGCACAACAGGCCCTGCTAAACCCTTGCAAGTTCCACTCAAAGCGCTGATTGCATTTGGTGCCTATATGCAAGATGCGATTGGTTTAAGAGCTGAAGATTCGTTTTGGAATATTGCTGATCCGGGTTGGGCCTATGGATTGTATTACGGCATTACTGGCCCGCTCTTATTGGGTCATCCAACCATTTTTTATGAAGGCGCATTTACTGCAGATAGCTTATGTCAAATTGTCCAAGACTATGGCGTGAATAATTTGGCAGGTGCACCCACAGCCTACCGCATGATGATGGCGGCTGATCCGAAGCAAATGGCAAAATTGCACGGCAAATTCCGTGTCGTTAGCAGTGCAGGTGAGCCATTGAATCCTGAAGTGTTTCGCTGGTTCAAACAAGTGTTAGATGCCCCGATCTTTGATCATTATGGCCAAACCGAAGTTGGGATGGTGGTGTGTAATCACCATGCGCTGGAACATGAGGTTCGCGCAGGTTCGGCAGGTTTTGCCAGTCCCGGCTATCGTGTTGTCGCTTTGGATGAACAAGGTCAGGAGTTAGGTGCCGATAGCCCGGGAATTTTAGCGGTGGATATTAGCCAATCTCCGATGATGTGGTTTGGCGGCTATCAAGAAAGTCGTAAATCACCCTTTATTGGACATTATTATTTAACGGGTGATACCGCTGAAATACATACTGATGGCAGCATGAGTTTTGTCGGGCGCAGTGATGATGTGATTACCACTTCAGGCTATCGCGTAGGTCCCTTTGATGTGGAAAGTGCATTGCTAGAGCATGATGCAGTGATTGAAGCCGCTGTGATTGGTGTGCCTGATCCTGAGCGTACAGAAGTCATTAAAGCTTTTGTGATTTTATCTGGTGAAAGTGCAGCCAGTACTGAACTCGAAAATGAACTGAGCCAATTTGTGAAAAAACGCTTATCTGCCCATGCCTATCCGCGTTTGATTGAGTTTGTGACTGAACTTCCAAAAACACCAAGTGGGAAGATTCAACGCTTTTTACTGCGCAATCAGGAAATTGCTAAACAACAAACTGCGGCTACTGTTTAAATTGAAGAGATTGTAAGGAAAGGATTTATGCAATTCACTGAGGAACACGTCCTGAGTCAGGACAAGGCGAAAAGTTTTGCCCAAGAACAGATGAAACCGAATACCAGTGAGTGGGATCGACAAGGTATGTTTTTTGAAGAACAAGTCTTGATTCAGGATATGGCAAAAAGCTTTGCCCAAGAACAAATTAAACCCTATGCCAGTGAGTGGGACCGACAGGGGACTTTTCCTGCCCAAGCCTTACAGCAAATGGGGCAATTGGGTTTTATGGGTATGTTGGTGCCTGAAGAATGGGGTGGTTCGGCAACTGGCAACTTGGCCTATGTACTGGCGCTAGAAGAAATTGCGGCTGCCGATGGTGCGACATCGGCCATTATGAGTGTACATAATTCAGTCGGTTGCGTGCCGATTTTGAAATTTGGTACTGAGGAGCAAAAGCAGCAATTTCTCGTGCCTTTAGCCAAAGGGGAAATGATTGGCGCTTTTGCACTGACTGAACCACATACCGGTTCTGATGCCGCAGCCATTAAAACCCGCGCCGTGAAAGATGGTGACCATTATATCATCAATGGTGCCAAGCAATTTATTACTTCAGGGCACAATGCAGGCGTGATTATCGTGTTTGCTGTGACCGATCCGAGCGCTGGGAAAAAAGGCATGAGTGCTTTTTTAGTCCCGCGTAATACGCCGGGTTATGAAGTGATTCGGGTCGAAGAAAAATTGGGTTTACATGCCTCTGACACCTGCCAAATTGCCTTGACTGATGTGCGTGTGCACAAAAGTCTGTTATTGGGCAAAGAAGGCGAAGGCTTAAAAATTGCCTTGTCGAATCTGGAAGGTGGACGTATTGGCATTGCCGCACAGGCTGTTGGATTGGCGCGTGCCGCTTTGGAGGAAGCGACGCGTTATGCCAAAGAGCGTGTAGCTTTTGGGAAGCCCATTTTCGAGCAGCAAGCGGTGTCGTTCCGACTGGCCAGTATGGCAACAGAAATTGCCGCGGCACGACAGTTGGTACATCAGGCGGCACGTTTAAAAGAAGCGGGTCAACCGTGTTTGACTGAAGCTTCGATGGCGAAATTATTTGCCTCTGAAATGACCGAGCGGGTTTGTTCAAATGCCTTACAAATCTTTGGGGGTTACGGCTATCTGAAAGATTTCCCGATTGAGCGGATTTATCGTGATGCCCGAATTTGTCAGATTTACGAAGGCACCAGTGATATTCAACGCTTAGTGATTGCCCGTAGTTTATAAAGCCAATATCGAAAAAACTGACCCTTGCACATGTGAGTGATCACGAGATTTTAAAGGTATGTGTGCATTGGTCTATACAGAAAGGATTGCAACATGCAGTGGGAAAAAACATTCATCGAAGATTTACAGTGGGACACGATTCTAGTTGAAAAGCGTAAAGGCGTCGGGGTGATTACCTTGAACCGTCCTCAAGCGTTAAATGCCTTGAATAGTCAACTGATTGCTGAAATTAACCAAGCCTTAGACCAGTTTGAACGCGATGCTGAAATTGGCTGTATGGTGTTGGCGGGTTCGGAAAAAGCCTTTGCCGCGGGTGCCGATATTAAAGAAATGGCCGAGCTGAATTTCCCGAATATCTATTTTGATGATTTTTTCCATTTGGCAGATCGAATTGCGCAGCGTCGTAAACCATTAATCGCTGCGGTAAGTGGTTATGCATTGGGGGGCGGTTGTGAATTGGCATTGATGTGCGATTTTATCTATTGCGCGGAGAATGCCAAATTTGGTTTGCCTGAGGTGACACTCGGTGTGATTCCAGGTATTGGCGGAACACAGCGTTTAACGTTGGCATTGGGTAAAGCCAAAGCTATGGAGATGTGTTTAACCGCACGGCAAATGGGCGCAGTTGAGGCAGAGCAAAGTGGTTTAGTGGCGCGTGTGCTACCGAAAGAAGAATTATTGGTCTATACCTTAGAGGCTGCGGAAAAAATTGCGCAACGATCCCTCACTGCCACCATGATGATTAAAGAAAGCATTAATCGTGCTTTTGAAGTGAGTTTAAGTGAAGGATTACGCTTTGAGCGTCGTACTTTCCATTCCATCTTTGCAACAGCTGACCAGAAAGAAGGCATGAAAGCCTTTGTGGAAAAGCGACCAGCCCAATTTAAAAATCAATAAATAAGGAGTCTGCGCATGGAAAATAATTTACAGATCAGCCTCCAAGGACATTTGGGTGTGATTACGCTAGATCGCGCGAGTCATCTGAATGCACTGTCCTTAAGTATGATTCATGGCATTAGCCAGCAGCTAGAACTGTGGCGCGAGGACGAACAAGTTCAAGCCATCTTGATTAACTCCAATAGCCCGAAAGCCTTTTGTGCAGGCGGGGATATTCGCTTCCTATATGACAGTTATCAAAATGGAACTGCCAATTATCAGCGCTATTTTGCCGATGAATATCACATGCTAAAAAGCCTGCGCCAATATGCGAAACCTGTATTGGTGTTTTTAGATGGCTATGTTTTGGGTGGTGGTTTTGGTTTGGCACAAGCTTGCCAGATTATTGTTAGCAGTGAAAGATCACGTTTTGCCATGCCAGAAACCGTGATTGGCTTTTTCCCCGATGTGGGCGCAACCCATTTTCTGTCTCGTTTAGACGATATCGGTGTGTACATGGCTGTTACGGGTGAACAGATTAGTAGTAGTGATGCTTTGCACTTAGATTTAATCGATTATTTAGTACCGAGTGAACAGTTACAGCAGTTACAAACAGAACTGGGACATGCCGCGCAATTAACCCAACAATCTATTGAACAGACCATTGCACGTTATTTAAAAGAACCTGCGCCTAGTGAATTAAAACAGTATGAAGATGCGATTCGCCAGCATTTTTCTCATGCTGAATTGGCTCAAATTGAAGACAGCCTTGCCAATACATTAGATAGTGATTATATGGATTGGGCTGAAAAGATCTTAGCAAACTTACAACAGTGTTCTTTGTTAGCCAAGCAAATCAGCCTAAAACTTCAGCATGTAGGGCGCGGGCTATCGTTAGAACAGTGCATGCAGTTGGAGCGCGATTTACAAGATATTTGGTTTGAGCAGGGTGACATGCTTGAAGGTGTCCGTGCCTTGCTGATTGATAAAGACAAGCAGCCGAAATGGCAACTTGAAAACCCTGAACTGATGCAGAGGTTTGAAGAACTTTTGCCAGCGTCAAGACAACAGCGTCAGGCGAGTGTGTAAGTGTAAGTTTGCTTTCAATCAGCACCGAAAATCCTCCAAGGCTTTGGAGGATTTTTTTATGATGAGAACGTTAGTGAGATAAATGCATCGAATAACTGAAGCCTCTTCAAAGCTCATCGTGATTACAGCTCTGTGAGCTTTACCAGTTTAATTTCGTAATGAAAATAAGCCACTAGAAAAAACTTATCCTTTATTCGAATAAGCCAAAGCTTACAGTTCCAGCCTCAATAAAGAATCAAAATCGACACGTAACCTTTCGTTTAAATCAGTTCATGACGTTTGGATACAGAAATTAAGCGAAGAAACCATCGGCTAAACATAGGAAAACGTGAAGTTTCTTGTTTTGTTGATTGGAAAAAATCTTTCAAATGTATTTTTTGATCTAAGTTATAGATTGAATTTTGCTTGGTAAAAAATGCCAATCACGCCCTAACTGAGTATGATTCTTATTATTTAATTTAAATAACAAGAAAAGACAGATACTTAAGCAAAGTTAAATAGTATACTTTTGTATAAAAAAGCTCAAAAGTTATACAAAAAGTAGGGAGATATGTAAGTGGATTTTACTAAATAGTTTAAAATATGATGTTTTTTGTCAATAAAATTAAATATAATGTGACGTATTAGGCATTTTATTGTTCTTGGGACTTCTTGATGATACTACAGCAATACAAAATTGTTTTCGGGGGAACCATGGGGGCAGGAAAATCTGCTGCCATTCAAGCATTGTCTGATATTCCTGTCGTGACGACAGAAGCAGTAAACACTGATACTGCAGCGCACCATAAATTTTTGACGACTGTGGGTATTGATTACGGTGAAATTAGCCTTGAAGACGGTACGCAGATAGGCCTGTACGGTACTCCAGGCCAAGATCGTTTTGATTTTATGTGGTCTATTGTCTGCAAGGGTGCAATAGGAATCGTGATCTTAATCGATCATAGCCAAGCAGATCGTTTAAAGGATTTAGAGTTTTATTTAAAAGCATTTGAGCAGTATGGGTCAAATGTAGTGGTTGGCATTACGCATTTAGATCAAGAAGATCAGCATAAGCTCAAAATTTACCGTGATTGGATGCAGATCCATCAAAAACAATTTCCGCTGTTTGCCATTGATGCGCGTGAACAAGATGATGTTTTACTGATGATTGAAACACTAATTGCAACAATAGAAATACAAGCTGAATCTGCAGTTGCATAGGTAGGATAAATGAATAGTTCACGTGAAATTCCGCAAGCACTGATTGAGTCTGCGCATATCGAGTTACAACGTTTTTTAAATACCGTTACAGGCATCGACTTTGTGATGTTGTGCTCATCGGATGGTTTTGAGCTTGCTTTGGCTTCAAAGAAAAATATCGACAATACAGGAAAAATTGCAGCAGTTAGCAGCTCCATCTTGGCTATGGTGAATGCATTTATTACAGAAATTCAATTGATGGGCTGCCAAACCATTACCCTTGATGCGGACACTGGCAAAGTCTTTTTAACGGCTGTCAACCATCCACTGCATCCTATGGTCATGGTGGCTGTCACTAACACAGATATTTTGATGGGGCAGATGCTTTATTACTACAAAGAGTTAAGTGCACGATTAAGCAGTGCGCCGCTCAGTCTTGCATCATAATAAATTCTATATTTTTTGATTTTTAATTATATCAATCGGCGTGATGCTGTGATTTAAAGGGTGAGGTTGTCGTGGGTTTAGGCATGAAAAACGTATTAAATATTGCAGTATTTGGTTTAAGTTTAAATTCGTTAGAGCAAATAAAAGAACAAATTTTACTGTCTTTACCTGAAAATTTGAATGTGAGATGGGTCAATCTTGCTGAGCAAAAAATAGATTTATTGCTGGTCAATGATGTGTTTTTTAATTCACCTGGCATTCAAAAGTTGCTGACTATTCAAAACATTGTGTATTTGCGTCTGGTCAAAAAGGTTGAAAATGCAGGGCGCATTGTCGGAGATCAATTGTTCTACCCATTTTCGAACATAGAACATTTGCACGATTGGTTATTTAGAAAAGTATTGTCACAACATGAACTAACCGAACCTGTGAAGTCAACGCTTGAAGTCATTATGCCTGTTCAATCTGTTATGCCTACAGTGTTGAACCCAGTGATGACCACGGAACAGGTTTTTAACGAAATTTTTACACCACGTAATGGCTATATTCAGTTGTTCGATGCTCATGGTTTTCTCGCTTTGGTTGATACGCGGACCGAACGTGTTTGGGTCGAGCTGAATAAAGCGATTCAGTTTAATGAGACCTTGAACCAAACGTATGCAACTGCGCAGTTGGTCCAAGATACGATCAAAGATAAAGACGTTTATGACCTCAGAATTTGGCTATGGAAAGTGCTGAATGCTTCACCTGCGATTCAGTTGCCAGAGGTCGGCTTAAATCAGAGCTTTAAGCTTGAAATATGGCCTCAGTTTGAAAAAGATTTACAACGTCGTGACTTTTTGAAGATGGCAACCTGCTTCTCACAAGGCGCACAAATTGATCAAGTCAAACAGTCCTTAAATTTAAGTAATGAAAGGGTATTGAATTTTGTGGCATGTGCTGTTTTACTGCAATTAGGTCGGTTTATTGATCAAAATGAAGTGAAGTATCAGGCAGATACACAACAAGTAGAAACAGGACAAATGAATAAATTACGCGGTTTTATTGGAAAGTTGCGTAAGAAACTGGGTCTTTAAATTTTTTGGGGTAACCCTATAACTAGAGGTAAGAAGAAGATGGCACGTGTTAGTTTAGATACGTTAACAGGGATTGATGGTTTTGTTGCTGCTGCACTGGTCGACAGTGATAGTGGCTTAGCACTTGCGATTCAGGGGAGTGGTGTAGACTTAGAATTAGCAGCAGCAGGTAATACTGAGGTTGTGCGTTCTAAGCGTAAAGTTGCGAAAGCATTACAATTAAACGATAACATTGAAGATATTTTGATTACTTTGGGTAAGCAATATCATTTGATTCGTCCGCTTGATAGCAATGAAACATTGTTTTTATATTTGGTACTTGACCGTACCAAGTCTAACTTAGCGATGGCGCGTTATGAGTTAAAAGGCTTTGAGAAAGAGCTTGATTTTTCTTAATTAAATAGCTGAACTATCGATGCCAGTATATGCCAATATGCTGGCATTTTTTATTCAGCATAGTAAGTTTGATAAGCAGTTTGAAACGTTCCCACATGAAGCTTGACGAGTTCTGGTAGTGCTTGATAACCGCCAGCTAAAACAAACATCAAAGGCAGTTGATGCTTTTTGGCCAAGCGAAACACAATCTCATCGCGTTTTCCAATCAGTTCTGTGCTGAACCATGATGAGCCGCAAGGATCATCTTGATGGCAGTCCATTCCCGCCTGAAAGATAATTAAATCAGCGTTCCAGTCTAGGGCACGTTGAAAAGCTTGATGGATCGCTAAAATGTATTGGCTGAAGTTCCCTTGATGTTTATGCACATGATAGGTTTCTGAACGTTCATAGGTCGGACAGCCAAAAGCCAACCCATAGATACTATAATTAAAAAAGTTGTCAAAGCGGCGGGTAAATTCTGCCGTGCCATTACCGCCATGCTGATCACAGTCCAGCACGAAAATACGTTTATCTGGAAATTGTTGCGCGACCAAAGCCAGCCCGTTAAAGGTACAAAAAGACCCACCGTGTTCGTAAACCGCATGATGAAAGCCTTGTGCGATATTGGCCGAAATTTGATGTTTGAATGCCAATTCTGCTGCAAGAACTTGCCCTGCATTAATCTGGTAAACCGCATCACGCAGTTGAGTATTCCAAGGCTTAAAACCTTGGAAAGTGGCTAGCTTTTCAGGGAAGCCTGTATCAAAAGCATCTACATATTTTGGATCATGCAGTTGTTTTAAAATATCTATGGAGAGCTTTTCAGGGCGGTGGAACTGCGCGATACCAAGCAAATCTAAAGCATCGGCCACAGCGCTCAGTTTTTCCATACTGTTGGTATGGGTCTGAGCATAATAATCTGGTGAGTAGCAAACCTGTAGCATGCATTTAGTTCCGTATTTGCGCGGTCGCGACATCAACCAATTGTTGTAGGCGTGTAGTTCCTGGACTAAATAAACCATTTTCAACTTGCTGCTGATAATGCGTTGTAAAAGCACGTGCACGATTTTCAGGAGAAATAGCTAAAGTCGTGAGTCTTAAAAACCAAAAGCCGTTGATCTCAGAATAGGGGATCACATAGCCTTTATATTGCTGGTTTTGAGTTTTATTTTGAATGACTGTGCGATCATAGTTGACTGAGAACAATGAACCCGCAGGCAAACACACCCCATTCATCAGGATCGGTTTTAGGCTAATGCAGGAGTGATCATCTCCCATATTGAGTTTTTCCAGCAATAAGGGCTGCTGTTGTTCATCGACAAATATATTGAGTTCACCCTGTCTTAAGACGCGGCCATGGGCAATTTTAAGAAAGAAATTTTCAGCCATGGGGCAAGAACCGACTTTCGGTTTTTCAGCCAAGGCTTTGAGCTCAACCAAACCTGTTTTCGCCGTGTTTTGCGGGAGAATAATATCGGCAATCAGTTGACACAGAATTTGAGTTTCTTCCAGTTGCGCTTGTGCGGTGATACTGCGTAATTGTAGTTGTAACTGCCGCTGACGTTGCACTTGCTGAGCAAATTCAGAGCTGTTTTCGGTTGCGAGCAGCGGTTGAATTTGCTCATTCAAATCTAAATTATGCCAATCTGAAATCATGTACTGCGATTGCTCTAGCAATACTTTTAAGGTCTTGGTTTCGTATTGGTCAAACAGTTTTAAGTCGGCAAAATCTTGGCTTAGTCTGGGGTTGTTAATATAGTCCGCTAAAACACGTGTCGCCTGCGTATAGCCGCAACCACGACGTTCTGTTTGATGGGAGAAATGTTCATTTAACATTTCGGTGAGTTTGCTTGAAAGCGGGTGAACGTGTTGTTTAAAAAGTTGAATAATTTCGTGATCAGTTTCGCGCATCCTTGCCCCAAAAAATAAATTTAAAATCTGTTTTATTATACAGTTATATATCAAATTACTATTGATATTGAAATAAAAACCAGTAGGGATTTCGACATTTATTTTGGCAGGATAATCATTGTTTTATTTGGTATGAACTCTTATTAAAGTGTCTTTTATTGAAACTACAAAGGTCAGCTTATCTTCGGCGTGGAATTTAGCCGATACATCTGTGGTGTGGTACCTAATTCAGCTTTAAATGTCCTACAAAAATTCGCTGCCGTGGAGTAGCCCAGCTCAAAACTAATTTCGGTGATGCTTTTTTTTGTGTGCATTAACAGGTGCTCAGCACGGCTTAAAATGACCTGCTTACGAATGGTATTAAAATTGGCATTCTGCTTTTTTAAATAGCGCTGCAGAGTTTTACTTGAGACATTCAACATTTGAGCGCAGTCTTCAAAACTAGGCGGTGGAGATGCTTCACGGAGCATCATGCTGATCCAGTCAATAATCTCTCCATCTAAACTGATTTGTTTCAGTTGTTCGCGGCACTGTTGTTCCAAAATGTTCAATGAAAATGCATCTGCTTTGGGGAGCTTCGTGTCTAAATTATCCGCTTGAATAAAGATTTTAATGCTAGGACGAATGAGTGTACCAAAGTGAAATTGAGCGGGCTTGAGTTGCTGTAAAGCTTGCACATAAGTCGGTTGAAACACCGATAAATGAATGTCATAGGGTTTAACATTTTGGTTGAGCAATTCAGCAAAACTGCTGCAAAAACCCACTGCAATGGCTTCTAAATGAAAATTCAATGTGAGCGTGCTCATGGCTTGCAGCGGGTGAATGTCCAAAACCACGACGCTTGTTAACTCAGTCACTTTTAGTCGAAAGTTCGGCATGATTAAGCTGAAATATTGCGACATCACGCCTAAGGCTTGCATGACATTTTCGCAGCTGAGTAAGGCATAGCCCACCAAATGATGGGCGCTCAATTTTAAGGAGCGACCGAGCTCAAAGGCCAAATCACGGTTTTCTGGAAATTTAAGTAAATAGCTGACTAAGGTTTCAATTTGTGCCAGCGAAAGCTTGGCATCCTCCTGTTGTACATAGCTGCTCAAATCCGTTCCTAACAGCTGAAAAAGCTCAGTTAAATCCATCTGACGTTCCAGCAATAAAGGGAGCAAACGTAAATAATATCGGGCTGGAATAGATGGAATGTGAGGATTCATATTTTTAAAGTGATGTCCTTTTTTGAATATATAATGTCCGAAAATGAATAATGATCACAACTGATTTTACCAATAATGAGCAAGTGTTCTATCTAAAATAAAAAGGAGTTCCACATGAATGCACTGACCTTGCTTGAGCAGCAGCACAGTGAACATCAGTTTAAGGATAAAAAACGGCATTTATGGTTATTTGGTTTGGCTTACCCGTGTATTGCTATGGGTGCTTTGGCAGGCTATCAGTTTGGCCCCAAAAAACTACGTTCGGTGTTTGCCTCGACAGGCCCGATTTTTATGCACGTGGTCATGCCAGCTTTGGACAAACTCATAGGTGAAGACAGTGAAAACCCACCTGATGCTGCAATTGCAGCCTTAGAGGCCGATCCCTACTATGCCCGTATTGTGAAGTTGTTTATTCCACTGCAATACAGTGCCAACTTTTATGCCTTGTACCTCGCCAGTCGTGATAGCACCCCAACACATGATCGTGTGCTTATTGGCACGTTATTGGGGGTGCTGAATGGTGTTGCGATTAATACTGCGCATGAGCTGAGCCATAAACCGAATAAATTAGAACAAATGTTATCGCATTTGGCATTGGCACCGACGGCTTATAATCATTTTCGGATTGAGCATCCTTATGGGCACCATCGCCGTGTGGCGACACCTGAGGACCCAGCTTCTTCGCAAATGGGCGAGTCTTTTTGGCAGTTTTGGCCAAGAACAGTGGTGGGGAGTTTTAAGTCGGCAGTTGAAATTGAAACTCGACGTTTAGAGCGCCAAGGTCTTAGTTTCTGGTCACTCAAGAATGAGTTGTTGCAAGGCTGGGCTATGTCAGGGCTTTATCATGCGGCGATGTTAAAATGTTTTGGGAAAAATATTGCGGTTACCCAAGCCACTCAAGCCTTGTACGGCATTACGTTATTTGAAGTCGTAAATTATATTGAGCACTATGGCCTAAAGCGGGAGCAGCTTGAAAATGGCCAATATACACGCACCCAGCCAGAACATAGTTGGAACAATAACAACTTGGTGACGAATCTGTTTTTGTATCAGTTGCAGCGCCACTCTGACCATCACGCTTATCCAACGCGAAGTTTCCAAACCCTGAGAAACTATGACGACGTACCGCAGCTTCCAGCAGGTTATGGGGCCATGATATTACCGGCACTGATTCCGAAGTGGTGGTTTAAATTGATGGATCAACGGGTGGTAGAGCATTATGCAGGCGATTTCAGCAAAATGAATATTTACCCTAAAGCCAAAAAGAAAATTCAGCAGAAGTTTGCGAGATTGTTCTCTCAGTCATCCCTTATACATGAGGACTTAACATGAAGCGCTACCAATGTTTGGTTTGTGGATGGGTTTATGATGAGCAGATTGGATGGCCTCAGGAGGGAATTGCCGCGGGTACGCCGTGGCAAGATGTCTCTGAAAACTGGACCTGTCCTGACTGTGGTGTCTGTAAAGCCGACTTTGATATGGTCGAGATTTAAGGTTCATGTTGGTAGAAGAGCGTTTAGCTAGTTAACGATATAATGGAAACTCTGCTTTGTATATTTTGCCAAACAGATGTAGATCTCTTGCAATCGACCAAAAAAAGCAACCCGTTTCTTGGGGATTCGAAACGGGTTGAAACCTCAAACAAATTTAGGTGAATGGCTTAGAAAATTGAATATGCACCATCCACTTTAATAATCGCGCCATTTACAAAGCTTGCAGCATCAGATGCAAGGAAAACCACAACATTTGCGATTTCTTCAGGCTGACCTAAACGCTGCATTGGTGAGCGTTGCATAATACCGTTGAATACTTCTGGCATATCTTTGAGTGGTTGGATGAGTGGTGTATCGATCCAGCCTGGTGCAACAGCATTGACACGAATTTTAGCTGGAGCCATACTGAGTGCATGAGAGAAAGTCAGTTGATCAATGGCACCTTTCGAGCACGCGTAAGCAGGTGTAAGTGCTGAACCAAACTGTGCGAAAAGTGAAGACACATTAATGATCGATGGATTGTCAGATTGAGCTAAAGCTTTTGCAGCGACTTCACTGATGTAAAAAACAGAAGTGAGATTGACTTCAAGTACCGTTCTATACGTCTCTAATTCATGTTCTGTGATAGACCCCATACCTGCACCATTGAACAAAGTATCAATCCGATCTACGTTTGCGAAGAATGCATCTACAGCAGTTTTGTCTGTGACATCCATTTCAACAGCTTCAATATCTAAACCTGTTGGGTAAACGGCTTTCGCGGCTTGTAAACCAAGCGCCCATACTTTGGCACCACGTTCTGCGAATGCAATTGCAACGGCCTGACCAATACCTGATGTACCACCTGTGACAACAGCTATTTTATTTTCAAACATTTTTGTATTGAAAGCATCCATTTCTTCCGATCCTATATTTCAGTTTTAAGTTCAGCTTTTGCTGATAGATTTAAACTAGAGCTTTTGGCGTCGAATGAAAAGAATGGTCTTGGAAAACCATTCTAAAGAGTGGCGGCTAGAGGTTGTCTATATGATCTTCAGCAGATTGAGTGTGATTAAAGTAAAAAGTGAATTAAATCAAAATAATATATGTCTAGCATCGAACTTTAGAACAATGTGGGTCATTAAAACCATTCGAGAACCATTCTTTTGAATGGTTGTTCTAAAGCTACAGGCTGTTAATCTTCTGAGGCAGATTTAGTACTCAATGATTGAGTAAAAGTCGTAAGTCATGTTTTAAAGAAATCCACGATCATGGATGGACGTGGATTTCTTTAAAATATTTAGCGTATTTAGAGATATCGATGTGAAATCGAATGATGATAGAAACTCAAAATGAATTCGAAATAACAAAGATATTTTGCTCTTGGTGGATTGCAAGAGTGTGCTACTTATAAAGGATTAAGAGCTATGATGGTGACTCAGAAGAAAAAAATTGTCGTTGAAAATACCCACAGCAAAATGGTTATGACGAATACTTCGGATTCTTACAAGTAGTGTCTAACCTAACTGAAATGATAGATGAACGTTTATACCCAAACTTGGTTCATGATCCTGAGCGTTTAGAAGCGATGCGTTCGATTCAACCACCTGAAATTACAAGTGGTGTGAAAGGTGGAGCAATCAAGGTTGAACAGTCGATCAAAACAATTGATGACATTAGCCGAATGGATCAAAAATTTGCTGATTACTCAGATGGATTTATTCGTAATGCAGGTAAAAAGAATGAACCTTTTTATTTGGTTCACTCGTTCTCACGTTTGCACAATGATAACTACCCAGCACCGGGCTATGCAGGCAAGAGTCCAGCAAAATATCCATACAAAGACGCTGTAATTGAAGTTGATGACATCGTTGGTCGCCTCATGAAGACTTTAAAAGATACTGGTCAGCTAGAAAATACCGTGGTGTTCTTTACTTCGGACAATGGTGCCAATGAAGACGTATGGCCAGATTCAGGCTTTCATCCTTGGAAAGGCGGAAAGGGTACGACATGGGAAGGTGGAATTCGCGTACCTGGAATTGCATACTGGCCAGGCATGATTAAAGCCGGTCGTGTTAGTGATGGCATTTTCGACATTCTCGACTTATTTAATACCTCCGTGGCTTTGGGTGGACAAACCAATCAAATTCCAAAAGATCGTTATTTTGATGGCATTGATCAGACCAGTTTTCTACTAGCTGATGATGGCGAGTCGAATCGTGAAACGTCGTATTTCTATTCGGGTAATCAGTTTACATCTCTACGGTGGAATGAGTTCAAAGTGCATTTCAAAGTAATGGATACCACTTTGCCACGTAAGAATATTGATAGCACAGTCATGTCTGCTGCCAATCCTGCGCCTTGGGCCTACAACTTATATATCGATCCGAAAGAACAAATTCCAAGCCATCATGGTTTTGAGTGGGGCTATCCACGTGCTTTGAATCTAGTGCGTTACCACATGAGTACTTTTAAGAAATACCCAGTTAAAGACATTGGACTCAATGTCCCTTAATACGCCATTAGGCAATTCATTGAATTAAATAAAAATTATTTAATTCAACAAGATGAATACTTTTCTACGGAATGAATGACAAGTATTCACTTTTTAAAACGTAACTAAAGGAATAGAAATGAAATTGAATCAGAAGCATCTCATTGGGGCGATACTGTCCGTATGTGCAGGCCAGATTTATGCCGCTGGTCTTGAACGTTCGCCACAACAAATAGATGCTTTATTTGAATCTGGCACTTATGCTGAAGTCGGTTATACCTATATTTCACCTGATATCACAGGTACAGACAGCAGTGGAAACAAAGTTTCAGATATGGCTGAAGACTTCCAAATGCTTAATTATGCAGTAAAAACTGACATAAATCCGAAGTTACGCCTTGCAGTGATTTATGACGAACCTTTTGGTGCTAAAGTAAAGTTTGAGGGTGATAATAATTTCATTGCAACAGACCGTCCAGCAGGAAATGCCAATACACGTGTAGATGTGAAATCGAAAAACATCACAACACTTTTAGGCTATAACCTAAATAAAAATGTCATGATTTATGGTGGTCCAGTACTTCAGCAGCTTCAAGCTGATGTTCATTTACGTGGTTTAACTTATAGAGCAAATAGTGGTTATAACAATCATTTTGATGACATCGCGGTAGGGTGGGTTGCAGGTCTAAGCTATGCCAAACCTGAAATGGGGGTTTTGGCTTCATTAACCTATCGCTCGGAAGTTGAGCATAAAACAACGATTAATGAAGATGTGCCATTAGCAGACATGGTATTCACAGAGGATTATTCCCACAGTAATTCAGGGACTATTACGACACCTGAATCTGTGAATTTAAATCTGCAAACAGGCCTCAATGCAACGACTGCTGTATATACAAAAGTTCGTTATGTACCATGGAGTGATTTTGCCTACTATCCACCAGTACTGAAAGCAGCAACGACAGAAGCTTTAGGTAAAGGTTTACCTTTAGTTGATTATTCTGAAGATCAATTGGCAGTCGAAATTGGATTAGGCAAACAATTGTCGCCAAATTTAGCAATTGCAGTCTCTGGTTTATGGGACTCAGGTGCAGGTGACCCCGCACCAACTTTAGGTCCTGTGAAGGGTTATTGGGGTGCGGGTTTGGCTGCTAAATACAATATTAGTCAAAAAATGGCGTTCAGTCTAGGTGGTCGTTACATGTGGTTTGGTGATGCAAAAGGTGAACTATCTAGCCGTCAAATTGTTGGTGATTTTAAGGACAATACAGGCTATATCGTGGGAATGAAACTCTCGTATAAATCTAAATAATTTATCTCGCTTATTACTCGTTTGAGGTTTTGCCTTCTCTCTGAAATATTGAGAGAAGGTTTTTTTTAGCAGTTCTGAATTATCTGCCTAATGATTTGTATTGTCATAAGACGTACTGAGTTGACTGCATGTTTTTAGTCTTTTGAATGAAGTCAATCTAGATAAAGCCAGTCTTTAAAGTATTCGGTTTTTCACCATGAAGATGAAACATCGTGACTGTTTATTCAGATGTATTGCAGAGCAACATAGTGTTGCGCTTGTGCAACGGTTATCATAGAGCCAACAAAGCGTTGGAAGACATTATGAAAATCGTGGCAGATGAAAATCTCGCATTTACCGATTATTTTTTTGCCGAATTTGGTGAAATTGAGCACAAAGCAGGTCGTACTTTAACGCATGCCGATGTTGTAGATGCCAAAGCACTGTTGGTGCGTTCCGTAACTCAAGTCAATCCAGCATTAATCAATAACACCACACTTCAATATGTAGGTAGTGCAACCATTGGTACGGATCATTTAGATATTGAAGCTATTGAGAAACAGAATATTCAATGGGCGAATGCCGCAGGTTGTAATGCGCAGGCGGTGGCTGAATATGTGATTACGGCTTTACTCCATCTCAATCCAGCATTGCTGAACGCTGAAGAAAGTTTTACTTTGGGCATTATTGGCCTAGGAAATGTCGGTTCTCGCTTGGCTTATATGGCCAAACTATTGGGCTGGAATGTGATCGGTCATGATCCTTTTGTACAGCAAGATACGATTCAGCAGGTCGATTTAAATACCTTATTAAGCACTGCCGATGCGATTTCATTGCATGCACCTTTAACCAAAACAGGACCACATCCAACCTATCATTTATTCAACGCCGAAGCTTTCGATGCGATGAAAACGACAGCA
Organism: Acinetobacter johnsonii ANC 3681; assembly: GCF_000368805.1. NCBI lineage: Bacteria > Pseudomonadati > Pseudomonadota > Gammaproteobacteria > Moraxellales > Moraxellaceae > Acinetobacter > Acinetobacter johnsonii. The sequence goes on along the minus strand of NZ_KB849705.1, from coordinate 640,222 downwards.
ATATTGATTAATTCTGCACGTGGGCCTGTGATTGAAGAGCAAGCTTTATTGGCCGACATCGAAAAAACACAGCGCAAAGTGGTATTAGATGTCTTTGAACATGAGCCTGTGATTTCTGAACAAGTATTGAATGCTGTGAGTCTGGTGACGCCACATATCGCAGGTTATAGCTTAGAAGGCAAGGCGCGTGGTACACAAATGATCTATGAGGCTTTCTGTAAAACTTTCCAATTTGAAGCAGATAAAAGCTTCGAGTTGCAGTTGCCTGTATGTGCTCAATATTTTGAAGGCCAAGATTTGAAATCTGCACTTCAACAGCATTTAAGGGAAATCTACCCGATTGCACGAGATGACCAAGCCTTACGTGCTTGCTTAAAAGAGGGAATGATTGACCAAAAAGCCTTTGATCATTTAAGAAAGACCTATCCATTACGCCGTGAATGGGCTGCACATGGAGGGCCGAAGGCATGAGTCAGGACGTGATCCATTATCAGCCAACCTGTGACTTAAAAGCCATGCGAGCGCGTGCGCAAATGTATAGCCAAATTCGTCAGTTTTTTGCTGAACGTGAAGTGCTTGAGGTTGAAACCCCGGTTTTATCTCAAGCTGGTGTGACCGATGTGCATTTGGCTTCGGTTCAAGCGCAGCGCCATGTACAAGGTAAGCAACAAACGCATTATTTGCAGACCTCACCTGAGTTTGCCATGAAGCGCTTATTGGCCAGCGGTAGTGGGCCAATTTATCAAATCTGTAAAGTCTTCCGTGATGATGAACATGGTCGTAAACACAATAGTGAATTTACCATGCTGGAATGGTATAGACCGAATTTCAGCTTGAAGGATTTGATGTTTGAAGTGACAGATTTATTGAATGTCACATTAAAGCAGCGTTTTGGTGAGGTTCGCCCTACCATTTTGAGCTATAAGCATGCGTTTATGGATCGTTTGGATCTGAACCCACTGCAAGCCAGTTTGAAAGAGTTAAAAGACTGCTGTAACCGTGTAGGTTTAAATTTGGACTTGGGCGATGACCGACTGGGCTATATCGATTTACTTTTTTCACATTTTGTAGAGCCAAGTCTAGGTTTTGATACGCCTGTATTTCTGACTGATTTTCCGCCAGAGCTGGCCTCGCTTGCCAAAACTAAAACGGATGAAGACGGTGAATTGGTTGCAGCACGTTTTGAGCTGTATATTGAAGGTTTGGAACTCGCCAATGCTTATGATGAGTTGATCGACGCAGAGGTGTTGCGTTCGCGTTTTGAAGCCGATAATGCTGAACGTGAAAAATTAGGCTTACATGTGATGCCGATCGATGAGTTTTTATTGGCTGCTTTGCCTCAAATGACCGCATGTGCAGGTATTGCTTTAGGTGTGGATCGTTTGTTAATGATTGCAACAGAACACATGCAGTTGGAAAAGGTGATTACCTTTCCCGCATCCATTTCTTAAGTGAAATTAAATAAAGCGCCGATTGTGGCGTTTTATTTGAGTTTATGAAGGTTTAACCGTATTGAGCCTTTAACTCTCCAATCGCGTGTATTCGACGTTCAATCAGCATTTCACCGATATCCGGGCCTTTAATATCCGCAGGTAGGTCTTGTGCTTTGATATTTCGCACAACATCCATCACCTTTAAAATATATGCCGACTGTGGGTATTCACGATCTTCAAGCCCTAAACGACCACGTGAGTCACATTCACAGGCCTGCACAAAGGCTTCAACCCGTTCTGGACGACGTAGTACATCTAAGCGTTGCAGTAAGCGCCATAAAGTGCCTGGTTTTAAGGTTAGAGCTTGATGACATTTCAAATGTTCTTTACAGACCGTAATTGCGAGCTGTTTCATCTGCGTTGGAACTTTTAGACGCTCACACACTTCTGTCACAGGTTTGACCCCACGTTCTTCATGCATAATATGACGTGGTAGCTCGTCTACAGGTGTTAAAGCTTTGCCTAAGTCATGCACCAAAACAGCAAAACGAACATCCAGTGCGTAGTTGGCACGACAGGCTTGTTGTAATGACATCATGGTATGAATACCACAGTCAATTTCAGGGTGATACTCAGGGCGCTGTGGAATACCGTAAAGTGCCTCGATTTCGGGAAAAAGTACTTTTAAAGCACCACAGCGACGTAGCACTTCAAAGTATTCATCGGCATGATCTTCCATCAGAGCACGAGAGGTTTCCTTCCAAACGCGTTCAGGGGTCAGCGCCTCAAGTTCACCCGAGTCTGCGAGTTGTTGCATCAGTGCCAAAGTTTCTTCAGCCACCGTAAATCCTAGGGTTTTATAACGTGCAGCAAATCGTGCAACTCGGAGGACGCGTAACGGGTCTTCTACGAAAGCATCAGAAACATGACGTAAAACACGGAGCTCTAAGTCGCGCTGGCCGCCATAGGGGTCATACAGTGTGCCTTCATCATCCATGGCAATGGCATTGATGGTAAGGTCACGTCGAATTAAATCTTGTTCTAAGGTAACGGTAGTGTCGGTATAAAACTCAAAGCCATGATAACCATGCCCTGACTTACGTTCGGTGCGGGCAAGTGCATATTCATCTTTGGTTTCAGGATGTAAAAAAACAGGAAAATCTTTACCTACAGGTTGGAAACCTTGGGCAAGCAGTTGTTCAGGCGTTGCACCGACAACTACATAATCTTTTTCGTGATAGGGGTGACCCAGAAGCTGATCTCGGACCGCACCGCCTACTAAATAAACTTGCATGAAAAAACCTCTATTCTTGCAGCCATCATGCTACAGAATAGAGGTTTTCTCAAGTCACAAGATACGTGTATAACGACAAACAATTATTCGCCGTTTTTTTCCGCTTCTTGAATTTCCGCTACAGTCAGCGCAGTCATATTCACTAAACGACGTGTTGTTGCTGTCGGTGTCAAAATATGAACTGGTTTCGCTGCGCCAAGTAGGATAGGGCCGATGGTAACATTATTACCTGAAGTTGATTTCAACAGGTTAAATGAAATGTTGGCTGCATCTAAGTTTGGCATGATCAATAGGTTCGCAGAACCTTTGAAGCGCGAGTTTGAGTATGCAAAGTTACGGATGTTTTCATCCAATGCCGCGTCCGCATGCATTTCACCTTCAACTTCAAGTTCTGGCGCGATTTGCGTCAAAATCTCAAACACTTTACGCATTTTTTGCGCGCTTGGATCAGTTTGATCTGAACCGAAGCTTGAGTGAGAAAGTAGAGCAACACGTGGTGTCATACCAAAACGACGTACTTCTTCAGCGGCTAAAATTGTCATTTCAGCCAACTGTTCAGCTGTTGGGTTGGTGTTGACATAAGTGTCAGCAATGAACAGATTACGGTCTTCAAGCATTAAAGCATTCAATGTAAAGAAAGAGTTGTGACCTTCTTTTTTACCAATGATGTTTTTAACGAAGTCTAAGTGAATGTCGTAGCTTGAATACGTACCACATAGCATCCCATCTGCTTTACCATGTTTCACTAACATCGATGCGATCAAGGTTGAACGACGACGTGCTTCACGTTGTGCATATTCAGGTGTTACACCTTTACGCTGCATAAGCGTGTAGTAGTCATCTGCAAACAATTCGTAGTCAGGATTTTTTTCTTGATCCACAATAGTGATGTTCACACCATGTTCAAGACGTAAGCCTGACTTTTTAATGTTTGCTTCAATAACCGCAGTACGACCAACTAAGATTGGTTTTGCAAGATCTTCATCGACCGCAATTTGTACTGCACGAAGTACGCGTAGGTCTTCACCTTCAGCATAAGCGATACGTTTCGGATCAGATTTTGCTTGTGCAAAAATTGGTTTCATCATCAGTGCTGAGTTATAAACAAACTCAGAAAGACGTTGACGGTATGCAGAGAAGTCTTGAATTGGACGACTTGCAACACCTGAATCCATGGCCGCTTGCGCAACAGCAGGTGCAATTTCTAAAATCAGACGCTGATCAAGTGGGCGTGGAATTAAGTAATCACGACCAAAGGATGCAGACTTTTCACCATAAGATGCTGCATCTGCTTCAATGTGTGCCATACGCGCAATCGCATATACGCACGCAATTTTCATCTCTTCATTAATAGTGGTTGCACCTACATCAAGAGCACCACGGAAAATGTAAGGGAAGCAAAGTGCGTTGTTTACTTGGTTTGGATAGTCTGAACGACCTGTTGCCATGATCACGTCATCACGAACTTCGTGTGCATGTTCAGGCAGAATTTCAGGATCTGGGTTGGCAAGTGCGAAGATAATCGGATCTTTCGCCATCAGCTTAACCATTTCTTTGGTTAAGATACCCGCAGCAGATAAACCGAGGAACATGTCTGCGCCTGCAATCACGTCAGACAGTTGAGTGCCGTCAACATCTTGTACATAACGTTTTTTAGAGTCGTCTAGACCTTCACGTTTTGTTGTAAGTAGACCTCGTGAGTCCGCAACAATAATATTTTCTTTTTTTGCACCAATGGCACAAAGTAAATCTAGGCAAGACAGAGCCGCAGCACCTGCGCCTGAAGCGACGATTTTAATTTCGTCAATTTTTTTGCCATTTAATTGCAAAGCATTCAGTAAAGCAGATCCAACGATAATGGATGTACCATGCTGATCATCGTGGAACACAGGGATATTCATACGTTCACGAAGTTTTTGTTCAATATAGAAGCATTCTGGTGCCTTGATGTCTTCAAGGTTGATACCACCAAAAGTCGGTTCTAATGCAGCAACAATATCGACAATTTTGTCAGGATCATTTTCTGCAATTTCGATGTCAAATACATCAACACCTGCGAATTTTTTAAATAAAACGCCTTTACCTTCCATGACAGGTTTAGAAGCAAGTGGACCGATATTACCTAAACCCAAAACGGCAGTACCATTTGTGATTACGGCAACAAGGTTCCCACGTGCAGTATAAAGCGCTGCTTTTGAAGGATCTTTTTCAATTTCAAGACATGGTGCTGCGACACCAGGTGAATACGCCAAGGCTAAATCGTGTTGGTTGACCAGCTGCTTGCTAGGTGTAACGCTGATTTTCCCTGGGGTTGGGAATTCGTGATAATACAAAGCTTGCTGTTTTAATGATTGATCGTCCATCTGAATCTCTTTGTAGCGTGGGTTAGCCAGCGGAGCTGGTAGTTTTTAGTAGACAAGACCGAATATACCATTAGTTGCTGGCATATCCCAGTGATAGCTGGTGCTTTTTAAGGCAAACTTAGAGCTAAAACAGTCTGATTTATATTAAGTATGTATACGAGGGTGTGTTGAGATGATCTCTTAAATATTGGGTAGCATCGAGCTGCGGAAGAGGTTTGGAAAATAAATAACCTTGCGCGATATCACATTCTAAGTTTTGTAGGTAACTCAGTTGTTGTTCGGTCTCAATTCCTTCCGCCACCACGGTCATACCCATGGCTTTCCCCATGGCAATCATGGCGCTCACAATGGCTTCTTGTTTGCAGTGTCCAATCTTTGAAATGAAGCTTCGATCAATTTTTAAAGTATCGATTGGGAAGTCAGTCAGATAAGACAGCGATGAATAACCTGTGCCAAAGTCATCTAAAGAAATATGAATGCCACGCGATTTGATGGTTTCAAGGAGGTTCTTCACCGCTTCCGAGTTTTCAACCAAAGTGGATTCTGTAATTTCTAATTCGAGGCTACTACCACTGATTTTATATCGATCAAGGGCTTCATCTAAGTCCTTTAAAAGCTGTCCACGTTGTAATTGTTGGGCAACCACATTGACCGAGACGCAGATATTATCAAAACCCAATTTATTCCATTCTTTGATTTGCTTAGCGGTTTGTAATATTACAATGCGGCCAATATCTGAAATTAAGCTGGTTTTTTCTGCCATCGGAATGAATAGACCTGGTGGCACGATGCCTTTGGTCGGGTGATTCCAGCGTACCAACGCCTCAAAACCATAAATCTTCTGATTGTGAAAGTTGATTTTGGGTTGGTAATAAACCACCAACTCATTGTTTTGTATTGCTAGCCTTAAATCGCGTTCTAAATAAATTCCTTCTTCTAATGCAACGGTATTGCTCAGGCTGTAGAACTTGGTGGCATTTCCACCTAAACGTTTTGCTTCACTCAGTGCTTGTTCAGCACAGTTGTTTAAGTAGTCCAGTTGACGACCATGTTCAGGGTACTGCGAAATCCCCATTGAAAGCGTAATAATGTGCTCTTGACCAAAAATATCAAAAGGTAGGCTAAAGGCTTTGTTGATGCGATCAATGTGCTCCTGAACAGAGGGGCGAATATGAGAGACCTCATATACAATTGCAAAATCGTCACCATTTAAGTGAGCCACTATCAAGGCTTCAGCATTGGTTAAACGAAGTCGCTGAGCAACTTGGCGCAGAAGTTCATCTCCGCCATTATTGCTTAAGAATTCATTCAATGGACGGAAACGGTCAATATTGAGTCGAATAATCGCCAGTTGTTTAATGCTGTCTTGTTGAGAAACCAAATACTGATGAAGTTGATAGTTATAGTAAAAACGGTTGGGTAAGTCGGTCAGCGTATCGTAGTTTTCTAAATAAGACAGACGCTGTTCTTGCAGTTTGCGCTCGGTTAAATCGGACACGATACCAATATAATGCGTGACACGATCTTGCTCATCGGTAATAGCATTCAGATGCATCCAAATACACAGCTCTTTGCCTGACAGGAACTTTTCATTAAGTTCACCGTCGTATTCGCCTTTTTTTAGGAGTTGGCCAATGATTTGGTTATGTGTGGTGCGTTGATGTGACTTATAGTTCGCCACAATATCAAACAGATGCTTGCCATTAATTTGTACAGCTTCAAAACCAGCCAAACGCTCAAAGAAGGGATTTACGTCGATATAACGCAGGTCTTCATCTAAGATGAAAATCCCTTGTTCAGCTTGTTCAAGTACACTCGCTGCTAGTCGTAGGCGTTCTTGGTTACTTTTTTCATGTTGAATATCGCGTCGAATACCGACCATTTGTAACGGTTTATGATTGATTGGATCGCGAGCAATGACGCGTCCCGTGTCATGTACCCAGTACCATTTCCCGTTATTGTGTTGCACACGGTAAGTGGCTTCATAGCGGTCTGAATGACCCCGTAAATGACTTTTCATTGCAGATTTAAACGGGGCAATGTCATTTGGATGAATTAGGTACTGAAGCTGAAGTTGATGCTCTGTGGAATTTTTAAGTACTTTTTCTTGTTTGTGATTGGTCAGGGAAATGAGCCGATCTTTAATATTCCAATCCCAAGGACGAATACCTGAAATTTCATGAGCAAGCGATAGATTTTCTTGTTTGTTCTTTAAGTCTTTATTGATTTGATTTACATCAAAGGTTCGTTCACGTACTTTTTGCTCAAGCAATTGATTATTCAGTTGTAACTGTTGTTCAATTTCTTTGGATTTATTCACTTCGTTTTGTAGCTGTTTGCATAAATCATCGGTCCAAGCGACTTGTTTTTCAGCTTCTTTTTTCAGCTCTCGATTTTTAATTGAGAGACGGGATAAGTGCTGATTAATACGGTTGGTGGCATTGGCACAGAGCAAAATCACAATCAGAATAAAGTTCACAGCAAGGTGAAAAAGAGTGTGATTGGCATCGAAGTTGATAAATTGCGAGAGGACATAAGGGGTGATAGACGGAATAAAAACCAAACAAAAATAACTGATGCGTTGCGTTAAATAGGTGAGGCAAACGGTCTGTGTGACAATCACTAAAAGTGCAGATAAGAGTAGGGCATTTGTATAGTTAAAATTGCCAGATAGGCTGGGTAAGTAGTAGTAGATACAGACGACGCCTGCTGCAACCAAAAGACCAATACTTAAACAGATGCTTTGAATCCAGCGGTGCGCATGTTTGGCAGAGTGATTTTTCGGGTTGAAATACACGGTGTTCACGAGCCAAAAAATGCTGAGAATAAACTCAGAAACAAAAAACCACAGGTTAAAATAAAAAGAATCTTGAGAAAAATTATAGTGATATGCACAGAAAATATAGAAATTAAGAATCAGTAAACTACTGATGAGGAAACGAAGATGGCTAATGGAATGCGATATTTGCGCAGTCTGCAAGTGCCGATCAAGATTTTCTGTAGAAATATCTGGCATGAATCGCGAAACCTTATTTTTTTTATGACCCAATGGCGTTGTGTTGTGTCTTTTTTCAAATTTAAATACATTGTGTAAAACACAATCAATTTATATTTTGATATAAGTCAAGGGTAATATTGTTGTACATCATAATCAATATATTAACAGAACAAAAGGGTGACTCTGCTGTTTATGTGATTTAAATCACTAAATTGTAGTTGAGGATTGACAAAGCGACGACTGGTGCTGTCTCTGTACGTAATACACGCTCACCAATACACCAGTTGATAAAACCGTGCTCATTGGCTGTTGTAATTTCAGCCTCACTTAAACCACCTTCAGGCCCAATGAGTAGTGCAATGTTTGGTGTCGCATGTGCTAAAACGTCGATTTTTTCTTTATTCGGGGCGAGTACAAGCCGAGTCGCAGGTAATTTAGATGTGAGCCATTTGTCTAAGCTGACTGGAGCATGGATAGTGGGAACAATGTTCATGCCACATTGTTCACATGCCGCGATAGCAATGCCTTGCCAATGATCAATCTTCTTTTGGTCGCGGTCATATTTCAAACGCATTTCACAACGTTCAGACGTTAATAGTTGAATTTCGGAAACGCCTAATTCAACTGCCTTTTGAATAACATAGTCCATACGATCCCCTTTACTCATGACTTGACCGAGTAAAGTTTTAAACGCAGGCGTACGATTGGTTGGGTTAAAAGCAGTGACCTGAACTGATGCTGACTTTTTAGCAACGTCACTTAAGGTCACTTCATATTCGCCGCCTTGTCCATTAAACAAAGTAGCCGTTTCACCGACTTGAGCACGCAAAACTTTGACCCAGTGGTGAAACACAGTTTCAGTCAGTTCGACAGTGTGATCAACATTGAGTTCTGCTTCCATAAAAAAACGAGGCATTCGGTTTTACTCTCAAATAGGGTGAATCTAGTTTAAATGCTTATGCTAAACCGAGGTCTAGTACAAGCTGGCGGGTAGGGTCAGTGGTGTTCATGGTGTAGAAGTGCAAACTCGGTGCGCCACCAGTAATCAGGCGTTCGCAAAGTTTCACAATCACTTCATGACCAAATGCTTTGATGCTGGCAGTGTCATCACCATAGGTTGCCAGTTGCTTACGAATCCAACGTGGAATCTCAGCGCCTGTCCCATCTGCAAAGCGAATCAAGTTGCTGGCATTGGTAATTGGCATAATGCCTGGTGCAACTGGAATGTTCACGCCTTCTTTTTGAATGCGATCGACAAAGTAGAAGTAGGCATCTGGATTAAAGAAGAACTGAGTCAGTGCGGCATTCGCACCTGCATTGGCTTTGTCGCAAAAACGTTGAATGTCTAGATCAAAACTATCTGCTTGAGGGTGCATTTCTGGATAAGCAGCAACTTCAATTTTGAAATGATCACCCGAATGTTCACGGATAAAACGTACCAAATCCGTAGCATAAGGTAGTTCCCCTAGGCCAACTTGACCTGAAGGTAAGTCACCACGCAGCGCCACAATACGGTCAATGCCTTGATCTTTATAAATGTCGAGTAACTCAGCAATACGTGCTTTGTCATCACCAATACAAGACAAGTGAGGGGCAACAGGTGTGCCTTTACCATTAAATTCTGCAATGGCTGCTAAGGTGCGTTCACGGGTTGAACCGCCTGCACCATAGGTAATTGAGAAAAACTCTGGGTTGAGCAGCTGTAATTCTTGGTGTACAACTTTCAGTTTTTCTGCGCCCGCATCCGTTTTGGTCGGGAAAAACTCAAAAGAAATAGGAATGTGTTTCGACATGTTCAAATCCTTTTTTATAAATGCTTTTTATTTAGACCTCTTCCTAGCCCCTCACTTGCGCGTAGCTTTAAAGCAGTGCTTAAAACCCGCTTTACAGGAGAGGGGACTTTTACTATAAATTGCATTAATAATGAAAAGTCCCTTCTCCCACTGGGAGAAGGCTAGGATGAGGGGAAATATAAAACTTAGTATTTATAAGCATCAGACTTGAATGGGCCTTCAACTTGAACACCTAAGTAGTCTGCTTGTTCTTGAGTCAATTGAGTCAAGACACCGCCAAAACCTGCAACCATTGCCGCAGCAACTTCTTCATCTAATTTCTTAGGAAGCAGTTCTACACGGATTGCTGCTTGCTTTTGATCTTCTGCAAGATCAGCAAATTTTTCAGCGAACAAGTGCATTTGACCTAGTACTTGGTTGGCAAAAGAACCATCCATAATACGTGATGGGTGACCCGTTGCATTACCTAGGTTAACTAAACGACCTTCAGAAAGAAGGATCAAGTAGTTATTTTCATCTTCTGAACGATAAACTTGGTGAACTTGTGGCTTCACTTCAACCCACTTGTAACCACGTAAGTAGTTGGTGTCGATTTCAGTGTCAAAGTGACCGATGTTACATACCACAGCGCCTGCTTTTAATGAATCAAGCATTGCAGCGTCGCATACGTGGTAGTTACCTGTTGTTGTTACGATCAGGTCAGTATTTTGAAGAAGGTCTGCATTTACATCTTCTTTTTTACCAGTCTGTACGCCATTTTTGTATGGAGATACCACTTCGTAACCGTCCATGCATGCTTGCATTGCACAGATTGGATCGACTTCAGTGACACGTACAATCATGCCTTCTTGACGAAGTGATTGTGCAGAACCTTTACCTACGTCACCGTAACCGATCACAAGCGCACGACGACCAGATAAAAGCATATCTGTACCGCGTTTGATGGCATCATTCAGTGAGTGGCGGCAACCGTATTTGTTGTCATTTTTAGACTTTGTTACTGAATCGTTGACGTTGATTGCAGGAACTTTCAAAGTACCGTCACGAAGCATTTCATACAGACGTTGAACACCTGTAGTCGTTTCTTCAGTTACGCCGTGGATTTTTGCAATCACTTCAGGGTATTTTTCATGAACAAGGAGGGTTAAATCACCACCATCATCCAAAATCATGTTGGCATCCCAAGGCGTGTCATTCACATTGATTTGTTGTTCTAAACACCACATGTACTCTTCTTCTGTTTCACCTTTCCAAGCAAATACAGGTACACCTGAAGCCGCAATTGCTGCAGCAGCATGATCTTGAGTAGAGAAGATGTTACAAGATGTCCAACGAACTTCTGCGCCTAATTCAACTAGGGTTTCAATAAGAACCGCAGTTTGAATGGTCATGTGGATACAACCAAGGATTTTTGCACCAGCAAGTGGTTTTGCAGCAGCATAACGCTTACGTAGGCCCATAAGTGCTGGCATTTCTGCTTCAGCAAGTTTGATTTCTTTACGGCCGTAGTCAGCGAGTGAAATATCAGCAACTTTGTAATCTGTAAATGAAGCAGTAACCGCGTTCATCACGATCTCCTAATATAAAAAATTGATCATTCAGTTCGCGGATGCCGTTGTTGATTCAAAAGGGATTTGAACCGGATCGTCGAGCCTAGCGATTTCACATTTATGTACCTGTAAAAAAGTCGCAGCATCCCTCGACTAGCGAAGTATTGTACTTGGAAATCACTTGAGTTCCAATTGCTATTTGTACATTATAAAACCGTATAATTTTTATAAAATTAATGAGTTTTAGTCATTATGAAATTTGGCAATGTTGAAATACCAGCAACTTTAATTGATTCGCTTAAACACAATAGGGTAATTGTCTTTGCTGGGGCAGGAGTTTCAATGGCAACGCCAGCCAACTTACCTGATTTTGTTACTTTAACTCGTAAAATATTGAACTTAGATGATAATGAGAAATTTGATAATCCAGATCAGAAGCTCGGAGAAGGTTTTGATCAAGGTGTAAGAATTCATGAACAATGTATTCGTGTTTTAAATCAAAACTCACCTCAACCGACGCAGCTTCATCATGATATCCTCAAACTATTTCCAAAAAAACCTCGTGTTATTACTACGAACTTTGACCTTTTATTTGAAAAGGCGTTCTTTAACCTGAATCCTGATGGTGTAATCAAAAAATTTAATGCGCCCGTTTTTCCATTAGGAAGCAATATTGAGGGAGTTATTTATTTACACGGTAATGTAACTGACCCTAGTTCAATGGTCTTATCAGATTCTGACTTCGGTAGAGCATATCTTTCTGAGAGTTGGGCGAAGAGATTATTAACAGATGCCTTTTTAAATTACGATTTTATATTTATTGGTTATTCTTATAATGACACAATTTTAAAATATTTAACTCGATCTTTACCTAAGAATAGAGCATCTAAACTCTACGCATTTGCAAATATTGAAGATGGAAATACTCAGCAAGTCAATCACTGGACGTCTTTAGGGATTGAGCCTTTGATTTATCAAAAAGAAAATGGAACACATCTGCAATTACCTGAAGCAGTAGAAAAAATTGCACATTTTTTAAATTTAGGTTTTTCTGATTATGGGAAGTTTATTTGTTCTAAAGTTGTTGAGTATGAACAGAAGCAATATGAAGATGATTTAAACTACATAAAGTACTTCTTAGGTTCAAATGATAGTTATAAGCATTTTTATAGATTAGCACGCCCTGAAGTTTGGTTGTTTAAAATTAAAGAAGATCAGTCATTATTTGATATATTGATGAAGCAAGAAGATGATTTATTTCATTGGTTGAGAGGCTGTTTGGAGACTCATACAAATGAATTAATGGATTTATTACAAAAATATCCAGCTTTAAAGAGCAATAAAAATTTGCTTTGGGTGTTTTTTAGAACATTGGATGATCTGCAAGATAAGAATTGTTATTTGAAGTGGTTTCTGTTTTTGGAGAGTAGTCTTTATCAAGAAAGTGGTTTATGGAATGGCGTAATTTCATGGGTGCTTAAAAAATTAGTTAGCTTTGGCCTGGTTACTGAGTTCACAAGAGCATTCAGTGCTTATCTTAAGATAGAGATTAAACCTAAAGTTAGATTTGGGATAGAACGATATGATGTTGATGTCTTAGTAAAAATAGTCAAAGAAAACGAAAGATTTTATGAACCTACACTTGAAGTGTTTTTTGACAAATTAAGTGAGTATGAAAAGTATATTCAGCTTTGGGAAGGTGGTAATAAATACCGATTTATACGAAAACAAGAAATTTGGGAAAAGTCTAAACGTCATACTGATTTAATTTTTCATCTTGTTGATAGTGTGGTTTTATTGATTTCGGAAAATAAATTAAATGTGGATTTTCTGGATCAATATATGAAAAAATGCATTAACTCCGAGAGTGTTTTATTAAATCGCTTGGGGATTTATTTGATGAGCTATCATTGCTCATCTAGTGCTGATTTTATTTATAGTTTAATCAGTTTGAAATTTGATTGGTTTGATATTGAATACAGGTCTGAGTTTTTTAAGTTCTTGGAGTTAAACTATAGGAAGTTATCTACAGCTCGTAGAGTTGAAATAATTAATAAGATTAAAAATAATGTAGAATTTGGAAATTATGAAAAATTGAATTTTTTTTCTTGGATTTATAAATTTTCACCAAGCTGTAACTTAATAAAGCAAGAATATGATCGGTTAAAAACATTAATTCCTGAGTTTAACTTAAAGGATAAACCATATCTATCATGGTATTCATCAGGTGTATATAGAGTGACATATAGCTCGCCTTTTACAATAGAAGAAATTGAAAAAAGAAATGATTACATTTGGTATTTAGCTTTATTGGAATATGATTTTAATAATAAATTTGGTGGGCCTAATCAATTAAGCTACGAAGGTTTATGGAGTGAAATTGAAAATACAAATATTCAATGGGTATTGGAATTTTTGAAATTTACGGTACAAATTATGCCTGAGCACCCAATTGTTAAAATAATTATAAGAAAGGCCAAAGCTTGGCAGTTTGACAAAAATATACATGAAAAATTTATTGCGATCTGTCAGCAAGTGATCATTCGGCAGGATAGAAGTCAAATTTATGCTATTTCTCAATTTTTAAGTGATATTCATGAAGTTGTTTACTACCGAAGTGATGCAATTCAATATTTATCGTGGGTAAATACCGCCAAAAAGATACTAGATTTGAATGATAGTCATGAATCTTTTGCACCAGATAATATTGATGGTTTCACTGAAAGTTTAAATAGTGTGAATGGCTCACTTGCTTGCTTTATTATTAAACTATATGAGCTTTCTAAAGATGATGAGGAAGGACAAAAAAGTTCTGAAATCTTTATAAAGTTATTGATTGATAAAGATGAAAATGGTTATGCACTTATCAGACTGTTGAATTTTTACTCATTCATTAAGGGTAGAAATTCCTTGTTCGCTCAAAAAGAGTTATTGCCATATCTTTTTTCAGAAAAAAAGAAAATTAAGCTCTTAGCTTGGAAGGGATTTTTGTCGAATGCTTGTTTAGAGTTTGCGGAATTTAGAGAAATTCGTAAAGAGTTCTTTAATATATTGCAATATGCTCTGTATCATAATGATAAGCAACTTATTCAAGGCTTAACAGACCTATATGTCTATAGTATTTATTTTGAATATCATGAGGATTCGGTTCAGTCTTTGCGAACTTTACAGCGATTTGAAAATCAAGATATTTATGAGCAAATTTTAATCACTGTGCGAAGAATTTTATCCGAAGAAAATGATGTTGATAAAATTTGGTCTTGGTTAGGTGAGTATGTACAAGATCGTTTATTTCAAATAAATCAAATTTTGACTAAGGACGAAATTTCAAATATTTGGTATTTATTAACGGATCACCCACAAATAATTGTTAAATTAAAAGATATTGTTCTACAGCTACCATTTAAAGATGAGTGGGCAAGTTTTCTGCATGATTTATCACGAAATCATGCAGAAATTATTTTAGGTCATGAAGTTCTGTGGTGTGATGTTTTGGCAACATACTTGAATTTGCAGGGTGAAAGAATCACTGGCCTCATTGGCAGTGAGGAAAAAGACCTTTTTAGCTCATTGATTCAATATGATCATGATGAAGTACTCCAAGTCGTATTATTAAAGAAGGATATCAGTTTGTAATTTTATTTAGTTCCAACGATGTTTTGTTTATTATCAACACAATCATCTTTTTTGAATTGTGTTATGGCCGTGAATATCCCTGAATCCTTAATGAACCTTGAAGCTAATGGCGGTATTTATGCGGTATGGATGCTACTCCAGCATTTATATATCGATGCGGATATTGAACAGTTGATTGAGGTCTGTGGTTACGATGCAGAAAACGGAACGACAACCATTGGCTTGGCAGTCGGATTAAAGAAATTTGGCTTTGATGTTCAATTTTATACTGATGAAGACCCAGAGCTTCAATCACAAGAAAAATTGAGTTATGCAGAAGCTGAGCAACTAAAATTGCCAGTTTTAGCGGCCATCAATTACCAACAAATTCAACAGGCATTTGAGCAAAATAAATTTATCATTGTCTATTACGATACTTTAGAAGGCGTCGGAAACCATTCACTGGTTTATTCTATAGATGAGCAGGAAATCTGTTTCTTTGACAGTTTTGATGCGATGCCTGCATCTGTATTTGAGCAGCAACGTCAAGTCGAGGG
Source organism: Acinetobacter johnsonii ANC 3681 (assembly GCF_000368805.1). Lineage (NCBI taxonomy): Bacteria > Pseudomonadati > Pseudomonadota > Gammaproteobacteria > Moraxellales > Moraxellaceae > Acinetobacter > Acinetobacter johnsonii. The sequence continues at coordinate 624,619 of NZ_KB849705.1, read as the reverse complement.
CATCTGCCGACAAGTGATCGTGCTTGATCATTCAAACGCTCGCATGGGAACAGCACAATAAATATGAAAAGAAGACGTTAAATGAAAAAAATCCTCGGACTATGCGTGTTCATCTCTATACAGATCAGTGCTAATGACAGTACGGGTTTTGTGGCAACAGGCGGTGTGCAATATCTTAAAAATCCAAAGATTAGTATGCAAAGTGAAGATTTGTTTATCAGTAAAAACATCATTCGGGTGAATTACCAATTTAAAAATCTTACCGCTCAAGATATTACTGAAACTGTTTTATTTCCTTTGCCACGTGTGGGCAGTTCGCGTGAAAGCGATTTTGCGCATACCGAACAATTGATTCAAAGCTTTAAAGTACAAGCGAATGCACAAAAGATTCAGCCAGAAACGCATGTGCGCGCATTTTTACCTGCTTTAACAGCAAGTGGTGACTTCAATTCCAATGGCGAAGTCGTCGATGTGACTGCGGGTTTGAAAAAATGTGGTTTTTCTGATCGAGATTTGATGTATCCGTGGTTATTGCAACAAGACTCTACGCTTAATCAGCGTTTGTATCGTTGTCAGGACAAAACAGTGCAGCAGCTTTTAAAACCCTATCAGGCGGATGATGAAATTTATTGGGAATCACAAATCATTTATAGTTGGCAGCAGAAGTTTAAGGCCAATGCGTTGACATATGTACAACATGAGTACATGCCATTGGTCGGTGGTTCGGTCTCTTTATATCCTGAAGAGGATGAAAAAACCTATTGTATGGATCAAAACTTCAAAGCGGGTTTGAAAAAGGCCAAGTCGCAATATGCATCTTATCAAGCCTTGGGCTATATCTTAAAAACGGGTGCAAATTGGGCGAAACCTATTCAAAGTTTTAAACTGACCATTGAGCGTGACCCGAATGAGCTGGTTTCATTTTGTTGGAAGGGTCAGGTGAAAAAGATCAGTTCGACACAATTTCAAATGACAGAAAAGAATTTTGTGCCGAGGCAGGATTTAGATATTATTTTTGTGCGTAAGTTTTAAGTCCAATTTTTTGGGCGTTCTTTTGTTTCGGTAAAAGAACCAAAAACATTTTTCATCCGAAAAATCTGTTTACTTTCTGAATGCAGAGCGCCTTTTGTTGCAAAAACAATTCATTTTAAAGGCGATTACTTTGTCTTACGCTGCAAATAAAAGCATTGCTTTTATTCTTGCTCAGGTTGCGGATGACCTTATGGCCCATCGAATGAAATTTAAAAAATGCCAGTCAGTTTATTAACTAACTGGCATGACATCAAAGGATGGGCTTTTTATTTTATTCCTGTTCTGCGGCATCCGCCCTGTCGTGCCAGTATTTGGCTTTTTCTTCATCGGCATCGACACCTAATGCATTTTCATAAATGAATGCCAAATCACGCATGGCTTGAGCTTCACCCAGTTCCGCTGCTTGTTGTACCAGTTCAATCGACTTAGCGACATCTTTTTCAACCACATCGCCCCGACGGTAAAAACCAGCCAACTCTAATATTGCAGTAGGGTGTTTGAGTTCAGCGGCTTGTTTTAACCAGTGATGTGCATGTCCAAAGTAGGTTTCAGCTTCGCTTGGATCTTCTTCGCGAAGTTCTTTGGCATAAAAAGCATAACCTTCACCCAGCCAATACATGGCTTCTACATGACCCAATGCTGCTGCTTTGAGCGCCCATTCTTCTGCAAGGGTAATGTCATCTTCATTTTCACTTTGCATATACAGTTCAGCAAGTTCAAATTGAGCGTCACTATTACCCATTGTTGCAAGGTTGACCAATTCAGCAGGAATTTTAGGAGATTTAGGCATACAAATAACCAAAGATTTAAACTGTGGATAGCCTAATGCTTTCAAGTGAAAAAGCCAATCCGAAGATTGGCTTTTAGGTTCAGATCAGGTGCAAAGTTAGGCTGAATATAAATAAGAGTAAAACTGAAACAGCAATATTCTTAATTTTTTGTTCAAAATAACTCAAGCAAACTCCAACAAACAATGCGGCGATAGTAATCACGCCAATCCAATAACTGATTTCGGTACTCCAATGTCCTTGCGTTAAGCAAATGAGCAAAGAAACAATTAACAGTAACCAACCCACAGTGGTTGCTAAGCGTGTTTGCTGAAGTGTCAGTTCTTTGCTAAAGATTTGCTTTTGGTGCTTAGACATACTGCTGGCAAGAGCAAAAAAACCTAAGGTCGCTAAAGTCCAAATGATCAGAAACCAAATCATGCTTCGGCCTCCTGAACAGGTGCTTTCACTTTTTTATTCGGCAAACCTTGATGTTTTTTAACTTTGTCATAAGCGAAATAGAAAATCACTGCCATTACCCACATGGCTAAATCAACCGATGCAATCATCCATTGGCCCTGCGCGATGCTGTTCCACAAAGCTTGACCGCCTGTCATCAAGTTGACCACTGGCAGCAGGGCGAAAGCGAGTGTTGCCAATAAAAGTAAGTCTAACCATGCTTGGCGGTGGGTACGGAAAATGACATATATCAAAGTGAGTAACCATACAGTAAAGAAGCTACGAATTTCCCAGTTAAGGCGCATTTCTACATCTGCAGGAATGAAACGGTTGGCATAAAAATATGCTGCGCAGGCCAAAGGCAAACCAATAATGGCCGCAATATTCAGGACTTCAACCAGTCGGAAACCAAACGATTTATAGCCTTGTTTCTGCTGTTGGGGAGCACGTTTTACACACCAAAGGATCAGACCCGTAGCCACCATGAGCGTACCTAAAATACCTGAGCAGAATAATAACCAACGCAGCGCTAAGTCGAGGCCACGCGCTTCGTGTAAGACGGTGACCACGTTATAGATGCCACTTGGAATCGATGGATTTTTGATTCGTATATTTTTATCCGTTTCGTCTTGACCCGTGACCCCATTGTAGTTGAGGGTTGCATATACATTGCGATGCGCGACACTTTCAGCACGTAAAGCACGCATCTCAATTTTGGCTTGGTCTGTATTAGGTGAAATAATGTTAATTGAAGCAATTGGGTTGTCTTTCCACTGTTGTTGTACCGCTGCCATAATTGGCGCTAAGTCTGTCAGTGGTGCAGGGCGGAGTTCGGGTTTTGGACGTTCCTCACCACGACCTTGAGCATGTTCACCACGTTGCTGTCCACGTTCTCCACGAGTCGCTCTTTCGCCGTCGCGTTGACCTCGATCTTCGCGCTGCACATCTTCAGCCTTTTGGGGCTGCTCAATCATGCTGGCCTGTTGGTCACGTAAAAACTGTTGTCGATTTTCATAAGCTTGGTTAATTCCCCAAGGCATGAACATAAACATGAGTAGCAGTAAGCCACTAAAGGTAATCATTAGATGAAAAGGCAATGCAAAGACAGCGGTTGCGTTGTGTGCATCTAGCCATGAACGCTGACCTTTGCCAGAGCGAAAGGTAAAGAAATCTTTAAAGATTTTTTTATGGGTAATGATGCCGCTAACAATTGCGACCAACATGAACATGGTGGCAATCCCGACCAACCAACGCGTCCACAGGCGGGGTAAACCGTACAATTCAAAATGGAAACGATATAGGAATCCACCACCACGCGTATCCCGTGGTTCAAGCACTTCACCAGTCGCACTGTCTAAGGTGAGGCGTGTTCCGCCACGACGTGCTTTCGGGTCTTCACCAACGGCACGAATAGTCACTTCAGTTGTGGTTTGGCGTGAGTTGGGCAGTTGAATATTCCAACTGCCTGCATCTGGGTGGTTTTTCTGTAAATAGTTGAGCGCGACCTGCATTTGTTGCACTTGAGACTGCGCAGGGATAGATTGATGTGTTTCTGGTTTCATCCAAGTAGAAATTTCATTTTGGAAAAAACTTAGGGTTCCAGTCACAAAAATTGCATACAGCAGCCACCCTAAAATGAGACTGGCCCATGTATGCAACCATGACATGGATTGGCGCGGTCCTTCCGCTTTTTGATCAACACGCATTGAAAAACTATCCTAATAATTTGAGTAGGGCATACAGTGCAATACATGGCACAGCAATGCCGAGCGTTGCTTTTAAGGTTTTTTGAACCATAAAGACCCAAATAAAGGCAGCACAGTTAAGACAAAATGCAATGAGGGTGGCGCTCATGGCCGCATTCACAGGATTTGCAATAAAGACTTTGGCAATGGTTAATGCAGAGAGCGCAGCAAGGAGATAACCTCCAAGCAAGGCAAGTGCAAATCGATACAACACCATCAGACGGTAGCTAAGTGGTGTGTCGACTTTCTTCTTTTTGGCAGGCTTCGGACGGACTTTTTCCGAATGAACCAAGGCATCAATTTGAGTGGTGCTATTCATGGAAGAGAGTTGGTGCATTAGTAAACAATATTGCAAATGATAACAATTATTATTTAAATAGAACAGATGGTAACTTTATTTATTTTTCTGTAACGGTAAGTGAGTTTAGTGAATAGAAAAATTTGGATTGTAGAGGATGAGTTTTTAAATCGATTTGATTCTTATTGTTATTTCTCTAAGGAATGGCTACACAGTGTTACCAAATCACGTTATACGCTGTTTTGATCTGCGTTAGTTTCATAGTCAATACTTGGGCAAATTTGGAGGAAAAGATGGCTGCTTTTATTAATGCCGAACAGGCAAAAATTATGTCCAACCAAGCGTATTTAGATATTGAAGTCTATAAATTACGTTTAGCCTCACTAATTGAGGAGAGTGCTAAACAGGGAAATACGGCGGTATTTACAGTTCTGCCAAAACATTTACCCTTAGAAGATATTCGTCATCTTTCAGCAGAACTTACCCAACTGGGATATCAAGTCCGTTTGGAAGTGGAAGAGTTCTATTACCGTTTAAACGTGTATTGGATTTAAAACTTAGCTTTGATGTCTTGGTTTATATTGTGTGGATAAAATAAAAGCCCGTAAACGGACTTTTATCTTTTAGGAGTTTCGAAAACCGATGAGAGGGTTATGGTTGAATATCGGAAGCTTTTGTATGGTAGGGATTCTTTAAATCTAGTGTCTGTTCAAGCTCATGATCGAAAATATCGGTGAGCATACTATCGAAGCGTTGAGCATTGTAATGAATCAACTGATCTGCTTCTTCAGGACTGATGAATCCTGTTTCAAGTGCATGTTGAATATGTGATTCAAAATCTAAGCCTTTAAATTGTCCTTTAGACTCCGCTTTTTTAAACTTCGTCCACAGTGGATCAATTTTTAATGCTGCTTGGAAGGCATTTTCCATACGCCCAAAGACATCATCTGGATTGGTATTGTAAAAAACATGCTGCTTGAGTTCTTCACGGAAAGGATTATTTTCCATGATCGCAAGTCCTAATTGCGTTTTTAGCTGATCACTTGGTTGCTGGGCAACACGACCAAAAGGGAAACAGATGAATTTGACTACACAAGCTGCGGCTCGCATAGGAAAGTTTGCGAATAGCCCATCAAATGCATCCTGAATTTGGACAAATGCTTTTTCTAAAGCCAGTTGAGCATGTTGTTGTTCCACCTCACTACGTTGTCCTTTTTCATAAAACTTCAAAATAGCGGTCGCGATAAATAGATGGGAATGAATGTCAGCCAAACGCCCTGAAAGCATTTCTTTGCGTTTAATATCGCCTGCAAGTAAGCCTAAACACAGGTCAGCGGTTAAGGCGAAGTTTGCACTGAAACGGTTAATGGTTTTGTAAAAAGGACGTGAGAAAGCATCTGTCTGTGCGGAAGCATCTGAAGGGCCACCGAATATGCCATAACTGAATGAACGGGCTGTGCGGTTAAAGGTATAAGCCAAATGTTTAAAAAGTAGCGTGTCGAAAGGCGTTAATGCTGCCTTTGTATCTTCTGCTTGAAGGAGTTGTAGCTCTTCATATAAGTAAGGATGACAGCGCATTGAGCCTTGACCAAAGATCATTAAAGAACGGCTTAAAATATTGGCCCCTTCAACGGTAATTGAAATGGGGATGGCCTGATAATTCAGTGCTAAAAAATTGCGTGGCCCCATTTGTACCGCCCGACCACCAACGACATCCATCCCATGATTGACAATTTTACGCATGGTTTCGGTGGCATAGTATTTGGCCATAGCTGTCATCACAGCAGGTTTTCCACCTTCATTTAAACCACAAGTCACCATATAGCGAAAAGCTTCTAACATATACGCACCGCTGGCAATATCACTGGTGGCTTCTTGCACGCCTTCAAAATGTCCCACAGAAATTTTAAATTGTTGGCGAACTTTGGCAAAAGCACCGACGCTTAAATAGGCCATTTCAGCTGAAGCAGTGGAGAGGGCTGGCAAAGAAATCCCACGACCGACGGCTAAGCATTCCATCAGCATGCGCCAACCTTTACCTGCATTTTCCACCCCACCAATAATCCAATCGAGTGGAATAAAAATATCTTGTCCATCGACCGTGCCATTCATAAAGGGTGAACCAGGATTATGTCGTGCACCGACTTGGACACCGTCATGACTAGCAGGTAATAAGGCGCAGGTAATGCCATATTCAGTTTTGCTTGCATCACCTAATAGTCCATCAGGGTCATACAGTTTAAAAGCGAGACCAATCATAGTCGCAATAGGTGCCAGTGTAATCCAGCGTTTTGAAAAATTCATACGTAAACCGAGTACTTCTTGGCCTTCAAACTGTCCATAACAGACTACACCTGTATCAGGTATTGCACCCGCGTCTGAACCAGCCTCAGGACTGGTTAAGCCAAAGCAGGGGATTTCTTCACCCTTAGCGAGTCCTGGTAAGTAGCGTTGTTTTTGTTCCTCAGTTCCATAATGTAACAGCAATTCACCTGGGCCTAGAGAGTTGGGCACCATACAACTGACGGCAGTGGTCAGTGATCGTGAAGAAATTTTGCTCATGATGCGGCTTTGGGCAAAGGAGCTAAAGGCACGACCGCCGTATTCTTTGGGAATAATTAAACCTAAAAAGCCTTGTTCTTTGATGTATTGCCATGCCTCAACAGGAAGATCTTTTAAGTGGTGATGAATTTCCCATTCATTGAGTAAACCACAAAGGTGTTCAACTTCATGATCTAAGAAGGATTGCTCTTCAGCAGACAGAGTTGGGTAGACATAACCATCAAATTTTTTCCAGTCAGGCGCGCCCATAAATAATTCTTTTTCCCACCAACTGGTGCCTGCATCCAATGCTTCACGCTCGGTACTGCTCATACTCGGCATGGCTTTGGCTAAAGCTTTATAGGCAGGTTGAGTGATTAAAGACTTTCGTAATGGATCAATAACCACAATCAGGCTGAGAATAATTAAGGGCAGACCTAGAAGTAATGACCACGGACTGATAAAAATAGCAGCGAAGAGGGATGCAAAAATAATGATTGCAGTTGCCATTAAGCGACTGAGTTCAAAATAAAAAATAGCCCAGAGGATACAGATTAAAAACAGAATGGCGAAAATGAAACCCATTGAAACCTCCCGTTGTTTACACCGTGAGGTCAGTCATACGTTTTATAGAATTCCACGGAAAATAAGGCAAAACGTAGACTAAAAAGGTGTAATAAAATGAATTTGATGTGATGTGTAGCATCACGATTATTTTAGACTTTGAATTAGATTAGGGCGTTTATTGAACAATGACTGTGTTAGAAATGTATGAATACGTAATTGAAAAATATAAAGAACGAAGATCGTAATAAAAAAAGCCCTCATATGAGGGCTTTTAATTTTTGCGTTTTGACTATTTAACACCGCAGCAAATTAAGCTTCAATCGTTTGGACCGCAATCTTTTTCGCAGGATCTGCTTTGCGACGTACTGCTGGTACAGGTTCGCCATAGTATTGACGGTCAGCGAAGTAGCTTGAACGAACCATCGGCGCTGCCCAAATATTTCTAAAACCCAGCTTTTGACCATGTGCAGTGTAGCGTTCAAACTCTTCTGGTGTAACGAAGCGGTCAATTGGTGCATGCTCTTTTGAAGGTTGTAAATACTGACCAATCGTTACATAGTCAACGCCGTGTGCATGTAAGTCATCTAAAAGTGAAATGACTTCTTCTTCAGTTTCACCAATACCGACCATCAAACCACATTTGGTTGGAACATCAGGGCAATATTCTTTAAACATTTTCAGCAAATTTAAAGAGTGTTGGTAGTCTGAACCTGGACGCATCGCTTTGTATAAACGCGGCACAGTTTCAATGTTATGGTTAAACACATCAGGTGGACACTCAGTCATAATGCGAAGCGCAATGTCCATACGACCACGGAAGTCAGGTACCAAAATCTCAAGTAAAGTATTCGGGCTTAATGCACGTGCTTCTTTAATACAGTAAACAAAGTGCTGTGCGCCACCGTCAAGTAAGTCATCACGGTCTACAGAAGTGATCACGGCATATTTTAAACCTAAGTTTGAAATCGTTTCAGCCATGTGACGTGGTTCGTCTGCGTCAAGTGCATTTGGACGGCCATGTGCCACGTCGCAGAAAGGACAACGACGTGTACAAATGTCACCCATAATCATAAAGGTTGCAGTACCGCCACCAAAACATTCGGGGAGGTTTGGACATGCAGCTTCTTCACAAACGGTATGTAGTTTTTGTTCACGTAGGGTTGATTTAATGCGTTGCACTTCTTCGGGTGCTGCCATTTTCACGCGAATCCAATCCGGCTTGCGTGGCGTTTCAACCGTAGGAATAACTTTTACAGGTATACGCGCGACCTTTTCTGCGCCACGAAGTTTGATACCCTGCTCAGGTTTACGGTTTTCAGACATATTCAACTATTCCACTGTTTTTGACGGGGGAGATGCTAAAAATAGCAGTATTAGTATAGCGGAAATGCGAATTGATAGGGCGGAAATACTATTCATTTACTAAATGTGGTTATCACTTAATATATGTAAGCTAAATACAGCAAATTGCCTGCAATTACGTCATAATATGCCCAAGATAAGTAATAAGTTTTTGAAGAAGGAGCGTTGAATGCCACGTAAAAAAGAGGTCGTTGGTGGAACTTTCGTTAAGTACGATGCGGTCGTTCTAGGTTCAGGCCCTGCGGGTGAAGGCGCGGCAATGAAACTTGCCAAATCTGGAAAGCGTGTTGCGATTGTGGATGTACGTGAGCAGCTCGGTGGTAACTGTACCCACGTGGGGACCATTCCAAGTAAAGCTTTACGTCAAACGGTATCGAGTATTATCCGTTATCGCCGTGACCCAATGTTTAAAAAAATGGGTGACTGGCGTCAGTTTACAATGAAGCAAGTACTTCAAAATGCACATAAAGTGATTCAACAACAAGTTGATACACACTCTCGTTTTTATGACCGCAATAAAATTGATATTTACCATGGTCGTGCTTATGTTCAAGACCAAAATACGGTTTTAGTATTTAGCCCTGAAGGCATCAAAGAAACGATCATGTGCAAACAAATCGTGATTGCAACGGGTAGCCGTCCATACCGTCCTGCGGCGCTTGATTTTAATCATCCGCGTGTATTCGATTCGGATAAAATTTTAGACCTTGATTATTCGATCCAAAAAATCATCATTTATGGTGCGGGTGTGATTGGTTGCGAATATGCGTCTATTTTTATTGGACTAGATCACAAAGTTGACTTGATTAATACACAGCACAAATTGCTGAGTTATCTAGATGATGAAATTTCTGATGCTTTGTCTTATCACTTACGTCAACAAGGGGTCTTGATTCGCCATAATGAGCAAATTGATCATCTTGAAACGTATGATGATCACGTGGTGTTGCATTTACAAAGCGGTAAGAAAATTAAAGCAGATGCTATTTTGTGGTGTAACGGTCGCTCTGGAAATACGGATGGCTTAGGTCTAGAAAATGTGGGTATTACGCCAAACAGCCGTGGTCAAATTACAGTCAATGATCAATACCAAACCGAAGTGGAAAACATTTACGCGGCGGGTGATGTGATTGGTTGGCCTTCACTGGCTTCTGCTGCATATGACCAAGGTCGTTGCGCAGGTGCAAACATGAGCGGTGAAGTGGGTGTAGAACCTGTGGTTGATATTCCGACAGGAATTTATACCATTCCAGAAATTTCTTCAATTGGTAAAACTGAACAAGAGTTAACCGAAGAAAAAATTCCATATGAAGTGGGTCAGGCTTCTTTCCGTCATTTGGCGCGTGCGCAAATTACGGGTGACACAGTAGGTGAATTGAAAATTTTATTCCACCGTGAAACTTTGGAAGTGCTGGGTGTTCATTGCTTCGGTAATAACGCTTCGGAAATTATTCATATTGGTCAAGCGGTGATGAATAGTCCAAACAATACCATCAATTATTTCGTAGAAACGACGTTTAACTATCCGACGATGGCTGAAGCGTATCGTGTAGCGACTTTAAATGGTATGAACCGTTTGTTCTAATTTTTATAGTATTTTCAGAGACCTGTAAGTTTAGGCTTGCAGGTTTTTTTATATCTAAAATTGCTATTTTGTAAGTGCAGGCATATCTAAATGCTTAAAACTTTTTCACGATTAGTGCGGTGGTAGGTGAGTGCGACAAGTAAGGGGGAGGGAGCAACTCTGCTTATGAGATACAAGTAATTTTGTGGGTGCCATGTTTCTTAGCTTAGAACATGGAGAGAATGACCAGTGATACGTCATAGCAGATATTTTTAGGCATAAAAAAACCAACAAAGTTGGCTTTTTTGAATTAGGCTGCTACGTGAAATCAGTTACAGGATGAACTGATGTAAGAAGTAGGCAGAAATCATCATGCCTAACACAAAAAACATGCACGAATAAGCGTCAAGCTGATAACGCTTTTCTAATTGATGTTCAACATGCTGTATATTTTCTTCTTGCATAATTTTCATGGAAGTTTTTATTCCGATTTAATTATCGTTAAAATCCTATTGCATGTTTGTATTTTTAACATAAAAAAATGCTTAAATAAAGTACTAATTAAAAATAATCAGATCTCCACTATACATAATCACTTAAATATTCAAGTTTATGCTCTGTTAACCCAGAAGCCAGTAGCTACCAATAACTAACTATCTGAAAGTCATAGAACTTAGGATTTTATTATTCATCGTTAAAATAATATAATTGAATTTAAAACTGTGGATAAATGTGCTTTTAAATGAATTTAAAATACCAAAAGATAATAAAATATGTGGATAAGTTTTATACAAATGAATTCAAATTAAAATAAATCGTACTGATATAAATAAAAAAGCCAACGCAGCCTATACATCGATCTAGTATAGTTTGCATTGGCTTTTTTTTATAAATTATTGATTTAATGCATAAATATTGGCTTGAATCCAAATATTGCCGCGAATGTATTGTCCAATATTAAAGTTGGCATACTCTGGATTTTTAGTGGCAATACGAATCAGTGTTGCAGGTTGGTTGTCTTCATGAATCAAGGCAACATCAAGCAGGGTGTAGTCTTGTTCCATAAATTGCATGTTGGTTTTGCCAACAATATTCCCCTGGAACCATGCTTCATCTTCCTGACCGATCTTTTCGCCATACAAATAAGCGACCATTTTTGAAAAATCGACAGTCACAGGTTCTTTGTCATCATCCGACTTTGGTTCCCATGCATCAATCTGTTCTTGCAGGTTTGCAGGAGCAATGCCATTGTTTGCTGCCAAAATATCGTTCAAGGCACGATGATGTTTAATCGATGCGGGATCATCAACCACCAGTTGCTCGTGTTCTGCGACCGCTTCTAGTTCATATGCCCATGCGTTGAGATGTGCAATATAGGTTTGGTCTTTTTGGTATTGAGCATGATTAACGCTATATAAGCTGTCATAAGCGTAGACGATGCTGTTATTGCCTAAGTTTAAGCGTAAAACGGCTTGTGTGTTGGATTCACCGCGAATGATGCGTTCAACTACAGCAGACACTTTATAGGGGCTATTAAAACTTGGAAATGCAGTTTTAACGGCCTTGGGTTTATTGTCTTCAACCGCGATGATTTGAGTCAGCTGAACAGCCGCTTGACTTGGACCTTGAATGAGCCAGCAACCTGCATCCATATCTTGTTCGGTTTGGCATAAACCCATCGGCATGATTGGTGCATTTAAAGCTAAACCTAACCATTTAGGGACATCTTGTGCAGGGTTATCTGTGAGTAAATTCCAATGCTCGACGTGGCTACCAAAGTTTTGGTCATCAATGGTGATTATTTCTGGACTATTTTGATTGTTCATATGCACGATTGAATGAGGTTATATATCCCTATTAAATCGAGGGTTATTTCTATATTTCAAGTCCTATATTTTATTTTTACTGTAAAATCATCAAAAAAGACTAAAGCCTTACTTTATTTGCGAGATAAAAGAGCAAAGTATTTTCATCTGATACTTAAAAAGTATGAAGCGAGCTTTGTATAGGTGATTTTGAGCGATTTTATCTATTATGCTCAAGCACTGAGTTTGTTAGACTAAGGTAGTTTCTTTTGTTTATGGATGTGCAGTGCTGCCATTTAAACTCTGGGTCGATGCAGATGCATTGCCTAAAATTTTACGTGAAGTGATTTTACGTGCTTCAGATCGTTATCAGCTTGAAGTGACCTTTGTGGCCAATCAAAATGTCGGGATTACGCCTTCCGTTCGTATAAATTCAATTCAAGTGATGAGTGGGGCCGATGCCGCGGATAAAGAAATCATCGAACGCATGAAAGAGAATGATATTGTGATGACACAAGACATTCCGCTGGCAGCACAGGTGATTGAAAAGGGTGGAATCGCAATTCACCCACGTGGTGAAATCTATACTACCGCTAATGTCAAAGCCCGCCTACATTTACGTGATTTTATGGATTCATTACGTGGAGCAGGTGTAAACACGGGTGGGCCACCACCTATTTCTGAGCGTGATAAACGCGAATTTTCTAGTTCTTTAGACCAAACCATTCAAAAGCAAAAACGCAAAACTGCCATTTAGCATTGAGCTGATTATGTCTTCTAAAGCCAATCTGATGGCAACCTATGGATTATTGGTTTTTATTTGGTCCACAACGCCTTTAGCGATTGTGTGGAGTGTGACCGATTTACATATGCTGTGGGCGTTGGTATTACGTTTTTTCATCGCGTTGCCTTTGGCGATTTGTTTGTTATTGGTCTTAAAGCGACAATTCCCCACCGATAAAGTCGCTTGGCATAGTTATTTGGCTGGTTCTTTTAGCTTAATTGGTTCGCAGTTTTTTACCTATGTTGCCACCAATTATATTAGTTCAGGCATGATTGCATTGATGTTTGGCTTAGCACCGATTATGGCAGGGCTGATCGGACGTTTTTACTTTAAGAGCTATTTGAGTGCAATGCAGTGGTTTGGAATGTGTATTGCACTGCTAGGACTTGCGATAATTTGCCTTGCAGGTACAGCACAGCATGTCCATCCATTTGGAATTGGGTTGATGTTACTGAGTGTATTTTCTTATGCAGCCTCTATTTTCTGGGTGAAAAAAGTCAATGCGAATATTGAACCCGTTGCACAAGCGACAGGTTCAATTTTGGTGTCGACATTGGCTGCTATATGTATTGTGCCATTTATTTGGCAGCATGCACCGCAGCAAATTCCCGATTTGAAAACTTGTTTGGCTCTGCTATATACGGTCATCATGGCGTCATTGATTGCGATGTTCTGTTATTTTAAATTGGTACAGAAAATTCAACCTACGACTTTATCGCTGACTACTGTAATGACGCCGATGATTGCTTTATTTATAGGTGCTGTGCTGAATCAAGAAAAACTTTCGATGATGGTGATTTTGGGTGCAGTGGTTTTATTGTCAGGTTTGTTCGTTTACTTTTATAAAGATCTTCAGGCAAGTCGGAAACTTGCCCAAAAGTTAAAAAGCCAAAACTAGTCCAAGGTTCTGGCTTTAATGATCTTCGACCGTCAAAGAAATACAGTCGGCCAATTTGACACGATCTTGCGGGTGCAAGGTAATAAAGTATGCTCCCGTACGGCACTTGCCATTTTCCTCTTCATTGCTGTACACCACTTGTGCAATCGCAGCAATATGGAAGAAGTTTTCAGGGTGACTCAAGGTTAAGTGTATATAGGTACCATCTTGAATTTGTTTTTCGCTATAAAAGCTCAAACCACTTTCTGAAAAGTTCACATGTTCAGGTGTAGGTAACATGGTTTGTACAATTGTGTCGTACAAAGACCCCGTGATCAGGTTTAATTTCTGGTTAAATAGGGATAAGATTCGAGCAATTTGTTGATCTTTTTCAGATAATTGTTCTAATTCGTAGTTTAGTGCATGATCAAATTGATCTAATTCTGCGAGTAGTAGAAAATAGCGCGGTAAAACAAAATTAGGATCGTAAGGGTCATTCAGGGCAACATCATCAGAAATGATCTGATAGTTAATTCTCAAGGCCGCATCGATTCGTGACATCACACGACGTTCTGCTTGAACGTTTTGATGCTGTAAATTTTCCATAATTATGACCTCGGACTAGATGGTATGTTTAAACCAATCTCGCTGTATATAGGGTTGAGATATACTCGCGCACGGCGTAGCAACCACTTTATTTCTTTTATTGCACTGGTTTCGATGATCGGTCTAACACTGGGTGTGGCTGTACTTATTACAGTCTTATCTGTAATGAATGGTTTCGACCGAGAGCTGAAAACACGTGTACTTGGAATGATACCTCAAGCCACTGTTTCTTCAACACAAATTTTAACAGATTGGCCTGAACTTGCAAAAAAAATTGAGACAAAGGAACACGTCACAGGCGTAGCACCGTTTACTCAATTGCAGGGGATGCTTACGGCACAAGGCCAAGTGGCTGGAATTATGGTCACGGGGATCGAACCTCAATATGAAAAAAAGGTTTCGATTATCCAAGACCACATGGTTGAAGGCGGTATTGATAACTTAAAAAAAGGTGAGTTTGGTATTGTTTTAGGCAAACAAATGACCGATGCCTTAGGTTTAGGGTTAAATGATAGTGTGACTTTGGTTTTACCGGAGGCAACACCTTCACCTGCGGGTGTAGTGCCGCGTTTTAAACGTTTCAAAATTGTGGGCATTTTCAGCATTGGTGCTGAGGTCGATTCGATGATGGGCTACATTGCCTTGAATGATGCATCAACTTTGTTACGTCTACCTGATGGTGCACAAGGCATTCGCTTGAAATTGGATGATATTTTTGCAGCACCTAAAGTGGCTGATGAAATTGTGATGGATCTGCCAAGTGGTTTTTATGCCTCGAATTGGACCTATACTCACGGCAATTTGTTTAGTGCGATCCAAATGGAAAAAGCCATGGTGAGCTTATTACTCTTCCTGATTGTCTTGGTGGCTGCATTTAATATTGTGTCGTCCTTGGTAATGGTAGTGACCGATAAAAAATCGGATATTGCCATATTACGTACCCTTGGCGCTTCACCTGCAACCATTACCCGTATTTTTATGGTTCAGGGCACGATTATTGGTGTGATTGGTACGGTATCTGGCGCAATTCTCGGCATTGTTTTTGCCTCTGGAATTAGTGGTTTTGTAGGTTGGTTAAACAATGTGATGGGACTTCATTTGTTTGATGCCTACTTTATCAATTACCTACCTTCGTACTTAAGATGGCAAGATGTATTAACCATTGTGTCACTGTCTTTAGTTTTAAGTTTCCTTGCAACAATTTATCCTGCAATGCGTGCTGCAAAAATCCAACCTGCGGAGGCATTACGTTATGAGTAAAATTGTTTTAGAAGCACAAAATATTGAAAAACATTTTACCGATGGTAAGTCGACTGTTGAGGTGATTAAAGGCCTCTCTCTACAAGTTAAAGCAGGTGAATTTGTCTCGATTGTGGGGTCGAGTGGTTCGGGTAAAAGTACTTTGTTACATGTCTTGGGTGGTTTAGACCGTCCGAGTTCGGGCCAAGTGTTTTTGCAGGGCAGTCGTTTTGACAGTTTGAATGAAGCTGAGCGTGGTTATTTACGTAACCAACACTTAGGTTTTGTTTACCAGTTCCACCATCTGTTGCCTGAGTTTACGGCTTTGGAAAATGTGGCAATGCCACTGATGTTACGTCAAGGCACCAACTTTAAAGATGTACAAAAGCAAGCCGAATATTTACTCGAACGTGTAGGATTGACGCATCGTTTAACCCATAAACCGGGTGAGCTTTCGGGTGGGGAACGTCAACGTGTTGCATTAGCGCGTGCATTGGTGGCCAAGCCAGCATTAATGATGGCAGATGAACCGACAGGCAACTTGGATCGGAAAACAGCAAGCAAAATTTTTGAACTGCTGATGGATTTACGTCAGGAGTTCAATATGGCGATGTTGATCGTGACGCATGATGAACAACTGGCTCAGTCCGCCGATTCTATTTTGCATATGCAAGATGGTCTTTGGGTCAATGATTAGGCTGAGTGCCGATAAAAATATGAGATAAAGCCACTATCTATTGAAGCCCACCTCGGTGGGCTTTATTATGGCACCAATAAAAAAATAACTGAATAAAAGAATGAAGCTTTTATATGCTGCTGCTTGGATTGTAGGAATTGCATTGATGGGGCAGACCGTTCCCATTCTAAATCACCTTTTTTATCCAGCGCTGATTTTAGTCATCCTACTCTTGCCTCTACAGCTTTTTCTCTTTAAGCACAAACACGCCCTTATTTTGCAGTTTATATGCGGACTGATTTATTCCATGCTGTTTTTAACTGTGGGATATCATTATGCACAATCGGCATTGCAGCAGCGTCTAGCCTATAAAGAAACAAAAGTTGAAGATGCTGAAGTCATTGTTTATATCGCAAAAATTAACCAACTGGGTGCTGAGACCATTCAGCAAGAAATACAGGTCTTGAACCGACATGTGCAACCAGTGCAGTGGTTGGGTTTTCAAAAAAGGATCTCGGATGAGCAAGCGGTCTTGGAACTTGGGAAATACTACCGACTGACAGGGGAAATACGTCCTGCACATAGTTATGCGGTGCGAGGTGTATTCGATGTTGAGCAGTGGTATCTGCAACGTAATCTTATGTCTGGTTTCAAACTCAAGCACATACAACCCTTGTCTGAGTCAGAAATTTATACGTTAGGCTATACCCATTATTTAAGAAAACAGCAGGGCGTACTCAATAAAATTCAACTGGGTATAGAACATCAGCGATTAAACATTCGTCATTTTATTTATAGCCAGCCCTTAAGCCATAAGGGCTTAATTCTAGCGCTCCTGACTGGGGATGAAAGTTTCTTAGATAAGGAGACGACAGTATTTTTTCAACGCTTTGGCATTAGCCATTTATTAGCGATTTCTGGGCCACATGTGCTGATCTTTGCCGTGATGCTGTGTTGGCTGTTACAAAAGGTGCTGAATCGTTATTGGCCACAGATTTTTCTAAAAATCCCACGACCTTATGCATTGTTACTGCCATTTTGTTGCTGCGTATTGCTGTATTGTGCCTTTGTCGGTTTTGAGATTCCTGCACTTCGTACTTTACTCAGTTGTTTCTGTTTAAGTGTGTTGATTTGGCTCAGACAGAAAATTTCAGCTTTGACGTTACTGTTATTGAGTGCATCACTCCTTTTACTGTTTGATCCTTTTTCAATTCTATCAGCGGCCTTTTGGTTGTCCTATGGTGCGTGCTTTGTGCTTTTACGCATTTATCAAACCACTATTCGGCTCGATTTAACTCGCCCGCAGTCTTGGCAGAAAAAACTCGTTTTTAGCCTAAAACTTTTGGTTGAGTCGCAGTGGAAAATATTTGTGGCTTTGATGCCTTTGGTGATTATTTTCTTCAAGCAAGTCTCATGGGTGAGCTCAATCAGCAACCTTGTCGCTATTCCACTGATCAGTTTACTGGTTGTACCACTGGAGGTTTTGGCAGCATTTACTTTTTATCTTTTTGAACCGCTGAGCAGCCTTTTGTTTCAGTTGGCGGATTGGGTGCTGGTATTTTTATTGGGCATACTCAATGTACTGGATGCGCTACTACCGATTAAGTTGTATCCGATTGCGCTCAATACTTGGCAAGTCATTTTACTGATTTTGCTCTTAATCATTGTTTTTATGCCCAAACCGAGTCTACCAAAATCATGGCTCGTGCTAGGTTTGATTCCTTTGTTGGGGTTCAGTAGCCAAAACAGTCCTTTTGAGTTGATCGTATTGGATGTCGGTCAGGGACAAGCAGTGTATATGCAACATGGGCAACAGCATGCCCTGATTGATGTTGGTGGCTCCTATGATGAATCGAAGTTTAGCGTTGCTAAGCAGATTATTCAGCCATTTTTATCGAAGCAAGGTGTGAGCCAATTAGATCAGCTGATACTTACACATTTGGATCAAGATCATAGTGGAAGTTATGCCAAATTAAAAAATGAGTTGTCGATCAATCAAGTTTACTCTAATCAGCAATTGGATGTGGCAACTACGTCAAACTTTAACTATTGCCAACAAGGTCAGATCTGGCACTGGTCTGAACAAGTGGAAATCAAAATTTTGTCGCCGAAAGCCAATCAATTGGCACAAGTGCCTTATCAGCAAAATGAGCTATCTTGTGTGGTCTATATACAGGTGAAGGATGTACAGTCTTATCAGTATTTTCTGATTATGGGCGATGCTGGCTGGCAAACCGAGTTTCAATTATTACAGGATTATCCGGACTTAAAAGTTGATGTATTGGTCTTGGGTCATCATGGCAGTCGACATAGTTCAGCCTATGCGTTTTTAAAACATTATCAACCGAAATTAGCAATTGCCTCAGCAGGGTTCAATAACCGTTATGGACATCCAAGTACAGTAACGCAAACTCGTTTGAAAGCTTTAAACATCCCACTCTTAACAACAGTAGAGCAAGGCAGTATCAGTTTTATTGTGCAGCCTACAGGGATTATTGAACTGACGACACAACGTCAGACTCGACAGTGGTTACAATCGACTGATTCTGTTGTTCCATACGCAATTGCTCTAAACGGGTCACAGCCTCATTAAAGGGAAGGTTATACAGTGCTCGAAGTTTAGGGTTGGCCTTAAAGCGCTTATAGGTCCAATGATAATGCTCAGGATAACGGTGGACCAAGTCCTCAATAGCTTGGTGAATGACGAAGGTGCCATCATTGGCTGTACCTTGATAAATACTTTCGCTCATTTCTTCAATGTACATATCAAAGCCATCATCATTACGAATAGCATAGAGCAGTAAAGCCTTGGCTTTGGTTTTTTGAATCAGTTTGGCGCTCAGGTTGCTTGAAGCTAAAGGAAAGCCAAAATAAGGAATCATTTCACCGCCTTGTTTTGGGGTATGATCAGGCAGAATTACGGTCGTCCCCCCTTGTTTGAGCGCCTTAAAAATTTGGCGTACCCCCGATTCATCGGTCGGTACAAGGTGAGCGCCTTCACGACTGCGCGCCTCACGAACAAATAAGTCAGCACCAGGATCTTTGACCGGTTTATACATAATAGTCATTTCAGTAAATTGGGCGACATAACTATTCATAATTTCCCAAGTCCCAAAATGAGGTACGATTAAGACTAAACCTTTTTTAGCAGCAAGCGCCTGATGTAGCAAATGTTCGCCATGTACTTTTTGGACGCGTTCAATATTTTTTTGGTTGCTTGAACCCCAGATACTAAAAAACTCAAAATAGGTGGTCAGTTCATTACGCACTGCTTGTTTCACAATCACTTCACGTCGCTCATCACTCAGCTCAGGCAGTGCAATTTTTAAGTTGAGTCTGAGGGCATCATTGTTTTTACTGATTTTTAAAAGATTGACTAAGCCTGCTAAACCCTTAGCAAAAAAACGTGCAAATTTAATAGGTTGTTTGCTTACAAAACGCAGTAAACGATAAGTCGAGTTTTGCTCTTGTGCTTTAGTCATTCTTTAGAGTCAATGGTACATGTGGATAAAAACATAAAATATTATAGGCTAAAATAAACTGTTTCGACAGTTTTCTACAAATCAGTGTATATAATGAGGGCAATTTTATTCAAGTTTGGATTGTTATATGTCCGATTGGCCACCAAAACCAGAAAATGAAACGCCGAAACAACAGCCTGTACATGAACAACCGACAGGAAACGAATGGAAACTTTTAGAGAAAGCAGTTTTAGCTTCCGTCGAGGAACAACGTCGTGCACGTCGTTGGGGCATCTTTTTCAAATGTCTAACTTTTGCCTACCTTTTGTTTATTCTGATTGCCATGACCAAGAGCTGTTCGACTGGTGGTACAGATGCAACAGCATCTAAACACATAGCTGTAGTTGATATTGTTGGTACCATTGCTGCTGATGAGCAAAGCGTAAACAGTGATGACACGATTAAGTCATTAAAGAAAGCTTTTGAAAATAAACAAAGCCAAGCGGTGGTGCTCAATATTAATTCACCAGGTGGTTCTCCGGTTCAGTCAGATGAAATCTGGCAAGAAATTCAATATTTGAAAAAAGCGCATAGCGATAAAAAATTGTATGCGGTGATTGGTGATACAGGTGCATCAGGTGCTTACTATATCGCATCTGCTGCTGACGAAATCTTGGTGAATCCATCGAGTTTAGTGGGTTCAATCGGTGTGATTATGCCGAACTATGGGGTGAATGGCCTCATGCAAAAACTGGGTGTTGAAGACCGCACCATGACCTCTGGTCAAAACAAAGCTTTATTGTCAATGACACAACCTGTTAATCCTGCGCAGCGCGCACATGTTCAAGGTGTACTTGATAATGTACACGAGCATTTTATTAATGCTGTGAAACAAGGTCGTGGCAAAAAGTTAAAGTCGAACGATCCTGCACTTTTCTCAGGCCTTTTCTGGACAGGGGACCAGGCGGTCAAACTGGGTATTGCGGACCGTATTGGTAATTTACATACTTTAAAACGTGAACTAAATACCGATAAAGCGATGGATTATACGGTGGTACATAGCCCACTAGATGCAGTATTAGGCCGTTTAGGTGCATCGATGGGAGCTGGTTTTGCATCTTCACTTTCAAATCAAATGCAATCTGAACAGACCACGAAACTCCAATGAAACCTTTAATTCATTTTGCGCACGCCAATGGCGTGCCTTCTAAGGTCTATCAGAAATTATTTGATTTACTGTCAGATCAGTATGATGTGATCTATGTCCCTTTATTAGGGCCAGATAAAAACTACCCGATTGATAACCATTGGAAAAGCTTAACTCAGCAAGTGATTGACAGTATTGTTCGTCAGGCACAGGGTCGTAAAGTGATTGGTTTGGGACATTCATTAGGATCAGTGTTGACGTTTCAGGCGGCATTACAGCGTCCTGAGCTATTTCAACAAGTCATCATGATGGACCCGCCTTTGATCATGGGCAAAGCCTCATTTGCATTACACTTTGCGAAAATGTTGAAGTTAAAAATGGTTGATACCATGTCACCAGCAGCGCTATCTTTACGGCGTCGTGACCATTGGGAAAGCCGTGAGCAAGCAGCTGAACTTTTACGTCCTAAAAGCTTTTATAAAGACTTTGATCCAGACTGTTTTCAAGCTTATATTGACTATGCTTTAACGGAAGATCGCGTCCGTGGCGGTGTTGAACTTGCGATTGCAAAAATGGATGAAGTTCATATCTTCAGGACCAATCCTTCTTTATGGTGGCTACCTCAGGGCAAATCACAAGTGCCGATGCATTTGCTGATTGCTGAAAAAGGTCCTTTTGTTGGTCCAGGGTTTCCACAAATAGTGAAAAAGAAATTTGGCATTCCTTATCAAATCGTTGAGGGAAGCCATATGTTTCCTTTAGAGCGACCAGAAGAAACGGTTACTCTGATTAAGACGCTGATTCAATAAAATGTTTAATAGTACTTTTCAGTAGCCATAAAAAAACGCCCCCTTGGAGGCGTTTTTTATTTTTAAAATTTGCAAAACTGAATTGGCTCGTGCATCAGTGTATTGCGGTAGAGAACACCTTGGTCTGTATGCTGAATCGTTTGTGTACAAATCCACTCTACCACTTGCGGGTAGATGATATGCTCAAGCGTATGTACACGCTGGGCCAAACTATTCACACCATCATGTGAGCCAACTTTCAGTACACCTTGTGCCAAAGCTTGACCTGCATCAAGCTCAGCCGTCACATAGTGCACGGTACAGCCATGCAGTTGATCGCCAGTATTTAGTACGCGCTGATGGGTATGCATACCTTTGTAATGCGGTAGAAGAGAAGGGTGAATGTTGATCATTTTCCCTTCCCAAGCACTGACAAATTTCTCACTTAAAATACGCATAAAGCCAGCAAGAACCACCAAGTCCACATTCCAATCAAGTAATTGCTGATGCATGACATCATCAAAAGCTTCACGATGAGGATACTGTTTGTGTTCAATGACCGCTGTTGCAATACCTGCATTTTCAGCACGCTGTAGCGCATAGGCTTCAGGTTTGTTGGAAATCACACCCACAATTTGCCCTGACAGATTGGCATCAATCAAGGCTTGAAGGTTTGATCCACTTCCTGAAACCAAAACAGCAATTTTAATCATATGACTTAAGCGAATGTCACGCGGATTTTTTCGTCTGCGCCTTCAACTGACTCAGCATTGTCTACGATATGTCCCATAGTGAAAGCTTTTTCACCCAGGTTATTGAGTCGTTCAACTGTTTTGTCCGCATCAGCAGCATCAACAACTAAGACCATGCCTACGCCACAGTTGAATGTGCGATACATTTCGAACTGTTCAACACCACCTTCACTCTGAAGAAGTTTAAACAATTCTGGCCATTCCCAAGATGCTTCATTCACAACAGCTTGAGCACCATTCGGCAATACGCGTGGTAAGTTACCTGGTAAACCACCACCAGTAATGTGTGCCATTGCGTGTACATCAACTTCTTTTAAAAGTTGAAGAATAGGCTTCACGTAAATACGTGTTGGTTCCATTGCAACATCGGCAAGTGGACGACCATCAACGATTTGCGTCAAGTCAACGTTTTTCACGTCTAAAATTTTACGAAGTAGAGAGTAACCGTTTGAGTGAGCACCACTTGATGCAACACCAATTAAAACGTCACCCGCTTTGACTTTAGAGCCATCAATAATTTTGCTTTGCTCAACTACGCCTACACAGAAACCTGCCAAGTCGTAATCTTCACCTTCATACATGCCCGGCATTTCGGCAGTTTCACCACCAACCAATGCACAACCCGCAAGTTCACAGCCTGTACCGATACCTGTAACTACGTTTGCAGCCACATCTACATTAAGATGGCCTGTTGCATAGTAGTCAAGGAAGAATAATGGCTCAGCGCCACATACAAGAAGATCGTTTACACACATTGCAACCAAGTCTTGACCAATCGTGTCATGACGGTTCAAATTCAATGCTAAACGTAATTTTGTACCAACACCGTCTGTGCCAGATACGAGAACAGGTTCTTCATAACCTTTAGGGATTTTACAAAGTGCACCGAAGCCACCTAATCCGCCCATTACTTCAGGACGAGTAGTACGCTTCGCGACAGATTTGATACGATCGACTAACGCGTCGCCCGCTTCAATGTCGACACCTGCATCTTTGTAGCTTAAACCAGTGTTTGGGGTAGAAGTTGAGTTGCTCATAATGAAGTCTCCGCATTCGCGGGGCGATTATACCTGAATATACGAAACACATATGTTATTTCTGCGCTAAAATGTTATCTTTACTAAAATATTTTTCTCAATAACGATTAAATCTGAAAAAGGCGAGATTGCATGCAAGATCGTACACTTAAACGTATTTTTATTTTGGCAGGAATCGCGCTCATACTCTGGGTGTTGTATTTACTTAAGCCTGTTGTTTTACCTTTTATTGGTGCATTTTTAGTCGCTTATCTATTTAGCCCACTGGTCGATAAACTGCATAAAATTGGCTTACCGCGTTGGTTGTCTATTAGTGCTGTTTTTATCGGTATTGGCGTTGTCATTACATTGGCATTTTGGTATTTAGTTCCACTGGTGTGGGAACAGCTGATGTATGCGAAGAACAGCATTCCTTCAGGTATACATTGGGCGAATTATAAATTCCTGCCTTGGTTATCTGACAGTTTTAATCTGGTCCCAATGGAATTAGATGTTGATCAGATTTCAGCTGCGATTATGGAATATGTACAGACCAACTATAGTGCTGACAGTATTCAGGCTATGATTGCCAAATTGGCTCAGTCTGGACTGAACTTCATTCAGATTGGTGGTACGGTTGTACTGATCCCGATTATTGCATTCTATTTTTTATTAGATTGGGATCGAATGCTGGACAGTTTTCGTCGTCTTATTCCACGGCGATATGAAGAACAGACCTTAGTCATTGTTAAAGAATGTCATAGTGTGCTTGGTGCTTTTGTCAAAGGTCAGTTCTTGGTCATGGTACTCTTGGGCGTGGTCTATGCAATGGGCTTACAGTTAATTGGACTTGAAGTAGGTTTGATTATTGGGATGGTGGCTGGGCTGTGCAGTATCATTCCTTACTTAGGTTTTGCTGTCGGGATTATTGCCGCAGTGATTGCGAGTTTATTCCAGTTTGGTATTGATTGGATGCAATTACTCTTGGTTGGTGTAGTCTTTATGATTGGTCAGGCAGTGGAAGGCTATATCCTACAACCGTTCTTGTTGGGCGATAAAATTGGCTTGTCTCCAGTTGCTGTGGTATTTGCGGTACTGGCTGGTGCACAATTGGGCGGTATTTTAGGTATGTTAATTGCGTTGCCTGTGGCTGCTGTGATTGTGGTTTTATTAAGACATGCACGTGAGTTTTATGAAAATAGTCCAATGTATAGTACACCTACTTTTGTTGTGCAAGATTCATCTGCGGGTTCAATTGCGATTGAAACCGATCAAGTCGATGTTGATATTGAACTAAAAAATCAAGCGGTAAAAGCTCAGCAAGCATCTGAAAATTCAAGTAAGATTGATCAGATAGACCATAAAGAACTTTAGGATATACAAACCAGCATGCGTCAATTGCAACTAGATATTGAACCCCAACTCGATGCCCGAATCAGTGATTTTTCTGGGCCGGGATGGGGGCCTGTTATCGATGCGATTCGTCAGTTACATGCAGGTTTAATGAATCGTTTTTATGTGTATGGCGGTGCAGGTTCTGGAAAAAGCCATTTACTTTCAGCAATTTGTGATTCTTATTTAGATGTAGGTAAAACAGCGATTCAGGTTTCACTACTTGAGTTGCTGGATGCGCCAACAGAAGCAATCACCTCTTTAGAGCGTTTTGACCTTGTCGCTTTAGATGACATCGAAGCCATCAGCGGTGTGCCGCATTGGCAGAAAGCGGTTTTTCACCTGATCAACTACAACAATGAAGAAGGTGGCCAGTTGGTGTTCTCTTCTCGTGTTGCACCGATTGAATTAAAACTTGAACTACCCGATTTACAATCTCGCCTGACGCAGGCTGTAAGTGTGAAAGTACCAAACGGAAGTTTGTATGCCGATCGTTCTACATTGGTGATGTCGGTTTTATCGCGTCGTGGGATTCATATCGATCAACAGATTATTGATTATTTGCTCGCGCATGGGCCACATCAAACCTCGGTGTTATTGCAAAGTTTAGAACAACTGATTCAACTGTTAAAAGGTGAGAAAACCAAACTGAGTAATGCAAACCTCAGACAAATTTATGCGCTAATTGACGAATATCGGTAAATCATAATATTACTTGAGAATTTATCCGAGCTGTGACAGAGTACAAAAAATTGTTAGATATTGCAGGGATTTTGCGATCTAAGAATAAAAAGAAAAGATAAAATAAAAGCAAGGAGATTGTTATGCTCAAGAAGAGCATAGGTGTAGCTACGCTATTGGTGGCGAGTCATACCTATTCGGACAATATTAAAGTGACCATCACTGACGATATTGTCAAAAATGACACGGAATGTTCACTTCGCGAAGCTATCGACTATATTAATCAAGGTATGCCTGAGGCGGGTTATTATGGCTGCGGGGGCAAAGATGCGATTTCCACCGTCATGCTTGAGAAAAATAAAACCTATTTGCTAAATACCCATCTTGCGATCAAAAAAGATTTAACACTCAGAACAAGTTATGACAGTTCTGTGGGGGAAGAAACTGTTCAGGGTTTAAGTAATGCCATCTTAAAAATGAATGGTTCTGACAACTTATTAAGGGTTGATAATGCTGAGAATGCTTTAATTCGTGTGTTAGTAAAAGAGGTTACTCTACAGGGCTGTGCGAAAGACTGCGGTGTGAATCAAGGTGGTTTAATTTATAACAATGAATATTTAGGTCTTGAGTACGTCAAATTAACAGGTGGTTTTGCAGGGCAAGGGGGTGCGATTTACAATGTTGCAACCTTGCTCGAAGATGGTACTAGTCGTAGTCTAGTCGAAATTCGCTCTACTCTGGTTGAACAAAACCAAGCGGCACAAGGTGCTATTTTGTATGGGGACGCGCCTTCTTTTCGGATTTATAATTCAGTTTTCAAAGAAAATAAAACAACAGATGCAAGCAGTGCCAATATTTACTCTGTCAATAATGCAGCTGTTAAAGAAGATACAACCTTATCCAGTTTAGCATCACGTCTGGTCAGTAGTACCTTTGTGAAAAATATAGGTTATGTCGTCAATGTACGAGATGGCATGGCTTTGAATAACTTAACGGTGGTGGGAAACAGTAAAGGGATTTATTTCAATCCATCTACAAACTTGGCTTATCTGGCCAACAGTATCGTTTTAGGGAATGCTGAAAATACCATCACACAAAACTGTGCTGGAGATTTAAGAAAAGCAGTTCTTCAGAACAACTTAGTCACACAAAGTGACTGTGGCAGTGGTGCGAGCTATTATCCGAATGAGTTTTGGTCTGGCGCTTTGATTGCAGGCAGTGATGTGGTGGGTGAGTGTAAAACCATGTCTGCAGATGCTGACAGTTTATTGTGTCCTTATATTGTTCCCAACCAAAAATTTTTAGGCTATATCCGTCCACGCATTTTAATGAGTCAGACGCATTGGTTAGATTCCCCAATTGTGAACAAGGGTAAAGTGGTTGTAAACACAACGGATTCTTTAATTGGCTGTGAAAATTCAGATCAACGTGGTGTGAATCGAAATACGAACAATACCTTTTGTGATCGTGGTGCAATCGAGATTGAGGTCCCAACGACCATTAGCTTAATTGGTGAAGATCTGATTGCGGGGCAAGTAGCTAAACTTTCTGTTGCAGATCTGCTTGGAGATAGTGATCTACTGTCCAAAACCGAATGTGCAAGCTTGTTCAAATCGGCTAAAGCGCCAAATGGTGAAGAGTGGCAACTGGGTTGTATGCGGGTGCAGCAGACTCAAACGGTATCGAAAGGTAAAGTGGCGATTGATGAACTAGGAAATATTACTTACACGCCAAATGGAGCATGGCATGGTGCTGATATTTTTAGGTTACAGCTGGTCACAACCACGACACGTTTTGATGAGCATATTCCGTTCGTCGAAGTGAATGTAAAAATTGTACAAGAACCGCAAAATCATATGGAAAGTGACAAAATTAAAACCTCTGGGGGAAGCACGGGTATTCTGAGCTTACTGGGGTTATTTGCTTTAATTTTGCTGCGTCGAAAATAAAAAGAAAAGGGCAAACATGAAACACTTTAAAAAAGGACTATTGGGTGTCATGGTAATAACTGCTATGACATTAATGGCTGCAGAAGATAGAACAATTCATGTCAACACATTTGAAGATGAAGATAATGTAAACATGAATCAATGTTCACTCCGTGAGGCAATCAAAACAGCCAGCTTAAACAAGGCTTATGGTGGCTGTAGTGCTGGGAATACCGGTTCAGGTCAAACCGATTATATTCAGTTAGAAGCTGGGACGTATAAACTGAATAAGGAAATTGTTCCCGAGTCTAAAGTGGTGATTTTTGGGAAAAGCCCATATTTAGATCGTGAAAAAAATCCCATCACTTTTAAGTATCCAGCGCTAGGTGAGTTGACTTCACGGATTGATGCGGGTGGAAAGTCACGTTTATTTAATACCATTACCAAGACCAGTTTGACGCTAGAGAATGTGATTTTAGAAAATGGTTATTCGGCAGATGAAGGCGGTGCTTTATTGGTCGGTGGAGCATTAACCTTAAATAATGCACAAATTCTAAACTCAAAGTCCGATAAAAAAGGTGGAGCACTCTATCTCGTTGGTCCTGGTGAGCATCAGGTGACTGTAAATAATAGTGTATTACAAGGCAACCAAGCGACTGTGGGTAGTGTTCTTGCAATGCAATGTTATGCTGGGCTGTTGGATGTAAAAACCAATATAGAGTTTGGAGCGAATAGTATTATTTCGAATGGTGAGATATCGAATCTAAATACATTCGATTTTTGTGGTAACCCAAAAGTTGCTATGGCGAATAATACGATCGCAAAAAATACAGTAAATTCGACAAATGGAAGCATTATTTATGCCGTCAATACTCGAGATCATAATCTGAGTCTTGAAAGTAATTTCTTATTGTCAAATAACACTATTGTAGAAAACAGTGCAGCGAGCGTTTTGGATTATGACGATTTCGGTACGAAGTCGTTGTATTACAATGTACTTGCATATAATGGAAACACATCATGCCGCTATGTCGGTTCTCAGATACTATCCGACAAATATGATGCAGGTGTGACAGCAGGTTACAATGCGTTTGATACGGTGACCAGTCAGTGTGAACTGGCAGCAAGTGCACGAATACTCGATAGTATGACAGATACCAATATTGATGTGAAAAATGTGGCTATAGGAAGTCTACTCAGTTCCTTAACCTCGCCATCGAAATATAATTTATTCCGCCCAATGTATTTCCCGAAAGTGAATAGTGGAGGAGTTGATTTACTCGATACCAACAGTAAATTGAGCTGTAATGATAGTGATCAGCGTGGTCTAGACCGTATTGTCGACGGAACATTGATGTTAGCACCTGCGGAAGCTAACAGCTGTGATATTGGATCGGTTGAGTTGCGTCGTTTAGCAGCAGCTGATATTGCTGATTTGAAAAATAGCTCGCAGGCAGAACGTCTTCAGGCGTATGAGAATAATATTAAGGAGTTAGAAGGTTTAATCGCCAATAAAAACACCAATCCAGACTTTTTGATCGAGTTTAATGAAGAGTTAAAACGTTATAAAGAGCTTTTAGCGGCAACCAAACTACATCAAAAGTACCGAGCGATTTATGTCGATCCCTTCCAGTTTGTCTTGCAAGATGAGGCTGTGGTCAACACTGCTGATGGAACGTCGGCTTTAAAAGAAATGAACACTGAAAATTATACCATTACTGAAACTCAGGTATTAGGTGTAGGTGTGCTCAGCGCCAAAGATGGTGTGCTGGATACCTCAAAACTCAGAGCGGATCCAACTTTACGTTGTGAGTGGAAGGATGATTTAAAACAAATCATGATTTATCGCACCGATGGTAAGCCTACAACCAGCACAGAACATGTCTATTGCCAATATAGCGTGAAGAGTAAAGCTACGCAGGCAATCTCTTCGGGGATTTTAAAAGCGGAGTTTAGCAATATACAACCAATTGCTAAAACGGATGAATACACGCTGAATTATGGTGGCACTTTAAAACTCAATGTAAATCCACTGGTAAATGATAGTGATGATGGCGATGGTCCGATGAGTACAGTCGCGGCAGAACATCAGCGTCCAGCATTTCACCGTGATGCGAATGGAAAGGATCTTGCTATTCGTATTGTACGTCAGGATGCAGGCATTAATATTAAGCCAGAACGTACAGGTTCTTGTCCGGGAGAATATGAAAAATATGTATGTTATGGTGGCAATATTGAAGTTGAAGTCCGCAATAATTTCAGTCCATTCCCTTATGAAATTGAATATGTGATCTATGATGCAGAGGCTGAAGAGTCTAAATCTGCGATGATGTATTTTACGAACACCGCTAAAAATACCAATACGGAAGCGAGTGGCGGTGGTGGCTCAATGGGTGGTCTTGGGGTGCTTGGATTATTGTCATTAGCGTGGTTTAGACAACGACGGAAAATATAAATGTAGCCATAAAAAATGCCTCATATGAGGCACTTTTTATGGGTGTTTCTAAAGTATTTATATTCAACTAGGCATCTTAATGTGTAGCAGTGTTGCTATTGATGTATTTATTGATATATTCATTTCGAATATTCACACGTTCATCTGCATCTGCTTTTTGCATGCGTACACGTAAATCACGTCGTTCTTGTGTACTCATCTGTTGCCAAGTGTCACGCATTTTTTGCTTTTCTTGTTCAGGTAACTGAGTAAACCAGTCCATACGTTGTTGCAGGGCTGCACTTTGCCCATCTGGCAGTTCTTTAAGTGACTGGTAACGTTGAATCAACGCACGCTGTTCTTCTTCAGACAACGATTCCCAAGTTTCAGACACTTGGGTATCTGCATCTTTGGAAAAAATCCAAAAACGATCAAAACCTGCAAAACTGGTTTGTAAAAAACCTAGCGTGCAAAGTGCAAAAGCGACACGTTTAGCTGCCATGTGGAACAGTGTCCTCACCTAAAACCAATAACATTTCTAAATCTTCAACCATTTGAGGTGAAAGTTTAGGAGTCGAAACCACTTGGTTATGTGGCTTTTCATCAAGGGTTACAGAATTCGGAAGAACGACAAAGCCAGCAATAGCCGCAGCTAAAGCAAAACCAGACATTTTCCAAAGGCCATAACGTGAGGACTTTTGATCTTGAATGTCATCAAGAACATGTTGCATCACCACGGGTTTGTTTTTGTGGTGTTGCGCGAGCCCATCAAGTTTGGAGGTTACTTGCTTTAAGAAATCATCTTTCATTCGGATGATCCTCCTAGATGTGGATTCAAATGTGCGAGAGCATTGCGTAAGCCTTGAATCGCACGGTGGTAATGAGTTTTAACGCTGCCTTCAGAGCAATTCATGATTTGCGCAGTGGTTGCAGTATCAAAACCTTCCCATGCACGTAACATAAATGCTTGCTGCTGACGAACAGGAAGACCAGCAATGGCTTCTTGAATTTCATCCGCAGTGACAGCTTGACTTAAAAAGTCTGAAGGATTCAGCGCTCTTTCATCGACTACCTCATTTACTTCAAAATCGTCATCATCAAGACTGACTTTTTTAAAGAAAGAAAAGGGTTGTGCTCGACGTGCTTCTTTACGACGCCAATCCTGTAATTTGTTGGTTAAAATGGTATAGAACAGGGGATACCATTCTTCCGTAGATCGATCGGAATAAGATTTGTGTAATGAAATGAAGGCTTCTTGCACCAAATCCATGGCGATACCCTGCTGGTTTTGTGTGGCACTTTCCATCATTACTAACGCACGACCAGTCACTTCTTGCATGAAGTTTTTTAGGCGAGACTCAGCTGTACTCTTGAGAGCACTAAAATCCTGCATTTTAGACTGTTTGGGTGCTAAATCCATAGAGATGGAAAATCCTGTCATCGGATACCCACCATTATTTCCTCGATCATGTGCCTATAACGTTGGAAATAATGGTTTGGTTGACAACACAAGTAATTATTTTTTCTAGTGTAATCTATTTTTTCTGCTGAGCCGACTTTAGTTAATATAACTTAACGATTTTAAAGTCGTTGTCGTACCATTTCAAAAAAGCAGATTGAACCGGCAATGGCGACATTGAGAGATTCTTGGCCACCGGGCTGAGGAATGCTTAGTGCTTGCGCATGCGCCAAAGCAAAGTCAGAAACTCCTTGGCCTTCATTGCCTAAGATCCAGACACAAGCTTGTGTTAAATCTTTTTGATATAAACTTTCAGCCTGATGTGAGCTGGTCACATACACTGGAATTTCAAAGCGTTCGAGTACATCTTCGATGGCAACGTTTTCATAGGTGTTGAGTGAGAAGTGTGCACCCATGCCTGCGCGTAATACACGTGGTGACCAGAGTGCAGCAGAACCTTTGGTACAAATAACTTGCTTAATACCCGCTGCAGCAGCAGAGCGGAGTAGTGTACCTACATTGCCTGGATCTTGAATGTTTTCCAAAATCAAGGTATCCAAGCTAAAGTCTACACTTTGGCTTGAACTTGGTAAGTCTACAACTGCCAAGAAGGGCAAAGTGGTTCCTAATGTGCTTAAGTCACGATATAGGCTTTCAGCAATGACAAAAACAGCACCTTCATATTCATCTAAAATATCGCAAATATCAGGGTGTTCGAGTGCATTTTCAGTGGTGAAAATAGAATTGAGTTTCTTCTTTTTTTCAACCCAAGCTAAGCCTAAGTGTGTCCCTTCAAGCACAGTTTGACCCTGCTTTTTACGGTAGCTACTTTGCTCTATTAAACCGCGCAGATGTTTAATCTTTGGGTTGTCTTTTGATTCAAGGAAAATAATCGACATGGAGGAGACTCATGCGCATAACGCGTCAAATGGTTATGCGCATTTTAAAAAATTAGTTGTGGTAGCCAGTCACTAAATCGACTTCGTTTTTAGAACCAATAATCACAGGGACACGTTGGTGTAGGTCAGTTGGTTGGATGTCTAAAATACGAACGCGACCCGTTGTAGATGCACCGCCAGCTTGTTCAATTAGCATACTCATTGGGTTTGCTTCATACATTAAACGCAGGCGACCTGCTTTTTTCGGATCTTTGAGGTCGTATGGATACATGAAAATCCCGCTACGGCAAAGAATACGATGAATGTCGCCCACCATACATGCAACCCAACGCATGTTAAAGTCTTTCTCACGTGGACCTGTTTTACCTGCGAGAAGTTCTTCAATATAACGTTTTACTGGGTTTTCCCAGTGGCGTTGGTTTGAAGAGTTAATAGCATATTCTTTGGTATCTGCTGCCACTTGAATATTTTCAGAGGTGAGCAAGAATTGTTGAGTTTCTGGGTCAAAGGTAAAGAATACTGTGCCTGCACCGACTGTTAATGCCAACATGGTTGATGGGCCATAAAGCACATAACCTGCAGCAACTTGCTGGTTGCCTGCTTGCATAAAGTCTTCAGCTTGTGTCACTGCATTTTTTGCAGGTAAGATTGAGAAAATAGTACCCACACACATATTGATGTCGATGTTGCTTGAACCATCAAGTGGGTCAAATAAAACTAAATATTTGCCATTTTCTTGAGCTGGCGTGAATTCATCCAATTCTTCAGACGCTAAGCCACCAACTTGTGGGTGGACTTTTAGAGCATCAATCAAATAATCATTTGAAATCACATCCAGTTTTTTCTGTTCTTCACCTTGCACGTTTTCATGCTGCGCGCTACCTAAGACACCAGCTAAAGCACCTTTTTGTAAAGCTTGATCGATGGTTTGGCAAGTAGCAGCAATGGTGCTAATCACTTGTGCCAATTCAGGCGTAAGATTTCCCGTTTGTTGTTCTAAAAATTGGGACAGATTGAGATATGACATAAGGGGGAGGACTCCACTAAAACTTGAATACGTAACAAAATCAACATTGCGCTATATTTTAGTCGAGAACGAGACAAAAGAACAATTAAACTCGACTATTTGCTGCGATTTTACCCTTGCAAGTCTTGTGGAAAGTGCTATGTTGATGGAAGGAATATCAGGTAAAAATAGGAGCACAACAATGACAACGCAAAAATTTGATGCGACTCCAACGCCGAGCGAAGGGATTAACTTAGATGATATTTCAGACGATAGCGTGAAAAAAGCGTGGCAAGACTACGAAGCAAAAGCTGAGTATAAAAAGTTCAATAAACATGACATGATTGAATCTATGCAACATGCTGAAGAATCTGATGAAAATCCCAAGCCTGAACAAGTTTAAGTCATAAAAAAGCGCTCATCGAAAGGAGCGCTTTTTTATTTCAGTTGTGATACCAGCATTATTTTAAAAGTGGTGGCACTGCTTCGTAGTTAATTTCTACGCGACGGTTTTCTTTCCATGCATTTTCGTCATGGCCTGCATTGATTGGCATTTCTTTACCATAACTAACGGCTTCAAGCTGGCTCGGACTCACACCTGTGGTGATTAAGAAACTTTCAACCGCTTTGGCACGACGTTCACCCAATGCCATATTGTATTCACGTGTACCGCGCTCATCGGTATGACCTGTTAACGCCACACGCGAATTTGCATTTGCCATTAAGAACTGCGCATGGGCTTGTAGCGTTTGGTAATCATCATTGCTGAGGTCGCTACTGTCATAGTCAAAATGTACAACGCGTTTTGCTAAAAATGCTTTGTTGGCTTCAGTCACGCCTTTTGCCGATGCACCTGCAAGATTTTGTGCATTTAAAGCTGCATCTTCACTTAGACCTTGAGTATTGACTGTGGTTGAGCCATTTGGGTTTTGACCCGCTTCAATTGTTGCAGCAGGTTTACGGCTCGCACATCCTGTAACTACAAGAGCAGTCGCTAAGATTGGAAGGGCTAAAAGTTTGATCGATTTCATTCTTCATCTCCATGAAAATTGATGATTATTAAATGACTAGTCATTAAAAAGTTATTTGGGTGCCCAAGCAGGTTCACGGACTTCACCTTGTTCACTTGGTAAATTCATACGGAAACGGCCATCCAGTGACATGATCGATAACAAACCACGTGAACCTTCACGCGTTGCATAGACCACCATCTGCCCATTTGGCGAGAAACTTGGTGATTCATCCAAACTGGTTGGCGTTAAAATATTGGTGACACTTGAGTTTAAATCTTGAATAGCGACTTTATAGTTACTGCCGCTTGGACGGTGAACCAGTGCTAGCTTTTTACCATCAGCACTGAGCGTACCACGTGCATTGAACGCGCCACGGAAGGTCAGACGGTTATAGCTGCTATTTGCCAAGTCATAACGGTAAATTTGTGCAGAACCACCACGGTCAGAAGTAAAGATAAATGACTTACCATCTGGTGCATAACGTGCTTCAGTATCAATAGCACTGTCGTTGGTCATACGTTGCAGTTGACGGGTTTCCAAGTTCATTTGGTAAATTTCTGGGTTGCCATGCATAGAAGCGGTGAACAACATACTTTTCCCATCTGGTGAGAAGCTTGGCGCGCCATTTAGACCACGGAAGCTAGCAAGCTTTTCACGCGCACCTGTGGAAAGGTCTTGGACATAAATTGCAGGGCGTTTGGTTTCAAATGAAACATAAGCGATTTTCTTAGCATCTGGTGTCCAAGCAGGCGATAAAATTGGATCGCGTGACGTTAAAATTGTACGTGGTTGCTCACCATCAGTATCCGCGATTTGTAGTGTATAGCGTTGCTCTGGTGTAGCAGGATTCCGTAGCACATAAGCAATACGACCGCTGAAGTCCCCAGGAATACCAGTTAATGCTTGATAAATAGCATCACTAATCATGTGTGCAGCAGAACGAACGCGTGATGCTGGAACAGTTAATAATTCATTTAAAAGATATTGTTGTTTTTGGACATCGTACAGTTGGTAATGAACCTCGTAGCTACCATTTTCAGTGGTTTTTACTGTTCCTGTAACGACATATGGAACACCTGCTGCTTGCCAGTTGGCTGCGTTCGGATTATTCATGCTGGCTGTTGCAGGCAAATTTTTTGAAGCGCTGGTAAATTTCCCTGAGCGGTTTAAATCCGTTTCAATAATAGGATAGAGACTGCTGTCATTGCTAAAAGGTACGATTGCAATTTTAGGCGCTTCTTCAGGTGCTTTTGCAATTTCTAAATGAAGCTGAGCATGCGCTTGAGTCACTAAGACTGGGCTGAAAGCAGTTAAAATGGCTAGGCTAAGAAGGTGTTTACGCGTCATTTCCATCATTCGTTATTTACTCAAACAAACGGCTTTTATTGTGGGTTTAATTGTTCTACATAATGGCATGATTTTCTAATATTAAAAGCATGAAATTATGACTGATCTGTTATAACACTGTGAAAAATGAGTAAGAATTAAGTCGTTTAAGCGTAAGTGCAAAAACGCATAGGTAGATATGTGTGATAAGGGGGAGTGGCGATTTACTTGTATTGAGTGAAATATCGACTGAAATTAAAGACTTCACATCGATTACTATTGAGCATGGATACAGATTAAATGTATTTAAAATAAGTTATTTGAATATATAAAAGTACTGAGCTTTAGGCTAAAAAATCCCCTGACTGTTCAGGGGATTTGGATTATTTCGCAGTAAAGGATGAGGTAAAGCTTTGTGCTTGCCGGCGTGCTTCTGGATCTGAAGGCATTGGGTAGGGGGCAGCAGAACGAACAGCAGCTTCAACACTGGCTTTCATGTCAGGATCACTTGAATTGACAATCACCGAACGTACGGAACCGTTATCAGATAAGGTCACTCGCGCTGTTGCGGTCTTACCACTTGAGCCTGCTGGGGTATCCCAAGCGCGTTTAATTTTATTTTCAAAGTCGCGCTTAGCCGTTGAAGCAATTTGCTTGGCTTCAGCTTTCTTTTGCGCGGCTTCTTCGGCAGCTTGTTTTGCAGATGAAGCACGTGCTTCTTCAGCCGCACGCTCTTTGGCTTCGGCATCAGCTTTACGTTTGGCATCAGCAGCGGCTTTGGCTTTTTCGGCATCAGCTTTGGCTTTTGCGTCAGCATTTGCCTTAGCTTTATCAGCATCAGCTTTACGTTTCGCATCAGCGTCAGCTTTGGTCTTCGCAGCATCTGCTTTAGCTTTAGCATCGGCATTTGCCTTAGCTTTATCGGCATCAGCTTTTGTTTTCGCATCAGTGGCGGCTTTCGCTTTGTCCGCATCGGCTTTACGTTTTGCATCAGCGGCGGCTTTTGCTTTGTCCGCATCGGCTTTGGCTTTTGCATCAGCCGCAACTTTAGCTTTATTGGCATCAGTAATTTGTTGCTGCTTTTTAGCGAGATCGGCTTTCTTTTGTGCGTCAAGCTTCGCTTTTTGCACTGCCTCTGCTTTTTTCAATGCTTCTAAGTTTGCTCGGCGTTTGGCGTCTGCTTCGGCTTTCGCCGCTGCATCTGCTTTGGCTTTCTCAGCATTTTTAGCTTGCTCCGCTGCACGGGCAGCAGCACGTTCTTGCTGAGCTTGTAGTTTTTCAGCTTCAGCCTTTGCACGTGCCTGAATCTGCTGCTGTAGTTCAGCTTTACGCGTTGCCGCTTCAGCAGCTTTGGCATCCGCTGCTGCTTTTTGAGCGTCGACCTTTGGCACAACGGGTGTTATAGGTGGTGCTGTTGGGATAACAGGTGCAGGCTCTACAGCGGGCGGAGCAGTTTGTGTGATTTCTTTGGCTACATTTTCATGTGCTGTTTCCGTAAACTCTGTTTCTTCAAGCGTAACAGGCTTTAAGTCCTCAGGTTTGATGAGCACAGTTCTAATTTGCTTCGGTGGCTCTGGTGGTTTACTCATAC
Organism: Acinetobacter johnsonii ANC 3681; assembly: GCF_000368805.1. Classification (NCBI taxonomy): domain Bacteria; kingdom Pseudomonadati; phylum Pseudomonadota; class Gammaproteobacteria; order Moraxellales; family Moraxellaceae; genus Acinetobacter; species Acinetobacter johnsonii. Next base: position 587,404 of record NZ_KB849705.1, on the reverse strand, counting down.
CAAGATAAAGTAAGCCAACAACAGCAATCACATGGACACCAAAGGTAAATCCAAGCGCGATGGCTTTTTGTTTAAAAGGTGGCTTTTTAAAATCTTTCATAAATTACTTTAATGGCTCTGTGAGTAATCCAACTTGGCTGAGACCCGCTTCTTGTAGGCTGTTCATGAGCGACATGACTTCGCCATAAGAGCGTGACTGTTCACCTTCCACAACAACGGTTAAAGTTTTATTGTCAGCCTGAGCTTGTTGCTGTGCTTCACTTAAAATAGACGTCAATTCAGATAAAGCCAAAGGTTCAACTGAACGGTGTGTTTTATATTTAAGGAAATAGCGACCTTCTTTATCTAAGCTGACCATTGCAGGTGCATCTTTTGATTCAATGGGGTTGCCATTGGCCTGAGGAAGGTCGACATTGATCCCACTGGTAATCATGGGTGCGGTGACCATAAAAATCACTAATAATACGAGCATGACGTCAATATATGGGACGACGTTCATCTCACTTTTTAGTGGTTTCTTAATGCGCTCGAAGCGCCCTGAACGTTGAATTGCCATTAGTCATGTTCCTTAGTTTCACCCAAAGACTGACGTTGTAATAACGCAACCATTTCTTCTGCAAATAAAGCACGATCGGAGTAAACCGTTTCGCCTTTTCCTGTGTAATGGTTAAATGCCAATACTGCAGGAATCGCTGCAAATAAACCAATTGCTGTAGCAATGAGGGCTTCAGCAATACCAGGTGCAACCGTTGCAAGGGTGACTTGATCTACGTCTGCTAAACCGATGAATGCATTCATGATGCCCCAAACGGTACCAAATAAGCCAACATACGGGGCCACAGAACCAATGCTGGCCAAAGCACCTAAGCCTTGTTCAAGTTGGCTTTGGTCACGACTTAGACCGACGCGTAAAATACGTTCTGTGCCTTCAATGGTTTGAGCTGTAGCAGCATTGCGTTTTTTTAGTTTTAAAAACTCGCCTAAACCTTGATAAAAAATATCCTCAAGGCCGACACGTTTGGAATTAAGTTGTGCATTGTTATATAGCGTATTCAGTTCAGCACCCGACCAAAAGATTTTTTGAAAATGGTCATCGTCTGCTTGTGCTTTTTTATAACTCATGTGTAACTTGGCAATCAGATACCAGCTAAACAGCGAGGCCAAAAGTAAAGCCAGCATTACCAGTTGTACGACTGGGCTTGCTTGTAATATTAGATCTGAAACTTGAAGAGATGATTCGAGTTGAGTTGCCATAGTTACTACATGTGCCAATAATTTTTTTAGTCTTGTCCTAATTCTTTTAGAATCAGTTCGCGGATTTCATTGGGAAGTCGACGTGGTTTCATTTCTGAACTGATACATGCCAATTCGACCTCACCAGATGCAAGCATGATTTCACCACGATAAATATTTTGTTGCAACACAAATGACGTAGCCTTACACGAAACAACACTTGCTGTAACAGTAATTAAATCATCCATTAAAATTGGACGCGAATATTTCACATTAATTTTGTGTACAACGAAGTTATAGTCTTTTTGATGCCAGTAATGATCTACACCAGAAGCACGTAACCACTCGGTACGGGTACGCTCCATAAAGCGAATATGATTGGCGTGGTAAACAATGCCACCTGCATCAGTATCTTCAATATAGACACGAATGTTGAATTCAAATTTATTCGCCATGAGAGTATTCCGTTTTTCCAGTTGTACGAGTCGATTTAGATTGACTTGGCGCTTTTATATTTAAGGACATGGTCTTAAAATTGGTGCACGTCAAAGTACTAATGCGTCGCAGTTTAGCATTATGAGATTTCACTCCAATGGCACAAGATGTCAAATATTATGCTTCGTGACCGCTTGAGTTACGTGTGGTGAAAATATGGAGTGGGTGTGATAATTTGATTCATGCTGTGCTCAGCTGTATTTCGTTTTTTTAAATAGTCCAAAATTTTACGTGTTTATAGATTTTATGAGCCATAACTATCAACCTACACCTTCTCAACTTATGTCTGTGATTCAGACACAAACAGCCATCGCAAAGCTCGGTTTGGATCTCAATGCAGTCATGACATTGGTTGCTGAACAAGCGCAGCAAATTACCAATGCGAAAGGTGCTGTGGTCGAACTCGATGAAGATGGCGATATGGTTTATCGTGCTGTATCTGGTGGAGCTGCACATTTATTGGGCTTAAGGTTGTACAAGTTAAACAGCCTGTCAGGCTTATGTGTAGAGCAAAATACAACGTTATATTGTACCGATAGTGAGAACGACCCTCGGGTAGATCGTGAAGCATGTCGTCGCGTTGGGTTAAGATCAATGGCTGTTGTACCGTTGACACATTGCAGCGAAGCAGTGGGCGTACTTAAAATTTATTCTGAAGAGGTAGAAGCCTTTAAAGAAAGTGATTTACAGCTTTTAAGTCTGATGTCAGAGTTAATCGCAGCAGCCATGTATCACGCCACCAAGTTTGGCGCACAGGAGTTATATAAACTAGCAACCCAAGATCACCTAACGGGGTTATCCAATCGTGCATTATTTCTAGATTATTTAAGACAAGGCGTGATGCAGGCTCAGAAATATGGGAAGCAGATTGGCGTTTTAATGATTGATATGGATGGTCTAAAAAGTATCAATGATCAATTTGGGCACCGCATGGGAGATGTTGCACTAAAGGAAATTGCGCATCGTATTAAAAATAATACACGACAAGAAGACTTGGTTGCGCGATTGGGTGGTGATGAGTTTGCGGTGATCTTAAGTAGTGTTGCGAACCGAGACTTAGCAACATCGGCCATGAATCGAATTGCAGAAGCGTGTGGTCTACCTTTTCGGTTTGAGCAGTTGGACCTAAAAATAGGAGCGAGCATTGGACTTGCCATCTACCCTGAAGATGCTTTGGGGATAGAGCCTTTAATTGAATTTGCAGATCAACAAATGTATTCACAGAAAAGACAACGTAAGACCGTGCAATAAAATCATATCTAGGATTAATCAAAACCATCAGAATGAGTGATTAACCTGATGGGATGAACTGTGAGCTTAACGTTACTGTTGGCTTTGAAGGTTGAGTTTTTGCTCAGATTTTTTGAACAGTGCCAGATGCTCAAATTGCCATAATGAAACCTTAAATATCATGGAAAAAGAACCTTGATCAGTTTTAAGGTTCCATTTTGATCACATTATTCTACTTTTATTTGTCCTTCGGTTCAGGCGGTGTCATACCAAACTGCAAATACGCCATATTGGTGGCAATACGGCCACGAGCTGTCCGCATGACATAACCTTGTTGAATCAAATACGGTTCAATCACGTCCTCTAATGTGCCTGAGTCTTCAGCCATCGCTGCTGCCAAAGCTTCTACACCGCCAGGGCCACCATCAAAACGTTCAAGTAACATACTCAAATAACGACGGTCTAGGGTGTCTAAACCATCTTTATCGACATTGAGCATATCGAGTGCACGCTGAGCCATGTCTTGTGTCACTTCACCTGTACCTTTGACTTGCGCATAGTCGCGGACTCGACGCAGTAAACGGTTGGCGATACGAGGTGTGCCGCGTGAACGACGTGCAATTTCTCCTGACCCTTCACGCGTAATAGGTACATCCATCAAATTGGCTGAACGAGTCACAATATGCGTCAAGTCAGTAACTGAATAGAACTCAAGGCGTTGCACAATACCAAAACGGTCACGTAACGGAGAAGTGAGTAGGCCAGCACGAGTGGTTGCGGCAACTAGAGTAAAAGGGGGTAAGTCGAGCTTAATTGAACGCGCCGCAGGACCTTCACCAATCATAATGTCGAGTTGGTAGTCTTCCATGGCAGGATAAAGAATTTCTTCAATCACAGGGGAAAGACGGTGAATTTCATCGATGAATAGTACATCACCTTCTTCAAGGTTGGTCAGCATGGCTGCCAAGTCCCCAGCACGTTCCAGTACGGGGCCGGAAGTCGACTTTAAGTTTCCCCCCATTTCACGGGCAATAATATTGGCAAGTGTGGTTTTACCCAGTCCCGGGGGACCAAAAATTAAGGTGTGATCAAGGGCTTCACCACGACCACGTGCTGCGCCAATAAAGATTTCCATTTGTTCACGAACCACGGGCTGACCAATGTAGTCATCGAGTGAGGTCGGGCGGATAGCGCGGTCGATATGATCTTCGGGTTTTTCGGAACCACCGATGAGACGGTCTTGCATATAGTTAAATCAATCTCTGGCTGAACTTTCGAGGCACAGCCTCAAATTATAATTTGTGTTTAGGTACCATTGTGTAGGCATTGCCTTACTTTTGAAAGATCAAAATGAGGGCTTTTAAATATATTTAAAAGTCCGCAAGTAAATCTTGTGTTGGATTGAGGATATGTCCTTATATCCCAATCCAACATGGCGACATCCATGTCGCCTTCGTGTATCCAATTTAGGTGTATTGGTGTGTCTATTTGGATTATTTATTCATCGACTTAAGTGCAGCACGGATGATGTCGCTCGCTTCAGTAAAATCACCTTTTGCAGTATTGACCAATTTCTGTGCTTCTAAAGGTTTATAACCTAAAGACTGCAACGCAGCTTCGGCTTCTGCAACGGCAGTGTTGCCTGTGAACTGAATTTGTTCAACGGTTGAGTTGCTTGGTACTGTGCCTGAAGACATCGCTTTAAAGCGATCGCGTAGTTCGATCATGAGGCGTTCAGCAGTTTTTTTGCCCACACCGGGTACTTTAACCAGTGTGTTGATATCTTCATGTTCGACAGTATGAATCAACATGTCGACACTAAGCGTGGAAAGAATACCTAAAGCCATTTTAGGGCCGACACCATTGACCTTTAATAGGGTGCGAAAAATGATTTTTTCTTGTTGATGTAGAAAACCATAGAGCAGTTGAGCATCTTCACGCACGGCAAGGTGCGTCCATAAGGTAATTTTTTGGCCTTTTTGTAGTTGGCAGAAGGTCGTCAGTGGTGTATCAATTTCATAACCAACACCATTTACATTTAAAAGTATGGTGGGTGCTTCTAGTGCGAAGACTTCACCAATAAGACATCCGATCATGTTGTGTGATTCACTTTTTTATCAATGGTTGCATAGTAGTGAGCATTGCGCAGAAAGGCAAAAGGCTCACGGAAAATTGAGTTCGGATTGATGGCTTTATCATCAAACTGGATGTTGATGACTTATTTAAATTAATCCTGCCTTATTGCCTTGTAACTCTTGAGACAAGTTATACGCTTGGTGGTCTGAAAATTTAGAAATAATATCTAGTACCTGCATGATGTTTTCATAATGGTTGCTACCAAAGTGCGCACCAGAACGACATAAAATAGCCATTAAGCGTTGTTCTTTAAAGCTCAATGTTTTATGCGGTGTTGTCAGTGGAATAAAGGCATCTAAAATATTTTGCAAACTTTGATGGGCAATAATTTCCAAACCAGCTTTTTGTGGGTGTTCAAATATTTTATCACGTGCTAAATCCTTCGCACGGTTAATGCCTAACTCAATATCAGCAGCGCAGTATTGCAGTAAGCTACCCGCCAGTTGTCCGCTTAAAATTTCAAAATGATGCTTAGCAAAAGCCGATGTGACTTCTTCAACCAGACGTTTCATAACTCGTCCACGCAGGGCCGCAATTTTTTGCTGCCAAGTCGTATCTGGCATCGACAGTTCAGTTGGTGCGCTGTATTCACCCAGCAAGCTTAAAAAAATCGGTTCAACTTCTTCATAAGACAACATGTTTAAAATAATGCCATCTTCAAGGTCAATCAGGGCGTAGCAAATATCATCTGCAGCTTCAAGTAAATAAGTCAGTGGATGACGACAATAATGATATTCACCCAGTTGAATCAGTCCGAGTTGCTCTGCGATTTGTTGCAGGATTTCTTTTTCTGCCTGATAGCAGCCAAATTTGGCACGTTTACTGGCAGGAGTATTGCCTTGTGATTCGATGGTTTTCGATAGCCACGGATATTTTAAATAAGCGCCCAGTGTTGCATAGGTCAGACGCATGCCACCATCATTAGGGTGATAGTCAATTTTAGTCAGTAAGCGTAGACCTTGGGCATTTCCTTCAAACTGACGCACATCGGCTTGTTCTTCTGCGGAAAGCTTCTCTAAAAAGTTTCCATGTGATGCATCGTCGAACCATTCACGAATGGCATATTCACCTGCATGACCAAACGGTGGGTTCCCAATATCATGTGCTAAACAAGCCGCTTGAATAATGGCTCCAACATCGGCAGGGGAAATCCACATTGGTAGTTCATCTTTGATTTTTTCCGCTGCGAGCATGCCAAGAGAGCGTCCAATACAGGAGACTTCGAGCGAATGCGTTAAACGGGTGTGAATGCCATCGTGTTGAGTCAGTGGATGGACTTGGGTTTTTCGGTTCAGTTGGCGAAAACTTTGGGAAAAAATAATTCGATCATAATCTTTGTGAAATGGGCTACGTGCCAATTCGGTATTTTGTTTTTTACTTCCAATACGAACTGTTGAGAGCAGTTCCAACCAACGCATTTGCATCATTTATCATTATTCAGTGAGTTATTGGCTTCATCATGCCAAAAAAGTGTGACGAGCTCTAGAGGGCTGCGACATAAGTTGTCTTTTAATTTTTGCAGCATTAAATTTTCATCAATAGAACATCTTAATACAGTTACGTCAGTTCTCAAGGAGGCTATAAACTTCTTTATTCGTAGCTTGAATATCAATTAACAATGGTTTTTAGAACCGAATCAAAGCCTAAAAGTCGGGCATCTTTGAAATTTATCCCTTAAAACATTTGTTACTAATCATGTTTGATTTTTAAAGTCAAAGTAAATTGATCTTTTAAAACAAAGAAATCTCACTTTTTTAAGTCGTAGACGACTAGCTGATTTTGGCAATACGCAGTAGAATATGCGCTCTCTTCAAGTCACATTGAGGTAGGTTGTCTAGACCTGCCCGTGGAGCCAAAAACAGCATGTTTATCGTTGCCGGTGCACCTGCACACTCTTCTTTTAAGCAAACACAACTTTTAACACGTCTATCGTCTATTAGTTCTGTTCAATCAATAGAAAGCCAATGGGTTTACCTTTTCGACCAAGCGCTCGACGAGCAACAACAGCAATCTGCTTTGCAGCTATTAAATGATGGCGCAACCTTCCAAGTTCGCGAAGCGACAAGTGATGAAGTTCAAGTCCTTGTGACACCACGTGTAGGCACAATCTCGCCGTGGTCATCAAAGGCAACGGATATTTTTGCCAACTGTAATACCCCGATACACCGCTTAGAACGCGGTGTTTTGTTTACTTTAAAAGGTATTTCTGAAGTATCGGATGCAGTAAAACAAGTTTTACATGACCGTATGACTGAAAGTGTGTTCAATCAAATTGAAGACGCGGCTGCATTGTTTTCTGAAACTGCACCAAAGCCTTTAAATGCAATCGACATTTTAGGTCAGGGTAAAGACGCTTTAGTGAAGGCAAACTCTGAGTTTGGCTTTGCACTCTCTGATGAAGAAATTGATTATTTAGTTGCTGCTTTTAACAAGCTCGGCCGTAATCCGCACGATATCGAACTGATGATGTTTGCTCAGGCAAACTCTGAGCACTGTCGTCATAAAATCTTTGGCTCTGAATGGACCATTGACGGTGAAAAACAGCCATTGTCATTGTTCCAAATGATTAAAAACACCTATAAAGAATCACCAACAGATGTATTGTCGGCATATAAAGACAATGCTTCGGTGATCGTTGGTTTTGATACTCAGCGTTTCTATCCGAAGAAAGATGAAGCGACGGGTCACCACGTTTATAAATACAAGAGCCAAGCTGCTCACATCTTGATGAAAGTGGAAACGCATAACCACCCAACAGCGATCGCGCCTTTTGCGGGTGCTGCGACTGGTTCGGGCGGTGAAATTCGTGATGAAGGTGCAACAGGTCGTGGTGGTAAACCAAAAGCAGGCTTAACAGGCTTTACGGTTTCAAACTTAAATATTCCGGGCTTTGAACAGCCTTGGGAAGAAAACTACGGTAAACCATCTCGTATGGCATCTCCGCTTCAAATTATGATTGAAGGCCCATTGGGTGGTGCTGCGTTTAACAACGAATTTGGTCGTCCTGCTTTAAATGGTTACTTCCGTACTTTCGAACAAAATGTAAATGGTGATGTGAAAGGTTTCCATAAGCCAATCATGATTGCTGGTGGTTACGGTAACATCCGTCCAGACCACGTGGAAAAAGATGCGATTCAACCGGGTGACTTGCTGATCGTTCTCGGTGGCCCTGCAATGTTGATCGGCCTTGGTGGCGGTGCAGCATCTTCTGTAGATAGCGGTAAACTCGGTGAAAACCTAGATTTCGCTTCTGTACAACGTGAAAACCCCGAAATGGAACGTCGTTGCCAAGAAGTGATTGATGCATGCTGGCGTATGGAAGACTTCAACCCAATCGTGTCTGTGCATGACGTGGGTGCAGGTGGTGTTTCTAACGCAATGCCTGAATTGGTGAATGACCACGAACTGGGTGCGATTCTTGATTTACGTAAGATTCCATCACTTGAGCCGGGCATGTCTCCAATGGAGATCTGGTCAAACGAAGCGCAAGAACGTTATGTGTTGGCGATTCGTCCAAGTTCTTTAGAACTCTTTGAATCATTATGTGCACGTGAACGTTGTCCGTTTGCTGTTTTAGGTGAAGCAACGGAAGCGCGTCAATTGACAGTGAACGATCCATTGTTTGATAACAAAGCTGTGGATATGCCAATGCAAGTCATGCTCGGTGGCACACCGCGTATGAGCCGTTCGTATGAAACGATTGAACGTCAAGGCGATGACTTTGATGCATCTAAAGTTACAGATTTGAAAGATGCGATTTACCGCGTTCTTAAAAACCCAACGGTTGCATCGAAATCATTCCTGATCACCATTGGTGACCGTTCAATTACAGGTATGGTTGCACGTGATCAGTTTGTAGGTCGTTGGCAGGTTCCTGTTGCAGATGCAGCAGTCACTACAACAAGCTTACAAGGCTATACAGGTGAAGCCATGGCGATGGGCGAACGTCCACCTGTTGCCTTGTTAAATCCTGCGGCATCTGCACGTTTATCGGTTGCAGAGTCGATCTCGAATATTATGTCTGCAAAAATCGACCAGATCAGTGACATTAAATTGTCTGCAAACTGGATGGCGGCGGCTGGGCAAAAAGGTGAAGACCAAGCTTTATTTGAAGGTGTAAAAGCCATCGGTATGGAAATGTGTCCTGCACTCGGTATTGCAATTCCAGTGGGTAAAGACTCATTGTCTATGCGTACCACTTGGAATGATGAAGGCGAAGACAAGGCAGTAACTTCACCGATGTCAGGAGTCATCACAGCCTTTGCACCAGTGACGGATGTGCGTAAAACCTTAACGCCTGAATTGAAAAATGAAGAATCAGTATTGGTGCGTATTGATCTTTCTAAAGGTCAGTTCCGTCTCGGTGGTTCTATCCTTGCTCAGGTCTATAAAGCCATTGGTTCAGTGACACCTGATGTAGATAGTTTTGACGACTTCAAAGCATTCTTTGCCTTGGTTCAAGACTGGAACAACCGCGGCTTAATTAAGGCTTACCACGACATCGGTGATGGTGGTTTGCTTGCAACTGTTGCGGAAATGATGTTTGCAGCACGTCTCGGTGTCGCTTTAGAAGATCAATCAACTGAAAGCCTATTTGCAGAAGAAATTGGTGCAGTGCTTCAAATCAGTGCGTCTGATTGGGCAACACTTGCAGAAGAAGTTGCGGCATCGACATTACGTGATGCCATTGCGGTTATTGGTACGGTAAACAATACAGATCAATTGACTGTAAATGGTTTAGTGCTAGAGCGTGCAGATTTGCAAGTGGCATGGACTGAGGTTTCACATCAGATCCAACGTCTACGTGATAACGTAGAAACAGCGGATCAAGAATTTGCATTGATCACGGACAAATCACATGCAGGTATTATTGCAAAATCTACATTTGATTTGAATGAGCCAATCGAAGCGCCGTACATCAACGAACGTCGTCCAAACATGGTGATCTTACGTGAACAAGGCGTAAACGGTCATGTGGAAATGGCTGCGGCATTCGACAAAGTTGGTTTCAACACTGTAGACGTGCACATGAGCGACTTACTTGCAGGTCGTATCAGCCTAGATGACTTTGAAGGTCTTGTGGCATGTGGTGGTTTCTCTTACGGAGACGTCATGGGCGCTGGTGGTGGTTGGGCGAAATCAGTTTTGTTCAACCCGAAACTTCGTGACCAATTTGAAAAATTCTTCAATCGTGACGAAACGTTCTCTCTTGGTATTTGCAACGGCTGTCAAATGTTGTCGCAATTGGCGCCACTGATTCCAGGTGCTGAAGCTTGGCCACGTTTCCATCGCAACACTTCTGAGATGTTTGAAGCGCGTGCAGTAAACGTTCGTGTTGAAAAATCGAAATCTGTATTGTTAGAAGGTATGGAAGGTTCAATCTTGCCGATCGCAGTTGCACATGGTGAAGGTCGTGTGGTGACAAGTGCGGATAACTTGGCTGCATTAAATGCAGGTAATCAAGTGATCTTGCGTTATGTCGATAGCCAAGGGAACCCAACTCAACACTATCCAATGAACCCGAATGGTTCACCAGAAGCGATTTCAGGTGTCACATCGAAAGATGGTCGTGCAACAATTATGATGCCGCACCCTGAACGTAACTTCCGTGCTGTACAGCATTCTTGGAAGCCTGAAGAGTGGACGGAAGATGGTGCATGGTTACGTATGTTCCGTAATGCACGTAAGTTCATTGGTTAATCTGAAGTCTGGGTTTTGAAAAGCCACCTTCGGGTGGCTTTTTTATTGAATCGTTTTTTATTTTTTTAATTCTCCCGCTGAAGTTGGTTTAGATTTTGCTTTTATATTTATGTAAAAGTGATATTGTGTAATAAATGCACAAATATCATGCAAAATAGAAGAAAGATGGATCACTAAACAATTTCAGTATCAACACTCATGTATGAGGTGATGACATGATTAAAACAGTTACATACGAAGCAGTAGATAAGTCTGCATTGCGTAAAAAAGGATGGAAGTTGTTTGCTGTGATTTTGAGCTTGCAATTGATCTTTTTGATTTTGGGTTATGCATTGCAGATGTGATTTTTGAAAGTTAAAGAACCAACGAAAGGTGGATTTTTATTGATGATAAGATATTCAAAAATATTTATGGCTTTATTTTTATATACTTATAAAATATTTAAAGTTTGAATATTTAAGATTAAAAATGACAGATTTAATAAAAACAGTTTCATTATTACAAGAGTTAATCATCTCTAGAGTCTTAGACAAATTAGAGCAAGGCTCTGACGAAGCATTTATTCAATTGAGAAATGAGCTGATTAAAATTAATAATCTAAAACCTTATCTTCCAACATTAGTGAAAAATTCTAGATCTTTAGATCAGGCGAATGACTATTTAAAAAATACTTTTAATGGTTATGAGGAATGTAAACAACATATCTATGATGATTTTAATGAATTGTTCGATGTCTTGGAAAGTTTAGATACAACTCCATTAGACCATCTAGTGATGAATAAAATTGAAGGTTTAAGTTCTGATTACATTCATCAAATATGGGGTAAAGCTTTAGAAAGACGAAGTACAGATCCCGAAGGGGCAATTACGTTGTCGAGAACATTATTGGAATCTACTTGTAAGCATATATTGGATGACTTCAATGTTGATTATGGAAATAGTCCTGATATTAATCATTTGTACCGTCTATTAAACAAAAAGTTGAACCTATCTCCATCACAACATACAGAGCAAACTTTTAAGCAGATTTTGGGCGGTTGTAGTTCTATTGTTGAGGGATTAGGTGCATTAAGAAATAAAGTTGGTGATGCACATGGACAAGGGCAGAAGAATTTTAAACCATCTTCGAGACATGCAGAATTAGCAGTGAATTTAGCAGGAACCATGTCGGTGTTTCTTTTCTCAACTTGGGATATAAGAGCCGAGTCCGAAAAATTATCAAATTCTCATAAAGAGTAGTTCCATGCTCAAACTTATTTACTATGTTCCCGAATCACATCTTGAATCTACCAAACTTGCGATTTTTGAAGCAGGGGCAGGTGGTATAGGAAACTATGAACACTGTGCATGGCAGGTTTTGGGTACAGGCCAGTTTAAACCTGTAAAAGACGCAAATCCGTTTATAGGTGAGTTGGATGCTTTGGAGAAAATTCCAGAGTGGCGGGTAGAAACCATTGTTCCAGAGGAGAAAGCTGTCACTGTGGTAAAGGCTTTAAAATTAAGTCATCCCTATGAAGAACCAGCTTTTGAGTTTATTCAAATCGTGGATATTTAATCTTAAAAGAAGTTTGTGGCGGAGTCTTAAGGTTTAATATTTAATTGAGACTTTAACCTTCGGTTCGACCTATTTTTCTTTCGGGAAAAGTAGGCAAAACCATTGTCATCAGCAAAACTCGATTGCTTTCATCATTTGATTAAATAAGTCGCAGAAACTCTATGATAGGTATTTAGGTTAGCTCGAACAGTTGCTGATGACCTTAACGCGTATCAAACTTTTGCAATCACTATAATTAAGACAGCAGCTAAACCTTCTGAATAAATAACTCACGATCAAAACGGTACTGCGGGAAAAATACACCGTCTTCTGCACGCTCACCTGCACCAATCACCATCACAGGGTATTGTTGATCATTCAGATTTAACAGTTTACGCACCAAAGGCTCATCAAAACCTTCCATCATACAACTATCGAAACCATAGGCACGTAAAGCTAGCACTAGGTTCTCACAAGCTAAAGCTGTAGTTTTACTTGCCCAAAGCTTAGCATCGGCTTGATTAAATGCAGTAACAGGAAGTTGTTTATCAAGTGTACGGGCTACTTTAAATGCAACTTTTTTGAAGTTACCCAATGCATTGAAATAACCTGTTTTATAGTTGTATGGAATAAAGCGGTAATACTTTTGAATCGCTGGTGGTGCTTCGGGAAATGGAAACTCGGTGATATTTAGTTTCGCCATCTCATCAACACGATCTGTTCTAGCGACACATACGATTAATTCGGATGCGGTTTTAGCAGCAAGTTGTCCTAAACACGCTTTAACCAGCTGCTTTTTCTTACTCGGATTTTGCACCACATAGAATGTCCAAGGCTGTAAGTTTGATGAATTGGGTGCAAGCAACGCTAAATCTAAGCATTCATCTAAAATTTCACTTGGAATCGGTTTATCCGTGAACTTACGTACTGAACGACGGCTTTGGATGACTTTCTTAAAATTTTCAACATCGATGTCTTGTGGGGCAGGCTCAAAGTAACGCTTTTTTTCTGTAGTGTTTGACATAAGAAGTTTTCCGAATAGGTTCTTAAATATTTTGGGACGGAAAATAAAAAAACAACTGTGTAATATGAAACACAGTTGTTTTTAGTGATTCAACGATGAACGATTAGTTGAATTGGGTGAAATCAGGTTTACGCTTTTGCATAAATGCTGATACGGCTTCCATCATTTCTGGAGAGCCGACACGATCCATGAAAATTTCAGCTTCATGATCAATCCAAGCCACAATTTCATTTACATTGTGCTTCATTAATGCCTTAGACTGCACCAAAGAGGCTAAAGGTAAAGCAGACAATTGTGCCGCTTTTTTAGCTGCTGCTGCATACACATCATCTTCAATGCTGTTGACAAGGTTTGCAGCAACTGCGGTTGCACTATCAAACTTCTGAGCAGTTAGCAGTAATTCAGCAGCTTTGTGATAACCTGCTTGTTCTACCAATAATTTGCTTGAAGCACCTTCTGGAGATAAACCAAGGCTGACAAATGGAATCTGGAATAGGGCAGTGTTGTCGCTATAAACTAAGTCACAATGTAACAGGATCGTTACCCCAATACCAATCGCCACACCACGTACAGCCGCAATCAACGGTTTAGAAAATTTTGCTGCAGATTTAAGTAAAATAAATGGAGGGCCTTCAGCCGCAGGTGCTTGACCTTTTTGCGCTGCAGATTTCATAAAATCTTGCATGTCATTGCCTGCGGTAAAGTCTGCGTCTTCACCACGTAGAATGACAGCACGAACACTACTGTCTAGATCTGCTTCATCTAAAGCTTTTGCAATCCATAAATAAAGTTCGCCATACAACGCATTCTTTGCTTCAGGACGGTGAATGGCTAATGTTAGTACGCCATTGTCTAATTTTGCATTCAAATGTTGATGAGGTTGTTGAATACAGCTCAGTGTCATCGTACTATCCTTGCTAGAAAGTTTGGTTTAATTTTATGGGCTCATTATGTCGCATAATTTTATGATCGACACAACTGACCAGTTCATAAAAAAGTAAAAGATTTATGCCATATACATTTGATTATCTCGTATTCATTGGTCGCTTCCAGCCATTTCACTTGGCGCATATGCAAACCATTAAGATTGCTTTAGAGCAAAGTGAAAATGTCATTTTGGCTTTAGGCTCTGCGCAAAATGAACGAAATACGAAAAATCCATTTTTAGCATCTGAACGTGAAGAAATGATTTTATCGAACTTTTCAGAAGCACATCAAAAACGGATTCACTTTGTACATGTAATTGATGTTTATAATGATGTTAAATGGGTGCAATTGGTAAAAAAATTAGTGAATCATGTAGTCACACCTGAGGCGAAGGTTGGACTGATTGGCCATTTTAAAGATGATTCCTCGTATTATTTACAGCTTTTTCCTGAGTGGCAAATGGTTGAGCTTGATAGCCTACAAGATGCGATGTCTGCAACCCCCGTTCGTGAAGCTTATTATCGTGGGGAAATTTTAGAGCAGGCATTTCCATTGGGAACCAGTGATTTTTTACATAAATTCCAACAAAGTGAAATATATAAACAGTTACAACACAAATTTTTAACTCAGGACTTATCCAATTTAGACTAAGGTTCTCAGTCGAATAAAAATATTTCGACAAGGATCGAGTTCCATGGATAGAAAACAACAGACGAAAAAGATTGCACGTTATGCGGTCATTAAAAATATTTTGATGATTGCAGGTGTTACATTTGCATTCAGCACTCAAGTACAGGCCCAATCATGGACATTGACACCTCAGAGTAATGTAGGTTTTGAAATTAAATCCTTGGGTGTAACCGTTGTAAGAGCTAAGTTTAATCGGGTGCAATCCAGCATGCAGTTTGATGCCAAAGCACCACAGCATGCCTCAACGAATTTTGTCATGGATGTAAATAGCCTAAGCCTAAGTAAACCTGCACTGAAAAATATGATTTTGGGTGAAGATTTGTTTTATGCGTCCAAGTACAAAAGCGCTAACTTTAAAAGTACCAGTTTTAAAGACTTGGGTGGTGGTCAATATAATATTGTTGGGAACCTAACACTTCGTGGCATCACCAAGCCTGTTAGCTTTAGCACGACCCTAAAACCAAATACCAATAATGCCAATCTACTGGATGTCCAGTCCTCAGCCGTAATTAACCGAAGTGACTTTGGCATGAAAAAAGCCATTGGAGGTGTAGGCGAAAAAGTGAATATTCAACTGTCGGGGCAGTGGAAAGTGCAATAGAGACTCTATGATCTCAAAGACCTATATTCAGGGCTTTATTAATTCATCGCTGCGTGAGCCTGTTCAATCAAGAGATCTGTTAGCAGATTTAACTGCATCGACTGCTGTTTCCAATGATGCCAATACAAAGGTAAATCAATATTGAGTTGAGGATCTAACTCAACCAATGAGCCATCCTGAAAACGCGGTTTGGCTTGATAATAGGGCAACCAACCATAGCCGAGTCCCATCGTAACCGCATCAAAAAATGCACTGGAAGATGGAATAAAGTGATGTGGATATTGAGTTGGATTGAGTCCAAACTTTTGTTGGATATACGCGGTGTGGAGTTGGTCTTTTGCATTAAAGATCAGTGCAGGGGCTGTACGTAGAGACTCTCGGTTGACACCTTGTTTAAACCATTGCTGCGCAAAAGTTGGTGTGGCGACAAAACGATAGTTCATATCGCCAATGTATTCCGCTACGCAGCCCTTCATGGCTTGGGATTCATCTGTCACGCAGGCATTCACCAAACCAGCTTCAAGTAAGTGATGGGTTTGCGATTGGTCATCGACCTGAAAATGCACCACGATCTTTTTTTCAATTAATGTTGACTGTAGCAAGGGCAACAGCCATGTCGCTAAGGAGTCGGCATTGGTTGCAATGTTGATTTGATAAAAAGCAGAGGTGTTCATATGACCTGTGAGGTTCTGAATGAAACTTTGCTCTAACAGTCGGCTATGTTGCAAATAATGTAGCAGCGATTGACCTGCTTGTGTCGGGCGGCAAGGTCTTTCCCGCACAATCAGTAAATGCCCGAAGCTTTTTTCTAGGCTTTGTACGCGTAAAGTGACGGCAGAAGCAGTAATGCATAGCTGTTCAGCAGCTAGGTCAAAACTTCCTGTTTCTGCCACTGCTAAAAATGCGTCGCACTGTTTATGATTCAGCATATCGGGACTCACTTTAAACTAAAAATATTTTAGTTATATTGATATTTTCTAAATAATACTTAATTTAATTAAAAATGAAAGATAATCCTGACATCATCAATTAAGTTGAAAAGTCAAAATGTTAAGTACATATGTACAAGGGCTTGCAGTTGGGATGAGCCTTATTATTGCCATTGGGGCTCAAAATGCATTTGTGCTAAAACAGGGGCTTAAAAAGCAGTTTGTTTTTTGGGTATGTTTTGTCTGTGCACTGTCGGATTCGATTTTAATTGTCTTGGGCGTTTCTGGTTTTTCAAAAGTGCTTCAGCACTATCCTGAAATTATTCAGTTTTCCAAATGGGCAGGGGCAATTTTTTTATTTTGTTATGGATTTCAACATTTGCTACGGGCATTTAAATCACAGCAGGGCTTGGAGGCAAGTCCCATTGAAAAGCATCATCTAGTGAATATTGTTTTGCTGTGTTTGGCGCTGACTTGGCTTAATCCGCATGTTTATTTAGATACGGTTATTTTACTGGGTTCTATTTCAACACAGTTTGAGCAACCTGCGTACTTTGCTTTAGGGGCTGTGTGTGCATCTTGGTTGTTTTTCTTTGCTTTGGGCTATGGTGCTCGTGTGCTTATCCCCATTTTTGCCAATCCGAAAGCGTGGAATGTACTGGATGGGATCATCGCGCTGGTGATGTGGGGAATCGCCATTTCACTGCTTGTGAAATAAAAAGCGCGTACAATAAATCTATGAAATAAAAAATCATACAAAACAAAGCCCGCATTTGCGGGCTGATGTACATTAAGCCTGTAATGCTTTTAAGTCCTCTAAAACTTGTTCAGCATGTCCCGCAGCTTTTACCTTACGATACTCTTTAACCAACTTACCGTTATGAAAAATAAAAGTTGAGCGCTCAATGCCCATCACTTTTTTACCATACATATTTTTTTCTTTAATCACATCAAAGTGTTTACACAGCACTTCTTCTTTGTCGCTAATTAAATTAATGGTTAAAGCCTGCTTTTCTGTAAAATTTTGGTGTGCTTTAACCGAGTCACGGGAAACACCAATGATTGTGGTTTGTAGGGCATCAAACTGATCTTTTAAACATGAAAAACCAACGGCTTGAGTGGTGCAACCTGGCGTTGAATCTTTCGGGTAAAAGTACACAATCAGCCACTCAGTCGGCACTTCAGTTAAGTTCACTTCACCTGTTGTGGCTGGAAAGTTCTGATTTGGAAGTTGGATCGTATCAGTCATGTTCTATCCTTAAATGTCGCATTGTTCTAATTCAAGTGGTAAAAAGGCATAATTTTCGTGATACAGAATATCACCTTTAACAACTGAAAGTGGATGTTTGAAAATTGGGCCATCAATCACCGTGGTATGGAATTCACCCGCTTCGCCGCATGGATCAATGCCTCTTGCAACAAGTTCATCTACATAGTCAAGGCTAAGTACTTGACCTAAGTCTTCAGCCTTCATGCCTAAGTTTAAGTTGACCGTAACGATGATGCTTTGAAAACCAAGCTGAATAAGCTCATGCACAATGTCTGAACGTGGACGTTGCCACAATGGCATACATAAGCTGAGCTCACTTTTATCGCAAACGGATTGATTCCATTCAGCATGTGCCATTAAATCAATATCACCTGTGACTAAACTTTCTGCTCCAAGAGCTTGAGCTTTTCGTAACAGTTGAATGAACTGGTTTTCATAGTCTTGCCATGTCGCAGAGGCACTGTAGATGGGAAGTCCAATTGCTTTTGCCTGTGCATGAATAATATCGAGAGACATTCCATGTGAGCGTGATTTCAGACCTTGCTCTTCTAACATGACAATTAATGCAACAGGTTCACCCATTTGCATCGCTTGGTATAAAGCAAGGCTGCTGTCTTTTCCACCACTATATGACGCAACAAATTTGCGATTTTGGGCGCGTGTATTCCATTGGATGAGCATATTTTCAAGTTCTATCTATTTTGAACATATAAAAAAGCCTGCATAGAGCAGGCTTCATTCACATTCAGTGAATTATTTTTTCGGAGCAGCTTTCATTGCTTCTTCAGTTAAAGATTTTAATTTACCTGTTAACTGTGGACCGAAACATGTTTGTAAGTCGTTATTTTGCTTTTGTACAAAAGCTAAAGTAGACGGGCTTTTCTTTTGGTTGATCGCACTTTGGATTTCCCATTTTTGTGCATTGGTCAACTTACCATCAGCTTCAACTGCACAAGTACAGTATTTGCTTACTTCTGCTGCACTAAGCTTTTTGCTTTTTGCAGTTTCTTCTTTACAAACATTAATCAATGCCGATTTTACATTGCTGCTTTTATACGCTTCTTGTAATTTGTTCGATTCAGCAGCATTTGAAGCTGTAGCGAACAATGCAGCTGCAGACACCAATGTAGAAAGCAAAATGTTTGATTTTAAATTTTTCATAAACTGTACCTTGTCGTTACGGTATATAACGCGTTGGGTCTGCTACGCCAGCATCTGCAAAACCTTCTTTACGAAGACGGCAACTGTCGCATTTCCCACAAGCACGTCCTTGGTCATCTGCTTGGTAGCAAGACACCGTTTGACTATAGTCTACGCCATGTTCTATACCTAAGCGAATAATATTTGCTTTGGATAAATGTAACAGAGGTGTTTCAAATTTAAGAGGTTTTCCTTCAACGCCAACCTTGGTTGCAAGGCGAGCCATGTTGGCAAATGCCTCTATAAATTCAGGTCGACAGTCAGGATACCCTGAATAATCAACAGCATTAATACCAATCACAATGGCTTCGGCATCTAAAACTTCTGCTGCTGCTAGGGCATAAGATAAGAAAATCGTGTTACGTGCTGGAACATAAGTTACAGGAATACCGACTTGTTCATGATCTGGAACATCAATGCTATGGTCTGTTAACGCAGAACCACCCAAATTACCTAAGTCGATATTAATGACACGATGTTCTACGCCTGCTTTTTTCGCAAGTTCGCGTGCAGCATCGAGCTCAGTGGTTGAGCGTTGACCATACATAAAGCTGAGCGCTGTACAGTCATACTGTGCTTGCGCCCATGCTAAACAAGTTGTTGAGTCTAAACCGCCAGATAACAAAACTATGGCACGAGGGCGCATACAACTTTCTCCAAATATAAATTAAAGATGAATAGGCAATGTATTAGCGACCAGTTTCGTCATTCCAAAGCAACTTGTGGAGTTGGAGTTGGAAGCAAACAGGGAGATGGTCTTCTAATATCCATTGCGCTAAGTCACGCGCAAGTTGAGGTAAACGAGCAGCACCTTTCTCAACGGCAAAAGCAGGAGAGAACCATACTGTGCTGACTTTTTCATTGAGTTTATAGTCTTCAACTTGCTGTTTTGACCACTCATAATCCTCACGGTTACAAATTACAAATTTGATTTGGTCGTGCTGGGTTAAATGGTCGAGATTCGAAAGCAAATTTCGTGCAACTTCACCTGAAGTTGGGGTTTTCAAATCTAATACTTTTGAAACACGTGGGTCAACCTTAGACACATCTAAAGCGCCACTGGTTTCTAAAGAGACTGCACAGCCAAGATCTGCAAGACGTTGCATTAGAGGTAATGCATTGGGCTGTGCAAGGGGTTCACCACCTGTCACGCAGACATAAGGGGTTTTAAAATCAAGCGTGGTTTGAATAATCTGATCTAAAGATTGACGTTCGCCACCTTCAAACGAGTAGGTCGTATCGCAGTAGGTACAACGTAGTGGACAACCCGTTAAACGAATAAAAACTGTTGGCAGTCCTGAGGTGTTGGCTTCTCCTTGCAAAGAATAAAAGATCTCCGTGATACGTAGACCCGCAGAAGGATCAGAAACAGGGATAGCAGAAGATCGAAGCGTATTCATAGCAAAATTAAACCACAGGTTAGAAAAACAAAAATCTCTACGGCTAGTCTTAACCGTAGAGATGAGGAACTTTAGTTCCGCACGACAACTAAAAATTATTCGTCGCGTAGTAAATCGTTCAAGCTCGTTTTAGAACGTGTTTGTGCATCTACTTTTTTCACGATGATTGCAGCATACAGGCTGTAAGTACCGCATTTAGAAGGTAAGCTACCTGCAACTACAACAGAACCTGCTGGTACACGACCATAGTGAATTTCGCCAGTTGCACGGTCAAAAATCTTAGTCGATTGACCAATGAACACGCCCATAGAAATTACAGAACCTTCTTCTACGATCACGCCTTCTACGATTTCAGAACGTGCGCCGATGAAGCAGTTGTCTTCAATAATCGTTGGGTTTGCTTGAAGTGGCTCAAGAACACCACCAATTCCTACACCACCAGATAAGTGAACGTTTTTACCAATTTGAGCACATGAACCCACAGTTGCCCATGTGTCAACCATGGTGCCTTCGTCAACATATGCACCAATGTTCACATAAGAAGGCATTAACACCACATTTTTCGCTTGGAAAGAACCTTTACGTGCAACCGCAGGAGGAACAACACGTACGCCAGCCGCTTTAAACTGTTCTTCAGTCCAACCTGTAAATTTGGTATCTACTTTGTCGTAGAATTGAAGGTCACATGACTCAATTGGTTTGTTGTCATTTAGTTTGAATGATAAAAGTACAGCTTTTTTCACCCATTGATGAACAACCCACTCACCATCAATTTTTTCAGCAACACGTAATGTCCCGTTATCTAAACCAGCAATGACTTCTTCAACTGCTGCACGAACTTCAGCAGGACAGTCCGCTGCTGTAAAATTCGCACGGTCTTCAAACGCTTGTTCAATAATTGTTGAAAGCTGAGACATGATCTTCCTTCCAGAAAAAAAATTTTCCTGATTTTACACTAAATTGTGCAGAGAATAGATGAAAAAACAGCATAGGATCGGAAATAATAATGAATGATTGGAAATAAGACTTTTAGATCTGTTTGAGTAAAGGCGTTAAGTAAAGAATTGCGATTTACAACAACAAGAAAGTATAAAATGTATCAAAAAATAACAAAAACAGCCCAAATCTAGAATAAAAAACAGTCAGAGGGTGTTTTAAGATGGGCTCATCAAAAAATTGTAAATGATGTAAAAAAATCTTTAATTGGAGGAGAAAAAACATGAAATCATTACGTTTAGTTGCAATCGCAGCAGCAATGTCAGCAGTCGCAGGTACAGCTTTTGCTGATGATGCAGTCGTAAAAGATGGTTATGCTTTTGACCAAAATAAATTAATTCCTACTGGTGTTCGTGCTGAAGTTGGTACAACAGGTTATGGCGGTGCTTTGTTGTGGACAGCTAACCCATATGTTGGTTTAGCTTTAGGTTATAACGGTGGTGACATTTCATGGTCTGATGATTTGTCTATCGATGGCACCAAATACGACATGGATATGGACAACAGCCTTGCTTATTTAAATGCTGAGATTCGTCCATGGGGTACAAGTACAAATCGATGGGCTCAAGGTTTATACGTTGCAGCAGGTGTAGGTTATGTCGATTCTGAGTATGACCTGAAGAAGCGCTCAAGTGATGGTACGATTAAAGTAAATGGTAACAACTATAACTTTAATGGTGAAGTTTCAGGAAAAATGGGTTACGAAAACAATATTGCTCCCTATGTTGGTCTAGGTTTAGCACCTAAGATTAATCAAAACTGGGGTGTCTTTGGTGAAGTGGGTGCGTACTATACAGGCAACCCATCTGTAGACTTAACATCGAAAGGTAACTTTGTAAACGTGAATGGCGCTGATTTTGATAGAGATTTAGCTGCTGAAGAAAACAAAATCCGTAACGATGATAAATATGAGTGGATGCCAGTTGCAAAATTGGGTGTAAGTTACCACTGGTAATTAACACATAAAAAAACGAGCTTCGGCTCGTTTTTTTATGTCTGACTTTAACTAAAGTCTTTAAAAATGATGGGCTAATTTTAGTCCAAAGATCCATGCATCATTATCATTCAGCGCTGAAAGTCCTGTAATGTTTGCCAGTGGATTTGAGTCGGAAGATGTTTTGGACTTCTTAAAATGCAAATAATATAGACTAGCCGCAATATCAAACTCAGTGTTGTATGTATACATGCTACCTAGACCAATGCCTTGATAACCATCACTTGGATTAAGCGTAGATGCAGGGTTATTAATCCCAGAGTCCCAGAGCAGTTCCATAGTACTCAGCCACTTTTTGTTCCATACGTGTGCTAGGCCAAGTTTTGCAGACCATTGATCTTCATTGTACTGAATAAGTTTGACGTCTGTGGCTTCTGGGTAAAACAGCGCAACATAATCGATCACAGCTTTAAATTTGGGTGGTTGAATGACAAAGTCTTGCCAATTCACCCAGCGTAGCGTCCCATACAAGATATTTTGATAAGGAAGTCCTGTCATGAAATCAAGGTTTACAGATTGAGGTGTTTTCACTTCCATCACATTGGGTGTATCTACGCCGACTTCGATAGACTCTGTTGTGGTGATTTCATGCTTAATGGCTGAGCGGTAAGTCAACGATGTTCTAAAATAATATTCAGGGATTTGATAACTAATACCTGCTAACCAGCCCAAGCTTTCATCTTGTTTAAACTCGGCATCATAGCCATCAAACACAGAATAGGCCTGACCTTTCGCTTTTAAAGAGCCTGCAAAGCTTTGATAGCTTAAACCGCCATAGATTTCCCATTGTGGGTTGAATTGGTAGCCTAAAAGCGAGCTGAGATTATGACTTTCAAAGTCGATATCGGCAGATTCAACCTCATAACTTTCACCGTAAATCTTTGGGCGATAGCGATAATCGATGTCTACAGCAAAAGGCTGGTCATAAATGACAGCAAATTTAAACTGAGGGTTAAGTTGTAGCTTTAGTGCAGCTCCCAGCATTACTTGTTCATTGCTTAAATTGCCTGTTGAAAAGTCAGTGATGCCAAACTGTTGTAGTGTCTCGACCTGTTGAACTTGGCCAGAAACATCTGGATCAATATAAGCCAAAGAAATTTCTGCATAATTTCCATGTTCAAAAAAGGATTGTATCGTTTGACCTGATCGTTCAAAAGCAGCAGCAAAGCATGATCCCGACGAATAGAAACATAAACAAAGTAATGGAGAGCCCAACAGATTTTTATTCACTGTTATTGCTCACTAGTATTTTTATCGTTTGATCAAATAATACACGATGCCCATTTAAAGTATATGGGTTTAAAATAAAAAAGAGGCACGATGGCCTCTTTTTTAGAATAAAGAATGGTTTAGTCGTCTGGATAAGCTACTCTTTTAAGAGCTTTAATGTCTGCATCTGGTGAGCACAACGAGATAAATTCATAGCCATAACCACGCAGGAGGTGACCTTTACGCACTGCAATCCATGTGGTATTGAGACCAAAAATATCAGTTGGAATTTGTTTTAAACGATAGTCACGTTCAACGTCATACGCCACATTATTGACAATACCAACGCCCATGTTAAGTTCAACGTAGGTTTTGATGACATCGGCATCTAAAGCAGACATTACGATGTCGACATCCATACCTGCATCTTCAAAAGCTTTGTCAATTTTTGAACGTCCTGTGAAACCGCCGTGATAGGTAATCAGTGGATATTCCGCCAAGTCTGCAATACTAATATTTTGTTTGCTTGCCAGTGGGTGATTTTGTGGGGTAATAATACTGTGTTGCCAATTATAGAATGGCACGCTAGCCAGATTATCTTCTGTGGTCAGTGATTCAGTTGCAATACCAATATCAGCTTCACCTTGCAGAAGCATTTCGGTAATTTCAACAGGACTGGCTTGTTGCAAAATAAGATGAACCTTTGGAAACTCTTTTTTGAATTGATTGACAATCGGCGGTAGCACATAACGCGCTTGCGTATGTGTAGTTGCAATCGTCAAAGTACCTTCATCGACACGGTTAAAATCATCTGCAAGACGTTTAATATTGTCCGCGTCGACCAACATGCGTTCAACAATACCCAGTAGTGCTTGACCTGGTTCAGTTAAACCGAGTAAGCGTTTCCCTTTACGAATAAAAAGCTGTACGCCTAATTCATCTTCTAGGTCTTTGATGTGCTTACTGACGCCTGACTGAGAGGTATACAGTGCAGCAGAGGCTTCGGTGAGGTTGAAGTTTTGTCTCACCGTTTCTCGAATAATTCTGAGTTGTTGAAAGTTCATAGTTTTGGATCTCTTTTATGATGAATGAGGCATTCAACATGCCCCATTCAATTGGTCTTAAGCCGCAGGTTTTGCAAATAAATGCAAGTTTGATGGGCTTAACCATACCGTTTGATTAGGTCTAAATTGGTGTAATTTTGCTTCTTCAGAAGTCAGTGAGATTTCAATCAGTTTGCCTTGGCGATCATGGAGCTCTGCAACCACTTTGCCCGCGATCCATAATTCTCGTACGAACGTTGCTTGGATGGCGTTGTCTTGCGGCTGTGCATGAATACGTAATTCATCTGGACGGGCAAAGGCAATCACGTCGCCCGAAGGTGCATTAAGTAAAGAATCTAATTGAATACGGTCTTCACCAATTTGGATCGTCCCTGCGTTATTTTGGCCTTCGAAACGGTTCGCTTGACCTAAGAAATCAAACACAAACGGCGTTGCAGGCTTTTCATAAACCTCGCGGGGTGATCCAATTTGCTCGACATTCCCTTTATTCATCACAATGATTTGATCCGCGACTTCTAAAGCTTCTTCTTGGTCATGCGTTACAAAGATTGAGGTGATATGAAGTTCATCATGCAAAGTACGCAACCAACGACGGAGCTCTTTACGTACTTTTGCATCCAAAGCACCAAAAGGTTCATCTAGTAACAGTACGCGTGGTTCAACTGCCAAAGCACGTGCCAGTGCAATACGTTGACGTTGACCGCCAGAAAGTTGAGCTGGGTAACGATCTGCCAAGAACCCCAATTGGACTAAGTCCAGTAAACGCGTGACACGTTTTTTAATTTCAGCTTCAGATGGGCGTGTTGCACGTGGGCGAACGCGGAGACCAAAGGCGATATTGTCAAATACGGTCATATGGCGAAACAAGGCATAGTGCTGAAATACAAAGCCAACTTCACGTTCACGTACGTGTACATTGGTTGCATCTTCACCTTCCAAGATGACTTGACCGCCATCTGCGGACTCAAGTCCCGCAATAATACGAAGCAGAGTGGTTTTACCACAGCCTGATGGGCCGAGTAATGCAACCAATTGACCATCAGGAAAATCGAGAGAAATGTTATTCAGCGCATGGAACGCACCAAAGTGTTTTTCAATATTTTTAACTTGAATACTCATGAGGTCATTCCTTTAAACTGTTGAATCATTATGTTTGTTTTGCTTTTCTTGGCGAAGCTCAACCCATGTTTTTAAAACAAGAGTCACAATTGCTAAAAGTGCCAAGAGTGAAGACACAGCAAAAGCCGCACTAAAGGTATATTCGTTATAGAGAATTTCGACATGCAGAGGCAAGGTATTGGTTTCACCACGAATATGACCTGAAACGACCGATACCGCACCAAATTCACCCATTGCACGTGCATTACACAGAATGACGCCGTAAATTAAACCCCATTTAATATTGGGTAGGGTTACTTTCCAGAAGGTTTGCCAGCCTGATGCACCCAGCACAATCGCAGCTTCTTCTTCTTCCGTACCTTGAGCTTCCATGAGCGGAATAAGTTCACGTGCAACAAAAGGAACGGTAATAAAGATTGTTGCTAATACAATGGCAGGAACGGCATACAAAATTTTGATGTCGTTATCCATAAGCCAACTACCGAACCAACCTTGCGTACCAAAAATCAGCACCAGCATTAAACCTGCGATAACAGGAGATACTGAAAATGGCATATCAATAATTGTGGTTAAGATGGATTTACCACGAAAGTTAAACTTGGCCACACACCAAGCGGCTGCAACACCAAATACCACATTTAGTGGAACTGCAATCACCGCGGTTAATAAAGTGAGTTTGACTGCGGAGAGCGTGTCTGGATGAACCAAGGCTTGTGCATAGACGCCAACCCCTTGTTTAAAGGCCTCAACGAACACCAAAATCAGCGGTAAGATCAAACAGCTCAAAAAGAACAGCAGAGCAATCGTAATCAGGGTATAGCGTACCCAAGTTGGCTCACGTGTTGCATCACGCGATTGTAGCTTTTCAGCAAGCGCATTACTGTTGATATTCATCGTGCTGTTCTCCCTGTACGACGGCTTGCCCATGCTTGTAACAAGTTAATCAGGAATAAAATGGCAAAAGACAGCACCAACATGACGACTGCAATCGTGGTTGCACCTGCATAGTCATATTCTTCTAAGCGTGAAATAATCATGAGCGGCGCAATTTCTGTTTTAAACGGTTGGTTCCCTGCAATAAAGATCACTGAACCATATTCACCGACGCCACGAGCAAAGGCAAGTGCAAAACCTGTGATGAGTGCTGGAAATAAAATCGGCAAAATCACTTTGGTCACAATCTGTAAACGGTTGGCACCTAATGCTGATGCAGCTTCTTCTAACTCTGTTTCCAAGTCACTGAGAACAGGTTGCACAGTCCGTACCACAAAAGGAATACCAATAAAAATTAGTGCCAATGTAATACCAATTGGGGTGTAGGCCACTTGAATCCCTAAAGGCTCAAGATACTGACCGATCCAACCTGTAGGCGCATAAAGCGAGGTGAGTGCAATACCTGCAACCGCGGTGGGTAAGGCAAACGGCAAGTCGACCAAGGCATCTACAATGCGTTTACCCGGAAAACGATAACGAACCAAACACCACGCTAGAAGGAGACCAAAAACCACATTAATAAACGCGGCGATCAGGGCTGTACTAAAACTGAGCTGCAAAGATTTTAAAATACGTTCTGAACTTAAAATTTCCCATAACCCATCCCAACCAATGCCTAAAGATTTAATGAAAACAGCGGACAATGGAATAAGAACGATTAATGACAAATATGCTAGGGTAAAGCCTAGAGAAAGACCAAATCCTGGCAGCACTCGGGATCGCTGCGACATGATTACTCCTCAAAGAGAGAAAGCTGACCTAAAA
Source organism: Acinetobacter johnsonii ANC 3681 (assembly GCF_000368805.1). Classification (NCBI taxonomy): domain Bacteria; kingdom Pseudomonadati; phylum Pseudomonadota; class Gammaproteobacteria; order Moraxellales; family Moraxellaceae; genus Acinetobacter; species Acinetobacter johnsonii. Next base: position 559,895 of record NZ_KB849705.1, on the reverse strand, counting down.
AGAGTCAGCTCAAATAAAACTGAATTTCGGCACAAGTATCATTTGCAGCGTTTAAATTGCAAATTTAAATAAATACTTGCTTTCATTGTAAAAACTAATGTTTTTTAGCACATTTTCTGAAATCAAAAAATCATAAATTTCAGGGAATGGCCCAAAACCTGACGCAACATTAATATGTCCGACTTGGCCCAAGTTCTTAGGCCTAATTTTCCATGCTTTTGCCAGTTGCAGCGCATCTTGAAAATTGAGCCAAGGATCATTTTCACTGATGATCATTTGGGTAGGAACTTGTAGCTTGAGTTGGTGGAAATACTGTTGATAGTCGTTTTGGCTCTCACGAGCAAAACCAGCATCACCAAAGCGAGCAGGGTTGGCCGGTGCAACCAGAACTAAATTTTTGATGTTTTGATTTAGTTCAGGATGCTGTGCTAAAGCAGCGACTGTCGTTAGACAGCCAAAGCTATGCGCCACAATTTGAATCGGTTCCTGAATGGATTGAACCGTTTTGATAAATTGCTCAACCCACTCATGGAGTATGGGTTTATTCCAATCCTGCTGCTGCACACGAGAGCACGACTTGAGCTGACGTTGTAACCATGATTGCCAGTGGTCATGTTCACTCCCACCCACGCCTGGTACAATTACAGTATGAATCATGTCGATGCTCCCTTACAGCTATTTACTGGACTCGGTTTTATTTCGTCGTATTGGCTTTCACAATTTGGTCAAATACACCACCATTTTCAAAGTGCTGTTTTTGTACCTTGCTCCAACCACCAAATTCTTTATCAATGGTCACCAACTTCAACGGTTTGAATGTGGTTGCATATTTTTTCAAGACAGTTGCATTACGTGGGCGATAGAAGTTTTTCGCTGCAATTTCCTGTCCAGCAGGTGAATACAAATAGTTGAGATATGCTTTCGCCAGATTCAGATTGCCGTCTTTTTCCGCATTCTTTTCAACAATGGCAACGGGTGGTTCTGCCAAAATAGATAGCGAAGGCGTCACGATCTCAAATTTACCCGGTTGTTCACGAATTGCTAAGTGTGCTTCATTTTCCCATGCTAAGAGAACATCACCGATACCGCGTTCAGCAAAGGTTGTGGTTGCACCACGTGCACCTGAATCCAGCACTTTGGTATTTTTATAAATTTTACGCACGAATTCTTGTGCTTTGGCATCGTTACCCGCAGGTTGATGTTTCGCCCAAGCCCAAGCTGCTAAATAGTTCCAGCGTGCACCGCCCGATGTTTTTGGATTTGGTGTAATAATGCCAACACCCGGCTTAACGAGGTCGCCCCAGTCTTTAATGCCTTGTGGGTTACCTTTACGGACGAGGAATACAATAGTCGAAGTATATGGTGTCGAGTTATTGGGTAATTTCTTTTGCCAGTTGGTCGGTAAAAGTTTTGCTTTTTCAGCAATTACATCGATATCTGCTGCAAGAGCAAGTGTCACCACATCTGCACCTAAACCATCAATGACCGAACGAGCTTGTTTACCCGAGCCGCCGTGAGACTGTTTGAAGTTAATGTCTTGCCCTGTGCGTTGTTTCCAATAAGCGCCAAACTGTTTGTTGACGTCTTCATAGAGTTCGCGTGTTGGATCATATGACACGTTAAGGAAATCTTTTGCTGCAACACCAAAAGATGTGACTGAAACTAGCGCCGCTAGTACCCCAATTTTTAACTTAGATAAGCTCATGTGAGACCTCAAATTTTAAACGTTTTTAAACATGAGGCAAGAATACTGTGAGTCTTATTGCTAAAAAAATAATAAAAAATGAATTTTATATGAATAAAAAAGAAAAAGAGTTCTGCTTAGAATTCATTAAACTAAAGCAGAAAATTGTTTCAGGGTAGATAGGCATGCATTGCTATAAAAATGCACAAGAAATCAAGCAAATAGAATTATTAGATCGTGCATTTCATTATGGAGATGGTTGTTTTAGTACAGCGCGTATCCGTGAGGGTGTGATTGAGCTAGAGTCTCTACACATAGCACGCTTGAAATTGGCCTGTGAAAGACTGTTGTTGTCAGCAGATTTAGCCTTTATTCAGCACAGCATCGTACAATTAAAACAAACCTATGCGCACTTAAACGGAACGCTGAAGATTATTATTAGTCGGGGTGAAGGGCAGCGCGGTTATAGTTTGCCAACACATTCTGCTGACGTTTGGGTTTTTTTCTATCCGCAAGCATCAGAGGCTTTGACATACAGCGAAATTGATTCAGGGATACTGCAACATGCGATTGGGTTAAGTATGCCGCAAATGGTGGGTGTGAAAAGCTTAAACCGTTTAGAGCAAGTCTTACTCAAGCATGAGGCGGAACAACATGGCTGGTTGGAAGCGTTGGTCACAGATGTGCAAGGTTCTGTCGTTGAAGGTGTGAGCAGTAATTGTTTCATTCTGCTAAATGATCGATGGATTAGTCCCGAACTTCGTTATAATGGCGTGCACGGTGTCATGCGTGCCGAAATATTGGCACGGATGCAGCAACAAGGGATGAGCTGTGAGCTGAGAATGATTGATATGGAAGAAATTCCACGCTTTCAAAGTTTATTTTTCTGTAATGCCTTGAGTCCTATGAAAATAGCCAAAAGTTTGAATCATCAGCATTTAGATGTTCAGCCGTGTATAGATTTGTTCCATCGTCTTCAACTTAATCAGATGCAGTAGTATGTCCGCAGCCAAAACCAAATCGAAAAAGAAAACGCAACCACCCCAACGCAAAGTGAAAGGGTTGTTATTGATTGCTGTGAGCATCATTGTTTTATTGATGATTGTACTGTGGTCGAGTTTATTTAAATCCTATCCTGTCGAAGGTAAAAAGCAGTTATTGGCAATTAACTCAGGCGATACCTATTCCGGTTTTGTTGACCGCTTAGCCAAAGAAGACATGGCTAGTTTTCCTATTATTTTAAAGCTGTACCAAAAAATATTTATTCATGACACCTTGAAAGCCGGTGTTTATGAAGTGCGTGAAGGTATGAGTATTCGCCAAGTTTTGGATATGATTTCCAATGTCGATAATGCCGAGATGAATCGTATATTGGTGATTGAGGGGACGACCTTTAAACAGCTGATCGAGGCGTTGAAAAAGGATGCATTGGTTAAAAAGGAAGTCTCCAATTTACCCATGGATCAGCTTTTAAAAGCCTTAGATATTCCGTATACGCATGCTGAAGGACTTTTTGCCCCCGATACTTACTTCTTCGCCAAAGGGGAGTTAGACAAAAAAATCTTAACGGATTTATACAAACGCCAAATGAAAGCTTTAGATGAAGCGTGGGCAAACCGTGCGGCGAATTTGCCGTATAAAGACAAATACGAAGCCTTGATCATGGCCTCTATCATTGAAAAAGAAACCAATGTTGACTGTGAACTGGAGCAAGTTTCAGGTGTGTTTGCGCGTCGTCTTCAACTCGGCATGCGTTTGCAAACGGACCCGACCGTGATTTATGGCATGGGCGATAAATATACAGGCAACATTACCCGCCAAGACTTGCGTACCCCAACAGCCTATAATACTTATACCATCAATGGCTTACCTCCTACGCCAATTGCTTTACCAAGTAAAAAAGCCATTGAAGCCACCATGCATCCAGACAACAGCAAAAACATCTACTTTGTTGCAACGGGTAATGGTGGGCACACATTTAGTGAGACTTTAGAGCAGCACAACCAAGCTGTAAAAGAATATCTCAGCGTTTTAAAAACCAAGAAGGATGAATAGATGTTTATTAGTTTTGAGGGCACAGAAGGTGTCGGTAAAACCACACTGATTCGCAAAATTTATGAGCATCTAGAACAACAAGGTCAGCAGGTTGTTTTAACGCGTGAGCCAGGTGGTACACCAATGGCTGAGCAAATTCGCTCGCTATTATTGTCAGTCAATCATGAAGAGTCGATGTCGAATGATACCGAACTGCTGCTGATGTACGCGGCTCGTGCACAGCATTTACAACAAGTGATCGTGCCTGCTTTAACGGAACATAAAACCGTATTGTGTGACCGTTTTACCGATGCCAGCTTTGCTTATCAATGTGTAGGACGTGGTTTAAGCCAGTCGAAGCTGCAACTGCTGAATGAGAACTTTGTCAGCCATATGCCGAATATTACATTTTGGCTTGATGCTCCGATTGAGACAGGCATGTCTCGTGCGCGGGAACGGGGAGCTTTGGACCGTTTTGAACAAGAAAAAGTCACTTTCTTTGAAAAAGTTAGAGCAGGTTATCAGCAGTTATGGGAGCAGTATCCTGAGCGGGTCAAACGCTTGGATGCAACCCAGTCACCAGAACAGGTTTTTGCACAAGCGTTGCAATATTTAAACTAAAAATATGCCTGAAATGTTATTTCAGACTGTAGTGAAATACATTTTTCTTTTATAGTCAGTGACAAAGGACTATATGTTGAAGGAAAAATGAAAAGTAACTTAACTGAGATTGTGGCTTTTTTAGAAAAGGAATTTCCGCAAAGTTTAGAAAAATGTCGTATCGAATCTGTCACTGAGCGCGCAGCAACAGTGGTGTATCGAGTAGATGATCGTGATTTGAGACCGGGTGGAACGGTATCAGGCCCAACCATGATGACTCTTGCAGACTATGCATTGTATATCGCTATTTTAGGGGAAATTGGGCTGGTCGGTTTAACCGTGACCACCAATTTATCGGTCAACTTTCTAAGTAAACCCGCAGCATCTACAAATATCCGCGGTGAATGTAAGTTAATGAAAGTTGGCAAAGCATTGGTGGTTGGGGATGTGTGGTTGTATTCAGTGGGTAAGGATGAACCGATTGCACATGTGGTGGGAACTTATTCTATTCCACCCAAATCTTAAAATAATGATCGCATAAAAAAGCCTGACGAATCAGGCTTTTTTTAAATTAGTTATTCACTAAAGGGGTTTCAACTTTAAAATTTAAAGGGGTGAGTACGGTTTTACGCAGTTCATTCGACAGTTCAGGGTAATCTAAAGTGTAGTGTAGACCGCGCGATTCTTTACGCTCCATAGCACAACGCACGATCATTTCAGAGACTAAAACCAAATTACGCAGTTCGATCAGATTTTTGCTGACTTGGTAATCTTGGTAATACTCGGTAATTTCTCGCTTCAACATTTCAATGCGGTGTAGCGCACGTTCAAGACGTTTCGTAGTACGCACAATGCCGACGTAGTTCCACATGGTTTGACGGAGTTCATCCCAGTTCTGCAAAATCACCACATCTTCATCAGGATTCATCACTTGTGAGTCATCCCAAGACGGAGCAGTTGGGGATTGGTAATTTGAATCAAAACTTTTTTCGATGTGCTCTGCTGCACTCATGCCATACACAAAACACTCTAACAGTGAGTTGCTGGCCATACGGTTGGCGCCATGCAAGCCAGTATATGAGGTTTCCCCAATCGCATAGAGACCTGTAATGTCAGTTTGACTGTGTTCATCAACCACTACACCGCCACAGGTATAGTGCGCAGCAGGAACAACAGGAATCATTTCCTTGGTAATGTCGATGCCGAGTTCGAGTAAGCGTGCGTACAAGGTCGGAAAATGTTCTTTAATGAAACTTTCGGGCTTATGGCTAATGTCGAGCCATACGTGACGAATTCCTAAGCGTTTGATTTCATAGTCAATAGCTCGCGCCACAATGTCACGTGGGGCAAGTTCTGCGCGTTCATCAAAGCGCAACATAAAGCGTTCGCCATCGGGTAAACGTAAATAAGCACCTTCACCACGCATTGCTTCAGTAATGAGGAAAGAGCGTGCTTGCGGGTGGTATAAACAGGTTGGGTGGAATTGGTTAAATTCCATATTGGCCACGCGGCAACCCGCACGAAACGCCATGGCAATACCATCGCCCGTTGCAATGTCTGGGTTCGAGGTATACAGATAGGCTTTCATGGCACCGCCACACGCCAGCGCGGTAAAAGGGGCTAAAAAGGTATGTACTTTTTCAGTCTTTTCATCGAGTGCATAGAGTCCTAATGCACGATTTTGTTCTTCCAAGCCCAGTTTTTGAGAGGTAATTAAATCGATGGCGATGTAATTCTCAAAAATGGTGATGTTGTCTTTTTCAATCGCACGCTCAACTAAGGTGGTTGAAATGGCACGACCTGTAGCATCTGCGGCATGAATAATACGGCGTTGAGAATGTCCACCTTCACGTGTTAGATGCAATTGTTCTTGATCATCAAGGGTAAACTGCACGCCGTGTTTCAGTAGAAAATCAACAGAAGGTTTACCGCCTTCAACGGTTTGCTTTACGGCTTCGGTCTCACACAAGTGAGCGCCCGCAATCATGGTGTCATCAATGTGCTGTTCGATGGAATCCGTTTCATCTAAAACAGCGGCAACGCCACCTTGTGCATAGAAGGTACTTGCATCGGTCAGGTTTGATTTTGCAAGAACAGCAATATTGAAATGTTGAGGCAACGATAAGGCCAAGCTCAGGCCTGCACCGCCACTTCCCACAATAATCACATCAAAATGATGTGTTGTGTTTAAATTAGACATGTCCATCAGCTAATTTGGAAAAAGTTCGCTAATGACAGCGCTTTTTTCACGAAAAGGCAAGGGTAAAATCTCTACAATTGATGGGAAATATAAATAAAGAACGTATTTTTTAAGCAAATTTTAAGCTCTTGTTTATACAAACATAATAGAACATATTATTACCCAAGACAGACAAAGATTATGCTAAAAACGCTAATACATAAATTGATAACAAACATATAGGTCAATACTTGATATGAAAAGTCGCGCGATACAAACTGGTTTTTTTGCTGTTGCATGCACAATGGCTGCGGTGCAAACACAAGCAGCACCTGTTGATTTCTCAAACTTAGTTGAGCAAGTTAGCCCTGCGGTAGTGAGTGTCAATGTGGTTAAAAAGATGACTCAAGAAGAGTTACTGCAGCAGCAAATACCTGAGATTTTGAAGCGTTTTTTTGGTAATCAAGTCATTATTCCGCAGCAGCAAGCGCCGCAAGAAAAAACGGCTTATGGCAGCGCATTTTTTATTAGTAAAGATGGGTATTTACTGACAAACCACCACGTCGTAGAAGATGCATCGAAAGTCACGATTATGTTTAATGACCGTCGTGAACTGGATGCAACTGTAGTAGGTAGTGATGAACGAACGGATGTGGCCCTGCTTAAGGTGAATGGTACGAATTTTCCATCACTCCGTGCTGGCAATGTTGATCAATTGCGTGTAGGTGAACCTGTGCTTGCGATAGGTTCACCGTTTGGTTTTGATTACTCGGCTTCGGCAGGAATCGTGAGTGCGAAAATGCGCAATATGATGGGGGAGACATCGGTACCCTTCATTCAAACCGATGTGGCTCTCAACCCAGGAAACTCAGGCGGTCCGTTATTCAACCAACAGGGTGAAGTGGTTGGGGTGAACTCGCGTATCTTCAGTGGTACGGGCGGTTATATGGGGCTGTCTTTCTCGATTCCAATTGATGTCGCAATGGATATTGCTGACCAACTTAAGAAAACCGGCAAAGTGACCCGTTCTTATTTAGGCTTTAATCTACAAGATTTAGACCGTAATTTGGCAGAGTCTTATAATTTGCCAAAACCTGAAGGTTCATTGATTACCAATGTTCAGCCGAATTCACCTGCGCAGAAAGCGGGACTAAAAGCAGGCGATATTATTTTAAAATTCAACGGAACGCCGATTTCACGTACCTCTGAGTTGTTGAACTATTTAAATCGTACCATGCCAAATCAAACGGTACAGCTTGAAGTACTGCGTGATGATAAAAAGCGTAATATATCGGCAACATTAACCACAGCACCAGATGATACACCTGCAAAATCAGATACAGTTACACAAAGTAAAGGGCCTGTGTTAGGTATTGCTATCCGAAATTTAGCACCTGCTGAATTGTCACAGCTCAATGTGAAAGGTGGTGTGTTAATTCAAGAAGTGAAACGTGGCGGTGCAGCAGCACAGTCAGGTATGGCGGCTGGTGATGTGGTCACTCACATTAATAATAAAGTCGTAAAAGACACCAATGATTTTGTCCAAGCGGCGTCTGAGTTGAAAAAAGGTCAGGTTGCCCGCGTTGGAATCATCCGACAAGGCACACCAGCCATTTTAGGGATGCGCATCCAATAAGCGAAAAAAACCACTCTTCGGAGTGGTTTTTTATTTTTTGCAATTTGATGATGTCTGTTATTTGCGTACACTGCCATCTTCATAGGGATATTTAGATTCAATAGAGTGTTTATGAGTAGTATTTTTGACTTAAGACTTCAGGTACAAGCAGAACATATCGACCAGTTAGGCCATGTGAATAATGTGGTTTATATGCATTGGATGCAGGATGTCGCAACAGCACATATTGATGCATTGGGCTTAGGCTTAAAAGAATATATCGAGTTAAAACATGCCATGGTTGCAGTTGAGCATCATGTGCAGTACCGAAAAGCTGCATTTGAAGAGGATGAAATAATCCTACGTACATGGTTTGACGATATAAATGCATTATATTCTTCACGCCAATATGTGTTTTATAGACCCAAAGACAATAGCATTTTATTTGTTGCTCAAACCAAGTGGGCTTGCGTAGAGATTGAAACCGGCCGTGCAAAACGTATGTCACCTAGTTTTACTCAAGCTTACCAACCGCTTGCAAAAGATGTGAATGCCTTAGATTTTTCAATGGATTATTCAAAAAGCCCAGTGAAAAGCGAAAACACGTAAAAAAGCGTCAGAGTTGTGAAAAGGAAGCGTATTAATATGGATACTTTAAAAAAACCATCTGTTATAATCCTTCGCAATTTCTATTCGGCTTTTGTTGTGCATCGAAATTTGTCTGCATAACGCTTCATTTTGTTCAAGGTAGCCCATGGCGCAAGCTAAAAAATCTGTTGATATTAAAAATATCCGTAATTTCAGTATTATTGCTCACATTTATGACTGACATTAAGAAGCTATAAGACACAACTCGACGCATTAAGCCATGAAACTCAATAAAAGCCTTTAATTAGGCTTTTTTTATGCGTCACTATAAGACACAATGAAACACTAATGGAAACTATGAGCCAAGCTAAATATGTACACAAACGTGTACATAAATAGGAATATGGCACAAGTTTGATGGGTCTAGTGTGTACATGGTGATATATGGCGATTTCAGAAGCTTGGCTAAAAGCTCAACTTGGTAAAGACAGAGAAAAAATAGAAGAGTTCGCCGATCGCGATGCCATGAGTGTTCGTATTACTCCAAAAGGCAAAATCGTCTTTCAGCTACGCTACAGGTATAACGGCAAGCAGCATCGACTGGATCTTGGCTCATATCCAAATTTAACATTGAAAAATGCACGTTTAGAATCAGATCGTCTTAGAGCGGTACTTGAAAAAGGGCTTGATCCAAAACAGGTAAGATTGAAAGAGAAGGTGAGCATTAGAGATGCATACACACTAGAGACTTTGTTTTATGAATGGTATGAGAAATTCTGTGTACCCAATAAATCTAGTCATAATGAGATAAAGCGCTCTTTTGAGATATACGTGCTTCCAAATATTGGAAAGCAGAATAGTGATGATATAAGCGCATATCAGTGGCTTTCATTACTGGAGGATGTAGCAAAGAAATCACCTTCCATTTCTGCCCGTCTTTTGATTAATGCAAACCAGTGCCTCAAGTGGGGGCAGAAGCGCGGTTTAATCTCAGTCAATCACCTAATGAATGTTTCAGCCAAGCATGACCTGCGTATTGAAAAAGGCGTAAAAGAACGAGCGCTGAGTGACAAGGAAATCTATTTAACTTGGTATGCCCTAAAGCGAACCAAGATGACTTATAAAAATAAGTTGTTTCTAACACTCTTGATTATCTACGGCTGCCGCGTGGGTGAGCTTAAGCTTGCCAAAAAATCTCATTTTGATTTAAAAGAAATGATATGGACTGTTCCTCCTGAAAATCACAAAACAGGGAAGAAAAGTAAAAAGCCGATTTTAAGACCAATTACGGAAAACATTAAACCCTACTTGCTTGAAGCAATGGAATTCAGCCAAGGTTCTGAGTACTTGTTTACAATTGATGGGACTACAAGGCCGCTAGGTGAGACATCACATCTCACAATGCCAAACAATATTTTCCAATGGCTTAAGAGGCATAAAGGTGTTGATCTGGAGCATTGGTCTGTACATGATCTTCGCAGAACTATGCGTACCAATATGTCAACGATTGCACAGCCTCACGTATGTGAGATCATGTTGGGGCATGCTCTTCCAAAGATATGGGGTACATACGATAAGCATGATTATTTATCAGAGCAGAAAGAAGCCTACGAGAAGTGGATGGATAGACTAGAATCAATTTGGAAGAATGAAGCGCTAGATAACTAGCGCTTTTTTTTGTAGTGGCCACGATTCATACCAACCCAGTAGTTTGCCTGAATCATAGTTATTTCCTGCGCCTCTGCATTCAGAAAACGGCTTAGGCATTGGGTTTTCGTAAAGCTCGCCATTTTGCCAACGGTTTAGAGTTCGTGATGACCTACCAAAAATTTCCTCTAAGTCAGGAGTTTTTAGTACTGGGCGTGAACAAAGCGCCTCTTTAATAGTCATTCCTTCAAACTTATTCATAATACCTCCTTCTTAATATCAATTAACTCAAATGGCAATTTGGTGTCCAATCCCTTGCATTCATCCTTATATCCAAAACTTACAAGGATGTAATAAAGGGCAGAGGCTTGCTCCGCCGTGAATGTTTTGGTTGTGCCTGACTGCCCTATGACGAGTGGTGCAAATTCTTCAGCAAGCTCTTGGGCGATGTGTTGGAGGTTAGTCATGAGCCGGCTCCATTTTCATGAAAGTGATCCAGTGAGTATTCGCACGCTTTCCACTGATATGCCCGAACACAGGCTTTTGATCTGTTAATGCTAAAATTTCACTGACTTTAATTTGTGTTTCATTCCATTTAAAAATCAGCACACCGCCATTGACCAACACGCGGAAACATTCCTCAAATCCTTTACGAATATCATCCTGCCAATTTGCTTGAAGTTTTCCATACTTCAAAGCAAGCCAGCTTTCTTTTCCTGCCTTAATCAAATGTGGTGGATCAAATACAACTAAATTGAATTGACCATCTTTGAATGGCATTGATCGAAAGTCCATTTCAATATCAGGCGATACCTCAAGAGAGCGCCCATCACATAAAATGTGCTTTTCTGAACGAATATCTCCGAATACGACATTTGGATTTGTACGATCGAAATGCATCATGCGAGAGCCGCAGCAGGGATCAAGGATTTTGGTATTCATGACTTTGCTCCTGAGAGTCCTTAATTGCATCCACCCAACTTTCAGCTTCAAGCATGTGCTTAATTGCATTTGAAAGCTTCTTGTTGGCAATATCCACATAGGTTTGGGCTGTAAGGCCTTTTCTGATCTCTTCTTGGCAATTTCTTAATTCAGCAACAGCATTTTGAATTTCATGTAGAGCCACTTCAGAGGTTTTTTTAATTAACTTACTCATGACTTTGCTCCTGTGCTTCGACTTCTTTAAGGAATTCAGCATCTTCAAATTCTCGAATTAGGTTAAACGCAATATCACATTGCCCTCTAATCGCAGCTCGATTCACAGATATTCCACCAACAATTTCCGCATAACTGGAAAGCTGAGTTAATTCCTCCAATACATTGATAGTATTTTTTGGTACCAATACAAACCCTTCAGGTGTAGATTGAATCTTTGCTACTTCAGCAAACATCCACCACGCAGCAGATAGTAGTTCAGCTTCTTTATCTCGCCATTTTTCTGTAGCAATAAAACAATCTAAATCTTCATCGAAACGCAGCAAGGTTGAAAAAAAGCGTTTAAAAGTTTTTGTCTTTTCAAATTGCTTAAGCAAATGATTTTCTTTTTGAATTCCCATCACGCTACCTTTATTTCGATATAGTTAGAGTCTTGGTAATTCACGAATTCGTCATACAGTGACTGGCAAGCTGCATTACCCGTTAAATCATTCTTTACAAACACATAGCTCAGCGACTTCTTTGTGCCTTTTCCTGAGAACGTGCAACTACCATCAGCCAGCACTTTCTTTACATAGCCCAGCAACTCAAGCCAAATCATGAAGGCAATGACATGTTTGTTTTTAATTCTAAAGATCATCGATACCCCCACGTATTAACAAAATTTTGAATACAGTCTTCAATTCCAAAGAGGTTGATGTCCCTGTAAGTTCTTACCCGCCCGTTGTGCTGAACTAACAGCACACGGGTAATAGAAGAGTAGGTGTAGCTCATGTAATCGCTCTCCCTTGTCCTTGGGTTGTATTGATGATGTGAGCTTTTACATTTTCAAAATGCTGGGTTTCAATGCCTAATAAGCTATCGATCCCTTGATCTTCACAATAGGTCATAACATCAATGCCAGCTTGTGCTAGGAGGTCTTGCAATTCATCACGTTGAGCTTCTGAGATCCCATTAAATTCAGGCGGATTCATCCACTTTTGAAGGTTCATATTAAAAGTGCAGTTCAATTCTTTTGCCCGAGCTAGCATGGCTTGGCGCATGTTTTGGTAGTAAAGGTGTTCTTTATCCAATGCCTCAGTCATTTGGTTAAAATCACCAGCATGTTGGGCTTCTGCACAGCTTTGCTTCCAGTTCTCTAAGTCTTCAACAGCTTTAGCTAATGCCAGCTGATCAGGTGTAAGCGTGTTGATATGAGCCTTCGCATCTGCAATTAAGTCTGCAAGAAAAGTAGGGTGTGATTTAAGATCGGGTACCCAAACTTCACCAGTTTCACCTCCTAGAGCACCTGAGTTTTTCGCATGGTGTGTTGGGGAGGGCTTAAAATTAATGACTCTCGCATTTTTACCTTCACCAGTAGTAACAGTGGTCAAATAACCCATGATGTCTGCAATACGGTAAAGTTCATTTCGGTTCTTACCACCAAGCTCAGGACGATAGATGATCTGATCACCGCTTTGGTCTTCTGAGGCATGGGCAATAAAGACAACATCCTTACCAAAACTTAAAAGCGTATTGATGTACTGCTTAAATTTCATGTTTGCTAAGCCTTGGGCTTTTAACTTGAGTGCACCATCTTGCTGACGGTTATTCGCTGTCTTAAGCAAATGTGTCTTGATGGATTCAAGCATTGCGCCCACAGTATCAATAACAACCGTATTGAAAGGTGCTAAGTCTTGTTCAGTAATGTTTTCAATATCTGACCACTGCTGAACAGGAACAACAGCTCCGCGACGAAGTTCACCAGTACGGTGTGCACCACGGTCAAAGTCAAATGAAATAGCTTTATCTGCGGTAAAGCCCAATGATGTTTTACCAAGCCCCGGATCTGCATAGATGTAAGTAATAATCGCGCTTACGTTTAATGCTTGGTCTGCTGGAATAATAGGTATAGCCATGATGAATACTCCTTATCTCGAACCAACCCAACCCATACGACGCTTAAAAGCTCTGCGTTCGCTGAGAGGAATGTGTGTGCGTTGTAGGTCTTGAGCTAGTTTCTTGCGTCGCTGAGCCTCTTTAACCCAAGGCAGGCTCTCTAAGCTTTTGCGTAAATCACCATTCAAGCTTTCCTGTTTAAGCAACCAGCGCACGTATGGTTGGTCTAAATCAATAAGGGCAGTACCTTTATGCTTGCCGAAGTTAATAACTTCTTGTGAATTAGTAGAAGTAGTCATTAGCCTGCCTCCACTAAACGATGTTTTTCGATATAGCCTTTGATGAGGGCATTGAAGTTCTGATGGTCGATGTGATTTGTGAAGTCGTTGTATGGATTGCCTAGGGCATCTGAAACAGTCACTTCGTCTAGATTGGTGACGTCTACAGCGGTGAATTCACTACCCGGTACGCCGTAGCTGTCTTGAAATGCTTCAACTTCAAAATGTGCAGTAACACGGAAACCGTCTAAACGAATAACAGCTTCGCCGTGGTTTTCACCGGTCATGCGTAATGCTAAGAGTTGATATTCAGAAGGGGCTACGTTGGCAACTACGGGTTGTGCAGCCTGTGGTGAGGTCTTAAACCCACAGCTAAGCACGCCTATTGTTACAGCAGCTACACCAAGAGATATCTTGATGGTATTGAAAGGGGATAAGGTTTTGTTCATAATTGATCTCGCAGTTTCTGTAAAAGCACTCAAAGGGTTCGAAGTCTTGAGTGCTTTTTTAATGTCTGTGAGATAAATATAACTATAGTTATTTTTATAGTCAATAGAAAAGCAAATAAAATATATCTAAAGTTATATAGAATTATAGTTGTAAGAATTTTTATGTTTTAATAGACAAAAGAAAACCCACCATGGTGGTGGGTTGGATGGATGCAGCCATGCGAAAAAAGTCAATAAATTATGCTCAACCTAGTAATACTCCTCAAAATAGAAGAATTGAGTCTGAGTCAAAGAAGATTGAATTGCGTTTAGAAGAAATTACAATTAAAAAAATTCTATCTGCTGGAGCCTCTTTAACAAGTGGGGTGTTAAGGAAACGCTAGGAGTTTCGATTTAATCTTTTGATTTGTTGGCCCAGTAATATATCAAGCTCATCTTTCTTAGCTAAAAGTAGTGATATTGACTGAATGCAAGCATTCACACTTGGTGACAAGGTTATATCATCATCTCTACCTTGAGCACTTAACCTCTGGTATTCACACCTATACCCAGATTGCCATAATTTATCACTCATTTCGCTCATTAATGATGTTTTGATTGAATATAGTTTTTCGAATTCATCAAACTTAACTTTACTGTTAAGTATGTAAAAATGATTATGAATGCAAGGAGTTTTATCGATATCAATATCTAAAGAATCATCTAATAGAAAAAGGCTATGTTTTGCCTTTAAACCAACTGGATGTGTTGTAACATCAATTAACTCACCCTCAGGAGATTCCCAAATAGCATGGTGCACTGCTTCAATGCATACACCTGGCCACAAGAGCATTAACCAGCCAAATTTAACCGCCCCACCATTGTTGATGGAGTAATATTCAGAATTCCAATAGCAGTTACCAAGTGGTAGAGGGTTATTTAAAATAGGCACCTCAGTAAGACTTACCGATGGATTTATTTTTTGGGCTAAGTTGACTGCAAAAATGTTCTGTAAATTAGTTTCACGATATTTAGGGGTTATTTCACCCATTTTTCTCTCCATCCAAACTGTGTTAGGGCACTGCGTCAGGTTCGTAGCTTTACTTAGTATTAAGTTTTTCAGTTAACTACTTATGTACATCTTGAAAAAGTAAGCAAGCCAAAAAGACCTAGAAAAACAATATACCAAGTGTCTCTTACTAAATCTTTTCCACCATATGCGTTAAGAATTTCAAAAATTGGAAAACATGCAAACAATGAAAGTAATGCGTATACGCCTAATGCCCAAAGCCAATCGGTGCCATAAAGTGGATCTGGTTTCTCTCCGTTGTTCTTGCGTTTCACCCAACCCCTGATTGAAATATAGAAAAAATATAGAGCTGCAAGGCCTTGTAGGAAGAAAACAACGGCTATGAGTGGATCATTGCCATCTATGCTTCCAGCTCTTGACCCTGTGTATACGTAAGCAAACGCTTGCATAGGCAGTGGTAACAAAATGAAAAATGAAATTATATTTTTAAGCATAATAATTGTTTAAGGTTTTACTAACTTTAAAGGGTTTGCGAAAGGCTCGTAGTTTTAAATTAATTTTCAGGTATAAGTCGTTTAACGGCTTCTTCTATTTCTTTTTCGGCTTCCAAATAACACTCAATCCAAAATTCTGCTTTTGTCAGATTGGTATTGGTAGGGTTATCGATATGTTGTTTACCAATTTTTGCTTTAGTAAGCTCAAGAATGAGAGCTTCTTTTGTATTTTGATTCATATATTTCTCCATCCGATTTATGCGAAAGAAATGCTTCGGATTCGCAGTTTAAAAAATCATTGAAACCCAACAAAGGGTTACTACTACACAGAGTAGCCCCAATTTTATGTAGTCAAATTTATTCATCTTAGATTCTTCTTATGAACCCCAAGTCATGCTTGGAGTTTATTTATCAGAATATTTTCCTAAAAAGTCATCTACCCAACCTTGTGCTGCTTCAAGATTGGTTATATCGGCTAGTTTTAGATTAGTGCTTTCTGCTTCGTTGAAGCCCTCAATAATCGCTTCAAAGATGTTTACTTCACCAATGACCTCGTGTGCTATTTCCGCAGGGTCATAGCTTTGTTTTGCTTTATTGAGCGCTGAAATTTGCTTATCAATTCCTGCGCCAATTTTTTCTAATGCCAATTTGAATTCTTGACGATTAATTGTTAGCGCAGTTTTGGATTTATTAAGTGTTCCGATCATTATGCTTTCCTCTTTTAGAATTATCATTGCCTGGGAAAGCGGTCTTACACTAGCCTAGCCCTAGCGTCTAACTCGCTTTACAACCTGTTTCCACCAGTACTGCCCTAATATAGTTATACCTTCTGATTCTATTTTGCTAGGGGAGTAGTATTCGTCAGGAAATTGATTTTTATCAGGGTTTGCTGAGACAGCCTTAAAGCCACCCTTACCTTCATCACTCCAATTAAACAAGTATTTAATTTTTGTATCATCCCCAACCTGAAAAGCATAAATTTCCCCGTCGTAAATGGTTCTAGCAGACATATCAATTGATATGGCCTGTCCATCTTTTAATTTAGGAAACATACTCTCTCCGCGGACATGGATTACCTTGGTTGCGGATGGTTGAACATTACATTCTTTAATTAGATCAACAGGGAAAAGCATCTTATTGTTGCTTGGCTTTTCTAAATTTAAGTAGCCATTGCCAGCACTCACAAATACATCATCATAATAATCAATAGCTACGTATCCATCTGGAACGGGATCGCCAGATTGATAGATACTAACCTCCATCGCAGATATATCGGCATTGCTTTTTTCTGGAGTTGATTCACTACCAGTTGTTAACCATAGAGGGTCAACATTTAAAAAATTAGCAATCAGTGGAAGGAAAGATGATTTCAGATTTCGACCAGATTCTAAGGCCTGATATGCAGGCTGAGACATTTTCACAGCTTCCGCTACTTCTGCTTGGGTTTTCCCCGCACGCTTTCTTGACTGCTTAAGCCTGTCTTTTAATTCCATCTTTCAGAACCTCAAAATCTTAATAACAAATATATAACCTTGGTTATATGAGTTCAAATAGTTATAGTTATTGACTAAAAATAACTATAGTTATAATATTGGTTATATCTAGTGAGGATATAACTATGAGTAACAACACAAATAATATTTTCCAGTTGCTCGTAACCCATTTTGGTGGGCAGGAAAATACAGCAAAAGCCCTTGGGGTCAAACAACCAGCAGTGTCTGGCTGGGTGCGAGGCTCAAAAAGAATGTCTGAGATCGTTGCGATGAGAGCCCAGGCGGCGACAGATGGAAAATTCAAAGCGGTTGAGTTATGTCCATCTCTTAATGATTTCAAGCAATTGGCAATATAACCAATTATCACTTTGTCAAACCTTCAAAGAAACGTGAAACAAATAAAGGATTTCACAAATGCAAGAAATAACACTAAGCCGTGAAGCACAAACGGCAATTTTTAAAATGATTAACCAGACGCAGGGGATTTCACCAAAGGAAATTGCTCAGGTCACTGGTGATTCGCATAACACGATTTGCAACTACGGCAACGTAGGGATGCCGAACCATTTACCGAGCTTAAAGAAGCTTGAAACCATCATGTTGTATACGCAGAACCCTGAAATTTTAAAGGTGTGGGCGCATCAGATGGGATATGCATTAGTGCCAGTGGATTGCGACTCAAGCAAACATCATGAGCTATCGATCTTTGAAGCAATGATGCAACACAACATTAAAAGCGGAAAAGCAAACCGCGTTGTGTATGAGGCTTACGAGGATGGAGTGATTACACCAGCGGAATACGAAGAGATCCACCAAATTACCCAGGGCTTGATCGAGTTGATTACCGCCGTGGATCAGGCAGCGCTTAAGCAAATGCAGAAGTACACGGCAAATGCTCAAAAAGAAAAAGCCTGATCTTGGGGACCAGGCTTTTCATATTCATCAACTTTAGAGGTGTTAAATGAATAGTTCAAACTTAGCACAATTTTTAATCAAAAAAAAGCCTGAGTTTGACGTCAGGCTTTTAAAGATATCCAACCATGCGGAGTCAGATATGTATTTGAATCTAGCACATAAATTGGGCAAAAAAAGCCTGATCTTGGGGATCAGGCTTTTTCAGCATTCATTACTCTAGGATGGAATAAATGAACAATCAAAATTTAGCACAAGATTTAACTAAAAAAAAGCCTGAGGCTCGACTCTCAGACTTTCTAGTTCAAAAACATTCTAGTGGAATTGAACATGTATCTGAATCTAGCACAGCAAACAGGCAAAAAAAAGCCCGAGAGTTGAGATCGGGCTTTAGTATTCAATTCAGAGGGTACACTTTCATGAACGACGCAAATTTACCACAACAAGTCATTGAAGACAATATAGATTTTTTAATCGGGGATGCTGTTGTGCTTGATAAAGCTTTAGGCAACTTTGATGGAATTTATGAAATCACAGAGGTTTATGAGAACAACGTCGATGTGTATATCGGTATCGGCATCTTAACCCTAAACAAAAGGTTTGTTCGTAGTGCCTCAACCACTGAGCTCAATGCTAAACGCCGTTTAACAGAGGCTGAGCAAGCCTTAGCGGAGGTTCCATGATTACTAACAAGGCCATTCAAAAGAAGCCTGAGCATAAACAGATGATGCAGCTTCAATCATGGTACGAACCAGCACTCCGTACATTAGATGGATTGCTGGAGATCCGCAGGGCAAATCTTCGCAAGGTCAAAGGTGATGAAAAGAATGCTGCAGTCACACGAGACGAGTTTATGGAAATGCTGATCAACGATCATCGCATTTCGGTTTGGTATGCAGGTGAAATCATTTCAAGCCTGCATCGAGTAGGTCAGATTTTTATGTTTGGACGATTCATTCAAATTAATGAAGAGGTAGGTGAGTTGTGAGCTTAGATGCAACGATTTGGGTGTGGAAAGTACGCCAGAAACAAAAGAAAGGCGGCAGTTTAAAACCACTTAAAAAGCTCGTTCTTTTATCACTTGCCGACCGAGCAAGTGAAGATCATTGTGCCTATCCAAGCATGGCACGGTTGGTGGAAGATACCGAAATGGACCGTAAAACTGTGCTTAAAATCATCGATGAGCTGATTGAAGATGGCTTAATTGTCGATACCGGTGAACGAAAAGGGCGCACAAAACAGGTCAAAGTTTATCAATTATTGGGTGTAAAAGGTCGGGAAACGATCCCAACAACGGTACTCTTAAACACTGAAGATACTGATTTAAACAGTCCCAACAGTGGAACAGTTCCAACAACGGAACAGTTCCAACAATTCCATGAAAGAGTCCCAACAATTCCGTTAAACAGTCCCAACGTTGGGACACGGAATCTTTCAAAGAATCTCTCATTAGAATCTAAAAATAAAAAAGACTGGCTTTGCTCAAAAAAACTTCGTGAAGAAATTACTTTGGCCGATGACAGCATCGAACCAGAAACTCTCATGACAGCAAAATGGGTAGAACGAGAAAAACGTGCCTTTGAGATTTACAACCAAGACAAATCGATTTGCGATGAACTTTTGAATTTCTACTTTGCGGATTGGCTGCTGCATGCTTACCGAACTAAGTATTCTCAAGAAACTAAAACGGGATATGGCAAAACACCTGCAGCAGAACCTAAGCAGCTCACTGAAAAACAAATCTCAGCGTTTGCTCAGAAACTTGCCCATCACCCCGAGTTTGCCAGCAAGCAAAGCGCACCGGGTGACTCATACGAGCAACTGGCATCACGCATTGCCATCAAACTCATGAACCCAGCCCAAGCGAAGAAATGGGAACCATACCTCAAGCAAGTTGGGTTTACAGGCACGCTTATGGGGGCTACAGCATGAAACAGCAAAATTTCAGTGCAAGACAAGCTGTAAGACAGGGCGAGCGAATGATAATGGTCTTGCAGGAAATGTTGTCTAAACGAGGTAAGACCAGTGTTGTCGATGTGCAAGGCATGATGGGTATGACCACACGTACAGTCCAACGCTATTTAGATCAATTGGTTCAAGCGGGATATGTGTTACGTGACGATGCAACACCAGCAGGATTTATTCCTTCTGAGAAAGCCAAACAATTGTTTGAGGTAAAAGTGTGAGTAGCAGCTACTCCATTGCTGAATACAAAAAGATGATCGGTGCGAATAAACCTAAAAGAGGATCTAAGCGTCCAAAGCTTAAAGGTGAAAAAGTACAGAGTGAGGGTGAGGTGATATTGGCCACTGCTCTGAGAGTGTTAAAGATTGAGTTTGAGCAGGAGTTTAAGTTTCATCCTACACGTAAATGGAGAGCAGATTTCCATTTGAAGGGCAAAAAGATATTGGTCGAAGTGGAAGGCGGGATCTGGAGTAATGGTCGGCATACAAGGGGTAAGGGTTATTTAGGAGATTTAGAGAAATATAACGAAGCAACAATGATGGGTTATCAGGTAATACGGTTTAGCACCGAGCAAGTGAAAAGCGGCAAAGCGATTGAGCAAATAGAGAAGATGGTAGGGGGGGTGGGATGACGGCAGCAGTAACAATTATGCAAGCAGTGGATTGGACACGTTTTGATTTAGAGGGGTGGTTATATCAATTTGGTGCTTGGATGAATACCGTATCTGGTACATGTGGGAAAAGTATCAATCCAATCGCTGTAGCAATGGATAGTGCGGTGAAAGCTCAAAAATATAAGAAGCTGACTAAAGAGCAACAACAGCAGATTATTGTGGATTACTTAACTGGTGATTTTGAACCGCCAAAGTCGCGACGTAGCAAACTGACTTGTCAGATTGATGATAATGAAGCCCGCGCTGTGCAGCGTTTGATTCTAGATATGCAGGGGCAATCCGTAGTCTTAGATGACTGGCTAGATGCCATCATTTGCCGTTATTTCTATAACAATTCTTGGGCAGAAATGAAGAACTCAACCCGTACCGAAATGGATGCCAAATTTGATGTTAAGTGTGGATTGGCTGCTTTGCATGTTCGGTATGGGTTTATAAGATTATTAAACTAAAATTGTGAATAATCACAACTTTAAAAAGTTATGTCTCGAACTGATTGAAGCATGCCAAATATAAAAGCCCACTTTTTTGTGAGCTTTTTCTTAAGTACAGTAACTATACGCCCTAATATTTTTGGCGGGACTATAAGGCTCGATGCTTCTAATTTTCTGATTTAGTGGAATTTCAACATATGTGAAAAAAGGTAAAGTATCATTTTCTGGATCAATCTTATGAGAATTTAATGATTTAGATGTCTCATTACTAAAAGCTTTGAAACAACGTTTATTAAAAGAGGAAGAAAATTTATATGGATTATTATCTTGAGTGTGTATGCGAAATTCTATATTAGAGATTGCATTCTTGTTAAGATTTTTTGTGTTGTAATTGATTTGTAGTAACATTTTTTGTTTGGATTCTGAATTTACAGTGTCAACTACAAAGATTCTATAATCGGCCGATTGGTAATCAGTTCTAAGAGCTTTTAATTCTTTTATTTCATAGTTTTCTTCTTTAATTTTTTTAAAATCATCAAGAGTCTTAGTGCTATAGATACATTTGTCTTTACCACAAATTAGCTTAAAGTATTTTTTATCTTGAATAGCGATGTATTTTTTACTCGAAAGTACACTTTCAATGGCGTTTTTTCTTCCCAAGGACGTAAAGTCCACAATTTTAGTTAAAAATGACATTAAAAATAGCGAAAGAAAAATCATAAAGACGTAAGAACCAAAGAACCTGTTCGATAATACATTTCTTTTATTTTTTATTTTATCTTTATGATTTTTAATAACTATTGATCTAAATAAGGATTTTGGTTTCAAATCCTTTTGCTTACTAATGTAGCGTTTTAAAAAAAAGGTGGCATAAAAATCAAGTTTTATTTTTACATACTCAAACCGAAATGGCAGGGGGGTAAAGAAATAAATTATTGTTGAAGCAATTATTAAAAATAGAAATGAAGTAGTAGTTTTTTTGTATAAAAACCATAATAAGCATAATCGTTAGAATCAAAGACTAAATCTAGATAATTAAAACCGCTGTATTCCGCAGCGCTTTCGATCATAACTCTACCAGATAGATATAAATAGCCTAAAACTGTTGAAAGGCCAAATGCATAAAGGATTTCTTTGAGTTTCATATAAGTATTTTATTCAAATCTAAGTAATTATTCGAAGTCTGAGTTTTATTGACTATTCTTTAAAAGTATCATTCAAAGCCTGTTGCACTGCATCTACACGTGTTTTACAGGCTTTGTATGCAGCCATAGACTCTTCAACGATTTTCATTAAATTATCAATGTCGGGCTCTTCCTGTGACTCCAATAGCTCAGCATTCTTTTTAAGGACTTCATAACCTTCCTTGAAAGAGAGTTCTTTTTTAGTCATTACCAATTACCTTTGTTACATTTGCTTGAATGGTGCCATCCTGTAATTCGATCTGGATGTTATCACCTGAGATTTGTTGAATAGAGCGAATAGCTTTCCCTTCACTACGGACAATTCCGTAGCCTTTAGCCATTACGTTTCTTGGATTCTGAATTAAGGTTTCACGCATCAATGATTCGACTTGATTCGTTGCCAGTTTGATCTGTTGCTGGGCTAAATAATGTAGGGTGCTTCTCATTAAATCTACGCTTTTATTAGCTTCATTGATCTGGCCATGTGCAAGCGTCTTAATCACTCTCATGTATTGATCATTTTGGCTTTGGTACGCCGTGATTTGATGTTGGGATAATAACTTGATGGTTTGGAATGAATCTAAGACGTCCTGCGTCCGTTCAGCGATAAGATTACGAATACACCAATCACTTTACTTGGTGTATCAAATGAACGGTTTGCAACTTCATCTAGTATCGTACGGTCTTTTTCGTGACCAATGCCGACCCAAATCGGAACGGTGCGTTTGGCCAACAAGGCAGCCAGTTCGTAATCATTTAAATAGGCAAGATCGTTTACAGCACCACCACCGCGTATAATTACGATGAGATCAGGCGGGGTACTGAAATCAGTAGCCCATTGTCTCAGACCATTACTTAGCGATGTGATAATACTTTGTGCTGCTGTGTTCCCTTGAAATGTGGCTGAATAATATTTGAAATGACATACACCAGCTTTTTCTAAAGCA
Source organism: Acinetobacter johnsonii ANC 3681 (assembly GCF_000368805.1). NCBI lineage: Bacteria > Pseudomonadati > Pseudomonadota > Gammaproteobacteria > Moraxellales > Moraxellaceae > Acinetobacter > Acinetobacter johnsonii. The sequence goes on along the minus strand of NZ_KB849705.1, from coordinate 536,680 downwards.
TCGGCATCTTTTTTGAAGTCACCTAGACCTGCAGCATTTTCAGGAGCAATTACCAGTACATTCTGGATATCAAAGGGAGTAGGAATGAGTTTGTTTTTATTTAATAGGCCTTCAGAGGTAAGTTTTTCTAAAATCTGTTGATAGCGCCGTGCAATATCTCCAAGGGTATAGCTTGAATCAATATCTTCAACATTCACTGAAAAGCCATACTGAGGATCAAATTTGGCCCTGACTTTTACCAAGACATTTAAATCCTTTGAAAGCTCTACACCGCTTTCTCTTTCAAACTTAAGCACCATTTTCTGAGCTGTAAACTTCCAGATGGTTCCTTTACAACTCGCTATAACTTTGTCGGTACTTTCATCCTTTTCAGCTAACTCAAGATAGTAATGTCCGCCCTTAATATTAAGATTACGGATCTCAGCTTTCACCCATACAGGTTCATTGAAAGTAATTTGAATTACTTCCTGTACGGTGGATAGATAATCACTGAGAGAAAACTGAGGTTCAGACATTAGATCAATTATTTTAAGTGCTTAGGTGAATAGTATTAAAGCAAGACTAGAAGTGCAAATTGAGAATATGCTCACTTGACCCTGATCAAGGTATATGGCATATTTCTGTTATAGTGGACGTACATATGGAAATTCACTTAATTACCGTAAAAAGCTCATCATTTGATGGGCTTTTTTTGTTGCTAGATAATTTGGAATAAAATGTGAATGAGATCTCAATATAAACCGAGTATATTACTTGGTATTAAGTTCTCCATGATAGTTAATATCAGTTTTCTACCTGCACCTTCCCCAAGTTGCAGGTTTTTTTTGCTTCATTTTTTATGCAATTAATGATTTAATTATTTTGTTGTAAATAAAAACAACGATTCCTTGTATCAGCGCACATGACCAAGGGGGAAAGCCTTACAGAGATGTAGGGCTTTTTTATTGCTGTATACAAATTGCATGGGTTTTGATGGGCTTTTTAAACAACTAAGATGGTATAGTGACACTCTCTTTTAAGTGCTCCTCTATATGCCTGAAATCTATAAATACATTTACACTCAGATAAGTATATTCGGTTCATTACCAACACATAAAGTTCTTATAAATAGTACACATAACAAGACCAAATTAATTTTCGCTGATAATACTTTTGTTTATGGGGCTGTTTCTGATTGGGCAGTAGGTCTATCCGGGCTTGATTCGAGAAAATCAATATGGTCGGAAGAACCCAAGTTGTTTTTAGAGGGTGAAAAGAGAAGATTGAGCCTCTATCGAGCATCTCATCCAGCATTTATAACTGAAGCAATTTTAGGGTAGGCTTTAGATATTTTGAATTTCGTTAATACTATAAGTGTTTATATTTCAAATAAAGTTTGCTTTGTGGTTGCTTAGGGCGTATAAAGCTAACTCGTTGATGCGGGATGGAGCAGTCTGGTAGCTCGTCGGGCTCATAACCCGAAGGTCGTTGGTTCAAATCCAGCTCCCGCTACCAACGAAAAAGATTCAAAGTTTATAGCCTAGTCCCCGTGGATTAGGCTTTTTTTATGGCGGCTTAACTTTAATCGTAGTGGTTTAAATTTTAATGCCGCCACCCAGATATTTAGTTACATCAAAGCTCGATCAAGTGGTCGGGCTTTTTTGTTGCCTGAAATATTGCAATTATATCCTGTGAGTGTGCCGGCTTACAGAACATGCCTTGAGTAAACGCCTAGTTATTTTAGGCAATTCCAGCTAGGGCTTGGCAACCCGACCTTAATGAGAATGAAAGCAAGTGAAGTTGACCGTGCATGTAAGGTTGATGTGATTGTGAGTAGCGTTTGGCCCCGCGGAGAGGGCTTTCCTATCGCTATAATTTCTTAAAATGTATTTTAAATACATATAATGAAAATAAATTAGCATTTTTATTAAATCAATTTATTCTTTTTCCGTTGTTATATAGCGACACATTTACCCAAATCAGCGCAAATGATAAGGGAGCCCATATTAACACTCATAATGTGGGCTTTTTTTATGTCTTAGGTAAACGCAAATAATTCAATCAAACATCATATCCTTTGTGAATTAAACGTGATATTTATCAAAAATATACGAAATAAATTGATTGACTGAATAGCAAATATCGAGTAATTTTTTCATTAGGTTAGATGTTGTTATAGATCATCTAACTAGGTAAATCGATTGACACTCGGAAAGACGAGAATTACAACAAATGCTCACAGAAATGTGAGCATTTTTAATGCTCCGAGAAATGTTTTTTGTGTAAGCAATATCGGGGCTCGTATGGTAGTTTCTTTATTCCTAGTGGTTTGTATTGAATGTCGCCACCCAGATTTCAATTAAAGTTAATTCATAAAATATTGATTTATTCTTAATTCATTTTTTCACAAAAAATTCACGAATAAGTATGCATGATTGCTGCTAGAAACAGCTGTAGTTTCTGAATGACCTTCCAAGGTCCTTAGTTTAAGCCCACATCAATCTACTGCTGAGGTGGGCTTTTTTTTGCATGGAGAAAAGTAATGCTCCGACTGTTAATGTGTTTATTTGGTCTTCATGGTGCAACTGAGATTGATCACACGGTTGATGGTGATGAGATCAAGGTGTGTCGTGATTGCTTGAAAGAAATTAAGTGATATTTAAGAAATTGAGTGATTTATTCATCATAGTGAAACAATGGGATTATATTCTGTGAAAAATAAAGATGAATTAAAGAATTAGTAATAAAGCGCAAATTTAACCCGCTTACTTTGGGAGAGGTAAGCGGGTTTTTTATTGAGTAATTTACATTTCCTTTTTGCCGAACGGATTACGGCACATAAAACCCCGCTCATATGCATTATTGGCGGGGTTTTTTCTTATTACTAAAATATACATAACCCATAGTTTCATTATATGGGATGTAGGTCATTAGATATAAACTGAAGCTTAGAAAATATTTGTTAAAATATTATGCTTGTTTAAATATTTCAATGTGTTATCAATCTATCTTTACATTATATATTGAGATTTTTATGAAAATCGCGGTTATTGGTGGGGTAGCTGCAGGTAAGGTTAGGGAAATTTTAGCTGTAGGGGGAGTTGCTGACGAAATAGAGTGGCAATGTGAATACGAAAAACCAGTTGCACCAATAATATTTAGCGCTGGGTTTCAGAAAGTTATTGCCAAGCCTGGAGTGGCTGAAATAGAAAAATATAGACTTAAGATTTTAGAAAGAAATGAAGAGTTAAGGCTTTTTTATGTTCTCGAATCTATGGAAGAAGATTTAATTAACACTCAGTTAGATGAATATTGGTGCAAATCAGATATCTTGGGGCACAAGAGGAAATTTGAGTCTTAAGATGTTCTAGCTTGACTCGTAATGAGTTGCTGGCGATTGACGGCATCATGATAAAGCTCAAAAAGCGAATTAAAAATCTAAAACTAGGTCTCTACGATTAATTAACAAATAAACTGTTCATGTATAATTTCTTACATATCTATCACTGTAAATTGTGAGAAATGTATTCTTTTAGTGTTGAAAATATTTCTAGTTGTGAGAGTATAAAAAAAGAACAATAAAGGGAGATAAGTATGACTTCACAAGATGTGCTTGTAATCTCGGTTTCGGCTCTTGTCTTTACATTAATTATTTATGAGTTTGGGCAGATGTCGATGTTGTTTTAAACTAAACCACCTTCGGGTGGTTTTTTAATGGGCGCAATATATGAAAAGGCCACAACCACCGGAACGACTTCTAAATATAGACCCTTTAGATAATGTTGATTTTGAGCCAGCAAAAGAGCTTGAAGAGTGGATTATCGATACTTTCATTTCCAGTGATGGAAAGCTCTACAACTCTGATCACGCTCATATATCGCCGTGGTCTAGCACATTATTTAAAGTTCTATGGGCGTCTTCTGCATTCATCAAAGCTGACCGAGTTGTATTGGGACAAACAGAGAAGTTTGCTCCGATGGCAGGTGGCTGGCGAAAGTTACGACAAGAAAAACAAATGATTGATTGGTTCGGCTGTGTGCCCGATTTCATTATCACCATTGATGCAAAGTTCGCCTCACAGGCAAGTGATACAGAGTTTTGCGCATTGGTCGAGCACGAGTTGTATCACTTGGGTGCTAAGCGGGACGAAGATGGGAATTACCTAATTAGTCTCTCAACAGGTGAATATAAATATTATTTACGACCACATGATGTAGAAGAGTTTCATGGTGTGGTTCAACGCTATGGTGCATCAGAAGATGTGCAGAAGATGGTAGACCTTGCAAATGATGGGCCAACAATTGGAAAAGCTAAAATTGCACACGCTTGCGGTACCTGTCTTTTAAAATTGGCTTAAATTTTTTTGCCATTTTACTTGGACGTACTTGGACGGATTTAGATAAATGGCAAGACTTAATAAACGGGTGAAACTCTATATAGTTCGGTCATTAGCAACCTATGAGACACCCACTGAAACTGCTAAGGGCGTCCAAGAAGAATTTGGCATTACGGTAACGAAGCAACAGTGTGAAGCATACGACCCAACCAAAAAGACTGGGCAGGATTTAAGCGAAGAATTCAAAAAGGAATTTTATCGAATCCGAGAGGATATGAATAAGAACGTTAATTCAATTCCAATTGCAAATATTGCCTATCGCTTAAGGCGTCTCCAAAACTTTATTGACCATGATCGCTACAAAGATAACGCCGTTATTGTTCCTGATCTATTGGAGCAAGCTGCAAAAGAAGTGGGTGGACTCTATACCAACCGTAAAGAAATTACAGGCGCTGATGGTGGACCATTGCAGAGTGAAAACGTCACTCCTGTGACCGCTACCGATGAGCAGATAAGGCAGGCAATAAATGAACTCGAGAGTGAATATTGATCCTGTAAAACTCAAAGCAAAGCGCATGAAGTGTGAAGATGAACACCTGTTTTTTACACGTGCATTCTTTAAGCCACGTATGGGATTTAAGTTCTCAGTCAATTGGCACCATGAGTATATGGCTTGGGCTATTGATGAGGTTATTGCTGGGCGGATTGAAAACCTCGTAATTAATGTTCCTCCTGGTTCAGGTAAAACCGAACTGCTGACCAATTTAATCCCACGCGGTATTGCACGAAACCAGCGTTCAAGATTCTTGTATTTGTCATTCTCTCAATCGCTTGTTGAGGATGTGTCATCTACAGCACGAAACATCGTTAAATCGGCTGATTTTCAGGGCTTATGGCCAGTGAAGATCTCAACCAATACCGATGCTAAGGCCAGTTGGAAAACGACTGTAGATGGTTATGAAGCAGGGCATGTTTATTCTGCTTCGATGGGTGGTCAGGTTACGGGCCGCCGTGCAGGCACATTGGCTGATAACGGGTTCACAGGTGCAATCATCCTAGACGATCCGCTTAAGCCCGAGGATGCATTTAGTAAGACGGCACGTAACAAGGCTAATCGTAAAATCTTAAACACGGTCAACTCACGTAAGGCCAAGTCATCCACACCTATTATTTTGATCATGCAGCGCTTACACGTTGAGGATCCGACTAATTTTGTGATGACGGGCAACGTGCCTGGTAAATGGCATCAAATCTCTATACCGGCATTGATTGATGACGATTATATCGAGCGCCTGCCTGAGCACATTCGCAAAAAAGTGCCATTAGATGTTGAGCGTGATGATAAGGGCCGTCAAAGCTATTGGCCACTGAAGGAATCATTGCAGTCATTGCTGCAGTTAGAAAAAGGTGGACAGGACAAAGACGGTGCTACGGTTTCGCGTTACACATTTAGCAGCCAGTATCAGCAGGAGCCTAAAAAGCTCGGCGGTGATCTGATCAAGGCTGAATGGTTTGGTGAATATCACGAATTACCAGAGCTATTGTGGCGTGCTGTCTTCGTTGATACGGCCCAAAAGATCAAAGAGCAAAATGACTTTACTGTATTCACACTTGTGGGTATGGGGGTAGATAGGAAGCTCTATGTCATTGATATTTTGCGTGGGAAATGGGAAGCGCCAAAAATGAATGAAATGGCCAAACAATTCATTGATAAGCATAAAGCTTATGACTGGAGAACCAAGCCCATTCGATACATGAAAGTTGAAGACAAGGCGCATGGTACTCAACTGGTCCAAGGTTGGCAGAAGTATGGCGGTATCCCAATCATTCCTGTACAGCGTGAGAAAGATAAGCTCACACGCTTTATGGACGTTGCACCACATATTGAGAACAACTTTGAGGTCTACCCGGAGAATCAAAATCGATTTGTAATGTTGCCACGTGAAGTCATTTGGAAACAGGAATTTTTAGATGAGTGTGAAGCCTTCACAGCACAGATGACACACGATCATGATGACCAGGTTGATACCTTAATTGATGCCATTGAAGAGGCAGTTCTGATCGCAAATTACAGCCCACCAGCTGCATAGGTAAATTTATGGCCAAGAAGAAACCAAACAAATCTAAATCTGAAAGTAAGCCTGAATCTGGTGGATTGTTTTTACATGAAGCTGAATTGGCGCTGATTAATTATCTGACCAAGATGCCTGATGGTGATGAAGTACTGCGCAAAGCAGGAATAACTCGTCATCGCCTTAAAGTCATGATGTATGACGATGAAATTTATCAGTGTGTTGAAAAGCGGCAGGATAAGCTTGAATCAGCGCCGTGGCGATTGGAGCCAGCCGATACAACTGCAGCTCAGATCCTAAATGATCATTTGCGAGAATGGTGGTCTGATATCGTCATTGGAGCTCAAAATGCACGTTGGTATGGGTATTCAGTATTAGAGGCTGTTTATAACGAGAATGCATTACACGTGAACGGCGATACCATTACACCGTTTGTAGGTCTTGAGTGGATTGGTGAAAAGCCAATGCAGTGGTATGAGCCTAAAAATGACGGCCGTTTGATCCTATTGCAAAACTTCAGTAAGTCTCGCCTTGATGAAGAGTGCAATCAGCATTTCAAGCATTTCTTAACACGTTGCAAACCTACATATGAAAATCCATATGGTGAAGCCTTGCTAAGTCGACTTTATTGGGTTTGGTTCTTTAAGAACAATGGCTTCAAGATGTGGGCCAAGTTCGTAGAGCAGTTTGGTATGCCTATGCTCGTTGGTAAGTCACATGTCGGTAAAAATGATGACATGCGAGATGCATTACTCCGTGCTCATACAAGTCGAGTTTTGGCAGTAAGTTCGACGGATACCATCGAAGTGACTGCATCAGGTGTCAACTCGGGGAATGCAAGCGGGACATACGATACGTTCGACAAGAACTTAGAACGTCGGATTCAAAAGGTTGTCTTAGGGCAAACCTTGACCAGTGGGACGGATGGATCGGGTAGTCGTGCACTAGGCGATGTACATATGGAAGTGCAAAACAGCAAATATAAAGCTGATATCCGCATGATCCTGCCGACCATTCAAGCAATTCTAAATGCTTTGTGTGATTTAAATAGATGGGAACGTCATCGAATCATTATCGGTGAAGAAAAGTCACTAGAAGGCCCTAAGGCTGATCGTGACGTTAAGTTAAAGAATGCCGGTGCGAATTTCACCCCTCAATACTTCCAACGTGAATATGGATTAGAGGAGGGTGATATTGCTGAACCTGCTCAAATCCTGCCTAAGCAATTCTCAGCACTACCTCATCAAGCATTCAGCTTTAAGGCCTCTGTACAAAAGCAGTCACCTGAACAGCAAGAGGTGGATGAACTGACAGATGCTCAAGATGATCTTGAGCTATTGAATCAAGATCAGATTAAGCAACTGGTGGCTGAATCGACAGATCCTCAAGACCTAGCAAGCAACTTAATGCAACTCATCCCCATGGCATCCAAGGCTCAATTCAAAGCCAATTTAGATCAGGCTTTGTATGCAGGAGATGTGCTGGGTTATGTGACAGCACAGGGCGGAAAGTAACTTATGCAACCAGTCACATTTCTTGAAGCGCTACAGTATGCGCATAGTAAGAAAGTGGTGCTACCTGATGTGTTTTACTCAATGGATCTTAAGACACGGCAGATGGCGACCACGGTTAGTTTTTTGTCGAGTCTTGAGCAAGCTGAGTCGGTGATTAAGTCACTCAACAAAACCTTAGCATCAGGTGGCACCTTTAACGATTTTCAGAAGCTTGTGGCTGAATCGGAAATCGTTTTACCCAAGCACTACCTAGACAATGTATTCCGTACCAATATTCAAAGCGCATATGGTCATGGACGTTGGCAGCAACAGCAACGAAATAAAGATAAACGTCAGTATCTGATGTATTCGGCTATCAATGACTCACGTGTGCGTCCAGCACATTTGGCATTGAATCGAATTGTATTACCGATTGATCATCCGTTTTGGCTAACGCATTACCCTCCCACTGGATTTCGCTGTCGTTGTACTGTCATCGCGCTTACGGAGAAGCAAGCGCTTAAATACGGCATTACACCAGATGATAAGTTACCTGAGGTTGCCGAGGCTTTGGATTGGAGTTCACATCCTTTGCAATTCGGAGAGTTTGAGACTTTGGTGGATCAGAAGATTTCTAAGTCATTACTGGATAAGGAATATCTACTGGAGCAGAAAGAGGCGATTAAGGCCGAATGGACTGCATCTAAAAAGCTCACCAGTCTTTTAGCCCCAATGGATGATAAATCGAGAGATCTATTCAACACGGTGGCCAATAAAGTTATTCCTTTAGATCCAACTATTAGACCGAGTGCAATTAAGACATTCTTGGATTATGTGCAGGGTAATGATGGTGCGCTTACTAGCTACCTAAAACAGCCATCAATTAGCCCAGCAGAGAATGTGCTTAAAAGCTGGGTGAAAGACGATATGGCAAAGATTCACGCCGTATCTGCCAATACTGCTGACGTTATTACTGGTGCAACCACTTTAACTTATGGTGCTTCGCTTGAGGTTGGTAAGGTTGTCACTTTGGATGTGCCTATGCTTTTAGCGGGTCAGTCTAATGTGATGATTCAGATTGAGAATGCTAAGGGTTTAGGCATTGATCTTGAGAAGCTTAATGTGGGGCAAGGAGTATTAATGCCGATTGGTTTGTCTCTTGAAGTAGTTTTAGTGGATATGGTGGCAGGTGTTATGGTTTATAAATTTAAAGTTATAAAAAACTGATTATATTGTTTATTATTTCAAAGATATACTACTAAGGAGTTGAGTGATAGATTTACCAAAATAGTATTATGGTTTGTAGGAACAATTTAAATGCGAGTTCGTAAAGTTAATTTCGATTCATTATATTTTTTACTATGTGTTGCTGGAATTGTGTTACTCGCATGGGTTCTTAAAAATTTTATAAAGGCTGGTGATGAAGTGATTGCTGGTATTTCAGCAGCATTAATCACCTTGCTTGGTGTGAAACTTACTAACAACAATAGTCAAATAGCTTTAGATAAACAGTTGAGACATCAAAGTGATACATTTAAGGCTCAAATGAAAGATCAATCCGATGGATTTATTGAGCAGATAAAGCATCAGAATGAAATGCTTGATAGGCAGATGAAGCATCAAGCTGAGGAAAATGATAAAGAGAGAAAGCAAAAATTTAAGCATGATCAATATGTGAGATTAATCAAAAATTTAGGCGAAATTCAAAGTTTTTTCTCAAGTAAAATGTTTTATTCAGGTGATTCTGTTGAACTAATAGAACGAATAGGGACTTTAAATGAAAATATTAATATTACTAAAACAGTAGCTAATATTGAGATTTATAATTCGTGCAATCAGTTATATGAAAAATACTGTGACTTAGCTAAACTATTTTCACAGGAATGTCATATTTTATGGAAACTGAGAGCGGAGGATCAAAACTTTAGGGATAAGATTTTATATTTACAAGAGATGAATTTAAAAGTTTCTAATCTCTTTTTTGGTCAGGCTCAAAATGATAGGGTCAATGAAGATATTCAAATAATACTTAGCCAAAAGCAAGAAATAGAAATTCAGCTTGAAAGGTTAAATGCAAAAATAATAAATGAGACGCAACGATTACTTTCAATTTTGAAAAAGGATATAGAGAATGTAAAGCATGATACTCAATTTATCATCATGTTGATAAATATTGAATTAAGGTACAACACTATCGAAGATTTTATAGAGTAGTTTTAAGTAAGTTTTTAATTAAAACAGAAAAAAGTACACCGCCGAAAGGCGGTTTTTTTATGGAGCATGAAAAATGCCTGGTACGAAAGAGGAACAAGGTAAGTACCTATTCTCACTATCCGCCGTGGACATTGTTCCTCAGGTTGAAGGGGATAAGAAGCGAACCTTTAAAGGCACAGCTTACGGTGGTGGTCGCGTTGATGGCCACTGGTTTTGGGGTCGAAATGGTGTTGTTTTCGATCTTGAAGGAATTGAGATTCCAACCCCCACACCTTTACTAGAAGAGCACTTCAGTACAAGCCGAGTCGGTGTGGTGAAAGAAGTCGGTATTAATCAAAACATCACAGTGACTGGTGACTTTCTCCGTAATGCGAAAGCACGTGAAGTTGTGGATGACGCAGATGATGGTTACCCGTTTCAAATGTCCATGTTCATTGATCCTGGCTCTGTTGAAGAAGTAGGGCAAGGGGTGAATGTGGTTGTAAATGGACAGACATTCACAGGGCCAGTCGCAGTATTTCGAAACAACCGTATCCGTGAATTTACGATCTGCTCTACAGGTGCGGATCGAACAACGTCGGTAAATGCATTCTCAGCAAAACCTGGCACAGCAAATCAACCTACAGAGGACACAGACGTGACCGAATTAGAAAAGGCGCAAGCCCGTATTCAAGAGCTGGAGACTAAAAACTCTGAGCTTGAAACCCAAAACAAGCAGTTTGCAGCAGCAAAGCGTGAAGCAGAAATTACCGCTTTAGGTAAAGACCTTGGTAAAGAGTTTAGTGCGGAAGATATTACGGAAATGAAAGCGCTAGATGACTCTGCATTTGCATTTTCAGCTAAACAACTTCGTCAATTCTCAGCAGGCAGTCAGCCACCAACTGGTCAACAGCAGCAACAAGTTCCATCACACTTTCAGCATTTGTTCACTCACCAAGCAACAGGTGGTCAGGGTGGGCAAGGCGGTCAGCAAGGCCAAGAACATCAATTCTCTGCAGGGGCTAAGGCATTTGCAGCACAGAAGAAAGGGGTTTAATAGATGAGCAATAAAACGTATTTGGGGAGCGTGACCCGAGAAACACGCCCATTCATTCTCGATGTCGAAAAGCTTCGCCGGGCAAATGCCAAAGTTACTGCAGCAAAAGCCTATAAAGCTGGGGATTTACTAACTTTATCCGACGCAAATGTGGTCGATCTAGCTGCAGATGAAAAAATTTGGAATGTTATTTGTGGTCGTGATGTGACTGCAACTGAAGCAACACAGATGTCTGCTGATGGTGTGGAGCTGCCGATCTACTTCGGTGGCGTATTTAGCATTGAAGCGGTGCGACTCTCTGGTGAATACCTAGCTACTGCAAAGTACGATGCCGCACGTGCTAAAGCGACTCTTAATAACATTGAATTCTCAAAAGTATAAGGACTTTTAAACATGCCTCAGTCATTTACAGTTAATGGCGCACCACTCGAGTTGCTTGATGTTGGTGAGCTTGCTTTAATTCACACAAATTACAAGCCGATGGATACTTGGCTTTTAGATAAATTCTTTCCGAATCGTCCTGCATTTGACCGTGATGAAGTGCCACTTGCTGAAATCAATACGGTGCACGATTTAGCCCCATTGGTAGCCTCACATCAACCAGGTAAGCCTTTTGATACTAAACGTGCTGCTAAAGTTGAATTTGTGCAGCCTGCATATTACAAACCAAAAAATATGGTATCGCCAGCAACTGCTTTTGACGAAGCACTAATGGAGCGTTTGCGTTCAGCAGGCATTATTTCTACTGGTGGTCAGCAATTATCTGATCAAGAAAAGATGATGATTGCTCAGATTGCGGTAATGAAGCGTAATCATGATGCAATTGATAACTCAGTCTTGTTGATGGCGACCGAGCTCTTACTCAACGGGAAGTATATTCTTCAATCAGATGATTATGAATATAACTTAGTGGATTACGAGCGAGATGCATCACTCACATTTACACCATTAACCCCTTGGAATCAGGCGGGTGCTAAGCCTGTAACAGACATTGAAACGATTGAAACACGCTTATTAGATGCTAATGGGGGGAGTTCAAAGGCTTATCTGATGTCAGGAAAGGTTTGGGCGGCTTTATTTGCAAATGAAGAATTTAAAGAGCGTTTCATTAAGCCCTATGCAGGAATTTCGGTCCCATACAAACCTAGCTTGAATGTTCAGGAAGGTGCGTCATTTAAAGGTCATTTGGACGATAAAGAGCTTTGGGTGTTTGATGCAACATACCGCTTAAAAGATGGTGTTAAGCGATTCATCCCAAATGACTATTTCGGTGCTATTTCAGACCTCAATGGTTCTATTGCTCAGTGCAAAATCAAAAACATGTTGGCGAATGGTGCTGTACAGAAGTATTTCGATCGCCAGTGGTACAACGAAGATCCAAGTGGGATTTTCTTAATGACCGAGTCAGCACCCCTTGCAGTGCCATCAAACAAAAATGGCGTATGTGGCGGCACAGGTTTCATTGTTTAAGGAGTAAGACATGCCTAAGTACATTGCAAAGCAATCCATCGGGCAATTTATGCCGGGTGATGAAATCAAGGGCTTGAATGCAGAACGTATTCAGGCCCTTTTAGCATCTGGAGCTATTGAAGAAGAAAAAGCTCCGGAACAACCTAAGGCGGATGGTACTGCTGCACGTTTAGCTGAACTTGAAAAGGAAAATGCTGAACAAGCAGGAACTATCAAGCTAATGACTGAAGAGAAAGCCAAGTCTGATCAGGAGAATGATGGGCTTAAAACCAAAGTTGCTGAACTTGAAAAGGCTTTATCTACATCTGAAGCTGCCTTAAAAAAAGCCACGGCCGAAGCCAAGAAAGTGGCGTCAGCTGATAAGTAAGGTGACTTATGTACGCGACTCGAAATGACTTAGAGGCGCGTTTTGGTGAAGGTGAGCTTCAACAATTGGAATCAATGCAAACTGTAGGTAATTCAATTGAAGAAGCCCTACAGGATGCATCCGAGGAAATTGACAGCTATATCGCTGTTCGATATGTCCTGCCTTTGCCAAATACGCCCAGTACGTTAAAACGGATTGCGTGCAACATTGCACGCTACCGGCTTTATTTTCAGCAGCCAATTGAAGAAGTTGAAAACCGTTATAAGGCGGAAATTGACTTCTTGAAACGGGTTGCTGATGGTAAGGCGACATTGAATATCCTAAACCCTCAAAATGAAGTCACAGAAGAGAAGCCAGCCACAATGCCAATCGGTACCACATATCGTGGCGGTGTTTTTGGTGACGATATCTTAAACATGATGCCTAGCATCAAGTGAGGCTGATATGTCTGGAGTAGGAATCATCATTGAGGCTGATGGTGAATCAGCAGTAATGCAAGCTCTGGAGCGCTTATCTAGTTTTGATCAAGGAAAGCTGAAGCTCTTTAATGCGATAGGTCAATCGGTTGTATCGAATATTCGCTCTCGATGGATAAATGGTGAGGGGCTTGAAGGTAAATGGCGTTTGTCAGGTCGAGTTTTGCGTGAAGGTGGTACCACCATGCGTGATACTTCCAGAGCTATCAACTCCATGACCTATAACGCACTACCAAATAGTGTGGAGATTGGAACGGATGTTGAGTACGCGGCTATTCACCACTTCGGTGGCGAAATTAAGTATGAAGCACGCATGCGTCGTACCTACTTTCGGCAGGATCTGCGTACAGGTTTGGTGGGTAATAAATTTGTACGCAAGGCTCGATCTAACTTCATGCAGGAAACCCAAGGGAAAGCGTACAAAGTAAACATGCCTCGTCGTCCATTCTTGGGATTGACTGAAACAGATGAGCAGGAAGTATTGGATTTAATTGTGGAGCATTTGACAGATGAGTAATGAAGATAACTTCTTTGCTGTACGTGGTGAGATAGCGGAAAAGCTAACTGAAATTGCAGATTTTAAAAAGATTTACACACCAGCCAACTCTGCAAAAATTACGGAACTTTCTCAGGTTACACCAAACGCCCAAATCTATTACCGCCGCATTCGTAAATCTGATGAAGCTGTGCGATCGTCAGTAAATATGCTTACTCAGCAGTGGGAGGTTACGATTTGCGAACGTCATGCAGCATCACAACTCAGTGATGGGTCTGCAGTACTGGATCGAGTGGGTTTGCTGACGATTAAAGCTTTAAAACTTTTATCAGGCTGGCAACCTGCATCCAGTAAGCGCCCTTTAGAAATGGTGGCGGTAGAAGAGGACTATTCACCAACGTGTGTCTACATTACATTGGTGTTTGAATCAAAAATGTTTGTTTAGGAATTTTTCATGCAAAAACAATACAAAGCCCGGCAATCTGTCGGGCGTTTTCGTACTGGGGATATCGTCGGTGGTTTAAACGATGCTCAGGTTCAAGATTTATTACAGCGCGGTGTAATTGAGTTGACTGAGCCTGCCTCAAAACAGAAGCCTGTACTAGCCAAAAAAGAAGAGGTGAAAACCGATGGCGAATAAACCAGATTTAATCTCACTCCAAGGTGAGTTGTTTTTAGCAAAAATGATTAATGGCCAGCCTGCTGCACTATTATCAATTGGAAACACGCCAGAGCTCCAGCTTCAGATCACCTCTGAATCAACAGATCACTTTGAATCAAAAACAGGTCTGCGTGCAAAGGATGCAGTGCTGCGTAAGCAAACTGGTGTATCGGTTAGCGGAACTTTGGAAGAGGTCACCAAAGAAAATCTGGCAATGGTACTTAGCGGTAAAACACTAGAAATCCCAGAAGCAACAATTCCTGAAATAACATTAGGCGCAGTTAAAGCTGGTGAAATGATTGATCTAGGGACTCGAAACTTGTCCGATGTGGCTTTTAAAGGCCCTGCGGATGCGGCAATTACTGCAGATAAATATACTTTAGATGCCGTGTTTGGAACGGTCATCTTTAATGAACCTATTACTGATGTGAAGTGGTCTGGCAAAGCTGGAGCTATTACACGCACAACGATTGCCACCAATCTAGGCGAAGAATATCGTTTCTTCTTCAAGGGGGTCGATACATACCAGGGCGATAAAGTTGCAGTGACACTATGGCGCCTAGAATTATCTCCTGAAACGGAATTTGACCTAATTCATGAAGACTTTGCGAGTTATAGCTTTGAAGGTGAATGTCTTGCAGATATCACTAAAGCGAATGATGCTGAATTAAGTATTTTTGGTCACATTGAGCGCTTCTCTGTAGCAGCATAAACCCATTAGGCACAAAGAACCTTAGGCGCATTAGCGTCTTTTTTTGTGCCTATTTTTTGAGATTCCATCATGAATGAATTCTTTGTGGCTTCAAACCGATCTGTCAGCGTTGGTGAGTTATCGGTGCACCAACTGCAAATGCACAACTTTGATGAGTGGCAGAGTGTGGGACGAGTTATTAAAGACTTTTTGGATAACCACCCAGATGAGACTGCACAAAAGATCTTTGATGAACATCCTTTTGAATCGACACAGTTGATCGCTTATTCTCTAAAATGTAGTAGTGAGCAGGCTGTTGATTTATTTAAGCAAGAGAGCAAGCTCAACATCTTATTACTTGATGCTGCGATAAAAGTGAATGAAGCTTTCTTTAGCGAACCCAAGCCGAAGAAAAAACACAAGCGTTCACGAAATACTAAACAACCAAAACAGCCTAGCTGGTTTGAGACTTTTCAATACCTAACAAAAGCGGGCCATCGTAGCGACGATATCATGCAGATGAGTTACGGGGCTTTCATTGGTTATTTGGGGGCAGCTCAGAAACAACGATCGCAAAGCTTACTCACTAACACAAACCTAATGCGTGCTGCTCAACATGCCAAAGATAAAGCTTATGCCAAATTGGCCGACGAGCTAAAGTCAAATGACGATTGAGTTGTGATGTGAAATTGATCACGTTATTATCTCCAAATGCTTTATAAACTTGGATAAATAATGAAAAAATTACTGGCTGGCTTGTTATTAGTCACATCATTTTCGGTCATAGCTGCTGAAACTCGCAGTTTCCGTGTAGGTGGTGACATTGTTCAAGTTGGCGATTCTGTTGGCTCATTGGTAATTAAAGCAGGAAAGCCTATTCACCAACAATCTTATACAGTTGATACTGGCAACAATACTACGATCTCAGTGACAGATTACATTTATGAAGTTGGAAACGAGATATATACCGTAACCGTTCGTGAAGGTCGCGTATCTAAAATTACTTGGGAACGTCGTTGAGAGTCAGATGGCAAATAAATGTATTAGCTGTAATAACTGTGGTCATGTAGGATGGTCGAAAAATCGTGGTAATTTTCTAATCACGTTAGTTTTAGCATTCTTCTTTCTCTTGCCGGCTATTGTTTACGAGATCTGGCGCAGAACTGGAGTGGGTGTTTGCGAGAATTGTGGCAGTGATTTAGTTGCACCATCTCGCGCTTGTGCAACCAGTAAACCTTCAGATGTAGGGGATTTAATAGTCCTTGGTGTGTTGGGTATTATTGGTGGTATTGTTGTAATGGTTTTGTACGCTTTAGTAGATGTTGCTATTAATGCTTATACGAATAGGAATGCACCGCCACCGCAGCTAACACAACGGGAATATGAAGGTAGCTGTATGATGCGAGGAATAAAATATTATCAATCAATTAAACAACACCCTATTACAAGTAGCGGTGAGTTGGTTTTGGATAAAGTTCAAGCAGATTGCAAAGGCTCTAAAGATGGAAACTATAAAGCACCTTAGAGTGCTTTTTTATCGAGGTAAAGTTAATGAACAATCCTAAAATTGATGTGAATGCGATCGAGAGTTATACGCCTGAGGCATATCCGAAGTTATTTAAGCAGGTTGGTGCACAAGGTCTAATTGAAATACAAAAACACGATCGAGATTCAGCCGAGCTTGTTTCGAAACTCCCTGAGTGTGATTTAGTTGAGTATGTTGGACATTCAAATACTAAAAGTAATTATCCAGACCAAATTGCCTCATTTGTTGATTGTAAAAATGGCAAGCGATTTTATGTTGTGAATCGAATAATTCAAAAATGATTTAAATAAGCACTTCAAACCCACCAATTGGTGGGTTTTTTAATGCCTAAAATTTGAGGTCGCCATGTCTGGTAAAAATTTAACTTTCAAATTAATCATGGATGGCGATAGCAAAGGCCTTGTTGCCGCAGCTAAACAATCCAAAGATGTTAGCAAAAAACTATTTGAAACCATTGGAAGTGAAGCTGAACGATTAAAGCAAACAAGCGCTGAAACCGCAAAAGAGATTAGTAAAATCATACCAACCGACTTGCCAAAAAAAGCTGAACAAGTAAAAGGTGAGTTGGGTGAACTTGGTAGCGAACTACAGGATGTAGCAAATACTGCCAAAAACACTGGTTCAGAAATTGGAAACATCATTCCTAAAAATGCCACTGAACGCGCTGCAACTTTAATTAAATCGCTTAATGAAACAACTGAAATTATTAAAAGTACTGGTACTAGTGTTGTAGGTGCTTCAAATAGTTTTGAGAAGTTTGGTGTCGACTCCGTACGATCATTAAATCTTCTTAAAGCAAACCTAGCTACTGCAAAAACTAAACTTGAAGAATTTTCAAAGACCAAAGCCACGCCCGAAGATATTCGAATTGCTCAGCAACAGATTGACTCGTTAGAAAGAGAGGTCAAGCAAGCTGATCAGGCATTTAACACATTCAAATCAGAACTAAGTCTCGTTACCCCTGAATTAAGCAAGCTGGATGCTGAATTAGGTAAAACAAATGCGGAACTCCAAAAAAATGAAGCGCTTGTTAAGCAGATTAGTGGAGAGATTCAAGGCTTAAAAACTGGTTATACAGCACTAACCAGCACAATGGCTACACTTGGAATTGGCATGTCCTTAATGGATATTGGCCGAACTGCTGATGAATTTAAGGTTTTAGAAGCAAGGATTGATCTTGCAACCTCTAAAAGTGGGAACTTCGCAGAAGCTTTTGAGGGTGTAAAAAATATTGCAATTGAAACTCGCTCCAATCTTACTGCTACTGCAGAGTTATTTACGCGGGTTAAAAGTGCAACCGATCAGCTGGGTTATTCGCAGGAACGAGCTTTAGGAATAACGGATTTAGTTAATAAATCGCTGATTGTTGGTGGTGGCCTTGCAGCATCAAATGAGGCAGCTATTTATCAATTTAACCAAGCTTTGCAGTCTGGTGTTCTTCGTGGTGAGGAATTTAATAGTGTGATGGAGCAAGCGCCACGTTTGGCGAGAGCTCTTGCTGATGGCTTAGGTGTGAATATTGGTAAGCTACGTGCCATGGCAAACGAGGGTAAACTTACATCTGATGTACTTGTCAAAGCACTTGAAAGCCAATCAAAAGCACTGAATGAAGAATTCGGTAAAATGCCCATTACGATCGGGCAAGCGATAGTAAACCTAAAAAATGCATGGACCTTGTATATAGGTGAGGCGGATGCGGCAACAGGCGCAAGTGAAAGAGTTGCAAATGCAATTAAGTTTGTATCAGAAAACCTCGATCAAATTGTCTCAATACTCACTCTGGCTGCTCAAGCATTTATAGCCTACAAAGCATTAAATATTGCCAACGTATTTCTTGATAAGGCCGCAGGAGTAAAAGCAGCACAAGTTGCGATTACTCATGAAACAGCGTCTGTGGTTGCTAACACACAAGCTCAACTAGCAAATGCTGCTGCTACACGTTCTGCAGCTACCGCTAAAACCCAATTAGCTACAAATACAACCGTGGCAGCTACAACAGCAACAGCTGCCAGCGGATCTGTAATGACTTTAATTAGTCGATTAGGTGCGCTAGGTGTTGCTGTAACAGCTGTAGGAGTGTTAATTCCAACAGTGTTTATGCCAATTGGTACTTGGGCTGGAGAGGGAGTTGCGAAGCTAAGAGGATATGGAAAGGCATTCGAGGATCTTGCAGCACAAGAGGCCCTTGAGGCTGCTCGAGCAAAAGTAGTCGCTGAGTCAAAGGCTGAAATAGCTGCAGCAGCTGAAAAGGCACGCGATAAAACATACCAACTCACAACAGAGTCTAAAAAACTTGTAGTAGAGTTTGATGAGGTAGTTAAAAAAGGTAGCTTGGCCAAGGAAGTGCTTGAAAAAGTTGCTAAAGCGATGTCATTTGATTCAACCAAGGGAATCAATGATGCTGTAACGACTCTTAACCTTCTTCGAGAACAAGGGAAAATTACTGCTGAACAGATGCAGGCTGAGTTAGCAAAGGCATTGAGTGGTAAGGATCTTATTGTCTTCCAAACCAATGCCAAAGCTGCCTTTGCTGGTACTGCACAAGAGGCCGCTAAATCTGCCGCAATCACAGAAGCGGTAATGAAAGCTGCACTTGGTCGAACTGGCTTAGAGACCCAGCAACTTAAAGGTGCATTTTCAAGCACATTCCAGTCTGCCAATAATGACATCCAATTCATTATTGGTAATCTTGAAGCCTACAAAGCCCAAGGGATTGATACTGGTTTAGCTTTAAGTGCAAATCTCAATAAGGCTATTGACTCAGCCCAAACCAGAGCTGAGATTGATTACGCTAAAAGTGCGCTGATTGAGTTCGGTAAGCAGGGATTGATTGCAGGGGAACAGGTTGCTTTAGGTTTAAGTAAGATCGAACAAAAAGTGGCACAGTTACCTGAGATCCTAAACCCGGCACAAGCTGCTTTTAATGCCATGGGTGTTAAAACTCAAGAACAGTTAGATTCAGCTGCACAATCTGCACAGGCTAATTTTGATGTGATTAGCAAAAGCGGCCAAGCGACCGCAGATGGTATTCAGCAAGCGTACAAGCTGATGCTGGATTCAACCATTGCAACTGGTGATAAGGCCAAAATTGCTGTTGCTCAGGCAAAAGCAGCAAGTCTTGGTCTACAAGTCCAACTGGATGCTACTGGCAAAGCCACTGTTTCTAAACTTGGTGAGATCCAGCAAGCCGCTGTTGCTACTCAGCGTACTGTGAGTCAGGTAGGTCAAAGCTCAGTAACATCATCATCTCAGCCTGAAGTAAGTGCTGAACAACAAGCCACCAACGATCATTGGGATGACTTCAAGGCCAAGATGAAAGCGCGTACTGATACATTGAATGCCAAATCACAAGCACGTGGTTCAGGTGGTGGTGTTGGATCGTTATTGTCTGGTAGTAGTCAATTGGCTCAGCAAATCCCTGTTGCCCCCGAGGCTCCAATGATTGCAAGCTCATTTGATATAGAGGGGGTTGAAACTATGCAGCCAACTGAAAAGAAAATTCTGGAGATTCAATCTGGAGGCAAGTCAGCTGAACTACAGGGTACGCCAGAAGCGGTGGATGGTATGGAAGACATACTTCGTGAATTTGAGATGCTTAAACGGAGCATGTAATGAAACTTATACGAAAACTGACATCAGAAACCGTCCCATTAGAGGACGGTTTTTTATGGTCGGATGAATTTGATTGGAAACCTGTTGAGCAAAAGCAAGAGCGTTCAATTAGTGGTGCTTTGATTATTCAAGAAGGCAAAAAGCTTTCAGGTCGACCAATCACTTTAGTTCCACCTTCAACTGGCCAAGGCTGGATTAAGCGAAAGCATTTACGGACCATTTTGGAATGGTCAGCATTAGGTGAGCAATTCACGATTGAATTTGAATACCTCCATGATCAGCGCCGCTTTAATGTGATTTTCAATCATGAAGCGGGTGCGATTGAAGCTAAGCCTGTTAAGGAATTTCCAACCGTTTCCGAGGATGACTACTACGTGGTCACCATGCGTTTTACAGAGGTAAGCGATGACAATTGAAACTCATAATTTAAAGCTCCTTGAGTCACAGCGCATTCGTACAGATGCTGATGATGGTGGGGGTAAATACTCAGGCCGTGAAATTGTCGACGGTCAAAGCAACAACCTGTTCAATGATATTTCTGAGATGGATCGCACCACAGGTCGTACATCAATCCAAAAGATTTATGCCGCAGTCGATACAGCCGATACCGATGCTTTGATGGGGGCGACAGTATTTATCTCTCAGAATGCGCAAGATCCCAATGTCTCCGCCGTGTTATTCAGTACTGACAGTTGGACGGATGAACGTAAAGAAGCGCAGAACCGCATTGAAAACTATAATGCCAAAGGCGCACAGATTGCTGGCACACCTTTGGACACGCATTGGAAAGGCATGAAGTCTCTACAAGTGGCCATGTTTCCTCAAGAGGCAGAGTCATCGATCGGCAAATCGATTGTATTGATCTCAAATGAGGGCAAAACTTTAGAAATTGAGCAATACCTACGGATTACTGAAGTATCGACTCGCACGGCTTATGTGATGGTCGACGGCAAACAAGTGGAATATAAGATTGCCACTTATGGCCTCAGTGATGCATTAAAAGCTGATTTTGTGGGGTTATCTGCAAAGCAATGGTATAGCGGTGAAAAGAGTACCACCATCATCCGTGACACCATTGTGGCGGATACAGGTAAATATTACTCCAGTGCGAATTTAAAAGAAGCTGCACAAGTCGGTGACTATTCGGTGGTTGCAGAGGATGTCTATACGCAGTTGGTTCCCTCAGCGCAGACTGAAACCCCTATGGTGAATATCAATGCTGCAGGTGATTCTGTGGCCTTGGTGAAAGCCAAGAATGGAGTGCTGAGCAAGACTTTCAGCAATGTCACGATCAATACTGTGTCGAGCTTATATCTCGGCTCATCCGTCATGCCGAAATCCGTAGAGTTCACTTTGTTTGGTTCAGCGATTACAGACGTCGGCGGTGAACTTAAAAATGCCGCCGGTACATCCATTGGCACCATCAACTATCAAAACGGCTCGATTGTGTGGAATGCAAGCGCGGGGACGGGTACCACCAACCTCACGATTAACTTTATGCCTGCAGCAGCCGTAACAGCACCAGTTGAATCTGAACTGATCTATGTCAATCAAGAGAACATCGGTTTTAACTGGATCCGTAATTTGGTCCCGTTGCCATCACCGGGTAGTTTGCAAGTGTCGTACCTGGTTCAGAATCAGGTCTATACGCTTCGAGACAATGGTGCAGGGCAATTACGCGGTGCTGATTCATCCTTTGGCTCAGGCAGTATTGATTACGATACAGGTACCATGGCACTCACGACAGGTGAACTTGCCGATGTCGGCAGTGCAATCCTGCTGACATGGAGCAATATGATCACGGCTCAGGAGCGTTCAGGATTAACCATCAATCAAGCCTATGTCGAAATCCCTGTAAATGATTCGATTGTGGCAGGTACCTTAACCGTTGACTGGTTATTAAATGGGGTTACCAAGACAGCAAGCGATAATGGCCAAGGGCAATTTACAGGGGATGCCACAGGGACGATTGATTATGCGGATGGTGTGGCCAAGCTGATGCCGACCTTATTACCCAATGGCGGTACCACATTCAATGTATCAGGCCAGAAAGGATCCAAGTCTTCAATTCAAGTGACTGCGGTACCGACCAGCGGCACTATTTCGATTGAATTGGACAATGGTTCTGCGGCACTCATTCCTAAGTCTGTAAAAGTACGTGTACCCGTCAAATACATGAACTACTTAGGTGAGGTTGAGCTGCGTGATATGCCGACTGATGCCACTACAGGGCGTTTAATCAATGGTGCAGGTCAGCAACAAGGCACGATCAACTATGTGTCTCGCACAATGAATATCACCCCAAGCACCACACTTGAAGCGATCGAACGCGAGAAGATTATGCGCCCTTACTATGGAACGCATAATACGTCTCAGGAGGCAATTGCGGCAGGCATGCTGGGGATGACCATTAAGTATGAAAATACCAGTGAGACCCATACTTTAAGCCTGAATGAAGTGGCGACTGCGGTGACAGTGAGTGTCTCGTATCGTGATAGTTCAGCAGCTCAATCATGGTCGGATACCCTCATTGGTTCTATGCTAAAAACGGATTTAACCGAAGGCTTTGCAGAGCAGATTCTTGCAGGTTCGGTTCGCTTTACACTGGCTGATTCAACCTATGTCGATAAACTTGGATCGCTTTACCGTAATCCATCGGTGACCACGGGTGCAGGAACGGTAGCGGGTCAGATTCACTATGGGAATGGGGCAGTAGAGCTATCCGCTTGGGATGTAGGTGGGGCAAATAATCCGACCTTAGAGACCTTGGTGACGCAACTGGAAAGTGTGCAGACCAACCAAGTGTCATACCGTGCACCGATGATTCCAATTCGAGCACAGTCTTTGACTTTGTCCGCAACCAAAGTAGAAGGCGGGGTATTGAATATCACCCCTGATGGCTCAGGTACCATTGATACAGCAGAGTGTGATGGTTTCTTTAACTTTGACCAAGGCTATGGCCAGTTTGTTTTTCGTCAAAAGATTGAAGTGACTTCTGCCAACCGTGCTGAAATTATGGCGCAGGACTGGTATGTGGCTGAGCTGGAATATACCAAGGATGGCAAGCAGTGGATTCACAAGCCGATTATGGTCTTGCCTGAAACCATCAAATACAGCGCAGTCGGTTATAGCTATATCCCGATTGATGCTGAGTTGCTGGGTTTATCTGCGGTACGTTTACCGATTGATGGTCGAGTTCCTATTTTTCGTTCGGGAGAGATTGGGGTTGTGAGTGCAAGTAAATCGCAGGAACTGCCCGATTATATTGCTGGTCAAACCTATCCATTGGGTGATGCACGGATCTCCTGGTGTGAACTTGAAGATGCCGATGGCATTAAAATTCCATTTGATCTGTACACAGTGGACTATGACTACGGCAAAGTGACTTTAAACGGTGATTTTGCTTTGGGTAATCTCACAGGACCACTGACAGCCAAGTATCGTTATCAAGATATGGGTTTAGTCCGTGATGTAAAAATCAATGGCCAAGTGACTTTCACTAAGCCACTGACGCATAACTATGATCCTGCTCATACCATTGTCGGTTCAGCACTGGTGATTGGTGATATGCGAGCTCGCTATACACGTAAGTTTGTACAGTCGACATGGGATAACCTTTGGAAAGATGAGGCCACTGGGGCAGCGATCTCAGCCAATTACAACGACACACTGTATCAGATTGCCGTTACCAACAAAGGCAATATTCAGGAACGCTGGGCAATTGTATTTACAGGTAATACTTCATTCCGAATCATTGGTGAAACTTCTGGCCAGATCGGAACAGGGGTCACGACTGAAGACTGCGCTCCAATCAATCCAGTGACCAATGCGCCTTACTTCAGCATTAAAAAAGAAGGCTGGGGCAATGGTTGGGCATCTGGCAACGTACTGCGTTTCAATACCGTTGCAGCCAATCATCCAATCTGGGTGATTCGTACTGTGAAGCAGTCAGAACCTACTGTGTTGTCTGACTCATTCCAAATTATGCTACGCGGTGATATTGACCGGGTGGCCTAACTTTTAATTCAAATATGATCGCTTCGGCGGTCTTTTTTATGGGTATATAAAAGTGACGACAGACGTAGAAGTTCAATATTTTAGCCACTTAAATGGTTTAGTTCTTGGTAATAACTGGGGGAATTTAATTCGATTACTCGATAAGGCCTTAGTCAGTGGTATTGATTTTCCCCAGATCACCGCCGCAAGTATTGATGCACAAGGGGATCTGCATATCACCCTCTTTGCAGCACATAACGCAATGCTGTTTCAGGTGGTGGAGTTATCGGGTTTTACCCCTAATTCGCTCAATCAAAAGTATCGAATTAAAGGTGTACCCAATGCCACTCAGCTCATTTTAAAACCCAAGGATTCAATCACTGGAACTACAATTTCAGTGGTTGGTAATGGCAAGCTTGCACCGCTTGGTTATGACATTATTTTTAGAGATGTGAATGATGTAAAGCGTGTCTATCGGGCTAAAAATCCAACAGCACAGCACCCATTTATTCGAGTTGATGAGTCTACTTCAGATGGTGTGAATAGCATTAACTCAACCTATGCAAAATCTGCAATGGTGGGTCTTGTGGAGAATATGACGCATATTGATGATTATGAAAATACTGATCGATTGCAACTGCCCATTGATACCACTGACTTTAAACGGAATTGGAAGATCACTGGGACTGGTACCAATGCAATAAGAGGGTGGAGTAAGTGGTATTTCGCATGCTCGCAAAGCATGTCAAATGGCCCTTTTGATTTTGATACACCGACTGCGGGTAATCGTAATTTTACCTTATTGGGTGATGCAGATGCTTTTTATTTCCAACGCTCACTCACCAATACAAACACTCAAAACAAACTACTCTCAGGCTGTGGACTATTTAATTCAGCACTTGATAACTCAATCATTCCAAATTGGTTTTTAATCACAACCAATAAGATTACAAATGCAGGTTCTACCTCAGGTGGATTTACCAATATTCCTGGTGGAACTCCATTCTCTTTTAATACAAGCGGAAGTGGTTTTTTTGTGAACCATTATGATGTTGCTGGTCGTATTAAAAGCAACATTATAGCAACCCCACTTATTCCAGATTTCTTTACAGGGCGTAGCGGGTTATATAACAGCAATAACCTATCAGCATTAGAGATCCCTTTTTATGATGATAAAAAGTTTCTTAGAGGCTCCCTTAAGCATCTCTATTATTCAGGAAATAGTCGTGGTGTTATCAATCCGACCACACCTTTGATTTCAGATAACTCTATGTTTGTAATGGACTCACTGTGGGTTAATCCTGACAGTGGAAGTACTTACTTTTATTTAGGGGAGATTGAATGAGGCCATGTACACGAAAAGTCCGAACAACTGCACATCTTCTGCAAAATATCAGCTCAGGCCCTATCATTGCTAAAATACAAGGATCGACTAAGAAACTAGGTGAATTAAATGCTGATGCAATTGTTGTGTTGTATAGCAAGGAAAATATGCAACCTGTAGCAATTCAGAAACCTGATCCTCAAGGTCATTATCAATTTCAGGGTTTAAATACTGAATTGCGCTGTTTCGTCATTGGATTTGATAATAAACAACAATACAACGCAGTTATTCAAGATAATGTGGTGCCGAAATGATTCAACCTTCACTCAAAGCCAGCCTTGCACAACTTCAAGCTCTGGCCACATATCTAGATCAAGGAAGCGCAAATGCTTCCTTTATTTTTTATGATGATACGAAACCTGCTTCGGCCTCAGTGGCTGCCAATAATGCCGCAAAACTGGTAATCCTTACTTTACCTAAACCGTGTTTTAAAGCCCTACATGCGGACAGTATTGAGCTCAATCAAACCGATGCAGCAACGGTAACGAAAGCTGGTGTAGCAAATTGGGCACGTTTACTCAATGGTGCTGGTGAAGCCGTTGCAGACTTTACCGTGGGTACGGATATAGTGTTGGCCAATCCTGAATTGGTTTTAGGCAGCACCTTGATGATGAACTCATTGATCCTCAAACCATCTACATAAAAGAGGTGGACATGTGGCGAACTATATTCCACCTGATGCACATCATGTAAATCTCAATTTTAAAGACATTGTAACGGGCTCTAGCGATCTTAACTTTGGTGCGGATGAGCAGAACTTAGCTGCACTTGAAGCAACCATTGATACCTCATTTTTAGCACTGATTCAGGCGCAGAGTTTTGATTTTAATGCGCTTGAAGCAGAAATTGATGTTTCATTCCGCGCAGAGTTAAAAGCGGTATCGGGTCAAACTTCAACGCTTGAAGCAACCATCAATACTGGTTTTATCCCTGAGCTATACGTGGTGGGGATTAATGCGTATTGTTCCCTCGATGCAGTGATCAACACGTCATTCAATCCCGACTTTGCAGCCTTGTTTGATATTAATCATCAGCTCGGTGTTGAGCTGAGATTCAGTGCTGTATTTGAGCGTGCAATCACCCAGCTTGGATCAACGGAAATACCATGGGCGAAACCAGTACTCAGGGTGTCAAATGACACCTTTTTTTACGACCGTGGATTAGTGGTCAATCATGGCAATGACATTGGCTTTCAGCGTGGACGAACTTTATCTGAATCCATCCATGCGGCGTTTGAGCAGGGCGCGAAGCTCAGTCGCAACCAAGGCGTGCATTGGCAAGAAAATCTGAAGATTCGGATTACGCGTGATTTGTATTTTGATGAATCGATCAAGCTTCGATCGAAGCGTGAATTCGCCCATCAGGAGATGGTCCGTAAACGCCGCAACATCTCATTTTCACATCAGGTCGCGCATGTGTTTGAAAAGTGTTTTAGCTTTGATTGGGATAAAGGCTTAGAGCTGGTCACACAAGATGAGATCCTTTGGAATAAAGCCAAAGCCATCCATTATCGCAAGCATCCCGTTGAGCCTTGGCCAGAGCCTGAGATTCCTCAGTATGAAGGCACGGGCGAACTTGAGTTTGTATGCCTGTGTTATGAGGTGGATTCGCACAATGTTGATCTTAACTTCGGTACTGATGATTGCATACCCGGCATACCGAATCGTAATTGGTGGTACATATTGAATAGTTTATCTGTGACGCGTCTAGATAATGACGTAGCGATTGAAGTCTATGAGGGGAATTACAGTACCGATCGCAGCTGCTGGTGCTGGTCCTATAGTTTGACCGTACCGGCATCCCAGATTGATAAACTTGAGCCCATCAATGGCCAGCCTGTGATTTTAAGAATTATCGTGAATGGTACCGAGCATCACATGTTGCTTGAGAACCGCCGACGTTCTCGTAAATTCGCCCAAGATACCTATACCTTAATTGGCCGCAGTCAAACCGCACTGCTTGCGGCACAGACAGCGCCTTTACGCTCATTCTTACAAGAGAACGATCGAACCTCCGTCCAGTTATGTCAGGCGGAACTGGATCGCGTGTTTAGCGATACAGTACTGAATTGGCAGCTAATTGATGCATTGGGCTGGATCGTTGAGCGTGAATGCTTAAGTTATTCCAACTTAGCACCGATTGATGCCATCAAAATGGTGGTTGAAAGCGGCGGTGGGTTTATTTATAGCGAAAAGGGCAGCAATACACTGACGATTAAACCGCTTTATAAAAAGACCTTCTGGGATGTGCTGTCGATTGCTGAATATGATCGCTTATTGCCTGAGTCTGCAGTGGTGAGTCAGTCAACTGATTATCAGATCTATCCTGATTACAACGGCATCACGCTGACCAATGATCGAAAGGCACTGGTCGCTCAAGTGAAACGTACTGGTACAAGTGCGGACACCTTACTTCAGCCTGAAAACAACCCACTGTTTAACCACGTTAGCATGGGAGCATATGGTAAAGCCAAGCTTGCCAAAGCGGGAATGATTGAAACACACACCTACAGCATGCCGATTTCACCTGAGGTGGGTGAATGTGTACCAGGAGAAGTACTTGCCTTTAATGCGGAATGGTGGGGCATTGTAGATAGTGTCAGCGTCTCGTTCAGTCATGCGGTGGTCAATCAAACCGTAAAAGTGGAGCGCGTCAATCGTGAGTAATGCATTACAGCGTTTAATTGATTTACTACCTACGGCTGCAGAGTTTGTAGGAACCATTACCAGCGTGGACCACCCCAATTACAAAGTGTTGGTAGTGGGTGGATCTGGCTTAAATCTGGTCACCAGTTCAACACGCTACAACTTAGGAGCAACCGTATTTGTATCTGATGGTGAGATCAAACGACTCGCACCATTGGGTGAAGTGATTCAAATCGAAGTTTAAGTTTAGAAAAAGTGATGGCGCTCAATAGAGCGCTTTTTTATTGCGAAAAATTAGGGGAAATAAATGGAACCAGTGTCCACAAGTGGTTTTGCTGCGTTTTTAAAGTTCTACGGTGCAGCAATCATGGTCACTTTAGCGATAGCACTTGTTGCAACGGTTGTCATCATGATGCGTTTGCCACGCTCGCCACAAGAGTGGGCCGTGGGTTTGATCTGTACGGTTGTATCAAGTCTAACTGGAGGTGCTTTCATTATCGTGAAATGGGGGCTACATGAGTGGGTAACTGATATTTGGGGGATGATTGCCTTAGGTGGATTCTTCTTTGTATGCGGTTTACCGGGTTGGGCTGTTGTGCGGTGGACCTTTAACTTCATCAATAAACAGGAGGGGAAGACCATTATTGAAGTGGTGAAAGAGCTTAAAGAAGCCAGAGAAGATTTGAAGAAATAACGCACCAAATGATATGCCGCCTTAGGGCGGTTTTTTAATAGTCGAAGGAAAGTAAAATGAAATTAATTGAAAACTGGCAACAGGCTTGGAAACTCAAGTCAGTACAAGTAGGCGCAGCAAGCGCCTTTTTTTATGCCTTGATTTTATTATCAGAGCAGTTTTTAGGTGTGTGGAACGTAATCCCACAAGAGCTTAAAAATAAGCTCCCTGAAAACGTTGCTGAATGGGTAGGGATGTTTGTTGGTGTAGCTATGGTGCTCGCACGCTTGAAAAAGCAGCCTGAATTACACTCTGATATTCAGCCTTTTGTCACGATCACAGCAGGGCATAGCAATACTGATCCTGGCGCAGTGAATGGTAAATACAAAGAAGCTGATTTGGTTCGAAATCTTCGAAATGCTGTAGCACATTATCTTTTATCAGCAGGTGTTGCAATTAAGACAGATGGAACAGGAACAATTAATTTGCCTCTAAACAATGCTATTGCTTTGGCAAAAGGGGCATCTATTGCTGTTGAGTTTCATATGAATGCAGCAACCTCCAAGCAAGCCAATGGGATTGAAACGATTGCTTTACCACAAAGTAAGCTACTTGCACAAAAGCTGTCTCAGGCTGTAGCAGGAGTGTTTGGCAGTCGTTTACGTGGCGATGATGGTTGGATTGATCAATCTAAGTCAGCACGAGGTAAATTAGGTTTTGTGAATGCTGGAGGCTTGATCGTGGAGCTAGGCTTCATCTCTAATGATGAAGAACTTGCCCAATTCAATGCGAAATATTGGACTGCTGCAAAAGCTGTAGCCAAAGTTTTAATTGATTATGAAAAGGGTATTTAATTTATTTGCGCTGTGCATCCTGCTTTCAGGCTGCACAGCGCATTCGATTTCAACAAAGGTGCATGTCACTGTATGTGTGCAGTGTGTGAATTGAAAAAGCTCTCTATCTAAATGAGGGCTTTGGTATAAGTTTTATCGTGAGCGAAATAAGCGTTCTTAATTAATATATTGATACGACTAAAAGTGTTTAAGCATCTGATTGATTTTGAATTTAATTACTTATCAATAGATGCAGTAATAAAGTTTGCAGGGTGGTATGAGCTTTGTATATGGGAAAAAATCATCATTCCCGAAACTAAAAAAACTAGAATTGTTATTACAGAGTTATAAAATCGCATTCATTACTTATTAATATTGCTGAGCTTCAGAGTAACAACATCTTACTGTATTTACAATAAAGGTTTAATTTTATTGTAAAAATCAAAAAAATATAAGGTAAATAAATATATATATAAGAGAACTTGATTAAATTAATTTTTAGTGTATAGTTAACTTAACTAGAAAAAAGTCTTGTTTCGGTAAATCTTCTTTAAGCATCGCAGTTTTAGTCATAATCCTTCGTTTTTTCAGATTTTAAGTCTCAAAATTTATTATTTTCAAAGTTATAAACAGTCAATCAAATGACTCACAATTATTAAAAAATCAGTAGGATTTATTATGTCAAACTCGAATGTTGTTAAAGGTACTGTAAAATGGTTCAACGAAACTAAAGGTTTCGGTTTTATCCAGCAAGAATCAGGTCCAGATGTTTTTGCCCATTTTAGCGAAATTGCTAATTCAGGTTTCAAAACACTGTTTGAAGGCCAAATGGTTGAGTTTAGTGTAGCTCAAGGTCAAAAAGGACCAAATGCTGTAAATATTGTTGCTATCTAAGCAATAATTGACAGTAATAAAAAGCACTAAACAGTGCTTTTTATAAATTGAAAGTTAGTTTTAAAGTTTTTTCAAATCGAGAAAACCCCCAGAAATAGGATACAAGTTGTTAAAAATAAACGATTTAATTGCAAAATCAAAAAATGGTACAGAAATTATAGTGTCGCTCATCCCTTTAAATAAAATACAAAATACTCGTAATGGGTTAAAAACTATAGAAGTGGGTAAGCGAATACTTCTTCAATCAGGTAAAGAAGTTGATTTGAACCTAGATGGAAGAACTTTTTATACGTCTTTAAATCAGATGTTTAAGTTAAATTATAAAGTAATTTAATCAAGTTATATAATTTCTAAATAATTTAAATTAAGGACCCATCTATGTTAAAAAAAGAAGTCACCGTAAAAGATCAATTTGGTACTGAATATAATATTCAAGCAACAGTTGATAAGTCTATTGTAGACCTACAAGATCACTCAAATTTAAAATATATTACTTTTGAAGGTGAGAATATTCGCCCTAGTTTTGAAATGTTTTTTCAGAGCCTTGAAAGTAGTAAGATTTTTAAGTTAATTTAATGTCTATATATAAAGAAAATTTGAATTTTTTATTTGATTTAAAATATATTAAACCTGTTTTTTTTATTTTAAAATCATATATGTTAGTTTTTATTTTATTTGCATCTATTGTTTTAACTAGTATCATACACAATGATGTTGTTGATACTATTTTGACTATTTTAAATTTTTTTATTGTTTTTAGAATTATTTTTTTGCTGTATGTAAAAATTATAAAGTCTATATTTGAAATTTGTAGCCCTTAAAAATCTATTATTTTCAATTATCTATAGAATACTGAAACCATGACATATCCCTCCCTCTGTCATGGTTTTTTTGTTGCTTATGTACGACTCATACACATGTTTATTATTATTTTACACTTCCAAATTTCTTCGGAATTTGAGTACAAAGACTTATCCCTTTTTATTCTTTATGATCACTGCTTAAATAACAACCAAACTAAGAATAAAAATGATTTCAAAACAATTTAGGATCGTCAATGGAATACTTGCAGTCATTGGTATAGCTGCATTCATCTTTTTCCAGTACCAAATGTGACCAGACAAGCTGGGAGGCTTCACCGAAGGCACAGAAGAGTATTCCGGCTATCAATACGCACAGATGAATGAGCTAATGAATGCGGATCAATGTGATGATGAGAAGGATGATCCTGAAATGAATATTAATGAAACTTTCTAGAAAGGCTGTAGGAAGTTTTTTGATAAATAATTTGAAAAACTAATCTTTATTAAATTTTAAAATTAAAAGAATCTAAGTAAAAAAATTGTACAAATGGTTAATAAATATGCCGAATGGTAAATTTATGTGTAATTTTGCAATACCTTTTTTGTATTGATAATGAAATAATATTGGTGGTGAATTTATTCACTTAATAGTCATTACTAATTAGAAAATGACTAATAATCAATATAAAGGGTATAAGATGATTCAAAATATTATTCGTGGCGCTATTTTTGCTTGCGCACTGGGTGTTTCTATCAATGCTGTTGCGGCTCAACACACAATTTCTGTTGGCTATGCACAAACAAAAGCAGAAGACTTTAAAGATTTAAAAGGCGTGAATGCACAATACCGCTTTGAAAATGAATCTCCAGTAGGTGTAGTGGTTTCTGCATCATATGTATCTGGTGATGACAAATCTAATTATGGTTATGGTGTTGAAGAAGCCGAAGTTAAATCATTTTCACTTTTAGCTGGTCCAGCATACCGCTTTAACGAGTATGTAAGTGCATATGCCTTAGCTGGTTTTGCTAATGTTAAGAGCGATTATAGCGATCATGAGTTTGATGGAAGTTACAGCTATTCAAGCAGTCTTACTAAAACAGAATTTGCATATGGCGCGGGTGTGGCTGTTAATCCAGCACAAAATGTATCTGTACATGTAGGTTATGAAGGCACTAAAGTTAAATTTGAAGGCGAGAGTGCTAAATTAAATGGCTTTAATATCGGTGTTGGTTACCGCTTCTAAGCTAATTTAGTTTCAATTGTTTTATAGACAAACAAAAGCCCTCTAAGAGAGGGCTTTTGTATAAGCACTACTATGTTAAATAAATAACCTGAGTTCGATTATTTTTTTGTATAAATGGGTTATTGGTGTCACTTCCTTGTTTCTTCTCAATGTAGCACTTCACCACAGCCTTAATGATCAGTTGTATTCACTTTGTTCTGTAAGATAGTTTTTCTCAATCACAATATATATTTTTAACACTTATCTGCTTATACTGTGCGAAGTTTTTAGCAACATTCTTTTTGCACGTCGTTTGTACTTTTACAGTTGAGTACATGATTGTGTACATATTTTTAGAGTAGTTTATGGCAGTTGTAAAAAAGTCTGTAGATATCAATAATATACGAAACTTTAGCATTATTGCTCACATTGACCACGGGAAGTCAACGCTCGCTGACCGCTTTATTCAAACCTGTGGTGGTTTGCAAGATCGTGAAATGCAAGCACAAGTACTTGACTCCATGGAGCTTGAACGTGAGCGTGGTATTACCATTAAAGCTGCGTCGGTTACTTTGTATTACACCCATCCAAATGGCCAAGAGTATCAGTTGAACTTTATTGATACACCAGGGCACGTCGACTTTTCATATGAAGTGTCACGCTCATTGGCGGCTTGTGAAGGTGCATTGTTGGTTGTAGATGCAGCACAAGGCGTGGAAGCACAGTCAGTTGCGAACTGTTATACCGCAATTGAGCAAGGTCTCGAAGTTCTACCAGTGCTCAATAAAATAGATTTACCGCAGGCTGAACCTGAACGTGTGATTCAAGAAATTGAAGACATTATTGGTATTGAAGCGACTGAAGCGCCAACCTGTTCGGCAAAAACAGGTCTTGGGATTGATAGCGTTTTAGAAACCCTTGTTAATGTCATTCCTGCACCTACTGGTGATCGTAATGCGCCATTACAAGCTTTAATTATCGACTCTTGGTTTGATAACTACTTAGGTGTGGTTTCTTTGGTGCGCGTGAAAGAAGGTCGTGTGCGTAAGGGCGACAAGATGTTGATGAAATCAACAGGCCAAACGCACATTATTACTTCTGTGGGTATTTTCAATCCTAAACATACTGAGACAGACATCCTTGAAGCGGGTGAAGTTGGTTTCGTAATTGCAGGGATTAAAGACATTTTTGGTGCGCCAGTCGGTGATACGATTACCCTTGCCAACACACCAGAAGTCAAAACCTTGCCAGGCTTTAAAAAAGTGAAGCCGCAGGTGTATGCAGGTTTGTTCCCAATTGATTCAAGTGAATTTGAACCGTTCCGTGAAGCTTTGCATAAACTTCAGATCAATGACTCGGCGTTATTCTTTGAACCTGAAAGCTCAGATGCTTTAGGTTTTGGTTTCCGTTGTGGCTTCTTAGGCATGCTACACATGGAAATCGTGCAAGAGCGTTTAGAGCGCGAGTATGATTTAGACCTCATTTCATCTGCACCGACTGTGATTTATGAAGCGGTGATGAAGAATGGTGAAACGATTTATATCGATAGCCCATCTAAAATGCCAGATGGTTCAACGGTCGAAGACCTACGTGAGCCGATTGCTGAGTGCCATATCCTTGTACCACAAGAGTATTTGGGTAATGTCATGACTTTATGTGTGGAACGCCGTGGTGTTCAAAAAGACATGAAGTTTATGGCGAACCAAGTTTCGATCACTTTTGAAATTCCAATGGCGGAAGTGGTGATGGACTTCTTTGATAAATTGAAGTCGTGTTCACGCGGTTTTGCGTCGCTCGATTATAACTTTGTACGTTTTGAAAGTTCATCATTGGTAAAAGTCGATGTTCTAATCAATGGCGATAAAGTCGATGCCTTGGCAATGATTTGTCACCGTCAAGATGCACGTCACCGTGGTATTGCATTAGTTGAAAAAATGAAAGATTTGATTCCACGTCAAATGTTTGATGTGGCAATTCAAGCGGCCATTGGCGCACAAATTATTGCTCGTTCAACCGTAAAGGCAATGCGTAAAAACGTATTGGCGAAATGTTATGGTGGTGACGTTTCTCGTAAGAAGAAACTGCTATCGAAGCAAAAAGAAGGTAAGAAACGCATGAAGCAAGTGGGAAGTGTAGAAATCCCACAAGAAGCGTTCTTGGCTGTGTTGAAAGTAGAAAGATAAAAAGGTAGGAATATAAGCCCATGGATTTTGATTTTAATTTGATACTTGTTCCTGTCACACTGATTTTCTTTTTGGTGTGGTTGCTCGATAAGTTTGTATTTAAACAACGAGCGACGAAAGGTAAGGGAAATGAAAATTTTGTCATTACGTGGGCTTATGATTTTTGGCCAGTCCTTGCGATTGTTCTATGTCTACGTTCATTCTTTTATGAACCTTTTAATATTCCTTCGGACTCGATGGTGCCGACTTTAGAAACTGGTGACTTCATCTTGGTCAATAAGTTTGACTATGGTGTGCGCCTACCGATTGTGAATAAAAAAGTGATTGATGTGGGTGAGCCTGAGCGTGGTGATGTGATTGTCTTCCGTTATCCACCGCAACCGACGATCAGCTATATCAAACGTGTAGTTGGTATTCCTGGCGATCACATTGTTTTTGATCATGGACAATTAACTATTAATGGTCAAAAAGTTGCTAAAGTTCCTGTTGAATTTAGCCGTGAAAAAGACCGTTTAGACACGCCTACTTCGATATATCATAAAGAAACCATTGGCAAGCATACCTTTACCATGCGTGAGCTAGAAGGTGTTAATGTTGCACGCCAAGCACCCTATATTAACTTTGTAGAAAATGGTAAATACTCTGCTGAAAATGGTTTATATTGGGAAGTGAAAGTAAAAGAAGGTGAGTACTTTGCGATGGGGGATAATCGCGATCAAAGTGCTGACAGTCGTTTCTGGGGAATGGTTCCTGAACAGAACCTAACAGGTCGTGCATTTTATATTTGGATGCATAAAGAACCTGGCTTTAAGTTGCCGTCATTTAACCGTAACGGTAGCATTGATTAATATCGATTCGGAAAATAAAAAATGCGCAAGAATCAACAAGGGGCATCTTATATCGCCATTTTATTTGCAATCATGGGGTTTGCATTTATGGCGAAAGTGGCAATTGCAGTTTGGGCTCCCTATTTTGATGATCGGATGATCAATAGCCAAATTGAGGAAGTATTTCAAAGCAGCCCGAAAAATATTCAGCCCGCGGAGTTTGAGAGTCAGCTTTCAAAGCGTTTGGATATGAATGGCATTCGTGATGTGAAGATTAAAGAAATTATGCAAGTCACCAATACCGAAGGGTTGCAGGTGAAAAAGGAGTATGAGGTAAGAAAACCCTTCTTACTGAATATAGATTTAGTATTAAAGTTCGAGAAAAGTTTTGATCAAAGCTCAGTCCAAGCTAAGTGAAGCCCGCTTAGCGAGCCGTATCGGTTATCAGTTTAAACAACCTGAATTACTTCAGCTTGCACTGACCCACCGATCGGTGAGCCACAAATACAACTATGAGCGCCTAGAGTTTCTAGGCGATTCTTTGTTAGGGATGATTATTGCGAATTATCTCTATAAAGCTTATCCAACTGAAAACGAAGGCCGTTTGACGCGTATGCGTGCAACCTTGGTTCGTCAGGAAGCTTTAGGTAAAATTGCAAATGATTTAAAACTGAGCCAGTCATTAATTTTAAGTACAGGCGAGTTAAAATCAGGTGGACATCATCGCGAGTCCATCCTTGCGGATACGGTTGAATCGATTATTGGTGCAATCTATGTGGATTGTAGTGATTTAACGGTGTTGGAGTCGATTGTGTTAAAATGGTACGAGCCATATTTAGACCATATCGAGCCAACCGATCAACTTAAAGATCCTAAATCTCGTTTACAAGAATATCTTCAGGCACGAAAAAAAGCTCTCCCAGTTTATGATGTGGTCGATATTCAAGGTGATGCACCCAATCAGCATTTCAGAGTGGAATGTAAAGTGGATGGATTGTCTGTTGTAAATGGTGAGGGCACCAGTCGCCGTTTTGCTGAACAAGCTGCTGCGGCGGATATTTTAAAACTTTTGGAGCAGTAATCTGCCATGTCAAATTCTTCCGATCACATCGATGCTGATCACGAGTCGCAAAGCGACAGTAATGATTTAATTAGCCAGTTTTTTAGCGAACAAGGCACAGAAATCCCAACGGATTTTCGTAGCGGTTTTGTGGCAATTGTAGGTCGTCCAAACGTAGGCAAGTCTACGTTGATGAACCATTTGTTGGGTCAAAAATTATCGATTACTTCACGTAAACCACAAACTACACGCCATAAGATTGTGGGAATTGATTCACGTGCGAAATCTCAAGCAGTATTTGTTGATACGCCAGGGATGCATAAAAAAGAAGTGCGTGCCATTAATAAAATGATGAACCGTGCTGCGTCTTCTGCATTGCGTGATGTCAACTTGGTATTGTTTGTTCTAGATGCAGACAAGTGGACTCAAAACGATGAGCTCGTTTTGGAAAAACTCAAAAATGCTGAGATGCCGGTGATTCTTGTGATCAATAAAATTGATACACTTGAAAATAAAAACCATGCATTACCTTTGATTCAAGAGCGTGCAAAATTAATGAATTTTGCTGAGATTGTTCCTGTTTCTGCACTACGTGGCGCAAACTTAGACCATCTGCGCGATACCATTGAAAAATATTTACCTTTCCAACCACCGATGTATTCATTGGATCAATTGACAGATCGTTCTGAACGTTTCTTGGCATCAGAAATTATCCGTGAAAAGATTATGCGCCAGTTGGGTGAAGAACTACCTTATGATTTAACCGTGCAAATTGAGTCGTTTAAGACTGAAGAAGCAACGGTGAATGAAAAAACAGGTCGTCCTAAACCAGCATGTACATATATTGATGCAACGATTTTTGTAGACCGCCCAGGCCAAAAAGCGATTGTGATTGGTGAAAAAGGAGCTAAGCTTAAGAAAATTGGTATGGATGCCCGTATCGATATGGAAAAAATGTTTGAACAAAAGATCATGCTGACGCTTTGGGTTAAAGTGAAAGGCGGTTGGTCTGATGATGAGCGTGCATTGAAAAGCTTAGGTTATAGCGATATCTAAGTTTTAAGAAAACAAATTTTTATAGGGATGGTGTTATGGTCAAAGTGTTCGCAGTAATGGCTTGTATGTTGTTTTTGCAAGGTTGTATACACAAGATCGTCACCGTTCCTGTAAAGATTGCGTATAAAACCACAAAAGGCGTGGTGAAAGGAACCGCAGCGGTGGTTGGCGCTGTTATCCCAGATGGGGATGATGAAGACAGCGAACAGAATGATAAAGATAAAAAAGATTAGTTAATTCCTCATGCGCAATGAAGTACTGCATGGTTATTTAATTCACCATAGAAAATACCGTGAACGTAGTCATATTGTGCATTTATTTACCCAAGAGCATGGGCGAGTTGATGGCATTCTAAGGCAAACCCCGCCGCCACAATATCAGCCGATTTGTTTACAAGCTTCGGGTAAATCTGAACTCAAAAATTTTACAAAACTTGAAATTGTCAATCAGCCGATTTTTTTCTTCGGGGATGCTTTTTTTTCAGGTTTTTATCTCAATGAGATCCTACTCAGGCTGTGTCCGCTCGAAGTACAAATGGAGCAAAGTTTTGCTCAATATGCGCATACGCTAACGCAATTACAACAACTAGCGCAGCAAGCCGATCCTAATCAATTTTTAAAACAAATTCTAAGGCAGTTTGAGCACGAACTGCTGGAAGATTTGGGCTATGCCTTAGATTTTTCAACTGATGCCAATCAACTCGAAATTCAAGCATCACTCAACTATATATTCCAGCTGAATGAAGGCTTTATTCCTACTGCACAAGCTTCGCGAGCGACCTTAAATGGACAGCAAATTTTAAGCATGTGCCAATATGAAAAGGGTAGGGATTTTGGTTTGGAACAGTTACAATTGCTGACCAAGTTGTATCGACAAATGATCAGTTCATTGTTGGGCGATCGCCCCTTAAAAAGTCGTCAGTTGTGGATTCAGAACACTCAAACTCAATCGTAATTAGGAAATGAATATGGCTGCATTACTTGGTGTAAATATTGACCACGTGGCAACTTTACGACAAGCGCGTGGAACGTCTTATCCTGATCCAGTCAATGCAGCACTGATCTGCGAACAAGCAGGGGCGGAAGGGATTACCTTGCATTTACGTGAAGACCGTCGTCATATTCAGGACGATGATGTGCGTCGTATGCGCCCAGCACTAAAAACACGTATGAATTTGGAACTTGCAGTTACAGATGAAATGATTGCATTTGCCAAAGAAATTAAACCGCACCATGTATGTTTTGTTCCTGAAAAACGCCAAGAAGTGACGACTGAAGGTGGTTTGGATGTGGTTGGACATTTTGACGATGTTAAAGCGGCAACTCAAGCCTTGTCTGAGATTGGCTGTGATGTGTCCTTGTTTATTGATGCTGACTTTGCACAAATTGATGCAGCGGTTGCTTGTGGTGCACCAACCATTGAAATTCATACAGGCGCTTATGCTGATGCAGAAACACCTGAAGCTCAGCAACATGAGCTTGAACGTATTGTCAAAGGTGCCGAATATGCAGCATCGAAAGGTTTAGTGGTGAATGCTGGTCATGGGCTCAACCTTGAAAATGTGACGCCAATTGCGCAAATTCCACAGATTCACGAATTAAACATCGGTCATTCACTGATTGCCGATGCTATTTTTGTGGGCTTGGAACAAGCTGTACGCGAAATGAAAGCAGTGATTAAAGCTGCACGTTAATTTAAAGTTTTTAAGATTTGAATATGTCGAATATCAATTATGATGAACTCATGAAGCCCGTCATGGACTTCTTGGGCTGTGAAACACCAAAAGCTTGGTTGGCTGAAGCACTGACTAATCTTGATGTGCTGATGCAAGATCACGCGAATTGTGAGAAAAAAGCTGCAGGTACAGCGATGAACCTGATGTTTCGTTATAGCTTTTTTACCGATTTACAGGTCAAGCTTGCGCAACTGGTTCGTGAAGAAATGCTGCATTATGAGCAAGTGCTTGAATTTATGAAAAAGCGTGGGCTAGAGTGGAGTAATCTGAGTGCAGGTCGCTATGCGGGTGGTTTACGTAAAGAAGTACGGACTTATGAGCCTGAGGCTTTAATTGATATTTTAATCATTGGTGCCTTTGTCGAAGCGCGTTCATGTGAGCGTTTCTACGCGTTAGCACCTTTGGTGGATGATGAATTAGGTCGTTACTATCGCTACTTGCTAAAGTCTGAATCACGCCATTTTGAAGACTACTTGGCTTTGGCCCTAGAGGTTGCGCAAACGGGTAAATTGAAGAATCCGAAAGAAGATATTCAAGCTCGTATTGATCATATCCGTAACGTTGAAAAAGAGCTAATTAGTACACCTGATGATGTGTTCCGTTTCCATAGTGGTGTGCCTGCGGAAGTGGCTTAGGAATAAAGCGGGTGAATGCTACAGTTTGTAAACTGTTAAAAATTTACAGATTCTCAGTGTAGATAGCCCTGACTCATTAAAAAGCCCAATTTTATCGATTGGGCTTTTTTATTAAAGAAGGGTAGATATGATGTATTGAGGGCTGTAATTTCTTTCAATAAAGTCGCGAAATATGAGTCAGTGGAATGAGTTGTTTGAGTAGGGATGCTTAAGGATTTTGACGAAGATTTATTGTACTTTTTTCATATCTTCTAGGTTCCACTATTGCAGCTCATGAAAAAATGTTGCATCAGAAAGAGTATTTTGCAAAATTTCAGAGACATGACTTAATTGCGTTGAAAGATCTATTTTCTTAAAAAATATTTTTTAATGAATGGTTGTGATGGGTGAATAAAAATTAAAAATAAGTTGTCATTTTGCTCATAGCGATTATATCCAATAGAAATATCTTTATAAGCGGAATCACTAAAACTAAGCTGGTATCTCCAATCCTCATCGTGAATTGCAGCGATCTTGAGTTGTTGATTGAATTGTTCAGCAAGATGTTGGGCCAATAATTCACCGATAATTTGTCCTTCCCATTTTTTTATTTCAGTTGCTGTGATCGGGAAGTGATCTGAACGAACATCTATATGTGTTTTAAATGTGCCAATGACTTTTATTGTGAATCATTTATTAGTGTTTTTAAGATAAGTTATTTTTCGAGAGTGGCTTAGTTCTGGCTTTCTGTTGGGTTTAACTCGGGGATTTACCTCTTAAGCAGCGAAACTTTTAAGACGTAGAAAAGAAAAAAGCCCACGACATATAGTGTGGGCTTTCTAGAATTTGGCTCTCCAACCTGGGCTCGAACCAGGGACCTGCGGATTAACAGTCCGTCGCTCTACCGACTGAGCTATTGGAGAATCTGCATGCGATTATAAGGACATTTCATAGTGGGTCAAGTCTAAAATGTCATGTTGCTGTCATTTTTATATTGGATGCTTTTTATTTGAACAAAAAAATCATTTTCAAAAAAAATCGTATTGAAGTGCTTGCAATGTTGAAAAGTCGTTGATAGTCTGATTTCAACAACAGAGCGTTTAAGTGAAAACTTAAACAGTGTGGATTTATAACCAACTTGCCAGCACTAAAATGGCTAAACAGGAGAAAGCGAATGAATACGCTTACCATTTCCGATATTTTTACAAACCTAGCTGATTACCAAGATCAGTATCTCTCTATTATTTCAAACCCTGAACAATACTATACCCCTGTAGAGTCTGCCTATATTGATGTTTGGCCAGTCGGTTGTACAGACTTGTATTTGGGTGATTTATTACAACTTTGGTTTAGTGAGCGTTGGCTGGTCAATAGTCCTTGTCAGTTACTTTCAACACAGTCGACGACTACTCTTAAAAAGACTGTGCAGCGAGAACATGATCTGTATTTGTATCAGTTGTCAGGCAGTGCTTTATCAGGTAATAATCGTTCAAAAGTCTGGTCTGCTGCTGAAGGTAAAAGTTTAGACGTGAGTTTAGACAGCGCATTTAAATACTATTGTATTTATAAAGGGGCTGAGCGTCCCGATGTCTCAAAATTGCAGACGCTGAAGAGGTTTAAAACCGCAATTTGATCTGTCGTGCTGCATTAAAGTTTGCTTTAGCGTGAAAAAAGGCACTGAAATTTATCAGTGCCTTTCGTTTTTAGGAACGAATAATCATACAGGTGGCTGTGGCATGGGCGTAGAGTTTACCGTCTTCATCTACAATTTTACCTTCAGAAATACCTAAATTTTTACTGATGTTGATCACGCTACCGACGGCGAGTAGTTCTTTGTCTTTTGGAATCGGTCGGCACATTTTAATATTCAGGTCAATGGTGCCATAGCCAACACCTGCTTCAAGCATAGTATGTACGGCACAACCCGTCACTGAGTCGAGTACTGTTGCTGCAAAGCCACCATGCACGCCACCAAGCGGGTTTAAATGGCGATGATCTGCTTTTGCTTTAAAGCTAATTTTCCCTTCAGAAACTTCAAAAGGCTGCATGGGAATGGTTTCACTGATACTTGCAGGTAGAATTTTTCCTGTAGACATGGCTTCTAAGAGTTGTAGTCCTGTCATTTCTTTGGGATTCATCTTGTTCAGTCCTATATTTATCTATGAGTTCCTTTTTGGAACTTGTTACCTAATTAAGCAAAATTCAGTCTTTTCGTCAATATTGAGCATTGGATTGATCAGTATAAAATCAACGAAACCGTAATGATGGATTGAGCTCATGCTATGAACATATTGTAGGGAAAAGATTTAGGATTATTCATTTTGATAATTTGAGTGTTGATAGAACGGAGCAGCCTAAACGTGAGCATTGTTTTAAAATGGTGCACAAAATTTATACACTCTTTTGTTTTTTATTTATATATAAGATAAACAAGGTTTTAGTAATTTTACACAGTCTTCACATGAAGAAGGAACTCACAATGAACGTGTCCTGTTTATGCGGTAAAACTAAGTTCCAAGCAGCACTTAAAAATCATGATGTGCATGCTTGTCATTGTTCTATGTGCCGCCAGCAGTCGAGCGGGGTGCTCATGAGTATTGATGTCGAACCTAGTAGTTTAAAGTTTGACAATCAAGAATATTTAAAATTATTCAAGTCGTCGGATTGGGGGGAGCGTGGTTTTTGTAGCGAATGTGGCACGTCACTTTTTTGGCGAACTCAGGACGGCAGCTATTGCAATATCAATGTATTTGCGATGGAAGAACAGCCAAAAGATTTAAAACTTACAACAGAAATTTATATTGATAATAAGCCTGATTTTTACCAATTCAAGTATTCTACAGAGCAGCTCACGGAAGCGGATGTGATTGCTTTATTTTCACCAGATGATGATAAATAATAAGGTATTCAGGTTGAATCATCTGAGTTGCACATTGATATTGCTGATAAATTTCATGAGAAAAACTCTCTAGATTTAATAAGATATATTCGATATATCTAAAGCAGGCTGTTGAATAAGGACGCTCAAACATGCTGCTTAAAATTTCCATTGCAATGTTGGCCTTTGCAGCCAATTCGGTGCTATGTCGTTTAGTGTTGGCTGAGCAGCAGATTGATCCGATGAGTTTTAGCTTGCTTCGGGTCTGTAGCG
This sequence comes from Acinetobacter johnsonii ANC 3681, assembly GCF_000368805.1. Classification (NCBI taxonomy): domain Bacteria; kingdom Pseudomonadati; phylum Pseudomonadota; class Gammaproteobacteria; order Moraxellales; family Moraxellaceae; genus Acinetobacter; species Acinetobacter johnsonii. The sequence goes on along the minus strand of NZ_KB849705.1, from coordinate 493,154 downwards.
GTGCAATGGTGTTATTTCTACTGTATATGCTCTCTACTCATAAGGCCAAAATAGAGTGGAGTATAAAAAACGGATTTTTTCTTGCCTTATATATTGTGGCTTTTTCACTGGCCTATTTGCATATTGATGCGGGTGTAGGTGCATTACTCCTGTTTGGGACAGTACAGTTGAGTATGGTCGGTTATGGCCTGTGTCATGGTGAAAAAATCAATTTGCGACGCGGGTTGGGGCTGTCGATTGCTATTTTAGGTCTTTTGATTTTATTACTACCAGGGGCTTCGGCACCTCCTTTGGGTTATGCTGCACTGATGATGCTTTCAGGCATAGGTTGGGCTATGTATAGCATCGCAGGTAAAAATATGCATAATCCATTGGCTAGTAGCTTGGCAAATTTTGTAGTGGCGATTCCTTTTGTTGTCTTGGTTTATTTATTTTTTTACACACAGAGTTTTATTAACCCAAAAGGTATGCTGTTGGCACTCTTATCTGGTGGTTTAGCATCGAGTGGGGCATATGTACTTTGGTATGCAATAGTGAAGAAAATTGATCGGGTCACGGCCAGTAGTGTGCAATTGTCCGTGCCATGTTTGGCGATTCTGGGTGGGGCATTGTTTATTGGGGAAGCGTTGAGTTTCCGAATCATTATTTCTGCGACGATTATTTTAGCAGGCATTGCCTTGGTGATCTCGGCGTCATCGAGCAATAAAGACGTAGATACCATAGATTCTGCTGGTACTACACGGCTCTAAAATTATTTAAACGGGCTTAAGAGCAAATTTTTCAGATTTTGTTAAAAAATAAAAAACCCGCGAAGTTCGCGGGTTTCTCTAATCTAACTTTAAAGGGTTAAATTATTTTTCAGCAGCAATTGAAGCAATCGCAGCATCTACGCCTTCGATTGAATCAGCTGCTTTCTTGATACGTGCAAGCGCATCTACAAGTACGTCATCAGCAGTTGCATAAGAAATACGCATGAAACCGCCTAAGCCGAATGCATCACCAGGAACTACGGCAACGCCAGTTTCTTCCAATAACCATTCAGAGAATTCTGTGCATGATTTTAAGCCTTTCGCACGAATCAATGGACGGATGTTTGCATATGCATAGAATGCACCATCAGCAGGTAAGCAAGAAATACCGTTGATGTCGTTCAAACCGCTAACAACTAAGTCATGACGGCGTTTGAATGCTTCAATCATTGGCTCAAGAACATCTTGAGGGCCATTCAATGCAGCTTCAGCAGCAACTTGTGAAATAGAAGTTGGGTTTGAAGTTGATTGCGATTGGATTTTTTTCATTGCGCCAATAAGCTTTGCAGGGCCCGCTGCATAGCCAATACGCCAGCCAGTCATTGCATACGCTTTAGACACACCGTTTAACACGATTGTGCGGTCATAAAGGTCTGGTGCAACTGTTGCGATATTGTAGAATTCGTCATCCCAACGGATTGGTTCGTACATATCGTCAGAAGCGATGTAAACTTCAGGGTATTTACGAAGAACGTCAGCCAAAGCTTCTAATTCAGCTTTAGTGTAGATCATACCTGTCGGGTTTGATGGACTGTTTAAAACCACTAAACGAGTTTTGTCTGTGATCGCAGCTTCAAGTTGAGCAGGTGTGATTTTGAAACGTTGTTCTTCACCACATTTTACAATAACAGGAACACCTTCAGCGATAATCACCATATCTGGGTAGCTTACCCAAAATGGTGCAGGGATGATCACTTCATCACCTTTGTTTAACAAAGCTAATGCTAAGTTAAAGAATGACTGCTTGCCGCCGCAAGAAACCAAAATTTGGTTTGCAGCATAATCAAGGTTATTGTCACGCTTGAATTTTGCAATAATCGCTTTTTTAAGGCCAGGCGTACCATCTACAGCGGTGTACTTTGTGAAACCGTTGTTAATCGCTGCAATTGCTGCATCTTTGATGTGTTGTGGGGTGTCGAAGTCAGGTTCACCTGCGCCCAAGCCAATAACGTTCTTGCCAGCCGCTTTTAATTCAGCAGCTTTGTTGGTAACAGCAAGAGTTGGGGACGGTTTGATGGCATTCACACGATCAGAGAGACGTACGTCCACGGCAGTATTCCTTCTTATAGGGTTTAAAAAATAAAAAGCACACTATCTTAGCTTAAAAAACTCAAGCAAGGCGTTTAAAAACACAGATTTTCTGCAAAAAACATAAAAAAAATTCAATTTTGAATTAATGATTTCAAAAATGTACAGAATTAGGAAGTTTCTCGCATCTTTATGAAAAAAACTTTAAAATAAGCGCAATTTGATGAGAGTGATGGTCATGAGTAAGCAACAGCCTACTTCAAAAAAACCTTTGGTGAATCTCCCATTCCCAATGCCAAATGCAGAACAAAGTGCTGACGATGTTGCACATAATCAGGTTCGTCCAAAACCTGAACAGTATGCAGATCGTACTTGGATGCCACCACGTGGCACCCGTCGTTCAATGGGTAAACGTTGATTCGCCATTGAGATAAAAAAAGCGCCCTATTTAGGGCGCTTTTTTATTGATCATTCGCTGGGTTGTAATTGCTAACCCGTCGATCATTTTCTGCATAGTAGGTTTTTTTGTGTTCATACATCGCAGTGTCGGCACGTTTAAGCATATCTTCAACCCGCTCATTTGGCTGGCTGGTGGCAGTGCCAATTGACACACTAATAGGTTGATGATTATTAAATTGGTTATCTACCATTAAAAGCTCATGCAAACTTTCAATGCAATGGTTCAATGCGGCTTCATCGGCGGCAGGTAATAGCACCACAAATTCATCACCACCGATCCTTGAAGCAGAGTATTGCGTATTTTCAATTAACTGATTCAGAGTATTACCCATACGGCGTAATAAGCTGTCACCTTGGTCATGACCAAGGTTGTCATTGATAGCTTTTAAGCCATTCATATCTAAGAAAATACAAGACACAGGGCGTAGGTTGTTGCGCTCAAGTCGGTTGATTTCAGTGCTGTAGAAAGAGCGGTTATAAAGTTTGGTTAAGACATCATGTTTGCCTAAGTACTCAAGATAATTTTCGGCTTTTTTACGTGCAGTAATATCGGTGAGCGCTAGTTGTACCATACCCCAATCGTCTTCGAAGCCTGGAAACACGGCAAAATGTAACAGCACATGGCGAATACTTCCATCGAGTGCATAATTGACCGCTTCGCAGTTATGTTGAATATTGCCATCCCACAGTTCGAGCAACTGATGTCGAAAGGTCTGTTGGGTTTCGTTCTGAAAGACTTTATGCAAATTTTTAAGTAAATGGTCTTTGTCACGTGCAGCAAACAGATCGAGTGTGGCTTGGTTGACATCGGTAACCATGATGTCTCTGAGACATTCATTGATAAAGTCATTGTGGACATCAAGAAAGGTTTTAAAGTCACTGATCCCCAAACGACGTAAATGATCTAAACGTGCTTTGACTCGGCTAAAGTCCTCAACCCAAAGCGAAGTAGGCGAGTATTGAAAACGTGCTTCAGCAATTAAACGACTTTTTTCTTCTAAACGTTGTGCATTGGCATAAGGCGTGATGTCTTCCGTGGTGATCAAAACCAATGAAAGATCGTGTTCATGACCGGGAAGTACTGTCCCGCGCAGTCGAATGTCAAGGCGATGACCTGTAAGCGTATAGTTTACAGCAGTATTTTCAAATAAGGTCTCACCATTCCAAAGTGCGACCAGCTCATTTAAATGAGTGCTTGACATATCTGCTTTAAAAATTTGCGCAAGGTTTGCGGTTAAGTCTTCAAAACTTTGGGCTTCAAATTGTTTTAAGGTTTGCGGGTTGACATGCAGGACTTTAATTTTATGCGCACAACTTAAAATACGTGATTTGTCTTCCAACAGAAAAGACGCAATATCTTCAACACCTTCACTCCGCCAAAGATCGAATTGTTTTTGTACTTCGCTAAAGTCTTCTAACCACATGGCAATGGGAGATAATTCAAAAATAGGAGAGTCCAATAATTGCATTTATATCTCGTTTTTATGTTGGAATTTAAAGCAGTATAAGCGCTAAAAAAACTTTTTAAAATAATGTGATAAAAAAAGTTATTTTTAAAATTTATGTGAGTTTATGGGGGATTTAGTCAAAAAATGCATATTGATTGCGCATAGAAAGTGCATAAGCTCCAATGGTTTTGGAGCTTAAAGAGCGTTTATGCTGATAGCGATAAGCGCTAAATGCTTTGAGGTCGATAGCGAAAAGTTTGTGATTGTTGATATTGATGGTCGCGCCAAAATAAATTGATCACCAACAGGTTTGGAATCAATACCATGAAGAATAAATAAATCAAAAAATTCTTTCGTTGTTGTTGATAGATCTGCATGAAGTCTTGGCTGCTGATGGTTGTGTTGTCTGCTGTGACCGATAACACTAAAACTTCTGGGTAGATAAACTGACGGTTGTCTGTGTAATAACGGATACTAACCTTTTGTTGTTGAAGGTCTTCTAATAGCGGGCAGCTTTTAAAGCGGTCCATGAAATTACAAACCAGTCTTAGTGGTTGCTGCTGAGAAGCTTCATTTAATACAATATCTTCATAGTGTGATTTATTACGCCCAGAGCCCACAGTGTAGCTATTTAACCGAATTTGGCCCTCGATGTGTTGTGGGTTAGGTATATGTTTTGCAATACGTACAGCCGAATAGTCAGTAAATTTGCTGAGACTGGAAAGTGCAAAAACATTAATGATGAAGAAGGGTGCCGTCATGAATAAAATATTTAAGAGGAGGTTGTTCTTTTTTGGTTGTTCGTTCTTTGTCTTTTTGAGGAAGGATAAGCATACAATGAAGATAAAGTAGACTGGGGATAGATTTATAAAATTAAAATCTTGAAACTGAGGCAGTTGATAAAATGCAATCAGCATGACAACGGCAATAGCCATACTGAAAAGAGCATGCTTGTTTCTCTTGGATTTGAGGGCTTCGAGCTGTCTATTTGTTCTCATGATTTATTTAAGTTTTTTGAAAAGTATCATTATGATCCAGAGTGTAAGTGAACTTTTAAAGGTCTAAAAGAGAAAAGCGGAAACAGTATCGTCACATTTGTTGTAGTAGTAGGCGATTGGGGAATAGGGGAGATTCTAATAATTCTATTATTTTCAATTAAAAAAGCCAATCTGATGGATTGGCTTTTTGAAAAGATTGGGGCTTAACGTAAGGCTTTCCGCGCACGATGTTCGGGCTTCGGTGGTGCGATTTCTCGTGTGCCTTGCCAAACCTCAATGAAGTCTTGTTCATTGATATTATAAAGTTCCAACAGCGCTAGAATGGCACCACCAAAAAGCATGCGCCCCTCCGCGTTGGTCTCAAAATCAAATATTTTCCCTGACAGCGCATGTAAAATATCTTCAATTTCAAAAACACGATCACGACCATTACTGTCGGTTGGATACATACGCGTGTTGAGGATAATTTTGGCTAAGCTTTTTTCATTATCGGTTAAGGCCAAATGCTGAATCAGCATGTCATCATTTTGGGTACTGAAAATCACAGCATCGTTAAAAATGGTGTGCAAAAACTTTTTGCTCAGACGTGGCAGTGTTCTTTCCACAAATGGGCGAAATGATGCAGGAAAGATAACATTATGAGAAATGCCTTTAAACATGGGAGCAATTTCTTCAACTTTATACCCCGCAATACCGCAGCCAATAGAGGTTAGAAAGTAAGTCATTTTAGGATGATTTTTGGTATAGATTTTAAAGTCATCAATATAGTGTTGAATTTGCGAAAGCGGCATTTGTTGTAAGTGTTCGTTCATAGTGGGAATGGCATAACTTTGCCCTGACCAACCACGTCCGACGCCTTTTATTGCGCCAAAGTGCTCAAGTGCAGTTCGGGCAGCGCCATCCGCATGTTGACCTGCCATGTTACTACCAAACACAAATACGGTATGTTCATCTAGGTTTTTGACGATGCTTTCGTCATGATATTGGTATGTCATAGGCTCTGATTTTTCGCTCTTCTTCACTTCATGTTGCCCTTGAAATACGGGGGGGTCAAGTGAAAAATCTTTGTAATATTTTCAGTAAATTACATTAAAAATCTAAAAGCAAGAATTGCTCGGGATTGAATCTGTTAAAATAGTCGGTTGAAGAAGCAAATCTTGGGATATGTCTGTGAGTGAGAAACAACCTTTTGATTTAGTCACCAATTACCAACCCGCAGGTGATCAGCCGCAAGCCATCGAAAAGCTTGTTGCTGGAATAGAAAAGGGCTATCACGACCAGTTGTTACTTGGGGTTACGGGTTCTGGTAAAACCTATACCATGGCCAACGTGATTGCGCGGACGCAACGTCCGACCATTGTCATGGCGCATAATAAAACCTTAGCCGCACAGCTTTATGGTGAGTTCAAATCTTTCTTTCCGAACAATGCCGTCGAATATTTTGTCAGTTATTATGACTATTACCAACCTGAAGCCTATGTGCCATCTTCAGATACATTTATTGAAAAAGATTCAGCGATCAATGACCACATTGACCAAATGCGTTTATCCGCGACGCGTTCGCTCTTAGAGCGTCGAGATGCAATTATTGTTGCTTCAGTTTCTGCTATTTATGGTTTGGGTGACCCTAATGCTTATATGAGCATGTTGCTACATATTGTACAGGGCGATCGTATCGCACGTGATGACATCATTCGTCGTTTGGTGGAAATGCAATATAGCCGTAATGAGCTTGAGTTTTTACGTGGTACCTATCGTATTCGTGGGGAAATTATCGATATTTTCCCTGCCGAATCGGATCAGCATGCGATTCGAATCGAGTTGTTTGATGATGAAGTCGATTCGATTCGTTGGTTCGATCCACTGACAGGCAAACTGGTACGTAAAGTTCCGCGTGTAACCATTTACCCAAAAAGTCACTATGTAACACCGAAAGATAATCTAGAGCGTGCCATCGGCACGATTCGTGAAGAGTTAAAAGAGCGTTTAGGTTTCTTTCGTGCACATGACAAATTGCTTGAAGCACAGCGAATTGAACAACGTACCCGTTATGATTTAGAAATGATGCAGCAGTTGGGCTATACCAACGGTATTGAAAACTATTCACGTCATTTATCCGGTCGTCCTGCGGGCGAAGCGCCGCCAACCTTATTTGATTATGTTCCTGACGATGCCTTACTAATTATTGATGAGTCACACGTGACTGTGCCGCAAATTGGCGCGATGTATAAAGGTGACCGTTCGCGTAAAGAAAACTTGGTGAATTATGGTTTCCGTCTTCCTAGTGCGCTAGATAACCGCCCAATGCAGTTTGAAGAATGGGAGCGGATTACGCCAGCAACGATTTATGTCAGTGCTACACCAGCCAAATACGAGATTGAAAAAGCCGAGCAAATAGCTGAGCAGGTGGTTCGTCCTACAGGGTTGATTGACCCCGAAATTGAAGTACGTCCGGTATTGACTCAAGTTGATGATGTGTTGTCTGAGATCAATATCCGTAAAGATTTAGACGAGCGTGTCTTGGTTACCACCTTAACCAAACGTATGGCAGAGGATTTAAGCTCGTATTTGAAAGAGTATGGGGTCAAAGTTGCTTATCTGCACTCAGATATTGACACTGTTGAGCGGGTGAAGATTATTCATGACTTACGTTCGGGTGTCTACGATGTTCTCGTCGGGATCAACTTACTACGTGAAGGCTTGGACATGCCTGAAGTGTCTTTAGTGGCTATCTTGGATGCAGACAAAGAGGGTTTCTTACGTTCTGAGCGCTCTTTGATTCAAACCATTGGGCGTGCAGCGCGTAATGTAAAAGGCAAAGCGATTTTATATGGTGATCGGATTACCGATTCGATGCAAAAAGCCATCGATGAAACAGCCCGTCGTCGTGAAAAACAAATGGCCTTTAATGAGCTGCATGGCATTATTCCGCGTAGCACCATCAGACAAAATAAAAAGGATATTGATACAGGCGAAGTGCTGACAGATGATCAAGTTGAAAGTGGTATCACAGATCAACATCAAACGCTCAGTGCAGATGAGCAGCACTTGCTGTCCGATCCGAAACTTCTTGCCAAGCATTTAAGCAAGTTGGAAAAAGAAATGCTCAAAGCTTCTAAAGAGTTACAATTTGAGCAAGCTGCGCGTCTGCGAGATGAAATTTTGCGCTTAAAAGCACAACTTCTAACCTAAGTTGCATTTACATAACGCTACAGTAATTTGGGCAGAAAGCATTATTTTTTAAAGAGATGTTTATTTTTAGATCATAAATTCTGAAATATTAAAGGTACAGTTTATGTCTGCAAATCTTCCAAAGGCGGGTTTTACGCTTGCCAAAATTGCTGTAGGTGGTGCTGTTTTAGTCGGGTTAGGCATGGCAACCATGGCTTATGCCCAGAGCAAACCCTTAGCCGTGGTAGATAAGGTTGAATTAGACCGTTATTTGGGTGTTTGGTACGAAATTGCACGTAAGCCCATGTACTTCCAAAATAAATGTGGAAGTAATGTCTCGGCTACCTATACCCTGAATGAAAATGGCAATGTGACAGTAGATAACCGCTGTTATGCTCAAGATGGTAAGCTGATGCAGTCTATAGGTGAAGCATTTGTACAAAACCCACCTTTTAATAGTAAGTTGAAAGTGAGTTTTTTACCGGAGGCGGTGCGTTGGTTACCTGTGGCACGCGGGGATTATTGGATTTTAAAAATTGATGATGACTATCAAACAGTTTTAGTGGGTGAGCCACGCCGTAAATATATGTGGGTGCTTTCTCGCTCGCCACAACCAGACCAAAAGGTCATTAATGAATACTTAGAATATGCAAAGTCAGTGGGTTATGATTTGAATGATTTGATTCATACCAAACAATTGCAAAAGTAAAATCTATTAAGCCTTGAAAGCCATGCTGAAGCATGGCTTTTTTAGTTTCATATACGTATTTTAAAACTTGAATAATAAAGCTTTATATAGTCGAACGCTTTATAATTGCTACCTATCAAAAAATCGTGTAAATCAATGTGGAGTGAAGGATGTATAAAGGTGTTGCACTATCGGTTTTAGCATCCGTCACTTTTGGAGTTTTGTATTTTTATACCTTTTTTTTAAAGCCCTTAGATAGTGAGCAAACTTTTGCTTGGCGTATGCTTTCGACCTTACCCTTTTTAACCGCATTTATGTGGTGGAGTGGTGATTTAAAACTCATTTCGGAGTTGTTTAAGCGTATCTTTAAACAACCTTGGATGTTTGCTTGGTTATTGTTTAGTTCGGTTTTATGTACCACGCAGTTGTGGCTATTTTTATGGGGGCCCATGAATGGTCGCGGCCTACAGGTGTCGCTCGGCTATTTTTTACTGCCTTTGGTCATGGTGTTGGTTGGTTGCATCCTTTACAAGGAAAAACTATCCCGCTGGCAAATGGCTGCGGTAGTCCTTGCTGTGCTTGGGGTAGGACATGAAATTTGGCGTATTGGTAGCATGGCATGGGAAACGGTTTATATCGCTTTGGCTTATCCTTTGTATTTCTTCCTGCGCCGTGTTTGTAAGACGGATCATTTGGGTGGCTTCTGGTGGGATCTGTTTTTAATTTTACCTGTCGCGTTTTATTTAGGCTTTGTGCATAGCGATAGTTTGGCTTTGATACAACAGTTTCCACATCTGATTTTGGCGGTCATTGGGTTGGGATTCTTAAGTGCGATGGGACTTGGAAGTTATATACTTGCGAGTCGTTATTTACCTTTTGTGATCTTTGGTTTGCTGAGTTATTTGGAGCCTGTTTTACTGGCAGGAGCATCAGTTGCCATGGGTGAACGTATAGAGGCAGGTGAGTGGTTTACCTATATTCCAATTTGGTTCGCAGTCTTATTGCTTATTATTGAAGGTGTGTTGCATTTATATAAACAGCAACAAAATAAAAAACAGCTCGAACGAAATATTAAGAATTTTGAAAAACAGCACCATTCAGACTAATTTGATGATGTTCGGAGCTGTCATTGCGCTGGAATTTGGGCAATAAGCATGTTTCTTATTTGTTTCTTGCCCTTTAAAAATAGTTGACTGTTTGATAAAACATCATTTGTGTAACTGTTTATTTTTTATCTAAAAAAATATTTTTTTAATTTTTATACTGCAAAATCATAAGACTAAATGCAATCATTTCTTAAATTAATAATGGATATACGACAAAAAACATCATGCATTTACAGCTTTCGATTCAAACTTGGCGCTAAATCCTTTACAATTGTTGGGTTTTAAAATTTACGCTTAGATTAAATTAATTAGAGGACGTATCTGTGAGCAAAGAGACTATCATCGCCCTACACGCAGAACACCAAGGTCGCTGGAAAAACCGTGAAGAAATCGCGGAACAAATGATCGCTTTGATCGGTCAGCTTTACCGTGAAAAAAATATTGTGGTTTCAGTGTTTGGACGTTCTTTAGTTAACCGTTCAGTTATCCAAATTTTAAAAGCGCACCGTTTCACTCGTATGATGGACGTTGAGCTTTCAGTTGTACACACGTTCCCAATTCTTGAAGCGTTGGCTAAAATTGAAAATATCGGTACTGCTGAAATTGATCTAGGCAAATTAGCCGTTGCATTTAAAGAGCAAGGTGGCGATGTTGATGCATTTGTTGCAGCAGCTGTTAAATCTGTAGAAGGTCGTGCAACTTCAGTAGAAGGTCGTGACGTTGTTCTTTACGGTTTTGGTCGTATCGGTCGTATTCTTGCACGTTTAATGATTGGTCAGTCTGGTCTTGGCCGTGGTTTGAACCTAAAAGCGATTGTGGTTCGTAAGTCATCTGATGGCGATTTGGAAAAACGTGCGTCTTTATTACGCCGTGACTCAATCCATGGTCCATTCTCTGGTACGATTTCTGTTGATGAAGAAAACGAAGCAATCATTGCAAACGGTCAATTCATTAAAGTCATTTATGCGTCGAACCCAACTGAAGTTGATTATACCGATTATGGTATTAGCAATGCATTAGTGATCGACAACACGGGTAAATGGCGTGATGCTGAAGGTCTTGCTCAACACCTTAAGTGCCCAGGCGCTGCACGTGTGATCTTGACTGCACCAGGTAAAGGCGACATGAAGAACGTGGTGTTTGGTGTGAACCAAGCTGACATTCTTGATGAAGATACAATTATCTCTGCTGCAAGCTGTACAACGAATGCGATTACACCAACACTTAAAGTATTGCATGACAAATACACAGTGTTGAATGGTCACGTTGAAACAGTTCACTCGTTCACAAACGACCAAAACTTAATCGACAACTACCATAAAGCAGACCGTCGTGGTCGTGCTGCAACGTTGAACATGGTGATTACCGAAACAGGTGCGGCTAAAGCGGTTGCTAAAGCACTTCCAGCACTTCAAGGTAAACTGACAGGTAACTCTGTACGTGTTCCAACACCAAACGTTTCACTTGCGATTTTGAACTTAACTTTAGATAAAGAAGTTGATCGTGATGAAGTGAACGAATACATTCGTAAAATTTCAATCAGCTCTAGCCTTCAAGGTCAGATCGGTTATACCAACTCGACTGAAGTTGTATCATCTGACTTTATCGGTTCACGTACTGCGGGTGTATTTGATGCACAAGCAACTATTACTTCAGGTAACCGTTTAACTGCATATGTTTGGTACGATAACGAAGTTGGTTATAGCTGCCAAGTTTTACGTATTGCAGAGCAAATGGGCGGCGTAAGCTATCCAAAAATTCCAGCTGAAACAAATGCATAATTTGTAATAGCGATTAAAAAGAGCCTCAATTGGGGCTCTTTTTTTTGCGCTGTTGTATGTGTTAAAGCAGGTTAGGTGCATTGGGGTGACATAAGTATTGGCTTGAGTGCTAAGAGTTGCCAATGTTTAATCCCTACTAATTTACTTAGAATAATCAAAATGTACTGTGTAAAATAGGACGATAAAAAATTATAGAGTCTGGTTGGTATACCGCCCCCTTAGACTTTCTAAGCTGACAAAAGGATGATATTTGTCAGATAAAAGAAAATAAAACAAAAGGAATTTGAATTTGCAAGTGAAGCATGTGCTAAGTGGATTGGCATTCATTGTGTTGGCATCTGTATGCGGTGTGCTTATCGCTATTTGGACGTTTAAACACTTTAATATTTATATTCCCTTAGAAAATCAAAAAGTCAGTATTGATCTGCAAGAGCCTTTACAAGCCGAGGTTAAAATTCATGATGCCTTAGATGTGGATGTCACAGGACGCGTTAATGCAGAAATTCCGATTCGTGAAAATCTGAATATTCCCCTGACCCAAACGCTGACTCCACGGGTATATTTTGATAATCAGGTTCCGATTAAAACCACCATTCCAGTGCGTCAAACCTTGAAAATTAATCAGAACATGCCTGTGGATACCAAGGTACAAGTGAAAGTCATGGGGCGAAATGTGACTTTGCCTTTAAAAGGAAATATTCCAATTCAGTTGGATGTGCCGATTCATATCGATGTGCCACTTGAACAGCAAGTACACCTCAAATTTGATGCGCCTGTAAAAACCGTACTGAAAGAAAACCTACATATTCCAGTCAATACAGTAGTTAAAACCAATATTCCAATACAGGGGTATTTAAACGTTCCAATTAAAACGGCATTGAAAGCATCGGTGGATGTGCAAAATACATTGCCAATTGAAATCAAGCAGGGTGAGTTGAAAATTCCACTCAATAGCTTGCAATTACTGCGTGCAAAACCTCAACCTCAAGAACACGTGAAGCCATAGGAGGGAGTATGTGGATATTCCAGTCTGCGAAGCGGCTTGTATTGAGTTTTGTGTGCGTTGTAATTTTAGTGGGTGCGCTGTTTTGGTTGTACCTGAATATTCAAGCCAGTATGCAAGTGTCTGCGAGTGAAGCCCAAATTCAACTATCAGACTCCTTACCGACAAAAATCCAAGTGGGTAATTATTTAGAAACCCAATCCGTTGGGACTTTAGATACGCAACTGAAAATCGATCAGAAAATCAATCTGCCTTTGACTGGGAAATATTTGGCAAATTTAGAGTTTGAAGTAGAAGTACCCGTTTCAGTATCTGTTGATTATCAAACCGAGGTACTCATTGATCAAAATATGCCGTTGGAGACAACTACAGACCTAATTTATCAGAATAAACTGTTGCCTAAGTTTCCACTCACTTTAGATATTCCGATTAAGCTGGCTGTACCATTTCATTTAAAGCAAGACTATCAGGTCCCGATCAAAATTATGTTTAATGGCTTGGTCTATTTTGAGTTTGATGAGCAAGTGCATCTGCATGTGTTACATCAGTTTGCACCACAGTTAAATTTGAATGACCCAATGACTATGCGAAAAATAGCAAGCTTCAATGCGACCATGTATAACACGGAACCGAGTACGACTGCGAATTTGGAGATGAATATGACACTACCTGTGAAGAACATTCATCCATAAAAAAACACCACCAATCATTGGTGGTGTTTGAATGTGAAGATTAAATGATTGGCTTAAAGTGCGGCTTTGATTACATCTTGAATACTGGTGGTCTTATGTCCAATCAATTGTTCTAAGTCTTTACTGTTGCTGTACATCGCACCTTGAATGCTTTGGATGTCTGCATCAACGATTACATCAACTAAGCCAGCAGGTAAGCCTGCTTGAGTTAAGCCTTGCGTGTATTCTTCTGCACTTAGGTTTTGATAAATAATGTCTTTATTTGCCGCTTGGCCAATTAAAGTTGCAAGGTCTGAGAGTCTAAAACTTTCTGAACCTGCTAGCTCATAGGTCTTATTCTCATGACCTATTGAAGTTAAGACTTTGGCTGCAGCTTCAGCATAATCTATACGTGATGCTGAGCTAATTCGGCCATCTTGAGCTGCGCCAAAAAGCGTCCCAATTTCAATGGTGTGAGCAACACTTGCAAGGTAGTTTTCGCTATACCAGTTATTTCTTAAGAAGGTATAAGTGATTCCACTGTCTTGAATCAGTTTTTCGGTTTCACGGTGTTCTTGAGCTAAGCCGAGTGGGGATGTGTCTGCACGTAGTAAGCTGGTATAAGCAAGATAAGGGATGCCGGCCACTTTCGCAGCATCAATCACTGCTTGGTGTTGAGGTGTGCGGCGACCGATTTCATTGGCTGAAATCAGTAATAACTTATCTATTCCTGATAGAGCAGGAACTAATGTTTCAGGGCGGTCATAATCAAACTCACGCAGCTCAATACTTTGCGCTTTGAAATGTTCAGCTTTATCTACATTACGAACTAGCGCAACAATATTCTGGGCCGCAGTCAACTGCAAGAGTTGCTCTATAACGAGGTTACCGAGTTGGCCTGTTGCGCCTGTGATTGCAATTTTCATAATTCACCTATGTTGATTGTTTTCTATACTTGATGGTTGTATCTTAATCTGGTAACTTACTAAATGTAAGTACGTACCAAAAAGTAAGTAATAAACCAAATGGAGAGAAATGATGCACACCTATGCGACAAGCAAATTGTTAGGTCAAGTTTTATCCACAGAGTGTCCGTCTCGTGAAATTTTGGAGCATCTTACGAGTAAATGGTCGGTACTGGTGTTGCGTTGTTTAAGTGATGGCGTACATCGTTTTAGTGAACTCAAGCAGCGTATAGAGGGCGTGAGTGAGAAAATGCTTTCTCAGACGCTCAAAACGCTTGAACATGATGGCTTTATTCTACGGACGGTCTATCCCGTGGTACCGCCCAAAGTGGAATATCAATTGACCATCTTGGGTTCACAAGCTGCTGAGAAAACCATGTATTTGATTGGTTGGATTGAAAAAAGTTTGCCTGAAATTCTAGAAAGTAAAGAACGAGTGGCAGCTTTAAAATAAAAGATGACAAGTATTATGGATTGGTTGTGGTAACCCTTAATTGCGCTTTAAGAGTGAATCCCTCAGGAGTGCGGAAGTGGATTAGAGCTGATTCAAATTTCAGGCTGTGAAAAGGCCTTGTTATTAAACAATCTCCTCTTTTAGTGCGCTATTTTGATGAGAAAATCCTTCTTGGAGTAAAAGTTGAGTAGGATTGAATAAAATGAGTCCAAGAGCGATCTAACGACTAAATGGTCAGCAGATTTAAATTAAAAAATGAAGAAAATCAGGTGAAAAGTGTCAAAAATTTAGATTTTGGTATTTTTGTGACTAAATTTCATGTTTCGCTGAATAATTCTATTCGAGAAATTTTGTAAAATATGGCAGAATATGCGGTTTTAAAGTATTTAGAGGATTGGCAGCATGCGCTTTGTTGATGAAGCAGTCATTACCGTAGAGGCTGGCGACGGTGGCAATGGCGTAGCCAGTTTTCGCCGTGAAAAATTCGTACCTTTTGGTGGTCCAGACGGTGGTGATGGTGGTCGTGGTGGTAGCGTATTTATCGAAGCTGATGATAATACCAGTACCCTTGTAGATTTCCGTTATACTCGCCGCTTCCGTGCGGAGCGAGCTAAAAATGGTCGTGGTGCGAACTGCGCAGGCCGTGGTGGTGAAGACACGGTATTAAAGGTTCCTGTAGGTACAACCATTGTTGATACTGACTCAGGTGACATTATTGGCGACTTGGTTGAAAGTGGTCAGCGTGTGCTTGTCGCAGCGGGTGGTGATGGTGGTTTGGGTAATACACACTTCAAATCATCGACGAACCGTTCGCCACGTAAGTGTACCCATGGTTTTAAAGGCGAATTTCGTGAAATTCGTTTAGAGCTAAAAGTACTGGCCGATGTCGGCTTACTGGGTATGCCAAACGCAGGAAAATCGACGTTTATTCGTGCCGTATCAGCAGCAAAACCTAAGGTTGCAGACTATCCATTTACTACGATGGTTCCAAACCTTGGTGTGGTCGATGCAGACAGTCACCGTTCATTTGTTATGGCGGATATTCCTGGCTTGATTGAAGGGGCTTCTGAAGGTGCGGGTCTTGGTATTCGTTTCTTAAAGCACTTGGCGCGTACGCGTATTTTGCTTCACATTGTGGATGTTCAGCCGATTGATGGTTCTGATCCTGCATACAATGCAAAAGCGATCTTGGGTGAATTAGAGAAATTCTCTCCGACACTTTCAAAGTTACCTATCGTTCTAGTGTTAAACAAAGTTGACCAACTTGCAGACGATACGCGTGATGAATGGTGTCAGCATATCTTAGATGAAATGCAGTGGGATGGCCCTGTATTTAAAACTTCAGGTTTGATGTCTGAAGGGACAAAACCAGTTGTGTATTACCTGATGGATCAAATTGAGCAACAACGTGAACGTGAGCTTGAAGATCCTGACTATGCAGCAGAAGTGAAAGCATTCCGTGAGCAGCTTGAAGCTGAAACACGCGAACAAACGATTGCCGCTAAAGAAGCATATCGTGAAATGCGTCGCCAACAACGTCTTGCAGGCCTGTTGGCTGATGATGATGAAGACGATGATGAAGATGACGGCGAAATGGAAGTGTTTTACGTACGTTAAGCTCGTAATGAGTAACTGAGGACAAGATGATAGAAGTGGTAGATGGGCAACGTAAGCTCGAAGCTTGTAAACGAATCGTTGTTAAAATCGGATCATCTTTACTCACAGCAAATGGGCAAGGTTTAGATATAGATGCAATTTCGCATTGGGCGAAACAAATTGCAGATCTACACAATGCAGGACATGAGATTATTCTGGTGTCGTCAGGAGCTGTGGCTGAAGGTATGGTTCGTATGAAGCTAGACAGCCGACCCACCGATCTACCCAGTCTTCAGGCGTGTGCTGCCATTGGTCAGATGGGCCTTATTCATACGTGGTCGAGTGTGCTTGAAAAACATCACATTCAGACTGCGCAAGTGTTATTAACCCATGATGACTTAGCAGACCGTCGTCGTTATTTGAACTCATGTGACGCATTACAGAACTTGATTGAATGGCATGTGATTCCTGTAATCAACGAGAATGACACGGTTTCGACCGATGAAATTCGCTTTGGTGACAATGACACGCTGGCTGCGATGGTTGCAGGTCAAGTCCATGCTGATTTGTTAATTATTTTGACTGATCAGCAGGGGATGTTTGACTCAGACCCACGTTCAAATCCAAACGCTAAACTGTTCCATACTGTGCGTGCTTTAGATGAAAGCTTGTTTGATATGGCAGGCGGTGGTGGTAAGTTTGGTCGTGGTGGTATGTTGACCAAAGTCCGTGCTGCACGCTTGGCTGCAAAGTCAGGCTGTCCAACGCTGATTGCCAGTGGTGAAAGTGACAATGTGCTTGAACGTTTGATGGATGGTGAAATGCTTGGAACATTGTTTATTACAGACAATGACCGCATTACCGCTCATCAACAGTGGTTAGCAGCTCACTTACAAACTGCTGGTCGTTTAGTGTTGGATGATGGTGCTGTCAAAGCCATAAAAGATAATCATCGTAGTTTACTTCCGGTTGGCGTGAAAGCTGTGGAAGGGCATTTTGAACGCGGTGACGTGGTTGAATGTGTTGATATCCAAGGTGGCCGTGTTGCGGTCGGACGTGTCAACTTTAGTTCGCGTTCTGCGGAGCTAGTAAAGGGCTTGGCGTCAGATAAAGTTCACCAAGTCCTAGGTGAAGCACGTTCACTTGAGATGATTCATCGCAACCACATGGCGATCTACTGATTTAAACGCATTAAAAAAATCCCGCTTTCGAGTGGGATTTTTTGTTTTAAAGAAAAAGTTATTTGATATAGCCTTTTTGAATAAGTGGCTTAAATAAGTAAAAGTGAAGGGTGAGTGCCCATTGCATGATTGTATCTTTATAGAGATTCCAAAGCTTTAATCCAAAGAAGTTTAAGGCAAAAGCCAATAGAAAAGCCCCGAGCATATCTAAAGGGAAGTGCACACCAAGATAGACACGTGACCATGCAACCAGCCAAGCCATGATCAAGAGAAAAATTCCCAGTTTACGCTGTGCAGAGAAGAGATAAGAAAAAGCGATACTGCTAAAAATCAGCATATGGTCACTCGGGAAAGAGCCATTGGGTGCATGGTAAATGAGAGTGCGTCCGACCTCCATGACGAAAGGCCGTGGGTGATAATACACATGAGAAATACATTGGCTGATCAAAATGGCGATACTGGTAAAGATAAACGCCTTCAATATCTGTTTTTTAGTGTCATAGTTACCACGTAGCCAAAACCAAGCAAACAGTAAAATCATACAATAGAGCAGGTCATTGGCGATGAAAATGGCAAAATGAATACTAGTATTAGTGGCTTCAGGAGAAGCATTAATCCATGAAAAAAGCGATAAATTAAGTTCTGAAAGAGTCATGAAAGTGGATTATGTTTATCAAGTACGGAAGAGAGTCATAATTTTGTCATATTGTTAAAATAAAAAAGACCACAAAAATGTAGTCTTTTTTACCAGTTCAATGTGGTTGAACTATTTGGCTTTCAGTTTTAGAAATCAAATGACGTTTGAAGGTAGAAGGTACGTGGTTGCCCTACATATTTTCCGCCTGTTGAGTCAGTAGAACGTGTGAAATATTGTTTATCAAACACGTTTTTAACGCCACCCGCGATTTTTAAACCGTGGAATTGCTCACCAAAGTCATAGGCTGTACGCACCGCAAAGGTAGAGTAACCTGGAATATCACCTAATTTTCCATCAGCCGATTCGTCGGTTTGATAGGTATCACCCGAACCTGGAGAATGCTGCTTAGATTGCGCAAACATATCTGCATTGACGCTCCATTGATTCACTTTATAGCCTAAACCAACATTTGCTGTGTGTCGTGAGTAGAAAGGAAGGTCTTTGTCTTCAAAGTCGCCTGCTTCCGCCACAGCTTTGGTGAAGGTGTAGTTGCTATAGAGTTTTAAGCCCTCTAGTGCATCGCTCAAATAAGCAAAGTCATAAGCTAGACCAAGTTCTACACCTTTGTGGCTGGTTGCTCCTAAGTCTGTCCAAATGCCATTGTTCTGCGCATCACGTTCTAAAATTAACTCTTTTTTGAAGTCTAAATAAAACGCGGTTAATTCTGCATTTAGTCCATTGCCTAAATACTTCGTCCCAATTTCATAGTTATTGGACTTTTCAGGATGCAAGCCATCAGTTGTACTTTGTGCAACACCACCTTCTAAACGTGCCAATTGGTTGTATTGCTGTGGGCCGAATGAAACGCCCGCATTGGCAAAAATGTTCCAATTGTCTGTCGCTTTATACATGACCGATAGGCTGGGTAAAAACTCATCTGAATCAATTTTTGGAGAAACGGTATTAACTGCTACTCCTTGGTTATAGGCAGTAAAATTGTTATGTGTTTCAATTGATTCAAAACGTAGTCCCGGTGTGATGACCCAGTTACCTAAATCGAAGCGGTTATCTGCATAAATCGCATGTGCTTTAGTGCCACCTTCACTCGTGGTACGTGCTTTAATTTCGCTCACAGGTGCATTCAATGCATATGTAGATGAGCGACCTGAGAACTCAGAACTATCTTCATCTAAATAACGATAGCCGATAGTGAATTCGCTATTTGAGTTACCTAATTGGTATGCACGAGACCAACGCGGTTCAATGGCAAAAACTTTGTAGTCGCGTGGAGAGGTGTCCATACGCGAAGTCGTTGTACTAACATCTGTCTCTAAGTCGCTCGTGCGAAATGAGTCAATATAATAGGTCAACAATTCAAAGTTATTTTTTTCATCTTGATGTGTATAGCGGAATGAGACATCTGAGCGGCGGCCAGAGAAATAATTACGTGACTTATTTGATTGATAAGGGTTTTGTGCATATTTTTCAGCAGTTAAGCCTTCAGGCATTTCACCATAACCTTCATAGTGATGTAGGTTTAAGGCAATCGCATCCGCATCCGTAATTTGATAGGCCGTTTTTAACATGACATCATCAATGTCAGTTTTATTATTGGCTTCACGGTAGCCATCACCTTTTGTACCTGAATACAGTAAGGCAAGACCTAAACCATTATCTAAGGTTCCGCCTACAAATAGGTTCGGGCTATATTTAATTTGATCTGTACCGGAAGCATATTCGGTCGTTAGGCTGACATTACCTGCAAACTCTTGAGGAATAGCGCGAGTTGCAAAGTTAATGATACCACCTACGTTCTGCGGCCCAAAACGTACAGAGCCTGCACCACGAACCACATCCACAGATTCAATATTGCCTAATGATACTGGTGCTAGTGAAAGCTGAGGTTGTCCATAAGGTGCAAATGATAGCGGGACACCATCAAGCAGTACTGTAGAACGAGGAGATAAACGTGAGGCTAAACCACGAACACCAATATTGAGTGAAACATCACTGCCACCAGTACCATTATTTTCTTGGACTTGAACACCAGGCACTTGCTTCAGGGCATCTTTAATTGAAGTCGCAGCAACTTCATCTAAGCGATTGCGATTAATAATCGTACGAGCACCTGCATGCTTTTGCACTTTTTCTGCATTAGCATCTTCTAACCAGTTGCCTTGTGCTTCAAGTTTGATGGTCGGAAGCACATTGTTGCTCGTTGCTTCAGTGAGTTCTTCTGCTTGTGCATAGGTCAAGCAGCTCATAGAAAGCCCAATCGCAATACTGAGTTGTTTGGCTTTGAATAATCTGCGATCCTGCAGATGAAGACGTGATGAAATCATTCTTTTGTGCGCAATCCATAATAAATAGCGCGGCTATCATATGCTGAACCTTGTTAAAATCAAATAATAACCATTATCAATTATTGCAATTAAAACGCTAAAATTAATAGGCGAATTAAAGTATTCTTAATGGACCACACAATAAAAAAGCCATGTTTAAGATGGCTTTTTAGATGAATTTGAATGAAATCTGTTATTTAAGTTGAACAGTACCATTTGCATTCACAGTGATTTTAGATTCACCACCTGCAACATCTTGCATTGGTGCATCAGCTGCTGCAAATTTCGCACTTTCTGCACGCATCATGACTGGGCGAGGGTAGTAGTTGCTGGTATTAATGTTTAAGTTAACCAAGTTATAACCTGACTTACTCCATGCTTGCGCTAACGATTGCGCACGCTGTTGAAAGTTTTTCGATGCTTCAATAATCAGCTCATTTTCCACTTTCTTCCGTTGTGTGTCAGATACACTAAAGCCGATTGACTGGGTTTGGAAGTTTTGCTGTAGCTCACCAATCAACTGACTCGCTGCTTTAAAATCGGTACTTTCTAAATTAATTTCAGCACGACCACGCCATTCTTTTAACTTTTGGTTGTCATCGTTGTAAATAGGATAGGTGGTTTGAGAACCCGTTTCGACTTTTACGCTTGGGTATTTACGTGCTAAAGCTGTGGCTTGATTCATGAGCTGCGTAATTTGTGTTGCGAGTTCAGCAGGTTGTTTATTACTACGTTCAATGTAAAGCGTTCCATTCATTAAATCGTTGGATACTTGGCGTGTTGCCTCTGCCTGAACATTGACAATATTGTAGTTCAATTGGTTCTCAGGCTGAGCAAAAACTGCTGAGCTAAATAAAGCGCTAAGAGCGATTGCTGGGATGAAGAATTGACGCATTTTTATTCCTTTTTTATTTAGGAGGAGTTTTGCAACATTTGTAAAAAGCTTAAAGCCAATTTGTGGTGAATTTACGAAAATATTGTGGTTCGATTGTAAAAAAAGGTACAAAATATTTTTCAGAAAAACCTAGATAAAGTGATTTATTTCAAAAACTTATTTTTTGACCAAGGTGAGTATTTTTAAATTTTGTGGCGAAGTTGAAAAATAAATAAATTCATCGGCTTTTCTTTACGTTGTCACACTATAAGAGGATAATTTAAGCTATGGTTTGGCATGATATATTTTTTTAGTAAATTTCTGGCAGATAATATCCAAAAGCTGTTTATTTTATTGAAAATTTCTGTATCATCCGCCTCCTAGTTATGAAGTATCCAAACGCTATCTGACTAGATTTATAAAGCGCCGAGTCAAAGGACCAAAAGTCACCCGACTTATTTCTTTCAACCCATATCAGAGATGGTAATTCGATATGAGCGTTTCTTCTGTAAACCCTGCCACTAATACTACTAACGAATACTATTTGACTCGCCAAAGTCAGATGGAATCCAATGTTCGTAGCTATCCACGGAAATTACCGTTAGCGATAGCCAAAGCATTAGGCTGCTGGGTTACTGATGTTGAAGGTACAGAGTACCTCGATTGTTTAGCTGGGGCAGGAACATTGGCTTTGGGCCATAATCATCCTGCGGTAATTCAAAGTATTCAAGATACACTTGCAAGTGGTCTTCCTTTACATACTTTGGATTTAACGACACCTTTAAAAGATGCATTTACTGAAGCATTACTTGAACAATTACCAGGCGGTAAGGAAGAGTATTGTCTACAGTTCTGTGGTCCATCTGGTGCAGATGGCACGGAAGCAGCAATTAAATTAGCGAAGACGTATACCGGTCGTAGCACAGTGATTAGTTTCTCTGGTGGTTACCATGGTATGACGCACGGCGCTCTTGCAATGACAGGTAACCTGTCTGCGAAAAATGCTGTAAATGGTTTAATGCCAGGCGTTCAATTTATGCCGTATCCGCATGAATACCGTTGCCCACTTGGTTTAGGTGGTGAAGTGGGTGTGGATGCTTTGACATATTTCTTTGAAAACTTCATTGAAGATGTTGAAAGTGGTGTAACCAAGCCAGCGGCTGTCATTCTTGAAGCAATTCAAGGTGAAGGCGGTGTGGTAACTGCGCCAACCAAATGGTTGAAAAAAATCCGCGAAGTGACTGAAAAACACAACATTGTGTTGATTCTTGACGAAGTTCAAGCAGGCTTTGCACGTTCAGGAAAAATGTTCGCATTTGAACATGCGGGTATTGAACCTGACGTAGTGGTGATGTCTAAAGCCGTTGGTGGTAGCTTACCGCTTGCTGTGTTAGGTATTAAACGTAAGTTTGATGCTTGGCAGCCAGCAGGTCACACGGGTACTTTCCGTGGTAACCAATTGGCAATGGGTACTGGTCTTGCAACAATCAAAACCATCAAAGAACAAAACCTTGCGCAAAATGCACAAGAACGTGGTGATTTCTTACAAGCTGAATTTAAAAAGCTTGCCCAAGAGTTCCCATGTATCGGTAACGTGCGTGGTCGTGGTTTGATGATTGGTGTTGAAATTGTTGATGAGCGTAAACCAGCGGATCATATGGGGTCTTTACCTGCAGATGGTCAATTGGCAGCAGCGATTCAAGCGGCATGCTTTAACAACAAATTGTTGTTAGAAAAAGGCGGTCGTAACGGCACAGTTATTCGTTTACTTTGCCCATTGATCATCACTCATGATGAATGTGTTGAAGCGGTTTCTCGCTTCAAGAAAGCAATTGCTGAAGCACTTGTTGCAACTCGAGGCGCGTAATCATGGTTGATTTTGCAGAACACCGTAAGGCGTTACTCTGCAATGATGCTGCATCTATTGCTGACTACTCGTCAGCAATGGACCAAGCGACTAAAGCAGTTGCAGCATGGTTGCAAAACGACAAAATGTACACGGGCGGTAGCATTAAAGAGCTACGCAGTGCGATTGCATTTAATCCTTCTAAAGAAGGTTTGGGTGTACAAAAGTCACTTGAACGTATGGTTGAGCTTTTCTTAAACAAAAGCTTAAAAGTCCATCACCCGCACTCGCTCGCGCACTTGCACTGCCCAACTATGGTGACCAGTCAAATTGCTGAAGTGCTGATCAATGCAACGAACCAATCGATGGATTCGTGGGACCAAAGTCCTGCAGGTTCATTGATGGAAGTTCAGTTGATTGATTGGCTTCGTCAAAAAGTGGGTTATGGTGCAGGTCAAGCTGGTGTGTTCACTTCTGGTGGTACACAATCAAACTTGATGGGTGTACTGCTTGCACGTGATGCATGTATTGCGAAAAACTGGAAAGATGAAAACGGTAATCCGTGGTCTGTACAGCGTGATGGCGTGCCGGGCGATGCGATGCGCAACGTCAAAGTTATTTGCTCGGAAAATGCACACTTCTCTGTGCAAAAGAACATGGCGATGATGGGCATGGGCTTCCAATCAGTCGTAACCGTTCCTGTGAACGAGAACGCGCAGATGGATGTGGATGCACTTGAAAAAACCATGGCTCACCTTCAAGCTGAAGGTAAAATCGTGGCATGTGTAGTTGCAACTGCAGGTACGACCGATGCAGGTGCAATTGATCCACTGAAGCAAATTCGTGAAATCACCAACAAATATGGCGCGTGGATGCACATCGATGCGGCATGGGGTGGTGCTTTAATCCTATCGAACAATCATCGTGATATGTTGGATGGTATTGAGCTTTCTGACTCAATTACGCTGGATTTCCATAAGCATTACTTCCAAACCATCTCTTGCGGTGCGTTCTTGTTAAAAGACGAAGCGAACTATCGTTTCATGCACTATGAAGCTGAGTATTTAAACTCTGCTTATGACGAAGAGCATGGCGTGCCTAACCTCGTGTCTAAGTCACTTCAAACAACACGTCGTTTCGATGCGTTGAAGCTTTGGATGACTGTTGAAGCGCTTGGTGAAGAACTGTATGGTTCTATGATTGACCACGGCGTTACTTTAACTCGTGACGTTGCTGATTATATCAATGCAACTGCTGGTTTAGAGATGTTGGTTGATCCACAATTTGCATCTGTATTGTTCCGTGTGGTTCCAGAAGGCTATCCAGTAGAATTGCTTGATACCTTAAACCAAAACGTTGCAGATGAATTGTTTGCACGTGGTGAAGCGAATATTGGCGTAACTAAAGTGGGTCAAAATCAATCATTGAAAATGACGACTTTAAGTCCAGTTGCGACTTTAGATAACGTGAAGAACCTGCTTGGTCTTGTCCTTGCAGAAGCGGATCGTATCAAAGGTCCAATCGCAGATGGAACCTATACACCTGCAATTGCTTAATCGATTGTTTGTGTTAAAAAAGGAGCTGATATCAGCTCCTTTTTTTATGTGTTCTAAAGATTAAGGAATATAACATCACTGGCTAAGTTTCTAATTTTAATTATGTTGGAGAAGCTTTATTTTTCTATGAAGTAGTTTTCGATATCTGCTTGAACTATAATTTTCAGGAAAATGAGCTTCAATGCTTAAGACTAAAGCTAAATATTCGGGCTTTTGATTTTCAACAGGCAAATGATTTCCTTCATGAATTTTCAAGTTAAAGGCATGACCTCCGCAACAGGCAAGTCCTTGTCATAATCACGGCAAATTGGGGCAAATAAACGTGTTTGGCTAGCTGTCATGAGAAATGTCGTATTCATGACTTGTCATGCTTCTTACGAAAAATGAATGGTTAAGGCGGCAGTAAGGGGATGAGAAACCCAAAATCTCCTTCATTGAGCTATCTCTTAGAAAAAAAGATAAAGTGCTGTCCCCCAGAAATACCCATTATTTGGAGAAGTATTTTTAAAAATCAGAAAGGTGTCTGAGTCTAAAAGTCATAGATTTGCTCTCGTATTCAAGATGAGTATGCTATTTTCTAAGAAATAAATGGGGGGTAAAAGGTAAAAATTAAGACCTAAATGACGCTCAATTTTCTAAATATGACACCACTCATTTGTCATTTATAGGTTATGAAATTCTGACAAATGGCGAAAATTTATATGGATTCTGCATATGGGTATACGCAAAGTTTTATAGATTAGAAGGGCTATTAAATGTTTAAGAAATAAAAAACCGATGAAGTTTTTTTATTTTATGCATTGATTTTAAAAGTTTTTATTTCTTATAAAAGTTTGAAAAAAAGTTGGTGTAAAATGAACTACGTACTCGTGTTATATCAAAATAAGAAAAATTCTTGAGGTGTTTAAACTGGGTGAAATTGAACAAAGTGTAACGAATCATGGACAAATAAAAATAAACATCATGAAAGTGTCACAATGCTGTAACTTGCTTGTCATATTCTGAAATCAAAATGCAGTTATCCAAAAAAGTACAAGACTGAATAAAAAAGTGGCGTACTCCAAAATGTTTAATATGTGAGATAACAAATATGCGCTTAAACCATATCGCACTTGCAGTAGTAGTTTCTGGGGCAGCTGTAGCAACCACGGCAAACGCAGCTCGTGACACAATTCAAATTGCGGGTTCTTCAACAGTTTTACCATATGCAAGTATTGTTGCTGAAGAGTTTGGCAATACTTTCCCACAATTTAAAGCACCAGTTGTTGGTTCTGGCGGTTCTTCAGGTGGCTTAAAACAGTTCTGTAATGGTGTGGGTGATAACACAATTGATATCGCAAACGCATCTCGTAAAATTAAAGATACAGAATTAGCTGCTTGTAAGAAAGCTGGTGTGAACCAAGTGATCGAAATCAAAATTGGTTATGACGGTATTGTGTTCGCTTCAAATGCAAGCAAAGCAGCCTACAAATTACGCCCACAGCACGTCTATGCAGCTTTAGCAGCGCAGTTACCATCTAACGGTAAAATGGTTGCAAACCCTTATACACGTTGGAACCAAATTGACAAAAGCCTTCCAAACGAACCAATCACTTTAGTGATTCCAGCATCAAACCACGGTACACGTGAAGTGTTCCAAGAAAAAATGGTTGATGCAGGCTGCGAAACTTATGCAGCAATCAAAGCAATGGATAAAGATGCACAAAAGAAAGCATGTTCAACTTTCCGTAAAGACGGCAAAGTGATTGAGATTGCGGGTGACTACACTGAAACTTTGGCGCGCTTAAAAACGTCGCCTAGCGCAGTGGGTGTGTTTGGTTTAGGTTTTTACGACCAAAACCGTGACAAGTTACGCGTAGCTACAGTGAACAATGTTGCACCATCTGAAAAGACGATTTTGAATGGTTCATACCCAGTTTCTCGCCCACTATTCTTCTACGTGAAGGGTGAGCATTTGAAATCAATCAAAGGCTTAAAAGAATACACTGAATACTTCATCAGCAAGAAAGTATCAGGTAAGGGTTCTAAGCTTGAGCGTGCTGGTTTGATCTCAATGTCAGACAAAGAGCGTGCAGCAGTTCTTGCGAACTTCAAAGCAGGCAAAGCGGTTAAGTAATTAAGCGTAGAAACAATCAACGGTAGGCAAGTCCTACCTTTGACGTTTTTTACTAGGATTAAGTTTTTTCAAATAATGAAAATTGAAAGAACCGTGGAGAATACATGAATCTGCTACTTATAGGTGTGTTATTGGCACTGATTGCCATAGCCTATCAAATGGGCTTAAGTCAGAGCCGTAACTTAGCAGGTAAGGGAAATAATTCTGCAAAATTACACTCACGTCCGGGGTATTACGGTGCGTTAGTGGCTTTGTGGTGTGGTATCCCTGCTTTTTTAATTTTGATTGTTTGGAATATTGTTGAACCAAATGTTTTGAATCATGTGGTGTTAAATCACGTGCCAGCACAAGTCGCTGCAACCTTAGATGCTGCTAGTACAGATGTGTTGATCAACCGTGTGGAAGCGATTGCCTCAGGTTTTGGTGTAACAGATACACCAGCCGCGTATGAGCTTGCTGCTGCGGAGCAACTGGCGAAGTTTCAAAGCATTGGTACATTTGCAAAAATTGCAGTGGTGATTTGTGCAGCACTGGCAGGTTTAGTCGCTGCGAAAAAGCGCATTGCAACTCAGTTCCGCGCTCGTAACCAAGTTGAGAAAACCATTAATGTTGCACTTGCGCTCTGTTCTGGTGTCGCGATTCTAACCACGATTGGTATCGTGATGTCGATGTTCAGCGAAGCGATGCGATTCTTCCACTTCGTGAGTCCGCTCGACTTTTTCTTCGGCACAGAATGGAACCCAGGCTTCAGTACTTCAGGTAGTGCAGATGGCAGTTATGGTTTGCTTCCGCTACTTTGGGGCACCTTAATGGTCAGTGGTATTGCACTCTTGGTTGCAGTCCCTGTGGGTTTAATGATCGCGATCTATCTTGCTGAATATGCATCTTCTGGTTTCCGCTCATGGGCAAAACCAACCATTGAAGTGCTCGCAGGGATTCCAACCATTGTTTACGGTGTATTTGCACTGATGATCATTGGCCCATTCTTTAAAATGCTTGGTGAATCCGTTGGTTTACACATCAACGCAACCAGCGCACTCACTGCTGGTTTCGTCATGGGTATCATGATTATTCCTTTCGTTTCATCGCTGTCTGACGACATTATCACGCAGGTACCACGTTCATTACGTGATGGTTCATTAGGTTTAGGCGCGACAAAGTCTGAAACCATTCGTCAGGTAGTGATACCAGCAGCACTTCCGGGCATTATCGGCGCGTTCTTGCTTGCAGCATCACGTGCCATCGGTGAGACCATGATTGTGGTACTTGCAGCAGGGAACAGTCCTTTATTGCATGCCAATCCACTTGAAGCCATTTCAACTGTGACCATTACCATCGTAAACCAATTGACCGGTGATACTGACTTTGCAAGCCCGCAAGCTTTGGTGGCATTTGCACTGGGTCTGACACTCTTTGTGATTACGCTTGGTTTGAACATTGTTGCACTGTACATCGTGCGTAAATATCGTGAGCAATACGACTAATGACGACTTCTAATAGCACAGCAGATCAAGTATTTGATCCACAACTTGCGGCAGAATTACGAGAAAAGCGTAAGCAAACGATCAGTAATTCATTGGCAAAACGTCACCGTAAAGAAAAAACCTTTCGTTTCTTTGGTTTCTCGGCAGTGATTGCAGGTTTATTCTTCGTCGCGCTACTTTTTGGCAGTATTTTATCGAAAGGCTTACCTGCTTTTTGGCAAAGTAGCATGAGTTTACCCGTGTACTTTGACCCTGCCATTATTACGACAGGTGCAAAACCTGTACAGCGTGCAGGCGAATCTCCAGCACAGTTTGAAGAGCGTTTTATTGCTTGGCAAACTGAAATGGGCATGATGGATTGGGATGCTTTAATCGTGAATGCCATGATTGCAAAAGACCCAGCGCTTGCTTCTAAACGCGATGATTTGGCTTCTTTGTACACCAGTTCTGAAGCGTATCGCTTACGTGATATGGTGATGAAAGATCCATCATTAGTCGGTAAAAAAGAAGACATTAAAGTACTTGCCGATGCAAACGTTGATGTGTGGCTCGCAGGAAATATTGACCGTAGTTTGCCTGATGAACAGCAACAGTTGAGCCCAGAAGTTCGTCAACTTGCCGATGAAATGAAAGCTTCAGGGGTCATGGAAAATACTTTCAATACCAACATCTTCGTCAGTCCAGACTCGCGTAGTTCTCCTGCAACTTCAGGTTTAGCAGGGGCATTCATGGGGTCGCTGTTCATGATGCTGATCGTGATCATTATTTCGATTCCAATTGGTGTGGCATCTGCAATTTATCTTGAAGAATTTGCACCTAAGAACTGGATCACTGATGTCATTGAAGTCAACATTAACAACCTTGCGGCTGTACCATCAATTGTTTTTGGTTTGCTCGGTGCTGCGATTTTTATTGGCTGGATGCATTTACCGCTTTCTGCGCCATTGGTCGGTGGTTTGGTACTGAGCTTAATGACTTTACCAACGGTGATTATTACGACACGTGCATCGTTGAAAGCTGTACCTCCTTCAATTCGTCAGGCTGCTTTAGGGTTAGGTGCTTCACGTGTACAAACTGTATTTCATCACGTTTTACCACTTGCACTACCGGGGATTCTAACGGGTGCAATTATTGGTGTAGCACAAGCATTAGGTGAGACTGCACCACTGTTATTAATTGGTATGAGTGCATTTGTTGCAAGTGTACCTACAACTCCATTTGATCAATCGAGTGCTTTACCTGTACAGATTTTCTTGTGGCAAGGTAATGAGCTGCGTAACTTCTTCGAAGGACGTACAGCGGCTGCGATTATTGTTCTGCTTGCAATGATGATTGGACTCAACAGTATTGCAATTTGGTTACGTAAGAAATTTGAAGTCCGTTGGTAAGTGAGGGCAAAATATGAATACCGTTGTTAAAAATTCCTTAGATCAGGATCAAACAGTGAATCAAGAACACACTCAATTTACAAACCCGAATACGACCTCAGGTCAGCAGGGTACTTCTTTTGTGTCGCAGTTTGATACACAGACTTCTGCTAAGAAAGATCAGGCACAAGGACAAGTCAAACTCAGCACTTCAGATGTACATGTTTACTATGGCGAAGCTGAAGCGATTAAAGGGATTGATCTGAATATCTACGAAAATGAAGTGATTGCATTTATTGGGCCATCGGGCTGCGGTAAATCGACCTTCTTACGTACTTTGAACCGTATGAACGACACCATTGATAGCTGTCGTGTGACGGGTAAAGTGATGTTGGATAATCAAGATATTTATGACCCAAACCTAGATGTGGTACTGCTTCGCGCTCAAGTAGGTATGGTATTTCAGAAACCAAACCCATTCCCAAAGTCAATTTTTGATAACGTGGCTTATGGCCCTAAACTGCATGGTTTGGCGCGTGATAAGTATGACTTAGAAGAAATTGTAGAAAACAGCTTACGTAAAGCGGGCCTTTGGGACGAAGTCAAAGACCGTTTAAACCAACCGGGCACGGGCTTGTCGGGTGGTCAGCAGCAGCGTTTATGTATTGCACGTACCATTGCGGTAAGTCCAGAAGTGATTCTGATGGATGAGCCATGTTCAGCGCTTGACCCGATTGCAACAGCGAAAGTGGAAGAGCTTATTTCTGAGCTTTCAACGCAGTATACGATTGCAATTGTGACGCACTCGATGCAGCAGGCTGCACGTGTATCAGACCGTACCGCTTACTTCCATTTAGGTGACTTGATTGAAGTGAACTCAACCGAGAAAGTCTTCACTCAGCCAGATCATCAGTTAACTGAAGCCTATATTACAGGTCGTTTCGGTTAATACGCACAACTTGAAATATTTGAAAAAACAGAGCCTAAGTGCTCTGTTTTTTATACGCGAGCATTTGGTTTGGTGATGAAATAGCCACGATAATGGGCATTGTGTATTGCGGTTATATTGGACAATAAATGCGAAGATGTGCTGTCTGTGGGATTGACTCAGCTTATAAATGATTAAATGTGAAAGATAACGCATTACAGAATAAAACAAAAAATGGCTATTGAAAAAAAATGCCATTGACCTAATCTAGGTCATATACCGACGTATTATTTTAGAGAATATAATTTCTATGTTATTTCATTTACCGAAACTTCCCGCTGAAATTCGAATTACACATTTAAATGCGCGTATTAATGAACAACGTAAAAAAATTGCGCAAACTACAGCCTCTAAATTGGAGTTATTGCAACTGACTCAGCAGTTAGCGAAAGAGTCTCGTCACCGTAAAAAGGCTAATCAAAAAGTTTATATTCTAGATTTTAAAGGTGATACTGCGGCAACAGCGGTAGAAAGCTTACGTGAAGAAATCACCTTGATTTTAGCGACAGCCAAAGCAGGGCGTGATCGCGTTGTGGTGCGTTTAGAAAGCCCAGGCGGTATGGTACATGGATATGGTTTGGCTGCTGCCCAATTGGTGCGTTTACGTGATGCAGGTTTCAATCTCACTATTTGTGTCGATAAAGTTGCAGCGAGTGGCGGTTATATGATGGCATGTATCGCCAATCAGATTATTGCTGCACCTTTTGCGGTTGTCGGTTCAATTGGTGTGGTCGCGCAAGTTCCTAACTTTAATCGCCTGCTAAAAGAACACAATATCGATTTTGAACTGTACACAGCAGGTCAATATAAACGTACAGTGACGATGTTTGGTGAAAATACAGCAGAAGGTAAGGCGAAGTTTGAAGAAGAGTTACAACAGACGCATGTGCTGTTTAAACACTTTGTTGAAAAATACCGTCCACAACTCAATGTTGAGAAAGTGGCGACGGGTGAGCATTGGTATGGGCAAGATGCTTTAGATTTGAATTTGGTCGATCAGTTACAAACTTCAGATGCTTATTTGCTTAATTTGCTGACCGATCATGATGTTTATGTCATCTCAACGCGTAAGAAACCGACTTTAGGTGAGAAGTTAGGCTTACAAGCTGCGCAAATGGCAGATGCCTTGGTACCAGCAGTCATGAATAAAGTGATGGAAACCTTAACTAAAACCAACGCAAATTTGGTGCAAATGCGTGATCCAAAACTTTAATATTTAGTTGGCCGATTCATTTCAAAAAGTCTGGTTCCGAAATATGCAAAAAGCAATTTTAGAACCAGACTTTTTTGGCTTAAGCCAAGTACGCTTTAATCATTTTCACTAGACGTTCAATCAGTTGATCCGCCTGATCTTTGGTAATATTCAAGGTCGGCAGTAAACGTACTACAGAACCCGCAGTAACGTTAATAATGGTGTGGTATTCATCACGAGCGATGTTGACCAAGTCACCACATGCTTTTGGTAGCTCCACACCAATCATCAAACCAAAGCCACGTACAACCACATTTTGATCGGCAAGTTGGTTACGCAGTTGTTCTACGATGTAAGCGCCTTGTTCAGCTGCATTTTGTACAATGTTTTCTTTTTGCATAATGTCGATGATGGTATATACCACACGCGAACCCAATGCTGAACCACTGTACGTAGAACCGTGGTTACCCGCGGTCAGCACACCTACACCACGGCCTTGAGTCATCACCGCACCAATGGGGAAGCCATTGCCTAAACCTTTGGCAGTGGTAAGTACATCAGGAATGATGTTGGTGTGTTGGTAGGCAAAGTATTCGCCCGTACGACCATTACCTGTTTGAACTTCGTCCAACATCATCAGCCAGTTGTGTTGATTGCAGATTTGACGAATCTCTTCCAAATAGCTAAAGCCTTGCGGAGCAGTGTTGACACCACCTTCGCCCTGAATTGGCTCGACAAAGATTGCGACAATGTCTGGATGGTGAATTGCAGCTTCTTCAATGGCTTCAATGTCGCCGAATGGGACACGAATAAAACCTTCAACCAATGGGCCAAAGCCTTCTTGGACTTTTTTGTTGCCTGTTGCCGATAAAGTTGCCATGGTACGACCATGGAAAGAGTGTTCTGCAACAATGATTTTTGGATTGGCAATGCCTTGCATGTAGCCAAATTTACGAGCAATTTTGATTGCACCTTCATTGGATTCTGCACCACTGTTTGAAAAGAATACTTCTTCCATGCCAGCAACTTCAGCAAGTTTTTGTGCTGCAGCCGTTTGCCAAGGCACTTCAAACAAGTTACTGGTATGAATGAGCGTTGAAGCTTGTTCTGCAATCGCTTCTGCAATGACAGGATGTGCATGGCCTAAACCACAGACTGCAATGCCCGTTAACGCATCAAAGTATTCAGTGCCATCTTCAGTGTACAGATAAGAGCCTCGACCTCGGACAAAGCTGATCGGCTGACGGCCAAATACTGGCATCAAATGAGAGGGTTGATCAGTTTGTACAGGAGCAAGGGTAATGTTATTCATGACTAACTCTTATCTGTTAGAGGGTAAGTGAAATCCAATATTAAGCAATTATGCTTGTAGTTTTAAAGCCTAAATCTAAATAAAAGTCGAAATATTGCTTTAGGCATACTGTTTTTCTACGTTTTGGGTATAATGCGGGTTAGATTAGTTGAGGATTGATCAATGACTGAACAAGCACGCGATACCGAAGCGTTAATTCGTGACCAAATTGCAAAACACGCTGTACTTCTTTATATGAAAGGCACCCCACAGTTTCCACAATGTGGTTTTTCTGCACGTGCTGTAGAAGCGCTTAGTCAAATTGGTCGTCCGTTTGCTTATGTGAATATTCTTGAAAATCCAGATATTCGTGCTTTGTTACCACAAATTGCAAACTGGCCTACATTCCCACAGTTATGGATCAACGGTGAGTTGATTGGTGGTAGTGACATTATTCTAGACATGTTCCAAAAAGGTGAATTACAACCTTTAGTTGAACAGCATAGTCCAGCACCTGAAGCTTAATCTTCAGTTGAAAAAAAGCGCCATTGAGGCGCTTTTTTTGTTTGAGGGGAAGGGTTAATCCGCTGTAGTTACTGTGCTTATGGCTTCAGAAGTGTGTTCCGATGCATTTTCAGTTGCAACGGTCTTTTTTTCAGCTTTTGCCTTTTTTTTGTCCTTCTTCTTTTTTTTCTTTTTCTTCGGCTCTTCTTCAAACTCAGCACCATCTTCAATGGCTTGCCAATAATCTAGCTGATCCATCACTGCCGCATAAATGGACTTCTTGGTATAGCGTCCTTTTTTGTCTAAAGTGCCGACTGGTCGAGCCATAAGTAGTTCAAGCGCTTGATCAATCGTATCTATAGCATGAATGTGGAACTGGCCATTTGAAACCGCTTCAATCACGTCTTTACGTAACATTAAATGTTGCATGTTTTGACGTGGAATAATCACACCTTGCTTACCAGTTAAACCTTGAAGTTTACATGCATCAAAGAAACCTTCAATTTTCGCATTGACACCACCAATCGGTTGAACTTGACCCAATTGGTTCATTGAGCCAGTAATCGCCCAAGACTGATCAATCGGTAGCTGACTAATTGCAGAGATTAAAGCGGAGAGTTCAGCAACTGTGGCGCTATCACCATCGACTTGACCATAGCTTTGTTCAAAGGCAAGCGCAGCAGAGAAGTGTAGGGTTTGCTCACGACCGAAATGTGCTTTTAAGAACGATGACATCAGAAGCACACCTTTCGCATGCAGAGAGCCACCGAGCTCGACACTACGCTCAATATCTAGAATATCGCCGCCGCCTTGATACACAGAGGCTGTTAAACGTGACGGCAAACCAAATTCAACATCTGCATAGTGAATGACCGAAAGCGCATTAATTTGACCGAGGCGGTGTCCACGCGTTTCGATGAGCTGCGTACCACGTGACAAATCCTGCCAATAGAGCTCACGTAAATAGCCTAAGCGATATTTACGATGATCTAATGCCATATTAATGTGTTGATCCGAGACCATCTTATCGCCTGATTGGAAGGCATGATGATGCGCCTCACGAATCAAATCACCCAAAGTGAGGGCATGTAGAGATAAGGAGCTTTGGTCTTCGGCTTGACGGCTAGAGTCGGTCAAAAGTGCAGAAAGTGCAGATCGATCGAAAGGAAGCAGTTTGTCGGCCTGTACATAGTCTGCAATCAGTTGCATATAGGCTTGTTCATTTACTTCATTACGCTGCAACGTATCAGTAAAGTCGGCACGGATTTTAAAGACACTGCCAAGCTCAGGTTCTACTTCGAGTATTTCATAGTAAATTTCAGGCTCAGCCAATAAAACCACTTTCAAATTCAGTGGGATTGCCTCAGGTTCAATTGAAATACTTCCCGTCAGTGTCAACATATGCTCAAGTGAAGAAAGTTTCAGCTGGCCTGATTTTAAAGCGCGTTTTAGGCCTTGCCATGCATAAGGCTGTTCAAGCAGTTGTTCTGCTTCTAACATTAAAAAACCACCATTGGCTTTATGCAATGTCCCTGGGCGGATTAAAGTAAAATCTGTAGTAATGGTGCCATGTTGAGTCAGTTGCTCTACGTGGCCAAGTAAGTTGTAATGTGTGGGGAAATCTTCAAAAATAACCGGTGCGCCAGCATTGGGTTTATGCGACACAATCACATTGGCTTGGTAGCGCGAAGGGATACGACTAAACAGGCCTGGGGTAAAGTCATCTTCTTCTTGTTCGAGTACCACCTCGACATTGTTAATAATGTCTTCAGCATAGTATTTTAAGTAGTCTTTTAAGCCTTCAACCTCAGCAAACTTAGTCAGTAACTGTTCAACTTTAGGCAATAAAACTTGCTTGGCAATATCTCGGTTCAACACTTGAACTTTATCGCGGGCGTCTTCCTCCAAGTCGCCTAAATGCATGCCTAAACGCTCAAGTTTTTTGTCCATGTGGCGTATATTGGCATTAATTTCAGAACGTTCTTTAGAGCTTAAAGCATTGATGTCGGCCTGCGTCATTTCCAATACTTTATCGTCTACATACTGGACGGGGATAAAGCAGTGTTCATCATTCCGAGAGACCAGTTTGAGGTCGAGCTCTTCGCCTTCTTGAGTCAATTCAATCAAGGCTTGTTGCTGAACATCACCCGTTTGTTGGCGAATGGCTTCTATACGGTTGTGGTAGGTTTCAGCAGTAAAGCGGCGCTCGAGCTGCTTTAAAGTGGTTTGCCATGTTTGATGTAACATGGTTTGAAATTTTATTGCCTGACCCGCAGGTAATTCTAAAGCAATCGGTTGACGTGGGCTTTTAAAATTATAAACGTAAACCCAATCGTTTGGTGTCGGCATATTTTTGGCGTGTTGCTGTAGTAAACGCTTGACCATGGTGCGCTTGCCCAAGCCAGCTGTCCCTACGGCAAAAATGTTATAGCCAGAATAAGGTAAGGAAATGCCTGCTTCAACTGAAGCACGTGCACGATCTTGCCCTAAAAAATTATTGAGCGGTTTAATACGACGCGTTGAGGCTGGAATCTTATCCAGAGCAGGGGTATGCGTCAGTTGCTCTGCTTGAAGTTGTGTCTTTGCTAAGGTCGTTTGAATTTCGGGTTGGTCAAATGCTGAACTAAGGTTGTTTTCTGGATTTTCTTGACTCTTTAATGCGGGCGGTACAGATAAAGAAGAGCTCATTTGATCGTGTTTTTGGGTCACTTTGAAATCCGAAACTAAAGATTGCGTTAGAAACTTAAAGGTATACAGGTTTAATGCAAAAGATCAAGCAAAGTCGCAGTGTTTGTCGACAAAAATAGAACATTGATTTTATAAATCAGGTTGAAACAAATTGTATTAAGGGTTTGAATAGCAGCATTGGTTTTAAGACAACAAAAACGTAATGACAACACAATCTTCAGGATGGAAATCCGCCTTTACTGCATTTTTAGATCGCCGTGCGTTGATCATGCTGTTTTTGGGTTTCTCAGCAGGTATCCCAATCCTGTTAATTTTCTCGAGCTTATCTTTATGGCTAGGGGAAGCAGGTATCGATAAGAGCGCGGTGACTTTTTTTAGTTGGGCTGCTCTGGGTTATTCATTCAAATTTGTTTGGGCCCCTTTGGTAGATGAATTACCTGTACCAGTGTTGACCAAATTATTGGGTCGTCGCCGTGCATGGTTATTGATCGCACAACTCTTAATTATCTGTGCCATTTCTATCATGGCTTTTTCAGACCCGTCTCTTGGTCAGAGCTATCTTTACCAAATGGCTGCGGGTGCTGTGCTTTTAGGTTTTTCTGCCGCGACACAAGATATTGTGATTGATGCCTATCGTATTGAGCTTGCAGAAACGCAAATGCAAACGGTTTTGGCTTCAACCTATAACGCAGGCTACCGCATCGGCATGATCGTTGCGGGTGCGGGTGCGTTATTTTTAGCAGCTTATTTGGGCACTGCCAAAGGCAACTATATTTATGAGGCATGGAAGTGGACGTATTTGGCAATGGCGGCAGTCATGTCGGTTGGGATCGTAACCACTTTATGTATACGTGAGCCACAAGTTGATCGGGTACGTAAAGAATATAAACGAGTAGATTATTATCGTTTAGTGGCAGTTTTCTTTGTGTCTGTGGTGAGTTTTGTACTGAGTTATATTTACTCAGGCAAGCTCACAGAAATGCTGATTCAGCTCTGGTCCATCAAAGATAGTTTTGCACTGTTTTGTTTTGAGGCTTTACGTTTTATTGGCTCTGGTGCGGTTGCATTTGTGGTGGGTTCAAGCCTTGTCAAAATGGGCGCTGTGAACAAGCAAATGGCCTATGAAACATGGGTGAATCCTGTTGCTGACTTTTTTAAGCGTTATGGCGTGAAATTGGCGCTGGTCTTGCTATTGTTGATTGGTTTTTATCGTATTTCCGACATCATTGCAGGTGTGATTTCCAATGTGTTTTATCAAGACTTAAACTTTACCAAAGAGCAGATTGCTGAAGCGGTGAAAGTTTATGGGGTGATTTTTAGTTTAGTAGGTGGTTTTTTAGGAGGACTACTGGCGCAGCGTATGAACATCATGAAATTGATGTTTGTCGGAGCAATCTTGGCCAGCTCAACCAATCTCATCTTTATTGGCTTGGTCAAATCAGGACAACCTTTAAATGATGTTGTGATCAATGTCGGTGAGCAAAGTTTCAAAACTCAAGCGGATGAGACAGGTGCATGGACAATTAAGGTTCCTGTTAAGCAGCTTCAGGCAAATGAAAGTTTAACTGCAACGGCCAGTTTTCAAAATGATACTTCACAGCCTGTCTCGGTCACATTGCCTTATATCGGCCAAACGGGTGCATCTACGGCATTGCTGTTGCTT
This sequence comes from Acinetobacter johnsonii ANC 3681, assembly GCF_000368805.1. Classification (NCBI taxonomy): domain Bacteria; kingdom Pseudomonadati; phylum Pseudomonadota; class Gammaproteobacteria; order Moraxellales; family Moraxellaceae; genus Acinetobacter; species Acinetobacter johnsonii. The sequence goes on along the minus strand of NZ_KB849705.1, from coordinate 455,028 downwards.
CCGATCACGGCTGATAATGTGATTAATCAACGAGAGTCTGAAGGAAGCATCGTGGTAAGAGGTCAATACCTTGCTACACTGGATGAAAACCAAAGTATTCAATTGAGCTTAGATGGTCAAAGTTTTGATGCAAAGTTAGACAAAGAAGGTGTATTTAGTGCGGCAATCCCTGTGAAACAGCTCCTTGATTCAAACTCTAAAAAGCTGAATGCTGTATTGATGCAAAATGAGCGTGCGCAACAACACACTGCACTGAATTATCAGGTGGATCCTGCAGCTGAAAAATCTGCAACTCTAGATGTTGATCTTCAGCCAATCAACTTGAATAAAGCAGTTGATGGACAGTTAGAAGTTAAAGGGAAGGTGATTAAAGAATATAGTTCAAACTGGCTGTATTTTGCTATTATTGTCGATAACTTGGCATCAGGTTTAGCTGGTGCTGCATTTATTGCATTTCTATCAAGTTTGACCAGCGTATCTTTTACTGCGGTTCAGTATGCGATTTTTAGTTCATTGATGACGTTAACACCTAAAATTTTAGGTGGATATTCAGGGACAATTGTGTCCAATATTGGCTATCCAAATTTCTTCTTGCTGACCACACTCATTGGGATCCCGATTTTAATTTTAGTGGTCTGGGTGGCGAAACTTCTACGTGAGCATGCCGCTGAGCAAAGTTAAAGCATCGATTTATTTCGAATGAAAAAAGTAGCCCTTGTGGCTGCTTTTTTTATGGTTGAGGTTTGAAATATAGAGCGGCATTGCCTATATTGGGTGGCTGAGAATAAATCATGAGGAAATTCCAATGCGCATGCTACATACCATGCTACGTGTAGGCAATTTAGAACAATCTTTGGCATTCTATACTGAAGTGCTTGGTATGACTTTACTTCGTAAGCGTGATTATGAAGAAGGTCGTTTTACTTTGGCATTTGTGGGTTATGGTGATGAAGAAAATCATACGGTTTTAGAGCTGACACATAACTGGGATACGGACAGTTATGAACTGGGCAATGCTTATGGTCATATAGCGATTGCAGTAGACGATGCATATAAAGCTTGTGAGGAAATCAAAGCGCGCGGTGGTAATGTCGTGCGTGAAGCCGGACCAATGAAGGGTGGCGTAACGGTTATTGCCTTTGTAGAAGATCCAGATGGCTATAAAATTGAACTGATTCAACAAGATAATAATGCACGTAATAACTAAACCGTTATTAGGTCATATGCAGCGTGTATGCACAGTATTAATTAAAAAAATATTGAACATATCCTGTAAAAGCTAGCTTTATTTATATAGCTCAGTAAGATGAATTTACCCAAAGGTAAATTAGTCACTGGGCTTTTTCATTTTTAGAGGAATGACAGGATGTTGGTATGTTGAAATTATTGGCACTCGATCGGTTTACGTTATTGCTATTTGTTATGGTGCTCTTAGCCAGCTTTGTCCCTGTTTCAGGTCAAGCTGCCAGTGTATTTGGTGTACTGACGACGGTCGCGATTGCAATATTATTCTTTTTGCATGGGGCTAAACTATCCCGTGAAGCCGTGATTCAGGGCATGATGCATTGGAAACTCCACGCGTTGGTTTTTGCATTTACCTTCATCCTTTTTCCCGTTTTAGGTTTGCTTGCAAAACCTGTATTGGTACCACTACTTGGGCAGGAGTTGTATTGGGGCTTTTTGTTTATGTGCTTTTTGCCATCGACAGTACAGTCTTCAATTGCGTTTACTTCGGTCGCGCAAGGCAATGTGGCTGGGGCGGTATGTAGTGCGTCATTCTCGAATTTGATCGGGATGTTTATTACCCCTGTGATGGTGGCCTTTTTCATTTTGGGGCAATCAGAGCATGGTTTTGATCCAACCTCGTCTATACTTCAAATTACCTTATTGCTGCTGGTTCCGTTTGTCCTTGGGCAGTTACTTCGACCATATGTATTTCCGTATATGCAGAAAATGCCAAGCATCGTCAAAGCATTCGATCAGGGATCGATACTAATGGTGGTGTACGGTGCTTTCAGCGGTGCTGTGGTGGCCGGTCTATGGCAAGAGGTGAGTGTCGGTACTTTAATCCTATTGATCATTGTGTGTTCGGTCTTATTGACGATTATTATGTTACTTGGGTTGTTTTTACCACGTTGGTTGGGCTTTAATCGTGCCGATCAGAAAACCATTTTTTTCTGTGGTTCAAAAAAGACTTTGGCTAGTGGTGTTCCAATGGCACAGATTCTCTTTATTGGGCAGCCTTTGGGGATGATTGTTTTACCGATTATGATTTTCCATCAAATCCAGTTAATGGTGTGTGGGATTATTGCTAATTATTGGGCGAAACAAAGTACGGATGAGTAATAAAATTTACAAAAGCTAAGTTCTGAACTTAGCTTTTGTAAATGTCTAAACACAATTGATTAATTTCCTTATACTAAACTTTTTAAATTATAAACTTATGAAAATAATAAAATTTTTAATCTTTTGTTTACTTGGTTATAGCAATATCAGCCTTGCAAATGAAGATCTAAACATGAGAACAAATCGAGATGTTTTTGAGAAAATGCCATTAATATCCCTACAACCCATGTTAAATTTTTGTAGAGAAAAACAACCACAGCTAAATGTTGAACTGGAGCAAGCTTATTTAGCTGTGAAGCAGAAACTGCTGAATACTGCAAAAGTGGGAAAGGATATCAAATATAATGGCGTGAGTATTTTTCAAGAGACTGAAATGGATCAACCGATTGATCCTACGTTCAAACAAGAAATACAAAACATGTTGGAAGTGATGTCTTCATCCATGCGAACAGTGAATGCTGAAAAATATTGTCCTTTCTTGATTAAACGACTCAATCATTTTGATGAGGCTGAATTTCAACGCATGGTAGAAATGCAATACTTCGATTATATGAATAGAGCAGCTCAGAAGAAAGCTCGAAGCCAAGAATGATGTATTTATTAATGCATCTATTTCAGTTATAATCATGCTCACTTGTTGTGCTTAGCTCTGACGGTATCCGTCTCGGTGGGCCAAAAGAATGGTCTGTTATGGTGTTGATCTGCAACTTAATTTAATTAAGTGGCCCTTTCCTCAATTTTGAGAGTGATCAATTGCGATGACAGCAAAACCTTCTTTAATTTTTATGGAGTAATCGACGATGCGCGCCGATATTCACCCAAAATACCAAACTTTAGTTGCTACATGTTCTTGCGGTAACGTAATCGAAACTCGTTCAGCACTTGGTAAAGAAACTGTTTACCTAGACGTATGTTCAGCTTGCCACCCATTCTACACTGGTAAGCAAAAGAACGTTGATACTGGCGGTCGTATCGACAAGTTCAAACAACGTTTTGCTGGCATGTCACGTTCTATCAAACGCGACTAATAGCAAAAGAAAAAAACGGGCATTTGCCCGTTTTTTTATGCCTATGATTTTGATACAGAGTCATAGGGCTGCTAGTTAGACCATATAGTAAAAAGACCCCATATAGAGGCCTTAAAATTTAGAGGCTAGTTTCCAAAAATTTAACTTTTACTGATCCTGCACATCAATTAGATGATCGAGTTTCTTCTGGAAATAATCGCCTTGAATAAAGCGGGCATCGACATTCCACGCATTGGCAAACGACGTCATATCATTCAGATCACGCAGCATAATTTGAATGTTTTTCAATTGATGATATACAGCAACTTTTTCTTGCAACTCTTCCGTGTTGGCGTCGCTACTGAGCATGCGAGTTAAGTTTTCATGTAAGGTGAGATTGTTGATATCGAGCTGACGTAGGATAGATTCACTATAAATGCTATTACCAAAGTCACGAATCGAAACTTCAGCACCATATTGGCGAAGCTGGGCAATGTATTTTTGCGCTTCAGCAATGTTTTGGCTGATATCATCCTCAGAGAACTGAAGGATAATTGGGTGACTTAACTTACTGCGTACAATGGTAATCAGTTTGGCGATAAATTCAGGGAAAGAGCGGTCATTTAACAGTACGGCTTTGTTTAAGTTTACAATCAACTTTGCTTCAGGATACTGAGTGATAAAATTGTGTAGCTGTTTACACGACTCAACTAAAATCCAGCGGTCAAGTTTAATAGACAGTTCGTGGTCTTCACTTAACTCTTTGAGGCTCGATATATCTTTCCATTTATTACCATAAATAAAGCCACTAGTGACCTCATAGGTATATAAATTGGTGTCTTCTTTGTCGTAAAGCTGTTGATATTTAAGATGAATCTCACCACGCTCCAAAGCTAGATGTAAAGCTTTAAGTACCGTAGGCTCATTTGCTGTTTTTTGAGTGTCTAAAGTATCGCTGACAGTAGGGTTGATCAACTCAATCACAGGCATGTCAATACTGGCTTTTTGCTCAATTTCGCAATCGTCTTGATTAGTCGGTAAAGCGGTTTTAAACGCTGAGCATAACAAGTGTTCAAACTGATCTTGATTTGAAATTTCACCTTTCAATAAAGTATAGCCAATGCGCAAATTTACGGGATAGCTATTGTTTTCTACCGTAATGAGCTGTGGTTTGGTGAGCGCATTTAACGCAATCAGCTTAGATTCAAGTTTGACCTGTGATTCCGCTTGGAATAAACCAACGATGGTTTGCCCACCCGCCTTAAACAGAGGAATATGAGTCTGTTCATTTAAAAAGCTGTAAATATTGTTAAAATAATCACGCGTAGTTGCCCAGTTGGCTTTAAAAATTCCATCTGGACAAGAGCTGAGTGCAAAGCTAACCAAAGCATTCTGATCAGAGGGTTGCTTGGTCATGGCACGGTTAATCTGTTGATACGTATTAGGTTTTATTACGTATTTTTCAGTGTTGACCGATGGAGCAGCGGTGCGTTCAGATTCGACTTCAATTGTCAGTTGGAGCGCATCATCTTCAGGTGCAGCTAAAAACTCAACTTTTAAAGGATTTTTAGTTTGGGCATTATTATTGAGAGTAGCAACTTCAAAAGCACCTAAATCAAACTGACCTTGTGAAATTTTCTTAAAACGGATTTTGAAATCGTTTACATCTTTCGGCTGGATAATATCAAGCAGCGGTTGACCAATAATATCATCTTCAGAGCTTAAGCCGAACAGTTGTAAGTATTCAGCATTGGCTGAAACATGAATCCCTTCTTGAATTAAAGCGATGGCTTTATTGCTTTCTTCAACTAAAGCCTGTGCTTGGCTTTGAGCCGTTTCAAGCTCATTCATGAGTTGTTGTTGGCTTTGCAATAAACGACTTAATGACAGCGCACGTAGTAGACCTAAGTAAAAGTTATCCGCTTCTTCTAAGTCCAAAATATCATAGACCCCTTTACGAATAAAACTTGCGTATTGGGTTGATTGATATTCATCGGGCTTTAATAAAATCAGCGGTAAATTGACTTGGTTAGAGTTGCGAATCAAAGTTAGTGCTTGTTCATACTTTAAGTCATAAGCGCGACCAAAAATCACGACATCCCAAGGCAGATGAAGCTGTTTTTCAAAGTTTTGTAAGTCATCCAGTAAAGTGGCATGAACTTGATGATCGCTAGAAGTTAAAAGGTCACGAATTTGGTTATAACGGATCTGATTATCATCAATAATGAGTAAACGTGTTTCCGTACGTTTTAACTTTTTAGATAATAATGGATTTCTCACTTCAATGCTTCCCATAAATCGTGATTCTTAATAGCATTCATTTGCTTTTGAATAAAACTTTGAACCAATGGTTCTTGTTGGTCATTCAACAATTCATAATCAAAACGAATAAAACTTTGCGTAATTAAATGTGCTTTTACTAAATAAATTTTAAGATCTTCATCACCTAGGCGTAAGTGAATGGTTTGTTTTTCTCGGTACATATTCGAACCCGGCACAATGAGGCTGGTTTGTACTTCATCTAGCTGGGACGTTTGTACCAATAATGCAGGTTGATAGTTCTGAGTGGTTCGGTCTGTTTTTACCATAACAGCACATGGGAAAAGATCTTGCGCTAAGATTTCTAACCCTAGTTCCAAGCTTTTTTCACTTGATTGTTTAATCCAGCGAATCACACCACCGCGCCATTGGCTATGCGCATTTTCTTGGACCAAAATAAACTCACCTGTTTTTAAATGTGCAGGTGTTGGTCCAGTCCAACGAATACGGTAACCATTCACACTAATATCTAAAACTTCGGCAGGGTAGATTTGTTTCGATTCACGATCAATCATACGAGCAGAACTCGTCTCCACAGGAATATTACTGTTCATGGAGTTGATTACGTGACTTTCATTCTGAAAGTTGTAGTTGCCTTCTAGTTCTAAAGTTTCATTAAAGTTCTTGCCTTTAGACAAATAGAAATGTGCGACTGACAGGCCAAAACAAATTTGTAATTGAGCAGAGTATTCATAACGCTCATGCTTACGTTCAATATTATTAGTCAATAAGTTATGAATGTGAAAATGCAGAGCAGGGGTAAGGAAAATCTTCTCATCGCGAGACAGTGGCTCAGCACGTTTGGTTTGCATCTCTGAGAGATGATCAAGCAGGGCTTGCGTCGAGATAAAAATATTCGGCTGAATGTGACTGTTTTTTTGAGAATTATAAGTTGGTGGATAATCTTTTGATGCATCGACAATATAGCGAGATAAGGTTGTTTCTTTAGGTAAAATTTGAATCAGTTTAGCCCAATCAAAACTACACAAAAACAGCCCTTGAATTTCACCCGGACGGATTTGATGGGTATTAAAAATATCCAATAGAATGAGCTGCGCATAGGCTTGGCTAATATTGTTCAGTTGATGCTGCGTACCTTGTATTTGATTAATGTTGGTCAAATAGAAGTTATTTTGAATAGCAGAATCCAAGAGTTGATGAGCTGCTAGCCACTGACCCGGAATCGGGGAGCTATAGAGCAAGTGCTGTTGGTACAACAACAGGGACAGTTGTTGTAAAGCATAATAACTTGATACGGTTCGAGCCGTTTGTAGGTTCTTTTTTTGGTTAAAAGCAAATAGAGAAAACTTATTTTGAGTGATTTGCTGAGAAACACGTTTTGCAATGTCGATATAGACTTTAGCAAAATGACTACGCATTAATAAGGCAAGCTCAATAATATGGTCATTTCGATCAGTGGTGATGAGGCCCTGATTAAAAAAATGTTTCTCTAAGCTGGTAAGCACATTTTCCAAATTCGGATGCAGCACTTGAACCAAATCAAAACGAAGTGTTTCACTGACTTGAAGCTCGGAGACTTCAAGTAATGCTTGAAATAAGGAACGAGAAGAGTCACCCAATTGTAAAATGGATAAGTTTGCTAACCATTCTTGTAAGCCTTTGACTGTGCTTGGGCAAAAACTAAGCTTCTCCAACTTTAATTCGGTTGGTTTTTGGAAGATATCTGAAGTACTCGTCGTCATCATCGTTATTATTTAACTCAAAAAGTTGAAACCCCGAAAAGTGGTGTCTTATTCTTTTCTCCCGCAATTTCCCTGACCAGCTTGGGAACCAGATAGCCGGGTAGATTCGCCAATAATCCTTGATATAAGAAATCAATATCTTGCGGGTTTAAATCAAAATGGTGAGCCCCTTTTACTTTATCTAAAACATGTAAATAGTATGGCAATACACCTGCATCGAATAAACGGTAGCTCAAATCTGTCAAAATTTGAACGTGATCATTGACCCCTTTCAATAAAACCGCCTGATTGAAAACGGTGATTTTTTCTGCGACTAATTGCTGTAATTGACGGCAGGTAAAATCATCCAATTCCGATGCATGATTTGAGTGTACCACTAGAATAATGCGCAGCCTACTGTTTTTTAAGATGGAAATTAGCTCATCATCGACACGGTTAGGCATTACAATAGGAACTCGTGAGTGAATTCTCAAAAATTTAAGTTGATGAATACTTTCTAAGCGTTCAATCCATAATTTTATTTTACGATTGGACAGCGTTAAGGGGTCTCCGCCACTCAAAATGACTTCATTAATGTCAGGTTGGGACTGAATATAGTGTTGAATATTGATCCAATCTTCTGACTTTGGCAGGTTCTCTTGATAGGGGAAATGTCGGCGAAAACAGTAACGACAATGAACGGCACATGCCCCAGTCAGCGTAAGTAAGAAACGAGTTTTATATTTGTGCAAAACACCGGGTTGTTGGTTGGCTTGTTCCTCACCCAATGGGTCGGTCACAAAGTCAGGATGTTCTTCAAGCTCAAGATGATGGGGCAGGACTTGAAGGAGTAAAGGATCAAGCGGATTGCCTTTTTGCATTCTTGTCACAAAAGCACGGGGAACACGGAGTTTAAATTGGGTCGATGCAAGCAGTGCGCCTGACAGCAGTTGCTCAGGAGAAATCTCTAGAATGTTAAGTAATTCTAAAGGATCGGTAATTAAATCACTGAGTTGAGCTTGCCAATTTTGCTCTTGGTACAAATAATGAGTCATGCAATAAGGGGTCAAATACTAGGTCAAAAGAAAGTTAGGTCATCAAATCGGGTGATGTCGAAACGAGTTGCTCGGATGTGTGCGGTCTAAAAAGGCTTTTTCAATACACAAAAACACGCGGAACGAGGCTATTTTATCAAGATCTTCGACTTATAGGCAGTGGATTTTCATTGCTTCATAACACCTTGCTCATTTACAATACGAGGCATCAAAAAAGATGCCCTATCTTTATGGCCCTGCTTTTCAAAGCTTTGGTGTCTAAGATAAAGACATAAATATTTAAGTTAGTTAGTTTGGAGTGCGCCAGTCATGGCCTATTATTCTACGAATGATTTCAAGTCAGGCCTTAAGGTTATGCTTGATGGTAACCCATGTTCAATCATGGAAAATGAATATGTAAAGCCAGGTAAAGGTCAAGCATTTAACCGCGTAAAACTACGTAATTTACGTTCTGGTAAAGTTTTAGAAAAAACATTTAAGTCTGGTGATTCTTTAGAAGCGGCTGACATTGTAGAAGTAGAAATGGAATACTTGTACAACGACGGCGAAATGTGGAACTTCATGGATCCTGTATCATTTGAACAGATCGCTGCTGACAAAACAGCAATGGGCGATGCTGCAAAATGGTTAAAAGACGATTCAAATGAAAAATGTACCATTATGTTGTTCAATGGCGTGCCATTAACAGTAAACCCACCAAACTTCGTAGTTTTGAAAATTGTTGAAACTGATCCGGGTGTACGTGGTGATACTTCTGGCGGTGGTGGTAAACCTGCAAAATTGGAAACAGGTGCTGTAGTACGTGTTCCATTATTTGTACAGCAAGAAGAAAGCGTTCGTGTAGATACTCGTACTGGCGATTATTTAGAACGTGCATAATGGTTTAAAAATAGACTATTATCGGAAGGGATGATGAAAATCATCCCTTTTTTTATGCCAAAGTATTAGATCAAAGCAAGGAGATGCAGAGTAAAGTCGCAAAGGAAAACAGCAGTACCTCGAATAATTAAAGACGCTGATTGAATGCAACAAATATGAGGGATTGAAATGGAATCTGTTCAGCCGAAGTCAACCCTGACTTCAAAAATCATCTGGCTACTGGTAGCCATCGTTGGTGCAGTCTCTTTTGGGATATTGGCACTGAGTCGTGGTGAGCATGTCAATGCCATCTGGCTCGTACTTGCTGCGGGCTGTATTTATAGTATTGCTTATCGCTTCTATAGTTTATTTATTGCAAATAAAGTTTTTGAGCTTGATGAACGTCGCTTAACTCCCGCGCATCGTTTGAATGATGGTCTGGACTATGTTCCAACCAACAAAAGTGTTCTATTTGGACATCACTTTGCAGCGATTGCAGGTGCAGGTCCATTAGTAGGGCCTATTTTAGCAGCGCAAATGGGCTATTTACCTGGCACGATTTGGTTGCTTGTCGGTGTCGTGCTTGCAGGTGCAGTACAAGACTTTTTGGTGTTGTTTATTTCTACCCGTCGTGATGGACGTTCACTCGGTGAAATGGCAAAGCAAGAGCTTGGAACTTTTGCAGGTATTGTGGTCATGCTTGGTGCATTGGGGGTAATGATTATTATCCTTGCTGTTTTGGCACTGGTTGTGGTCAAAGCACTTGCACACAGCCCGTGGGGCGTATTTAGTATTGCTGCAACGATTCCAATTGCACTCTTTATGGGAATTTACATGCGTTTTATCCGCCCGGGTAAAATTGCAGAAGTATCTATTATTGGTTTCGTTTTGATGATGCTCGGCATTGTCTACGGTGAAAATATTGCACAGCATCCATATTGGGGTGCGCTGTTTACACTGTCTGGCACTCAGTTGACATGGGCGCTGATTATTTATGGTTTCGTGGCTTCAGCACTACCTGTGTGGTTATTGCTTGCACCACGCGATTACTTATCAACCTTCTTAAAGATTGGTGTTATTGCCGGTTTGGCAGTTGGTATTATTTTCGCAATGCCAGAAATGAAGCTACCAGCATTCACGCAATTTATTGATGGTACTGGCCCTGTGTTTGCAGGTTCAATGTTCCCATTCTTATTTATTACCATTGCCTGTGGCGCAATTTCCGGTTTCCACGCTTTAGTGTCGTCAGGCACCACGCCGAAACTTGTGAACAATGAACGTGATATTCGAATGATTGGATATGGCGGTATGCTCATGGAGTCATTTGTTGCAATCATGGCTCTGATCTGTGCCGCAGTGCTTGATCCGGGTGTATATTTTGCGATTAACTCACCAGCCGCTTTACTGGGTACAAGTGTAGACACTGCAGCTGAAGCTGTTCGTAACTTAGGTTTTGTTGTTACTCCAGAAACATTAACTTTACTGGCTCAAGAAGTGGGTGAAAGTACCATTCTTTCACGTACTGGCGGTGCGCCAACTTTTGCTATTGGTATGGCTCACATCATTACGGAAATTTTCAATAGCCGTGAAATGATGGCGTTTTGGTATCACTTTGCCATTTTATTCGAAGCACTATTTATTTTAACAGCAGTTGATGCGGGTACGCGTGCATGTCGTTTCATGGTGCAAGATACAGTTGGGATTGTGATTCCTGCGGTGAAAAACTCACATAACTTCTTCGGAAATTTGTTGGGTACAGCGGTTGCGGTTTCGGGTTGGGGCTTCTTTGTTTACCAAGGTGTCGTCGATCCACTCGGGGGGATCAATAGCTTATGGCCACTGTTTGGTGTGGGTAACCAGATGCTTGCGGCTATGGCATTGATCTTAGGTACGGTTATCCTCTTCAAAATGAAGAAAGAGAAATATGTATGGGTCACGATTATCCCGACAGTATTCTTGTTGGTAACCTGTATGACTGCGGGCTGGCAGAAAATTTTTCACGAAAACCCAAAAATTGGTTTCTTGGCACAAGCTGAACGCTTTAACAATGCAATTGCAAACAATGAAATTTTAGCACCAGCAAAAACGGTTGCTGAAATGCAGACCGTTGCGATGTCGAATCAGATCAATGCTGCACTCTGTGGATTCTTTATGATTGTAGCGATTGTGATGCTGTTTGCTGCGATTAGAGTGATTCGTCGTGCATTGGCAAGCCCAGTTCCGACTGTGCATGAAGCAGAAGCCATTTATCGTGATCCTGAAGACATTCTCCCATCAAAAGCTGGACATTAAGGAGAGTCAGATGAATCTAAAATTTGCTAAAAGTGGTAAAACGATGATTTATAAAATCATTAAAATGACCGTGATGTCGCAGAAAGATTTGATTCTGAACCCTAAAAATTGGTCTCGAATTGCAACGCTGTGGCAACGTTTGCAGCAAAGTTTCCGCTTGATGGTAGGGGTGCCTGACTATCCAAACTATTTGGAGCATATGAAAAAGCACCATCCTGATTTAGAAGCGATGGATGCTAAAACTTTTTATCGTCACTGTGTGGATGCGCGTTATCCATCTGCAACGAATGGCATGAAAAAGTGCCCTTGTTAATGTAATTAATCAATTGAAAGACGGCACTTCGGTGCCGTTTTTTTTGTGAAAAATTGAGTGAAAATACTCAATTAGATGTGGTTACTCGTGTTAGATTCGACAGTGTACTTTTTGCATGAAGCAAGTTGTTGCATCGTAGATTAAATCATAACGAACACGGAGTGTGAGGTATAAAAGGTTCATGTCGTATATTTGACAGCTTTTGATTGTTATAGTTCTTAAAATACTGGAATGTTTGCAAAGGGAAATTGAATGAAAATATATATTTATGGTGCTGGAAGCATTGGGTGTTATTTAGGCGGAAGTTTGGCTGCTGCGGGTAGTGATGTTACTTTTATCACGCGTCCACGTATTCATGCAGAGCTTTCCCAATGGGGCTTAGTGTTAACCGATTATTTAGGCAAAAATATCAGACTTGCACCTCATCAACTCAAACTAACGATCGATTCTACTCAGGTTGTGGATGCCGATGTTATTTTAATCTGTGTTAAATCAGCGGCAACCGAACAAGTTGCACATGAAATCAAAGAATATTTAGGGGCTAAAACACCGCTGATTATCAGCTTTCAAAATGGTTTAAGTAATGTCCCTATTTTAAAAAGGGTTTTGCAAGGGCCGATGATTTTAGAGGGGATGGTTCCTTTTAACGTCGCCACGCAAGAAGCTGGGCATTATCATCAAGGTACCTCTGGTGCATTAAGTGTTAAGCAATATCCAAATCAAAATTTGCTTGAGAATGCATTTCAAAAAGCAGGCTTAGAGATTGTTTTTGAAAAAGACATGCTAGCTGTGCAGTGGGCCAAGCTTTTACTTAATTTAAATAATTCAATCAATGCATTGTCAAAAAAACCGTTAAAGGAACAATTGTCGATTCGTAAATATCGCCAATGTGTGGCAATGGCGCAGCAAGAAGCTTTAGCACTACTTGATTACGCACAAATTACACCTGCAAAATTAACTGCAGTTCCGACTCATTTGATTCCCAAATTGCTGAGTTTACCCAATCCATTATTTAAATTATTAAGTCGTAAAATGTTGGCGATCGATCCATTGGCTCGGTCGTCTATGCAAGATGATTTAATTGCAGGTCGCCCCACAGAGGTTGACTGGATTAATGGTGAGGTTTTAAAACTCGCAGAGCAATGTGGTAGACAGGCGCCAATCAATGCACGACTCATAGAATTGATTAAGCAAGCAGAGAAATCATCTTCTTCATTTTCAATGAGTGCAGATGCTTTAAAAGATCAGTTGAAATCTGCAGCGAAACAATAGTTTGAGGTGACGTAGGTCATTCATACACAAATCATTGAAGATTTATAAGGATCGTCTTTGAGTATGTTTGAAAAACCTGTATGTTAAACCTTGATTTATATTTTGATTGGGGGGAATAAGGTGCTTTGGGGAAAAGAAAAAAAGGTAGAAATGCAGCAACATGCCATGCTCGATAAATCACAGTTAAGTGTTTTTTATCCAAAAGTCCAAGAATTCCTCAATCAAGTCAATCAAATCGTTTTAGATAAAAATAAACAAACCCAATTGGCCTTATGCAGCCTGTTAGCAGGTGGGCATATCTTGTTTGAAGACTTGCCCGGTTTAGGCAAAACTACATTGGCCAGTAGCTTGGCACATTTGGCCGGTCTTCAATTTAAACGGATTCAGTTTACCAATGACATGCTGGCAAGCGATGTGATTGGGGTGAATATGTTTAACCAAAAAGAACATCTGTTTGAGTTTAAGCAAGGGCCAATTTTTACTCAAATTTTACTCGCAGATGAAATTAACCGCTGTAGTCCGAAAACGCAGAGTGCGCTTTTAGAGGCGATGGAAGAGGGTGTGGTGACAATCGATGCAAGTCGTTACATACTACCGCAGCCTTTTTGGGTGATTGCAACGCAAAATCCACTTTTTCAAAGTGGAACCTATGCACTACCAGAGTCACAGCTTGACCGTTTTCTTATGCGTTTATCTTTGGGTTATCCATCACGTCAGGCAGAAAAGGCTTTATTGCAGCAACAATCCCGTCATGACTTGATTCAGCAGTTGATGACTGTATTCTCCGAACAAGACATTCTCGCCTTACAAGCTTTGGTGCCACAGATTTATCTGTCTGAGGAAGTCTTGGATTATATTTTAGATTTGGCGGCTGAGACCCGTAAAGGTCGACATGGGTTATCTACACGTGGCGTACTGGCTTTGAAGAAAGCAGCACAAGCCTATGCTCTAATTAAAGCCCGTGCATTTGTTACACCGGATGATGTACAGGCTGTATTTGTCGCAGTGACCGCGCATCGAATAGGGCTGGGTGAAGCTGAAACTGAGCAACTTATGAAGCAAGTCAAAGTTCACTGATAGGATAAGCTGACGCATGCTGTGGCAAAATTGGATAAATAAACGCTTTCAATTCAAAGCTGAAAAACAACTGACACAAAAAGATGTACTGGTGTTTATTTATCAGCAAGGATATGTATATGTGGTGCTGATTTTAATCACCTTTATTGCAGGGGTGAATTATGCCAATAACTTAATTTTAGCGTTTTGTTTTTTAATCAGTGCCATGCTGTGTATGAGTTTTTATTTAACCTTTAAACAACTACATGGGTTAAGTGTTGACCTAGTATTACCTGAAATAGGGCAGATTGAGAGTGCATTGCAATTACAAATGCATTTCAAACAACTTCATTCGCAGCCTCGATACCTTTGGCTCGCTTATGCTGATCATATAGAACAGTTGTTTATTCAAGATACCCATCAGGTGGTCGATTTAAATTTTTTTCCAAAAGAGCGCGGACAGTTTAGTTTTCCCGAGATTAAAATTTACTCGACTTATCCATTTGGTCTCGTTCGTGCATGGAGTTATTTTTTTATCCAAGCACCTGTGTGGATAGCGCCTAAAGCTAAGTCTTTAAAGGCAGAAAATAAACAGCAACAGCACAGTTTTGAACCGGACATGGATGAATTTCGAGAATTACGAAATTTTAAAGAGGGCGACTCTTTACAGGCGGTTTCATGGAAACAAGTGGCACAAGGACAAGGTTTATTTATTAAAGTCTTTGAGCAACATCAAGATCAACACAGTTTAGACATTCACTATGCACATATGCCGAGTCCTTCGCATGAAGAAAAGTTAAGCTTGATGATGGGCTTGGTTGAACAATGTGAGCAGTTGCAGTATGCCTATGCACTGTATTTCCCCCATACTGAACTAGCTAAAGGGATAGGACGAGAACAATACCTTCAAGCCAAATTACTTTTGGCTCAGGCATAGCGAGAACAGTATGCATTCTTCTATTCGTATTGCCATTGTACTGACACTAAGTTTGATTTGGATCACACAACTAAGTTTTAGTCCTGTGCTATTGAGTGTCATTTTCGCCATTTGTATCGGCTGTCTATGGTATTTCATGAAATCCACGGGAAACCATTTCCCGAAATGGGCAATTTACATTTTGACCCTTGTTGCTCTAGCGGTCACTTTTTGGAGCTATCAAAGCTTTTTAGGGGTAGAAGCGGGCGTAGCTGTTTTAAGCATCTTTCTCTTTGCGAAAGCCTTAGAAACAAAAACGCAGCGTGATGTGATTATTCTGTTTAACTTTGCTTTATTTGTTGCGGCGAGTATGTTTTTACATAGTCAGTCATTTATGACGGCAGTGATGGTTTTACTCTGTTTATTGAGTTGTTTGTTGGGGCTGTATCGAGTGCAAACCCATGCTTTTGCATCTGAAAACTCGAATCGTATGGCATTAAGGCAAGATGCAAAACATGTTATTAAATTTGTAGGTCTCGCACTGCCTTTTTTTGTACTGTTATTTATGTTCTTTCCGCGCTTGCCTCCACTTTGGCATATTCCAATTCCTGAAAATAAAGCAGTGACAGGAATGAGTGACACTATGTCACCTGGAGATATTGCGCAATTATCCCAGTCCAGCCATTTGGCTTTTCGTATTATTGGTGATGTCACTCAGCTTCCAAATCGTTCAGAGCTTTATTGGCGCGCGATGGTCTTAGATCAATATGATGGGCAAAAGTGGACCAGTAGTTTTATTAATCAACAAAGTATTTCGGATGATACATTAACGCATATCTCTACATCCAAAAAATGGAACTATCAATATTTACCTGCTGATGTCGCGATTCCGTGGATTATGGCATTGGAATATTCACAACCCTTAGAGCGACGTTATCAGCTACGTCAGGATTGGAGTATTCAGGCTTATCGTCAAGTCCAGCGTGTGGAACCTATTGCATTGCAATGGATGGGAAATGTTCAATTTTCCCAAAGAGAATTATCTAAAATACAACGAAGCATAAACTTAAAAGCGCCTGAGGACATGGACTTGAAAGCGCAGCAATTTGCACAGCAGTTGTTTAGCCAGAGTAACGAGAACCCGAAACGCTATATCCAAAATGTTTTGCAATGGTACCGCAACAATGGTTTTAGTTATACCTTGCAACCGGGCTTGTTGGGGCAGCATCGTATTGATGAGTTTTTGTTTCAATCCAAACAAGGTTTTTGTGAACATTATGCTTCTAGCTTCGTGATGCTGATGCGTTATGCGGGAATTCCATCGCGTATTGTGGTTGGGTATCAAGGTGGACAGCCTTCACCAGATGCAAAAAGTTGGGAAGTTCGGCAGTTAGATGCGCATGCATGGACGGAAGTCTTTGTGGATGGGCACTGGAAACGCTATGACCCAACAGCGATGATTGCACCGCAACGTATTGAGCAGGGTATGCAAGATTTAATGAGCCAAGATGCCAGTGTTTGGGGTGAGAGTAGTCGATGGAATGTACAGCGCTATTACGTATTAAACAAAATGCGCATTTGGAGTGATTACGCAAGCTACCAATGGCAAAGTAAGGTGGTTGGCTATAATGCAGAGACTCAACGAGGTTGGTTACAGAAGCTAGGACTTCAATCCAGTTATTCATTGGTATTGCTGATTATGATTAGCATTGGTGGGTTAGTTTTACTGTACTGGGGCGTTATATTTTGGCATAAACGTGCTCAAACTTCTGAATATGACATGGTCATTCAGTCTTTTTCTCGAAGCTTAACAACTGAGCAGCGTAAACAAGATGCCGAAACGGTAAATAAGTGGTTGTTACGTTTAGCTCAAGACGTTAAACCTGAACAGCAAGTTTTATTTAAGCAGGCGGCTGATTATTATCAACAAATGCGTTATTCCAAAACGTTAAATTCAAAAAATATTCAACAATTTAAACGAATGCTTAAAACTTGTGCATCTGCTTTAAAAAACAAGAAATAGCGCTTGTCATAGTTTTTAAAAGTGAATATTATGCTTTTACTTCAGGTGTATAGCTCAGTTGGTTAGAGCGCTACGTTGACATCGTAGAGGTCTCCAGTTCGAGTCTGGATATACCTACCATATATTTATCAAAGGTTTATAAGCGAAAACAGTGGCTTATAGGCCTTTTTTAATGTCTGCTTGGTGCAGCGCTTGCTTTACTTGCTGTATCTAATATCGCAAATAAAGCTCGTTTTGTGTCAGGATTTGTGTCAAAAATCGGGTCGGAACACTTTAAATATATTGAGATGTTCTACAATTCAAAACGCAGACATGGTTCTAATGGTCAACGTTCTCCATTAGAGCATAAAAAAGTATATTTCAATCGGGCTATGTGTGTCTGAATTTTTGGTGGCTATTCATTAGTCTGTATAAATTATGTTATTGAATGGTCATGTTTTAAAGTTCTAAGCGATCATCACAAAAACATTGCTGAAAATAATGAACCTAATAATACAATAGGAGCAACATATGAGTGAGCCGATAACGGGCCCTACCTTGTTTATTTGTCATAGATGCTGTTTACATATAGAGAAAAAGACCAAAAAAGGTTTCAAATATAGACTAGTTACTGCTTTTTAAATTTCACTGTTTCTAATGCTTTTGAGTGTCCCAATAAAGCTGAGAAAATCTGAAATCATCATCGTTGAAGCTTTTTTCTCTTTGAGCATTTATTAACGCTTTATTTCGACTTTCATTTTCTTCTAAGTTTAATGCACCAGTATCATGATTGATTAAGTAATAGTGTGACCTTTCAAAGGAGCTCATATTTGCGGTATGTCTACGGTCTTCCTGTGTTTTGAATAAATCGTTTTCATGTTGTTGTATTGAATTTAATTCTTGCTGTTTGGCAGACTTAAAAAAATCAAATGGCTGTTGAGTCGAGTTCACCTCCAAACTTGGTTTTTCTAATGGATGTAGCTGGGGTTGAGCCAAAGAAAGTGTCGATGTCGTGATTGTTGTAGTAAAAGTGATCCCATACACAGCTAAAAGCATGTTTCTTTTCATTAAGGTGATCCAATTTTTAAAGCTGCCTATTTTAAAATAAAACTACATAAATAGGGTAGTAGTTCTAAAAAGTGAAGGCAATTAAAAGCGTAGAATGCCATTATATTTTTAGTGTGATTTTTGATTATCTTGTCCACGCTGCTGATATTCAGCTTGAAACTAAACTTAGGCAAAAGGCAGTATGTATATAAGATGAAATCATCTATAGAAATGTTTTACAAGCCTGTAAAACATTTCTATTCATGTCAGGAAGAACAGAGTTCAATTTTGGACAAAATCAACTTGTTATGGGGTATCTAGGCTACAGGCTAATATGCTCTAGGATTTACAAAAAAATTATGATGAGAGTCGTTATAATTGATTGTAGGTCGATATTTAAGCTGATTTTTTTGTGGCTTTAAACAAATAAATATTTGAAAAATAATAACAAATTTTCATGAATAATGGTTTGTTATGACTTTGAAAAAAGGATCATTTTTTTTATCGATAAATGTACTGGGCTATAAATATTTACATAGTAAAATATAAGCATAATAATAATGATTATCACTAATTATTACTTAACCTACATTATGACTTCACAATTCCGAATAAAAACTCTTAGCTTAGCTGTTCAATCCATCTTAGTTTACGGGGCAATAACGCACTTTGCTTGGGCAAATGAACAAAATCAAATAGCGAATACAGCAACACTCGCGACCATTACATCTAAAGCGACAGTCAGTGATAAAACAGAGGGGACGGGAAGTTTTAAAGCAAATAAATCAAAATCTTCATCAAAACTAGATTTAAATTTAAAAGAAACTCCTCAGTCCGTAAGTGTCATTACACAAGAACAAATTGAACAGCGTAATCTTGTCAGTATCGACGATGTAATGGCGGCGACACCAGGTGTAACTGCAACCAAACAAGATAGTGAACGTTCAAGTTACTATGCCCGCGGTTTTTCTATTACCAACCGACAAATTGATGGTATGCCAGTAGGAGACAATAGTCCGCGTGCGGATAGTTTTTTCTTCGACCGAGTTGAGGTAATTAAAGGGGCAAGTGGTCTAACTGGATCAACAGGAAATCCATCAGCGACGATTAACATGGTACGTAAGCGTCCAAATAGAGAATTCTCAGGCAGCGTAAGTTCAACATATGGCAGCTGGGATAATACTCGTGTAACAGCTGATGTCTCGATTCCCTTGACTCAAGATGGCAGTGTACGTAGTAGGGTAATGGCTGCATATACGGATAAAGAATCCTATATGGATTTCTATGAGCTAAAATCAACTGCGGCCATGGCCATTGTAGAAGCAGATTTAACCGATAATACGACGGCATCTGTCGGGTTCCAATATCAAGATAATGACCCTAAAGGGTCAACATGGGGAACAGTTCCTTACTTTAATGCGGATGGTAGCCTTGCTCACTTGCCACGAAGCTTTAGTTTAACGACAGACTGGAGTGCAATTAAGCATAAAGATGAAACTATTTTTGCAGATATTCAGCATCACTTTGACAGCGGTTGGATGGTAAAAGCAGCTGCTGCACATAGTAC
Source organism: Acinetobacter johnsonii ANC 3681 (assembly GCF_000368805.1). Classification (NCBI taxonomy): domain Bacteria; kingdom Pseudomonadati; phylum Pseudomonadota; class Gammaproteobacteria; order Moraxellales; family Moraxellaceae; genus Acinetobacter; species Acinetobacter johnsonii. The sequence goes on along the minus strand of NZ_KB849705.1, from coordinate 435,296 downwards.
GTCGGATAATAGTTGGTTCGTTGCTTACGGTGGAAGCGGGTTCCCAGATCCTTCAACGGGTAAAGGTCTGAGTATATGGACTCAGCTATCACCTTACTCAGAGAGTAAAAAACTCAATTTAGACTTATATGCAACAGGTCCTTTTCAACTACTTGGTCGCGAACATGAGTTAATTGTAGGTTACAGTGGCTTTAAATCAGAGACTACATCGCAATCTGTAAAGCCATTTCCGAAATTGGGATATGAAGTCGACATTCCAGATTATCGTGATTGGACGGGGGATTTGCCAAAGCCAACCTATATTAAAACGGGTGCTGGGAGTAAAACCACCACAGAGTTATTTGGTTACTATTCAACAGTGCGGCTGAATTTATCCGATCCACTTAAGTTGATTTTAGGCGGTCGTTTTAATACCTATGATTATAAAAACAAGACATGGTTGATGAACAAGAAACCTGAAAAACCTCGGAGTTTTGAGCAGTTTGTCCCTTATGTGGGGTTACTTTATGATTTCAATGATAATTACACAGCTTATGCAAGTTATACCGACATGTTTACACCTTCAAGCAAAAGGGATAGAAATGGTAATTACTTGGACCCAGAGATTGGTAGTAGTACAGAACTAGGAGTTAAAGCTGAATTTTTTGATGCTCAATTATTAACAAGCGCTGCAGTATTTTGGTCATCCGTCAAAGATCTTGCTGTTGAAGATAAGGAATATCGCGATGGTGTAGCCAATAAAACTATTCCTAAAGTAGATAATATGGATACGGCATATATGTCCTCTGGTAAAGGACTAAAAGTGAATGGCTTTGAAATTGATGCAATTGGTAAGTTACAAGACAATTGGAATGTGAGTGCTGGTTATACTTATGTGAATAGTGTGAGTTCAGCAATATCAAACTCAACGACCACAATTCCACAAAACCAAGTTAAGTTTTTTACCAGCTATACATTGCCAGAAAATTGGTGGAATGGAGCTAATAAGCTGACTGTTGGAGGCGGAGTCAATTGGCAAAGTGAGATTTTTCAAAACTGGGGAACTGCGCCGGAGAATGCTTATAACGGTGGTACAGTGGTACAAAAATCGTATTATTTAGCAAATGCCTTTGCGAGTTATAAGTTTAGTGATGAGTTGTCTGCGAGCTTAAATATTAATAACTTGTTTGATGAAAAATACTATCTCAATGTGGGCTTCTATAATGGCGTCTATTGGGGTGAGCCAAGAAATGTAACATTTACAGTCCGCGCAAAATTTTAAATTTTATTTAGTCAAAAAAACCGCCTAAAAGGGCGGTTTTTTTATACAAAAATGTTGCAAATTATTTACCAATCAATATAATTGCGAACGATTATCAATTATAATTATGGTCTTAATAATATGTTAAATAAAATATTTTTCAATCAGAAAGTTCTAAGTGTTGCGATTCAAAGTCTTTTAGGGGTGAGCCTCTTTTCGAGCATGGCTCATGCTGAAGACACTCAGCCAGAGAAACTGGCAACGATTACAGTCACAGCCAGTCAAACAGAGCATGATCAAAAAAGTGCACCAGCAACCATTAGTGTCATTACCCAAGAAGACTTAGCAAAACAACCTGTTTATGATCTTGCAGATGCCTTACAACAGAGTGCGGGTATCCATATCAATACATCCTCTGCTTATGGTCGTAAAGAAATTAAAATTCGTGGATTAGACTCAGACTACACTTTGATATTGGTCAATGGACGTCGTGTGAATTCTAGAGACGCATTAACCTCTAATTATTCAAATGATTTTGATTTGTCATCTATTCCTTTGGCTGCAGTAGATCGAATTGAAGTGGTGCGTGGTCCAATGTCATCCATTTATGGTGCAGATGCTTTGGGCGGCGTGGTTAACATTATTTTAAAGAAACCTAGCGAACAATTAGAAACCGCGTTTAACTATAGTTATGAGTTACCAACTGAAGGAGATGATGGGGCAATTCATAAAGCAAGTGCCTACATTGGTGGTAGCCTGATTGAAAATAAACTCTTGGCAAATTTGGTACTTGAGGGTATCGATCAACAGGCTTGGCGTTCTGAACAAAGCATCTATAAAAATACGGATGCAGCGGAAAAACGTAAAGGTTTCAGCATCCTTTCAAATGTCAGTTGGCTGATTAATGATAACCAGACATTAGATGTTGATTTAACCCATCGTTCAGATGACCGTAAAGCGGTATGGAACAACTACGGTTTGTCATTCCCGACCAATATCCAAGAAATGGATCGTACCAGTGTGGGACTGACTTATTCTGCGAATTGGAATGCTATCAACAGTAGACTACGTTATTACTATGAAAACGTAGACTTGATGGATAACTCAGAAATCATCACCAATTTATATAAAAAGACGGGAGATATTCAACAAACCAACCATACGATTGATGCTCAAGTGAGTGGACATATTGGAGAGCAGCATTTAGTGACTGGTGGGGCTGAATTCCGTAAAACAGAATTAGAACATAATCAAAACCTGAATGGATCTGCATCCGTAAATCAAAAGGCATTATATCTACAAGATGAGTGGAAAATTGACCGACTATCCCTGACCTTTGCTGGACGTTTTGATGACTATGATAGCTTTGGCAGCGAGTTTAGCCCACGCTTCTACAGTGTGTATCAAGTTACGGATCAATTTAATTTAAAAGGGGGAATCGGTAAATCGTTCAAGGCTCCAAGTTTGTCACAATCAGATCCGACCTATTCTGTATTGGCCTGTCGTGGCATGTGTCAGGTGATTGGAAACCCTGACTTAGAACCTGAAACTGCAACAAGTTATGAGTTTGGTGGTGTGTATGAAAATGACCAGTTTTATGCAAGTTTAATGTACTTTGATAATGACATTAAAAACATGATTGTAAGCGATGGTTGGAGAGCAGGATACCGTCCAAGTGTCATGACTTATACCAATGTACATTCAGCATCAGTCAAAGGTGTCGAATTAGAAAGCCAATATGATGTGAATGATGCTTTAGGGGTGAAGTTTAATTACACTTATTCAGATGCTAAAAATAAAGATACGGACAAAGAACTAGACTATAGCCCGCGTCATACAGGCAATATGGCTTTGGATTGGCGTGTGAATGATGCGTTGGGATTGAACCTTAACTATCAATATATTGGTAGCCAAATGCTCTATGTACCTGCCATTTCTAAGAGTCAGAAATCAGATGATTACCACGTTTTAGGCCTAAGTGGGCAGTATCAATTTAATCCGAGTTTTACTATGCAAGCGGGGATTAAAAACTTAACCAATACTAAGCGCGATGATGTTGCACGTTCGATTGATTACATTTTAATGGGTCGAACGGCTTTTGTTGGTTTTAATTTTAAGTATTGATTGAAACGGTTATAAAGTAAAAGCACCTTTGGGTGCTTTTCTAATTTCGCTTTATAAGATGCATTTCCTCTAAATAATGTCAGAGACCGTGGATGAGCATATGGATGAATATTCATCATTTTCACGTGATAGGGCCAACATTAGTCTGAGTGTTTTTTGTTCTTTTAACTTTGTGAGGTGCAGATAAAGTTGCTTCAGGCTTTCGAAAATATCTTTCACTAAGGTATGATGACTGGCCTGTGATTGCTGGGGCAAAAATCCCAAAACTGTACCAACAGTAAAAAATAATCACTTGCTTTTTATAATAATTTTTATTTTTATTGGGTAAATTAGATGACCAAAAGTCACAATTTTGTGGGTTTAAAACGCCAATTTTTTCCTTCTGTTTTAGCGCTTGCGATTGGTAGTGTTCTCGTGGGTTGCGGAGGAGGTGGTGGGGGAGGTTTGGCTGAAACGAGTTCTCATATCACGCAACCGCCAACTAAAGGAGAAAATAATCCTGGTTCTGGTGGTCAAGATACGGGTACTGGCGGTGAGCAAAATCCTAATTCAGCATATATCTATGATCCGCAAAAATTTAATGTCGAAGAGCCTGATACTTCCCTAAATAAAGTGGGTGTGGGGGTGCTAGATTCTGGTGTGGGTATCAATGACTATTTAGAAGATTCTGTCAAAAAGGTTTTCCGTTATATTGAGGACTATCAAGCGGGGACTCTTACACGTGAAGACTTAACAAATCGTGGGATTGACATTCAAGATATTGATCCTGGAACCCATGGCACAATTGTCGCGCAAATTATTGCGGGTAAAATCCCTGCGAATGCAAAATATCCAGTAACAAGAAGTATTGAAGGAATCGCTAAAGATATTGCTGAAATTTATGGCGTTTCTACAAGCGAGAGCAATAACGGTATCGGTTACGCAACCACAGCATATCAAGCTGCACTGGAGCTCAATAAACAGTATGGCGTGAAGTTATTTAATGGTTCCTTCGGTACTGTGGGTATGCGCGGGATTTTCCATGATGACGTTACTCAATATGCAGCGCGTTTAGCCGATGGTGGCTCTTTAGTGGTCATGGCAACAGGTAATGCTGGTCTTGCTGTGCCAAGTGATGAGGTGTTGTTGCCAACCCGAAATAGTGCAATTGAAAAAGGTTGGTTGGCTGTTACAGGCTTAAATGAGGAACATACTGACTTGTATCGCAATACCAAAGGCGAAGGTGCGAATAATTGCGGACTTGCTGCACGTTGGTGCTTAGCTGCTGATTATATCGTTGGCCCTATTCAAAGCGATAGTGCAGGTGGCTTGATTATGTTCTACGGAACATCGGGTGCAACACCACAAGTTACCTCAGCTGCGGCGTTGGTATGGAGTAAATATCCATGGATGAGCAATGACCAAGTACGACAAGTATTACTGACCAATGCCGACTATATGGATGACGGTTCTGGTCTCAATCAACTCTATAACGAGCGCTTTGGCTGGGGTGCACTGGATATCTGGAATTCATTAAGTGGTCCGCAGTCCTTTTTAAAAGTGTTTAATGAAAACTTTGAAGCAAACGTGACATCCAATGTTGCGATTTTTTCTAATGACATTGATGGCGATGCAGGTCTTATTAAACAAGGAACTGGTACTTTGGTAATGGCTGGTGACAGCAATTATACGGGAGCAACAGATGTCCAATTAGGCAAGTTACAAGTCACTGGAAATATTGATTCTACCGTGCGTGTGGGAACGAGTGGGACTTTATCTGGTTCGGGGCAGACAGGGGCTGTCGTCAATCAAGGGACTGTTTCAAGCAAAGATGGTCGTTTAACGGTGAACGGTAACTATACGCAAGAAAGTACAGGAACTCTTGCTTATGGTTTAGAGCACTATTTAACAGTGAAAGGCAATGCCACACTTGCTGGAAAGCTCGAAGTTTCTGCACAGAATAAAGGCATGGTGACAGAAGGAGTGCATCAGGTACTGAATGCAAATCATGTTGCAGGTCAGTTTGATAGTTATAGCTCGACCAGTGCATTTTTAACCGTGAAAGGGTTGAGTCAGACCAATCAAGATGTTGCGGTAGATGTTGCACTCGCGGATGCAAAAACAGCAGGAACGCTGAGTGGTGGAATTTCTGATGCCTCTGGTGAGTTGCTGAATAAACTGATGGCAAAAGCCAATACACAAGCAGTTTCAGGTCAATCGACGCAGTTAACGGACTATGTTGCTAATGTACAAAAAGTGGCAACGGCAACGGCTGCACAAGCAGTGTTGAACTCAAATGCGGGTGCTTTATTTGCAGAGATGCCATCAGTATTGCTTCGTAATGACACCTTGGTTAATGCACAAATTGCACAGCGCTCATATCAAGTGAGTAAACAAGGGCTAACAGGGGCATGGGTAACAGCAGGTTATCTAGATAATACCAGTGAAGCAAAAGGTTGGGATACTGTTGAGTCTGAAATTAAGACAGCATCTGCAGGTGCTGACTTCAAAGTGACAGACCATGCTATTTTAGGTGCCTACATTTCGGACTACAACGAAGACTCTAAATTTAGCGCATCGAATGGCAAGAGCGAAACTGAGCTGACAACAATAGGTATATATGGTCAGTGGTTATCAGATCGTAACTATTATGCTGCTGCAAATGCACAATATGGCTTTGGTGATACAACTTTCGACAGAACTGTGACCGATGGCATCAAGACTGACGCGAGCCATGCTAAAGCCGATTTAGATAAATATGGTATTTATACTGAGTTTGGCTATGCTCTGCCAATGGAGCAATTCTCCATTTCACCATACCTTGCACTTAGTCATAATGCTGTATCTCTAGATCAAGTGAAAGAGTCGAGTGATCTAGGGGTGACGGTTGGTGATACGACTGCCAAAGAAAGCAAAGCACATGTTGGAACGCGTGCAGACTATCAAGTGACACAGCAGCTGAAGTTGGGTGGTTATGCGGAATATGCATATGCCTTTGATCGTTCATTGCCGAATGTAAGTTTGACATCAAACATTGATCATTCAGTAGATGTTCGCTATCGCGCACCGTCATTTGACAAAGACTTTTTACTTTATGGTCTAGGCTTTAATTATTTAACAGCAAACTCTAAATGGAATATTTTTGGGGATGTGGCTGGGAATGCACTTAATGCAGAAGACTATCAAATGCAGCTTGGTCTGAAATATGCATTTTAAGTTTTTTGCTAAATAAATCGTGATTTGAAAGTAAAATAAAGGTCATGTAGGACTTGTCCCACATGACCTTTTTTAATAAACGCTTAGATATGACGTTTATTTCTTAAACTCAGTAATCTGGATTGGCTTGTCTTTGACAAACTCGACAATGCCTTCACTTCCTTTGATGTGAATAGAAACACCTTTGCCGTCAGTCATGAGCATACCACTTGCTGCTGGTGCACTTTTCAGCATGAATGTTCGATCTGAGTTATCCGTCATCATCGCTGTTTCAAAATTATCAGATGACTTCAGTTCAATGGTTAAATCCATTGGGCCAGTGAAGTGAATCACTTGTGTTTCTGCAGCATTACTGCCTGATGTATTTTCTTGAGTGACTTTTCCCGTTGGTACAGAAGTACAGCCCACTAAGGCTAAAGTAATGAGTGTTGCACCTAAAATATTTTTCATAAAACTGACCTTTTTATATATAAATCATAAGTCCGTATATACTATTTGTTATACCTTAAGTTTAAAAGTTTGCTTTACATTCGCCTTACATAAATGGAGCTTTACGCTGTATAAACGTACTTTTATTCACCTTAAATGATTCAAAATACGGTTCAAAGTGTTGATTTAAACCTTACACAATAGAGTAAATTGATATTTAAAAGTTCAATTTATTCAGTGGCATTAAATGCGTCATGATAACTGACAACACCCTGAGGTATTTCTCCATTGAAACTAAGGGCTTGAAAGTATTCGCTAGGAACGCCAGGTAAAACCAACTCTAGATGAGGCTGAAACCCAAAGCGATGATAATAATTGGGATCTCCTAATAGAACACAGCCTTTGGCACCCAGTTGTTTTAATTTTTCAAGGGATGCTTGCATCAGTTGTGACCCAATGCCCAAACCTTGTTTAGTTGGGCAGACAGAAATTGGGCCTAGGCCATACCAACCTGTTGTACCTGTCGAGATGGATATAGGTGAAATGGCGACATGACCGATAATTGAATCGTCTTCAACAGCAACCAAAGAAATCGTAAGTTGACCACTTTTTCGGAGGCTGTTCACAATGAATTGTTCCGTATGGCTGGTATGCTCTGCATTTAAAAATGCAGTACGAGTCAACCTCTCAATGCCTTTAACATCTTCTGGCTGTTCGTCTCGAATCGTGATGTTCATTCAAAAAATCCTTATGAGTATTCGTTCAGTTGAAAGTGACACTACTTTTATGAAGATAAGACTTCAACCCACTCTAAATAGCTCCGACCAGTTGCTTAAATAGGCAGGAGAGCGATTGCACTGATTCATTTGCCAAGGCTCTTTCCTCTCATGGCAAACCCCCAAAGAAATCAAATTCTTACCAAAGCGTTCAGTAATGGCATCCATCGTATTTGAGAGCTCTTTACGGTCATTTCTATGGCTATAGTCGGTAAAAAGATCATGCACAAATTTAGATTTATCCATAATTTCCAAAAGGACAATGCCCGCCTTTTTGTATTTAAACCCTGACTTGTAAATTTGGTCAATGCCTTTCATGGCCGCCTGCGTTATTTCAAGTAGATCATCGGTATGTTCAAGCATGTGCACAATGGTATAGGGCGAGTAACGTTCACTTTGACTAAAACGACCTGTTTGAATATACACCCCGATCATTTTACAAATAGAGCCATCATGACGTAAGCGTTTAACCGCACTGGCAACATATAGGCGTACAGAGGCTTTGATGTCATCAATTTCATACACAGCTTGACCATATGAGCGACTACTAATAATTTGCTTATGCGCAGCCGCATCACTTTCAATATTGATACAAGACAACCCCTGAAGTTCACGGACAGTCTTTTCCATGACAATACTAAAGTGCTTTTTAATTTCACTCGGCTTGGATTCGATCAAATCTAAAACCGTATAAATACCCATCGCGTTCAGCTTTTTGCAGTTCTGTCGACCGACGCCCCAGACTTCACCGACCTCCACATCTGCAAGCATGTATTCAGCAGTACATGGATCCATGTGTGCCAAATTGCACACGCCATTCAACGCCTTATTTTTCTTGGCTAAATGATTGGCTATTTTGGCTTCTGTTTTAGAACGACCAATTCCAATACAGCAGGGAAGACCAAGCCACTGCCATGCCTTGTCTTTCATGTCTTTGGCATAGTCAGTGAGGTTAAATAAATGCTCATAAGCGGTTAGCTTTAAAAAACATTCATCAATGGAATAGATCTCTTGTTCATCGGCTGCCACATATTGCCCCAATAACTGCATGAAGCGGCGAGACATTTCCCCATATAGAGCATAGTTACTCGAAAACACTTGAATATTATGTTGCTGCACGAGTTCTTGAATTTGAAAAAAAGGGACAGCCATACGAATGCCGAGATCCTTGGCTTCTTGGCTTCGAGCAACCACACAACCATCATTATTACTTAACACAATCACAGGACGGTCATTGAGCTTTGGATTAAATACGCGTTCACACGAGACATAGCAATTATTCACGTCAACGAGCGCGAATATTTCAGTTTCATTTTTCATGTTGCTTCTTCTTATTATTTTTAACGGTGATACAAACGTTTTAAGTTAAATGTCACCACTCCCCAAATAACAAAGGTTTGATTTTCTGTAGGAATAATATGTTCATATTCAGGGTTTTCAGCTTTCAACCAAAGTTGAGGCAGAGGGTAGTTTTCATCTCCAAAAATGTCTTTGATGTCCGACTTTGACATTTTGTTTGTCATCATCAGTCTTTTAATAGTGGAGTCTTTATTATCAATTAAAGCCACCACTATGTCGTAGTGTTTAGCTTCAATACTCCGATCAATAATAATCGGGTCATTTACTTCAAGACCTACGCCCAACATTGACTCACTGTCTACATGAGCGATGAACGTTGAAATGGGGTTTTGTATTAAGAATTCATTGAGATCGATGGCTTTGCCTTGCTCATCTTTAGTGCTGAAGGCTGGGCCTGCTGGAATGCGCTCTAAAGAGACAGGAATGGAGACTTTAGACTGAGGTAGAACAGGAATTAGCCCAAGTTGATCCGCGAGTTCAGCTTGCTGCGCAATTTGTTCGAGTATGCTATTGATGGTGGGGCTGGGTTTGCCGTCTGGCCCCATGAGATCTTGTAAAGACGACCATGCGTCGTCCGAGAAGTAGATAGGTAACTTCTTTGACATGCTGAATACTCCTACGCTACAAGGCGTGTTTGGAAGTGAAATCTGTCTGTTTAGAATATGCTGATGTGGGTGAAAACTCAAATTTAAAAATACTGAATAAACAATGCTCCGTCAATTTTGGTCGCGGATAAGAAAAAATAAGAAACTTTCTTTTGGATGATAAGTAGCCCTTTGATTAGGGCTACTATTGGGGGGATTATATCGTTAAGCCAATGATTTAAATGAAAACTTAGGGATTAGTTCCTAAAAAATCAAAAGGTTTGGTGACTTTAAAGGATGCATTGGCTTTGCCTGCATACGTCATCGCTTGGTCTGGGCCAAGTTCTAACTTCTTGGTTTGACCATCTTTAAAGTTAATTTCCTTTAAATCGACCCAAAACACATTTGGTGAAACAGCAGATTCAAAGAAATATAAACCGCGTTTATGGTCGACCACTGTACGCCAACGGGTTGAGGAAATATTTGGTTCTTCTTCAGTGTTCAATCCAAAGGGTACGGACGCATTGCGAATGACACCAAAAACACTCGCTAATGAGTGTTTATAATTCGCATTTTTCGGGATGGCATTGATATAAAAAGACGCTCTTGCAAAACGATCGGCTGCACGGTTTGTGCCTGGGAGCATGGTTGTTCCACCAATTTGCTTCCAATAAGCATTTAGCGCCAACTGCTGATCAAAAATTGGTGAGTTGGTCATTACTTGGTATTGGCGACTGTGATGAATCACTTGTTTTCCACCAATATATTCAATGATGGCACTGTCACCCGTGGCATCTGAAATAGATAAATGCAGTGTCGCTAACCGTTTTTCACCTGGAACTTGGTCGGTCACTACTGTGAACGGTTCTTTTTCCAATGCCTGAATGGCCTCATTCACCGTGGCATATTTATCTAAGACATATTGCGCCCACAGTGAAATGCCCAAAGATGGCTTTTTAGAGGTTTTCACATTTGGATATTCAGATTCAACCAACCACAGTAAGTTTGCCATTAGCCCTTTTTCATTGACGCCATCGGTAGTGGAGATGTCATAACCCGTTGCAACGACACTGCCGTACTTAGATGTCCATTGAATCGATTTTGGCCCCGCCATACCATTACGTTTGACATTATTGGGTAAAATCCACAAGTTGGTTCCAATATCGCTTTTCCAGTCCATTGAACGTGCTGTCATGACGTCATTATTGCCCAGATAAACCACACGGGTACATGCCATAGCTGCTTCTGCTACCACAAATATTCCTGCGGCAAATAATACTTTTTTTAATACATTGTTCATTATCATGCTCTCTTAGAAAATAGGTAACTGTGTTGTTGAATGTCTTAATAAAAATTATTCGCTTTATAATCGTGTTCAAAATAACGATAACTGTTCCGAGATTTATTTTGGATCGCTTTGAGTTGTGTAGTCTTAGGAGGTAGATACGCTTGATTGTAAATCCTATAACTGGTTTGATCTAATGAGGTATTTAAAGCAATAAGCAGGGACAATGCATGTTTTTCTTGAGAGGTTGCAGCTGTTTGCCAGTCAGCAAAAGAATTAAAGTTTTCTTGGCTTATTGTGTTGTCTTCATCTGCACCAAAGGCATAGATGTTCGGGTTCAGTTTTAACGCGCCGTGCAAGCCTTTTATAAAGCGTTTAGCCTGAGTACTTTGGCTCATAAAAATACCGATTGAAAGTAATGAATATGTTTTAATTTTCATGTCATTGCCTTTTTTATATATTTTTACCACACGATATAAAAATAGAGTATGGCTTGTTTGATCGTTTTTAGCACAGTTTCATTTTAATGTCGGGTGAGTCTAAAAGATATCTTCAGAAGATAAATAGCAACCAACGTATGGCCAAATTTTAATAAAATGATTGCACATTTTATGATTTAAATATGCTACTCATATTTTTATGTACTTATTCAGAATATCGGCAGCACCGACATTCTGAATAATCCGCAGTTGCTGGTGCTATGAAACATCATAAATGGGTAAATAACAGCTTCAGTGCCAGAGCAATTAATATGAGGCCCATCAATCGCTCAAACTGTTTTCCCATCTTTAAAAATTGCTGTCGAACGACGGGTCGAGAAAACAAAACAGCGACCAGCATGAACCAGAGTGCATTGACGATACACATCCATATCCCATAAGCAAATTGTACTTTCATCGGAGTTGTCGGACTGACGAGTGTGGTAAATATAGCCAGAAAAAAATAGTCGCTTTGGGATTGAGCGCATTGGTCATAAAGCCCGTTATAAAGGCTTTGCTTTGACTCAAAGGCATATTGGCAGTTTCTTCAATCGAGGGATCGATATTGACAGAGGGAGCACGTAATAAACTCCAACCTAAATAAATTAAATATAGTGCGCCTGCGATTCTTAAAATAAGCATGAACCACGGACTTTGTTGAATAATAATGCCCAAGCCTACAAGGGTATATAAAATATGAACTGAAATTCCTATACCAATGCCAATAGCCGTGATGCACCCAATTGCATAGCCATAGCGCACGCTATTTCTAACTGTAATGGCGAAGTCAGGGCCGGGTAAAAGGACTGCAAGAAAATGCACCAAAGCCAAAGCTAAAAATTCTGAACTATATTGCATCCACATATTATTGATGCTCATCCGAAACGCGATAGCTCACGGTTAACTTATCTTTTTTAAGTTTATAGCCTGTAATTTCGAGCGTTCCAATTTCAGATAAATTTTGGACATGGGTTCCACCACAAGCAAAAGCAGGTAAAGTTCCAAAACTGACTTCACGGTAGCCATCAGCATTTTGTTGGGCCAGTCTGACGAGTTGGCTAGAAATATATTGATTGCATATCTGCTGTAAAGTTTCTAAATCTTGGTCTTCAGAATGATCTTGTCTGACAAATTGGACTTTGCATTCGTCTGGCCAGTGCTGTGCTTTGGTGGGTTGCCAGCCAAAGGCTTGCATTACATGCCCGATTAAGTGTCCTGCGGAGTGTAGGCGACTGTGATAGTGGCGTCGGGTTACGTCAACTTGAGCCTGTGCCAGACCTAAAGTAATCGCGTGATTAGAATAATGAATAATTTGATCATCTTGCATAGTAACATGAAGCACATCTATACCATTGATTTTACCTAAATCACTGGGTTGACCACCACCTTGTGGATGAAACGGTGTTTGGGCAAGCTGAATGGCAAATCGACCATCGTCAGTAGGTTCACATCTTAAAATTTCTACCTCAGCCTGAGTGATGTCAGATAGATATAAAGCTTGAGTCATGGTTATCTCTGTCAAAATTTCACAGAAAAGATTATATGAGGCTTAATTATTGATGATAATCTAGTAAAAAATTAAATTACTTTTTCCTCATGAGCACAAATCAAAGTATGGCTTTACTCCAAGAAATGGCTATTTTTGTTAAAGTTGTGGAGACTGGCAGTTTTTCAGAAACGGCTCGACAGCTTGGAAATACGCCGTCTGCAGTGAGTAAAGCCATTAGCCGATTGGAACGGGCTTTAGGAACACGGCTGCTCGAAAGAACAACGCGAAAACTGCGTTTAAGTGAGAGTGGAAAACAAACTTATGATCATTGTTTAGAGATGGTTAGAGCTGCCCAAGCAGTGATTGAGCATTCAGGAAAATTCAATACTGAACCCAGTGGTACCGTTCGGATCAGTGTACCGAAAGCCGTAGGGCATTATTTGATTCATCCACATATACCCGAGTTTCTTGAACTTTATCCTCAGATAGATATTCAACTGCTGTTGGAAGATCGTTTCATAGACTTTATTGACGATGAAATTGACTTGGCCATACGCATTACCAATGAACCGCCGTTGGGCTTAAAGGGTCGACAGCTGATTCGTATTGATCATGTCTTAGTGGCGACAGCCGAGTATTTAAAAAAGAATGGAACGCCTCAGCAACCGAGTGATTTAAATCAACACCAATGTATTTTTTTAGGTGAACAAGTCAGCGATTCAAAGTGGAAATTCCAAAAGGGTAATAAAACCACCAGTGTGACTGTAAAAGGACGATATTCGGCGAATCATACGGGTATCCGACTAGATGCGGCTTTAAAGCATATGGGAGTCGCAAGTTTGCCTTATTTTATGGCGAGACATGCTTTAAATAACCAAGCACTGATTCAAGTATTACCAGATTGGCATTTCAAGACCTATTATAGTGGAGATGCTTGGTTACTATATCCACCCACACGTTATTTAGCTCCGAAAATAGAGGTCTTTATTCAGTTTATTGCGCAGAAACTGAGTTTAGAACCCGTCCTAAAAACTGCAGAGACGCTTGCTTAATTTATTAAGATGGCATCATTCAAAGAGCTTAGAGCATGACTAATATTTATGCTGAGCTAGATAGGCGATGAAGAGTAAACATTGATGATGCATCTTTGAGATAGCCTAAGCAGACTATCGATATTTAAGCTATAGTATATGCATCGAATGTACCGCATAATTTGAATGATTTAATGTTTAAGTCCTAGCGTTGAAAAGACTTTAAAATGAAATAAGCAATTTAATAAGAGATACGCAATGAAAAAACATCTACTTTATTCTTCTATTTTGGGTTTAAGCATCCCTACTTTGGGCTATGCAGATACAACCAATATTCATGTTTTAAGTGCAACGGTAAAAGATCAAAATATTGCGAATGCACAAGTCATTTTACAAAAAAATGGTGAACAGTCTGCATCAACGTCAACCAATGCAGACGGCCGAGCAACGGTGAACAGTAGTAGTGCGAATGGCGCAGACAATTTATTGATTATCAAAAAATCAGGCTATTCAACATTGGTTGCAAAATGTCCCTGTGATGGCATGACCTATGCCTTAAGTCCTATATTGAAAGACTTAAACAGTATGCGAATTGTTTTAAACTGGGGACAGAGTCCTTTAGATTTGGACTCGCATTTAAGCTATAAAAATCAACATGTGTATTGGGACAATAAACAAGGGCAAGATGCCAATTTAGATGTCGACGATACAGACTCTTATGGCCCAGAAACCGTAACCATCGATAAGCGTTTAGACGGGCAATATTATGTTTATTCAGTGCATGATTATTCAGATCGCGCCAAACCCAATACTGCGAACCTGTCGAATAGCCAAGCAAAAGTTATGGTTTATGCAGGCGAGTCTTTGATTCGGTCTTACTATATTCCAACGGGTTTGACAGGGAACTTATGGACTGTGTTCCGCATTAGTCCAGAGGGTGAAATCCAAGATATTAATCGTATTTCGGGGACAACCATTGGGGCAAGCCAAGTGGGTTCAACAGTATCGAGTTACCAAAGCCAAGCGACGCAGCTGCATTATGTTCCTGTTTCAGCCAACGCACAGGCAAGGGCTAAAGCACTAAATTTGCAAGCGGATAAAGCCTATAAAAACAATCAATTTGAACAAGCTGCCCTGTTTTATCAACAATCCATTGATTACAATCCAAACGTTGGACAAACCTATAGTAATCTTGCTGTTGCTTATCAAAAGTTGAATCGTTCATCTGAAGCATTATGGGCAAATCAAAAGGCGATTGCCTTGGCGTCTAATGACAATACCAAAGCATATTCACATTACAACATTGGTAAAATTTATGAAAATAATCAGGACTATGCTCAAGCTAAACAACATTATCAACTAGCAAACCAATATAAACCAAGTGCGACCTATGATGAGGCTATTCAGCGAGTGAGTCGCTAAGTCTATTAATATATTGGCTTAAACTGAATAAGCCGTACTAGAGCGAAATGTACCCTAGAAGTTGGATGATTATGTCTAATTCGGAGGGTTCTTTTTTATTTGAGGTTTTTGTGATCTGTTTATGTCGTTACCATGGCAAATGGCGAAGTATAGAGTAATGTTGCAACCCAGAATTTTTACGTCCAATAAAAAGACATCTACAACATTGGGGTCAATACAGCCCGAAATGTTGAAGATGCCTTGGATTTCAGTGAGTAATCGATTATTTTGGTTCGGTAATCACTGATAATTTCTCTACACCGACGCGTTCTATACTGGCTAAAAGTTTAGCCACCGTGCCATAAGGAACGGTTTCATCGGCATTTAAGTTTAATGCTAACTTGCTGTTGGCATTTTTACGCTGTGTGATTTCTTGCTCAAAAGTTTCGAGATTGACAGGATCTTTATCTAAAAAGATTGCGCCATCCGGTTTTACACTAATCACCAGTGCTTTGTTTTGATCGGTAGATTGTGTTGGTGCAGCTTTGGGTAAGTTGACTTTTACGCTATTGGTTAATAAAGGCGCCGTGACGATAAACACGATCAATAACACCAACATCACATCGACCAGTGGGGTAATGTTGATGTCACTGACGACATCGTCATCTTGAGAAGTTGAAATAGCCATTTAAGCCAAAGCCTCCTTTTCTTGAGATGACAACTGATGCGTCGCCACTGGTTTTACTGCAACATGCGCAGTTTGAGTTTTGGTTGGCAGTTGGAAACCTACTTTTTGAGTGAGGCTGACAAAGTCTGTTGCAAAGTCATCTAAATCTGCACCAATGCCTTTTACTTTACGGACAAAATAGTTATAGGCAAGTACAGCAGGCACAGCCACAGCAATACCAATACCTGTAGCAACCAGTGCCTGACCAATTGGACCAGCAACTACATCCATACTGGCACTACCAGATTGTGCAATCGCTTGTAAGGCATGAATAATCCCAAACACGGTGCCAAACAAACCAATAAATGGGGCATTGTTCCCAATCGATGCGAGAACGGCTGAGCCTTTTTCGAGTTGACGACGTTCAGCAAGAATTTGCTTGCGTAAGTGACGCTCTAACAAATCCTGACGACTCCAGGTTTGCTGTAAGTCTTGATGGGTTTTTTCATTGGCTTCAGTCAAGGTTTTAAAACCAGTTTGGGCAATACGTGCTGTCGGTCCCTGCGCATCTTCAGACTGACCAATTGCATCTGCCAAGTTCTGGGCTGACCAGAAACTATCGACAAACAGCTTACTTTGTTTGGTGGCTTTTGAGGTTTGTACGGCTTTCACCACTATTAGCACCCAAGTGATGATCGAAAAACTGATCAATAACCAAATGGTGGCATCATGAATAATCGTATTAATATCAGACATATCGAATTTTCCTAAGATAAAATTTTACAGTTTAATTGGGTAATTTGAAGTGAATCGGAACATCGACCCAACCTTCAACTGGCGTGTTGCCACGTAGTGCAGGTGAAAATTTCCAGCGCTTCACAGTTTTTACTGCCGTCTCATCCAGTACTTTTTTGCCGCTGCTATTTTTCAGGTTGATTTCCAGAGGACTGCCTGTGGGTGAGACTTTCACACGTAACATCACAACACCTTCCCAACCACGGTCTAATGCTACTTCTGGGTATTCAGGTGCAGGATTACTCAGGTAACCGGCATAACCTTTGGCTGCTGTCACGGGCAAGTTTTCTTGTGCAGGCTTAGTCACAGGTTCAGCGACTTTTGGGGTCGGTGTGACGTTTTCTGTGGGTTCAGCCTGTGGTACTGGTTGAGCAACGGATTTAGCGACTGGTCTAGGCTGCTCAATCTGCTTCTGCACAACGGGTTTTTGCGCGGATTTTTCAACCACGGGTTTCTGTACGGGCTGAGGCTTTGCGGAAACAGGTGGAATGATCGGTTTTTGTATTTCCTGTTTGAGTTTGGGTTCAATCACCTTAGGCGGCTCTTCCTTGGGTTTTTCAATTACAATTGCGATAGGTTCGGGTTTTTTCACGACTAAGGGTGGTGTTGGAAGATGCTCTGCAAGATAAAAAATGCCGTAATGTAACGCCAGAACAGCACCAATCGCCCAAAAGATCTTATGGGTTTGAACAGGTTTTTCTGCTGCGACTGGACTTGCCAAATGGGCAACAAATGGATCTACAGCATGAAATACATTGGACTGAACATTTTGAAGTTGTTCAAACAAAATTGCCTTTTTATAAGGACTTCGACTGACTTCACTCATATCAGTAATGCACCATTCAATAAGATTTAATTTGCATTG
Source organism: Acinetobacter johnsonii ANC 3681 (assembly GCF_000368805.1). Classification (NCBI taxonomy): domain Bacteria; kingdom Pseudomonadati; phylum Pseudomonadota; class Gammaproteobacteria; order Moraxellales; family Moraxellaceae; genus Acinetobacter; species Acinetobacter johnsonii. Next base: position 417,577 of record NZ_KB849705.1, on the reverse strand, counting down.
CAGAATATTTTTTATTTCATTAATTAAATTGGTTTAATTTGAATAAGGAAATATTCTTTCAATTCTAAGTTTTTAATTAATTCACAGATGCGTGAAATAATTTAGTTAAATGAGAGATTAAAAATATAATGAATTATTTTTTAAAAATAGAAAAAGAACTTTTTTAGATTAGTATTTTGATAAAAAGTAATAAAGGAATAATTAAAGATGGTGTCTTAGAATAATTATAGATAATTTATTTTGTTTTTTAGATATCTGTTTGTGGTTAATCTTGTATTTAATTTTTATTATGGGGTAATTTTATATCTCTGCTAAATAAATCTATTTATATGCAATAAGACTGTCCATATACAGGGCAGCCTTATTCTATTTAAAGCTAAGATTTTTAAAAAATGGTGCAATAATGCTTAACTAAAGAATTTTGGCCACTTTTAAAAAGTGCTCACGCGCTCTAATACGTTCGATCCATGCTTTTAAGTGCGTATGATCATGCTGGCGCTCAACATCTAAATTGAACCAGTGATTGAGGGCTAAAGCCAAAGGAATATCGGCAACACCAAAACTAGAGCCAGATAAATAGGGCTGTTGAGCCAGCTCGACATTGGCAACATCCAAGATCTTTTCTAGTTTTTCTGCCGCGACTTTGACCGCAGCCAAATCTCTTTTGTCTTCAGGCTGTCGAACCAAATTAAAAAACACGATTCCAAACACGGGCAGGACGGTGGTGGTGTACCAGTCTATCCATTTTTCTGCGCTAAAGCGTAATTTCGGGTCTACAATCCACAATGTATTTTTTCCATAAACTTCAGTCAAATAACGCAAAATGGTGTTGGACTCCCACAAAACCGTGTCACCATCTTGAATAACAGGAATCAAACCATTGGGATTGAGCGCTAAAAATTCAGCAGTATCTGTCAGGCCATACCGCTGTCCCGCAGGAATATGTTCAAATTGAAGTCCAAGTTCGGCTGCAAGCCAAAGTACTTTGTGGACATTTAAAGAATTGGGTCTACCCCAAATGGTGATGCTCATATATTTTCTCAGAAATTTGGAATGTGAAGATGCCGTACTTTGGTAAAATCTAGCATTTAAGCGATCACCATTCTGAATAGTCAAAACGACAGAGGCGATATTACAATTTCACCAAAGTATTTAGGTTTAAGTGATTTTAGAAACGATAGCTGACACGACCATAGTAATAACCACCATAGAGTCCAAACGGCGAAAGCTGGGCATAGTAGTTTTCACCTAAGCCATCGACAATGTTGGATTTTTCTGGGTAGGTGTTGAACACGTTATCTGCACCTAAAGTCAAAGACAGACTGTCTGTGAGGTTATATGTCGCATCTAAATCGACAATCCATTTGGCTTCAAAAGTCTGGTCTGTCGCAGCTGTCTCGCTGCGTGCAATGTAACTGCCATAACGGGATAAACGGGTATTTAAATCCAGTTTTGCGTATTGCCAATTCGCTGCTAAGGTGAATTTGGTTTTCGGATCTGCATCGGTGACCATGCCTTTGGTACGACGAGTGATACGATCAATATTGATACCGTCTAACTGGCTTGGATTATCCGCTATCGCTGTAATATCGGTTTCATTCCAGTTGAAACCTAAGCTCCAGCGGATACGACCGTATTGATTCAGCTGTTGGGTGTAGTCCGCAACAACATCGACTCCATTGGTTTCTGTATCAAATAAGTTGGCATAGTAAGTAACGTAATTGACGTTGGAAAAACCGTTGGTCGTCAAGATGTTATTGATACCTGTTCCTGTAAGTCCCGCCGTGGACGCAATACGATCTTTCAGTTCAATCCGATAAGCATCGACCGCAAGGTTAAAGTTCTTGAATGGGCTATAGGTTAAACCCAGTGAGAAGTTAGTCGATTCGGTGGGATCAAGTGCCTCTGCACCTAAAGCTTTTCCTAATGCTGAATCGGTACGTACAGATTTACTGTATACATCTGAGCGAACGCCATTGTTTACCGTACTCACAATACCCGTACTGGCAAAACCTTGTTGATATAAAGAGGGGGCAATAAAGCCTGTGCTGGCTGTTCCGCGTACCGCCAGTTGTGGGCTGAACTCATAACGGCTGTTAATTTTACCGTTAAATGTATCGCCCGAACTGTCATCATAATGCTCAAAACGGCCTGCTAAACCCACAAACCAGTTTTCGGTTACATCTAAACCCAAATCTAAATAGGCAGCGGTGTTACTCCGGCTAATATCGGCTTCATCTTCAGGTAAAAGTACACGAGCACCAAAGGTTCCAACAGTTGCAGGTAAGCCAGCATTATCACCTGTAGGAATAATATAACCGCCATTTTTATAGGCTAAAGGATCAGTGGCTTTAGAAGACCAACCTTCTTTACGATAGTCGAGGCCCCAAGCAACGCTGAGCGGCGTTGCACCAAAACCAACATCGAAAGTTTTCTTCAGGTCAAGGTTGCTGACCCATTGGTAAGCATCGTATTTTTGCAAACCAAATGAAGCCGGGCTAGACGGTCCAAGAGATGGATTTAGGTTATTTTGCGTAGAGTGGTCTTGCGTGTTTTTACCATAGGAGCTACTCACATCCCATGCCCAGCCGAGCACATTATCGCCTTTTAATCCCCAAACGGTTTGTACATCCGTTTCACTTAAAATGACATCAGGTGTAGTACCATTTGGAAAGATTTCAACAATACCCGATCTGGAGTTTGGACGACGGTAGGATGCACCAGTCGAGGCATCACGCCAGCCCGCGGTGGTGTAGCTATATAGGGTGGCTGCATTGCTTAGAGGAAGCTCAGCATTTGCAGAAACGTTAAACTGTTCAACGGAAGGCAGGCCTAATTTATTTAAATTACGATCTATGGTCGCTTCACGTGGGTCATCTTGACCATTTACTTTTGAATAAATATTGCCTGAAACAGCCCCTGCACGGGTGGTGGCATCTTGATTTTTCAGATCAAAACCAAAATTGATAAAACCATCTTGGCCTAGAGGTGCACCAACGTTGGCATTCAGTTGGAAGGTTTCTCCATTTCGGTCAGTGCCTGAATAATGCTCGCGACCACCATAGGTGGTACTAATATTGCCGCCATTATCAGCCGATTTGAGCACAATGTTGATCACCCCAGCAATGGCATCGGAACCATATTGAGCGGCTGCACCATCACGTAAAACTTCAACTCGTGCAATAGCACCAATTGGAATCAGATCTAAGTCCGCTGCTTGGTAGCCCTCGCCAAAACCGTATTTGTTAATGGCCAAAGCACCGACATGACGACGTTTGCCATTCACAAGTACGAGCGTATGCCCACCACCCAAACCACGTAAACCCGCAGAACGGGCTACAGCTCCGTAACCATCAGGTTGGCTAGGCACTGTAGCCACGCTAAAAGAAGGAATTACTTTTGCCAAAATGTCTCTTAAAGCGAGGGTGTTGCCTTGTTTGACGAGTTGTTCGCCACTAATCACATCTACAGGTGCAGGGCTTTCAGTGATGGTACGAATACCACCGCGGTTGCCCACCACGACTACGCTTTCGAGTTGTTGAACATCTTCTTTTTCAACGGATGTTACGGTTTTTTGCTGAATATCTTCAGCGTAGATTGAGCCGGTAATTCCGCAAGTTAATGCAAAAAAAATGGATTGATGAAGGAGTGATATTTTAAAACCCAGCTTTTCAGGCTGAGGCTGTATTAACTTGGTGTGCAGCATTATCTTTTCCAATGATGATGTAATTTATAGAGGTTTACTTAAAACAATAATCTGATGAGTACTTCGACTCTGGTAGTCAATATATCGATTGTTTTTTTATTGTTAAATATTAAATAATCATTTAAATATCAGTTTTGAGTAAATATGTTTATATTGAAATATTAATAAGTTTTTCTTTATTTTTAATAACAATTCAATCTCTTTGTGAAAATCATATTTTCACTTTTTTATATAACTTTAAGTTTATTTAATATTTAATTTTTAAAGCGTAAATTAGTTTAATAGGTCCCAACTTTATATCTTTTGGAAAATAGAAAATGGGGCTGAGTTATAAATTAAGCATACTGGATAAATGCCCAAGAGCCGAAGGTATCAGCGCGGAACAGTCATTTAAAAATGCATTGCAAATTGCTCAAACGGCAGAAGCTTTAGGCTTTTATCGTTACTGGGTGGCTGAGCACCATTCCACGGCTTTGTTATCCAGTCCATCTCCCGAAATTTTGATTGCATGGTTATTGGCACAGACTAAAAGCATTCGAATTGGTTCGGGTGGGGTGATGTTGCAACACTACAGTCCTTATAAAGTTGCGGAAAATTTTAATGTTTTAGCAAGTCTTGCACATGACCGCGTGGACTTGGGGGTAGGCAAAGCACCTGGCGGTTTTCCTGTTTCAACTCAAGCATTACAGCTTGGGCTAGACCAAACACAAAAGGGCAACTTTAAAGTCCAGTTACAAGCATTAGATCATTATTTGAATACAAAATTAGATCGAAATCAGCCTGATCAGGTTGCTGCAACACCAATACCTCAGCAAAGTGCAGAAAAGTTCTTATTGGGGGCCAGTATTGAAAGCGCTCGACTTGCAGCAGATTTAGGCTGGAAATTCGTATTCGCTGCGCATTTAAATGGCGATGCCACCTTACTTCAAGATGCGTTGCAGACCTATTCAAACTTTTCAGCTGGAAAAAAGGCGATTGTTGCAGCACAAATTATTGTGGCAGATAGCCGTGATCAAGCGGAAGAATTAGCAGCAGGACTGTCTGTTTGGACCTTAGAACTTGAGAATGGTCAACGGGTCAAAATCCCGAATGAACAAAGCGGACAGGAGTTTTCGAGACAAGCTCAATCTGCGATTAAAAGTCTTAAAAAAGAGCAGTTAAACATTATTAAAGGTACTGCCGATGATATTCATAAGCAATTACACGCTTTACATCAGCAATATGAAATTCATGAATTTATTGTTGAATCGCCACTGTTAGATCATGCAACGCGTCTGAAATCTCTAACTTTACTGGCACAGCACGCTGTGCTTGCAGCTTGAGTTGGAGAAGTTGATGTCAAATAGGCAGTTACTTGAACAGCAGTTGATCAGTTGGAGACATGAATTACATCGTCATCCAGAATTATCAGGTCAAGAGTTTCAAACCACCGATAAGTTAAAACAATGGCTGTCTGAATACGGCATTGAAACTTCAACTTGGGGTTTAAAAACAGGACTGATTGCGGATATTGGCACTGGTCATCCAATTGTCGCTATTCGAGCAGACATCGATGCGTTACCCATTCATGAAGAGATTGAGCAAGACTTTCGTTCAACTCAAAATGGGGTAATGCACGCTTGTGGACATGATTTGCATAGCTCGACCATTTTAGGCGCTGCGATTTTACTTAAAGCTCAAGCGTCTGAATTAAAAGGTACGGTACGCGTTATTTTTCAGCCTGCCGAGGAAACTTATAGCGGCGCTTATGAGGTAATCAATAGTGGAGCCTTGGAAGATGTATCCGCCATTTTCGGTTTTCATAATGTTCCTGAGTTGCCTCTAGGCACTTTTGCAACACGCTCTGGTGCATTTTATGCCAACGTTGACCGATTCAAAATTGTGATCAAAGGCAAAGGAGGGCATGCAGGCCGTCCGCATGAAACCAAAGATCCGATCGTTGTCGCGGCACAGTTGATCAGTGCTGTGCAAACCATTGCCAGTCGCAGCATAAATAATTTAGACACCTGTGTGGTTAGTATCACCCAAATACATGCGGGCACAAGCTGGAACATCCTGCCAGAAGAAGCGCACTTAGAGGGCACGGTACGAACCCATTCTCCTGAGATTCGCCTAGCCGTTGAACAAAAACTTAAACAAATTGCACAGGGTATTGCACTTGCCCACTCAGCTGAGATTGCTGTGGATTGGGACAATGGCCCCGCGGCATTAATTAACACTGCGACATGGGCTGAACTGAGCCAAAGCGTTGCACGTGCGCAAGGTTATGAGGTGCAAGATGCGCCACTTTATTTGATCGGTGAAGATTTTGGCGCCTATTTAGAACAGATCCCGGGTGCTTTTGTCAGTATCGGCAGTGCCAGTTCCTTCGGTTTGCATCATCCCCAATATCAACCTAATGAATCTTTAATTTATCAAGCTGCTCAATACTTTGCTGCCTTAGCAACACAAGCACTTGAGTCTATTCATAAAAATGCAGAGGTCTAACATGAGTAATAACAAACAAATTCGCCTTGGAACTATCTTACACGGTGCAAACGGAAATATGTCTGCATGGCGCCATCCTGAAGCGGTGGTCGATGCCAGTATTAATTTTGAATTTGCCAAAAATGTAGCGCTTCAGGCAGAACAGGCAAAGTTTGATTTTGTCTTTGTGGCTGATGGTCTATATATCAATGAAAAATCAATTCCTCATTTTCTCAATCGTTTTGAACCGATTACGTTGCTTTCAGCCCTAGCCAGTGTGACGCAAAATATTGGTTTGGTGGGTACAGTGTCGACCTCATATAGCGAGCCGTTTACGATTGCACGTCAGTTCGCCAGTCTGGATCATTTAAGTGGCGGTCGTGCAGGATGGAATGTGGTGACCACACCACTAGAAGGTACTGCAAAAAATCATACCCGTAAGCAGCATCCTGAGCACAGCCAGCGTTATGAAATTGCCGATGAATATTTGCAAGTGGCAAAAGGGCTTTGGGACTCATGGGGTGAAGGTGCTTTTGTTCGCAATAAAGAAACGGGGCAATTTTTTGAGCGCAGTAAATTACATACTTTGAACCACAAAGGAAAACACTTTGAAGTGGCTGGCCCCCTCAATGTGGAGCGTTCGCCACAAGACCGTCCGATTTTGTTCCAAGCTGGAGCATCGGGTGCAGGTCGTGCATTAGCTGCGAAACATGCCGATGCTATTTTTACCCATCAAGCCTCTTTGGAAGAAGCACAAGCGTTTTACTTAGATGTGAAACAGCAAGTGATTAAGAATGGTCGCGACGCAGATGATTTGCTTATTTTCCAAGGGATTGGGGTATTGATTGGAGATTCTGCTGAGGACGTAGAGCGTCAATATCTTGAAACTGCTGCATTGGTGACGATAGAGGATGCACTGAATTATTTGGGGCGCTTCTTTGAACACCATGATTTTTCTCAGTATGAACTCGATGCACCTTTTCCAGAACTGGGCACACTAGGTGAAAACAGCTTCAAAAGTGGCACTGATGAAATTAAACGTAAAGCCAAAGCAGAGAATCTAACTTTACGTCAGGTTGCACTGCAAGCAGCAACTCCACGTCCACCTTTTGCTGGAACCGTGGAAGAAGTGGCTGATCAGTTGGAACTGTGGGTAAAAGAAGAAGCGGCAGATGGCTTCATTATTGCGGGCGCAACCCCAAAAACTTTAGATACTTTTGTTGAAAAAGTCGTGCCATTGCTGCAACAGCGTGGCCTATATCGTACCGAGTATCCGGGCAGCACTTTACGTTCTAGTTTTGGTTTAAAGCGACCAGAAAATCAATTTGAACCATCAGAAAAGGAACAGTTTCATGCGGTTGAATAAAACACCTTTGACGATTGCTTTGGCACTGTTTCTAGGAATTTCTTTGGTTGGATGTAGTAAAGAACAAACATCTAATCAAACAGCTAGCTCAACAGCCGAGTCTACAAAATCGACCGATAAAACCGATTTTTATAGCCGTGAGCTTGCAAAGTTAAAAGAGAATATGACGCCTATTCATGTTGCTCAAAATGCAGAAGCCCGTCAAAAAATTCCAAAAGATTTTAAGTTTGTAAATGCAGGTTATTTAACCATTGCTGCGATTTCAGGCGCACCTCCATTAAGTGTATTGGGACCCGATAACCAAACCTATATTGGAACAGAAATTGATATTGCCCGTTTGATTGCAGACAGTTTGGGTTTAAAGCTGAAACTGGTTCGCACCTCATGGGAAGACTGGCCGCTCGGTGTGATTAGTGGCAAATATGATGCAGCCATTGCCAATGTCACTGTGACCAAAGAGCGTAAGGAGAAATTTGACTTTGTGACCTATCGCCAAGACGTATTGGCTTTTTATGTCTCAGAGAAAAGTAAAGTCAAAGCCATCAAAGGTCCCGATGATATTTCAGGTTTAAAAGTGATTGTCGGTTCTGGCACCAATCAGGAAAAAGTGCTGTTGGACTGGATTGAGGACAATAAAAAGAAAGGGCTGCCACCGGGGCAAGCACTTTATTACGATGATGGTGCATCCGCAAGTTTGGCGCTTCAGTCTGGGCGGGTTGATGCCTTATTTGGTCCTAACGTTGCTTATGCATGGCAAGCAGCAAATGGTGCAAAAATCCGTTTAGCAGGAACAGCGCTCGGTGGTGGAACACGACCTGCCGAATTGGGGGTCACGCTGAAAAAAGGCGGTGGTTTGGCCGATGCGGTACAGACAGCTTTAAATGGAGTAATTCAAACAGGCGAGTATCAAAAAGTCTTAGCGCGTTGGGGGGCACAGGCAGAAGCGATTCAGCATTCTGTAATCAACCCGCCGGGGCTAGGAGACTAAAAGGTACAACGCCCAGACAATGGTAATTTTGTTCTGGCATTAATAAGTGTGATGAGTTGCTACAACAATGGGAGAGCGGCTCACACGTAAAAAAGTTTGAAAACTGATTAATTGGATTAGATTAGTCTTCAATTGATTCAGGATAAATAAGAGGCCGTTATGCAAGAAAAATTTATCCAAATACCCGTTGATGTGCCCGAAGCACAGCCTTTACTGGATCAGTTATTTGCTGAATATGAAGAAATTTATGGTGATTTTTTTGCACGCCAAGATGCACAAGTGATTGATGAACGTAAAAAAGCCACACATCGAGAACGCTATGAAGGCGCGGAAGACTTTTTACCGCCGCATGGATTATTCGTGGTGCTTAAACGTGATGATGAAGTCATTGCAATGGGTGCGTATAAACGCTATGACGCAGAAACCGCAGAGTTGAAACGGATTTGGTCACATCGAAACTTACGTAAACAGGGGCTGGCTGCAAAAATAGTCAAAGAACTTGAACGAAGTGCGCTTGCTGCAGGGTATCGCAAAATCTTTCTCACCACGGGGTTTAAACAAATTCCAGCAGTGAAATTGTATTTGAGCTTAGGTTATGAACCGCAGTTTGAACTCACCCCAGATTTTAATTTTGATCGATACATTGGTGCGCCTTTACACGGTGGACTTCCTTTTAGAAAGACTTTATTGCAAAAGGAGGTCGCATGAGTTTAGAGCACTATAAAATCGTTCCAGCACGTCATCCACTGCGTTACATTGGCGTCGCATTTTCGATATTAATTATTGCAGTCGTCGCGGAATCGATATTTTCCAATCAAAACTGGGGCTGGCCTGTTTTTAGACAATGGTTCTTTGATCCTGCCATTCTTCAGGGCTTGTTAATGACACTGAAACTGACCTTTTGGTCAATCGTGTTTAGTTTAATTCTGGGTACCATTGTAGCCATGATGAGACTGTCTTCATCTTGGTTAATTCGCTCATTGGCATGGGTGTATATCTGGATGTTCAGATCATTACCATTGCTGTTGGTGTTGATTATTCTCTATAACTTTTCTTATTTATATGAATACATTAATGTCGGTGTACCTTTTACCGACACGGTCTTTGCCCAATTTAAAACTATTAATGCACTGGATCAGTTCTCAACGGCTTTGGTGGGTTTGGTGATCGTACAAAGTGCTTATACCGCCGAAGTGATTCGAGGTGGGATTTTGTCTGTCGATCATGGTCAATTTGAAGCAGCGGCGGCATTGGGGCTATCATGGTGGCGCCGTACGACGCGGATTATTTTACCGCAATCGATTCGCAGTATTATCCCCGCGATTATCAATGAATGTGTCGGTTTATCTAAAGGCACATCGATTGTGTATGTTTTGGCAATGCCTGAACTCTTTTACACCGTACAAATGATCTATAACCGCAACCAAGAAGTGATTCCGCTGTTGATGGTTGCCGCCGTTTGGTACGTAATTGTCACCAGTGTTTTTTCCATCGTGCAATGGTATATCGAAAAAATATTGGCGAAAGGTGAGCGGAAATCAGCGATTAATAGCTTTGCTTTTTTCAAGAAAGCACAGCCACACACAACCCAGCCGCGTATAGGAGCCAGCTATGATCATTAATCAATCAACATCTCCTGCAAATGGTCATATCCAAGTGAGCCATGTATTTAAAAATTATGCGGGACATGCGGCATTACAGGATATTAGCCTTGATATTCCTGCGGGATCTGTGACGGTAATTATTGGTCCATCTGGGTCGGGTAAATCAACTTTACTACGCACTATTAATCATTTAGAACGTGTGGATGCAGGATTTATTCAAATTGATGATGAGTTTATCGGCTATCGGAAAAAAGGCGATAAACTTTATGAATTAAAAGAACGAGACATTTTAAAACAACGTAAATCTGTGGGTTATGTTTTTCAGAATTTTAATTTATTTCCACATTTAAATGTTTTGAAAAATATTATTGAAGCACCTTTAGCACATAAAAAACTGAGTAAAGATCAAGCGATTTTAAAAGCCAATCAATTATTGGGTTTAGTGGGGCTAAGGGATAAGGTTGAAGCATGGCCCAAACAACTTTCTGGGGGACAACAGCAGCGTGTTGCGATTGCCAGAGCTTTAGCCTTAGACCCTAAAGTGATTTTATTTGATGAGCCAACTTCAGCCTTAGACCCTGAGCTGGTTGGAGAAGTTCTAAATGTAATCAAAAGCTTGGCGAAATTAGGTAAAACCATGGTGATTGTAACGCATGAAATTGCTTTTGCACGAGAAGTTGCCGACCATGTGGTGTTTATGGATCAGGGTAGAATTGTTGAACAAGGTACGGTGCAACAAGTTCTGGAACATCCTAAAGAAGAGCGAACGCAAAACTTTTTATCTCGGGTTTTATAAATTTGAGTCTTATTTTTTAATGATATCTATTTTAGTTTTATATATTAAAATCGTTGGTGAATGATAAAACTAACGGTTTTTTTATAAGTTTAATTTTGTTGATAAGGTATGATTAAATCCATATAAATAGAATAAATTTCATCCTTTATAATCATTTTAAATTTATTTTTAATAGTGATTAAAATGAGCAGATTAATTTATTTAGATTATGCAGCAACAACACCTATTCTTCCTGAAATTTCTCAAGCAATGATTCGATGTTTGTCCGTAGAAGGTGATTTCGGAAACCCAGCCTCACAATCGCATCATTATGGTTGGGATGCTGCAAAACATATCACCACGTCTAGACAGCACGTCGCTGATTTAATCCACGCCAAACCTCAAGAAATTATTTGGACTTCAGGTGCGACAGAATCGAATAACCTCGCGATTAAAGGCACTTTAGATGCTTATAAGCATAAAAATAAACACATTATTACCAGCAAAATAGAGCATAAGGCCGTTTTAGATACCTGTGCAGAGCTAGAAAGTCTCGGTTTTCAGGTTACTTACTTACAACCTGAGTTGGGTACAGGTGTGATTCGCCCAGAGCAGGTAAAACAAGCCATTCAACCCAATACAGTTTTGATCTCGTTGATGATGGTTAATAACGAAATTGGCACATTAACCGATATTCAGGCCATTGGTCTTTTAGCGCATCAACATCAGATTTTATTTCATGTCGATGCCGCCCAAGCCGCTGGAAAGACACAGATTGATGTTCAGGCGATGCAGATTGATTTACTCAGTTTATCTGCCCACAAAATATATGGGCCCAAAGGCATTGGTGCACTCTATGTTCGTCAAGATATTCAAAAACAGATCAAGACCCAAATTCATGGTGGTGGGCATGAGCAAGGCTTACGTTCGGGAACTTTAGCCACACATCAAATTGTGGGTATGGGAGAAGCATGCCGACTGGCTAAATTAGCCTTAGGGGAAGAACAACAGCGGATCCAACATCTAAGGAATAAGCTATTGCAAGGTTTACAGGCTTTAACACCCGTGAACTTAAATGGCCATGCCACACAGCATGTCGCAAATTATTTAAATGTGAGTTTTTTAGGCGAACGAGCCAATTCTATTATTGCCACGATTAAACAGGTAGCCGCAGTTTCAAGTGGCTCGGCTTGTAATTCGCATCATGCCGCGCCGTCGCATGTACTAAGTGCTTTAGGACTGAGTGAAAATTTAGCGTCAAATACGGTACGTCTTAGTTTTGGAAGATATACCACGCAAGATCATATAGAAATATTGTTGAAGCATTTAGTAATGGTTTTAAAGGAAAAAAAGGCAACAACACAGTTATCTTTTGTCTAATTCTTAAAACTATGATTTATTTGGATTAAAAACTAGAGTTTATTAATAAAATTTTCTCTAGTTTTTTTAACTGATAAAGATGGTATGCAAATTTTGTGTAAGTGATGTGTATTTAGTAAAATACAAATTGGTTTTAGTTTAATTCAGTACTAGATGTATGGATATCTAAAATAAAAAAAGTGTGGGTAAAATCAAAATAGTGATTTTTTGTTTTTGGCAATGGGTGGTACTTAGTATGTCAAATATTGTGTTTTTAAATACAATAAATACATGCTATTGTGATATTGTTCTCATAAAAATACATAAAAAAAATGTGCTTTTTCATTTTTAAAGTTACATAAAAAAACAATTTTATTTTTAATGTGTATAATTCTTAAAATAGATATTTTTCTATTTATAAAAAATAGTTTTTATTGTTATCTATTTGTTTTTCATATAAAAAATAAATTTTAAAACATTGGTTTAACATGTGTTTTTAAAAAAGTTTAATAAGATATTTTAAAAAATCTTAATAGTTTTTTGTCAGATTTTAGTGAATTTATACAGGTGTATTTTAAAGAATAATAAACTAGTGTAAAAATATTGAGAGAAGAAATAATTTACTTTTAATACTCATTTTTTTATTTGATGAGCCATAAGAATGCGCAGGTTATGAGTAGCTAAAAGTCGTTTAAGTTTAATAAGACCAAAAAACGTTTTTATTTTTGGATGGAAATAACAAATCAATACCATTTCAGAGGGTTATTTGTATGGTTACTCAAATTTCAATAGTAGGTAAGGAATCTCATAAAGAAGCTGTGGCTAATATGGGAGGATCAAACAAAGTTCAGTTATCAAAAGAAAACCCTTCAGTAGTCAAGCTTCAGCTAAATAAAGATGATGTTAAGAGTTTTTCAAAAGAAGGGAATGATCTCAAAGTTATTTTAAATAATGGAGAGGTTATAACAATTGTTGGTTTTTTCGCATCGGATAATAGTTTAGTTTTAGAAGGTAGTAATGCCTTAGTATGGGTAGATTTTGTTGCTAATGGAGATGCTATAAATGCAACATATTCAACTTTGAGTAATATTGAACCTTTACTTTACGATGATAATGGAATGTCTGCATTAGCGTGGATTGCAATTCCATTAACTGCGGGAGGCATGATAGCTTGGGCTGCAAGTGATTCAGATGATGATTCAGATACAAGAGTAGTAGATACTACTGGTGGAACAGGCGCTACGGGTGAAACAGGCGCCACAGGGGGAACAGGTGCTACGGGTAATGATGGTGCTACTGGGGCGACAGGAGCGGATGGCGCAACAGGTGCCACAGGAGCAGATGGCAAATCACTTTTAGAGATTTTGATAGATGAGGGCAAGTTACCACCGGGTTCTGATATTAATGACCTGATTGATTACCTCAAAGGTGCAGATGGCGCAACGGGAGCAACAGGTGCGGATGGTAAGTCAGCACTAGAGCTTTTGATTGATGCAGGTGAATTACCACCGGG
>NZ_KB849705.1:287077-401400 GCF_000368805.1 Acinetobacter johnsonii ANC 3681 | reverse complement strand
TTGATTGATGCGGGTGAGTTACCACCGGGTTCTGATACAAACGATCTGATTGATTACCTTAAAGGTGCAGATGGTGCAACGGGTGCCACAGGTGCAACTGGATCTACGGGTGCCACGGGCGAAACTGGTGCTACAGGATCTACGGGTGCCACAGGTGAAACTGGTGCTACAGGTGTAAGTGGATCTGCTGATTTGATTACAGGCATTACTTTAAATGCCGATGCAAATGCAAATGGAAAACTCAGTCAACGCGAGCTTTTAGATGGGCCAAATACAATAACGATTGCATTGGGTACAGATGCCAAGGCAAATGATGTCATTGTAGTAAATGGGGCTCCGTATGTGCTTACTCAACAAAATATTGATGCAGGAGAAATAGAAGTTTCTGTATCTGTATTGGAAGGGTTAAATTTTATACGTGTTGATGCCTCAAATAGCGATGGTCAGACAGATGTAGACTTTAAATTCTTTGAAGTCACTGATGGGAACTATATTGGTGATGTGAATGTCATAAGTGATACGAATGGAAATAACATTATTGATAATACTGAGCTAGGTTTGGGCAGTACAATCGATGTTCGTGTGCAGATTGGTGACGATGTCCGCGTAGGAGATGTTGTTTCTTTGGGCGGCGTAGAACATACAGTAACGCAAGCAGACATAGATCAAAAATACGTAGAATTTCTAGATGTACCTGTAACGCAAGGTCAAACTGAGACGCTAGATGTTGATATTAAATCTAATACAGGGACCGAGTTGGATGATGCATCTAAAGATATACAGATTGATGGAGCGGCTCCTAATATTGTGGAGTCTATTGATTTCCCTGATGATTTAGATAACAACAGCACGCTGAGTGGACAAGAACTCAATGGTAAAAACAATACACAAATTCAAATTACTTTAGGAGCCGATGCTCAAGTTGGAGATATTGTTGTCGTTAATGGTGACAAATATGTTCTGAGTCCGACGGAAGTTACGAATGGAACTTTAAATGTCAATGTTTCGGTACGTGAAGGTCAGAACCCAATCGAAATTAGTGCAACAGATGAGTGGGGTAATGTAGATCGAATTTCTGATGCCATTGTTGTCGATGTTTTACCACCTGCTACACCAATACTTGCACCAACAGCAGTAGATGATGTTGAGCTTCAAACTGGAAATATTGCCAATAATTCTGTGACCAATGATAGCCGCCCTGAAATTACAGGGACTGGTCGAGTTCCAGGTGAAACCATTAATCTTTATGTCAATGGGGCGCCAGTCACTGGATCAGGAACACCAATTATCGTTCAGCCTAATGGTGAGTGGAGTTATACCCCAGCTGCGGATTGGATTGATAATGATTATGTTATTACATATACGGTATCTGACACCAACGGAAATACTTCGACTTCGTCACCATCATTAAGTTTCGAAATAGATACTGCTGCGCCAACAGGCGGTGCTGTTTCAATTGATACACCTATTGCTGTGGATGGTGTAGTTGACACAACCGAGGCGAGTGGCAATATCACGGTCACAGGAACGCTTACGATTTCAACTGATGCAGCCACTACAACAGTCATAGTTACTGTGAATGGAGCGGAGTATCCAGCAATAGTAACGGGCAATACGTGGACAGCCAGTATTCCGGGTAGTCAGTTTGCAGATGGTGCAGGAAATGTATCTGTAGAGGCTGTATTTACAGATGCTGCAGGAAATGCTTCACCTGCAACGGCTGATGCGGCTTATACCCTAGATATTCCAGCAGTACTGAATGATTCTGTACTTGCAGGAGTTGGTGTAAATCCACCTGTTACAGGCAGCACTGTTAAAACAGGTATAAGCCTAGCTATGGACAGTACCTCAGCGCAAGTAACGGCAGTTGATGGAGTCGGTAACCCAGTTGTACTCACTGTGGGTGGCGTTGCTGTGGTTTGGAGTGGGGCAGGAACAGCAGCAAGTCCTTTTGTTGCAACGGTAGCAGGTCTTGCTGAGCCAGTGTTGAGTATCACGATCAATAACAATGGCGACTATACGATTGTTCAAAACCATAGTTTGGATCATGCATTGGCTGGTGCAGACAAAATCACAATTACTGTACCTGTTCTCGATGGTGGTGTTGCGCATGATGTATTGATACTAGACGTTGTAGATGGTGTGCCTACTGCAGCGACAGATAGCACTGCTAACTTAACACAGCAAATCATACAAGGCGCAGATACGCTCGATATCAGCGTACCGCAAACTTACCGTGGCTCTGCTGTTGAAACTTTTGGTGGCGATTCAGAAGGCGCACATGTCAGTAAAGTAACTATTGAAGGTATCGAGTTTACTTATGATGGTACGACAGTGACAACACCTAATGACTTTGGTAACTCAGGTGTTGTTGCCTCACATACTGTAGTGGATGGTTCAGATACGTCTTTAGTGGTTACCACTGCTCGTGGTGAAACCATTACGGTGAATTTAGACACCGGAAATTATACTGTTGAAGTTACAGGTCAAGGTCTTGCAATCAATGAAGCGCCTGAGGCGAACATTGCTGGCGCTGGTGGCTTACTTGGTGGCGGTATTATCAATGCGGATGCACTGGGCGTAATTGATCTTTCACAAACACAGACGTTCTCCGTTTCGGATACCAATGAGAACTTGACCAAGGTGAATGTTGGATATGAAACCTCTAATTTGAGCTCAGCATTAGATGTATTGGTTACACAGCAGTTGAATAGCGTTGTTGATGGATTAAGAAATATTCCAGGAGATATTTTAGGGTTAGGAGATGTAGTTGCTAATCTCTTGGAGGGTTTGGGTGTTACAGATCTTATAGATCAGTTAATTACAAATCCAAATGGTTTAATTGCAGGGATAGTAGCACCAGTTGTTAAGCCATTAACTGACTTGTTGAATGAGGTATTAAATGGCAAACTCGTTCTTGATTATGATGTTCAGATGGCAACTGAGTTAGGTTTAAAAGTTACAGCTGTTGCGGGTGATTATAATAATAACTTCAAAGCGAGCTTAGTCATTGAGTCGCTAACTGCTAATGGTGTCATTGACTCATTAGCTGTCAATCAGTTATTAGGGACAGTTGAAGCAACAGATAGTGGCGGTGGTTTGTTAGATCTACTTGGTTCAAATTTGAATCTACTCACTACTTTAAATCTACAAGCAACAGATCAGGCTGGGGCACTAAGCGCTCCAGAATCTCAAGATTTAACGATTCAGTTAGGGCTACTTAGTGATGGAATCCAGTCGAATACTACTGTGATTAAAGATAACGGTTCCAATCTTAACCAAAGTGGTGCGACATCGTCTGTTCAAATCTTTGGTTTAGATGGCGATGACACTATCACTGGCAGTAACTTTGCTGACATTATCCGCGGTGGTACTGGAAATGACACAATTAATGCTGGTGCAGGTAATGACATTATTATTGGTGGCAAAGGTGATGACACGCTTACAGGCGGCCTAGGTCGTGATGTCTTTAAGTGGGAGTCTGGCGACCAAGGCACGACTGTTACTCCTGCACGAGATACAGTCATCGATTTTGATATTCGTTCAGTTGCCCAAGGTGGAGACATTATTGATTTATCTGGGTTGTTGCCAAATGCAGACCGAGTAGGGACAAGTTCAGTCAACATTGGGGACTATGTATCGTTTGTTGAAGCAGCAGGCAATACAGAAATTCACATCAGCACTGCAGGGAATGGTGGAGTAGATCAAGTTATTGTTCTGGAAGGTGTAACTGGCTTTGTAGGGCAATTTGCGTCTCAAGATGAACTAATTTCTTACTTGCTTAAATCTGGAAAATTGGTGATTGGGGAGCAAACGGTTGACCAAGCTACTTATGATGCCATTAAAACGGATAATGAGCTAAATATTGGTATTGAAGTTAAAGATGGCGATGGAGATACCGATACCCATACTGTGGATTTAGGCGTGGGTAGTCTAGAGGATGCCAATCAATATCAACCTAACTTTGATCCAAATAATGTGGCTCCGGAGATTAGCCTAGAAGTATCTACGCTCTTAGGTTTAATCGGTGTAGATGCACTAGGTCTACTTGATCTAAGTCGCCAAGCTTATTCAGTTGTCGATGTAAACAACAACCTGCAACGTGTTGAATTGGTTTATCAACCTGTAGTTAATGTTGGCTTAACACGTGCTTACTTTACCGTAAGTACAGAGTTGGCTACTGAGCTGGGTTTGAAAGTGACCTCAGTGACAGATGGTGGTTTACTCAATCTACTCGGCTATAGCAATACACTCATCATTACGGCACTAGATGGTGGAACCATTAGTAACTTGGCTATTAATGAGTTATTGGCTGCCGTTGAAATGCATGCGGAAGATGGCACATTACTTACAGGTACTTTGTTAACTACAAATGTACTGAACTCAGTTTCAATGACAGCCATTGATAGTCAAGGTGCATCCTCAACGGAGAGTGGCGGTAGTCTAATTAATATCAACCTACTGGATAACTTCAGTAATGGTAGTGAGTTTATTTTTGAGGGTACGACAGGTGTAGATGCTTTAGACCAATCTACCGCAACCGATGGGGTGCGTTTATATGGTTATGCTGGTAATGACACATTAACAGGTGGTTCAGGCAATGACTTGTTACGTGGTGGCGATGGCGATGACACACTGATTGGTGGTGCAGGGAATGACTTACTGATTGGAGGGTCAGGAAATGACACCTTCATAGGTGGTTTAGGTAGCGACACCGTGTTGTATGAACTACTCGATAATCTAGGTAACGCGCCAACAGGTGGCAATGGAGTCGATACTTGGACTGACTTTACTGTCGGTGCAGGGGCGGACAAAATTGATGTTTCTGCATTGCTTGATGGGCAACAGACTGCGACTAATATAGGTAACTATATCTCTGTGACAACTGATGTGAATGGACATGCAGTGATTGCAATTGACCGTGATGGCAGTGCAGGAGGTTTTGGTAAAGCAGATCTCTTGGTTCTCAATAATATCAATGCTATTGATTTGGGTGCTACTGCTGAGGATCAACTCAAAACACTGTTAGACAATAATCAAATCATTTTCTAAACAGAAGGAAATGAATAAAAAGGATGCTTTGTGGGTTTAAACACAAAGCATCTCTTCTCTATGTATTTGATGAATTGGATATAAGTAATAAATGAAAAAGCATATTCGCCTAAATATGATTGTTAAAAATGAGGCGCATGTCATCTTAAGATGTTTGGCGTCAGTTAAACCTTGGATAGATTCATGGTGCATTGTAGATACCGGTTCTAGTGACGGAACACAGGACATTATTCAAGACTATTTAAAAGACATTCCTGGGCAGTTATATGAACGGCCTTGGAAAAATTTTGGGTACAACCGTACAGAGGCACTACAGCTTGCAGTCTCAGAAGATCTGCCTGCTGCGGATTATCTCTTATTCATTGATGCGGATGAACAGTTACAAGCCGCTGAAGATTTTGTTTTACCAGCACTTACGGCGAAAGCCTATTATTTTCCAGTGATTTATGGCGCTTTGCGTTATCGACGCAATGCCATGATTTCTACAGCTCTAGAATGGACTTGGAAAGGGGTCATACATGAATACCTTCACTCACAGCAATTACACCGTTGGCAAACACTTGAAGGCTTGAACATATTTGTTCAGCATGATGGTGCTCGAGCAAAAAATAAAAATACATATCTCAATGATATTGCTTTGCTAGAACAAGGACTCATAGATGAGCCAGATAATTTACGCTATGTTTTTTATTTGGCACAAAGTTACCGTGATGCTGGGATGTTTGAAAAGAGTCGAGAGTTCTATTTAAAGCGGGCAGCTGCAGAGGGTTGGGAAGAAGAACGTTGGATGGCACAGCTACGTGCAGCTCAAATGGCTGATCGTTTGGGGTTGGATGAAGGAGTTGTACATCATGAATATTTAAAGAGTTGGATAGCTAAGCAACATCGTGCAGAACCACTTTACGAGTTAGCTCGTTACTACCGATTGAAAAAAGATTTTGATCTAGCTTGTTATTTTGCAGTTCAGGCAATTGATATTCCTGTACCAACAGATGGTTTATTTGTTGATGCTAGTGTCTATGAATGGCGGGCATTAGATGAGTTGGCTGTTTCAGCAACCTACTGTAAAACATATAAAAAGCAAGGCGGAGAAGCCATGCAAAAATTGCTAACAGAAAAAAAGTACCCAAAGACACAGCAAGTGCGCATGTTGGCAAATGAGAAATTTTATAAATGAAAAAAAAGGAAATGATTCGCTCTGAATCAAACTCTGGATCAATTTTTTTAAAGCACAAATGGTCTATTACTGGAAAAAAAACGCATCATGTTTGTATACTTAAGAGTTCTGGTATTTGGCACTCATCCTTATATTTAAGTCTAGCTTTATTGCTTCCTGCAACATTCGCAAGTGCCAATACAGAGCAACCATCTTCAGTTAAAAGTAAAATCAGCCAAATATGGCAGCCTAAACCTGATGATCAAGCCAATACGATTAAGATTGATGATTTTAATCGTTTATTCATCAATACATCGTCAGTCCAAGAGTTACCCAAAATAAGAGCCGCAGTGACGACTGACATGCCAAGTCGTAGTGTAAGATCTGACGCTGTAGCAAAAAGAAGCCAACTGGATTTTCTAGATGCAATTCGGCAGGCACTGCAACGTCGCCCTGAAATTACTCAAAGCATTGCGGAAGTTGCTCAGCAGCAAGCAAATATTGATACCGTCAAATCACAATATTTTCCTCAAATTTCCGGAGGATTCAATACTGGCGACTTTACGACAGGAGAGCGTGGCCGACAAGTTTTTAGCATTTCAGCGACACAAATGCTGTATGACTTCGGCAAAATTAAAAGTGCCGTGACGGTAGAGCAAGCGAAACTGATGCAAGATCAGGCGCAGTTATTGCTTGAAATAGATGATATTTCATACCAAGTGGCGAATGCGATTGTGAACATCAAACGCTATGAAGAGCTTGTAAAAATTGCCGATCAACAAATCAGTGGTATTGGTCGTATCGCCGAAATTGCGAGGTTACGCGCACAAGCAGGTATTAGTAGCCAAGCAGACCCAATTCAAGCGCAATCAAATTTAGAAGCGGCACAATCGACTAAAGTGGTTCAGGAGGCGCAATTACATCAATACCAACAAAAACTAAGAACTTTATTGGGTTACGACGTTTCAAGTACCAATGTAAATATGCCAAGCTTTTTAGTTGAAAAAGCAGGGTTATACGATGAAATTGATTTTAATAACGTTTCAAAAATGATGGCCGCACAAACGGCAGTTCAGATTGCGAAATTTCAGAAGCAACAAACTAAATTAAATGTCTATCCAACGTTAAATATTAAAGGCAGCCTGAGTCAGGCGGTAAATGGGCGCAATCCAAATAATAACGAAGATGATGGTTTTTATAATTCAATCATGCTTGAAGCTTCAAGCACCTTTTTTCAAGGTGGCGCAGTTAGTGCGAGAAACCGTGCTGCTAGCTATGCAGAAGAAGCGGCTAAAGCACAAGTGAGTACCGTTTATTTAGATGTATTGGATCAAACTCGTTTGATTCAGACAGAAGTGGAAAGTAAGCAAAAGCAAATGGTGGTGCTTGCTCAACGACGTGAAACCACAAAACGAACCAAAGAGCTCTATCAAGAACAATATAAATTAGGAACACGAACTGTTGTTGACTTGCTCAATGCAGAACAAGCAATACATGGTGCAGCTCAGGAAATTGAGGCTGCGCGCTATGATATTTATGCGGCACTGATTCGATACATTGAAATTACTGGACGTAGTAGAGCGGTTTATCAGTTAAATAATACGCCTATTCAGGGGTTTGAGGTGGTGTCATGAGCAGTTCATTGAATTACCAACCATGGCTAAAAGCAGTGCTTCGTATTGCAAAGCATTATCGTATCGAAACATCAGAAGAACAACTTCGTTTGCAACTCAACTGGAATCAAAGTGATTCTATCGCGGAGACTTTGACACTCATAACCCGCCAACTAGGAATGAGTCTGCGTCAAGTGCCATTCAGTCAAGATTTACTCAACCCATGGTTGTTACCTGTCGTTGTCGAGTTATCAGATGGACAAGTCGCTGTAATTGAAAAAGCAGATTCAGATGGCAATATCAGCATCCAGTTCAGTGCTGACGAAGGGCTTACACAAACCTATACCATTACGAAACTACAAGAACATATTCGCTTTGTTTATATCATTCGACCTGAAAAATCGGTGAGTGATGTCCGGGTTGATGAATACATCAAGCCTTATGAAGCCAGTTGGTTTTGGGGCATCGTATTACAAGACTGGAAACGTTATATCGACATTATGTTTGCCTCTTTAATGGCGAATATTCTTGCATTAGCAACCGTCGTATTTTCTATGAATGTCTATGACCGTGTCATTCCAGCACAGTCAATCCCAACGTTGTGGGTGCTGGCAGGTGGAGTATTAATTGCTGCAATTTTTGAGTTTTCGATACGCGTTGCACGGGTTTTTTTATCGGACATTATTGGTAAAAGAGCAGATTTAAAAATATCGGATCGGGTATTTGGTCATGCTTTACGTATTAAAAATAAAGAGCGTTCAAAATCAACAGGTACATTTATTTCTCAAATTAGAGAATTAGACGGGGTTCGTGAACTGGTCACTTCAACCACCATTTCAGCAATTGCCGACTTACCTTTTTTCTTAATGTTCTTAGTTATTTTTTGGCTCATTGGCGGCAATCTGTTTTGGGTCATGCTCGTGGTTGTCCCCCTGATGATTTTGCCGGGTCTGCTGATTCAAAAGCCTTTAGCAAAACTGGCTAAAGAGGGTATGCGTGAGAGTGCGATTCGTAATGCCATGCTCGTTGAAGTGGTACAGGGTATTGAAGATATTAAACTGCTTAGAGCTGAGTCTCGGTTTCAAAATCAATGGAACCGAATGAATGAAATTTCTGCGGATATTTCTATGCGTCAGAGAAAGTTGGTAGGTGTTTTGAATGCATGGACACAGAAGATTCAAGGGTTAACCTTTGCTGTTGTCGTGTTAGTGGGTTGTTTTGCGGTCATGAAAGGTGAAATGACAACGGGGGCATTGGTGGCCTGTTCAATGCTGTCTTCTCGCATGCTTGGACCTATAGCTCAAATCACAGGTGTACTTGGCCGTTTCCAACAGGCAAAAGTTGCAAAAACGGGTCTAGATGAATTGATGAAACGAACGGTTGATCAACCCGATCGGGCGCATTTAATTCATCGTCCTGTGATCAATGGTGATTATGATTTAACAGATGTTAGCTTTAAATACAGCGATGGAGATGAAAAACCCAATTTACACATTGCTAAATTAGTCATAAGACCTGGTGAGAAGATAGCAATTCTTGGACGAAATGGTGCAGGTAAATCGACCCTATTACAGTTGTTATCGGGGATGCAAGAACCCACACAAGGCAAAATTAAACTTGATGGGCTTGAATTAAGACTGATTGATCCTGCAGATGTAAGGCGAGATATGGGTTTACTCAATCAAAATGCACATCTCTTTTTTGGCACAGTTCGAGAGAATTTGACGCTTGGAGCACCTCTGGCCAGTGATCAAGAAATTTTAAATGTCTTAAAAATTACAGGTGCACTCGATTTTATTCAAGCTAAAAAGGAAGGGCTCGATTTTCAAATTTTAGAAGGCGGTACTGGGTTTTCAGGTGGACAACGTCAGGCTTTGTTAATGGCGCGCTTATTGATTTGTCAGCCGAATATTTTACTGCTCGATGAACCAACGTCATTTTTAGATGAAGTCACAGAAAAACAATTAATTGATCATTTAAAGCACTGGTTAAGACCAAAAACTATGATTATTGCGACGCATCGTCGTGCGGTCTTAGAGCTTGTCGATCGGATTATTGTGGTGAATGATGGAAAGATCGTCATGGATGGACCACGAGATCAGATTCTAAATCAATCAAAACAACAAAAAACTGCTGAGGTGTTGAAGTCATGAGTCAAACGGAGTCTAGTAAAAAAAGCGTTTCTGCTCTCAACTTTCAACCGCCTTTACCCAGTGTTAGCAAGTTCATTTGGGTGATTTGTATTGGATTACTTGTGCTGTTGGCTTGGGCATGGTTTTTTGAATTAGAAGAAGTCTCTACAAGCTCAGGTAAAGTCATTCCATCATCTAAAGAACAATCGATTCAATCCTTAGAAGGCGGGATTTTAACTAAACTGTATGTCAGTGAAGGGGAAATTGTAAAGCAAGGGCAAGTTCTAGCACAGCTAGATCCAACGCGTTTTGCTTCAAATGTAGGTGAGTCAGAATCACTCTTAATTGCGTCAAAAGCGACTGCTGCACGACTTCGTTCGGAGGTCAACGCTACTCCCTTGGTGTTTCCAGAAGATGTGCTAAAAATACCAAAGTTAGTTAGTGAAGAAACTGCCTTATATCAATCTCGTCGTTCAAATTTAAATGATTCGGTATCTGGCTTAAGTCAGGCTTTGGTTTTGGTGGAACAGGAGCTTGCGATGACAGAACCTCTTGTCGCAAAAGGGGCAGCCAGTGAAGTAGAGGTACTTCGTTTGAAACGAGAGGCCAATGACCTTCGAAATCAGATGAATGATATCCGCAATCAATATTATGTTAAAGCACGGGAAGAATTGGCCAAAGCCAATATTGATATTGAAACTCAAGCACAGGTGATCAAAGGCAAAACGGATACCTTACAGCGCACTGTTTTTAAGTCACCTGTACGGGGCATTGTCAAAGAAATTGATGTCATGACCATTGGTGGTGTCATTCCACAAAATGGAAAGTTGATGACAATCGTTCCTTTAGATGAACAGCTTTTAATTGAGGCCCGCATATCGCCACGCGATATTGCTTTTATTCGACCAGATCAAGATGCTTTGGTGAAAGTGACGGCCTATGATTATTCAATTTATGGCGGTTTGCATGGAAAAGTGACGATCATTTCACCAGATACATTACGAGACGAAGTCAAACAAGATCAGTTCTATTATCGTGCTTATATCCGTACAGATTCAGATAAACTCATCAATAAGCAGGGTAAACAATTTAATATTACACCGGGTATGGTGGCAGTCGTGGATATTAAAACAGGACATAAGACAGTGTTGGACTATTTAATAAAACCGTTTAACAAAGCCAAAGAGGCACTGCGTGAACGCTAATATCCATCCACTGTTTTGAAACAATAAAAAAGCCAACGCATGTAATGTCATCGTTGGCTTTTTTATTAAGTTACGGGTTTTAAGGATAAGCGTTAGAGCTGAAAATTTGCCTGAGATAGACGCTGTTTTAAATCATTTATGCTATGGTTTTGGTCGAAACCCAACACAATAAAGCGCCGAGACAGACCATCAACGCGCCTTGCCAAAAACTGAAAGTTAAATGCGTACTTAAAATGACAGCGGAAACCACAGCAGAAAACACAGGAATAAAATACGATGCTGCAGCCAATAGTGTGACATTGCCATGCAATATACCAATATTCCATGCACCATAGCCCATACCCATTGCAAAGGCTGCGAGGACTAAATAAATGGTGGGTTGCAGTTCAAAACTAAAAGTGCTTTCACCTAATAGCAACCATTTAACCCACAGCACAATTGAAACTAAAATGAAAAATAGCGTTACTCCATTTTTACCATTCGCCATTTTTGCGGTGAGGGTGCAATAAGACGCCCAAAGTACAGTTCCGAGTAATGCTAAGCCGTAGCTTAAAGGGTTATTTTGCACATTGCTGAGCATGCTTTTAAAGCTTAATCCTTGATCACCGCCCAGCACCCAACAAATACCGATCAAAGAGATTAAAAAGCCGGGTACGATGAGAAAATTGGCTTTTTGTTTATTAAATACAATCGCAAAAATGATGGTAAAGGTCGGCCATAGGTAGTTCACCATACCAACCTCGATGGCTTGTCGACTGCTGGTTGAGTAACCAATGGACAGAGCAAGGCAAATTTCATAAGAGACAAACAACAAGCTCCCCCAAATCAGATAGCGAAGAGGAAATTCTTTTAACCGAGGCCAACCAAATAAGAGCAACAAAAAAACAGAGGCCAATGAGTAAATGAGTGCGGCTCCACCAATCGCTCCAAAGCTGTTGCTCACCTCTTTAATCAGAGCAATAATTAAACTCCATAATACAATGGCAGCCAGACCAATCCATGTTGCTTTCGTTGAGTTCATTTTGTTTGTAGTCTTTAACATATTCATTTAATTTGTAAATTCTGTTTAGCATTTTCATAGTTTGGTTTAAAAACAGATTTACAGTGTAGTTTTTAAGGCTACTGAGGGCGCCGCCGACATTATACGGAAAAATGGGGGGCAGTCGCTTATAAACCTGATGATGAATCACGTGAATTTACTTCACCTCAAGGGGCTGCTCATGCTGCTTGAGAATTTTTGCCAAGCTTTGTATAGCACGTTGTATTTGTATCAACTCAAAATCTCCTAAACCAAGTACTAAACCAGAGCGTTTACGTTCTAAGGAAAAGGTTGGCGAAACCGCTTTAATCGCGATACCCGCATCGAGTACAGCTTGAGCGATTTTCCGATCATCCATGTAATCTGCAAGCCAGAGCACCATATGCATGCCTTGATCTCCAGCTTGTAAATAGCCTAAGTGTTTTGGAATATAATGCTCAATCATGTCAATCAAATA
Organism: Acinetobacter johnsonii ANC 3681; assembly: GCF_000368805.1. Taxonomy (NCBI): domain Bacteria; kingdom Pseudomonadati; phylum Pseudomonadota; class Gammaproteobacteria; order Moraxellales; family Moraxellaceae; genus Acinetobacter; species Acinetobacter johnsonii. Next base: position 388,746 of record NZ_KB849705.1, on the reverse strand, counting down.
TCGACGGTTCTCTGCATAGACATTACGAATACGTCGAATATGACGTTCTAAATAACCTTCTTGAATAAAAGCAGCCAAAACATGCTGATCAGCAGAGGGAGGATGACGATCGATCAAAACACGCAATCCACAAAAAGGGGCGACCAACGCTTCGGGCAGTACAGCATAGCCGAGGCGCAGTGATGGGAACAGCACTTTGCTAAATGTCCCCAAATAGATGACTTGTTCAGGTGCTAACCCTTGCAAGGCTGGAAAAGGCTGGCCACTGTAGCGCAGTTCACTGTCATAATCGTCTTCAATAATCCAAGCGCTTTGCTGTTTGGCCCACGTGAGCAATGCTGTGCGTCTAGCTAAACTCATCGGCATGCCAATTGGGTATTGATGAGATGGGGTGACAAAAGCAGCTCGGGCATTGGGCGCGAGGTTTATACCTGTATCGACTTGAATTCCTTCTTCATCCACGGGAACACGAACAATGTGTAAGGGTTGTATTGAGTTTTCTAGTAGCGCCGTTGTACCGCGGTAGGCAGGGTCCTCGACCCAAACTTGGTCTTGTGCTTTAAATAGAATCTGACTACAGATATAGAGTGCCTGTTGGATGCCACTGATAATCACTATTTGCTCAGGTTCACAGTGTACAGAACGAGAGCGTCGTACATAGTCAGCAATCGCAACTCGTAAGGAAAATACACCTTGTGGGTCATCATAACCTGAGGGTGCACCTACTCCTCGAGCACGATAGCGGTTGCCAAATTTTCTCCAAATATCATTTGGTTGGGTGCGCCCAACAGGTACAGAGACTGCAAAAGGAAGATGGGGAAGCGGTTTAAATTCTTTCAATACTTCAGCATAGGCTTGAGCTGCAGGTGTTAGCTGAACGTGAGTAGGCTGAGTATTTCTCCGCTCCTGAGTTTGCTGAGACTTTGAATGCGATAAGGCATCTGAAACGAAAGTGCCTTGGCGCGCACGTGCCTCTAAAACCCCTTCAGCTAAGAGTTGATCATACGCTTCAATAATGGTGCCACGCGAAACACTTAATGTCATCGCCAATTCTCGCGATGAAGGTAAGGGATCGCCTGCTTGTAAATCACCATTTTGTACCGCTTGTCGCAAGGCTTGAATCAGTTGGGCGGCTATTTGTCCCTGCACTTTATTGAGTTTTGCGATAGAGGGAAGTTCTACGACTTTTGCCATTCTTGCCATAATTCTGGTCTACTCAAAGTAATACAAACTGGTACTTTTGAATAATCCAATTAAACCTGAGAATTTACAACAACAAATATAGCAACAATGAGCTCAAGGAGGCTGTGCCGTGTATATTCCAGCAGATTTTGAAGTGACTCAAATAGATGAGCTACATCAGCTCATACAGAATTATCCATTGGGTATTTTATTTACACATGGGATCAGTGGTTTAGACGCGAATCACTTACCCTTTGAATTACAAGCTGATAATACTGAATTTGGCATATTGCATGCCCATGTCTCTCGAAATAATCCTGTTTGGCAAGACCTGAAGAATGGCGATGAAGTGTTGGTGGTCTTTCGAGCTGGAGATGCGTATATATCACCGCAGTGGTATCCCAGCAAACAAGAGCATCATCAGCAAGTACCGACATGGAACTATCGAGTGGTACATGCTTATGGTCGTGTGACTATTCGGGATGATGAGCGCTATGTACGCGGTGTGGTGGCACGTTTGACACGAACTCATGAAGCAACACAACCCGAGCCGTGGAAAATGTCGGATGCTCCGAAGGACTATCTTGAACCTATGCTAAAAGCAATTGTGGGGATCGAAATCGAAATTACTCAGTTGCAAGGCAAATCGAAACTTGGCCAAAACAAAGAGCATCGAGATGTTCTGGGTGTAGCGAATGCACTGACAAAAATGGGACAGCTTGAGATAGCCGATGCAATGCATTTGATTGCTGCATCAAAAATCAACTCGATCTAGCCACAGATGATCCAATTTAACGAATTGAAATATAAGGAGTGAGCCATGCAGTGCTTAAAACCTGTGATTTTACAGGGTGAGAGAATTATATTAAAACCGCTTGAGTTTGAACATGCATCAGCACTGTGTGATGCAGTGTGTGATGGCGAGTTATGGAAGTTGTGGTATACCCGCATTCCTTCACCTGAGCAGATGGCGGCTGAAATCCAACGCCGCCTAGATTTACAGCAGATGGGGAGTATGTTGCCGTTTACGGTTGAAGAACGAGACAGTGGTAGGCTGTTAGGGATGACCACTTTTATGAATATCGAAGTCGGGCACCGCCGTGTTGAAATTGGCTCAACATGGTATAGCCAGTCCGCGCAGCGTAGTTATGTCAATACGGAGTGTAAAAATCTTCTGCTTTCGCATGCATTTGATACTTTGAATTGTATTGCGGTTGAGTTCCGTACGTCTTCTTTTAATTTTAAAAGTCGGGCTGCGATTGAACGTCTGGGGGCAAAATTAGACGGGGTGCTTAGAAGCCATCAAATTGTACAAAACGATATTTTAAGAGATACGTATGTGTACAGTATTTTAAAAAGTGAATGGCCTGCGGTGCAGCAGCATTTGAGGGCGCTCTTGAACAAGTCATAAAGTTTTGTCTAGCCGACTCGTTTTATTAGAGAAAAATAATACATAAAAAGCGGCATTATTTTCATATGAAAATAATGCCCTAGATGTACAAGTAAATGATCAGTGATATTTGACCTAAAATTACCAGTCGTATTTCAGACCCACTCTAAAGTTGGTCGGTGCTCCATAATAACTGTTGGTGGTCGATAGATGATATTTCTCATTAAATAGGTTATTTAAATTGAAATTCACTAATAGATTTTCATTGATCTTATAACGTGCCATCAAGTCAACCAATGTGTAGCTGCCTTGTGTGAATCGAGTCTTATTTGACTCATTATCTTGATAAATCTCACTTTGCCAGCGTAGTCCACCGCCTACTGTTAAAGCTTCATCAAGATAAGGCAGGGTATAAGTGGTAAATAATTTGGCTGTATTATTCGGGATATTGGTATTTAAGTTCTTGCCATTTTTGTCCTGAGAGAGATTGCGTGAAAAACTTGCAGAAAGTTGCCAAGTATCCGTCAGTTTACCTGTGGTTTCTAACTCAAAGCCACGGCTTTTTGTCCCTGATTCTGTGCGATAAGCTTGAACCTCACTGCCACTTGGGCCGATGATTTTTACTTTATTACCATTTGCATCAATAACCTCTACAGCTTTGTTATCTTCTTGGGTTTGGTAAATGGCAGCTCCAACGTTTAACTGATTATCAAAGAACTCACCTTTAATTCCGAGTTCTGTACTATTTCCAATTAGGGGGGCTAAATAGCTAGCGTTGATATCTACTTTGTCTTGTGGGGAGAAAATAGTGGTATAGCTAGCATAGCCTGTCCATTGGTCTGTTAAATCATAAGTAATACCGAAGTATGGGATGACTTCACCATTTTCTTGTTGTTTTTTATATGAGGTAACAACATCTGCAGTATTATAATTACGAGTAACACGTTGCCAGTTTTCTACACGCGTTCCTAGAATTACTGCCAGAGGATCTGCCAGTTTTAGACGGATTGCACCAAACACCGATTGGCTTTGGTCATCGCCACTGTAAGAGCCATCAATCATGGTTGCAGGGCGGGTTGGGTTATGTCCATCCCATGCAAAAATATTATTTAGTTCCCCATTCCATGCGTAGTTGTTATTCCAGCTTGAATAGGTGGGACGTTTATTTTCACTTGTAGTGTAGGTGGTGCCTAAAACTACTTCATGGCTTTGATTAAATAGGTCAAACGAGCCATTTAAGGTTAAGTTAAAGAGGTCTTGAGTTGGTTCATAATCCCAGCGAGTCGCATAAATCATAGCTCCTGCGCCTGTTTGTTTATCAATACCGCCCGAATAGATATAACCGACCACTTCGTCAGAGGCAGTAATGGTTCTGGAGGCTGTACCTTTGAGCTTCCAACGTTCGTTAAACTGGTGTTCAACATCTGCAAAATATGCAGTTGTTGTTCGATTTGAATAGGTCCAATCAGCAGCATTTGAGTCCGAACGTGACCAATCGATGAGACTACCATCGGTATAAAATGAAGGTAAACCGCCACGGGCAATACCTGAAATATCCATTTGTTGGTAGCTAACACCTAAACTGGCTTTGGTTTTTTCTGTGAGGTCTGCTTCAACAACACCATAGGCAATTTTACGTTCTTCACTATAGCGGTCGATATAAGAGTCGCCCGTTTGATAGGCTAAAACGGTACGTCCGCGAATCGTTCCTGCTTGGTTTAATGGAGCCGAGACATCGACATCGGTACGATAGGTGTCCCATGAACCTGCGCTAGCGCTGACAGAAGCTTTAAAGTCTTGTAAGGGTTTCTTTCGTACCATGTTAATACTTGCACTGGCAGAGCCTGCACCCGTCATTAAACCATTAGCACCACGTACCACTTCAACACGGTCAAATAAAGCAGTGTCCTGACTTTGGAAAATACTGCTATATGAACTCATCAGCTTTACGCCATCGAGCAAATAGTTATCAACCGTTTGACCACGTGCATAAATAGGCGAATTATCACTGCCGATGTTACCGCTTTGGTTAATGGTTAATCCTGCGGCCTGTGAAACAACATCAGTCAGTTGCGTCAGGTTTTGATCTTCCATTTGTTGGCGGGTAATAACACTCACCAATTGTGGCGTCTCTTTGAGTGAAAGTGCCAAACCCGTCGAGGCTGTGGTGGCTTTGGCTGTATAAGAACCCGAGCCTTCAGTCGTTAAGTTATTGCCTGAGTTTGCTTTTAAAGAAATAGTTGCGAGCTGAGCAGTTCCATCTGCACTGGTCATTTGACTACTGTTTGCACCTGAAGCGTTATTGGCTTGACTATGAATGGCTTCAAGTTGAATTTCTCTTGTTTGAACTTGAGCTCGTTGTCTTGCTTGAATACTATAGCCGCCATTATTGACTTTTACTGCAAGCAAAGCATGAGGTTGTAATAATGCAGCCAATGCTTGATCGACTGCATAATTACCTTTTAGCGCCTTCGCTTGCAAATTTGAAAGAGCCTTTGAGTCATAGCTGATGGTTGTCCCTGTTTGGATTGCGAGTTGTTTTAGCGCCTCATCTAAAGGGAGTTGAGTAATGTTCACAGGATACGTTGTGGCAGCATAAACAACAGTAGTAGCGAAGCTTCCTGCCATCAGTGGCATGCCCCATAAAACTGCGCGAATAGCCATCGCTAAGCTACTTTTTGCCTGATAATCCTTCATGCGGTGTTCTCGATTGGGAGTGTATTTCTGTATAAGTCGAGTCAGCTCAAAAAAAGGGTCAAATTTTTATCTTTTTTTTTATTTTTAATAAATAAGCACTGTAATAATCCAATTCAAGCTGATGGGTATAGGCCAAGTTCTCTAGACTTTGCTTTGGGTTTTTTAATGAAAATACCCCCGAAACACGGACTTTTTCTAACTCAGGATCGATAAAATAAGTTCCATTTTGATAACGATACAATTCATCCAATACTTTTTTAAGTGGCCATTGTTCTACAACCAGTAAATGTTGTGTCCAATAGGGTTGGTCATTTTGAAGCGGGTTGATGACTGAAATTGAACTGGCATCAAAACTGGTACGTTGACCTTGCTGTAAAAGTTTTCGTGTCGTTGTTTCAGCAGGGTATAAAGCTACTGAGTGTTCATAAACTTTGACTTTGGTGCGATGTCGGTCTTCTTGGCGAACGGTAAATTGTGTACCCAGTGCTTCAATTTTGCCATCTTGAGTAGTGACCATAAATGGACGATGCTGAGGATCTTTGGCCGTCTGAATATAAATTTCGCCTTCTACTAATTCAATTTGTCGAGTTTGTTTTGAAAAGTCGACATTCACATAACTGTTACTGGCTAAAATCAGCTTCGTGCCGTCAGTCAAAGGCACTGTTTTAATTTCACCCACTTGGGTGTGGTAGTTGGCTTGCCACTTTGCCCAAGGCATACTATATACACTTAAACCAAGGACTAAAAAGCCCGACAGCCCAAACAGCATATTGTGTTTTAAAGAAGTATTAAATTTTTGCTTAGACTCTACTAATGCATCAGGTTGGAAAGAGGAAGGTAAACCCGATAAACCTTGAGTAAAACGTTCGATCTGCAAAATGGCTAAAGCATGTTCCTTACTTTCAGACTTCCATTGCTCAAATTGCTGTAGTTGTATTTCGGTGATTTCCCCAGAATGAATCAGCACCAGCCAATCAGCGGCTGCATCTAAGATACTTTCAGGAAGGGGGGAAGGCTGTGACATAGCAGTTGTAAGGAAATCGATTAGTCGGTTGGATTATAAAGACTTATACAGGCTAAAAAAGCCTGCTTCATATCTCTTTTTACTGTTGCTTCAGAAATATTCAGCTTCTCGCTAATCGTCCGATAGGTCAGACCATCTAACTGAGACAATAAAAAGACTTGAGATGTACGCGTCGGTAGTTTCTCAAGCATACGATGAACCTGATACAAGGTTTCTCGAATGCACACCTCATGTTCTGCCGAAGGGTAGTAGTTTTCTGGTAGCTGTGCCAACGCATCTAAATATAACCTTTCAACATGCTGATGCCGCCAGTGATCAATGATCACATGTTTAGCAATACCCATGAGCCATGCTTGAGGCTCTTTAATTTTTTCAAAACAATATTCACTTTTCAGAGCACGATAAAACACTTCCTGACTCAGGTCTTCAGACTGATGGTGGTGTTGCAGTTTGTGTTTGAACCATGACAACAAGGTTGTTTGATGGGTGTTGTAGAGATGACTAAACCACAATTTTTTTTGGACATTTAAGTTCATATTTTTAACTCATGACCCTAGAAAAATATCCTGAATCTCAGCAGTAAAAGTGGGATAAAGAAATGAAAGGTTGAATATTAATGATAATCATTATTAAATGCAATTACAAATCGCAACATTTAGCGTGAGCTGTTTTTTGTTTTCATTCGTCTTATTAATAGATATGCGTGATTTGTGATAGGAAGTTTCAATTTTTTAAATACTTAATTTGATCAAATTTTAAAAAAATGTATGGATCTTCCGATTTTTAACAGTATGTGTTGGGCGAGAATTTTTTGTAATGAATAGGAAATGTAATGAGTGAGCCATTGAACAATAACAACCCAGCAAAGCATTTTCTTCATCGTCGAACACTTTGGATTGGATTGATTATTGTTATTTTGTTGTTAGGCATGGGAGGGCTGTATTGGAAAAAAGCTATGTCTCAACCTAGCGAAGAATATAGTCAATGGGATAAACCTGTGCCTATACGTATCGTTCCTGTACAACGACAAGACTTGCAGGTGGAAATTAAAGCCATCGGTACAGTTGTTCCGACCCATACGGTGAATGTGCAAACTCAGGTCGCAGGCGTTCTCAAGCAAATTTATTTTAAAGAAGGGCAGACTGTTCAAAAAGGGCAACTTCTTGCTCAAGTTGACCCTGCACCATTTCAAGTGGCTTTGGCGCAGGCAGAGGGGACACAACAGCAAAACTTAGCCCAGCTACGAAATGCAGAAACGGAGTTAGCACGTTATCAACTGCTGTTTAAGCAAGACTCAATTGCTAAACAACAAGTTGAGCAACAGCAGGCTTTAGTCAATCAGTTGAAAGGGCAAATACAGGCCAATCGAGCTGAGGTTGATGCAGCCAAATTACAATTGTCTTATACCAAAATTTATTCACCGATTAATGGACGAGTTGGTTTTCAGCAAAAAGATACGGGTAATTTAATTCAGGCCAATGACACGACAGGTTTGGTCAGTATCACCCAAGTTCACCCCATTTATGTACAGTTTTCAGTTGCGGAACATGATTTGGCTCATTTGCGTAACAACGTGAAACAGGGACATCAAGTACCAGTAAAGGCATGGGATAAAGCAGAACAAAAGCAACTTGCGGTTGGGCAGGTGCAGGCGTTGGATAACCAAATTGACGCCAATACAGGCACATTAAAGATCAAGGCCATTTTTGATAATCGTGATGATGTCTTATTTCCCAATCAGTTTGTCAATGTTCGTTTAAATGCACACACTATTCGAAACGCTGTCAGCATTCCAAGTGACGCCGTGCAACATGGGGCCAAAGGGACTTATGTGTATATCGTCAATCCGAAGAAAAAAGCCGAAATTCGTATGCTCACTTTGGGTTTGAGTTCTAACGGCCAGATTCAAGTTTTAACAGGCCTAAACGGAACGGAGCAGGTGGTTTTAGAAGGGATTGACCGTCTTGCAGAAGGCAAAGAAGTTCAAATTGTCTCGGATCAACCTCAAGCGATGGCCACATCAAAACCTGCTGTTGGATAAGACATGAATATTTCAAAGTTCTTTATTGTCCGTCCAGTTGCAACCACGTTGTTGATGCTGGCTTTACTGTTTAGTGGATTATTGGTTTGGCGGCTTTTGCCAGTGTCAGCCTTACCACAGGTCGACTATCCGATTATTCAGGTTTATACCTTTCAGCCTGGGGCAAACCCCGACACGGTACAACGGACTATCACCGCACCGCTTGAACGGGAAATGGGCAAAATTGCGGGCTTAAAGCAAATGTCTTCGCAGAGTTCTGTCGGGGCGTCTGTCATTACCTTACAGTTTGAGTTAAGTGCTGAACTAGGCGTAGTGGAGCAAGAAGTACAATCTGCACTAAGTACTGCCAGTAGTAAATTGCCAAGTGATTTGCCAACGCCACCTGTATATCGAAAGGTCAATCCAGCCGATGTGCCTGTCATTACATTAGCGATAAGTTCAGAGACTTTACCCCTCACCACGGTTTATGACATGGTGGATACACGGGTGGCACAAAAGCTTTCTCAGCTCACGGGTGTGGGTATGGTGAGCCTTGCTGGTGGGCAACGACCAGCAATACGGGTGCAAATGAATCCTGCTGCGCTTGCCGCTTATAAAATGAGTGCTGAAGATGTCCGCACCGCAATCAATGCCGCCAATGCCAGTCAACCCAAAGGCAGTTTTGATGGGCCATATCGCAGTACCATGCTGGATGCCAATGATCAAATTCGTTCAATTGGCGACTATGAAAGCCTCATTTTACGCTGGAATAACGGCGCTCCGATTCGATTAAAAGATGTGGCACAGGTGATTGAAGGTAGTGAAGACCGCTACATGGCGGCATGGGCTGATAGTCAAGCCGCCATTTTGGTGAATGTACAGCGTCAACCGAATGCCAACGTGATTCAAGTGGCCGATCAGATTAAGCAGTTATTGCCTGAGCTGCAAAAGAACCTACCCGACAATGTCAAAATTCGAGTACTGACCGACCGTACTGAGAGTATTCGTAGTTCGATCCACGATGTGCAAAAGGAATTGGTTTTTGCAGTTTGTTTAGTGGTGATGGTGACTTTTCTCTTTCTAAGAAACTTATCAGCCACCATTATTCCGAGTATTGCTGTTCCATTGTCGATCATTGGTACCTTTGTACTGATGTATTTTTTAGGTTTTTCAGTCAATAACCTGACCTTGATGGCACTGACCATTGCCACAGGCTTTGTGGTGGATGATGCGATTGTGATGTTGGAAAATATTGCACGACATCGTGAAGCTGGTGAAAGCCTGATGCAAGCGGCACTCAAAGGGTCGAAAGAAATAGGTTTTACGCTCATTTCTTTAACCATTTCATTGATTGCTGTTCTCATTCCGCTGCTGTTTATGGGCGATGTAGTCGGACGGTTGTTCCATGAGTTTGCAGTGACTTTGGCGGCTGCAATTGCAATTTCTCTAGTGGTCTCTTTAACCTTAACGCCGATGATGTGCACTTATTTGCTCAAAGGCAAAGCGTCATTAAAAGAAGCAGAGCATCAAATTTCAGCGAATAGATGGAGTCTGGATGGCATCATTCAGCAGTATGGAAAAGCTTTGCAATGGGTATTTCAGCATCAAACCCTGACACTGGCCGTTATGCTCAGTACAGTGTTATTCGCAGGTTTTTTGTATTGGATGATTCCGAAAGGCTTTTTCCCTGTGCAGGACAGTGGCGTTATCCAAGTAGTGACCGAAGCGCCAGACGATATTTCATTTCAAGCCATGAGTGATCGCCAGCAAGAGCTGGCGGCTGAAATTTTAAAAGATCCAGCAGTTGAAAGCCTATCTTCGTTTATTGGTATTGATGCCAATAACCCGAAACTCAGTAATGGCCGAATTCTTATTAACTTAAAGTCACATGCAGAACGAGAAGGTGCAGATCAAGTGATGGCACGTCTACGTGGAGAGTTGGGCCATGTTCAGGGTATTCAAGCTTGGATGCAACCTGTGCAGGAGTTAAGTATTGAAGATAAAATTAGTCGAACTCAATATCAACTCAGTCTGACTGCGGCAAACAACTCAGACTTAGCGTTATGGACACCTGTCTTGGTAGAAGCTTTACGCCAACAATCTGAGTTTGCAGAAGTGAGTAGCGAAAACGGTGGGCAAGGTTTACAGGCATATATTGATGTCAATCGAGATGCAGCAGCGAGATTCGGCTTAACAGTAGAAGACATTAGTTTGGCTTTGCAAAATCTATTTGCACAGCGACAAATTGCAACTCTATATACCCAGTCGAATCAGTACCGCATTGTGCTAGAGCTGGCGACAGAATTAACTCAAGGTATACAAGCTTTAGAGCAAACCTATATCCATAATGCCAGCGGAGAACCGATTTTACTCAGTTCTGTAGCAAGCATTATGCAAAAACGAGTCCCGATTATTTTACAGCAACAAGCTCAATTTCCTGCCAATGGTATCTCTTTCAACCTTGCAACAGGTGTGGCCTTGGGAGATGCCATCCAAGCCATTAAACGTGTAGAGCAGCAACTCAATTTACCTGCTGAAGTCAAGCTTCAGCTACAAGGGGCTGCTGCTGCATTTGAAAACTCGCAACAGCATACATTCTGGTTGGTGATTGCAGCGATTGTGACCATGTATATCGTGCTTGGGATGTTGTATGAGAGCTTTATTCATCCCATCACTATTCTTTCAACCTTACCGTCTGCGGCAATTGGAGCTTTATTGGCGCTATTTATGGTCGGTCGACCACTCGATATGATTGCTTTAATCGGCATTATTTTATTGATTGGTTTGGTGAAGAAAAACGGCATCATGATGGTGGACTTTGCCTTGGCAGCACAGCGCCAAGATGGTCTTTCACCCCAGCAAGCGATTTATCAGGCGGCGTTGATGCGATTCCGCCCCATTTTAATGACGACATTGGCGGCATTGGTCGGTGCTATTCCACTCATGTTGGCATCAGGGTCGGGAGCTGAATTACGTCAGCCCCTTGGAATTGTGATGGTTGGTGGTTTGATTTTAAGTCAGGTGCTGACGCTATTTACCACGCCTGTGGTCTATTTATTTTTTGACCGTTTACAGCATGCTTTTCAAAAGCCGAAGCTACCTTTAGCTGAACTTGATGAAACAAGGAGCGAGTTTTGAAGTTACTCTCTGCTTTGGTTCATCGTCCTGTTACTAGTGTGTTATTGGGCATAGCGATTGTACTGCTTGGCGTATTGGCGTATTTCCGCTTACCCGTGGCATCCTTACCTCAGGCCGATATTCCGACCATCGTGGTGCGGGCCAGTTTACCTGGGGCAAGTCCTGAGAGTATGTCGGCGACCGTTGCAACACCTTTAGAACGGGCCATGATGGGCGTTTCTGGGGTAAAAGCGATTAATTCATCTAGTAGTCAAAATGCAACGCAAGTGACTTTGCACTTTGACTTAGATACCAATATCAATGAAGCAGCGCGAGAAGTACAGGCCGCTATTAATGTTGCAATGTCTCAACTTCCATCAGGAATGCCTAGCCCACCTGAATATTTCAAGGTTAATCCAAGCCAAAGCCCAATTTTTTATTTGGCATTAAGTTCAGCGCATTTATCTGCGGGTAAATTATATGAAATTGCCAGCAATCAACTCCAGCCCAATCTTGCGCAGATAAGTGGAGTTGGTGAGGTTGAAATTGATGGCGCGTCTATGCCTGCGGTGCGGATCACCTTAAATCCGAATGCACTCATTGCACAGGGCGTTTCATTGGAACAAGTCCGTACTGCAATTGAAAAAAGCAATACAGTACAAGCATTGGGCGTGGTTGAAACCGATCAACTTCGTTGGCAAGTTGCACTGTCGAATGATTTAAAACAAGCGCAAGATTTTTCAAACTTGGTGATTCATCGTAATGCTCAAGTCATCGTACGTTTAAAAGATGTGGCTGAGGTGCAAGACTCTGTTGAAAACCGCTATGTCAGTGGTTTTCATAATGGTCAACCTGCGGTGATTATCAAAATCAGCCGCCAACCCAATGCCAATACCGTGGCGACCATTGATCAAATCAAAGAAAAATTGCCTGAATTAAAATCACTCATACCCGCAGACGCACAATTGACTCCGGTAATGGATGGTTCTGAAATCATTCGCGCAGGCTTAGCGGAAGCCCGCGATACGCTGTTGTTTTCTATGCTGTTGGTCATCATTGTCGTTGCGTTAATGTTAGGGCGTGTACAAAGCGCCCTTGTGCCAAGTATTGCCATGCTGGTGACTTTGGTCGGGGCGTGTAGTTTGGTGTATTTGGCAGGCTTTTCGCTCAATAACCTCTCCATTATGGCGGTGATTGTCGCTATTGGCTTGGTGGTGGATGATACGATTGTGGTGCTAGAAAACATTGAGCGTCATATTGAGCAGGGAGACTCTCCTGTACAGGCTGCCATTAAAGGGATTCAGGAGGTGGGGCTGACTTTAGTGGCCATGAATTTGGCTTTGGTGGTGATTTTCATTTCAGTGCTGTTTATGGGCGGTGTGATTGAGCGGCTGTTCCGCGAGTTTTCACTGACCTTAGTTTTTATTGTGGTGTTATCCGTTTTTGTTTCCTTGGTCCTAACACCAAGCTTATCTGCACGCTGTTTAAAACCGCTAGAGAGCGACCAACATCAGCCTTTATATCAATTTAGCCATCGTTGTATGCAGCAGTTCAATCATGCTTATTTAACATCTTTAAAATGGATGCTAGCACATGGCTATGTCGTGATTTTATTTTGGTTGGGTGCGATAGGGGCTTCATTCTATGTTTATCAGCACCTGCCTAAACGGGTATTGCCTGAGCAAGATACAGGACGGGTTGAGGCTTTTATTCGTGGTGATGACGGGTTTTCCTTTCAAATTATGCAACCCAAAATTGCAGCCTTTAGTGAAAGCTTGTTGAGTGACCCTGCTGTAAAAGATGTGGTTGGAACCTCAGGCGGAGCAGGTGGAACCACCAATTCTTTTTTCATGGTGAGTTTAAAACCCAAAGCAGAGCGTGAGGGGCAAAGCTCACATGCCATTGTCGAGCGTATCAAACAAAATGCGCCGTGGCAGGCTGGGGCAATTTTCTCAGCACGTGTGGAACAAGAATTAGAACTGGATGATCCTTTTTCAAGTGGTAGTGGCCAAGACTATATGCTGTTGCTACAGTCAGATGATGTTGCACAGCTGCGCCAATGGGTGCCGAAAGTCGCGCAGGCCATGCAAAAACTGCCTGAACTTGAGGAAGTGGAAACCATGGGGGATGAAGGTGCGCAGCATGTCACCCTAGATGTAGACCGTGAAGCGGCACGTCGTTTGGGCGTTGATATTGAAAGCATTTCAAGTGTACTGAACAACTCATTTTCACAGCGCCAGATTTCAACCATTTATGATCAGACCCAACAGTTTCATGTGGTCATGGAAGTAGATAAGCACTTCACGGAATATCCTGAATCCTTAGCCAATGTACAAGTCACTAATAAAGATGGACAGGCTGTGCCGCTACGTAACTTTGCGACATGGTCTTATGGAATTACCAATGATCGAGTGTATAGACGTAATCAATATGCCGCGATGGGTATTGGCTATGTGGTGAAACAGGGCTATAGCTATGAACAGGCCGATGCCGCGATCCGATCTGTCTTAGCTGAAGTGATGTTGCCAAACAACGTTTTTATGACCACGGATAAAGATGTAGAAGCAGAAAGTTTACAAGCGGGCTTAAGTACGCCCTTACTGATTCTTGCAGTGATTTTGTTGATTTATATCGTGCTTGGGGTGACCTATGAAAGTGTGGTTCATCCGTTAACGATTTTATCGACCATACCCGCTGTGGCTTTGGGCGCACTGTTGACCTTATGGATATTTAATTTTGAGTTTACCCTGATTGCATTGTTGGGCATGTTTTTACTTATTGGTATCGTGGTGAAAAATGCCATTTTATTGATTGATTTTACTTTATATGAACGGCGTGCAGGAAAGTCAGCATATCAAGCTGTATTGTCTGCGGCGGCTCTGCGTTTTCGCCCGATTTTAATGACCAATACCGCAGCATTATTGGGTGCAATTCCGCTGGCTTGTAGTTGGGGTGAGGGGGCTGAGTTACGTCAGCCTTTGGGTGTGGTCATTGTGGGCGGCTTAGCGCTTGGGCAGCTCTTAACTTTGTACACAACGCCTGTTTTGTATTTGCTCTTTGAAAAATGGGCTGAATCTTGTTTGAGATTTAAACGTAAATTTGTGCTGCAAAGCTTAGGCAAATAGATAGAGAAATAGGAAAATAGAATGTCAGGTTTGGTTTATAAAAATGTCTTAAGCCTAAGTTGTGTGGTGTTGTTGACCGCATGTAGTTCTACGGCCGTCGTACGCCCTCCCGAATATAAAACACCAATGATTCACGCGGATGAGCAATATAAATATGCTGCGCTCAATTGGACAGAAACAGCAGGCTTAAAAGGCGCGACAGTCGCATGGTGGAATATTTATCAAGACCCCGTTTTAAGCCAACTGCTGCAACAGTTAAATGCAGAAAACTTAAATTTGAAACAGGCCGAGGCACGTTATAGACAAGCAAATGCTTTACTTGAACAGCAAAAAGCCAGTCGTTCTGTCAGTCTAAGCTTAGAAGGTACTGCCAAACGTAATGGCGCAAAGCATACCTCTCCAAACAGCCAGTTTAGTACTGGGGTTCAGGCCAGCTGGATTCCTGATGTGTGGGGACGCGTGGCGAAAGCGATAGAGGGACAACAGGCAAATTTAGAAGCGGTGCAGGCGGACTTAGCCGCAGTGAAACTGAATCAACAGTTATTGGCGACTGAGGCTTATTGGAACATTCGTGTTTTGGATGCGCAGCTTGATGTATTACAGCAAACCCAAAAAAGTTACCTACGTTCGGTGCAAATTTTAAAAAATCAATATGCAGCAGGGATGATTGCGCGGGCAGATGTGATACAGGCAGAAACGCAGTTGAAACAAGTGCAAATACAGCAAATCGAAACGCAGCGTGAACGCAATTTACAGGAAAATGTGCTGTCAGTCTTACAGGGTAAAAGTGTGGCTCAGTTTCAATTGGCAAAACGTCAGCAAGGTCTGAGTATTCCTACTGTACCTGCACAGCTACCCAGTCGCTTACTCATGCAACGTCCTGATGTGATTCGTGCAGAGCGGGAGCTTGCGAGTACACATGCACAGTTGGGTTTAGCGCAAACAGCTTGGTTGCCAGATATTAGTATTGGTCTTAATGCGAGTTTAAATAGTCAAGTGTTGGGTCAACTGTTCCAAGCCCCTGCATATTTATGGTCTACGGGACTAGAAGCGGCTTCGGTTATTTTTGATGGTGGAAAACGGCAAGCTGAAATTGCCCAAGCGCAGGCAAGTTATGACGAAAAATTAGCAGCCTATAAGCAAGCTGTACTTACGGGCTGGAAGGAAGTCGATGATGCCTTAATGCAAACTTCAAGTCTGAAGCAACAACAACTGGAGCAAGCTCAGTTACTGCAACTAACTAAAGAAAATGAACAAGTGGTGTTGCGACGTTATAACGCAGGTTTAGTCAGTTATTTGGAAGTGGTCACGGCGCAGAATTTAAGGCTGCAAGCTGAACAGAGCACATTAGAGTTACAACAAATGCAATTAAAAAATACAGCGCAATTAATGACTGCTTTGGGTGGAAATATTTCCTAACCCCTTGCTTTTTTCACATGTCTATTGACTCAAACGGCAAAGCCTTACATCTTGGTTTTCAGATGCAAGGCTTATACTATGTATTTGAAAGTAACAATAAAATAGAAAGTATGTGTTATTGAACACTGACTTTCATGACACACCGTTTATAAAAACAGTGCGCCTGACATTGCTCCAAAGAGCATGACCCACAGTGGATGAATTTTTTTAACTAAACTTAAACCATTAGCGACGATAACGATTGCAATGAGTAACCAGTTCTGAGCAGATGCAGCGGCAATAATATAGGCACTGACCAAAACCAAGCCGACAGTAATTGGTTTCAGTGCTTTTTCAAACATGCTACGTAGCGGGTGATCCTTAAACTGATTCCAAAACTTGAGTGCAAATATAGTCAGTACAGAAGAGGGCCCAAACTTCGCCAATGAAGTCACGAACAGTCCAGCAGGTCCAGCCACATGCCAGCCGACCAAAGGTACAATCATCATATTGGGGCCCGGTGCCGCTTGAGCCATGGCAAACATGGTACTGAACTCTGTGGCAGTAAGCCAACGATGTACTTCGACTACTTGATGTTGCATTTCAGGCAAAATTGCATTGCCGCCACCAAAGGCCAATATAGAAAGCTGGGTAAAAACGATGGCTAAGGTGAGTAAAATCATGCGTTTTGTCCTCTTTTTTTCAAGCTTAAGACCGCGACATTGATGCTGACTAAGATCAGTAACGTTAATGCCAAGGGAATCTTAACAATCAGCATAAAGACAATGGTCAGCGCGATAGTAAAGATCGTGAGGTAACTTTTCAGAATGGGTTTCAACATTTTTAACCCCATCGCAAATAGTAAACCTGCTGCCGCTGCTGCTAGTCCCTGTATCATGTGCTGAATCACGGGGATATTTTGAAATTGGCTATAGAGCTGATACAACAAAATTACAATCACCGTCGGTGTAAAAATCAACCCGAGAACAGCACTAATAGCACCTTTAACCCCCTGAAACTCATAACCAATCGCAACAGCCATATTAATGATGTTTCCACCGGGGAGGATTTGACAGACACCCAATAAGTGCGTGAACTCTTCCGTGTTGAGCCATTTTTGGTCTTCTACAACCATTTGGTGTGCAAGTGGCAATACGCCACCAAAGCCCATGAGTCCCAGCTTCATAAAGCCTGCAAATAATTCCCGTGAAGTTGGATGGGTTATTTGTTCAGCAGGGAGCACTTCAGTGTTCATGTCTTTCGCCTTTTGTTGAATGAGCTCAGTATGAACCTGTAGAGATATGTTGAAAAATGCTATTTTTGACGTTATATATACTGAAAAAGTATGTTTAATGGGGCAGACATGATTGATATCCATAAACTCAGAGCATTTGTTGCAGTGGTAGAAGAAAGTAATATTTCGCATGCTGCGGTACGTTTGAATATGCAACAACCACCGTTGACACGGATTATCAAAAGCTTGGAAGAAGAGTTGAATACACAACTGCTAAAGCGTTTGCCGCGTGGTGTTGAGGTAACAGAAGCAGGTAAGGTTTTGTACAAAGAAGCCCTTGCGATATTGGCGCATGCGCAGTTGATTCCTAAACGTGTGCAGGATATTTCTTTGGGGGTCGAAGGTCAGATTAATATTGGCTTTACCAACTCGGTTGGCTTACATCCATTTTTACCGGCCTTGCTGCGTAACTTTCGGGAAACTTTTCCACGTGTTTCAATTCATCTGGAAGAAGATGGCAGTAGCTCGCTGATAGACTCCATTAGTAATGAAAAAAATGACATTGTGTTCTTACGCAAACCTGCACCCATTGGCCTCGGTTTAACCAGTCTACATGTGCTAGATGAACCGCTCATTGTGGCTTTACCCAACAATCATCCTTTGGCTGAACAAGCCGAACCGATTCACTTGCTGGATCTTGAACCGCATGATTTTGTGTTGTACCGACGTTTAGCAGGGCAAGATTTATTCGATAATATTTTGGCCAGTTGTTACCAAGCTGGATTTAGTCCCAAAATTGTACAAGAAGCGCCACGTTTAACCTCAAGCTTAAACTTGATTGCTGCAGGGATTGGTTTATCCATCGTGCCTGAGGCCATTCGTGACTTTTGGAATAAGCAGATTGTTTATAAAACGCTTAAGGCCAATAACCCATGTATTGCGCCGATTTATGCAGTGTATAAAGAAAATATAGACAATGTCCGTTTGCAACACATCTTAAAGTTACTGCAATAATCTGTTGAATATTGAGCACCTTATTCTGCCTGACAAGAGCTGGCTTAAAGTGCTAAGGTAGAGTGATAATGTGTTGTATTTAAAGTTTTATACTTATAACGAATGCTCGTACGGAGCAAAATATAATATTTAGCAATATTAGGTGTTTAACCCATGTTTTTTAAGAAATTTTCTTTTGCACTCACGGCTCTGATTTCTTCCTCTGTGGTACTGATGGGTGGTTGTACATCCAGTCCATCTAGTACAGTTTCAAATATACAACAACAGACGCAAAATGCCTTATTGGTCTATGGTGGCCCCATTTTAACCATGCAAGGCATGCAACCCAGCTATGTCGATGCTATGTTAATTCAAGACGGAAAGATTCGTTATACAGGCACATTGTCTGAGGCTGAAAAGCTTGCGCCACAGGCTAAACGTTTGAACTTGAATAACAAGACCGTCATCCCTGGCATCATCGATGCCCATAGCCATTTAAACTCTGTCAGTATGCAGCAAACTGTGGCTAATTTATATCCACCACCAGATGGTAAGGTGGTGAGTATTGCCACACTTATCCAAGAAATGAAGGCTTGGGCGAAGCAAAATCCAACTTTTGTCCAAGCGACTTCTGGCTGGATTATTGGCAATGGTTATGATGATGCCCAGCTACAAGAGAAAGCTCATCCGACAGCCACAGATTTAGATCAGATTTCAACGACTCAACCGGTGCTGATTTTGCATCAGTCAGGGCATTTGGCCTCTGTAAATCATAAAGCGCTAGAGTTGTTAGGCATTAATGAAAAAAGTAGTAACCCTAGTGGTGGTGTGATTCGACGCGTAGTAGGGACAAATATTCCAAATGGTGTATTAGAAGAAAGTGTCGTGATTGAGGCTATGTTACAGGCTTTTAAAACGGTCCCACCTGAAATGATGCAGCAGATGGCGTTGACTGCGGTACAAACCTATATGAAAAATGGTTACACCACGGTACAAGAAGGACGGGCTGATCGTGGTACTTCAGAACTTTGGCGTAGTTTGGCCAATCAAAACAAATTAGCCATCGATGTCGTTTCTTATCCTGATATCAGTTCAGAACAGGCGTATATGCTCGAAAAAGGTGTAAGCAAAAACTATGTCAATCACTTTAGAATTGGTGGCGTGAAAATTAGCTTAGATGGTTCACCCCAAGGTAAAACAGCATGGTTAACTGAACCCTATGTGGTTCCGCCTGAAGGGAAAGATAAGAACTATCGTGGCTATCCTGCATTTCCAGAGCAAAAAACAGTCCAGCACATGATTGATTTGGCTTTCAGGCAGCATTGGCCAATTTTGGCACATGCCAATGGTGATGCCGCGATTGATCAATACCTTAATGTGATTGCCAATGCGCAAAAGAAATATGATGACTCACAGCGACGAGATGTGATTATTCATGCACAAACCATGCGAGAGGATCAACTGGATCGGGCGAAACAGCTTCACTTGATTCCCTCATTTTTTTCTTTGCATACCTACTACTGGGGCGACTGGCATGTGGCACAAACCTTAGGTGAAAAGCGTGCTGAACACATCTCACCAACAGGTTCGGCCTTAAGAAAAGGCATGATTTTCACTGAGCATCATGATGCTCCTGTTATCCCACCGAAAAGCATGATGGTGTTGGATGCAACGGTTAATCGCACCACACGAACAGGCAAAGTTTTGGGTGAGACACAAAAAGTCAGCCCGTATATCGCACTTAAAACGATGACGGACTGGGCTGCATATCAGTATTTTGAAGAAGATATTAAAGGCACTTTAAGTACAGGGAAATACGGTGACTTTGTTATTTTAAGTGCCAATCCAATCACCACTGAACCATCTAAAATCAAAGACATCAAAGTTCTTGCAACCTATAAGCAAGGACAGTTGGTTTATCAAAGATAAAGTTGTTTAGCGGCTTGTAAACCTGCGACTGAAAAGGTCATGAGATGTTTAACCAAAAGTGCAGGTTCAAGCTTGGAGACATTTTTAAGTGGGCTTGGACCATTTGCATCTGCCAAAATCAGCATCATACAGGGTGCGACGGTGCTGAGTACACAAGGCAAAAGTGCAGGGTGATTTTCATCAATGCCTGAAACTTGGCTAATAATTTTTTTAACCAAAAGAAACTTTCGCGCACCATCATTTTGCATAAACGTGTATAGGTGGGTAGTCGGTGAAAAAAGTTCGCGAACAAACACTTTGCTATGCCAGACATCGGTTTCAACCAGTTTGCCGATCAGGCTTTCAAAAAAAGCTTCCAGTTTTTCAGTAGGCGTTTTAGAGCTGTTAAGCAAGGTCATGAGTTCTTGTTCATCAATATAATGTGTATGTGCTTCGGCAAGTACGGCACGATATAAGCCATCACGACCATCGAAGTGATAGTTAATGGCAGCCAAATCGACTTCGGCCAGCTTGGCAATGGCTTTACTCGTGGTTTTTGCAAAACCGTCCTGAGCAATTAGGCGGCCAGCAGCATCCAAAATTTTCGATTTGGTTAAATCACCATCGCTACGTCCAGCTCTAGACATTATTTACTCTGCATCAAAATTTAGACTTGAAGTATATCTTTCTTAACTGAATTGTTATAGTTTAAATTAAATTTAAACTTGTATTAAAACTAAGCGAAGGTTTGGTGTGCATGAACAAAAGTAAGTTCATACTGCTGGTTGGGGGATTGCTCATTGTTGTAGCGGCTGCATTGTTGTGGTTCAGTCGAGACAAAGCCGATCCCGATCATCTGGTGCTATATGGCAATGTCGATATTCGACAAGTCTCTCTGGCATTTGAAACGGCTGGACGTATTCAAAGCTTATCTGTTCAAGAAGGCGATCGCGTTCAAAAAGGTCAGGTTCTTGCCGAACTGAATACCGACTCGCTGACTATACAAGCACAGCAAGCCCAAGCACAGTTACAAGTTCAACAGCAAACCTTAAATGAACAAGCTGCGGGCAATCGACCTGAAGAGATTACCCAAGCGAAAGCGAAAGTACAGTCTGCCCAAGCCCAATTTGAAAATGCCGATAAACAATACCAACGTTTAAATGTCTTAAATCGGAGTACTGCGGGTCAAGCGGTGAGTAAGCAAGAGGTTGATGCTGCAAAAAGCAATATGAAAATGGCGGAAGCGGCTGTAGGTGAAACCAAAGCCAACCTAGAGCTACTTTTGAAAGGTGCGCGCACAGAAGATCGTGAAGCGGCTAAAGCACAATATGAATCGACCAAGGCCAATCTTGATTTGATTGATTACCAAATTACTCAAAGTAAGCTGCTGGCACCTGTTAATGGCATAATTCGTGCACGTTTACAAGAAGTTGGTGACATGACGGCTTCAAACAAGTCCGTCTATACCATTGCCCTGATCCATCCTAAATGGGTGCGTGTTTATGCCAGTGAAATGGATCTTGGGCATATAAACATGGGCGTAGCAGCACAAGTCATTCGTGACTCACAACCGAATCAGCCCATCACAGGAAAAATTGGTTATATCTCATCTGTGGCGGAATTTACCCCGAAAACGGTACAGACCGAAGATATTCGCACAACTTTGGTTTATGAAGTCCGTATTTATGTCGATGACCCGAATGACCAACTAAAAATGGGACAACCTGTGACAGTGAGCATAGCCAAATCATCTCGCCCAACTGCCACGAACAATCCTTAAGGCAGGGGAGTATGTCGATGTCAGTAGAGAGCATTGTAATTGCCACGGATTTAAACAAAACCTTTCAAGCAGAACAAAAAGGTTTGGATGATGTGCGGGCTTTGCAAGGCATAAATATGCAGATCAAGGCAGGGCAACTGACGGCTTTGGTCGGGCCTGATGGTGCAGGTAAAACTACATTTTTAAGATTGATCGCAGGTTTATATGAGCCAACTACTGGAAGCTTAAAAGTCTTAGGAATGGATGTCGCCAAAGATCCACAATCTGTGCAAGATCGTATCAGCTACATGCCGCAAAAGTTTGGTTTGTATGAAGACCTCAGTATTCAAGAAAATTTAGACTTGTATGCGGATTTGCAGGCGTGCCAATGGACGTTCGCAAGGAGCGTTTTGCACGTTTGCTCAAGATTACCGACTTGGCGCGCTTTACTGAACGTCCCGCAGGAAAACTCTCTGGGGGTATGAAGCAGAAGTTAGGTTTGGCCTGCACTTTAGTCCGTTCACCTGAACTATTGCTGTTGGATGAACCAAGTGTCGGTGTCGATCCACTCTCACGCCGTGATCTGTGGATCATCATTGAACAATTGGTGAGGGAGGAGAACTTAAGTGTCATCCTCAGTACTGCGTATATGGATGAAGCTGAACGCTGTCATCAGGTTTATGTCATGTTGGATGGACAAGTCTTAAAGCAAGGTACACCCGACGAACTGACGGCTCAGGCACAGGGACAAACATGGCAAGTAAAACCCAGTCCCAACATGAAGGCGCGGGTGTTACAAGTACACTTACTCGATAATCAACACTATATTGCCGATGCAGTGCCCAAAGGCGATGTAGTCCGTTTTATTACACGAACTGAAAGCCTCATACTTCCAGAAAATCTATTGCCCAAAGGCGTTGTTGCGGAACAGAGGCCAGCAGAGCTAGAAGATGCATTTATGCTGCTTTTACATGAGGCGAAGCATACTCAAAAAACGGTATTGGCACAGGAAAATTCAGCTTTAGACCCTTCAAAATCATGGATAGAAAATTCTGATCCACCACAAGTGAAAACAAAGCAGAATGTAAAACAGCAGCTCGAAAAACCTGTGATTGTGGTGAAGGATTTGGTACGCACCTTTGGTGATTTTACCGCCGTGGCCAGTACCTCGTTTGATGTATCTCGAGGCGAAATTTTTGGTTTACTTGGCCCTAATGGTGCAGGTAAGACCACAACGTTTCGTATGCTTTGTGGTTTGCTGCCCGCCAGCAGTGGTGTGTTGGAAGTGGCAGGCATGAATTTGCGCACAGCTCGTGCACAGGCAAGGGCAAAAATTGGTTATGTATCGCAGAAGTTTGCCCTGTATGGCAATTTGAGTGTGCTGGATAACTTAAAGTTCTTTGGTGGTGCTTATGGCTTATCGGGCAAACAGTTAAAGCAGCAAATTGATAAAGCATTGCTTCAGTTTGAACTTAAGCCATACGCAAAAAGCGGTGATCTACCAAATGGTTTTAAACAGCGTTTGTCGATGGCAGCAGCACTGTTATATCAGCCTGAAATTGTATTTTTGGATGAACCGACCAGTGGTATTGATCCGTTAGCAAGGCGCTCTTTTTGGTACACCATTGGAGAGCTAGCGAACCAAGGCATGACCATTATTGTGACTACACACTTTATGGAAGAAGCTGAATACTGTGATCGGATTGCGATTCAAGATGCAGGGAAATTGTTGGCGATTGGCACACCTCAACAGATTCGTGGGATGGCACAGTTAGAGGGTGTAAATGATATGAATGGCGCTTTTATTGCCATCGTTGAACATTCCCGTGCAGACATGCAGGCTTACTGAGGAGCGTCAGATGAATCATTTCTCAGCTTTCTGGACACGACTGTTTGCCTTGACACGTAAAGAATCCAAACAGCTGCTTCGTGATAAAAGTAGTATGGCGATCGGTTTCATTTTACCGATTATTTTAATTTTGCTGTTTGGTTATGGACTGTCTTTCGATTTAACCAACGGACGAGTAGGGGTGGTGGAGCAACAACCCACGCCACAGAGTCAGCAACTGATGAGTGGCTTAAACGGTTCTAGATACATTACCGTCAAGCAGTATCCAAGCTTTAGCCAAGCTGAAGCCGCAATGGGCAAGGCTGAAATTGATGCCATCGTCAATATACCCAGCAACTTTGCGGAGCAATATACAAAGGGAGTGGGTGTTGTTCAGGTCATTACCAATGGCCGTTCGACCAGTATTGCTTCGGCTTTGCAGGGTTATATTACCAGTGCGCTCAATACCGCCAGCTTGATACAAGCAGACCGAACAAATGCAGCTTCAACGGGTGGCATTATCACGGTTGAACAACGTATGTGGTTTAACGAGTCTGCAAATAGCACATGGTTTTTAGTGCCGGGTTTAATTGTCCTAATTTTGACCTTGGTTGGCGCATTTTTAACTGGCTTGCTGATTGCACGAGAGCGTGAGCGTGGCACTTTAGAAGCATTATATGTTACGCCCGTAAGTCCTCTAGAAATTGTACTTTCAAAACTGGCGCCCTATATCGTGATTGGGATGATCGATATTGTGATGTGCTTAGTTGCAGCACATGTTCTGTTTGATGTACCCATTCGCGCATCACTGCTCTCTGTCATGAGCGCTTCTTTTTTATATTTAATGGTGTCGTTACTGCTGGGCCTGATGATTTCAGGCCTCTCCAAAAGTCAGTTTCAAGCCAGTCAGATGGCACTGCTTGCCAGCTTCATGCCCGCTTTGATGCTTTCAGGTTTTGTGTTCGATACACGAAACTTACCGCTAATTGTGCAAATTATTAGTAATGTCTTACCTGCAACGCACTATATGACTTTGATTAAAACGCTATTACTCGGTGGCGATGATTGGTCTTTGTGGTTCAAAGAATGTGGCATTTTACTGATCTATATCGTGCTATTCACAGTAATGACCGCGCGTACACTGAAAAAGCGCTTGGGCTAACGAAAGGAAGAATGGTGTTATGACAACGTTAATGCGCTGGTTTCGTTATCTTTGGGTGCTAATCCGAAAAGAGTTTTTAGCCATTTTAGTCGATCCTGCCAATCGAGTGACCTTAATCGCGCCTGTATTTATCCAAGCGGTCTTGTTTGGTTATGCCGCAAGTTATGATGTGAATCATGTTGATTATGCTGTGCTGGATCAAAGCCGAAGTCAAAGCTCACAACAAGTTTTAGCGCATTTAGATGGTTCAGGAATTTTTAAACGAACGGCAGATTTGCAAAATAACCAACAAATCCAACAGGTGATTAATGATCGAACAGCCTTGGCAGTCATCACCATTCCTGCTGATTTTGAGGATAAGCTCAATAATCAAGAGTCTTCCCCGATTCAAGTGATTCTAGATGGGAGAAACTCATCGACCGCAAGTATGGCGGGCTCCTACATCAGCAGTGTGGTGGGGCAGGTCAATCAAGAACGTTTGGGAACCAACTCCGCGATCACGGTACAAGCGCGGACATGGTATAACCCGAATGTCGAGTCGAGATGGGGCATCATGCCATCTCTGATTGCAACTTTAAGTATGATGCAGACACTGTTACTTTCTGCACTTTCAGTAGCACGCGAGCGTGAACAAGGGACTTTTGATCAGCTCTTAGTTACACCCTATACCCCGACGCAGATTATGATCGGGAAGGCCATTCCGCCGATTATTATTGGGGTTATTCAATCTTCCATTATTTTGGCGATTATTCTGTTCTGGTTTCAGATCCCGATGAATGGCTCTTTGACCTTACTTTATTTTGGATTATTTGCCTTTAATATTGCCGTTGTGGGGGTGGGACTGTCGATTTCAGCGATTGCACTCAATATGCAACAAGCCATGCTGTATACTTTCTTTTTGATCATGCCTTTAACGCTTTTATCAGGCTTACTAACTCCTGTACAAAATATGCCTGAAGTATTGAATTGGCTGACTTATGCCAACCCGCTACGCTTTGGCATAGACTTGGTACAACGGGTGTATTTGGAAGGTGCGAGTTTTGCGCAAGTGAAATGGGACTTTGTACCAATGTTAATATTAGCCATAATTACATTGCCTTTGGCTGCGTGGTTATTTCGAAATCGTTTGTCATAATAGCGTGATATCTTTATGTATCGCTTATCGATACAGACTGTGATTCGGCATTTGACGTTAAATAATGCAATCAATATCGGTTCATGATTAAAAAAAACGATTTTTGCATTGTATTTCTGGCTTAAGCTTTTTATTATTGCCCGCTTGTTTTCGCGATCAGCTTGGAATGGAACCTTGAGTAATTTTCTAACCGAACACCTGATTCATCGAGATGAAGACTTTATGGTCATCCATAAGCCTGCAGGTATACTCACCGTTCCGGGGAAGACACAAGACTTACAAGATTGTATGATCAACCGTTTAGTCAAACTAGAACCTAAAACACTACTGATCCACCGTCTTGATCGCGATACCTCGGGTATCTTGGTTTTTGGTCTCAGCCGTTGGGGACAAAAAACCATTTCTCGTCAGTTTCAAGAACGCCAAACCGATAAAACCTATCAAGCGATTGTGGCTGGCCATTTAGATGGTCAGGGCACTGTCGATGTGCCTGTCATTTATGATCCATCCCGTCCACCGTTACATATCGCAGAGCCCAGTCATAATAAGCCTGCTGTGACGGAGTGGAAAGCCATTGAACACTTTGAAATACAAGGTCAGCCCGTGACTCGTGTGGCGCTCACCCCCATTACAGGACGCTCGCATCAACTTCGTGTACATATGCAGTTTTTAGGTCATCCTATCGTGGGAGATACGCTTTATGCTGCACCTGACCAGCAAGATTTGATGCCGCGTTTGTGTTTACATGCCGAGCGTTTGAGTTTTCATCATCCCCAAACCGATGAACGTATCGAATTTATTTGTCCAGTACCATTTTAAGTACGTGGAATCATCAAATTTGCTCACTTTTTTAGTGAGCTTTATGTCAAAATATATTGCTTAAAGGTGTATAATTTTGCTCAAATATCAAACAATGTTTGAGCATTAAATTTGCAGTCCTAACTTGTAGATAAAGGTGGAAAAATTGCAGCAGTTTGCTATTGGTCAACGTTGGTTATCAGATACTGAAACGGAACTAGGTCTAGGAGTTCTTATTGATGTAGATGAGCGATCTGTCAGCATCTTATTTCCTAAAAGTGATGAAACACGTGTATATGCACGGAATAATGCACCTTTATCACGTATCATTTTTAACGTGAACGATGAATTACAAGATCAAGAAGGCACCAAGTGGACGGTTGAATCACATGAAGACCGTCATGGTGTAGTGCGTTATAACGTTGTTCGTCGCTTAGAAGATGGCACGGAAGAGCGTAAATCCCTGAATGAGACTCGCATTGGCGCTCAAATTCAGTTGTCTAAACCGCTTGATCGCTTATTGGCAAGTCAAATTGACTATAAAGAATGGTACGACTTACGTATTGAAGCGATGCTGATGCAAGCCAATATGAAGTCGAGCCCTTTACGCGGTATGGTCGGTTCACGTGTCGGTCTGATTCCTCATCAGTTGTATATTGCACACGAAGTGGGTCAACGTTTTGCACCCCGTGTCCTTTTAGCCGATGAAGTCGGCTTAGGGAAAACCATTGAAGCTGGATTAATCATCCATCAACAGCTTAAAACGGGCCGTTCAGAACGCATCCTAATTTTGGTACCCGATTCACTGCAATATCAGTGGATGATTGAAATGCGTCGTCGTTTCAATTTGAACTTCTCATTATTTGATTTAACCCGTACGGCTTCAATCAAAGAACATGATCCTGAACTGAATCCATTCTTAACTGAACAATGCATTATTGCGTCAATCGATTTGATGATTGACCATGATGACTTGCGTGAACAAGCCCTAGAAGCTGGTTTTGATCTGTTGGTGGTCGATGAAGCACATCACTTGATGTGGAATGAAGAAGACGGTGGCAATGACCGCTATGACTTGATCGAAGAGCTAGCAGAAAAAACACCGGGCGTTTTGTTGTTAACGGCAACTCCTGAACAGCTGGGTGTGGAAAGTCACTTTGCGCGTTTACGTTTACTTGACCCACAGCGTTTTAGTTCGCTGGATCGTTTCTTGGATGAAGAAACCCAGTATCAACAAACTGCAAAAATTGCGGAAGTACTGATGTCAGATATGCCACTTGAAGAAGGGCATTTGGCTGCATTGGAAGGTTTGCTAGGGCATCGCATTGAAGATGCACCCGAACAACGTTTCCGTGCCATTCATGAGCTTTTAGACCGTCATGGTACAGGGCGTATTTTGTTCCGTAATACTCGTGAGGCCATTCAAGGCTTTCCAGGTCGTGACTGTCAACCTGCACCTTTACCTGCCCCAGAAAACTGGTCTAAAGACGGTAAATTGCGTGAACAAATGTGGCCAGAAGAAGCGCAGCTTGACGGTGCGTGGATGGAAGCTGATCCACGTGTTATGTGGCTCATGGAAAAACTACGTACAGACTTAAAACACAAAAAAGTGTTGCTCATTGCACGTACTGGTCCCGTGGTTGAAGCACTTGAAAACGTACTCCGCTTACATGCGGGTATTCGTACTGCCATGTTCCATGAAGGCATGAGTTTACTTGAGCGTGACCAAGCATCGGCTTATTTTGCTGAAGAATCTTATGGTGCACAAATTTTACTGTGCTCTGAAATTGGTTCTGAAGGTCGTAACTTCCAGTTTGCATCAGATTTGATTTTATTTGACTTACCTGCAAACCCAGATGTACTTGA
Source organism: Acinetobacter johnsonii ANC 3681 (assembly GCF_000368805.1). Taxonomy (NCBI): domain Bacteria; kingdom Pseudomonadati; phylum Pseudomonadota; class Gammaproteobacteria; order Moraxellales; family Moraxellaceae; genus Acinetobacter; species Acinetobacter johnsonii. The sequence continues at coordinate 360,110 of NZ_KB849705.1, read as the reverse complement.
ACAACGTATTGGCCGTTTAGATCGTATTGGTCAAGAAAACCGGATTCAAATTCATGTGCCGTATCTAATTGGTACAGCGCAAGAACGTATGTTCCGTTGGTATAACGAAGCCTTGAATATTTTTAGTAATATCTCGCCAACTGCGCAAACTTTACAAGAAAACTTTATTGTTGAATTGAAAGATTGTTTACTGACAGATAAAGGTCAGCAGTTTGATGACTTACTAGAAGCAGTTAGCGTGCAACGTGAAGCCTTAGAAGCAGAGTTACAATCAGGTCGCGACCGTTTGCTTGAATACAACTCTTGTCGTCCAATTGTGGCGCAAGAAATTGTGCAAGCGCTTGAGTCTTATGATGACAACACTACTTTGCCAATGTTTATGAAGCGCTTTATGGCGTCGACAAATATTGATTTTGACGAGCAAAGCAACGGTACAGTCATCATTAAACCAACCGATCAAATGCAAGTTCAAGGTTTAACCTTGGACGAAGAAGGTATGACTGCGACCTTCTACCGCGATCAAGCTCAGATACGTGAAGATGCTCAGTATTTAACCCTTGAACATCCATTTACTGAAAGTGTGATGGAAATGATCAACACTCAAGGTTTTGGTAGTACCAACGTTGCAGTGTTGAAGTCAGCGGCTTTACCACAAGGTTCGGTGTTGTTAGAAGTGTGGTTTAAGGTCGATGTAGTTGCACCGAAAGCATTGAATTTGCCTTCAAGCTTACCGCAGCAGCTAGTTCGCGTTTTGTTGAGTGAAAAGGGTCAAGACCTGTCGCAGAAAATTGCACCTGAAATTTTAAAACCGTACTTGCATCATTTGGATGGTAATAGCTGTCGTCAAGTTGTGAAAGCACGCCGTGAAGTGATTGAACAGCGTTATGTACAAGCATTAGAGCTTGCGCGTGCGGCTTTACCAAGCTTTGTGCTACAGGCGAAAGAAGTCTACGGCAGTAAGTGGCAATACGAAATTGACCGTCTGACTTACTTAAAGCAGTTTAATCCGAGTATTCGTGAAGACGAAATTTCGCGCCTACAAAAACTGCAAAAAGAAGGTCTTGGTTTGCTCGATGGCCTATCGGTTACACCAGAAGCAATTCAAGTGATGGTTGTGGTTAAACCATAATTGGAATTGCTGTATGAAAAGCACCTTCGGGTGCTTTTTTAATGGATCCTTAAAAAAGGGATGTCTAAGTTGTATTTGAAAAGTAATTCATTGAAATTTTAAGCGCTTGCTTATGCTAGAATTTTCGCCATTAAAACTCTAATGTATCGAACAATAAATTATGTCTAAAGCTCTAGTAACAATGGGTTCAAAAACAACACATGGTGGCATAGTCACTGAGTGTGAAAATAGTTTTGTGATCAATGGCATTGCTGTGCATTTAAATGGAATGAAGCACTTTTGTCCAAAGTGTCGAATGGTGGTTTCTGCGATTGCAGCAGATCAGAGTACAACGGTCTTGGGGCGTGCTGTGGTGATTGCAGGAGACAAAACCAACTGTGGCGCTACTTTTTTAGCTAATCAGAACTTAACTGTTTCTGCAAAGTGATCTCAGATCTATCCCAAAATATTTTTAAAAATTGGCGGAAGTGATCAAAGTTCATGACTTAGGATTCATCCTGCGCCATTTCGTTTAGATTAAAAAACGATTATGGTAAATAGGCTATAAAAACAATAGATCTGAATGACATGAGCAAACCAGCCTTACACTTTACCCATGCAAACGGCATTCCCTCGGGCAGCTATCAAAAATTTTTCCAGTTTTTAAATCAAGATTTTGATGTCAAAGCGATCCCGATGATTGGCCTAGATCCGCACTATCCTGTGGAATACCGTTGGGAAGCGTTGGTGGATCAAGTTATTTCAGATATTGAACAGCAGTTTCCACGGCAACAAGTGATTGGTTTAGGGCATTCTTTTGGCTCTTTACTCACACTTATGGCGGCCTATAAAAAACCACAGTTGTTTTCGCAAGTGATTATCATGGACCCACCGTTTGTGATCGGTTCAAAAGCCTTTTTATTTGAAGCGTTACAAAAGCTGGGGTCAAAGTCCATTGAAAAACTTACCCCAGCTGCGGTGACCGTCAAACGGCGTGATCATTGGGAAAGTATTGAGCAGGCCAGTCAGGCGCTTAGACCGAATCGTATTTTTAAAGATTTTGATGAACAGTGTTTTGCGGACTTTATAGAGTGCGGTTTAAAAAGTGATCCGACTCGAAATGGGGTGACGCTAACCATTCCCAAACATACTGAAGCTGAGATCTTCAGGACAGTGCCTGCATGGTGGTGGCGTACCCCACGCAAAGCACCTGATATGCCGATTCATGTGTTGACTGCAAAAGATAGCCATTTCTATAAGCAAGGTTTGCCCCAAGGGATGAAAAAAACCTATGCGATTGACTATAGCGTGCTTGAAGGCGGGCATATGTTTCCGCTAGAACAACCGAAACAGACCGCAGAATTTGTGCACCAGCTCATTAAAGAGCAACAGGGAAACAAATAAGAAGATATTTCAGCGAATCTGTTGGGTGTAATAACAGGTTAGCGAATCATCGCTTCATCTAAATGACGTGAACCTTCCAAAATCATGCGAATCATGATCATAGTTTGTTCAGCCATTTTTTTACGCTCTACACTTGGCATATCAATCACTTTAGCACCCATATTGAAAACCAATTGGGTGATTGCCATGGACACCAATTCAGGGTGGAAGAGTTTGCTATTATTTAAACGTTCTAAACGAATTAAATCATCTTTGAGTTCTTGTTGGAAATAATTCAACTGTCTTTCGACCGCATTTTTATAAGATGCTGAACCCGTATATGCTTCGCGTAATAGCAGGCTTAAGTTGCCGTCATCCGCATCTAGTTGTTCAATAAAAACTTCGACTGAGCTACGAATAATACTTTCTTGGCGAATGGCCTTAATCCGTGCTTCATGCAAAATTTGGCGTAGCACAACACCTGCACGTTCAATCAACTCAATAGCAAGTTCATCGGTATCTTTAAAATGACGATAAAAACTATTCGGCGCAATGCCTGCTTCACGTGCGACTTCACGCAAGCTCAGGGATGCAATACTTTTTTCAGGACCAATCAAATTTAAAGCAGCTTGAAACAGTTCATCTTTTGTAATCGTTGCTTTTCGACCAACACTACGTGCAAGCACTGGTGCATGTTTTTTTGAAGCTTCATGCTCTGTGTTGGTTGTATGGGTTTGAATGGTGGTCGGTGTCATATTTATCAAGTAATTAAATCAATCGGTTCATTATAGCCCCACTGGTCGGCATTGTGAAACGAAACGAAACAATCAGAGTATATATACAAATATATATACATGTGTATAATAATTCAAAATCTATGGCGTGGTCCTTTACTATGCAGATCCTTGAAAGAACTAAATCTCCTTTAACTGAGTATGCTGAGAGTGTTATAGACCGACACACAGCTAACTTTTGGCTTCAAAAAATCAACCCACTTTGGTCGATACACCAAGCTTTGGGTAAAGTGGTAAAAAAAGAGCAAGTTGCACACGATATGGTGAGCTTGACGCTGCAAACCAATCGTCATTTTCAAATGGGGCAAGCGGGGCAACACCATCCTGTATATGTCGTGGTTCAAGGCGTACGTTATGAACGTACCTATAGTTTGACCCAGATTGATGCGCAACATGTCTTACTGAATGTAAAAATGGTAGACCAAGGCAAGGCAAGTCATTGGCTATGTGAGCAGGCTCAAATCGGCGATGTTTTAGAATTCGGTCAGCCTTATGGCGATATGCAATTGACTGTAAATGATCAACAGTTAATTTTACTTGCTGCGGGCAGTGGTATTACCCCCATGCTGAGTTTACTGAAACGTTTAGAGAAGACCGCTAAGCTTAAAAAGCAGCCTGTACATTTGATGTATTGGGTGAAAAAACATACTGATGCAGCTTTCAAAGCATATTTTGAGCAACTAGCAGCACAATACTCAAACTTCACATTCAGCATGTTTTATACCCAAGAGTCAGATGAAGGTGAGCGTTTAAACCAAAACCATATGTCTGGATTGGATCAGCTTGAAAATGCAACGGTATATGCATGCGGCCCTTCAGGTTTTGTGGCTACGGTTGAGCAGCTTTTCGCTCATGCCAACACCTTAAAAACTGAAGCGTTTAGCATGAGTCCATTTGCAAATGATGATGTTGGTTTTGTGAATATTACCTTAACAAAGTCGAAGAAAATTTTAAGCATTCCAAAAGGCCAATCCATTCTTGCAAGTTTGGAACAGCAAAATGTGAAGCCTCAACATGGCTGCCGTATGGGAATCTGTAATAAATGTGCCTGCAACAAAGTGGAAGGTTCGACCAAAAACTTGGTCAATGGTGCACAAAATTCTGAGCCTGGAAATTTTCTAAAAATTTGTGTCAACACGGCACAAACCGATCTTATTGTTGATTTATAAGGGGAATAAATACAATGAATATGCCTGTTAAAGTTGAATATTTTAAAAACCCGAAGAATCGTGAGTTAACGACATTTGAGTTAGATGAGCTTGCACGTGAGCTAGATGCCATTAAGCAAGAAGTACTGGATGATATTGGCGAAAAAGATGCACAATATATTCGTCGTGTCTATGCAGCGGTGCGTTATGCGTCTATCGCAGGTCGTGCATGTTTATTTGCCGGTTGGTTTCCACCTGCATGGGTGTTGGGCACGGGCTTGCTGAGTTTTGCCAAAATCATGGAAAACATGGAGTTGGGTCACAATGTAATGCACGGTCAATATGACTGGATGAACGACCCTAAGTTTAATGGTCAAAACTATGAGTGGGACATCGTAGGTACAGCAGATAACTGGCGTCAGACCCATAACTACAAGCATCATACCTACACCAACATTAAAGGGATGGATGATGACATTGGCTATGGTCTGCTTCGATTATTCCCAGAACAACGTTGGAAACCGGGCTTTTTATTCCAACCGATTTATAGCATTCCATTTTGTTTGTTGTTCCAATGGGGGGTTGCCATCCAAAACTTGGAATTAGGCAAATACTTCAAGGGACGTAAAAGCAAAGCACAGACTTTAGCTGAATGGAAACCTATGCAGCGCAAAATTGGTAAACAATTGTTTAAAGATTATGTGTTTTTCCCACTCATTGCAGGACCTGCGGCATTGCCTGTCTTTACGGGAAATTTGGTTGCAAATGGTATTCGTAACATGTGGACATTTAGTGTGATTTTTTGTGGTCACTTCACCAAAGACGTGGAAGTTTTCCCGAAAAAAGTACTGGAAAATGAAAGCCGTGGTCACTGGTACATGCGCCAAATTCGTGGTTCGTCGAATTTAACTGGTTCAGAAGCATTCCATATTTTGACAGGGCACTTAAGTCATCAAATTGAGCATCACTTATACCCAGACGTACCCGCACGTCGTTACCGTAAAATGGCGCCGAAAGTACAAGCGGTGTGTGAAAAGTATGGCATTAACTATAACAATGCCAGCCTAGTAAAACAGTATGGTAGCGTCATCAAACGTATTGTGAAATATGCGTTTCCCTTTAAAAAGTAAGTAAAAAAGCCACTTCATTTGAAGTGGCTTTTTTGTTATTTACTAAATTGACGTAAGGTCTTTACAAGATGATGGTAATCACCTTGTTTGGCGATATTGAGCACATGTTCAATTTCGTGTTTTAACCATTTTTGTTTTGAAGCATTAAAAGCGAACTGCGCCAATAATACAAAGGGGCTTTCACCAAATTTGATTGAAAGACCTTTGACATACTTGGGTGGAGATAACTGTTCCATACTGATGCCTTTTTATAATTTAAGTGGAATGGTTCTCAAAATATTTTTATTAGGCAAAATTTATCATAAATATATTTTTTGGTAAATAAAACATACTGAATTTTAATAATAAATATTTTTAAAAATTTAACATTGCTAATTATTAACCTACACTTAATAATTAGCTTATTTGACGATGATTTGATGTATTTGACAAGTCAGGAAGACTTAAATCTGTCCCTACCAAGTAGCTAAAATCAGCCAAAGACAACATTTGTTTATCTTCAATGCTATTTCCATAAGCATAAACGGCATGGTAATTATCTAGCTCATATTTTTCTTGGATACGTTGAGCTTTGTACTCACAGCTACAGTCAGCAGTCAGATAGCACCCTGTATAGTATTGCTGGTCTTGTTCAACGCGGGTACAGATCAGATCGATTGAGAGTATTTCACACACATATTTTAAATAGATATCAATTGAAGCAGAGACCAAAACCACATCATCGCCCAAACTTTGGTGTTGCTTTAGTTGGCTATAAAGTGCTGGGTTAAGTCCTTTGATTAAGAGTTCTGCATAGCGTTTTGCATAAGCGTCAATTTCGCTCACTTCAGCTTGCTTAAACATCGCATGGAAGAGTTTAGAGCGCATATGATGGGCAGGATAAAAACCTAAATAATAACTTTGAATATAAGGCAGGACTTTTAAGCCTTGTAGGGCAATATGTCGTTTTGAATGTACATAGAAGATGAACCCCGTAAAACTGTCTTTGTCATACAGGGTGCCATCAAAGTCAAATAAGGCTAGATTTTTATGCGCTTTGCACGTTGCATGCATGTTTGATAACGTCCATTGACACGAGTGGCAAACCAGTTGGTATTATAGTCACGGCTGAGCTTCGGACCAGAAATGACGACTTCTGGCATCATGGCATAGAAAGGTTCTTTTTTAGTGACTTCTTGATAAAGCTTAGCCACAGCGCGATAGGTTGCTGTATCTTCAAATTTCTTCTCTTTCTCTTTTTTCAGGTCAGAGCGAATTTGACGTGGAGTAACCAAAATATTGTGCTGAGCAAAAACACTGATGAGTTCACGTTCTGATTGACTCTTTGCAGATTTAGGTGAGCCATCTTTGCCATAAAGTAGCAGGTCGCCGTCTAAATCCAGTTCTGCTTCGGTTAAGTCATTTAACATACTTTGGAAGGCGGCATTTCGACTTGAGTACATGCCCGAGTTATAGTCAGCAAAACGGTAAAGCGGTTTGTCATAGTCAGCAGGGTACATCATCAGTCGGTGAATGCCGTAGTACAGACCACCATATTGACTATAAAGGTCGGTACGTAAGTCAGCCATGCTGCCACCTTCACGTTTATTGTCTTTGGCATAACCGATATGCACTTGCATTGAACCCAACGTGGTAATCGGGTTCATTTTTTCGCCTACGTCCTGACCGACAAGTTTGGCTGCACCTGTGAGTGCACTGACGTGATAGTGCTTTGACATATAGTCAAAAATTTCACGGTACAGTTCATCCAGTTCGCGTTCTGTTTTAACGCGGCGCATTTGGCTTAAATAGTTATCTTCAGGGCTTGGCTGCTCTTTTAAGACCTGTTGGAAATAACCTGCGATGGTGCCACCGATAGCATCACCGAGCTTATCTTTAAATTTTTCATCTAAGCGATCTTGGACTTCTTTAACCGCTTTTTCACCTAAACCGTAAACTTGTGGGTCTGCAACAAAGTTAGACTCTTGATCAACCACGGCAATGATCGAACACATATTCTCTTTATTTTGCGGAATACCAAACTGCTCTGAAATATCGTATATATCTTCAGCCCATGAACGGCGGTCATTTACGCGTCCGGGAATGATGCGTGCGATTTGTTCAGCATTGAGCTTAGGCTCATCATCTGTCCACCATGAACGATCACCGCAGGCGGTTAAGCCTATAGATATGGCCAAGACACTTAGTGTTTTTAAACCAGAAGAAAGAAACAGCTTTTTATTCATAAACAGAGAACACATGATAAAAGGTGAGCCGAAACAGCAGGTGCAGTATACTATGTCGGTCGAAAAAGTGATGAATTTATATGTATATTGGTCGGTATCAACTGTCAAATCATTTGGTTGTTGTTCCTATGGCAGGTGGGTTGGGTTATTAAGAAGAATGAATATTATTCAGTCTGTTATCTGTTTTATTATGACGGATGGCGCAAAATTAGTGTAATAGATTGAGGAGAACTTAACTTATGATTTTTCCATTTTTTGAGATTCGTTTTTTTAATAAATTAAACAGAAAATAGTTCAACGAATAGAATGTAATGACATTCTAAAAACAAATTTAAATTAATATTTGAAAAATAAAGTAAAAGGGTTAAGATCTAAAATTAGATCAAAAAATGTACTTGTAATAATAATGAGGGGAATATGGAAAATTTTATTAATAGACTAAGAAGCCATATTGAGCATGTGAAAAAAGTAGGGGGCCACTGTACTACAGAAGAAACAACTAAGCAGGCTTTAATCCTTCCTTTATTAGATATTTTAGGTTTTAGCCCTTATGACCCGACCAAGGTGCTTGCAGAATTTGCAGCTGATTTTCCAGGTGTGAAATCTACAGAAAGAGTTGATTATGCTCTTTACTGTAATGGGCAACCTGTAATGTTTATTGAAGCAAAACCTTATGTTGCTAATTTAACGAATCATGCTCCGCAGCTATCTAGATATTTTAATAGTAGTTTAGGGGTGACGATTGGCGCGATCACAAATGGTAAAGAATGGAGATTTTTTACTGATTTAATTAATCCAAATGTGATGGATGATAAGCCATTTTTAACAGTTGATTTTACGAAGAATAAAGCCGAGGATTTGACACAGCTAGCTGAGTTTAAACATGATAATTTTCATGTAGAAAAGCTACGCTTTTTTGCTGAAGAAAATCAATATATCCAGCAGTTTAAAACTGTAATAAAAAGAAGTATTAATGAAGTTGATATTGATTTTGTTCGCTATGTGGCTCAACAAGCAAGTATTCCTCGTCAATTAAACACTAAATTTTTAGAGTCAATTCAGCCTTTTGTAAAACAAGCTGTTGAGCAGTCAATTAGTGATACCGTTGTTAAAGGACTATCCTCGCCTACAATTATTACTGCCCAGCCAGTTGAACAAAAAGTAGAGGAGACTATTGAGATTGTGTCCGAAAGCTCAACGCTAGCTGACATTGTTAACTCTGAAAATGAAAGAATTGTGACTACTGTTGATGAACAGGAGTTAAGTCGTATTGTGACAGAGCTCTTTCCTGAAGTTGAATTGGTGGCTAAAGACACAGAAAGCTATTTTAGCGTGCTGTTTCAGAATAAAAATAATCGCTGGTTATTTAGATATGATGTAAATCGTAAGAGACCAACCATTCAGTTTGCAGTAGCAATTGATGACTATCGAAAAAAAGAGTTAGAGCGGGCAGGATTGGAAGTGCAAAATAACGGTCAAGTTTTTTTAGATAAACCTGAACACATATATAGAGCCGTAGGCATTTTAAAAGATTGCTTGGATTACTGTAGTAATGATGACAACTTTAAAAGAGCATCTAATTCCTAATAGAAAAAGCCACTTTATAAGTGGCTTTTTCATAGCACAGTAAAACTTCATACTTGAGAGATAGGATAGATCTTATTTTGTCATTACAAGTCATCCTTGGACGTGACCGTCGTGCAAAGATATCAAAATGATGTTTCTAATTTTCGATGAACTATGAATAAGAGTTATGGAGTACAGCCAAAGGCTCGGCAACAAGCCTCAAAAGCTTATCAAAGAGTAGGTTTTTTTATTTGTGCTATAGTTTAATTGTTACTTAGCAGGCAGAACAATATGAATATCTGTATTGGTGGTGACTTGGATGGTCAAGTAGTGATTTTAAATAAGATGCGATTTAATGCAAAAGAGATAGATCAAAATAAATCATCGAGCTATATCAAGCAAAAGTACGTTAAGGGCGATCAAGTCTTTAATTTTTGGCGACATGCAGAAATGAAAATATGGGATGTTACTCATCAAGTTGAGTTGATTTTAGGAAAGAAAAATTAGCTAGAAGTGGGCAAATAAGCTTTATTCGCTTTTAGTGAAGATTTTCTTATCAATATGGATGAAAAAGCATTTCATGTGGGGTTGGGTGGTAGCAATAAAATAATATGTTAAGGTCTATCTATTGCACGCTAAAAAGCTTATAGTGATAGTGTATTAGAATTATTTATTTTATTGTATTTACTAAAGTTATTTCGCAATTGATTCAACTCTGCGGTTTATCCGATGTATATGATTTAAAAGATTAATTCTTATATTTTTCAAAATTTAAGAGAATATTTATGTCAAACATTACAACTGGTACCGTTAAGTGGTTTAATGAAACTAAAGGCTTTGGTTTTATTTCTAGCGATACTGGAGAAGACGTTTTTGCACACTTTAGCGAAATCCAATCAAACGGTTTCAAAGTGTTGAATGAAGGTCAACGTGTTCAGTTTACGATTGTAGCTGGCAAGAAAGGCCCTCAAGCAAGCTCTATCACAGTAATCTAAGAATATTGTGAATTAAAAAACCCGCTTCAGTTAGCGGGTTTTTTAATGGCAGCTTATTTACTATTCGGTTGTTAAGGCGTCGTACGCTCACTATCTTTAGGCGGTGAATGGCTTATTTAAAAAACATATGAACAAATATTAATTGATCTATAAGAAATCTTTTGAAGGACTTATTAAGAATAGTAGAAAAATCCCTAGATAAAGGGATTTCAATGCCAAGTAATCAATATGAGAATAGGAATGAGGTGATATTTGCTATGACACCGTAAAAGACTCTAGGAACGAGTTTAGTGATGAAAGTGTAAAAGCTGACTCGGAAAAATGGAGTGATCTATGAGTATTGTTGAATTACATGAAGTGAAGCGCCACTTACACTATGCCGATGATAGCAATGATGTTTCATTAAAAAGCTTTATTGTTGCTGCTGACGCTATAATTAAAAATTATATTACAGATAATTTTGGATCGGAATATCCATCTGCCATTAAACAAGCAGCTTTATTATTAATCGAATACTGGGAACAGCACAGAAAAGATGGGGGAGAGGTATCTGTGAATGGTAACTACCTCCCAATACCCGTACTCTCTTTGCTTAATCTATATCGTAAGCCCACTGTTTGATAGATGATGTAGATAATGATATGTATCAATGTTTACCCTTAAGGATGCTATATTTAAAATCAATATAATTGAGAATCATTTGCATTAATTGGTTTTGTACGTTAAAATCGATTTCAAGAATAAAATAAAATTTGACAATGATGTTTCATTAACCCAGCTCTATTGATTCTCCAGAGGCTGGGTTTTTTTATCTACTTTAACAAAGAAAAAAATTAGGTTAAATTATACCGATTGTTAAAATAAATATGAGAAGAATAGGCCATGAATAAAAAATTTGAATTACATGTACTCAGTCAAATCTATGACTTTCTAATTGAAAGAGAAGGATTCACTGCTCTGAATCTTCATTTTAAGGTTATGGAATTTTTTAGGGAGTTACATGTAGGGGATAAGAGAGATTTTGTTATTTTGGCACCGAATAAAATTTCAGGTAATTTCGGTGAGGTTACTCATATTCATTTATTAAATATTCCACATTTCCATGAAAAGGACAAATTCATTCATTGGGCACATAAAGCTCTAAATCGCTAAGCGTCTCATCTGTAAAGAAAGAGAATGGGGTTGTTTCATAAATTAAACATTGAAATCTTTAGATTTTGATAAGTTATATTTTTAAATCGTGCTAGGCAAAAATGATGAAAATATTTGCAATAGTAAGTTTAGTTTTAATGCTGGGATTAACGGCATGCCAAAAAAGAGATACAGATACGAAAGAGCAGGATAAAACTACAACGCCACATTCCATGGATAAAGATCAGTAAGAAAAAGCTCGCCAAATGGTGGGCTTTTTCAAGAGTTAAAATGGTATAGTAGCGCTGTCCTTTAAGTACTTTTTTCTATGTCTGAAACCTATAAATACATTTACACCCAAATTAGTACATTTGGATCATTACCTACACATAAAGTTCTTATAAGTAGTGTAGGAAGGAAGACAAAATTAGTTTTCGCTGATAATACTTTTGTTTATAGTACTGTTTCTGATTGGGCTTTAAGTCATTCGGGTCTTGATTCTAGGAAATCAATATGGTCTGAAGAGCCTAAGTCATTTTTAGACAGTGAAAAAACAAGATTAAGCATCTATAGAGCCTCACATCCTGCTTTTATCACTGAAGTAAGCATTGGCTAAGAGCTAGTATTTTGTATGCTGCTTATGTAATAACTGCTTATATTACAAATAAAGTTTGCTTTATGCCTGCTTAGGGCGTATAAAGCTAACTCGTTGATGCGGGATGGAGCAGTCTGGTAGCTCGTCGGGCTCATAACCCGAAGGTCGTTGGTTCAAATCCAGCTCCCGCTACCAACGAAAAAGATTCAAAGTTTATAGCCTAGTCTTCACAGATTAGGCTTTTTTTATGGCTGGTTAATTTTATACATAGCGGTTTTTAAGAACGTGCTTTTATACAAGTTACTGGAATGGTGTGTAAGCTATGAAACTACAGTATTTCTAGAAAAAACTGGACTGTAAGTGACGTAAAACAGGTTTAAATTTTATTCTGATTCTAACGGCATAATGGGTTTCCCAAATAAACCAATATTTTTATCCCCCCATTGTTTTAATGCAACCAAAATAGGTGCTAAAGAAGTGCCGAGTGTAGATAATCGATATTCTACTTTAGGTGGAACAACGGCATAAACCTTTCGTAGAATTAGTTGATCCTCTTCAAGTTCACGTAATTGTCTAGTAAGCATTTTTTGAGTGACATTTGGAATTTTCTTTCTCAGTTCATTAAACCTTAAAACGTCGTCTTCTAATAAATGCCATAAGATAATACTCTTCCATTTACCATCAAGTAAGCCTATGGCAGCTTCAACAGAACATCCTGGTGTGCAATCAAAACGCGAATGTTTTAGCTTACCCATTTCAATAGTATCCTTTTGGTAACTATAAGACGAATTTGTCTGTATAACTTAAAAAAGAATATTAAGTAAACTCAAATAACAAAACAAGAGGACAAGTGAATGAAGGCTATTTCTTATATTGATGGTATGGATCATGGATTTCAAAATCCACTGGTAGATATTGAAAAAGCGATGCCGAGCTTAAAAGATCGGGATTTGTTAGTTAGAGTCAAAGCGATCTCGGTTAACCCTGTCGATACCAAGGTTAGACGAAACCCAGTAGCAGTAGGCAACACACGTATCTTAGGATGGGATGCAGTGGCTGAGGTTGTTGAAGTCGGTTCTGGCGTGCAACATTTTAAAGTCGGAGATCAGGTCTGGTATGCAGGTGATTTAACGCGGGATGGGAGTAATGCTGAGTATCAAGCAGTCGATGAGCGTATTGTTAGCTTAAAACCTCAAAGCCTTAGTGATGCTGAAGCTGCTGCGCTGCCATTAACCGCTATTACAGCGTGGGAAATGTTATTTGATCGTTTCAATGTTGATTTAGATCAATCTGATAATATTTTAGTAATTGGAGGCGCTGGAGGTGTAGGATCTATTGCGATTCAATTACTCAAAGCGAAGACAAATTTAAAAGTCATTGCTACAGCATCTAGGGAAGAGACTAAAGTATGGGTTAAGTCTTTAGGGGCTGACTACGTCATCGATCATACCGAAGATTTAAACATGCAAATCAAAGAATTGGGTTTAGACGCACCTCGATATATTTTTTCAACTAATCAAACACACACGTATCTTCCTCAAATTTCTAAGCTTATTGCTCCACAAGGTAAGTTTGGCTTAATTGATGATCCGAAATCACTAGATATCAGTGAGTTTAAGTCTAAGTCTGTTTCTGTGCATTGGGAGTTCATGTTTACACGTTCAATGTTCAATACAACAGATATTGAACAACAATCTCAGCTCTTACATCAGGTTGCAGAACTAGTAGATAACCACAAAATTAAAACCACGCTGAATCAGACTTTAGGCAAAATTAATGCGAAAAATTTAAAACTTGCTCATGAACTGATTGAAACTGGCCGAGCGAAAGGAAAAATCGTTTTGGAAGGCTTTTAACTAGTTTTAAGCTCAACTTAAATAAGTGGGTTAATTTTTAAGTTAAACACTTGAAACTATACAATTAGGATCAATATTCTCAGCAAGGCCATTCTAGGGTTCAGCGCACTAGGATGGCTGTCCTCTTTTCGAAATCCGTTTCACTCATGTACACATAATAAAGAGCTTTTGGAATAATTTTTTCAATTCATTAAGTATTATGTTGTAAAGAATGAAACACACAACTTTGATTTAATATATTATCCTCAGCATAAGTCTAGATAGAGCGCCGTGTAGCGCTTTATTTTTATTTAAGTTAAATCAAAACAGTGCTTTGTGAGTATTAAAAATCTTAGGTACGGAAGATTTCGTATAGTTGTGATTATTTGAACGTCCAAGAGCTATTTCACTGTTCCTGCTTTTTGCATTTCTTGGTAAAGCTGATCAAGATAATGTTGTTGTTGGACGTTATCTTTAAGGTATCGTTGATAATTCACACTACAACTATCGATATCGGCGATATTATTGAGATTGAATGTCCAATCATCCGTGTTTTTAACATGAATGCCTAAGTCATCACTACATTTCTGCCAAAGTTGAGAAAATCGTGTCTGCTTATTGCTTGGCAGTTGGTTGAAACGTGCATAAACGCTGAAGCCTTTCATTTCTGAATTAAAATATTTGTGAATAAAACCAATGGGTACACCAGCCCAATTCATTGATTGATCTTCTGGGAAGGAAATCCTGATGAGTTTTTTTTCGTTCAGTAATGAATCTTGTTGGCCTGATTTAAAATGTTGTTCTTCATATTCTAGTTTTGTGTCTATAGGTACATTCATCTTTTTCACGATCATTGGTTGTGTCGTGATGTAATAGGGATAATCAGGCCTACCATTGCCGCCTGTAGGGTTCATATTGCCAACACATGCTCCCAAATTTGAGAGCAGGGCGATGCAAAAGATTAATCTAACTTTATTATTCATTATTGATCCTAAAAAAACTTTATTTACAGGCTATTTTATTTATCCAGAATAAACATGGTACACCTTATGCGAAACGTTCGAAATTTCATCTGTAGCCTCAATATTTTGGTTCAAGCTTATTCTAAGGCTCAGCACACGACTAGTGCTTTTTTTTAGATGCTACAACTACTATTTTTAAGGACGTTTCAATTTATTGCAGGAAACATCTGATATAATTAAAATTTATGACAGCTATAAATAACTTGAATATTTATTTATTTCATGTATACTTGGCCTAACTAGAAAAAAGTAATGTTTAGTAAATCTTCTTTAAGTATCGCAGTTTTAGTCATAATCCTCCGTTGTTTCAGATCTTAAGCTCCACTTTTATTATTTTCAAAGTTACATATAGTCATTTTTGGCTCAAATTATTAAAATTCAGCAGGATATATTATGTCTACTACAGTTACCGGTACAGTTAAATGGTTTAATGAAACTAAAGGCTTTGGTTTCATTCAACAAGAATCTGGTCCAGATGTTTTTGCTCACTTTCGCGAAATCGCTAGTTCAGGCTTCAAAACATTGCATGAAGGCCAAAAAGTGTCATTCAGTATAGAGCAAGGTCAAAAAGGCCCAAATGCTGTAAATATTGTTGCTTTATAAGAAGCATTAAATATAAAAAAGCACTGAACAGTGCTTTTTTAATGACTAAAGATTATTAATTAAATATTTATTCCTTGTTGGGATATATGAAAAAAACTGGTGAAAATTGAAAAAACTTAATACCTTAATTGCTAAATCTTCAAATGGTACTGAAATTATAGTCTCGTTAATTCCTCTAAATAAAATGCAAAATACCCGTGATGGCTTGAAATCTATTGAAGTGGGTAAGCGTGTGTTGCTTCAGTCTGGAATCGAAGTGGATTTAAATTTAGATGGTAGAACATTTTATACCGCTTTAAATCAATTATTTAAATTTAACTATAAAGTTGCCTAACTAAATATTTGATTATATTGTTTTTAAATGAATTAATATTATAGGTATAGAAGAAATGTTAAAGAAAAATGTTACTGTCAAAGATCAATTCGGTACTGAATACTCTATTCAGGCAACTGTAGATAAAAACTCTTGCAGCACAATGTTGCATTCAAATTTAAGATATATCACTGTTGATGGCGAAGATATTCGTCCTGGTTTTGAAATGTTCTTCCAAAGTCTAAATAGCAGTAAAATTTTCAAGTTGATCTGAACGTTATTAGTTTTAATTTGGTCGTGATGACTAATACTACAATTATCTTAACCAACCCCAATGATTCCTCCTCAAATCTATTTAAATTATAGAACAGTTATTTTAGATAATTTGAAGAGGGCCATGTCGGGCAGAACACTTTTGTTAATAAGTAGTTTAATGACATCGCTAAAAAGTATTCCTAGCAAAAAATCTTTTGTGAATGGATAGGTTGAGTGATTTTTGTACTATAAATGGATTTTAGCTTAAGGTACTGAGTCTGGAAATATACAGTTACGTCCATTTGCTTTAGCAAGATATAATTGCTCGTCTGCTCTTCGTAGAACACTTGTTTTAAGCTCTTTCTTTTTCCAAGTCACTACTCCAAATGACATAGTAACTTCTTCAATCCTCTGAAACTTACAAGATTCAATGACTGTGCGTAGTCGATCAGCCATTTTCAAAGCCGAATCTAGTTTGATACTTGGTAATACGATTAATATTTCGTCTCCTCCCCAACGAATGAGAGTGTCCTTGCTCCGTAAATTTTTGGAGAGCTCACGCATCACTTGTTGTAAGACCTTATCTCCTAATGCATGACCATGAGTATCATTAATGGTTTTAAAGTAATCGATATCAGCCAATAACACGCAGCAAGAGTTATCTTCATTGCACATGTCTTTTTGAATGGTATCTAGAAGATGTTCACCATAGCGACGATTAAAAATGCTCGTCAAACTGTCGTAATTGGCCCACTCTTCAAGTTGACTCTTGATCTCGATATGATGATTAATATTTCTACCGATACTCACATTATGTGTAATTGTGCCATTACGGTCTTTTAGAGGGGATGAAACGAGCTCTAAGAAATGCTTTTCATATACGTGGTCTTTATTTTCAGTATCCTGATTTTTTACTCTCTGTAGTTCTATCAGCTTTTGATCATGTGGATATAATTTTGTGATAGGTTCATCTTTTAAATCTGCTAGGGTGTAGCCAGAGATTTCCTCTGCGGCATGATTCATAAATTTAATTCTAGCTTGATCATCCGTGATCACTATCGTATCGGGTGTTGTATTTATCGCTGCAACCAACATCGCTTGATATTTAAGACTTTCGTTTTTTTCCGTGATATCTCGTTGAACGGATACAAAATGGGTGATTTCACCTGTTTCAGTTTTAATCGGGGAGATGTTCCATTCTACAGCGTACGGTGTTTTATCTTTGCGATAATTAATCGTATTGTTATGGAAAAATAGTCCATTAGATATGCAATCTTTTAACTCCTGAATCACGGTTAGATCTGTCTCAGGCCCTTGTAAGATACGGGGCGATTGTCCAATTAACTCTTCTTCGCTATAACCTGTCATTTCACAAAATGCTGGATTGCAGAAAAGGATGTGTGGGCCATTATTCTCAAAGCAGGCATTTGTAATGACGATCGCATTAAATGATTGTTGAATGGCCATAGTCATTAAACTATTGAATTCAGTCGCTGTTAATTTTTTGTGTTCAGAATATTGAGGCATATTGGAGTGAATCACTATGTTTCTTTATTGTTTTCCCTGTTCTTATTAATATCATAAATTAGACTTTAAATTAATGAATAATGCTGGTTTATGATTTATACAATATAATCAACAACCTATAAAATCACTTATATTGTGACGTTTGTCATGTACTGGAAGATTCAATTATCGATGAATTTATGAACGCTCTAAAAGATATTAGGGCTATTGCTACGGATATAATAATAAATTCAAGATAGCAGAGTATTGTGATCAGAAAAGATGAGGTAGCACAAATATTCAACTAGAAATTTACAAAGGATGTAAGGAATACTTGAAGCGATGAAGGATGTTGTACTTAAAAGTACTTTAATCTACAAGATGTTGGAAATGATGGATAGGCAGGTAATTGATTTTTAAGGTTTAAGTAAGGCTTAGCCTGAATGAAAAGCTGAGCATTCTATTTTTCTTTACATTTTTCGTTTAAGCTGTTTTTAACAGCTCCGTTTTATAAAAATATTTAAAACTTAGGAAAAGCGATGAAGAATAACTATCCAAAACCTATAATAATCATGCATTGGATTACCTTTGCTTTAGTTGCACTGGTGTATCTGACTGCAGGTGATCCCACAATAACAGACTGGAAAGGTCAGATTCATGTTGTAGGTGGGATTTTAATATTTATTTTATTTTTCTTGAGATTGAGTTTTGTTTTTCTGTATAGAAAAAGTATTCCTAAAACTGAAATAATTAATTCTTACCAAATAGTGTTATTTAAAATGGTCAGATTTTTCCTTTACTTAAGCCTATGTATTGTTCCAATTGCGGGTTGGATGACATTATCGAGTTTTACTGATAATTTCCAAGTTTTATCGTTAAGTTTACCGCTTTTGAGCACTGTTTGGGGGAGTGACTATATTGCAGATGCGCATCAATTTTTAGGGAATCTTTTTATTGCACTCGTGGGTTTACATGCCTGTGCGGCATTGATTCACCACTTCATTTTCAAAGATAATGTCCTAAAAAGCATGCTTTTTAAAAAATGGTGTGATTTAGAGGTTATCTGATGGTTGCCTTTTAGATTCGTCTGGCATTTTATATTATGAGTATTTCATAGTCACAGAACACATGATAAAAGATGAGCCGAAAGTGTAGATGCAGTATACTGTGCTGGTCGAAAAAGTGATGAATTCATATGTATATTGGTCCGTATCAACTGTCAAATAATTTGATTGTGGCTCCTATGGCAGGCGTAACTGACCGTCCATTTAGGTCTCTGTGCAAATACTTTGGTGCAGGGCATGCTGTCAGTGAAATGATGACATCAGACCAAACGTTACGGATGAGCAAAAAAAGCTTATATCGTGCTAATTTTGATGGTGAATTGGCGCCTATTTCAGCACAAATTGCAGGATCAGATCCCAAAGAGTTAGCGGAAGCTGCACGATATCAGGTTTCAAATGGTGCTCAAATTGTGGACATCAATATGGGGTGCCCTGCCAAGAAAGTCTGTAATAAGCTGGCGGGTTCTGCACTTTTAAAAGACGAAGACTTAGTGGCTCGAATTTTGGATGAAGTTGTTGCTGCAGTTGATGTACCTGTAACACTTAAAACGCGTTTGGGTTTTTTGAATGGCCATGAAAATATCTTGCGTGTAGCGAAACGAGCGGAAGAGGCGGGTATTGCTGCGTTAGCATTGCATGGGCGGACCCGTGAAGACATGTATTTGAATACGGCTCGTTATGATTTGATTAAAGAAGTAAAACAGCTGATTCGTATACCAGTGGTTGCCAATGGGGATATTGATAGTCCAGAAAAAGCCAAATATGTACTCGATTATACTGGTGCAGATGCAATTATGATTGGTCGCGCTGCGCAAGGGCGTCCATGGATTTTTCGTGAAATCGCGCATTATCTGGAGACGGGTGAACATTTGGCTGCACCAAGTATTCAAGAAGTAAAAGAAGTTCTACTTGGACATCTTGCCGAACTGTATGCATTTTATGGGGAATATTCTGGCTGCCGAATTGCACGTAAACATATTGCTTGGTACACCAAAGGTTTACGTTCAAGTAATGAGTTTCGCCAGAACATGTACAAAGTGGAAAGTACAACTGAACAATTTAAAGTAGTCGCAGACTACTTTGACCAACTACTCATTCATGGTGAAACCATGAATGACGTACAAGTTGAACAGGTCAATTTATTGGAAACCAAATAAACAAAGCTCCACGTATGGAGCTTTGAGTGAATAATGAGACTTAATAACTGACTTGTTGCATTTCAACCAACAATTGGTTAATTAAGTCCGGTGCTTCCATGGCACGAATTTGCGAAACGTTCGTACCTGCCCAAAATGCGCCAAAACCTTGATCGCCTTGTTTGGTCGCTGCGGCATGTAATTGTTTCCCTAGATCATAACAGTAGGGATATGCAGCAACAGCAGGGCGGTTCGGTAGATCAATCTGGGTATGCCAGTGACCCAGTAAGCCGCGAGCTGGGCGACCTGAAATACTGGCACTTATCTGTGTGATGTGCTCATGGAAAAGTGCATGACGGTAGGCATCATTGGCATTCGACGTTTTGCATTGTACGAAAGCTGTTCCCAACTGTACCGCACTCGCGCCGAGGCTTAACATCTGCTGAGCCTGTGTACCATTCATAATGCCACCTGCTGCAATAATAGGGCACCGACAGTGCTGCGTCAGAAGTTGTACGAGGTCGATCGTACGTATTGCACTATCAAAATGTTCATTAAAAATCCCGCGGTGTCCACCTGCTTCTATGCCTTGAGCAATAATAAAATCAATCCCTGCTGCTTCAATGGCCCGTGCTTCCGCTAAGTTGGTTGCAGAAACCATGGTTAAAATGCCAGCGTCTTTTAGCGCCTGTATTTGGTGCGGATGCGGAACACCGAAGTGAAAACTGACGGCTTTAGGGCGAGTTTCAAGTACGACATTTAAAAAGTCATCATTGTCCAAAAAGCTAGGATAAATACAGTGCAGTTGCGTGGGTGGTTCTGCATCGTATTGTTCAAAATTAGGTCTTACAAAATCAATCCATGTTTGTGCGATAGCTGGATCAAGTTCGACACTTTGATGACAGAAAAAATTAACTTGAAAAGGTTGTTCGGTCAGTGCTTGGGTTTTTAAAATTTGGCTACGTGCGGTTTCTGCGGTGTTTGCACCTAATCCAAGTGAGCCTAGCCCGCCTTGATTTGAAACCTCCGCCGCAAGCTCTGGTGTAGAAACACCAGCCATCGGTGCAAGGAAGATAGGATGTTTAATTTCAAGACGTTCTAATAATAAAGACATGTACTTGCTCCTTTTACATATAGACACTTTGCCCAAGCACTGCAAAATTGGCAAATAATATTCAGTATTTTCTCGAAAAATATCTAAAGCAATCACGTTTATTTCTCGGTTTTTAGCGACAAGCCATGTCGTTGGGTATGTGTATTGGCAATGCTTTTAGTCTGAAATTTTTTATACTTTTATTTTAGATTTTACCGAGGACCGTCATGACCGATCGTATCCGTGAAAAGCTACAGATTTTAGCTGATGCAGCTAAATATGACGTGTCCTGTTCGTCCAGTGGTAGCAATCGTAAAAACAAAAAACAAGGTTTGGGAAATACAGGGAACGGTATCTGTCATAGTTATACAGAAGATGGTCGTTGTGTTTCATTACTTAAAATTCTATTTTCAAATGTCTGTATTTTTGATTGTTCCTACTGTGTTTCTAGACGCTCTAACGATGTCAAGCGAGCCGCTTTTACTGTACAAGAAGTGGTGGATTTAACCATCAACTTTTACCGCCGCAATTATATTGAAGGTTTATTTCTCAGTTCAGGTATTTTTAAATCAGCTGATTTCACTATGGAGCGAATGCTACAAGTGGTGAAAAAGTTACGCCTTGAAGAAAATTTTAATGGTTATATTCACCTAAAAACGATACCAGGTGCCTCCCAAGAAATTATTACCGAGGCGGGCTTATATGTAGACCGCATGAGTATTAACTTGGAAATGCCAACGGAAGTTGGTTTAAAACAGTTTGCACCTGAGAAATCACATGCAGAAGTACAAAAGGACTTAGGCATTGTACGCGATCGCTTAATTCAGTTGACGGATGAGCGGCGTGTGATTCAGCATGTACCGAAGTTTGTACCAGCGGGACAAACCACTCAGATGGTGGTGGGCGCACATCAAGAAACAGACAAAGATATTATTTTAATGGCAGATCATCATTACAAAGTGTATCAGCTCAAACGGGTGTATTTTTCAGGCTATATCCCAATCAATGAACAGGAAAAAATGCTTCCTGTTGTGGGTTCTGCTCCGCCATTATTAAGAGAAAATCGGCTGTACCAGTCGGATTGGCTCATGCGTTTCTATGGTTTTGATGCGCAGGAAATCGTGAATGATCAGCATCCGAATTTAGATTTGGACATCGACCCGAAGCTAAGTTGGGCATTACGTAACCCTGAGCATTTTCCTGTTGATATTCAACATGCAGATTATCGTATGATTTTACGTGTCCCGGGTATAGGTGTTCAATCGGCTAAAAAAATTGTGCAAGCTCGTCGTTTTGGGCAGATTCATATCGATCAACTAAAGCATATGGGCATTGCTTACAATCGGGCACAGTATTTTATTCGCTGTGCAGATACGCCAAAGTTTAAAAAAGAACAACAAGCGAACCAGATTCGGCAGCACATTTTGCAATCGGGGCAATCCAAATATCAAAAACAGCTTTCGCCTCAACTGGGCTTCGGTTTTTAGTATGTCGATATATCGCTTTGATCGAACCATGACTGGACTACTGAGTTGTGTATATAGAAGCTTTCAGTTTAAAGATTTTGACGTCAAGCTTTCATCTAACAATTCCCAAGCCAGCTTGTTTGATGAGTGTATTGAGGTTGCTTCAAATGACGAACACGCAGAGCGAGTTTGGCGCGGGTTAAAGCAAAAAATTACGGCTGAGAGTCTACGATCTTTTTATTATTGTTTTCTGTCTGAGCAGGAACAGGTACATCAACATCTTTTTAATTTCTGTAGCTATGTATTTAAAAATACACATGCGGTAGATCGTAACTATGCGCATGCGGATGTATTGGCTGTTTCGCAGTGGGCCAAACAAGTGGGCAGGGAAAAGCATCGTATGGAAGCTTTTGTCCGCTTTAAAAAATGTCAGGATGGATTGTTTTTAAGTCTGGTACAGCCGGATTTTAATGTTTTACCGCTGATAGAACGGCATTTTAGAAACCGATATCAAGATCAAAGATGGTTGATTTATGATGAAAAAAGGAATTTCGGAATTTATTATGATTTGACAGCTGTGCATCAGGTGAAGATGGATGTGAATCAAATTGATCATGCACACAAAGTCGGACACAGTCAGTCCTTTAGTGTTGAATTAGATGATGATGAGCTGCTGTATGACCAGTTATGGAAAGATTATTTTAAAAGTATCAACATCGAGGCAAGAGCAAATATCAAACTACATGTGCAATATGTTCCTAAACGCTACTGGCGTTATATGAATGAAAAAACAATCTAGCGAGATGTAAGTAAGGCGTTGACTCATCATTTTCTATGATGTTTTGGGCTGTTATGGGAAGGGGAATAGACGTTAAGCAATTCATGCTAATTAAAAAATAAGCTGTTGCACCTGTAGAATTGAACTTCAATCATTAGTAATAGTGCATCTGAGTAGTGCAGAGAAAAATGTGCAAGCTTAAAGTTGATGGTAAATGATGCTGTAAATAGTAAAAAGCCCATTCAATCCATGGACTTTTTACATTTTAAATAGGTAGTCTGCTATCGCTTTTCGTGTTGTTGACGTTAAACATGCACATTAAATAGGGAGCCAATCCAACTGGCAAACAGCATCGCAAAAATTCCCCATAGTGTCACACGAAATGCACCTGTCCACATAGAAGTCCCAGAAAAGTAGCTCGATAAAGCCCCTAAACCGAATAACGATAGTACCCCTGTGAGTGCAACTGACTGAGTCAGATAACCTTGAGGGCTTAAGAGAATGGCCAACATAGGAAACAGAGCACCTAGTGAAAAGGCTAGGGCAGAAGAACCCGCGGCTTCAAGCGGCTTGGCACTGGTATTTTCATGGATGCCTATTTCATCACGAGCATGTGCAGACAGTGCATCATGTGCGCTGAGTTGTACTGCGACTTCATGTGCCAGTTTGGGTTCTAGTCCACGTTGTATATAAATTTGGGTCAGTTCTTTAAGTTCTAAGTGCGGGTTCTTATCTAATTCTCGGGCTTCATGTTTTAAATCGGCTTCTTCAATATCCGATTGAGACTTCACCGAAATATACTCACCCGCAGCCATAGAGCTTGCACCTGAAATGAGCCCGGCAATACACGTGATGAGTAAGGTATGGCTGGTTGCACCACTGGCTGCCATCCCCATAATCAAACTGGTCACTGAAATGATGCCGTCATTGGCACCCAATACCGCTGCACGTAGCCAACCAGTACGATGAATTAAATGAGGTTCAACATGGTGAGAGTAGGACATGACGATAGATCATCCTCAAATTTTAAAGTTATGATTTATTTAATAATGCATGTTTCCTCTACTATAGCACAGCCCATAAAAAAGCCTCCGAGTGGGAGGCTTTTTTAAGCTTAGAAATATTATTGTGCTTTTTCTTTCACATCAGCAGCGCCTTGTTCTACTGCACCAGCAACATGAGCTGTTGCTTCTTTAGAGGCATTTTTAACATCTTCAGCAGCAGCTTCAGTTTTCGCAGCAGCTTCGTCAGCGGCAGCACCAATTTTTGCAGCTGCTTCATCCGCTGCTTTTTGAGTGTCAGATACTGCTTCACTAGTCGCGCTATTAATATCATGACCTGCTTGTTCAGCAGCATTTTCAAGGTGTTCACCTGTCGTTGCACCTGTTTCAGGTGCTTTTTCTTTTGAACAACCCACTAAAGCAACAACAGCAGCAAGACCTAAGGCAATAAGTAATTTATTCATTTTCATATCCTTTTCGTTTTATACCCAAAAGTAGGGGTTGGGCAAAATATAATCTACTTTGAGTGTAAAGCAGACTGCATTATTGTTAAAAAAATGTAATTTTTTATAAAAAACAGCGTGATAAAAAGGCTTATAAGCTGAGTTGCCTATAAGCCTATAGCAGGGAGGCGTCTGAAAGGATTACACGCCAGAACGAATAATGTAATCAAAAGCAGACAGAGATGCTTTCGCGCCTTCACCTGTAGCAATGATGATTTGCTTGTATGGCACAGTCGTACAGTCACCTGCGGCAAATACACCTTTGACATTGGTTTCGTTACGATCGTTAATCACAATCTCACCACGGTTTGAAAGCTCAACAGCAGTCTCTTTTAAGAAATCAGTGTTTGGTAATAAACCAATTTGCACAAAGATTCCTGCAAGCTCAACCGTATGTTCTACATCAGTTGCACGATCTTTATATTTCAATGCTGTCACTTGCTTACCATCACCGACTACTTCAGTCGATAGTGCATTCAGGATCACTGTGGTATTAGGCAAACTATGCAATTTGTCTTGCAACACTTGGTCCGCACGTAATTTGGTATCAAACTCAACCAAAGTCACATGTTCTACAATCCCAGCAAGATCAATCGCAGCTTCGACACCTGAGTTCCCCCCGCCAATTACTGCTACACGTTTGCCTTTAAACAGTGGACCATCACAGTGTGGGCAGTAGGCAACACCGCGGGTACGGTATTCTGCTTCGCCCGGCACATTCATTTCTCTCCAACGTGCACCTGTTGAAAGAATCACAGTTTTAGATTCAAGCTTCGCACCATTTTCTAAAGTGACTTCAACCAAGCCATTCGCGGTCTCATCTGCACCTTTGATGTTAGAAACACGCTGTAAGTTCATGATGTCCACACCATACTCACGTACATGTGCTTCCATTTCAGCAGCAAACTTAGGCCCTTGGGTCTTTTGAATCGAGGTATAGTTTTCAATGTCCATGGTGTCCATGACTTGACCACCCATCCGTTCAGCCACGATCCCTGTTTTAATACCTTTACGTGCTGCGTAGATGGCAGAAGTATTTCCCGCAGGGCCACCACCAATCACTAAAACATCAAAAGCATCTTTGGCATTGAGTTTTTCAGCTTCTTTGACTGCTGAATTGGTATCCAGTTTGGCAATAATTTCTTCCAAGGTCATACGGCCTTGACCGATATGGTTATTGTCTTGGAAGACCATCGGTACAGCCATGATTTTGCGTTCTTCAACTTCGTCTTGGAAGAATGCCCCATCAATCATAGTTGCTGTCGTGCCTGGATTGTAAATGGCAATCAGATTTAAGGCTTGCACCACGTCTGGACAGTTATGACAGCTTAAAGAGACAAATACGTCAAAGTCAGACTGAATACCCAAAGCTTTGATTGAAGCCAAAACTTCATCCGATACTTTGGGTGCATAACCAGAGGTTTGTAACAATGCCAAGATCAAAGAGGTAAACTCATGCCCCATTGGTAAACCAGCAAAGAAGACACGCGGTTGTTCACCGGCTTTTGCCACACCAAAGCTGGGTGCACGTGAGTTTTGACCATCAAAACGTGCAGTCACCAGTGGAGACAGTGCTGCAACTTCTTCAACCAATTCTTTGATTTTGTCTGATTTCTCAGAACCGTTCAAAGTCGCAACCAATTCAATCGGACCTTCTAGGCGTTCAAGAAGTGTTTTTAATTGAGCTAAAGTATTTTGATCTAACATTGTTAAGCTCTCCAAAGCAGTCTATAAAATTATTTGATAGAAGAATCATAGAGTAAATCTGAAAATAGATAAAACAGTTTGTTTTTATTTTTGTAATCGATTTTATAGATTTAAAGATATTTTCTTCAATCATTTCATAAAGCTATATGGGGGATTTAAATGATTTTTCAAGTGATTTGCAGTTTAAGCATTATAAATTAGGTATGATCAAGACAGTTAAAAAATAGGGAAGCAAGCGATGCAATTACAGCGCGGTATCTATCAGCATTATAAAGGGCAACTGTATCAAGTTTTACATGTAGCGACGCATAGTGAAACCGAAGAAAAACTGGTGGTTTATCAGTGTTTATATGGTGATTATTCGATTTGGGTACGTCCACTTGCCATGTTTACTGAAACGGTAATGCTAGAAGATGACCGTGAGGTTGAGCGCTTTAAACTGATTCAAGAAGTATAAACGAAGCTAAGTAAAGTAGAGGGGATTTGATTATGCGTGCAGAATTTTTGAGTAAAGTATCGGCCTTATATCAACGCTTTCAAGAACATGACAGTACGCAAGCAGATCGAATTGCGCGCTTTCGCAATATTGAGCCTGAGTCTGCACAATTTTTGGCGCAACTGGTTCATATTCAGCAGCCTCAGCAGATATTAGAAATAGGAACATCAACAGGTTACTCAACCTTATGGTTGGCTTATGCAGTGCAACAAGTAAATGCTCGATTAACCACTTTGGAAATTGATGCTGACAGAAGTCAACAAGCCGCTGCTCATCTTGCGGATTTCAATTTATCCAATGGCGTTGAGTTTTGGGTGGGTGATGCAGCTGAATATTTGAAGCAGTCGCAAGCCATCTTTGATTTTATATTG
This sequence comes from Acinetobacter johnsonii ANC 3681, assembly GCF_000368805.1. Lineage (NCBI taxonomy): Bacteria > Pseudomonadati > Pseudomonadota > Gammaproteobacteria > Moraxellales > Moraxellaceae > Acinetobacter > Acinetobacter johnsonii. Next base: position 332,886 of record NZ_KB849705.1, on the reverse strand, counting down.
CTAGATGCTGAACGTGATGCTTATGTCGACTATTGGCCAGATTTGAAACGACTAATGTGTGTTTCACGCGGAGTTTTGGTGGTTGATAATGTTTTATCTCATGCTGATCAAGTCACGGACTTCATCGCGCGTATTCAGCAGGACGAGCAGTTTAACCTGTCTACATTAGCGATTGGTGCGGGCTTGTTGGTGGTGACGTGCGATCATGAAAAACAATCAGGATAAATCCTGATTGTTTGAGATTCAAAAATTAATGAATACTTAAGCGCGTAAAGTGCAAATCATATTCTAAATATTTATGAACAAAGGCTGTTTTATTATTACATCGAACTAAGTTGTTATAAATAAATTCAGGCACAGGGTGGTACAGCTCGCCTGAACCATCGGCATAGAAAATTTTTAAATAGCGTGTGGAAGCATTGTATTTCCAAGATGTTACCGCAATTGTCCCCATAAGCGACTCCCCATTATTTACATGGAATCACAGCAATGTGGCTGCTTAATTTAAACTTATGCCAAACTTAAAAAGTGAAGTATTACAGTTTTGTAAATAAAAAAAACCGTACATAAAGTACGGTTTTTTTAAGTGATCAATTAACGCATTTTCGCAAGGAAACGGCCTACTCGGGTAATGGCTTCACGTAGTTCATTTTCAGCAGGTAAGAACACTACGCGGAAATGATCTGGTGTTGGCCAGTTAAAGCCTGTGCCTTGAACCAGAAGTACTTTTTCCGCACGAAGTAGATCAAGCATCAGTTTTTCATCATCTTGAATTGGATAGATTTCTGGGTCCAATTTCGGGAAGCAATACATTGCACCTTCAGGCTTAACACACGATACGCCTGGAATGTCATTCAACATTTGCCAAGCAATATTACGCTGTTCGTATAAACGACCGCCTGGACGAATTAAATCATTGATTGACTGGTAGCCGCCTAAAGCAGTTTGAATGGCATACTGTGCTTGGTGGTTGGCACACAAACGCATAGAAGCGAGCATATCTAAACCTTCAATATAGTCGACTGCACGCGACTTATCGCCTGTGATGGCCATCCAGCCTGAACGGTAACCCGCAATACGGTATGCTTTAGATAAGCCATTGAAAGAGATACAGAGTTGGTCACCCGCTAATGCTGCTACAGAAACATGTTCAATACCGTCATAAACAATTTTGTCGTAAATTTCATCTGCAAACAAAATCAAATCATGCTTTTTAGCCAATGCGACGATTTGCTCAAGTACATGGCGTGGATAAACTGCACCTGTTGGGTTGTTTGGATTGATAATCACGATACCGCGGGTACGTGGTGTGATTTTACTCTCCATATCCGCAATATCGGGATACCAAAAGTTTTCTTCATCACATTTATAATGAATAGCTGTACCGCCTGAAAGATTTACCGCAGCCGTCCAAAGGGGGTAGTCAGGCATTGGCACGAGCATCTCGTCACCATCATCTAGCAAGCCTTGCATGGCCATCACGATCAATTCAGAGACACCATTTCCGATATACACGTCATTAACGTGCATATCTAAAATGCCTTTTTGCTGATAGTACTGACAGATGGCTTTACGCGCAGGGAAAATCCCTTTTGAGTCGGTATAGCCCACTGCATTTGGCAGGTTTAAAGCTACATCATTAATAATCTCTTGAGGAGCCTCAAAACCAAACGGTGCAGGGTTACCAATATTGAGTTTGATAATCTTATGGCCGGCTTCTTCCATTTCATTGGCCGCTCGTAACACTGGTCCACGGATGTCGTAGCATACATGCTCGAGCTTAGACGATTTTTTTATTTCGCGTGGGGTTTGGAGAGTGTTCGGCATTTTGATGTTCTCGGAAAGAGTGGAGGTCACTTTTGCATAACGGTATAAATAGCTTTTAAATGTTTCAGTTGTCACTAGATCGAGATCATGTTCATCTCTGAGTAAAGCAACAATTTTTTCATGCGTAAAACCCACCTGTTGATATTGTTTAATCACAGGTAGTAGATGTTTAAAAATAACGCTCTTTTTTTGCGACATTTTTTAATCCTGAGCAAGAATGTCAATAAGACTAACATTAAATTTGCTCACAAAAAAGCATTTAAGAAAATAAATTGCTTACCGTTTTTATTAATTGCTTTCTTTTTGCTTTTATTGGAATTATAGGTCTTTTGTAAATTGTGAACTAAACACTAGAAATTTTAAGTTGAATCACGTAAATATAGGATTATCCTATTTTAAATAGCAAGATAGAAAGGGACGTGATCATGGGAAAACTCAATAAAACAGACCGAGAATGGCAAAGAGAGTTATCACCTGACGAATTTCGCATTACGCGACAAAAGGGGACGGAACCAGCCTTTACGGGGAAATATTGGAATACTAAACAAGCCGGCACTTATGTATGCCGTTGCTGTGGTACGCCATTATTTAATTCTGAAAATAAATATGACAGTGGTTGCGGCTGGCCAAGTTTTTATAAGCCACTCAATACGACTGTGATAGAAGAGCAGCAAGATACAACACATGGCATGGTGCGTACAGAAATTGTATGTCATCACTGTGATGCTCATTTAGGCCATGTTTTTACAGATGGACCTGAGCCTACAGGTTTACGTTACTGTGTAAACTCGGCTTCATTAGAACTAGAAACACAAGAAAAAAGTGATGAGGATACTTATCCATGACCAACATTTATCAGTTTGAAGCGGAATTGTTAGATGGAAAAAATAAATCCTTTGCTGACTATGAGGGCGAAGTGCTGCTCATCGTCAATACGGCCAGTAAATGTGGTTTTACACCACAATTTGCTGGACTAGAAAAAATTTATGAGCAATATCATGCACAAGGGTTTGAGGTGTTAGGCTTCCCTTGTAATCAGTTTGGGGGGCAAGATCCGGGTAGCAATGAGCAAATAGGAACGTATTGTCAGAAAAACTATGGGGTGACTTTTCCCATGTTTTCCAAAGTTGATGTTAAAGGTCCTGAAGCCCACGCCATATTCCGGTATTTAACCAATAACAGCAAAGGGATTCTCGGCAGCGGCATTAAGTGGAATTTTACAAAATTCTTGATTGGTAAGGATGGCAAAGTAATTAATCGTTATGCGCCAACCACCAAGCCTGAAGCGATTCAGGCAGATATTGAAAAAGCATTACAACAATAATCTGTTGATGTGTTGTCAGTGATGAAAGAGCAAGGCGCTTCAGTTGAATTTTGGAGTGATCCGCGCATGCCTTATGTGGAAACACGTCGGGCATGTGCAAGTCGTGCTTGTTATAAAGCTCATAGTCATCCGACATTTTCAATTGGAGCAGTGGATCAAGGCAACAGTATTTTCACTAGCCACTTCGGTGGAACGCAACAAATAGACGCTGGTACTTTGGTATTGGTTCCTGCACATGTTGAACATGCGTGTAATCCTGTTCCAGATCAAGCTTGGAGCTACCAAATGATGCATTTAGATGCACGTTGGTTGAACCAGTTATTACAAGAAACTGCACATAAAGATGCTTATCAAGACATACCGCAGTTCAAACCCGTGCTGTATAAACAGCCTAAGATGTATCATGACTTCAGTTGTCTTAACAGTCAATTATTTGATACTGCACTGTCTTATTGGGAAAAAGAACAAACCTTAATCACAACACTTACTGAGCTTTTATTTCCATATATTCAGCTAGAATTTCTTGCTCCTCAACACTATGCACAGCAAGAGTTTAAGCAGCTTTTATCGATGATTCAGGATGCTGATGTGTTTTTATCATTAGAGCAAATGTCGCAAGAAGTCCAGTTGAGTCGGTATGCCATTATTCGGCTATTTAAATCGTCTTTAGGTATGACGCCGCACGCTTATCAATTGAATCATAAAATTAATGATGCACGTACCTTTTTAAAACAAGGTATGGATATAGCGCAACTGAGTTATACGCTGGGCTTTAGTGACCAAAGTCATTTTCATCGTGTTTTTAAAAATTTAACGGGCACTACGCCTAAGCTCTATCAAAAGCAACATCGCGCAATTTTATCCAAGAGTTGATCTTCATCCATCGTTAGGCTTGTCTCACTTTTAAAGAGAGATTAGTGATGGAGCTTTTTATTGTTATTGCTGTGACGCATTTTGTGGCTTTGCTTTCTCCTGGCCCTGATTTTTTCCTGATTCTGATGACGGCATTAAACAGTGGTCAAAGAAGGGCTCGATATACAGTTTTCGGTATAGTGGCTGGGAATGCTTTTATTCTAGCGCTGATTTTTACTTTACTGGGGTGGCTTGGGCATATTCATGCTTTTGTTCTGATGTTGCTACACGGATTAGGTGTTGCGTATTTGTTGTATTTGTCTATGCAGTGTTTCCGCTATAAGCATCATGAAAATGTTGAAGTTCAAGCGCATGACTCCACGCCTCATCAAAATAGAATTCTATGTTTTACTCAAGGTTTACAGTCAAGTTTGCTGAATCCTAAAAATATGATGTTCTATAGTAGTTTGATATTGCTGGTTTATGCAAAATTTGATTTTTATACTTTGCTTTTAATGAGTCTCTGGATGGTGGCTGTGGTTCTGATGTGGAATTTGCTGTTGCTTAAGTTATTGAGTTGGAAGCGCTGGAATCATTTTTTAACCCAACGACTCAACTGGCTTTATAAGATGTCAGGGTGCTGCTTTGCATTTTTTGCACTGGTTTTGCTATTAGATGGACTTGTAATATGAAAATCTTAAAGTAAAAGTCAATCAGTTGTCTGATGTCATAAGTTATAACAATGGAATAATTAATTCTCATTTAAATTTACAATTTAAATGAGAATTAAATCAGTTTGATTAAGACCAATTCTCATCTACTATCAGGCTCGAATTTTAGATTGATGAAAAAGGGTAGGAAATGGTTAAGCTGAAACCATTGGTGTTAATGATGGCATGTGTATCTGGGTACAGTATTTCACATGCTGCCGAAGCTCCAGTAGTCGTTGAATCTGACTCATCATCTCAGGAGAGTAATGTCACTGCTTTGGAAACAATCCGTATAGTTGCAAGTGCCGATGCTTCTGCAAATGGTTTAATGGAGGCTTTCGCTGGTGGACAGGTCGCGACTGGCGGGCGAGTAGGTGTCTTTGGTAACCAGAAAAATTTAGATAACCCATTTAGCTTAACTAGCTATACCAACCAATACATTCAAGAACGTCAAGCAAAGAGTGTTGGGGATGTTTTACAAGCTGATCCATCCGTTCGTTTAGCGAAAGGTTTTGGTAACTTTCAAGAAACTTATTTTATTCGTGGTTTCGTTTTGGCCTCTGATGATACAAGTTATAATGGCTTGTATGGGATTTTGCCGCGTCAATACATTCCTACAGAATTATTTGAGCGAGTTGAAGTTTTCAAAGGTGCTTCAGCATTTTTAAATGGTGCAATGCCGGGAGGTTCTGGTATTGGTGGTTCTGTTAACTTGGTGCCTAAACGCGCAGCCAATGAACCGCTTAAACGTGTAACAGCAGGTACAGATTTTAATGGTGGTTACTTATCGAGTGATGTATCCGAACGTTTTGGTGAAAATGATCAATATGGTGTACGTGTAAATACGGCATACCATGGCGGTGGTACAGAAGTTGATAAAGAAGATAATTCGCTTGGGTTGGCTTCGATTGCGCTTGATTATCGTGGTGATCAACTGCGTATATCAGGTGATTTAGGATACAACAACAACCGTCTTAAAGAAAACCGTCCAAGTTTGCGTTTGACCAATGCAGTAACTTCGGTTCCAAGTGCATCACAATATGCGGATTATCATGGACAATCATGGACATATTCTAATGAGGAGGATGTCTTTGGTAGTTATCGTGCAGAATATGACTTTAATGATGCAGTGACTGCATATGCTGCTTATGGTTTCCGTGTTAGTGAAGAAGCGGGCGTATATTCTAGTCAGCAACTCAGCAATACTGAAACGGGCGCTGCCTCTTTATCTGCCTCAACAATTTTACGAAAAGATAAAAACCATACGGGTGAAGTGGGTGTTAAAACCAAATTTAATACTGGTGCGTTAAGCCATAATGTCGTTTTGTCTGGTTCGATGTACCGAGCAGATAAGCGCTATAGTTATGGTTATGCTACAGGAGTGGCTGATAACTTCTATAACCCTATTTATACAAATGCCTCAAATATTAATCAATGGCGAGGTTCTAAAGGAACTTATCCGAAAGCGAATGTGGCGACTTTAAGAAGTGTAGCTTTAGGGGATAATATTTCCGCTTTAGATGATCGTTTGACCGTAATGCTAGGTGCACGTTATCAAGAAGTTGATCAAGATGTCTATTCTTATGGTACATATCTATATAATATCAATAAAGATAAAGTGACACCTGCATTAGGCATCAGTTATAAAATCACGCCTGAATTGGCGGTTTATGGCAACTATGTCGAAGCTTTGGTACAAGGTGATGGTCTGTTAGACAGCAGTACTGGTAACTATTATGTTGCTGATCCTTTTGTGTCAAAACAAAAAGAAATTGGTTTGAAATATGAAAATGGTGCAATTGGTGGTGGTTTAAATTACTTCAACACTGAGCGTCGTAAAGCTGCTGTAAATACAGCAGGTTCAGCTCAACTCACTGATGCGAAAAATATTCATCAGGGTATTGAATTTAATGCCTATGGTCAATTAACCGATGCAGTTCGTATCTTAGGTGGTGCTACATGGATTGATACAGAGCAAAAAGAAACGTATCAAGGTTTGTTTGATGGCAACCAAGTGATTGGTGTGCCGGAGTTTCAGGCGAATGTTGAAGCAGATTGGAAATTACCTGTACCACAAGATGTTTCAATTAATGGTCGTGTCGTTTATACAGGTACTCAGTACGCAAATAATGCGAATACATTAAAATTAAACGATTGGACGCGTGTAGATGTGGGGGCGAATTATAAAACCCAGATCAATCAAGTTCCAACAGTGATTAATTTTGGTATTACCAACTTATTTGATAAAGAGTATTGGGCTTCAGCAAGTACCAATGATTATACTTACTTAACACTGGCACAACCTCGAACATTTACTTTAAGTGCATCATTTGATTTTTAATAGAATGAAAAAAAAAGAAAGCCTCCTTTATAGGAGGTTTTCTTATTTAGATGAGCTGATTTATAAAATCGCTTTTAAGCGTTTAATCACCTGCTCACACTGTGCAAGATCTGCAACTAGCGCAAGACGCACATGGTTTTCGCCTGGGTTACCTTGCTCAGTATCGCGTGACAAATAACGTCCAGGAAGTACTTTGACATGTGCTTTTTCCATGAGCATTTTTGCAAAAGTTTCGTCATTATCTACTTTTAACCAGTAGTAAAAGCCTGCATCTGGTTTTTGTAGGGGCAGTATATGGCCTAATTCCTTTTGAAATAAATCAAATTTTGCACGATATTGCACACGGTTTTCTTCAACATGCGCTTCGTCATCCCATGCTGCAATCGAAGCCAATTGGTGCTGTACAGGCATCGCCGCACCATGATACGTACGGTATTGTAAATAAGGTTTGAGCAATGCTGCATCACCCGAGACAAAGCCAGAGCGCATACCCGGTAAGTTTGAGCGCTTAGACAGTGAGTGGAATACGACACAGTTTTTGTAGTCATCTCGGCCTATTTCAGCACAAACTTCGAGTAGGCCCACAGGTGCAGTATCAAACCAAAGCTCTGAATAGCATTCATCCGATGCAATCACAAAACCATATTGGTCTGACAGTGCGATTAATTTTTTGAATTGTTCTTTTGATAACACCGCACCAGTTGGGTTTCCCGGTGTACAGACAAATAACAAGGCTGTTTTCTCCCAGACTTCAGCAGGCACAGCATCAAAGTCACCGAGATAACCATTTTCTTCGGTGCAATTTACAAAGTACGGTTTTGCTCCAGCAAGTAAAGCGGCACCTTCATAAATTTGGTAGAACGGGTTAGGCATAACCACATAAGGCGCATCTTCACGATTTACCAATGCCTGCACAAAAGAGAAAATTGCTTCACGTGTGCCCGAAACAGGCAATATATTGTTTTCTGCACTAATCTGATTGAGTTGAAAACGACGGGTTAGCCAGTTTGCAATACTGGTGCGTAATTCGGGTATACCTTTACTGTTTGGGTAGGTCGATAAATGCTGAAAATTAGAGATAATGGCTTGTTTCACAAACTCGGGTGCAGGATGCTTAGGCTCACCAATCGAGAGTGGAATGAGGGGTAAGTCTGCGGGAGTAATATCCTGAAATAGTTTATTCAACTTTTCAAAAGGATAAGGGTGTAAAAGGGATAAACTCGAGTTCATGAAACAAAATACCAGTGTGTATTGTTAATGTTGACCACAGACCTGACTAGAGGCTTCATCTAAGGCTGATTTTAGTTGTGCAGCAAAAGTTTCAGCTTCAGTTTCAGTCATGGGTTGACCATCTTTTTTGGTGACAAAGAAAATATCTTCGGCACGCTCACCTAGGGTGGCAATTTTAGCAGAGTGAATATCTAATCCTTGCATCATAAACAGCCCGCCTACTTTGGCAAGTAAGCCGGGATGGTCGAGTGTTGCAATTTCGACCATGTTTTGTTGCAGTGCTTCATTCAACGTAATATCAACGGTGTTTTCAATGTCGAAATGGCGCAGCTGACGTGGGATGCGACGTTGCATGAGCCCAGGGTATTTATCTGAATTGGCTAATGCATCTTTTAACGCTGACAGCACTTTGGCTTCACGTTCAGGGTCGGTTAGCAGCGTACCAAAACGGTCAAGAACGACATAAGTGTCTAAGCTAAATGCTTTGGTTGCCGTAATAATACGCGCATCTTGTACGTCCAAATTCATACGATCGAGAATAGCAACCGTTGTTGCAAACAGGTTGGGCTGATCTTGGGTGTAAATAAAGATTTGTACTGCATCTTGAGCAAATTTACGCTGTGCACGCATCAAAACAAGCGGTTCAGGGTTGTCACCGTGCTGTAAAATAGCACGTGTGTGCCAAGCAATTTCATCAGCAGATTCTTTGAGGAAATATTCATCCCCCAGTTCTTGCCAGACTTTTTCGACATCATCTAGAGCAAACTCTTCGACCAGTTGTTCGCTGGCAGAAAACTTGGTGTCCTCGATGAGCATTTGATAGTCAACAGGACGGCCTAAACCTGAGCGAATCACGTCACGTGCATGGGTATAGAGCTGACGCATGAGAGAAGCACGCCACGTATTCCAAAGTGAAGGATTGGTTGCATTGATATCTGAAACAGTCAACGTATATAGGTAGTCGAGATGTTCCATATCGCCCATTTTCTCAGCAAACGCTTTAACCACATCGGGGTCAGAAATATCTTTCTTTTGAGAAGTGACAGACATGAGCAAATGGTTTTGAATGAGCCATGCGACAAGGTTGCATTCACGTTCGGTAAAACCATGACTACGACAGAATTCGATCGCATCGGTTGCACCTAGCTCACTGTGGTCACCACCACGGCCTTTGGCGATATCATGGAAAATGGCAGCCAAATAGACAATGTCACGACGTGCCAGACGTTGGAACACCGAACTCACGACAGGGAAGTCTTTAGCAAACTCAGGTTCTTTGAAACGGTTTAAGTTGCGCAGTAACAATAAAGTATGTGCATCTACGGTATAGATATGGAACAAGTCATATTGCATCAACCCCATAATCTGCCCAAATGCAGGAATATAGTTACCTAAAACGCCATAACGTTTCATTGCCACCATGGTTTCGTATAAACGATGAGGTGAGCGAATGATGGCCATAAACAGGGCTTGATGCGCTGGATTATCTCTGTATTTGTGGTCAATGCGTTTAGCTGCCAAAATTAACAGTCGTAGCGTACGTGCTCGGATGCCAGTAATTTCAGGTCGATTGGCCAATATATAGAAAATTTCTAAAATAGCACTTGGATTTTCAGAGAAAATTTTATGGTGTTGAACGGCTAGTTTGCCGTCGACCAGTTTAAAATTTTCATTGATTTCTTCAATGTTACGCTCATAGTTCGGCAGGCGTGGGGTAATCACAGATTCATTGAAATAAGCCAACAGCATTTCATTCAGCGTGGTGACTTGTTGTGCGCTTCGATAATAACGCTTCATGAATTGTTCAATCGGATAATTCGGTGATTTACCTTCTTCACGCACATAGCCAAACTTTGCGGCAATGTCACGTTGATAGTCGAACAGTAAACGGTTTTCATCACGTTTAGTGAGGCGGTGTAGGTGATGACGAATTTCCCAGAGGAAGCTTTCGGCTTCTTCTAATACACCTAACTCAAACTCCGAAATAAAGCCTAAATGCACCAAGTCATAAATACGGTTGACACGGAAATGCCGCTTAGCAATCCAACCAATTTGGTTAATGTCCCGAATGCCACCCGGCGCATTTTTAATATCGGGCTCTAGATTACTTTCCGTAAAGTTATGCTGTGCATAACGCTTAGCCTGTTCTTCCATTTTTGCATCATAGAAGGTTTTGTCTGTCCATGTTTGTGAAACAATGCGTCGTGGCCATTTGGCTAAGTGTTCATTGCCTGTAATTAGACGAGATTCGATGAGGGCTGTGGCAACTGTTAAGTCGGAGGTTGCTTGTTCAACACAGTTGGCAATGGTACGTACACTAATGCCGGGCTTGAAATTGCCGACATCCCAAAGTGAGGAAATAAAGACAGAAATGAGTTTCTCTTGTTCTTCGCTAAACTCATCCTCAGACAAGATCATGATGTCTACATCTGAGTAAGGCAGCATCTCTCGGCGACCGTAACCACCGACAGCAAATAAACTTAAGTCTGTCTGATCGAGTTTTGCATATTTCCATAGGAAAATAAGCGCTTCATCGGTCATATTTGAACGCGTTAAAATGACATCGCGGATGGATTGGCCATGATCAAAACTTTCTTGTAATTGATTTTCGACATCACTACGCCATTGATTAATCGCTTTGATGTCGTGATTGCTGCTGACATAGTTAAGCAGTGGAGAAGTATTGATCATGAACCGTATCCGTATATTTTAACAACGCTTAATTTTGATGAACGCTAACCAGTCCAGCAGCCTGTACTGCTAGTTCACGCGCTTGGTCAGTTGTTTCAGCACGTGCTGTCGCAACGCCCATACGGCGACGTGTAAAGCCTTCTGGTTTTCCAAAAATGCGCAAATCAGTATTTGGGTTTGCCAAAGCAAGATTTAAGCCAGAAAAAGATAAGTTATTATCATCTACGCCTGCATAGATCACGGCACTCGCAGCAACGCTATGACGTGCTGTATTGACAGGTAGACCCAAAATCGCACGTGCATGTAGTTCAAATTCACTTTGGAACTGAGAGGCAAGCGTCACAAGACCTGTGTCATGTGGGCGTGGTGATACTTCACTAAACCACACTTTATCGCCTTTGACAAAGAGTTCTACACCGAAAATACCACAGCCACCCAATGCGATGGTGACTTTATTGGCAATACGCTTTGCTTCGTCGAGGGCCACTGGCGACATGGCTTGAGGCTGCCAGCTTTCAACATAGTCGCCCGCGTCTTGGCGGTGACCAATTGGGTCGCAGTACGAAGTTTCAATTTCACCTGTTTCTGGGTTTTTTGAACGTACTGTTAATAGCGTAATTTCAAAATCAAAATCAATTTGAGATTCTACAATGACAGTCCCTTGATTTACACGACCACCTGTTTGTGCATATTTCCACGCAGCATCCACTTCTGAAAATTCTTTTACGCGGGATTGGCCTTTACCAGAAGAGGACATGACTGGTTTAACAAAGTTTGGATAACCAATGTCATCACATGCAGCACGGAAAGATTCTAAAGTATCTGCAAAACGGTAAGCCGATGTCGGTAAGCCCAGTTCTTCGGCAGCTAAACGACGGATGCCTTCACGGTTCATGGTTAAATTGACCGCTTTTGCAGAGGGGATGACTGTGGCAATATTTTCTTGTTCGATTTCAACCAATACTTGTGTCGCAATGGCTTCAATTTCAGGGACAATTAAATTCGGCTTAACGTCCTGAATGAGTTGTTTAAGCGCTGTCGCATCTGCCATATTTAAGGTATAGGCATAGTGTGCCACTTGCATTGCAGGAGCATGATCGTAACGGTCAGCAGCATGAACTTCTACACCTAAACGTTGTAAAGAAATCACAACTTCTTTCCCAAGCTCTCCAGAACCCAATAGCAGGACTTTAAATGCTGAAGGCTGAAGTGGAGTACCAATAGTAACGCTCATGTAAATCATCCATGCTTGATTTTATGGGCTTTTAGCATAGCAGAACTCTGAAAAGTGTTCAGGGTTCATTCACATAAATTAATGATATTGTCCAACAATTTTTTTTATAAAGCTGCGCATTCCAAAGTCAAAATTTTCATGCAAAAGGATGCTCAATAAACTTTTCCAATCAAGCTGGAAATGACTTGCACAGCTGAGCGCTTCAAATAGTAAATCAGGTTTTGATGGATGCAAGATATGGGTTAAAAAGGCATAGGAATATAGGTATAAACCAAACCATAGCTCAGTGCTGCGGTGAGTGTAGCGGGGACAATTTGCTTAAACTTGAAATAAAGTCCGGCTAATACGATGAAGCCGACTAACATGGCAAAGCTTTTATTGGGTGTATCTAACAGTGGTGGCAAAGTTGCAACCACAAGCATTGAACTAATCGCCGCAATACCAATCGAACCCAATGCAATTTTTAACCATAGAGCACCGCGCTTTTGTGAACCTTGCTGGAACTTTTGAATGACGAAGAATGGGCCAAAGCGTGAAGCAAAATTTGCAATACCCACTACAATGCCGACCAAAATAATTTCGATATTCATGCTTGATCTCCCATATGTTCAGGGTCTGGTTTTTTCAGTACATAGTGCTTAAACAAGCCTGCAAAAATACCCGAACTGATACCAATAAAAATTGCAGCAGATAAGTCAATAAAATAGCAAGCAATGGCAGATACAAGAATGGTCACAGCCACCACAAAAGTGTGTTTCTTTTCAAATGCTGCCAATAAGAAACTTAAGAACAGTGCAGGTAATAAAAAGTCTAGAGCGGCTTGTAAAAACTGGGGTAAATGACTGACTTGGTCTGCAAACATTCCACCTAGAAAAGAACCGGTAGCCCATGCGAGCCAACTAAACAGGCTTAGCCCTAGCATCCAAGACTCAGACCACTCTTGACGGCGTTGTGACAGTTTAATCATACCTGAGGCAAAGACTTCGTCGGTTAGCCCCCATGACCAAATAGCGGTTTTCTTTAGGTTCAGTTTATCTTGAATTAAGTTTTGTAGTGCAGGGCCATAGAGTAAGTGACGAATATCTAAGGCAATCACAGTGAGGGCAGTCATCCAAATAGATGTTCCACTACCCAATAGGGCAACCACTAAAAACTGACTGGCCCCTGCATACATTGAGCAGGATAAAAATAAAGCCTCCCATGCATTAAAGCCAAACTGGGTTGCAGATACACCAAAGGCAAAAGAAACAGGCAGATAGGTAAAGATAATCGCTTGGCTATCCTTAGCCCCTTGCCAAAAGCCAGCAGCTTGTGCAGGAGTGGGATTAAGTTCGGACACAACACACCTTGAAGAAGACTTTATCAATAGGTCAAAATTGATTGTGTATTGTAACTGAATTCACTAGCATAGTGCCCAATTGTTTGTTGAGGCGTTTAACCATGTTGAAGCTCGAATTACGTACTTTAGGGCTGGCTGCTATAATTGTAAGCAGTTTACTTTTGCAAGCTTGTGGGCAGTCAGAGCAAGCTCCTGAACAAAAAGTAGAAATTAAGGCTGCGCCAAAAATTACCAATGACGCGACGGAATATGCCCAGCGTGCTTGGGTGTTTATTAATGAAGTAGATGGCTTGGTATATAACAAGCAACTGGATCAGATTGAAGCTAAAGTCCGTCATCCTGCACGTAAACTCAGTACGGACTGGCGTATTAATGTCAAAATGACAGACTCAGTGACCGAAGGAAAATACGCACTGTGTCGTAAAGCCTTGACCAGCTTAGAAGTGTGGGCACGTGAGACCTTAGACGGTTCTTCGAGTGTTGCACAGAAACAGAGCGATTATGAGCGTGATAAAGCACAATGTCGGGGCGCAATTGATAACCCCAGTTTAGGCAATACTGACCCTAAAAAAGTGGGTGTCTAAGACCGATATAGCATGATTAAAAGCGAGTTTTAAAACTCGCTTTTTTATGGTTGTAGCTTTAATAACATAATAAAAATAGTAAAAACTTCCTATACAGTAAAATATAGGAATTGAGTCGAATTTTAAGGGTTAATTTAAAAAAATTAGTTGTTTTGATGTTTACATTAATTATTGGTCAAATGCTGCCACAGAGTCCAATGTCGTTGAGAAAAATAGTCAAGACATTAGGCCGTGTAGCAATATTTTTATACATCTTTTTTATATGAATTGCGCTCTTAAGGCGCACGCTTGATTGTCTATTCTGAGCTATGTGCCATTTTATGCAGCATTGCAGGATCTAAAATCTTAATCTTTTTAAAAGCAATTGCCAGTATTCCTTGTTTTTCTAAGTTTTGAAGTTCTTGGTTGATGGTTTGGCGTGAACACATCAGCATTTGAGCCAGTTGCTCCTGTGACAAATGGATTTCATCATTGGTAATCGACAGATGGTTGCCATAACCGCTTAAAATAAACAGTAAGCGTTGAGCCAGTCGTTGACTGATATTTTGACTTTGGATTGCGATTAGTTCTAAAAAGGCGAGACGTAACTTCTGTGAAGCAAGCTGTGCAATATGAAACCAAAATTCTGGGGTAGCTTGGATAAACGCCTCAACATCGCGTTTAGGCAGATGGAGCAGGGTGCTTTTTTGAATAGCAATCGCATCGTGCGAACGCGGTTGCTGATCTATTAATGAAATTTCTCCAAACCACATAATCGGTTCTGCGATTGCTGCAACTGCTTCTTTACCTTCAATGTCGACATGACCTAAGCGAATTGCGCCGTTCAAGACTGCATAGATGCCATCAAATAAATCTCCAGAGTGAAAAACAGCTTGGTCTTTTGCAACCTCAATATATTTGGCATGTTGCACAATATACTGTTGATAGGCGTGTGGTAGTTTGGCGAACCAATTGTTATTGAGTAATTGTTGTTGATGTTGAACTTCCAGCATTCCGCGTCCTTTCGTGATTGATCGAGCAACTTGTCAGGTCGACGACAACTTGATGGGCTGTTTTCCTTTAAAGTTATTCTATATCGTGATCAATATCATGCAATAAGGAAATACAGTATGAGTAAATTAGAAAAATTATTAAGTCAGTATGCAGCTTATCATCTTGATCATAAAAATATCGTGACCCACTTTGTGGGTATTCCGTTGATTGTATTTTCAATTATGTGCTTAACCGCAAGAGCTGGCATGACTATTGGCAGTTTTGAAATTACTTTGGCGATGGTTTTGATCTTAGCGAGTATTGTTTACTATCTGAGCTTAGATCGAATTTTTGGTGTGATCATGCTAGTGATCTATGCCATGGCTTATCCATTGGCGTATAAAATCGCACAGTTTGATTTGGGTCTTTGGTTAAGTCTCAGTGTTGGTATTTTTGTCGTCGGCTGGGCGTTCCAATTTGTGGGGCATTTCTATGAGAAGAAAAAACCGGCCTTTATGGATGATGTGATTGGCCTAGCTATCGGACCATTATTTGTTTTGGCGGAAATGGTGTTTATGCTTGGTTTTAGAAAAGGCATTGAACAACGAATGCTGGATGAAGCGCGTAAACAGCGTGCTGCAATGGATAATAAGAATGTCTCTGTGACATCACATTAACTGAATTATTTTATCGATAAAAAAGCCAGTGAATTTCACTGGCTTTTTTTATGCTGTTTTAAGATGTCTTCACGACTTTATGTGTATCTGGTTCAGCTTTGGGTATATTCGGGTTTGGAGCATGAGCATCTTTATGGGATTTATGGGGCATTTCATTGGCTTTCATTGAATCATGTTTCACCATTTTGTATTGTTTCATGGCTGGATCATGTTTGGTCATTTTATCCTGTTTCATGGCTTGATCGTGTTTGGCCGTTTTGTCTTGTTTCATTACCTGATCATGTTTCGTCACGTTCATGGTTGCGACGCACTTACCACCTTTATGATTTGCACCTGTACCACCCGACAGTGTTGTTCCTTGTGGGCATGCAAATGCTGTAGCGCTAAGCGTTGTGAATAAACCTGCTGCAATAAATGTGCTGATCTTTTTCATTTTCGTTTGTTCAATGAAGGCATTAGTGCCTGTGATTAAATTAGCGATAATACGAAAGAATAGAAGTGATAATATTGTGTGAGATCCAAACGGATCAGGTTTTTATATGTTATTTAATGCTGTTTTTAAGTTTGGTTTAAGCTTATAAAAAAACCCGATTGGTATCGGGTTTTTTTATATTCGGAACGACTTATACGTTAAAGCGGAAGTGTAGAACATCACCGTCTTGAACGATGTACGTTTTACCTTCTAAACGCCATTTACCTGCTTCTTTCGCGCCTGCTTCACCGTTGTATTGAACGAAATCGTTATAAGCAACACATTCAGCACGGATAAAGCCTTTTTCGAAGTCAGTGTGGATCACACCCGCCGCTTGTGGTGCAGTTGCACCGACTTTAACGGTCCAAGCGCGAACTTCTTGTACACCCGCCGTGAAGTAAGTCTGTAAACCTAAGAGACCGTAGCCTGCGCGAATTACCACGTTTAGACCCGGTTCTTCCATGCCTAAAGCTTCAAGGAACTCAGCACGGTCTTCGTCTTCAAGCAGTGAAATTTCAGCTTCGATTTGGTTACAAAGCGGAACGACGATTGCATTTTCTTCAGCTGCAAGTTTTTTCACAGCATCTAAATGCGGGTTGTTTTCAAAACCATCTTCTGCAACGTTCGCAATATACATGGTTGGTTTTAAAGTCATTAAACCAAAACCACGAACCAGTTTACGTTCGTCGTCGTCTAGGTCAGCTGCGCGAGCAGGTTTGCCTTCATCAAGCAAAGGTAAAATTTTGTCTAAAACCGCTTTGGTTGCTAGCGCTTCTTTGTCGCCACCTTTTGCAGATTTTGCTAAACGAGTCACTGCTTTTGTCACAGTTTCTAAGTCAGCAAGTGCAAGTTCCGTGTTGATGGTTGCGATGTCATCAAGCGGGTCAATTTTACCGTTAACGTGAATGACGTTTTCATCTTCAAAACAACGTACAACGTGAGCAATCGCATCCGTTTCACGGATGTTTGCAAGGAATTGGTTCCCCAAGCCTTCACCTTTAGATGCACCCGCAACTAAACCTGCAATGTCCACAAATTCCATCGTCGTTGGAATCACACGTTGAGGTTTTACAATCGCTGTTAATTTGTCTAAACGTGGATCTGGCACAGGAACGATGCCTGTGTTTGGTTCAATGGTACAGAATGGGAAGTTTTCAGCAGCAATAGCAGCTTTAGTCAATGCATTGAAAAGTGTAGATTTACCAACGTTCGGCAAGCCGACAATACCGCAATTAAAACCCATGAAATAACTCACAACGTGTTATATAAAAATTGCCAGTGATTTTACATGAAAGCCATGACAAAGTCAGGTCTCAGGGGAGAAGAATCAAAGTTGTAAATCATGTTGTGGGCAGAACTTCCTCATTTAAGCCCTGTGTACAAGCCTTTTAGGTCTTTTCCTTTAATAAAGAAATCAGATTTAAGAGGTCAGTTGCATGTAGATCATTGTCTATGTAAGGACTGGAGTCTTTCATGAAAATGGCGTGAACTTCATATTGAAACGCCCTCCTCAGAAAAAGGAGGGCTAAAAAACTTAAGTGGAAAGTATAGTCTCTGCTTTATTTGGGAAATGGGATTAAACCTTCCTTTTATCGAGTTGATTTGCCAGATTGTCTCCAATTGCTTGCACACACATCACCAAAATTACAAGCACGACAATCACGGCCAACATGATCTGCATATCAAAACGTTGATAACCATAGCGATAGGCAATATCGCCTAAACCACCTGCACCAATGGCGCCTGCAATGGCAGAGGAGTTAATCATGGTCACAATGGTCACGGTAAAACCCGCGACAATTCCTGGTAGAGCTTCAGGTAACAACACATGCCAAATGATTTGAGTACGGTTACAGCCGATGGCTTGCGCAGCCTCAATCAACCCTTGATCCACTTCGCGTAAACTGACTTCTGCAATTCGTGCAAAAAAGGGTGTTGCTGCTAAGGTTAAAGGGACAACTGCTGCCCAAACACCATAACTGGTGCCTACAATCCAACGTGTGAGTGGAATCAGGGCCACCATCAAAATCAGGAAGGGAACGGAACGAGTGATATTTACCAACCAGCCTAAGCTATGGTTAATACTTTTGGAAGGATAAATGCCATGCTCAGAGGTGCTGACTAGAACCACTGCCATTGGCAGACCAATGAGTAAGGCAAAAAACGCAGATGCACCGACCATGGTTAAGGTATCGATGGTGCCTGTCAGTAATAAATCAATGAGTTGGTCGTGCATAGCCCAGTACCTCTACATGTGTCACATGCGCTTTTAGTTTTTGTAGTAGTGATTGAATTTCTAAGTCCTGTATAGGAACAGCAATAATTAAGATTCCAATTAAATGGTTTTGGATGGTGTCGACCTGACTTTGATATAAATGCACAGTTTGTGGAAAGTGCTCCAAAATCTTTTTTAAGTCAGGGGGATGATGCGCATCTGAAGTCGAGCTAATTTTGAAAATGGCATGTGTATCGAGCTGCGTAGGTTCCGCATTTAAGCGAAAGGGCAAATCGAGTTGTTCTAGATTCAGTAGTTCTTGGGTAATGCTTTGTTGGGGTTGAGAAAACACCGACCAAACTTCGCCTGATTCCACAATTTCACCAGCATCGATGACCACGACCTGATCGCAGATTTCCCGAATCACCTGCATTTCATGGGTAATCAAGACAATGGTGATACCCAGCTTTTGATTAATCTCTTTGAGCAAGGACAACACCACAGAGGTACTTTCTGGATCGAGAGCAGATGTCGCTTCATCACAGAGTAAAATTTCAGGATGGTGAACCAATGCACGGGCAATGCCGACACGCTGCTTTTGACCACCAGACAGTTGTGATGGGTAATGCTGTAGCTTATCGCTTAGCCCAACCAACTGTAAAACCTCATTGACACGTTGTTCGATGTTTTGTTTAGGATAATTGGCCACTTTGAGGGGCAGTGCGACATTTTCATAGACTGTTTTGGCAGACATTAAATTAAAATGCTGGAAAATCATGCCAATGCGTTGGCGGAGCTGAATCAGCTCAGCGTGGTTCAATGCGGCCAAGTCTTGCTGATGAATATGAATATGACCTTCACTGATACGTTCTAAACCATTTAAAGTGCGGAGCAGAGACGATTTACCTGCACCACTTTTGCCAATAATGCCAAACACTTTACCTGTCGGGATGTCGAGGTCAATATTTTTGAGTGCATGTACAGTATGCCCTTGTACTGCATAGTGTTTGTTTAAGTTACGAATTTTGATATGTGGAATTGAAAAATCCACATGAGAACCAAAGCTGACCATTCTTTTTCTCCTTATTTCCAGCCTTCAAGCCACAGACCTTGGCCAAAATCACGGTCTAAAATTTCTTGAACATGTTTTGAGTTTTGGAATGCTTGCACAAAAGTCACAAGCTTTTGGTTTTGATCTGGATAGTCTTTACGTGTCACAAATAAAATGGCGTATTTCTTGTCTATCGGGTCAAGAAAAAGGGCATGATGCGGATCTGTGACTTTGGCCATTTTTAAATAATGCGGGAAGCCAAAAATTAAATCAGCATCATTAAACGCATGGGCAGTTTGTGGGCCTTCTACTTCAATAAACTGAAGCTGTTTAGGATTGCTCACAATATCTTTTACGGTAGACAGTTCATTGTTAATGTCTTTGAGCTGAATCAAACCCGCACGATGCAGTAAAATTAAGGCACGCGCCGAATTCACTGGGTCATTGGGGATGACCACACGTGCTTGAGTTGGTAGTGCATCTAAGGACTTATATTTTTTTGAATACAGTCCGACATGACTCCCTGTTCCAGTAGCGAATGCATGCAGATCATAATTTGTTTCGCGAATGGCATTACGTAGAAAGACGCTTTGTTGAAAAAAGTTGGCATCAATGTCACCATTTTGTACAGCAACATTTGGCGCATGCCAGTCAGAGAATTCAACCAGTTTGACTTGAATGCCTTGCTTTTTTACATCGTCTGCCACGCTTTGCAGCAGTTCGGCATAAGGTGGGCTAATACCAATTGTTAAGACATCATCTTGTGCATGGCTTTTGCTATAGCGGTAACCCGCTAGAGCAAAAATTGCCACGATGACGCTTAAGCCAATCAGCCATTTTTTTCGATTTTGAGTGAAAGATTGCGTCATGGCTTATACTCACTTCCAACCTGGGAACCAAAGTTTTTCACCAATTTCACTATTCAAAGTCTGTTTAACTTTGTCTGATGTTTGATAAATCTTGATAAATTTTTCAAGTTGCGCTGCTTTCTCTGGATGTTGCTGTTGGTAGTCGTCACGCACCGCAAATAAAATCGAATACAGGGTGTTGGTGTTGTCATCTAAGATCAGTGCATCATTTGGGTCGATGGTTTTTGCAAGACGTAAATAATGTGGATAGCTAAAGACCAAGTCAGCATCATCAACGGCACGTGCAGTTTGTGGACCTTCAACTTCAATAAACTGCAGCTTTTTAGGGTTGCTGACAATATCTTGCAGGTTCGATAGATGATTGTTCGGATCTTTTAAGCTAATCAATTTGGCCTGTTGTAACAGTAAAAGCGCACGACCTCGGTTTACTGGATCATTTGGAATAACTGTACGTGCATTTTCAGGAATCGCAGCAATCGAGTCATACTTTTTTGAATATAAACCGACGTGTGTGGTGACGCCTTTATCCAGTGCTTTCAGTTTAAATTGAGTTTCTTTGATAGCGTTATCTAAGAAGGGCTGATGCTGAAAATAGTTAGCATCAATATCACCATGGTTGAGCGTGATATTGGGGGTATTCCAATCCGAAAACTCGACCAGTTTGACGTTGATGCCTTGCTGTTTTGCTTCTTCCACAGCCACCTTTAATGGACTGGCAAAGGGTGGGCTGATCCCAATCACCAGTTCAGAGTTACTCGATTTTTTATGATAAGACCACGCCACCAGTGCAATGACGATGGCAGCGACAATTACCCCAATAACGGTAAATTTTGTTTTTGCAGTTTGAGCCATGATATTTCTCGTATTTTAAAATTTATGCGGTTTGTTTTTGCGGTGTTTTAGGATGAGAGCACGAGCTTTGACATCGATACTGCTGTACAGGGTGGTTTGCGGCCAGTCGGTCACCTTGAGCGAATAATTTGTGGCGTAAACTACCTGTTTCATAGGCGGTTTTATAACGGCTACGCTCTTGTAACTCTGGGATGACCCAACGAATAAAGTCTTGATGTGACTCTGGGGCAACGGTTCGTGTGAGATTAAAGCCATCTACGCCAGTTTCATCTAAGAGCTGAATGAGTTTTTCTGCTACAGTTTTTCCACTCCCGACAATCAGTGGATAGCGTCCACCGAGTACATGCTGGGCTTTTAAATCCGCTCGCGTAACTTTTTGCTCTTTAAATTTGTTATTGACCGAGGCAATGCTATTGGTTTGTTTATAAGGAATCGCTTCATCATCTGCAAACTGTGATAAATCTATTCCAACTGAACTTGAAAAATGTGCCAAACCTGCTTCTGGACTGGCATAGCGAATATATTCGGCGAGTTTTTCTTGTGCGAGTTCATCCGTTTCTGCAGTCACTACACTAATGCCAACAAAGAGTTTAATGGCTTGTTCATCACGCCCATGGCTTAATGCAAGCGCACGAATCTTATCGACTTGCTGTTTCAGTTTTTCAGGCGTGTCAGCACCAATAAACATGGCTTCAGCATGTTGAGTTGCGAAGGCTAAGCCTTTACTTGAAGCGCCCGCTTGATAAAGTACAGGTGTCCGCTGTATAGATGGGGAAACCTGAAAAATGCCCTGACTTTGGAAGAATTTGCCTTGATGCTGTATGGCATGAACTTTTGAAGGATCGGTAAAGACACGGTTTAATTTATCTTTTTGTATGGCATCGTCTTCCCAAGAACCTTCCCAAAATTTATAGCAAAGTTCGATAAACTCTTCAGCTTGTTCATAACGCAAGTCGTGATCTTTTAAACCTTTTTGACCAATTAACCGTTCTGCGCTGTCTAAGTAACCCGTGACAATGTTCCACCCAATACGACCGTTTGTTAGATGGTCGAGGCTCGCAAAGCGTCGTGCAAATTGGTAAGGCGACTCATAGCTCAAATTTACAGTGACACCAAACCCTAAGTGCTGTGTAACGGCAGCCATGGCAGAAACGAGGGTACTTGGGTCGTGGCTTGGAAGCTGAATCGACTCTTTCAGGGTTAAATCCAGACCATTTTGATAAACATCGTAGACACCTGTAATGTCGGCGATAAATAAACCATCAAATAAACCTTGCTCTAAAGTTTGCGCCAAATCGGTCCAATAGCTGAGCTCATTAAAACGATGCGACTCATCGCGTGGGTGTGTCCACAAACCATGATTGATATGACCTACGCTATTCATATCAAAGGCATTCAGAATGATTTGTTTCGGGTTTTTATTTTGAGATGATAGTGTCATTACAATGTCCCTCTGCGTGGCGGAAGTACACCGTTAAGAAGATAATTGGCAATGAAGTAATATTTCCAACGTGACGCATCATGTAGCGTGTGAACACGTGCATTACGCCAAAAGCGGTCTAGGCCATCTTCACGCTGACTACCACGACTGCCTGCCAGTTCAATCAATTTCGAAGCGGCTTTTAATGCGGTTTCTGTGCTATGTGTACGAACTTTCGCTACATCGAGAGAAGCTTTTGCAATGTTCTCTATGGTTGGATTAGGACGTGCTGCATCGATTGAGCGAGCCGCTTGTTTGAGTAGGACTTCACTGGCACGTACATCGGCAACTACTCGTCCCAGTTCAAACTGTGTTAGAGGATCATTGGTTGCCTGTTCAACAGCAGAGTCAATCCATGGACGAGCCTGACGCACACGAACCAGTGTTTCCTCAAAAGCAGCACGCGCGATGCCTGTTTCAATGGCAGCATGCATAATTTGAGCAAAAGGCCCAACTAGAGTTGGTCTAGAAAAAGCGGTATCGAAAGGAACAATATCTTCAGCATCTACAGCGACATGATTGAATTTGACTGTACCGCTGCCTGTGGTACGTTGACCAAAACCCGACCAATCATCAATCAATTCTAGCCCTGTACTACTACGCGGGATAAAGACCAGAAACTCTTTGTCATCGGCATCTTTGACTAAGGTGGGGATGCGGTCTGCAAACAGACTGCCTGTGCAATAAAACTTTTCACCATTGACCACATAGCCTTGTTCAGTTTGGCTGAGTGCAGTTTGTTTTTGCGTTGCATTTTTAGTTTTGAACTCAGCCAAGGCATTACCAAAGCGTGCACCTTTTAGCACTTCTGTGTAGAGTTTACGCTTTTGTTGTTCAGTACCGTTGTTACGTAAAACCTCTAAGGCATAGAAATGGTTTTGGGGAATTTGTCCAATCGAACCATCTACACCACTCATCAGTGCGATAATTTGCGCGACCGTATAGCTTGAAACATCTGCCCCTCCGAATTCCTTCGGTACAGTAATGGCCCAAAGGCCAGATTGGCTATAGGTTTCGATTTCCTCAAAAGGCAAAATTCGTTCAGCATCACGTTGGATTGCCTGTTGTTTAAACTGCTCAGCTAAATTTTTGGCAATCTCTAAGGCTTCAACATCGCTTTGAATAATATGTGCATACGCCGTGTCTTTGGATTGAAGTGGAAGAATAGGTTGAAATGAAGTCATGGCGTTCTCCTTAAATCCAAGCGTGGCGAGCAGGAAAAGTGTTGTTTAAATAGTAGTTACCCAGTGCATGCAGCTTCCAGCGGATCGGGTCGTGTAAGGTATGCACACGTGCATTGCGCCAATGTTGATCTAAATTATGTTGGCTTAGACTTGAACGACTGCCGCCAAGCTCTAGGAGTTTTTCAGAAATTTGTAGTGCAGCATCATTGGCATAGACCTTTGCTTCAGCGACTAAAATAGAGGCTTTAGCTGCTTGTTCGGCACTGACAACGCTCAGTCGGTCGAGCTCATCTAAATATTCAGCAGCTTCATCGAGCAGTAAAATAGCGGCATCCAACAGGACAGCGGATTTGCCGACTTCTTGTAAGGTGTAATGTTCAAAACTGGCTTTCTCAACTTGTGCATCGACAATTGGTCGGGCTTTTTTCACTGCTGATAAAGTGTCTTCAAATGCGGCTTCTGCAATACCGACATCAATCGCAACTTGCATTAACTGCGAGAAAGCACCGCGATAATTGACGTCTTCAGCCAGTTTCCGCTCATCAAAAATAAGTAGTGGATCGACTTCAACCCGTTGTAATTTTACTGTGCCGCTTGAAGTTGTACGCTGACCAAAACCGTTCCAGTTATCGATAACTTCCACACCTTGTGCTGTGGCATCAACAATAGTCAGTACCACATACCCTTCAGGGTGAAGGGCTTTAATGGCTAACCAATGGGCAAAGCTACTGCCTGTAGAGTAGAACTTTTCACCATTGACATAGTAACGACCATTTTCAATGCTTAATGTCGTACTCAGAGTTTTAGTGTCTTTGGTATTTCGTTCGGGGCCGCCATTGGCCAAGCGTTTGCCGTTTAATATTTCATTAAAAATAAACTGTTTTTGTTGTTCGTTGCCCAAGATATCAATCATGTTGAGTAGCGCAATTTGGTTTTGTGGAATTTGGCCAACACTTGAGTCGGCTTTATTAATAATGCGAAAAACCTGAGCTAAGGTTTTGTTGGAAACAAATGCGCCTCCAAAAGTTTGAGGAATACGAATACCGCCTAAGCCTTTTTTGCTGAATAATTCGATTTCAGCAAATGGAAGCTGACGGTTCTGATCACGTTGATCCCGACCTTCTAAGGCAAAGTCAGCGACATGATAGGCTGCATTAATCGCATCCTGATCATTTTGTATCACGTGAATATTTTTAGAGAGTGTATGAGACATAAAAGCACCTTTACTTAATGCCTATACGCTACTTGGGATTGCTTGAATGATTAAATGAAGGATCTTGAATTACTTAGCAGCTAAAAAGTTAAAAATAAAATATGCTAAGTTTAATCATTTAGAAGATATGTTAAGAATTTGAAAAATAAGGAATAACTAATTTAACGGTGGGGTAAATAGTCTGATTAAAGTCTTACTTATCAAGATTTGAGATATTGTAGAGAAAAAAACGTATAAATTTGATAAAGGCTATTGAACATTTGCTAGGCAGTTTTGAGTAAAAAGTACATTGTAAATCCTAAATACAGTGACTAAAGTATCCAACTGAAATAGATGGCTTTTCTGAAAAGCCAAAATAGAAAAATAAATGTGGAGCATTTATGAGAACTTTATACCAGTTTCCTTTATCTCATTTTTGTGAGAAAGCTCGCTGGTTGCTCGATCATAAAGAGCTAGATTTTGTCGCACAAAATGTGGTGCCTGGGGTTCATCGGGCTTTTGCACAGTTAAAGACCGGTCAAAATAAACTGCCTATTTTGCGTGATCAGGACAAATGGGTCGCTGATACCACCGAGATTGCGCTATATCTTGATGAGCGTTATCCAGAACATCGACTGTTACGTAATGAAGCACAGCTTCGTAAAGAGGCTTTAGATGTTAATGCGTTAGCCAACGACTTGGGATTGCATGTGCGTCGTTGGGGGTTGGCCCATGCATTGTCCGATAACGATCAATCGTTACAGATTATGTTGGGCGAAAAGGGGTATTTACGTAAATTTGAAAAATACACCAAACCTTTAATGAAAACGTTGATGTCGAAAGGCTATGAGTTGAATGCAGAAAAAATAGAGCATTCCAAAGCCGAAATGCAGCGGTTAATTGAAGTATTGAATGAGAAGTTAATTGCTAATCATGGACGTTACTTTGTCGGGGATCGTTTAGGTTTGGCGGATATTGCTGTGTGTTCGATGTTAGCACCTGTGCTGGAGATTAAAGGGACACCTTGGGAAAAAGACCATGAGGAAGGTCTATCTGAAGAATTTAGTGCTTATAAAACCTATTTAACCAATTTACCCTTGGGGCAGTATGTTTTAAGAGTCTATCAAACCGAGCGCAATGCTCGAGTCGATTGGCGCGGCGTTTAAGATAAGCTCAATCAAAACTAGGCAAAGGTGATGTGTGATACAGACAGCCTTTGCCTTTCTTGTATTTTCAATATCATGATTTATAGAAGCTGAATAGAAAGTTTCTCAGTCTATTTATAACTTTGTAAAAGATCATGGCACTCTTTGTCTAAAAAAGCTGATATCTTTTTATTAATCTGAAAATATATGAAAAAAACTGCAAATAAGCTTTATCTTTCATTTGAAATGCTTAATATGAAATAAACACCTATAAACATAAGTTGTCATGAGAGTTAAATAATGGAATTAGATCGTTTTGATAAGCA
This sequence comes from Acinetobacter johnsonii ANC 3681, assembly GCF_000368805.1. Classification (NCBI taxonomy): domain Bacteria; kingdom Pseudomonadati; phylum Pseudomonadota; class Gammaproteobacteria; order Moraxellales; family Moraxellaceae; genus Acinetobacter; species Acinetobacter johnsonii. Next base: position 306,319 of record NZ_KB849705.1, on the reverse strand, counting down.
AATTTTAGAAATTTTAAGTAATGAAGATATCAATCTAAACGAATTATCAGAGCGTATTAATCTATCGGTCAGTTCAGTACATCGTCGTATTAAGCACCTCATTGATAACGATATTATGACCAAAGTTAAGCGTGATATTAACTATCAAAAGCTCGGTTTTAGTCTACATGTTTTGCTACAAGTATCTTTGAGCAAGCACGATACCGATACTTTTTCCAAGTTTTTAGAAGAGCTAGAAAATATTCCTGAAGTGACCAATGCCTTTTTAGTGACAGGGCAGTCGGCAGACTTTATTGTTGAAGTTGTGGCAAGAGATATGGAAAACTATAGTGATATTTTACTCAAACGCATTGGTAAAATCGAACATGTGGTGGCACTGCACTCAAGCTTTGTGATTAAAGAGTATAACGTTTTTAACTGTAGTGGTTTGTTGAGCAAAGTCTAAGTCACGCTGAACTTGTATGAGTCTAATGAGTATTAGGCTTCCTACTTTCAAAAGTTTGCATAATATCAGCGACAATAAGAGCACATGAGCTGTGTATGTTAGAGGTGCTACAGCAGGATGATGTTACTATTCAATTGGTCGTGAAAAACGCTCGGTGGTAAAGTTTTCTGATCTTTCGTGATCGCTTGTTGAAAAATCAGAATTTAGTTATGGCTTAAAATCAATTAAAACACGACAGCCAGCATTTAAGCATGGATAAATATCATTGTAAAAAAGCAAAATTTATTGAAAGGGTATTCAATCAGACATAAAAAATGCGCTCCCAAAACTATATTCGAGAACGCATTTTTTAAAGCAGTAGACTAGGCGTCTAATTCTGCCAATACCGCGTCAGAGAATTCAACATTGGTATATACGTTTTGTACATCATCTAAATCTTCAAGCATATCAATCATTTTCATAATCTTTTTCGCTTGATCGATATCGGTGATTTCGGCTTTAGTTGAAGGGCTCATGACCACTTCAGCATTGTCCGATTTTAAACCTGCAGCAGTCAAAGCATCTTGTACATCACCAAAAGATTCAGGTGTAGTAATGACTAAGATTTCATCTTCATCGACTTCGATATCTTCAGCACCTGCTTCAAGTGCCACGTCCATGATTTTATCTTCTAAAGATACATCTTCAAAAGTGATCTCACCACGTTTTGTGAACAAGAAAGCAACTGAACCGTTTGTGCCTAAGTTACCATCTGTTTTTGAGAAACAGTGACGGACATCCGGTACAGTACGGTTTAAGTTGTCAGTCATGGTTTCCACAATAACTGCAACACCACCAACACCATAACCTTCGTAAGTAATTTCTTTTAAATCATCGTTATCTTCGCCACCAGCACCACGTTGGATTGCACGGTTGATGACGTCACGTGTCATATTTACAGAAAGTGCTTTTTCTACAACTGCACGAAGACGTGGGTTGCTTGCAGCATCACCACCGCCAAGCTTTGCAGCAGTTGTTAATTCACGAATAAATTTGGTAAAAAGTTTACCACGGCTAGCATCTTGTTTTGCTTTACGATGCTTAATATTGGCCCACTTGGAATGACCCGCCATGCGAAATATGCTCCTTGTAGATTGGCTTTGTGCCTATCAAATTGTGCAAATTCTACCATAAGCACTTTTTTATGCGAAAGTAGGTGTTTTTCTGAAAATCGCCTGAACAAACAAAAAAAGAATTAAAATTGTTTGAAATAAAGCCAGTTATTTAAAATTTACCCTGTGAGGCAGTTCACTTTAAAAATTAACTGTTGGAAAACTCTCACAGAGACCTAAAAGAATAGCGTCTTCACATTCTTTTAGGTTAATTAAACGATCTTATTGTGCAGCAGTTTTAGGTTCTGGAATCTCAATATCTAAACCAACATGCTCTTTATAAAGTGCTTTAATAAGCGCTAAGTCATGATCTAGGTCTGTTGGGTAGATTTTTCCAAAAATACCACCTTGCTTGGTTTTTGAGTTCGCGTACATCAGCACAATAGGCACATTTGCTGCTTTAGCAATATGCCAAAACCCAGTACGAATAGGTTTACGTACTTCACCTGATTTGGCACGTGTCGCTTCAGGTGCAATGACTAAATTGAATTTTTCATTTTGGCTAAAGTGTTCAACCATTTGAGACACAATGTCTTTATTTGACTTACGATCGACCGCGATACCACCAATGGCTTCGAGTATGGGCTTCATTGGCCCTTTGAATAATTCTTTTTTAATCAGGGTATGGATTTTCATATCGTAGATTTGAAAAATTGCCAGTGACAAGACAGCATCCAACATAGAAGTATGTTCAAATCCAATAATGACTTGCTTGTCTTCCAAAACGTTTGGTTCTACATGATATTTCCAGCCTGCGAGTTTAAACGCAGACTCACCAATGAGTTTTTTTAACATGAGCATAAAAATACAAGTGTTTTTTAAAGAGGCTAATGTCTGCTTGTTTACGGTTTGAGTCAAGTCCTACTTGATTGCACTTGCCACTTTTATGAATGGGCTTGAATCCTCATCAGTTGAACAAGGAGGGGGCAAGAATTGAACACTAAGATGTTTTAAATCTAATCAAACAGAAAATAAATATGCTGAAAATGAAAATACCACTATTCATAAACGAAATGACAGATTAGACTTTGGTCTAAGACTAAAGTGTGCACTTTCACACTTTAACTTTGGTTTAACAAAGCTCAGGATTGTTAAAATGACTTATCTTTCGACTTTTGTATGTGCAATAGTTCTCTTTGCTTTGGTTGTTTTATGGTCAATTGTTGAGTTTTTCATTGAGTCACGAAAAAAAGAAAAAGCCGGTATTTAGTTTTATCCAATTTAATTAAATTTTATTATTCTAGTATTTATAAGTGCTTTTGAGTCTTAGTATGTAACTCAAAGATCGTGAAAGACCTGATGTGTCAGTTTGATGATCTAAATTTTCTTGATTGTTTGGATAGTGTACAACTATGTATGAAAAAGCTTGTCTTTTGAAAAAATCTTCGCTAGTATTCATTTCGCCTGAACTTGTTGATATATAACAAATTCAGCATATTAGGGCCTATAGCTCAGTTGGTTAGAGCAGCGGACTCATAATCCGTTGGTCGACAGTTCAAGTCTGTCTGGGCCCACCAGTTATTAAACCCCGTAAACCTTTGGTTTATGGGGTTTTTCTATACCTGAAATTAACTTTGCTCACGAATTTTCATGGACCGTATGAGGTCCATTTTGCATGATAGTCCGATGGTCTGAGATTTAGAAATGAGAAAATCTCCAACAAAACCATTTCACTGACACTCAATTCGATGTGAATAGCTTAATTGATCATCCATAGTGAGTTGTTATCAAATGAGCTATGAGCAGAGAAATGAGATGCTGTGGGGGATTCTTAGAGAATACAGATTCTACTGTTTCGTCCTAAAGGTCTAGGGCTTTTCCTGATTCTTCTTGGGGAGTTGTGTCAATAAATTATTATCATGCAGGATAGCTATAAACTACCATCTGTATAGAGTTTCTTGATTGCCTGCCTAGCCTTCATCATCAGATTGGTGAATACGTTTTCATATTCACCTTGACCTTAGAGTTTGGTAACCTTTTTCAATTCTAAGTTATGTGACAACTACTGAGGGAAGTTATCCTTGTCTAGTGCATTTCTCATGATTTCACGTTTGAGATTTTCTTTCTGGCACAGAGGTTGATAGATATTCAGCATCCAAGAAATCAGAAAATTTATGCTCAACGTTTAGATAGCCATTCTACTGTTTAAAAAACTTATTATCATTAGAGAGTTCTAAGATAATAAAGTCTTTATACTTTAGATAATCTTCTGTCGATAGCTTATCTGACAGCATTGAGACGATATGTTGTCCAGGTAGATTAATTGATGCATTAAATATTTTTCTGATGTATTGAATATCAATTTCATCAATAGAATCATGAAGTACAAAATTTGGTCGCTGAACTTGGCTGTCATAAACGGTTTTAATGTAACTAAGATCGAAAGCGATTACTTCGAGTCTTTTTAATCCACCTTCATTATTTGACTGTATCTCATCTACATCAGGTGCACATTCACCTTTTTCTTTGTTTAAGTGCAAGCTAAAGTGGTATTTTACTCCGTAAAAATCATTAGTGTATTTTTTGAAATTCTCAATAAATTTATCTTCAAAAGAAATTACATTATCAAGCTCACTTTCAAGTTTACTTGTTAATTCTGCTAATTCGAGAGTTTCCACTTTTAGTTTGGTGTCTATATCATCTCTTTTCTCGACGATAGCGGTCAAACTAGCTAGCTCTTTGTCCAATCTACCAATTTCTTTCACTGAGTCAGAAATTTCTTCTATTTTCTTTTTAGACTTCAACTCATTGAAGAGATGATGTTTTTGCATATTTAGCTTAGCAAATGTGCTGTTTGCTTGCTCATATTTCTCTTGTAGCTTATTGAGACCATCAGAAACAAACTGCTTTTTTGTCTCAAGAAGATGCTCATGGAAAGTAAGGGCTTGTTGGTAATCATTGAGTGTTGATTCAATTTTAACTGATGCGTATTCATATATTGCACGTAGTTCATCCAACAAATGATCTCTTTCTTTTGTTCCTAAGATATCATTGGTTCTGAATACATTTTTTATCTTAAGTTCTAGAGCCAGTATTTCATTTGATAGAATGTTTTGCGCATCATCAATTTGGTTAATCTTTCCAACAATCTCTAGTTTATCGATACCTTTCTCAGAGGATAAAAGAGACTTTTCTAGCTTTGCAATTTCAGCTTTAAGCTTAGAAATAGAACCAATAATTTTATCTTGACTAATAATGCCATTAAACAGACTAAGGCTCTTCTCATAACGTCGGATAGTTGTTTTTAATTTATGAATTTTGCTAAGAATTTCAGTGTCATCAAAATTAAAGAGATAGAGAAAGACCGTATTTATATCAGAATTAGATACGTTCCTTCCGTTATCAAATTTAACCGTTTTGGTCATACGGTGATGGTTTGTTCTAAAAAACTTTGGAGCCAGTTTTCTTATAGTTGGTTTGGCTGAATGGACGTTAAAAATACTTTTCATGAGGTGAGAAATGTATTCTTTGTCAGTCACCGAATGACCATTCAAAATGTAATCTTGTAGGTTCTTATCAGTAGACAGCCTCCGTTTAATCACTGTGGGTTGATTATCTAAGCCAATATACTCAAGCGATACATAGACTTCATTTTGAGTGAAGAGTTGCTCGATTTCCTGCTTTGGGGTTTGGAATTCATCATCAATATAAATCGGGCCAATCGAACCATCAAATAAGTAGTCTAGTATTCTACCTAGAGTCGACTTACCAACACTGTTACCAGGTGCATCCGATTTCTTTTTACTCGTAATTATATTTAGGTTATTGAAAAAAGGTATATTTCTTACTTCTTCATCATTAATCTCTAAAATAAACCTAACCAATTTCATTGATAAAAACCTCTTTGCTATTATAGCTAATAGCAGAAATGATATATAACCAGTCTAGAGCAAGTATTATGTAGTCAACCGTGATAGAAAGTTCTCTAGTTCCCATTTTCATTAATTGGGATATAGGCATGCGTTTATTTTTGCGTTCATAAAGTTTCTTGAGAATATATCCGCCAATGTAGAGGACATTTAATTCTGGATGACATCCTTTAGTTGGTAGCATTAGGATTCTCCAAAATAAAGCATTCAACAAAAGCATGTGCGACAACTACATTGATTCCAATTTCGACTTGTTCTTTGAATTGAGTAACGTTTGCAGATTTATAAACAAATGTTCTAAGCTGCTTAATTACATCGTCAATAATGTCATCAGCATATTTTCTCACTTGAATAATGTCAGGCTCGAATGAGTCTATGTCATATTTTTCTAGTGAATTACAGTACATGCCATTTAATAAGCACATAGCTGTTTGCTTTCCATTGATTATATTCTGCTCAGCCAAAGCGTAAGCTGCTTCGATGTGAGATGAATACGATTTATATTGTAATACGATGCGACGCTTACTCTTGAGTAAATTATAGTTGATTTTCTTATCGACAATAGCGGGGAAAGCACGATCAGTGAGGTCTATTTTTACATCAGCCAAAGCAATGTCACTAATAATTACATTGATGATCGAATCAACATTAATTTCTGGAGACTCAATATTGTAGAAGTCCCCTTCAATTTTTTGAATATCAATTTTAGTTTCGCACATAGATAACCCTAGGTTTTATCTTTGGGTAAAGTGAAAGTCACCTTTAATTACGCCCTGATTAATATTCGTTTTACCCTTCTGATTCACTTTCTGATAGTTGTCGTGAATATTATTATTTTCGATATCAATTATTTTTTGTTCGAGTGAACTATTTTGGATCTTGAGATTTTCGTGTGTGATGTTTAGTGAGTTGTATTTTTGTTCAATTTTGACTGCCTTGTTTTTCTGTATAAAAGCATAAATACAACTTACAACTGTGCAGATCCAAGCTATTGCTACAGCAGGCGGACTGCTAAAAATTTTATAAAATTCTTCCATAATGAGTTAAAGCCTTAATATATTTATTCTTTGTATTGTATATCTTTTTTATATTTCATATATCTGATTTTTTTGAAAAGTTGCTGATATACCCAGTAGAGTAAAGATGTTTGCTTCAAGGATATATTATTTTTATGGTCTTGTAAGAGGAGTGACCATGAAAAAACATTATCCTGAATTAGAGAAGGTTTCAGACGTATTGGAGTGTATTCCACATAGTCAGAGCCAAGCCGTAGCGAAAGCTATTCGTGTTTGCAATGATATTGAAACTGATAATGTGAGCAAGGTTTGTGCAGTTCTGAAAGTAATACTTTAGTAAGTTATTTCAAAAATTTTATATGTCCCGATGTGCCTTGAGCTCATCGGGATTTTTTACGTTTATAGGAATCAAAATTATGCAACCACGTATCAATGACAAAGTTGGGTATAGCCTTATTCATACATTCATTTGCAATAAGCTGTCTGATCGAGCAAAAGGCAAATTGTATTATCAGTTATGGCAGAACAACGAAGATCAGTCTTTTGGTGTTGCGCTAAGCAAGAATGAATCTTCAGGTGGCTTTAGTGCAGAAATGATTAAAGTTGAAGATATTATTGAGCTACTGGGTAAATTGTATCGAGATGGAAAGCCTTTTCATGCAACTGCATTAAAAGAGCTATTCATTGGTAAGTCAGTGAATAATCCAAGCTTCCTCGCGGCTATATTGTTTGATCAGCAATTATTGAGATTGCATCCAAATGTCGCACGTTTGTTGGAAGTGGAAGAGGATTTTGAACTATGGCCAATCGGTTTAGAAAGTCATCTGAAAAGTGAAGCTAGTACAGAGTCATCAACAGTTGAAGCAACGACAGCGACCAAGTCTCAAAAGAAACGTCAAAACAAGACTGTGGATAAAATTTCAATGGAAAACGTAGCCGAGGATGATGGTCATGAAATTCATCCAGAGTAAAGCTGAAATCCAGCAGATACAGGAGCAACTTATTGCTCAAGCGATCCTTGAGACCATACAGATGCTTGAGGAACAATATGAAGAACCCTATCAAGCCACCCAACATGGGTGGTTTGTTCTTTGTGAAAACGATCAAGACCTGATTCAGCCATTCCAAAATTTAACTTTTAGCCTTGCTGAAAAGCTTAATGCAGGAGAGGTGGAATTCGTGGAAAAGAAAAAGGACTGGTACGAAGTCTATATCTTACTCAACGACAACGAAGGCATCTTGGTCTATGTTCCGAAAGCCATTTTTGAGCAGCATAAACTCAAAGTGATCTGACCTTGTTACGGCAGACCTGTCGTGACCAGACCATTATCGTTTTTAATCTGAGACTCTTTTATGACAAAGCGAACCCTATTTGCTTTGGGTCAAGTCGTGTCTACACCAAATGCCTTACGATTTGCCGAAGCTGAATATATTGATTTACTCGCGTTACTGGTACGACATCAAAGTGGTGACTGGGGAGATGTAAGTGAGGAAGATCGAGAATCGAATGAAGAAGCCCTGCTGATGCCATTACGTATCATGTCGAGCTACATTCTCCAATGATAAAATCTGGATCATTACTGAAGCTGATCGATCAGTGACCACGATATTACTGCCTAGTGACTATTGACCACAGTTAGTACCGCAAAATGAACCGTAAAGCTTTTGGGCTTTACGGTAATTTTTTGCTTTTTTTAGTGAGGACAAGGCATGATGCTTTTCCCTGATAGGCTGTTGTAGGGTCTACTAGTCCTAGGGTCTTTATTATTCATAATCTAAAACTTTACGTTTACGTCTTACAGTAAAGAAACCTGTCAAAGGTTTATTTTTACTTCTAGTAATTCTAAGAATCCTTTTCTTTAATTTCAGTCTTTGTCTTTCTCTTGATTCTGCAAAAAGCTTGTTAAAAGTACGGCGTGAGATATTTCTATTAGGAAACTCCTTTAAACACGCTTGATATAATTGATTTGTGCTTTTAAACCCACCTGAATTGAGAATATTGAAAATAAACTTATCAAAATCATCACTGTTAATAACTCTATTATTTCTATTTGTTAGGTGGTCTTTATCAAATTTAGACAAGTCATCAAGTTTTTTAAAAATTTGAATATATCTGTAGGCTGTACTTTTAGGCTTATCAAACATATAAGCAATTCTGTTAGCAGTACACTTTTTGTTCTTTTTTAATTCTTCGAGAATCTCGGCTGGAATATACATTTTAAATACTTATAAAAATAACAAAAAAAAAAGAGTTTAAGATTTTAAGTTTCCCCCCCTTTTTTGTCCACGATTTATAGTAAGAAAACCATATTCACTGTTTTATATTGGATTAAATATGGGAATAAAAACCTTTATGTTTTAATGGTTTATATTGCATTTGTGATTATTTGACACTCTTAAGATGACATGACAACATCCCCTTGTTAATCAGTCTGTTTAGTAATTGATTAAATTTTTATTAACTTATAGGAGCGCAAATTATGTCAACATTTAATGAAAATACTGTACTAGAGAATCTAAAAGGCATTTCCTTTAAAAGATTTAATCTAGGAATGAAAGAAAGCGTCAAAGAATTGAAAACTAAGATTCAAGATTATTCAATGGTAATGCAGTCCTTCTTAAAGAAATCAGATACAGAGTTATGTGATTTCCCTATATCTCGTCTTGAGAAAAAAGATCAGTTTTTTAAGAAAAAAGCATTAATTAAGGTCATTAACCAGAAAATCTGTGAAATTAATGACGCTATTGGAGATGATACTTTCCGGGATGAAGCCTACTCCGAGGAAAATTGTATTTTTCATTATAGTAATTTACAGGAATTCATGGAAAATTTTAGCCTCAATTTAAAATATAAAAGTATTTCAAATAAGGGGGTCAGCCTCAAATTTAAAACGAATATGAAGGAAATGTTAAATCAAAACTACATTCAATTATTGTCAGATGTTTGTTATTTAAAATTTATTAATTATCTCGAATATGAGGATACAAAACTTCATATCATAAAGAGTGGTATTCATGGTGATTGGCCGAAGGCAAAATGTATTCATCATGAAAAAAAGAATTCTTACATAGAAATGTTACAGGATTATCAACCTGCTCATATTCTATTTTACCCAGTAAATTCTGAAGATGTATTGGAAGGACATTGTGCTTTTGGGATTTATTTGATTGATGAGGACAATAATTTTCTATGTAAGAAAATTATAGAAATCTTTGATGAAAAAAATGCACCAGCAGACTGTAAGGAGCTAAGAATTCCTAAACGTGCCAGTGAATTATTGAGAGAAGATTGAATTATTTAGAGGCGATCTTTTGATATGGACTCGCATGATTATTTAAATACTTCACCGTTACAGAGACTTCATTAGGCGAATAACTAATCAATGTACTCTGAATAAACAACCTGAGTTAAAAGAAAACTTAGGCAAATATTATATCTAAGAAATAGTTAATCGGCACAAATTATTGAATTCTAAATGATTTATTTATTTGGGGTGGATTTGTGCGCCCAAAATTTTATAGAGGATTATCCAAATGGTAATTTCTAAAAGCAAAAGTGCTACAAATTCAGACGATCATTTATATGATTCCAAAAAGCCTATTGAAAAATCAGTAGAGGGGGTGCCTGGACTACGAATAGTTTACAGATCAACTACTACAGCTTTCATGTTACGTCATACCTATCTTTCAAAGAAGATATCAAAGGCTTTAGGTAAAGAGCCTGAGATGTCTTTGGAGCAAGCTAAAGCTATAGCTTTAAAGTGTAATGAGGCGAAATCTGCTGGCTTACATCCATACTCAATATTTGAGTCTGATAAGCAGCCAATGAATTTCCGAGATTTTGTATTGAATGTATATTTACCTGCCATTCGGCCTCATAAAAAATCTTATAACGATGATGAGTCGCGTTTAAGAAACCATCTAATCCCTGTGTTAGGTCATTATCTTGTAACTGAGATTACTGCTCCAATGCTTGGTAAATTACTTGCAGATTTGAGTGCTAAAGGCTTAAGCAATGCAACAATTAATCGTGTTCGAGCTTTACTATCCAGTATTCTCAATATGATTATTGATCATGGGTTAATTGAGGTTAACCCAATCGTACGTGTCAAAAAATATAAGGAGAATAACCAAATAGAACGTTACCTTTCAGACGATGAACTAAAACGTTTGATGGTAGTACTTCAAGATCCTGAACACTACGGTATTCATAATAAGACTATCGTAGGAATTATAAAGTTTCTGCTGCTTACAGGTGTACGTAAACGAGAGGCTATGGATATGAAATGGTCGGATGTTGACTTTGCCAAGTTAACTTGGCTTCTTAAGTTTAATAAATCAGGTAAAGCACGACACATTGCTCTGAATAAAGATGCATTGGCTATTTTGGATAACATGCCAAAAATTTCAGACTATATCTTTGCTAATCCTGAAACTAATAAACCTTACAATGATATTCGTAAAACTTTTGACAAAGTTATGCAATCTGCGGATATCAAAAATATGAGGATTCATGATTTACGTCATAACTTTGCTAGTTTGGCAGTCAACAGTGGTGAATCCTTATTTGTCGTACAGAAATTACTGGGTCATGCATCTCCTCAAACAACTCAGCGTTATGCGCACTTACAACAGAGCACTTTACAAAATGCCTCTGAAAAAATTGCAGCAGTGATCCGTGAGGTTCAAACAGCTGCTGTAGTTTAATCCCTAGATAACCACTCATTAATTAAATTTCGGGTATGCCTTTGGGCATACCCTAGGAGAACTCATGACTAATTTACCGAAAAAACAAATTAAGCACCTTCTTTCCAATCAAAATTTGGCTGATGTATTAGATATTCAAACCGGAAATACTTTGATAAGAGCTAATACGGGTACTGGCAAAACTTGGTATGTCATCAATAAATTAATGCCTTTATGTCATGTAGTTTTTCTTTGTCCTACAGTTGGACAAGTCAAGCAATGTGAGGAAATATATGGAGATAGAAGTGACATAGCATTTATTTATGGAGACAAACGTATTCCTAAGGATTCTCTTAAGTCACTTGCTAAGAAGAATTTAGTGATGACTTATGATCAATTTACTAGATTTGAAACTTTTCTTTCCCAGGAAAGTATTTTAGTCATTGATGAATGTCAGAAATTATACGGTGCAGGTTATCGAGATAAAGCTATTCAACCAATCCTTAAAGCAATTAAATCTCAAAAGTTCGATCGATGCCTTTTTTTAACTGCTACATTGACAGAACCATTATTTGAAAAACTTGGTCTTCATGTAAGTCAATACTATGATATTCAAAAGAAAACTGAGTTAGAGCGTAATATCACACTTATTAAATACACTAAACCACATATATTAAATGTATATGAAAATGTATTAGAGAGAGTACTTGAGAATAGGAAACTTAATAAAAACAAAGTAGTTATTATTAGGCTAAACAATATTTCTATTTCAAAACAACTTAAAGTCATGTTTGAAAAGCATGGTTGTAAGGTCATGCTCATTAATCGTGAAGAGATGGCGAACCAAAAATGTCATGATATGTTGAGCTTAGAAAAAATAGACTGTGATTATGAGGTGGTTTTATGTACTTCTATTATGGATGAAGCGATTAATCTTCATAATGCAGATGAAGAGATCGATAGTAATCATATTATTGGCCAACATGCACATCCAGAAGAAGTTACACAATTCATTGGACGTATGCGTAAAGCAAGTCCTCCAGTATTCATTCATTTATTAGATCCTATAGATTCAAAGATAATCAAACCTATAAAGCATCATGAGCAGATAGTACGAAAAATGAGCATGACTTTTAGCAAACTAACGCATTTTTTGGAAAATGATGTAAGTCGCTTTGCAAGTAAGGATTGCTTTGATGGCCTTGAAGATTTAGTTGTAAGTAAATTAGATAAGGCCAAGGTACTAAATGGACTGACTAATGAAATGGTTGGCTGCAAAGGATTTTGGATTGAAAATAATCAATTTAGCTTAAATCTAGCTAGTATCTTGGGCAGATTTTATCAACTTGATCAACAGAAATGTTATGAGAATGTACTTTACCTTAAGTATCGCTTACAGCAATTAATGCCTCATGCCAATATTACTATATCGAACTCGAAGAGCGTTGTTACAGAGGACATTGTTAACGAATTCGAAGCTAGTAAGGATGAAATTAAGCTTAGTAGAAAGCAGGTTATACCTCAAGTGGCCAAAAGGGTAGTGAATATGTTGCAACCGAAGACAACCAAACTAAAGCAGTTGTTTACGGAATGTGAAGTAGATAGGCTTAATCCATTCAAAAAAGCAGAGCAACCACTTCATTTTGAAATATTTCAAGAAATGGTGATATTAAGTTCGAGATTAAATAACCTTGCCGATATTGTAGATACAATTCAGACAGATCGTACAAATAAGGTCTTAAAATTAGGTTATCAATATCAGAGCCATCCTATTGTGAATATCATAATGGGAGAGCTGTCAAAACGTATCAGAAAGACTGATTTTATGAATGTATTACATTCTTATGAAAGCATAACCACGCTCATGAATAAGTGGATTATGAAAATCTCACGTAGTCAGTCCATCATAGCCTTATTGAAAGAGCATCCTTTGGCCTATCTTTCAGTAAATCAAGAAGGAAAAGTTGCTTTTGTAGAAGGAGGCTCGATTAATTTTCTAAAGCGTTATAGTCGAGTAAAAGTTTTAAATGACAAAAAGGCACATTCAGCTAAGAAAGTACGCTTCATAGGCTTGTGTGCATTTGGATATAGTTTTAATGATGTTCCCGCATCAATTACACAGAAAAGTATTACTATCGATAGTGATGAATATGATGCAGTTACTGGAAGAAGCATTAAAGTTCAAAAAAGAATAAAGGAATCTTTTGATGAATTATTCGAAGATATAGCATAGGTTTGGATAAAATTATGGGAGTCTACGTACTCCCATATTTATTATCAGACTTTAAGAAATAACTTATTTTTTCTTTTTATACGGTATATCCCAAACACGCCATTCATTAGCATCTAGAACTCGTTCTGTTGTTTGTTCTAGCTCACAAAAGAAGCCATCATCATTTTTAAACTTACCAGTGAGACAACCTGAGGTAAACATATGGCAATTATTGCTTGCAACACTATATTTAAGCCGACGACCTATTTTTTTTCTTGCTCTTTCTGCAACAACTCTAGATCCAACGGGTTTGCCATCCTTACATGAAACATAAATACTTATAGCCCAATTTAAGCCATTTAAACGGTCTAAAAATACTTCTGGAGATACAGCCTCAATTTTTCCAGAACCATCTAAATGAGCGATTTTATTGTAGCCAATATAAATGCCTGAATGTTCTACCTGATTAGCCAGTAAGCCACAATAGATCACACTTCCAACTTTAGGTTTAACTTTGTCTTTGAATACGTTATCAAGGAAAGAAATATTTAGATCATCTCCTAATCTCTTTTGATTTTTAGATAGAGGATCTTCAAATATATCTTCTACATATTCTTTGGCAAATTCTTTAAGAGATTTTTCACCTTTCACGACTTTATAAGCTTTTTGCGTTGTTCTAACAGCTTTTGCTATGTCTTTAGTGGAGGGATATTGTTTGTGTGGATAAATAGGATTAGAAACAATAAGCTCAAATAGTTTTTTGATCATGGCAAAGTTGTTAATTTTTTGTAAGTTATTAAAAATAGTAAATTAAAAAATATAAAATTCAAGTTTTAGAAGGAGATTTAGATGAGTTTTTTGGTGCCATTTTTGCATTTGTATTTTCTGAACGAAGAAGTACTACAGAGATTGTTTTTTGAGTGAAGAAAATACAAATGCGGAGGGATAAATCCGCATTTGAATTTGGCCGTTTCTTCTAGAAGTCCTGGCCAAAATAGAAAAAATAGGGGGAGTTTTCGTATAGAAAAGAAAAATAACCTGAGCTTTCCCCCCCCCAATGCGATCCTAATACCAGTGTAGTTACTGATTTTCTGGTTGAGGCGTATGTTTTAAACTTTTTACGAAAGCATCGTAATCTCGTTTAGCTGATTTTCTCATTTTTTCTTCAGCTTCAGAGCTAGGACAAAAGTGGACTTTAGTATGGCAATTTGGACATAATCCTACTGTATTTTCTATAGAATCATCTCCTTGTTTGGATAGCCATTTAATATGGTGTACTTCCAGGAAAGCGTAACCTAGAGAAGGATCAATAAACGGACCAGGTTGATCACATAATCCACATATTCCTTTAGACATTCTTAATCGTAAAGTTACTATTGCTGGATTACGTGAATATTCATAGCGTATTATTTTCTTGATACGAGAAGGTTGTTTGTACTTCGATGTTGTAGAGTTATTCTTTAACTGTGTTGCTAAATTGAACAAATCCAAATCTGAATGGTTATTAAATTTTTTTTCAGCCTCAACTTGGAGTTTAGCGTCGTATTCTCCAGCTTTAATAACATTCTTATTATCTTCATTGACTTGTTTTAGTAGAAGAGGTTTTAGATATTTTTGGGCTTGGTCTATAGAAGTATAAATTTTTTCTCCTGATAATAATTGTGTATATTCAGGACTATTAATAAACTCATTCCAGCTATTTTCATTGGAGCAAAGGATAAATTTGAAAGCAAAATAGCCATCATAGAATCCAGGTATAAAACCTTTTACTTTAAATAATCCTTTATAGGTTCGGGAGTTGAGGCGAGAATCTTCTTTAGTTATTACACGAATATCTGAGTTTTGTTCACAAGCCAACAGTAGACCACGGTTTGCAGCAGTCAAAGTCTGGTGACAATAATGCACTTTATCGTCTGTACCCCCTTCACCAATATAAATATAAATATCAGGATAATTAGCAAAACGACAGTTTGCATATTTGCCTTTTTTTTGAGTATTAGGGTCAAATGCAGAATATTCTTTATCAAATGCAGAAATATCTACTGAATATGCTGGGCCTCCTTGGTAAGTCACGATTCCTTTAGTGCGGTCTTTATGGATTCCTTTTTCATGTGCTTCGGCTCGGTCTGTAAAAACATGACCTATTTTAATATTAGGAATAGCCCCGTAAACATGTTCTTGATTTGTATTCTGCATTGATATCAAACTTCGCTAAGTCTTAATTTTATTGATTTTATATTAATCAACTTACGGCCAAAATAAAGAATTAGTTGTAGAAAAAGTAGATTCATTTATGGTCCAAATTGAGAAATTTTTTCTCTCAATATGGTTCGATAGCCTACTTCTTGATGTTAAGGTCCTAGAGTGGTCCTAAAAAAGTATTAAAAATCAGTGGTCTATTCTTCCAATCCTTCAACGGTCTGTGGTCAATTTGCGGTCTTTGTCCAAAAAACTCACAGGTTCGGTTGTTATTTATCTTGCACTTACTGAATTAGTATTTATTATTCAATACATAGTCATCAAGTGTGTTTTGTTGTTTTTCAAGGACTTGTGAGAAATAGTCAGGTGCTATTGATTTTATTTATTTTTTGCATCTGATCATTATTGATCTCATTGTTTTTATTTAAGAAAAAATGAAGATTTGTTCTTACTCATAATCCGTTGGTCCACAGTTCAAGTCTGTGTGGGCCCACCAGTTATTAAACCCCATAAACCAAAGGTTTATGGGGTTTTTCTATGCCTATAATGAACTTTGCTTCTAAATTTTTATGGACCGTATGTGGTCCATTTTGCATGATAGTCCGATGATCTGAGGTTTAGAAATGAGAAAATCACCAACCAAAACCATTTCACTGCCACTCAATTCGATGTGAATAGCTTAATTGATCATCCATAGTGAGTTGTTATCAAATGAGCTATGAGCAGAGAAATGAGATGCTGTGGGGAATTCTTAGAGAATCCAGATTCTACTGTTTCGTCCTAAAGGTCTAGGACTTTTCCAGATTCTTCTTGGGGAGTTGTGTTAAAGGAATTATTTACAGTAAGGATAATTAGATAGTGAAAATAATAGCCTGTAGATGCTCTAAATCCACTATCTAGTAATAAACTGCTTCATGAACAGCTGTACAATACGTCGTATGCTCTAAATACTACTATAAAGAAAATTCAGTTGAACTAATTTTGCTAACACAACTTGCTTTTGGCATTAAGTTTTTCAAGAAGGTAATTGCTTGGATATTAGCTTGTAAAGCAGTATAAAATGCTGTTTCCCAATCTCGGTTGTTTTGCGCACTAATGGTTAGTTTACCATTAATAAATACATCGAGATCAAAAGAGTTTTTCTTTGATTCTTTTCTTAGGATACCAAATTGTTTAACACAATATTCTTGTAACCTATTTTTGAAATCTAAAGCATTCAAATACTTTTTTACTCTTTCATTTTCCATTGTATGACCATTTTCAAGTTTAATTATAATATTTGATATGTTTATATTATTTATTGCTGTTAAAAAAACAATATCAAAGTTAATTTTTATTCTCGATAAAATATCCGAATAAAATGGGTGTATGAAAATACAACCAAAACTAGCGTCATAATATTTTTCTCCTTTTATACTTGCACATTTTAAACATTGAGGTACTAAATTATTTTGAAAAATCGAAAAATGGGGGTAATCATTTTTAGGAATAAAATGATCTAAAGTATTTGGATGTAAGGGATTGGCACAATACGGGCATTTTTTTAAGTTATTATTTCTTCTGTTTTTAAATAATTCTGCTAATTTTTTTGGAGGTGCTTCATAATAATCAATAAGAGTTTTTTTCTGATCATCACCAATAAAAGTAACCGTAGGTACAGAATCAGTATAAAGATTAATTATACTTTCATATTTTAAATATTCAGCTTGAAGATCACTTTTTATATCTTGAATTACTTGTTTATTTTTTTTTATAGATCTTTTGTGTAAAGCTGCATCTAGCCATCCATTGGTATTATCAATTAATGAGTTTAAATAATCCATATTAATTCTCTACTTGAAAATCATCATCCGATGATTTATTTAATAAATATATTAAACCAGAATTACCAACTTCTGAGTTCACTTCTATAAAATCAATTTCATCCTCATCATCTGGAATAATTTGGTCAAGAGAGTCTTCATAAACTTTTCTTTCTAAATCATCTTCAAATACCTCACTTATAATGCTTTCTAAATCTGCTCCATAAGTTTGTATACTTGGCTTTGTAATACTAGTAAAATTATTAATTCTTCTTAATACATTTACAGCTTCTCTATCTACTTCTCGTGTTATAATGCTGGAGTGTGTAGCAATAATAGCAAAAGAATTTAGGTCTTTTAACAAATGCTTGAGCATTTTTATTAACCCTAGCTCTAATCCAGGATGAAGATATAATTCAGGCTCATCAATTATGACTAATGTCTCTTCCTCAATTTCATCAATTAAAGTTGGTATTAGATATGAGTATATTTGTTGACCTGAACTCAATTGAATTAATTTATTGTTTTTGCTAAAAAATATTCCTTCACCTGTTTTAATATTCTTTCTATCAGAAACTGAAATATTTTCAATAGAAATGTAATCGTTATCTTTTTTAATTAAAATATCATCAAAATCGATTGATAGACTTAATGTGTCTCTTAAAAGCTTTGTTTTCGGTAAACTATCCCACCAATAGTTCCTTGAGTCATATTCTAAAATATTTAATACACTATCTGAGCTCTTTTTGATAGGATATTTAATGTCAAATTCACCTTCAGTATTTCTGAATCCAATATAACTATATTTGTTAATTGGAAGTCTATTAAATTTAAATTTTGTTTTTAATTTTTTATTTTTTATTTTTTATTTCGTTAATATATATATTACTTATATCATGTTGAGTTAAGAATTTTTCAAATGGAGAAAAGGCAGCAATTATTATTTTATTGAAATAAGGGTATGAAATTTTACTGTTGTTAATATTTAGTATGCTATTGATTATATTATTAAGAATATAGGTTTTTCCTGAGCCATTTCTACCAATTAATAAATTTATATTTCTTTCACCATATTTTCTATTTTTATCAAAGTTTAAGTTAAAAGTATCAAATTTTTCATGATTTATATTAATATCAAGACTTATGGTTTTTATATCTGCATATCGTCCTAATGCTACTTGATACCCTTTTTTTAAAATAGCTTCAGATGTTGATCCTTCGCGAAGTAGAGTATCATTATAACCACTAAATTTAGAAAATATATTTTCTTCACTAATAAAAGTACTACCATCACGAATTGAGGTTAAAAAGTCTATAATATTTTCATCTTCACTATTAAAGATAGATTTTAACTTTTTATAAAATGATAAATTAAGAGGAAGGCTTATAATTTCATTATCATTAAATAAATCAGTAATTTCATAATTCTTATTATCGATTTTTGTACCTTTTTCCTTGAAAAAGTTTGCAGTATTCTTTTGATGGTTTTTTAGAATTCTTATATGACCTAGCAAAATTTCAGTCTTTTCATCTTTGAAATAGATTTTAAATTTTACTTTATAGTCAAAGTCATCCCAAGGAGAACTGTGTCCTGTTCTATAATTGTCCTTCGCAACAATTATTCCTCTCAAAGCACTTGAAATATCTTCTGAATAAAACACATTCATTTTTAGACGCACATCAATTATTTTAAATTAAAAAAATATAACATATTGAATTTAAAAATAAAATATGAAGATATTATTTTATGGTATATAAATAGGAGTTACCATGAAAAAACATTATCCTGAATTAGAGAAGGTTTCAGACGTATTGGAGTGTATTCCACATAGTCAGAGCCAAGCCGTAGCGAAAGCTATTCG